>CAVWME010000008.1:0-294236 GCA_963755935.1 uncultured Gammaproteobacteria bacterium
CTATGCCATCGGTCGCGGTGCCGGCCCTCGAGCCCTCTTCATCCCGAATCACGGTTATCGGCCGGTTGGGCCGCTGGTCGACGGTCAACCGGAAAACATCGAACCGGTTGTAGGAGCCGACGATGTCATGGATTTGCTTCTGCTCGATCGAACGCGAGATGTCGATGTCGGCCACGACCATGCCCTCGCCCCCCACGTGAGGCTCGCCCAGCAACTCACCCTGCGGACCGAGGATCATGGACGTTGCGGGCGGGGCCGCGGCGAGAATCTTACGCACCTCGGCGTTGCCGTGTGAGACTTCGCTGATCGCTTGATCGTCCAGCGCGCAAGAGGCGACGACATTGAAGACCTTGCCCTCGAAGGCATGCGCCGCCGAGCGAATGCGTATGGCGTCGGTCAGATTATAGTTCCGGCTCCTATCCGGACGGCGAAATGGCCACGCCGGCGGATAGGAGGCGATGTGTACCTGCTCGCCCTGTGCCAGTAGTGCGAAACGCGCAAGGGTGTTGGTGTTCTCGCCGCAAATCAACATGCCCAGCTTGGCAAGTTTCGTCTGCTCGACACGCAGGTTGGATGCGTCCCCGTTCGCCCAGGTCAACTTCTCTGCCCACGTCGGCACCAATTTGCGATGTCGGTTGAGCAGCGTGCCGTCTTCAGCGAACAGCAAATTCGTGTTCCACATCGTCCCCATGCTATCGGACGCCTTTTCGGTCACGCCAACCGAGAGGACGACCCGGTGCCGGCGCGCGATGTCGCCGAGCTGGTCAATCTGCGGACTGGGCACCTCGATGGCGTTGTCGTACAGGCGGCGGTAGAAAGCGTGCTGATCAATCGGTGCGTACAACATGTTCCAGAGTGGGAACGCTGGAATATAGGACTCTCCGAAAACGATCAGATCGGCACCGGCTGCTTTGGCCCTGGCGGCCCACTGTTCCAGTCTGGAGATTGAAGCGTCGCGGTCGAGGAATACGGGAGCCGCTTGCACTGCGGCGGCGCGAAAGCGTGGATATGCATCGCTCCCCATCTCGGCTCCCTGCGCGGCAAGGGTTGTCAATGACTGGTCCTGTCGGACCTTAGCATGCTCCCATCAGCGTGGGTAGCGAGTGCTTGCTCCGCCGCGGCAAACAAATATTTGCGTCAGCAGCTCGCCGTAGTTCTTTATGGCGCGCGTAGCAGGGAGCCACTGCCTTCCGCGCTCACTGCAGCGCAACCTCGAAGAATGTGCCGTCGCCGTTGGCACCGCCGGCAACTGTGCTCGTCGGATGCAAAGGTGAGTACTCGAAGAATCGCGGGTCTATTCCGGGCGGCTCCACGGCGCGCATTCTTGCGACGATGTTCCGCTTTTTGGCCCGCCTGCCGCACGGATGAAGATCATCGGCGAACTCACCCTTTGCAAGTTCGCGATCGTATCGGAGTGCCGAGATTTCCTCGGCCTTAGATTCGCGGCAGCTCAGCCAAGGTGGTCTGACGCTGCTGTTGGTCGGTTAGCGCCTGATAGATCTTGAGGACTTTGGGCACGTATTCAAGCGTTTCGTTGAACCGCGGAATTTGCCCCGAACTTCTAGCCACCGCCTCTTCGCCCGCATTGAAGGCGGCGAGCGCAAGATGCACGTCCTGACGAAACCGCTTGATCAGGAAGCCGAGGTAGAGAGCGCCGCCCCGCACATTCTGCAGCGGATCGTAGCGATTGAACACGCCAAACCGCGTGGCCGTCGCAGGCATGAGTTGCATAAGACCCACGGCGCCGCTCTTCGAGACAGCATGGGAATTGAAACCCGATTCGACGACGATTACCGCCCTGAGGAGATTGGGCTCGACACCCGCGGATTTCCCCGCCGCCTCGATGATAGCGTCATACTGCGCAGCCCGCGCCGGAAGCCTGGGGTCGTGATCGCCGCTGCCGGACGACTCGATAATCAACTCTACGAGCTCGGCTTGCGCGCAAAATGCGACATGGCGTCGGCATCGTATTTATAGATCGGGGATGCGCTGCAGATCGCAGCCGCAAACACGGACATGGCAGCCATAACGTATTTGACTAACATAACCTGTACATAGTTAGTGACTCAGCGAAGGTTTTTGATGAGCGACTTTATACATGCGGACTCACAGGCCCGTCTTGCTATCACGTGCCAAAGCGATGTCGGTCTAGGCCGACTGCAACTGCGGTTTTTGGGCGCGATCTTGTTCGATCAGGCCTACGTGTTGGCCCAGCATCCGTGCGCTTAGGAAGTATTGTCGAGCAAGCGATCAGTGCTTTCGCTCGAGCCTCGTTGCTAAGGGCTTTGGGCGGTCGCAGAAGTAGCGCACTTGCCAGAGTGAAAGCGCTGGTGATCAGTCATCTCGGTACCGCGATCCCAACGATCGACAGAGCGCACCACGCACTGCGGTCAGTTGGGCCAAAGTCCCCTGCCGACAACCTGACGAGCTATTTCTTTCCGGCCTCAGACTCTTGAATTAGACGACATCCTTGCCGCCTAACTGCCACCGGTCCCGTATGGGCGAGTGATCACTTCCAGATAATGGCCGTCGGGGTCGGGAAAATAGACCCCGCGTCCGCCGTCGTTATGATTGATCTCGCCCGGGCAGCAACGCCTCGGGTCGGCCCAGTACTGGAGACCCTGCTTACGGATGCGGTCGAAAATGGCATCGAGTTAGTCTCCGAGATCAAGAAAGCGTAGTGCTGTGGCTGGATCGGTCCATCGGCGGCCGCGAAATCGAGAGACACTCCGTTGTGGAGTTCGACTACCTCGAAGGGACCGAACCGGACGGGCGCCGGCAGCCCTAGCATCTCGGCCAGAAAACGGGCGGATTTCGTCCGATCTGACGCTTAGACGATGGTGTGGTTGAGTTGAGCGGTCATGTGTAGTACTCGTCGATTATTGTAACGCAGCGATCGCTAGGGTCTCGAGGTGGTCGCCCCGCGCGCACTGAACGCTTCGTATCGGCAAAATTTAACTCACAGCGTGAGCGGCCGGCGTCGGCTAGGTTTCGCGAGTCATGCTTTAAAGCTCTGCACGCAGAACCTTTTTCCGGAAGACAGTTCGATGATAGTTGAATCTACGGCCGCGAAACCCACATCCGCCGCGGCATCGCACAGCGTCTCCGGCGCGACCAATGTCATGGCGGGGGCTAGATTGCCTAACGACTTGTAAGGTGAAGGTGAAACCGCGGGAATTGCTGGATGAGAGAGCTGCAATACCGTCGTGAGAACTGCGTTGGGTCGAGAGTTCCGCTTAACCGTCCTCAAAGTCGCCGACACGCCGACGTATTCAAACAGCAGCGCAGCGTATGTCAGGTCCACCGGGTCGTAAATCAACGACTCGGATTCCACATCGGCACAAACGAGTTCGAGACCCCGTATCCGCTGCGCATGCCGAGTTCGGGCTCGTTCGATGTAGCCCGGATTCACATCCACGGCGACGACACGCTCAACCATTCTTCCCGGGATTTTATCGAGGCCGTTCCCTCCCGCACATCCTATGACTGCGATACTTCTGGGCGGCCAGCGCTCCAGCGCGAGATCAAATTGTTCCGCAATCATTCGCGCCTGCCCGACCGCTGGCAGGGACATATGACCTTCATAGTCGTCGAGCGGAATGCTTAGCCACGGATTGCTCATCACTTTCTGGAAGTACGGTCTGATAGATGCCATGGATGTCGTGGACTTGGAGGCTCCTTCACGATTTTGAGCGGCGTCTTTGCCGAAGGCAATATTGCACGGTCAATGGTCGGACTTGGTCTGTGAAGCGCCTGCTGGGCGGTCGGCGAGCAAGGATTTGACGCCGATACGCTGGGCCACGCAGGGTGGACCGAACTGTGGTTCTGCCCGTCTGCGGCGCGTCACTTACGATCAAAGACGAGGTGGCACTTCCAGGCAACACCGGCATCTTTTCCGGAAAGCGAACCTCCATTGGTCTTACCGTTTTTTGAAACCGTGAAGGTACCTGAGTCAATGCGCTGGGCCGCCTTCTTCATTACATATTTAGTCGTGCTCGGGTCAATTAGCGTAATGCTCACCGAATCGGCGTATCCACTTCCAGTGACAGGAACATACTTGCCATCCCGCGCTGACGTGTATTCCATATGGGTCTTCGTTCCGTCATCGTCCACGATATCGATCGTTTCGTGTATTGCGCCTCCCGGCGCCTCCGCGATCGTAAAGGTCTGGCTTTTGGGCACCGGAGGGGGATCACAGGCAGACTTCGCGGTGTTGAGCACCCACGTGCCGACGAACGGGTCCGGTGCGTCGGCCGCAGACGCGAAGCTAGTTAGGATGACGGCAACTGCAGTTAGCTTCAATCGACGTTATGCGTGCCATGGATGTCACTCCTTAAATGTTTTTAATTCTACTTCTTCAGCCGCGGATTGACCGGTACCGCTGCTCTCGATCCCCAAGCGGCCTATGGCCTCTCCGCAAAGCAGCCGGTCTGAATTAGTTAAGTCGCCAGTGAACGCGGCCACAGCCAGGGTTCGAATGCTTGATTACGGCACTCTGTGCGCGGTGGGCGGATTGGTGGCGGACGGCAGCCCGAAGATGCAATACCCACGGCCAGACGTTTGTGAAAGGCTGTCTGGGTGAGCACGCACGCACCGGAAGGGAACCACTATGCCTAGCTCGGCGGATGATCCGGTCTCAGCGGTGCAGCAGTATATTGACGGCTTCAACAATGCCGATGTGAAGGCAATGGCTGCGATGTGCGCCGACCCCATGTCCATCCTTGACGGAATGGCGCCGCACCTCTGGCACGGGCCTACGGCGACCCAGGATTGGTACAAAGATGTGCTCTCCGAGGGTGAGCACCTGGGCGCCAAAGGCTATCAGGTCACTCTGGGCAAACCGGCGCACGCCAACGTGACGGGCGATGCGGCCTACGTCGTCGTTCCCGCTACCATGAAGTTCAAACTTCGCGACAAGCAGGTAACACAATCGGGTGCTGCCTTTACGGTCGCCCTGCGCAAGCTCCCCACGGGCTGGCGCCTCGCGAGCTGGGCATGGGCCAAAGGGACTGCTTCGGTTTCATAGTCCCATAGTCGCAGGGGTAGGTCTGCTATTTGCCATTTCTTCGCTGATTCCTGGATGTCTGCTTTTGGCAGTGGTACCAGCGCGAACCTGCGGGCTTTGCTACGAATTGATAGCGCCGGCGCCAGGCCGGTCGAACAACGCTCAAATCTCGACTGAACGTCCAGAAATGGGGAAACAGGCGCGGCGCGAGCCAGTATTATTGCCAGCTGGCGTCTCTGCTGCACTTCGTTGCGCAACCGCCGCCGCTGGGTTGCGTCATCCATGACGCTCCGTTGTTGTAGCCGATGGTGCTGATCGCGGCGTGAGGAGCCAGCTCGACAATCATCGGCGCGATACGCAGCGTGAAATCCGCGGCGCTCGCGGTGGCCTTCGGTTCCGAGGCTAACGTCGGGTGCAGTAGTGACCGCGGATCCCGCCCAGTCGCTGGCGCCCGTGCAAACGCGGGCTGCAGCCTGCCTGCCCGCGTTGCGATCACGGTGGCCAATCCAAGTCGTACAAAATCCCTTCGGCTCAAGCAGCCTTCATCCCGACTGCAAATGCCACCGTAGAGACGAACGCCTCAATGAGCGCTGCCGATATAGAAGAGACTCTCGTGGATCGTGGGCAAAACATCCGAAGCATGGAAATTACTTGATCGGCGGCCGAAAGCAAACGAATGCAAGACGATGTTTCATTGCCACGCGCCGCGGGCGGTCGCCCCGTTCAACGCCTATCGCTAGTTAGGCCGGCTTGTCTTGACTGCCGGGCACTGCCGATTCGGCCGCTTTGAAACCTGCTCGCGAGTGAGTTCCGTCGCAGAACGGCTTGGTAGTCGAAGCGCCGCAACGACATAGAGCAAACGGACGTTTGGGAATGCTATAGCTAACGCCGTTCCAATCGACTGCCGTCACATCGTCGCCTTGGACCAAATATGGTCCATTTTGAATCACTTTGATCGTTCCCATCCGAATATCCTCCGCTATTGAGGTAATTGACTGTAATTCCTGCGCTCCAAGGTTAACTGTCATCACCGTGCCACCGAAAATATCTGAGGTTACGGAAGATGATCACTCCAACTCCGATGCTCACTCCCAGATCCATCGCTAAGACGAGGGGTGCAGAGATCAGGATACCCCACCCGATGACATCTTCGGAGATTGGGTATCTCGCGTATCGGATCTTTGACCAGGCGGATGCCAACTTGAAAATGATTGCCGGAATGGACACGAACACGAGCGCTGCCGCAGCAATCGCAGCTCCGGCCACAACAATAGTTGTCGACGTTTGATCCTGTCGCGCGCTCACAGTGACCTGCCTCTATGGCGCCAATGTCGGCTGCGTGCATATGCTCTCGCGAACTAGATCACTTGCCGGTTAGCTCGTCAATCACCAGGTAACTGTATCCCCCTCGAGGCTCGGCAGGGGCGTCTGTTGCTCCCGCAGTCGCCCCCGCCGCACCGTCTTTGTCTGCTCGTTCTGAGCAGTCATGGTCGCGATCGCCCTCGACGAAGTTTTTACGTTGCTGGCCGGCGAAGGCACATCGGGGTGACTCAACTCGCAGCAAGTGCGTACTTTCCCTGCTTCAGGGCGGCCTTCGCCGAATAAACCTTCATTTCTGCGTGCGATCGCCGCTGGAGCTCGTCCGCCGACAGCCACACTTCCACTTCATTGATTGAGCCGGCGCTCATTCACTGATTCTCGTCGTGCACTTCTGAGGTCGTCCAGCTGCCCAAGTCGATCCGAAACCGTCCTACGGGTCCGTCTGCTCCAGGGGGCTGGTACGGCAGCCGCGAGCACTGCGGCGATTCGGGGCTGACGTGAGAAGATCGAGAACCAGCCTGATCAGATCGATCCTCGGCCCGAAGGACATACATGACCATAGAACGAAGAACATCTGTAGAGCCGGCACCTAGCCGGATTCACATGCCAGACTATGACGCGGCCGAAGGCCCCGACGGGCTCATGCCGTGGATCTGGGCAGAGCAGCGTCTCGAGGGCAGTCACAACTATTGGCTCGCCACCGTGCGGCAGGATGGTCGCCCGCATCTGATGATCATCTGGGGCCTGTGGCATGGGGGAGTGTTCTACTTCAGCACGGGTAGCCGCTCGCGCAAGGCGCGCAATCTCGAGAGCAACGCTCACCGCGTCATCGGCACCGAGCAAGCTCACGAGGCGGTGGTCGTTGAGGGTGCCGCCGAGAAGGTCCGCGACTTGGAGCAGCTCAAGGATTTTTTGGCGCTTTATCAACGCAAGTACGACTACGACATGTCCGCGATGCAGGATGACATTCTCGCGCTGCGAGAACCCATCTTCGCCGTACGCCCGAGCGTGGCCTTCGGCCTCGAAGAGGAGGCGGTCTTGCAGAATGCCACTCGCTGGCGATTCGTTACGTGAGGGCGTCTGTCGGCGCTAAACGTTTGACTTCCAATTAATTGATTATGAGTGGGTGGGACCGACCCGGAGCCGCCTTAGGTCAGCGGCAGCGTTGGGAAACAATTCGCATCCACGTGGCCTTACTAAAGCCTTGGCATCCTATCTTTGGCTATACCTCCAGGCGCCCTGGTGGTGCGCGCTTTCTTGTTAGGGCAAGTCTTTTAGCCTTCGCTGCAGGCTGCGGGCGTGCACTTATCGGCAGCTGGATTCGGAATAACGCCCCATTTCGGCCATCAGACGCCGCAGAAAGTTGACCGTCGTGGCGCTCGATGATCGTGCGGCAAATAGCCAGTCCCAATCCCTCTCCGCAATCCAGGTTGGATTCAATAAGTTTATCCCGCCCCGCGAACTGCCGCTTCAAGGCAATGATTTCGTGTAGCGGGACTTCCGGCTTTACCGGACATATACTGCGGCCCACGAGAGTTAGGAAGCAATCACATGAAAGCATCTCAGTTGCTCGCTATCGGCAAAAGATGAATTGAAAATCCTCGAGGCGGATTCGCGCTGAGGAGCTTAATGGCGGCCTTACGGGCTCAATCCTCGTGCGGACCCCACCGCAGTTGGCCGCCAGAGTACGATCTGGAACCAAGAGGGCCATGCACATGGATACATTGATTACACGGCGTGCGCTGTTGAAGGCTGGCCTGGTTGCGGGCGCGCTCGTTCCGGTTGCAGGAATCTTTATCGGTGGCGCTGCTTATGCCGACTTACCGGCATTGGATCCGAATGATCTCGCCGCGAGAGGGCGCGATTACGTTACAAAATCCGCGAAGTCCGATGCATATTGCGGGAATTGTGCGCTCTATAAGAAGACGGGAGATTCGACGGGTTCCTGCGCGCTCTTCGCGGGAAAGAGCGTCGCGTTCGCCGGGTGGTGCAGTGGGTGGGTGAAGACCGGACCACCTTGATGTGATTCTGTCGGGGCGATTACGCGTTGGCGCTTTTTCAGAGAGGCATGTATGACGCGGCATCAAGCGCAAAATGAAAAGGTCCTTGATCAATTCACGAAGCAGGCAGAGTCCTATGCAAAACTGACCGCACTGAGTCGCGGCGCGTCGCCTTCACCGTTCCTGGACGCCATCAGTCCGTCAGGAAAGGACCGCGTATTGGATGTCGCTTGCGGCAATGGACGACTCACTTTGATGCTGGCGAAGCTGACGCACCACGTCACAGGAATTGACCTGACCGCGGCAATGATCGATCAAGGTCGCGCGCTGCAGGCTGAAGCGCGTATTGGGAACGTCGAGTGGTTGGTGGGAGACATCCTTCCGCTGCCTTTCCCGAACGCCGCGTTCTCGCTGGTCGTGTCGCAGGCGGCTTTTCATCACCTTGCCGACCCCAGTGCGGTCCTCACGGAAATGGCGCGCGTGTGCGCGCATGATGGCCGGATCGCGATCAATGATTTGTCTCCGGAATTCGAAAAGGCCGATGCCTTCAATCGGGTCGAAAAACTCAGGGATCCCTCCCACACGCGAGCGCTGCCGCCGCCCGAACTCCGCGCACTGGGAACGGCGATCGGGCTCGGGGAGATGGCGGCATTGTCGTATTTCACGCCAAAATTGCCGCTGGAGGCTGTCCTTAAAACGTCATTCCCGAATCCCGGCGACCTTGAGAAGGTCCGTGGCCTGTACCGTAGTGATGCGCAGAGCGGCCTTGACACCTTGGGCTTAAGGGCAGCGTTGTCAGACGATGCGATCATGATTCAATACCCGATGACATTGGTCGTTTGGCGGCGCTCAACACTCATCGATTAGCCCAGCCACGCGTGAGCGTCTTTGCTACCACCTTGGAATCGCCGCAGTTCGTGGCCGGATGCAGCCGATTACCTGAAGAACGGCCGAAACTTTCACTGTCGACCCCATGGAGTCATTGGCCACAGTCCGGTATGCGCCACTCCGATTTTGGCCGCCTCGCTATCCGCTGTCAGAAATTTCGTTGTGTTTATCGCACCAGCGTCGCCGGGTGAAGCTGTGATTGCAAGTCTGATTCAACGCGCAGCCAGGTACTAGTAGCTGGGCGAACCATGAAATAGCCTCTCACGAACCCCGGCATTGAAGGCTCTCCCAGCGGCGCATTGGCGTGGGTCACGACAAACCCAGCGGTATCACCAAGGGGGATCCAATCCCTTGCCGAAATACCCGGAGGTGCAGGCGGAACTCCCATGCTGCGCGCAATTGGGATAGCAACTACTGCGATTGTGAGGATGAGTAATAGGCCAAATAGCTTCTTCATAAATAGTTCCTTCTGAAGCAATATTGGATTAAGCGCCAGTATTGTGATGACCGACAACCCACATTAGTTCCCATAGAACGGATGAGAGAGGAGTGTCCAATGCTCCTGGGCCGGCGCGTAAAGTCCTAGCGTCTGAGAACTAGCGGTAGAGTCGAGATGTGGCGCGGTGATCGTAGGTTCGGGTTGTCTGTTGCCGCCCGTTTCGTCTGGCGCCGACGCCTCCTTAGCGTCAGATCCCCGCAAACCACGCATATCCACCTTCGGGGGAAGCGGAACCCAAACCCTTGCCGAATTTCCTCAGATCGTCCGTAATCGCAAGCCGGGTAATAAACTTAACGCTCTTGTACCCAAGTTGCCGCGGAATCCGCATGCGTAGCGGCCCGCCATTCCCAACGGAAAGGTCTCCACCATTCATTCCATAGGCCAGATACGTCTGCGGGTGCAATGCGTCGCCCATATCGATGCTGTCCCACCAATCGGGATCAATCGAGAAGTAGACGACGTACTTGGCTTGCGGCTGAATTCCGGCCACCTCAAGTACATGCGAGAGCGGCACACCAATCCACTCGGCTACATACGACCAGCCCTCTTCGCACGCCAACTGGGTGATCTGGCTGCGCGACGGATAGCTCTTCAACTGCTCCAACGAGAACATTCCGGGCCGATCCACCATCCCATCGACGGTGAGCCGCCAATCTGCGAAACCACCCGCTTGGAGTTTCTTAAACGCGTCATTCAGCGGCGGGATCTCGTTTGCGAGTGGCCTCGCCGAAATCTCACTTCGCGCGAATTCACGCGCCATCGAGTGATTAGTCAGCAGCCGGTAGGAAGCATAGTTTAGCGTTTCACCGGCGCCCCAGATTCCACCGTGATCTGGCGGAATCAGCCCGTAGTTCTTCGCCAAGCCCGTGACCACGCCCAAACCCGCAATGCCCGTTGCTGCGGCGACTCCGGTTTTGATCAGTTTGCGTCGCGAGAGATCGGTCATTCGTCCTCCAGAGGTCCATCAATCCGGCCCGTAATCATGGGGCGCATACGGCTGCGGAATCCAACAAACCAAACCATCCCGACATGGATCAGAAGAAACAACAGCAGCGACATGGCGACGAAAAAATGAAGGGTGCGCGCCGATTGTCGCCCGCCTAGCAAGGTGACGCTTGCTGGAAACGCCGAGGTAAATGCCGGAGACATCGCCAGCCCCGTCCAGATGATCAAGGGAAACAATGCAAAGATCACGAACAGGTAACTAAGCCGTTGCAGCAGGTTGTAAGACCAGGCCTCTGCCGCACTCGGACGCTCGAAGCGAAAATGACTGGCAATCGTCCTCCAGAACGCGCTCCATGAAACGTCCTCTCCACGCGGCAGCAGATTCTTGCGAAAATGTCCTGATACAAAGCCCGCAGCCACATAGACCAAGCCGGTCAACACCGCGAGCCAAGCAGATTGAAAATGCAGATACCGGCTCCATCCGTTCTGATCTGGCAACACATACCCGTATCCGGTCGGTACCAACGACCTTGACGACGGAATCGGCAGCTTGAACAACACAGGCGTCAACACATTCCCGTTCTCGCCCCAATAGAAGCGCGGATGAGAGATCAAAATCTCAATCCCGCTGATAAGCAGAGCAAAAAAAGACAGGGCGGTGATCCAATGCGCGGCGCGAACCAGAGCGGAGTGACGCGACGGTTGGGCAGTGGACGGAGAGAGAGGAGCGGGCCCCGGCACCAGTTCCTCGGGCACTGACTGCATCGTTCCCATCCGTATAAGCCTCCTGGCGGACTTCAACGTCCTGCTCGAATATGGCCGGATGCTAACATGGTTGCGCCGCCGCTCCCAAAACCCCCACAGAACGAAGTCGAGTAACCGGAGCAGGTGCGGTGTTGCGACGCTCAGTGCTCCAGATACGTATTTTGCCGTTCATTGACTCCATCGTGCTCGAGAGGATGTCCGGTCTGGTCATCTGACCTTTGCTAATGACCTGGGTGCGTTAGTGGCACGCAACGGAATGACCGCTTTATATCGGCGAACTTCGTATCTCGAGCGTCCGGCTTTAGCCGGTCAGCGCCCATTGACACCGACCGGCCCGTTCCATCGATCTACACCTCGGTCTGCTCGGCCATTTCCAGCGCGTCATTTACCTCAGTGCCGAGGTAGCGCACCGTGCTCTCGAGCTTGGTGTGTCCGAGCAGGAGCTGCAGATTCTTGGTCCGCCGGTAGATCAACGTTGCCTTCTTCCGCCTCAACGTGTGCGTCCCGTAACTTGCCTTTTCCAATCCCAGCTGCCTTACCGTCGCGCGTCGCGTTGCCCATCCAGTGAAGACAACACCCGCAGAAAGGAAAAATACCGTGCGCAAGATCGCGAGGATCAACTCTGTCTCGGTTGACGAAGGTGGGCCATATCAGTTCCATTGCTGGCTCCTTTCGTGATGGAGCAATGCAGTCTGCGCCGCGGCCAAGGGTCGCTCATCGGCCAGTTCGAGACATTCGACAGCCAACGATGCGCGCCGGTAAGCTGTCATTCACTGAGCGCGATAAACCGGCTGCAGCCCACGGCGGACGCCAAAAAACGGCGTGCACAGGTTTTGGAGTGATTGGTTGCTAGGCCGATCTGTGACAATGACCAGAAGGACCATAGTGTGGGCTTCCGCTCTGTCACTGATTGCGATATCGGTCGCGCTGAAATGGACTTTATTTCGCGGTTCTCAGCGAATTCCCCCGACCGAGCACTCGAAGGCAACAGAGGCGAGTTCCAGCGCACCGGCACGAGGAGCGACGGCTCATTTCGGAGGTTTTCGCAATTCTGAGGCTTCTGTTCAGGAGCGGGCAGCACAGCCGAGTGGCGGCACGCAGCAACCTACACCGTTGGGAGGTTTCCGGGTTGACAGATCCGTCATCGGTATTCCATTCCCCGTATCCCCGTCGGTAGAGGCTTCGTGCAAGCTCACAGGAAAAATAGATCTGTGCGAGAGGCCGCACAGTGAGTTAGCGAAAATGACGCAAGAACCCCGCGATGAAGCTTGGGCGGCTAAAACGGAAGCGCTCATTCAAGATGAGGTGATGTCGGAAAGGCCGGGGGTCTACACGATCCGAAACATCGAATGTCGGTCATCGATCTGTGCGGTGGAGATTGAGTCTCCTCCTGATGCGTACATCGCCCCAACTTATGCTTTCCTTAATTCCAATTGATTTGGTGTATGGAATTTCGATGCGCGGACAGGAGACTGATGACTTGGGGCGTCCAGTCTCGGTAACACTCGTGCCTTTCATTAAGTGGTCTTCTATTAGCGCTGGGTATGAGAATCGGTCACTTCTTCTCAGATCCAATTGAGATCGTATCTGATACGTAAATTGCCGATTTGATTGCTCGGAAGCCGTCGGTGACGACCGGCGGCAGAGGGTCGTGAGGACTGGTTCGACGGTCGGGCGATGGGAGAGGCTCCTGGCGCCAAAGGCGGTCATCTACACCGACCGCGTCGATTTCCGCTAAGCGGACGTATGGACGGGACGGAGATGCTGCGGAGCTCACCGAGTCAATACGGAAACTTCAATTCCTGCTCGATCGCCTGGAAGCGCGGCTCCTTACGCAGCGGATCAAAGAGCGGATCGGCTTTGAGGAACTCCAGGCCCGGATCGCGCACGCTCATCGCCTTATCGAGCCACTCTAGTGCTTTGGGGCGTGCGCCCCACTGCGCGTAGATCTGCGCGTACTGGTAAGCCGCGTCATCGCCTTGCGCCGCCTTGAGCTTTGCGATTACCGCTTCCGCATCCGCGCGTCGCCCCAGCTTGTTGTACACAATCGCCAGACACACCTGACTGAGCCAATCGTCCCGCTGGCTCTCGCACGAGGCGCGCGCTTTCTCGAGGTCCCCGAGCCCATAGAGAGCGAGCCCGCGAAACGCGTAGGTCAGCTTGAAGTTGGGATCGACATCGATACCTTGTGAAAAGACCATTGCCGCCTCGCCATAGCGCCGCGCTGCGTACAACGCCTCGCCGAGAGCGCCATAGGGGGTGCTGGACAGAGGATCCAGCACGACCGCGCGGCGGAGTGCCGCAATCCCGGCGCCTGAGTGCCCCATGATGGCGGCAAACCCCGCGCTCGCACTTAGCACCGTCGCGTTGCCGGGGGCAAGCGCCTGGGCCCGCTCGTACTCCTCGCGCGCCCGGGCGAAGTCGAGTGTTCCGGTCTGAAAGACACGCGCCAGAGCCATGTGTCCCGCCGCCAGGTCTGGGGCGAGCTCGATCGCCCGCTTCGCATCCACCTCCGCCTTTATAAAGCTGTCACGGACCTCGGTTCCCTCTGCCACCTCACTGGCGTACGTGGCGAACGCGCGCGATCGCCCGGCGAACGCGAGCGCATAGTTCGGGTCCAGGTCGATGGCCTTCGTATATGCTACGATCGCAGTTGGTACGGCCTTGGCTTCGTGTCTCGAGGCATACGCCTTGGACGCGCGCAGGTACGCATCGAAAGCCGCGGGATTGTGAGTGCCGCCGAGCTCGATCCTCGCGGCGACATCGCCGAGCAGTGTCACCTTGAGGGCCTCGGAGACGGCGGTCGCGATTTCGGTCTGCAGCTTAAGCACATCGCCAAGGTCCCGGTCGTAGGTCTTCGACCATAGGTGAAAGCCCGTGACGGCATTGATCAACTGCGCGGTGATGCGGATGGTGCGCTCGGAGCGCCGGACGCTCCCTTCGAGCACAGCGCCCACGTTCAGTTTGCGCGCGATCATGCCGATGTCGTTATCTTTGCCCTTGAATGAGAACGCCGAGGTGCGGGCGGCGACCTGCAACTCGTTGATCTCGGCCAGCGAGTTGAGCAGCTCCTCGGTGAGGCCGTCGGAGAAGTACTCCTGCTCCTTGTCTCCGCTCAGGTTCACGAACGGCAGAACCGCGATCGAATGCGGCGGCGGAGCGAACGCGGTGGCTGGAGCGACCTCCGCACCACGCTTCGCCACAAAGTAACCGAGTGCGGCCACGACCACGACGATCGTCGCGAGGAGCGCAGCCCTCGACTGCCAGGATGCAAGGACACGCCGTCGGGTCGAAGGTGCAGCAGGCATGCGAGCGGCTGTCGAGGCGGTCCTTGTCGGCTCCTGTGACAGGTCGCCTGACAGCAGACGCCGTACACGCTCGACGAAGGCTGCGGGCGTGACCCCGCCGGGGAGGCGCGTCCATTGCACTTCCCGAAACCGCTCCGGCACCCTCTCATCATCATCACGCGTGTCGTCGATGACGACCGGCAACAGGAAAGCTTGATCGGCCGAGATCAGGTGAGAGCGATCGATCCCAAGCTTCCACTCAAGGCGGAAATACCCCTCGACGCGATCGTGCGTGGTGTGCGAGATGACGGGCATGAACAGGGCGCAGGTCTTGATCTGCTTGCGAATCGAGGTGTCCCAAGCATCCCCTCCCCGCAGCTCGCTCTGGTCGAACCAAACCTCGATCCCGGCGTCTCGCAATGCCCCGCAAATCCTCTGAGCAGCCTCCGCATCCTGCGAGGCGTAGCTTAGAAAAACCGCGCGCGAGGGCTCAGTCACAGGCAGGATCATCCTTGGGGAGGTCTTCTCATCGCCGCCGTGAGTTGCAGCTTAGCCTAAGTGGCTCAGTTTGGCCGAGCCCGATCGCCGGTTGCGGGACAATCGGTCCAGATCGACCGGCAATGCGATCAATGTCTGCTCCATTGCTCTTGAACGGCAGTTAACGGGCGAACTGTCGGACCACTTCGGCCGATAGGGTGAATTCGCCAGCCGATCGAATTGGATAGATGCCAGTCGTCAGCATGCGGCCATTTTGAGACATTGGACCGCAGAAAGTGCGCTCCGGTAAGCTGTCATTCGCGGCTCGCGAGATTAAAATGGCGCGGGCGAAGGCAGATGTCGGAACCTCCCCAAGTATTCGAATATAGGCGTCTAGATCACTTGAGGGCTTTATGTACAGCACAGCGCATCCCGTTTGGCGCGTGGGGCAGTTAATAGCGCTAGCGCTTGCTTTGGTATTCTCCGGGCAAACATGGTCTCAGAGCGGCGGGTCCACGGCACTGACGAAGAGCGAGATATCTCAGCGCGGGTTCGCGCTACACAAGGAAATTGTGGCTACATACGCAGACCTGAATGCGCGGCACGGGGTTAAAGCCGACAATGACGTACGTGTTTTGGTTTTGAAATACATCCCGATAGGTACAACTTTCGATGACGCAGAGGACATCCTTCGCGCCGCCGACTGTACGGTCGGAATAAGGTACGCCGGAGTTGTCAGCAGCGCGGTCCCTTTGCAGGAGCAAATATGGCGCCGGCGCGTAGATGCAAGGTTGGGTCTGGATCTCGCCGAGCTATTTTTTGTATCACTATTTCCTCGCGGACCGAATGACTACACCGTCGTGGATCGGATTAGTGCTTCGATCATCAGTCAAAACCTTTGAGGCTTGTTGAATCGCTGTAAATGGCTTTCTCCGGAGCGGTCATTGGCGATTGCCCGCAACGGGTCGACACCTGTCTTCGGTGGCGGAGTCGCCGGCCACGAGCGGCTCCGACTTCCCCTCAAGCGCCTCCCATCCTGCTAAGCAGTTCGGCCGCGCGTGATGATCAGTTCGAGCGCTATGTTGGCGGCCAGTAGGGCGACGCTATACGCCGCGGCCCGTGCGCGGGTCGTCGGGATTCGTTTCCAACACACCCAGAATGTCACTCCGACAAACAACAATATGCTGGCCAAGCCTACCCATGCTGGTAGCGGTACGATGATTGCAACTAAACTTGGGGCCAGCAGAACAATGCACGGTAAGAGGATAACTTCTGCAGGGCTGAAGTCCGCCATGTCGATCCTCTTTCGCTCGAATAGCCAAACAATGCCAAATAGAACCCCGCAGTTGAAAATAGCCAGCAGCATCCGAACTCTCCTTTTTTTTCGGCCGATGGCTCGGCGCGGTTGAAGCCTTATGGCACAACTCAACCTCGTCTGTCTAACTCTCGATGGATCGGACACGCGACGGCATCGTGTTGAGCGTCGCGGGGCGACCAGCCCTTTAAGCGCCACAAAGCTGACGTCCACGACGGGCGGGTTCGGGTCGTCATGAGTCGCTGAGCATCTTTCGGGGATAGACTCCGGGCGCAATTGGATCGTCACGTATTCGATGAGTGGATTCAGTTAAATGGCCAGGTGATCTAGTATTTGGTAGGTTATCGGCTTTCCTCAAGAACCTTGATACATGCATGTCGTTCCGATCGAGCTTGACTACCTTCCACCTATCCGATTACGTAGCGTTTTGGCAATTTCGGTGATCGCCGTTGTAATGGAGATACTGGCGGAAATCATCATGGGAGATCTATTCGGAAGTCACGCGGCGACTTGGGTGCAGCTCATTGGCACGGCGGTCGCGTACTCATTCACGGTCGCTGTCAGCATAACCGTGATACAAAAGTGGGCGCGCAGACGCGCTCGCGGGAGCTAGTGACCGGTCGGCGCGATTGCGGTTCCAGTACCTGATAAGGAGACGCTGGCGACCGGGGCAGTGGGTCGATCAGAGACCGACGGCGGAAGTCACCGGCGGAATAGCATGTTGGACGTCGCCTCGAGACGTTGAACTGCTCGGTGCCGACTCTGGACTATTTTGCGGATGAATCGCGACTGGCCTAGGCTGACCCAACATGGAGGAGAATCAGATGACACGCGTATTGTTCGTCGGCCAGCGGCCGGAAACAGTGGACTTCTCAGATCCCGCGATCCCGCCGGGCTTCAATGCCGAGAAAATCCAAACGGGCATAGCGATTGCCATGGAGAAAATGGCGGAACGGGGATGGCAGGCGGACCTTTGCTTGATCCCGCCCGATAAAACGGCGGGCCTCGTGCTCGAGCAGCAGCTGGCAATTACGACCTATGACTGCGTGGTGATCGGGGGCGGTATTCGGCTGCCACCAAAGAGCCTGTCGTTGCTCGAGACGGTAGTGAACACTGTGCACAAGGCGGCACCGAATGCGTTCATCGCATTCAACACGCGGCCGGAGGACACCGCCGAAGCCGCTGCTCGTTGGTTAGAGTCCGATTGATTGCCGCGGAATTGCTTCCCGCTGTTGGCGACAACTGTCGGGCGGTATTGAACGAAAGAGCCGCAGGCGGCAAAAAAGGGGACTCGATCACATCATAATGGAAGGCACAAAGCCGCCATTCGACGCATACGGTAAGCTGATACCGGAGCTTCGAGAGCAGGAACGCGGTTCATGGATATCAGAAGGCGTTTTAGCATTCGATCGCCACTTTACCGGCGCATCGCGAGGATTTACTTCGTCGCGATATTGATCGTCTGCCTTTCTTTCATCTCCTTTGCTTCTTCATTAGAAGCCACCCGCCTCGGTACGCTCTGGTGCTTGGGGACAGTGGCTGTCGCATTGGTCGTCCGATCGTCGTGGAAGGAACGAAAGCAATAGCTGCGGACGCATTGCCGAACCGCTCAAAGATAAAATTGATCAACGCGACGATAACGCTGGCCCTTCTTTCCGTATTCGCCATCTTGAATATCACGGCATCAATCTGCATCATCCGATCCCGTGTCTACAGCAGCACCCAAAAGTCACTGCAGATACTATTGGTTTGGCTTGTTCCGTTGATCGGCGCCACCGTCGTCCTCAGCGTCTGGGCTCATGATCGCAAGACAGCGTCACGTGATCCCGTCCATTCCGGGGAAGGCCCATGGTTGCCTGGTATTGGCCCTATGAGTGACAGTAGTCACCCTACCAACAGTTTCGGTGACGGCGGCGCGCACGGTGGCGATGGTGGCGGTCAGAGCGATTAAGCCGATCCAGCGAGGTTCGGGGCCCACGAGGGGACGATGACGGATGACTGCAGAGGGTCGCGACGAGTCAGTGCGCGGAGGTTGTCGCTGCCACCGGCTGCAGGCGGCGGTGGCCGCACCATAGGATCGAGCCGCCGACGCGGGATACCGAATTTCACTGCCGCGTCGCGACCCACAGTTGACCGTCGCGACGGGCAGCTATAGGGAAAGTCAATTCCTGCATTGGTCGGCAAGGCGAGAAAACCTGGGTTACCGGTCCTATGGACGGCCCACGAGGGGATCTAGTTTCCGACCATGTAAAGGATGTAGAGGAGCGCGATGAGCAGGTCGAGTACGGCGATGACGATGGGAATTGGCCGCTTTCGCAAAGGGGTCGATAGTATCGATCCCGCCAGGACGATTTTTTCGACGACACCGAGCATCATCGTCGGGACACGAAGAGGAGGATTGAACGCAGCAAGAATAATGAGAACGCCGGCGCCGGTAATCAGCAGCCCCCAATGGCGCACGAGCATGGTGACCGCGGTACCTGTGAGGTTTTCACCATAGATCATGGCTACCTGTTTCACGGGTTGCAGAAATACACCCACCGAAGCCGCTGTAAACACGCCGGTGATGATAAGTAGCCATCGTATGTACGTGTCGGTCATGTCAGCGATCTCCCTATGGAGGCGCGCCCGCCGAAGAAGGCAACTTAAATCCGCAAACGGCAAAGTAACCGATTGTGTAGAGCACGACGGCAGCATCCATCACACCACCGATCAGAAAGCCCTGCGAATGGGGCTGGCTAAAATTCACTAAGACCACATAAACCATAAAGGCTTTCTCAACGCCGCTGTAGATGAGAATCGGATTGCGCCAATTCACTCGAAACGCAGCAACGACCATGAATACGCCCATCAGTCCGACCATGATCCCCCAATGCTGTACAAGAATCGTGTACTCCTCCCTGTAAGCAAATTTGGCGATTTGCGGTATCGCCCACTCGGGCCAAAATGCGTAGACAAAAGCAGCCGCCGTCCCAATGCCTGTGATCACGAAAAACGGTCGAAAAGTGACATCGAAAAAGCGTTTCATCACGAACCTCCCAAACTTTGGTACGCCCGAACTGTTGCCCGATGCTAATACCCTCGCGCCGGCCCGATTTGCGGGGCACGCACGGGCTTCGCCATGCCGTAGAAGATCACTACTCCTTGTCCACCGCAGCGCGTAGAGAGCCCCTCTGGCGGTGTTCCAATACAAGCGTCGATGTCCTGCCAGTTATTCATCGCCCAGACATTGCCTGCGGGATCGACAGCGATGTCGGTGATCATCTGCAGGCCTCCTCCCACGTAACCGCCGGGCGGCGCTATCTGATCGCCGGTCTTCATGCCTGGAGGGCAGTTCTGTGTCCGGGCGCCGCACAGTTCGACTATCGGGCTTTGCGCACCGGCGAAGTTAGATATCCAGATGTTGTCGTTGCCATCTACGGCCACAGCCCACGGGCCGGGGAGGCCGCCGCTTTTGAACGGCGAGCCTGGGAATGGTGTGCCGTCCGGCCGCAGGAGCGTGACGCTGCCGCCATTCATGGTGCCGCCTTTCTGCTCGGACATTTGTTTAGTCAGATAGTCAGCAGCCGAGGTAACGCCCTCAAACTTAAGGCGTACGCCCATATCGACCAGGTGTGCCATGCCGAGCAAGCCCGTGCCGAACCGGTTGGTAACCCAGACGTTGCCTTGGCTGTCGATGCCTAAGCCGCTATTGTTAATTCCGGTCTTAAAGTTCTCGGCCTTGGTTGGATCGGAGGCTGGGAAGCGCGTGACATGTTCAAAGCCGCTACTTGCGACCCAGATCCGATCCTTTTGATCGATGCCGAGGTGAAACGGAGCTTTGAACGATTTGCAGGGTTCCGCGCTGTCGCCCTCGCAAACGATCTGGCCTTTGGTGATATCGCCCTTGGGAAAGTGGACGAGCTGATTTTTCTCGATGCCCAATACCCAAACGTCACCGCTCGGGGTCACGATGATTCCCTGCATGAGACCAAGCCGGCCGCCGAAATTGAGACCCTCGGGCGGAGTCAGGGGCTTGCCGTTCTTGTCGAACACCGCGATGGATTTGCTGCCATAGGTGGTGAACCAGGCATTGTCCTTAGCATCGACCGCGGCGCCAAACGTGCCGCCTTCCATTCCTCCGCCGGTGAAGCCCGTGGTGATGGGCGAGAGAGGCTTACCGTTGGGCGCGAACTTGGTCGCGTTGCCCTGCCACAGGGAGTCCTGACCCTGCCAACCTATGCTGAAGTTGTCACCCACCCATAGATTACCCTCACTGTCGAACATGGATTTTCCGCCTGCCCGATAGCCACCGCCGTCAAACTTGAGCGGGAGGACCCAGGCGCTCGGTTGCCAGTTGAGACACGGCATATACGGAACCGCCAGCATGTGATTCGCAGGCGATACCTGATAAAACCGCCGGAGCAATGCGTAAATTCGCTGGGGCCGATACCACGGGGAGCGAGCAATCGACTGCGCCGCTGTCAGCGTATCGGTCGGTGGGCCTCCATTAGGTCCCGTCGAGGCGGAGAACAGATTGCCGCACGCATCCGCTATCACCCGCGTTACGCAACCGGCAAGCACATCGGCTAGCGTAGCGAAGTTGGCCATCGTGGGCGTCTGACCGCTGTTGAGCGGGCTTTGGATCGCCTCGCCCCAGCCGCCCGTCGCCAGATCGACAAAGTTGGGCACATTACCGGCAGCGATGCGAAGACCCAACGCGTGACCCTGAATCGCGGTGCCAGTGAGAAATTGAGTGTGGGTCCACACTGACGCCACCGTGGTGAACTCGTTGATCGTGACTCTGACCGGCGCTTTGCTACCCAAGGCGGTCATGAGCACGATGGCGGGGTTTTCAGTCGCAGACTTGTCCGCAGCTGCATTGCCGCCCTTTGCCACCAAGTACAGGGTCGCGTTTGCCGCGGGCGCCGCAGTTGCGTTCAGACTGAATTGACCGTCTGCACCTGTGTTTGCGTGTCCCAACTCTGCGGGGGCGCCTGCTGTCGCCCCCCATAATGTTACCGTCGAATTGGCAATGGGCGCGCCTCCGCCCAGGACTCTGCCACTGATGCCCTCGGCTGCAGCCTGGCCGGCCACCAGCGCGCTGACGAGCGCGAAGGAGTTGACGATGATTTGGAGTTGCTCAGCACCGCACTTAAGGTTCATAGAGAATTTCCCCGGCGGAGATCCGTTGATGACAACTCTTAAGATGACGCTCGAAAGGCGGTTTTCTGCAGTCTAAATTGCCATCGCCGAGATAACATTCGACCTTCGTCCCGAATAAGCAGGTATTCGGGCTCCATCCGCATATGATTTGGATTAGCCCGGAAGGAGACTCCGAGCAAACGCCGCCGGTTCTTGATCACACGACCCAGAACAACATCGGCACCCTCGAGTGCGGCGATTGCGCGGCGCGGCTGAAGGATCGATCGCGGAGCCAATGGCCGGTGGCGGTCGAGCAGTTACAACCGAAGAAATAAAATACCCAATACAAGAATTCGTTCGATGCACACAAGCACCACGGCTTGCTCTTCGCTGGTCAATTCGTCGGGTTCGTAATATTCCCCTTTGAGCCAGGCAATTAAACCTGCCACTTCCTATCGCGGAGATCCCCTTCCAATTTCAGCGAGCCGCCTGAGATATACCACTATCCCTGTGATGGATGCCCGGATTTCCCTTCGCCTACATGGTCAAATTCGAAACCCTCGCAATCGTGCTCGACAAATGAGTGACATCGACTTCTCAGCTCAATCGCCGTGCGTGCGAAACTGCTGTCTCGACGATGACGACACCTGTCTCGGCTGCTTCCGATCTTTGGAGGAGATCAAAGAGTGGGGGGTGGTCGATCACCAGCGGCGCCGCATTATTTTGCAGAATGCCGAGCGGCGGAGAGAGGCCCATCAGATGCTGAACGGAGACCTCGCCGGGCTCTTCAACCCTCGATCCAAGCCGAGTCCGTGATAAAAGATCTTCCCGGGCTGACCTGAAAATAGTCACGAGCCTCGCTGGGCAATGCGGAGAACACCGACTCCAACGCGGCGATGCGATCGGCCGGCGTGCCGATTCTTGCAATCCAAGCGCTGAACTCGATGGGCAGCTTCCAAGTCGCGATCGCCGGCTCACCGAAGCCGGCCACCAAGTACATTGCCCGCCACTCGGATGCCCGGTAGTTGCGGACATGAGAGGCGTCGCGCAAGAATTCGATGACTTGCAGGGAGGTATCCAAGAGAGGACTCTCTGGTGCAAGCACGTCGATGACTACCATGCGCCCGCCAGATGCCATGACCCGGGCACATTCGGCCAAGGCGCGCGGCACGCTGGCCCAGTGGTGTGCCGAATACCGCGTTACGATGAGATCGAACGTGTTGATCTCGAATGGCAGCACTTCCGCCGCGCCGGCACAGGTCTCGATCAGCTGTTCAAGGCCCCGCGTCGCAGCAACGTGTGCGACCACTTCCAACATCTGCAAAGACGGGTCGTAAGCGGTGACCCGGTGTGCCCCGCCATGGGCAAGCGCAAAGCTCACGTGCCCGGCGCCGCAGCCGAGATCCAAAGCTCGCTTCGGGCGCAATTGACCTGCCATGGCTTTGAGCCGCTCCAAGTCCGCGCCCGTGGCATGTACCGCGCTCGTCAGGTAGTTCGCCGCCTTGGCGCCAAACTGGCTGACACTGATTTTCTGCTGATCCATGGATGTCGCTCCTGCGCACCGTAGATCAAGGCGTCTGCGCACTCTGCTTGACGACTACGCCGCCTTTCATCACGAACGACACCGACTGCAGCAACCCAACATCAAGCAGCGGATCGCCGCTGACGGCTATCAAATCGCCGTAACGACCCACTGCGATGGCGCCGACATCCTGCGATCGGCCGAGAGCCTCGCCCGCCGTGACCGTGGCTGCTTGTATGGCCTGCATCGGTGACATGCCCCAAGCCACCATGGTGGCAAACTGCTTGGCATTATCACCGTTTGGATAGACGCCGCCGTCGGTTCCGAAAAGCATTTTCACGCCCGCTTTCTGCGCCGCGCGGAACGTCTCGCGCTGCTTGCGGCCTATCATTCGCTCCTTGTCGAGCGATTCCTTGAACATCCCGTTCTTCTCACCTTCGGCGAGAATGTAATCGTCGTCGTATATGTCCATGTCGAAATAGGTGCCGTGCTGCTTGGCGAGCGCGAAGGCCTGCTCGTCCGCCAGACTGGCGTGCTCGATGGTATCGACGCCCGGCTCGGATGGCGTCTTTGATTCCCGATGTGCCATGCGCATGCACGGCCACCTTGAGCCCCAGCATATGGGCCTCATCGACGATCGCCTTCATCTCTTCCAGACTATATTGCTGCGCTCCGGCGGTATCCGTCTTGGACAGTACCCCGCCGGTACCGCAAAACTTGATGACTTCCGCGCCATATTTGTGCAGCTTGCGCACCATGGCTCGAAGTTCCTCCGGCCCATTGGCGATGTTGACGGCCGGCGTGGTGATGGAGGGCGGAAACTCCGTGTAATCGCAATGCCCACCGGTCGCGCCTATCGCGTAGGTCGCCGGCACGATGCGCGGACCCGGTATGTAGCCCTGCTCGATACCCTGCTTGAGGGCGACATCATCAAACCGATCCGAGCCCACGTTACGAACTGTCGTAAAGCCCGCTTCCAGCGTGCGCTTGGCATTTGCCACGCCGACGACCGTCCAGAAATTGTCAGTGAACGCATAGCCGTTGTAGCCGCTAAATCGTGGATCAACCGTGAGATGGACATGCATGTCGATCAGTCCGGGAAGCAGAGTCATTCCCGGCAGGTCGATATGGCGCGCGCCGGAAGGAATGGCCCCATCCTGGACGGACACTGCCGTGATGCGGCCATCCGTAATGGTGACCTGTGGTCGCGCGACCATGCGGCCGGCGAGAACGTCCACCATTCGATCGGCGGTGACCACCACCGTATCCGCCAAGCTGGAGTTCGCCAAAAACACGATCGAGGCCGCCAGCACAACAGTCCCCAGTCTTCTCATCAAGTCTCGCTCCCTATGTCGGGTCAACCGCGACCTCTCCGCGATCGTTAGAAAACCAACGAATTAGTGGGCCCGCTCGGACTCGAACCGAGGACCAAGGGATTCACTCTACCCCGCCGTTTCCGGTGGGAGCGGACTATCTCTTCACCCTCGTGGGGTGCGGGACGCTCGTGCCTGTCATTAAGCGCAACTCAAGCGCTCAGGTAGTCTCTGCACCTTCCGGCGGTGTACCGCCGGCTTGGCTCAGGGTTGCCATCGGCATTGCTCCGTTAAGGTTTCCCTGAATTCATCCCGTCCACTTCACACCTCGCGATGTGAAGGCACCATTGTTGATGAGTCCCCTGCTCTAACCGACTGAGCTACAGGCCCGACGGTGGCCATTTTATCACGTGGCGCGGAGGCGCGCCCGGGAGAGCCCGTTCCCGGCTGGTATCTTAGCGCTCATGATTCGGCCCAACTTCCCGGCGCTGCCGATCGGCGAGGCGTTGCCGGCGCTGGCGGCAGCGCTCGCCGCAAACCGCAAGGTTCTCCTGCAGGCGCCGCCGGGCGCGGGCAAGAGCACCATCGTCCCGCTCGCGCTCCAGGGCAGCGACTGGCTCGGCAGGGCGCACTCTGCTGATGCTCGAGCCGCGCCGCATTGCGGCGCGGGCGGTGGCGCAGCGCATGGCTCATCTGATCGGCGAAACGGTGGGCCAAACCGTCGGCATTCGCACCCGGCTCGAGACACGGGTGAGCCGCGCCACCCGCATCGAGGTCGTGACCGAGGGCATCCTGACCCGCATGCTGCAGTCCGACCCGGCGCTCGAGCACATCGGCTGCGTGGTTTTCGACGAATTTCACGAGCGCAGCCTCAACGCCGATCTGGGCCTTGCGCTGTGCCTCGAAAGCCAGGAAACGTTGCGCGAGGATCTGCGCGTGCTGGTCATGTCCGCGACGCTCGCGACGCGCCCCGCTCGCGCGCCTTTTGGGCGGCGCGCCGATCATCGAGGCTCACGCGCGCAGCTACGAGGTGACGACGCACTACGTTCCGCGACGTGCCGAGCTCTCGCTCGAGATGCAGACGGCGCAGGTGTTGCGGCGCGCGCTCGCCGACGAGGAAGGCGACATCTTGTGCTTCCTGCCGGGCGCCGCGGAAATCGGTCGAGTACAGCGCACCCTCGAGGAGTTCTCGCTCGGTTCCTCCGTGGGCGTGCAGCCGCTGTACGGTGAGCTCGATGCGGCGGCGCAGGATGCGGCGCTCCGCCCGAGTCCCCCGGGCCGGCGCAAGATCGTGCTCGCGACCAGCATCGCAGAGACCAGTCTCACGATCGAGGGCGTGCGCGTGGTCGTCGACTCGGGCCTGCGTCGCTATGCGAAGTTCGATCCCGCCACGGGCATGAGTCGCCTGGAGACCGGAGAAGCTGTCGCAGGCCGCTGCCGACCAGCGGCGCGGCCGCGCCGGCCGGCTGGCTACCGGTGCCTGCTACCGCCTGTGGTCCGAGGGCGTGCAGGCGACGCTCGTCGCGCAGACGCCGCCCGAAATCCTGCATGCGGACCTGGCGCCGCTCGCCCTCGAGCTCGCCTGCTGGGGTGCCGCGGACGCCGGCGCGGTTGCGCTGGCTCGATCCGCCGCCGCCCGCGCCGCTCGCGCAGGCGCGCGATCTGCTGCGGCTGCTCGGGGCGATCGACGCGGCCGGGCGCATCACGCCGCACGGCCGCTCGCTCGCCGCCATGGGCGCTCATCCGCGCCTCGCGCATATGCTGATCAAAGGCCGCGACATGCGGGCGCCGCGGCTCGCGAGCGAGATCGCCGCGATTCTCGGTGAGCGCGACATCCTGCGCGCGGCGCCCGGCTCGCGCGATGCCGACCTGCGCTTGCGCGTGAGCGCGCTGCGTGGCGCGCGGGCGTTGCCCGGCGGCCTGACGGTCGACGCGCGCGCCTTGCGCCAGGCGCAGCGGGCGGCGGGCAATTGGCGGCGCGAGCTCGGCGGCCGGGAGCGAGATCGCGGATGCCGATGCGATGGGTCGGCGTGCTCACCGCGCTCGCATACCCGGATCGGGTCGGCCGTGCGCGGGACGGCGGCGGCCGCTACCTGCTGGCGAATGGACGCGGAGCCCGCTTCGCGGAGCCGCAGGCGCTCGCGAAGTCCGAGTTCATCGTGGCGGCCGAGCTCGACGGAGCGGATCGCGACGCGCGCATCTTTCTCGCCGCGCCGCTCGAGCGCGAGGATCATCGAGCGACTCTTCGAGGACCAGATCGAGGAGCGTAGCGAGATCGCCTGGGATGAACGCGAGGAGGCCGTGCGGGCGCGCAAGCGAGCGCCGGCTCGGCGCGCTGGTGCTGCGATCGGAAGAGCTGCGCGATGCCGACCGCGAGGCGATTGCCCAGGCCGCGCTCGCCGGGCTGCGACGCCTGGGGCTCGCCGCTCTGCCTTGGACGCCATCGCTTCGGCAATGGCAGGCGCGAGTGATGTTGATGCGCAAATTCGAGGTGCCCGCCGCGGAGCCCTGGCCGGACGTGAGCGACGCCGCCCTTCTCGATACGCTCGAGGAATGGGCGCCGCCATGGATGACGGGCCTCGTGCGGCGCGAGCACTTCGCGCGTTTCGATCTGGCCAGCGCGCTGCGCTCGCGCCTCTCCTACGCGCAGAGCAGCGTGCTCGAGCGAGAGGCTCCCACCCACTTCATCGGCGCCGAGCGGCTCGAGCCTTCCCATCGATTATCTCGACGGCGAGGTGTCCGACCGTGTCGGTTCGCCTGCAGGAAATGTTCGGGCTGCGTGAGACGCCGGCCGTCGCCGCGGGACGGCTGCCGCTGCTTGCTGAAGCTGCTCTCGCCGGCGGGGCGTCCGGTGCAAATTACGCGCGATCTGGTGAGCTTCTGGGAGCGCGGCTACCACGAAGTCAGAAAGGATTTGAAGGGCCGCTATCCGAAGCACTACTGGCCGGAGGATCCTCACGCGGCTCAGCCCACGAGGCGAGTGCGGCCGCGCTCAGCACCCCTGATCGCAGCGACCGCGCTCGATTTGAAGAGTCGCATGATCGATGCGGAATCTCTTCTTGAGCGCCGGTGTCAGGGAGCCGAGAAGGGACTCGTCGGAGGTTCCGTCGGGCACCACCAAATGCGCCGTGAGCGCGACAGTCGTGGTCGACAGGGCCCAGATATGCAGATCGTGAACGTCCGTCACGCCGCGCTGATCCGCAAGATAGGAAAACACGGCGCTCGAATTGACGCCTGCGGGAACGCCGTCGAGCGAGAGGTGCAGCGAGTCGCGCAGGAGTCCCCAGGTGCTGACGAGAATCACCGCCACGATGAGCAAGCTCACCACCGGATCGAGCCAGCTCCAGCCTGTGACCAGAATCAGCGCGCCGGAGATCAACACTCCGGCCGCCACCGCGGCATCGCCGAGCATGTGCAGAAAGGCGCTGCGACGGTTGAGATCGTCGTGGCTGCCGGCGTGCAGCAGCCAGGCGCTGAGCCCGTTGAGCACAATACCGACGGCGGCGACGGCAATGACCGTGGCGCCCGCGACAGACGGTGGCGCTGCGATGCGCCCGAGCGCCTCCCAGGCGATGGCCCCGCAGGCAAGCAGCAAGAGCACCGCATTCGTGAGAGCCGCGAGCACGGACGAACGACCCAGCCCGTAAGTGAACCGGCCCGCCCGGCGGCCGCCGCGAAAGGAACACGGCGGCACAGGCGCACGCGAGGCCAAGGACATCGCCCAGGTTGTGTCCGGCATCCGCGATGAGAGCGACCGAATTGGACAGAAAGCCGAACGATGCCTCGATCACGACGAAGCAAAGATTGAGCGCCGATGGCGATCCCCATGCGCGTCGTGACCCCGTCGGAGCCGATCACATGCGCGTGGCCGTGAGAATGCGAATGGCCGGAATGACCCGGGTCGTGAGCATGCGCATGGCCGGCCGCATCACCGTGGCCATGGTCATGCGCCTCGCCATGTCCGGCATGGTCGTGATCATGGTCGTGATCATGGTCGTGATCGCCGTGAATGCCCGAATCCTCAGTGTGCCGATTGTTCATCCGCCCGATGTTCCTTCAGTTGCTCGAAGCTATGCAGGCGCCGCAAAACCGGAAAAAACACCCCCGCCCATAGCAATGCCACCAGCAATGTTACTCCTCCGCCCAGCACGATCGCAGGGACCAGCCCGAACCAGGCAGCGGTGAATCCGGATTCGAATTCACCCAGCTCATTGGAGGCCCCGATGAATACCGAGTTCACGGCGCTGACCCGGCCCCGGATCGCATCCGGGGTCTCGAGCTGCACCAAAAGGCCCCGGGTATAAACACTGGCCATGTCGCCGACGCCCAGCAGCACCAGAGCGGCCAAGGCCACCCAGAACCGATGCGTCAGCCCGAAAACAATGGTGCACACCCCAAATAGGGCCACTCCACCGAACATAAAGAGGCCGACGCGCCGCCGCACCGGCCGAAACGGTCAGCCATAGGGCCATGAGCACCGCCCCGACCCCGGGGGCGGCGCGCAAACAGCCGAAAACCTCCGGGCCGGCATGCAGGACGTCCTTGGTGAAGGCCGGCAGCAGCGCCGTGGCGCCGCCGAACAGTACCGCAAAAAGATCGAGCGATATGGCGCCGAGCACCGTTTTGCGCCGCCAGATGAAGCGCAGTCCCTCGAGCAACTGGTCCCAGGAAGCCGCGGGCGCACCGCGGCTGGTCTTACGGCTCTTCAGCAGCGATATCAGCCCGACGCCGGTCGCCAGCAAGACGGCGGCCGTGCCGAACACCCATTGCGCCCCATAGGTCGGCGCGTCGGAGGACTGCCCGAATGCGTAAATGAGGCCGCCGATGCTGGGACCCACGATGGTCGCCACTTGATTGGCCGAGGAGTTGATGGCGATCGCATTGCCGAGTATGGACACGGGAACGATGTTGGGCACGAAGGACTGTGTCGCGGGCGACAGGAAGGCGCGCGCCACGCCCAGCATTGCCAGCACCCCGAAGATCGGCCAGACGCTCGCGACCGACAAGCGCGCGAAAATGAACAGCAGCAGCGCGCAAACGAGGAACGCCATCAAGCACAGCCTGATGATCACGCCTCGCTCGTGAACGTCGGCCGCGTGCCCCGCGAACAATGCGAGACACAGGAACGGTAGGAACTGCGAGAGCCCGATGAGCCCCAGATCGATCACCCGGCCGGTGAGGTGGTAAACCTGCCAGCCGACGGCGATGACCATCATCTGCACGGCGACTTGCGCGAAGAACCGCGCGATCAGAAAAAGGGTGAAATCGCGTTCTCGGAAAACCGCGAATCCCGCCGTCGCGGAAGGGGGGGTCAATTGCGGATGGCCCCGCGCGAAGTCACAAGCCCAGGGCACTCAGGGAAGGATGGTCGTCGGGACGGCGGCCGGACGGCCAGCGGTACTTGCGCTCAGTCTCGGCCAGGGCCAAATCGTTGATGCTCGCGATGCGCACCCTCATCAGCCCATGCTCGTCGAACTCCCAGTTCTCGTTTCCATAGCTGCGAAACCACTGGCCGCTGTCGTCGTGCCATTCGTAGGCGAAACGCACGGCGATGCGATTGTCCCGAAAGGCCCACAGCTCCTTGACGAGCCGGTAATCGAGCTCGCGCGACCATTTGCGAACCAGGAAGGCCTGGATGGCCTCGCGGCCTTCGAGGAATTCCGCGCGGTTTCTCCAGCGGCTATCCGTGGTGTACGCGAGCGACACTCGCGCCGGGTCGCGGCTGTTCCAGGCGTCCTCGGCCAGACGCACTTTCTGGGTGGCCGTGTCGAGGTCGAAGGGCGGCAGGGGCGGGCGGTCCATGGAAGGGCTCGAATGGGTTTGGGGCTGAAGTCATTGTAAACGAGAACGCCCCGTCGGACGTACCGCGGCCGGCGTCGACTCTGCCCTCCTCATGCGGGCAGATATTTGTTGACGAGGTCCGCCATGCGCTCCGGAGCTGCGAAGAATGGGTCGAGACCGAGATCCGGGAGGTCGACATACACGGCGTCCGGCTTCAACAGCAACTTGACGCGCGCGGTTTGCTCGAGGATGTCGTCGTGCGGAGCCAACACGGTGATCGAGGCCCGCAACGCCTTCAGCCGCTTGTCGATCGGATAGCTGCCGGCGGCCTTGAGGGCGGCGCCTGGATTGGCGGCGAGCAAGTGCTCGACGAAGCGCCGGTGCGCATCGGCAAGATCGTAGGGCGGCTGGCGAAATGCAAACGATCCGCGCCAAGCGCCGAGCACGTGTCCGCCTTCGACGGCCGGCCGCAGGGGTTGCTCGCTGTACTTCTCCATTTGGCGCTGCTGCTCCTCCGCCGTGAACAGCGGCATGCCGACAGCGAGCACTCGCCGCACTCGATGCGCCTGGGCGTGCGCGATCTCGATCGCCTCGAGCGAGCCCACGTGAACGCCGAGCACATCGAAGGAGGCCTGAACGCCCGCGGCCCCGAGAGCGTCCGCGGTGCACTGCGCGTATTGCTCGAGCGACAGCGCCCACGGGGGAGCATCCGAGAAACCGTACCCCAGCCGGTCCGGCGCCAAGGTGGGTCTCGTCAGCCGTTCCATCAGCGGCTCCCACATCTGCCCGGAGCGCGGCGAGGGGTGCAGGAGCAGGAGCGGCGCGCCCTTACCCTCGTGGCTGCGCACGTGCAGCTGTCCGTAACGTGTGGGGTAGATTCGCCGGGTGATCATGCGCTTCCTTCCGTGCGGGTCCGAATTCAGTGTTCGCTCGAGAACCGCTCGATGATGGCAGCGATGCTCTCGGGTTGCTCGATGTGCAGCATGTGTCCCGCGCCCGGGATGCGCGCGATCTCGACGTTGGGAATGATCGAACGCATCGCATCCTCCGCGCCATCGGCGCCGAGGCGCGGCAAATAGTCCGACTGCTCTCCGACCATCATGAGTACGGGCGCAGTGATGCGGCGCCAGCAGGCTGCGGCGTCGTCGCGCTGGTACAACGTCGGGTTCACCCAGCGATGCCGCGAATCGCCGAGCAAATGCACACGTCCGTCCGTCTCGAGCCGGCCCCAGGCATGGGCCACGAAGCCGGCCCGGGCCTCCCCGAAACGCGGATAGCGGTGGCGAATGATCAAGGCGAGCTGCTCGAAGGATTCGTAATCCTTGAGCGGCGGTATCGACTTCACCTGATCCAGCCACTTGGCGAGCTGGGCGGGCGCCCGCTCCGGCGAGGTGCGCGCCATGCCGAAGCCCTCGAGATTGACCAGCGAGCGCACGCGCTCGGAGCGCACGCCGGCATACAAGCTGGCGATGTTGCCGCCCATGCTGTGGCCGATGAGACGCACCGGCGCGGCGGCGCAGAGAACATCCAGGAGCGCGTCGAGGTCGGCGAGATAATCTTGAAACCAGTAGCCGTTCTGGGACCAGTCGCTGCGGCCGAAGCCGCGCCAATCGAGCGCCGTCAGCGGCCAGTCGCGCTCGAAGCGCATCGACCAGGAATTGAAACGTGTCGCCCGTGTCTTGATAGCCGTGCAGCAGCAGCCAGCGCGGCTCGTCCGGGTCGCGGCTCCGGACCCCAGCTGCGCAGATGCATGTCGAGTCCGCGGATGCGCACCGTGTCGTGCCGCGCCTCGCGCAGCACGCGGTACACGCTCTGCGGACGCAGATCCGCTCCGTCATCAGCGGCAGAGGAACATGCGGTAGGCCGGGTTGTCGGTTTCCTCGGTATACGGGTACTGCAGCTCGTTGATGTGCAGCAGAAAGTCCGTGACCGTGTCGGGGGGCACCTGGATGCCGGCAAGCACGCGGCCCTGCTCCGAGCCGTGATTGCGATAGTGGAACAGGCTGACGTTCCACTGCGTTCCTATCGCGCGCAGGAAATTGAGCAGCGCGCCGGGGCGCTCGGGAAACTCGAAGCGGTACAGCCGCTCGTGCTCGAGGTCGCCGGGGTGGCCGCCCACCATGTAGCGCACGTGCAGCTTCGCCATCTCGTCGTCGGTCATGTCGCGCACCGCGAAGCCCGCGTCGCGCAGGCTCTGGATGAGCGCGGTGCGCATCGCAAGTCCCGGGGCAATGGACAGACCGACGAAGAGCTGCGCCGTCTTCGCATCGCTGTAGCGGTAGTTGAACTCGGTGACGCTGCGGTTGCCGAGCAACTCGCAAAGGCGCAGGAAGGAGCCGGGCACCTCGGGAATCTCCACCGCGAACAGCGCCTCGCGCTGCGCCCCCACGTCCGCGCGCTCCGCCACGTAGCGCAGCCGGTCGAAGTTCATGTTCGCCCCGCCGTTGATCGCGACCAGCGTGCGACCGCTGCACGCTTCGCGCGTCGCGTACTTCTTGATCCCCGCGACCGCGAGCGCTCCGGCCGGCTCGGCGATGGAGCGCGTGTCCTCGAAGATGTCCTGGATGGCGGCGCAGATCTGGTCGGTGGTCACGAGCAGGATCTCATCGACGTACTGTTTGGCGAGTCGGAAGGTCTCCTCGCCGACGCGCCGCACCGCGACGCCGTCGGCAAAGATGCCCACGCGCGGCAGCGTGACGCGCTTGCCCGCGCGCAGCGACTCGAACATGCCCGCGGCATCCTCCGGCTCCACGCCGATGATCTTGATGCGCGGATAGAGCGACTTCACGTAGGCGGAGATGCCGGCGATCAGCCCGCCGCCGCCGATGGGGACGAAGATCGCCTCGATGCCGTCGCCGTGCCATTGGCGCAGGATCTCCATGGCGATCGTGCCCTGACCGGCGATGACGTCGGGATCGTCGAACGGGTGCACGAACACGAGATTGCGATCGCGCGCGACCCCGATCGCGTGATCGTTTGCCGCGTCGTAGTCATCGCCGTGCAGCACGATCTCGGCGCCCAGGTCGGCGACCGCCTGCACCTTGATCTCCGGCGTAGTGACCGGCATTACCACGACCGCGCTGGATACCGCGCGTGCGCGCGGCGAGCGCGACGCCCTGCGCGTGATTGCCGGCCGAGGCGCAGATCACGCCGCGCTGTGCGGCCGTGGCCGAGAGCTGCGCGATCTTGTTGTAGGCGCCGCGAATTTTGAACGAAAACACGGGCTGAAGGTCTTCCCGCTTGAACAGCACGCGATTGTCGAGCCGGCTCGACAGGCGCGGCGCCGGCTCGAGCGGGGTCTCGACGGCGACGTCGTAACTTTGGCCTTGAGGATCCGCTCGAGGTAGTTTTCTTGCATGGGCTCTTAAAGGCTCGTAACATTAGCTCAAGTGCCCCGCAAAGGGCACGTTCGGCGCAAACTGTGAGGCGCTGCACAGACGGGGCTCGTTCCCGCCGGCCTTCGCCGCAGGCGAATTGGATAACATACACGTATGCGTAACTTGAAGTGGTGGCTCTTGGGCCTCGCCCTGTTCGCGCCGGCCGTTTACGCGCTGAGCGGGAACACGGTCGCGACCGACAACGTCAGGGCGCGGCTCCTGAGCGAGACAGAATTCGATCGCGCCCGGCCAGTCGATCTGGGTCGCGCTCGAGCTCGACATCCGCGACGGCTGGCACACCTATTGGCGCAACCCCGGCGATTCCGGGCAGGCGACGCAAGTTCGCGTGGAGCTGCCGCCGGGTCTTACCGCAGGGGGCATCGAGTGGACCACGCCACACCGCTTCGTGGTCGCGCCGCTGGTGAACTACGGCTATGCGAAGCACGCGATGCATCTCGTCAAGATCACCGCCTCGTCGGACCTCAAAGCCGCGCGTGCCGCTTGAGCTGAAGGCGAAGGCAAGCTGGCTCGTGTGCGCCGACGTGTGCATTCCGGAGAGCGCCGATCTTGAGCTGAAACTGCCCGTGACCGCCGCGGGCGGCCCGAACGATCCGACCGCGGCGCAACTGTTCGATCGCGGCGCGCGCCGAGCTGCCCGGTGCCGCGCCGGCGGCAAGCAGCGCCAGAATCGTCGACGGGCAACTGGTGATCACGCTCGGCAAGGAATGGGGCGCGACGCTCTCCCGTATCAAATCGCTCGTCGTTCTATCCTTTCGACGACGGCGTGATCGAGTACGCCGCGCCGCAAACCCTGAGCCGCCGCGACGGCGCCGTCGACCTCGCCATCAAGCTCGGTTATCAGCCGCCGCGCTCCGGCCATGTCGGCGGCATTCTGATTGCGACCGAGGAGGGCGGCGCGCCCGGCCAGAACGGCGCCGACGACATCGAAGTGCCGATCGAGATCGCTGCGACCTTCAGTGGCGCGCCCGCGCCCGCCTCGGACGCCGGTGCCGCGCTTCGCGCCGGCGAGTCCTGCCGTCGTGCCAAGCCGGACTCCGGGACTCGGCGCGCTCATGCTGCTCGCGGTCCTCGGCGGGCTGATCCTGAATCTGATGCCCTGCGTATTTCCGGTCCTATCCATCAAGGCGATCGGTCTGGTCGAGCAGGCCAAGACGCATCCGGCCGCGGTGCGCGCCAAGGGACTGATGTTCGCGGCGGGCGTTATCGCCTCGATGCTCGCGCTGGCCGCGCGTGCTGCTCGGCTTTGCGCGCGGGCGGGGAGCAGATCGGCTGGGGCTTCCAGCTGCAGTCGCCGTTGTTCGTCACCTTCATGATTTATCTGCTGCTCGCCGTGGGGCTCAACCTGTCGGGCGTGTTCGAAGTGGGCGGAGGTCTCGCGGGCGTCGGTGATTCCCTGACCCAGGGCGACGGCTTGCGGGCGTCGTTCTTCACCGGCGTCTTGACCACGCTGGTGGCGACCCCGTGCACGCGCGCCGTTCATGGCGGCGGCGGTCGGCGCCGCGCTGACCCAGTCGCCGGTCGTGGCGCTTTGCATTTTCGCCGCGCTCGGGGTGGGCCTTTCGCTGCCTTATCTGGCTCTGTCTTTCGCGCCTTGGATGCGGCGCGCGTTGCCGAAGCCCGGCGCGTGGATGGACACGATGAAGCAGATGTTTGCGTTCCCGATGTACGCCTCGGCGGCCTGGCTACTGTGGGTTCTGGCGCAGCAGACCTCCTCGCTCGGTCTGGGTGCGGCGCTCGCCGGCGCCATTCTCGTCGCGTTCGCGGCCTGGGCGTACCAGAAATCCAAGGGCACCACGGCCGCGGGCGACTGGCGCGCTCAGCGACCGCGGCCGCGGCGGTACTGCTCGCGTTGCTGCTGCCCGTGCGGCTGGCGAGCGTCGCGAGCGCCGCGCCGGCCGGAGCTGGGCCGGCCGCTGCGGCCGCCTCCGGAGAGAACTGGCAGCCCTACGATGCCGCACGCGTGCAGACACTCGAGGCGAGCGGCGCGCCGCTCCTGGTCAACTTCACGGCCAGCTGGTGCCTCACCTGCCTGGTCAACGAGCGCAATGCGTTCGCCGACCCGGCAAGTTCTCAAGGTCTTTCGCCAGAAAGGCGTCACGCTCATGAAGGGCGACTGGACCAATCGGGATCCGGCGATCACTCAGGCGCTCGCTCGACTTCGGCCGCGCCGGCGTGCCCTTCTACGTCGTCTACAACTGCAAGCCCGGCTCGAGTGCCCCGGTCGTGCTGCCGCAGTTGCTCACGCGCCGGCATCGTCGAGAGCGCGTTCGCAGATCTGCCGAATCGCGATTCAAAATAGACGCCCGAATGGGGCATGCTGCAGGGATGGTCCCCGACAACACCGGCAGCGTGTCGGTCATCGATTTCCGCCGCCAGAGATGGTGCTTGCAGTGGCACGTGTTGGGGGGTACCTGGACCGCGTGCGACATGCCGCCCTCGCTGGTTCACGGCATCGCGCTGATCCGTCCGTCACAACCCAACATCTGCATCTACGGCCACGGCGGGCGGCTGCGACTGCAGGTCGGACCTGAGCAATTCGCGCTTGCGGAGAATTCGCCGCGCATCAATGCAGCCGCGGCGTGGCGAGTTTCGGCTTGCGCCGTCGATTCAATGTCGTGTCGAGCACCGGCGGCGTGCTGTTCAGCCATTCGTACTGGACCGGCCAGGGCGAAGATTTTTTCCGCTGGCTGGCGGCGCGGGCTCAGGATCCCGACTGGCGGGTGTCCATGGGCCGGCGCTGGTCGGAGGGGATCGCTGCGCCCGTACTGCGCGCCGCGTAAGGACCGCCTCGCCGGCCGCGCCTCGCCGCCTAGCTCGCGAGCAGACCCGCAACCTCGGCATCGCTGAAGTAGCGCCACTCGCCGGCGCGCAGAGCGCCGACATGAATGTTGATGATGCGCACCCGTTGCAAGCGCCGCACGCGGTAGCCGAGCGCCGAGCACATGCGGCGTATTTGCCGGTTGAGTCCTTGGGTCAGAACCATGCGAAAGGTTTCGGGGTCGACGCGCTCGACCCTGCACGGCTTGGTGGTCATTCCCATGATCTTCACCCCGCTGGCGAGCATCTTGAGCGATAGATCGGTGATCGGCCGATTCACCGTGACCACGTATTCCTTCTCGTGCTCGTTCTCGGATCGCAGGATTTCGTTGACGATGTCTCCGTCGTTGGTGAGCAGGATCAGGCCTTCCGAGTCCTTGTCGAGCCGGCCGACGGGAAAGATCCGCTCGCTGTGGCCCACGAAATCGACGATGTTGTCCTCGATGTGCGCCTCGGTGGTGCAAGTGATGCCGACGGGCTTGTTGAGCGCGATGTAGATCGGCTTCTTCTTGGCGCCGACGAGGTTGCCGTCGATGCGCACCTCATCGCCGTGAGCGACCTTGTGGCCGAGAGTCGCGCGCGCGCCGTTCAGCGTGACCCGTCCGGCCTCGATCCATTTGTCCGCTTCGCGTCGCGAGCAAACACCGGTCTCGCTGATGTACTTGTTGAGGCGCACGGCTTTATCAGGGGCGCTCATTCCCCGTCTCGTCTAGTTATTGAGGAACGTGCCGATTTGCTTGGCGAGCGCGGACGCATCGGCATTGAAAGGATCCTCTGCGGCGCCGGGCAGTTCCGCGACCCGCACCGCCGGCAGCACATTCGGGTTCCAGTGAGCCTCGCTGGGGTCGGCCTTGAGCGGATGACGAGGCTCGGCTGCTTGACGGCCGGTATGCGGTCCATGGGGGGTGTCCCCAGCAAGACGAGCCGGCGAACCAGGTCCGGCTGGCCCGCCGCCAGGTCGAGGGCGACGGCCGCCCCGAAGCCCACGCCCAGCACGTCCACGTGGCGCAGCCGCAGATCGCCGGTCAGATCGAGCACGGCACGCGCGCCGTCCGCGAAAGTGGCGCTCGGCGCAGGATCGGATTCACCGAATCCCGGCAGATCGGGTGCATACACCGACCGCTCCGCGGCGATCTCGGGCAAGAAGCGCATGAAACTCCGGCTCGAGCCCTCGCGCGAATGCAGGCAGATCAGGGTGACCTGCTCATCGAACCCCCCGGTGCCGGGGAACGCGGTGCGCACATGGAGCTGTCCGAATTTGAAGTCGAAGTAGGCGCGTCGTGTCCGAACCGCGGTCTGCGGCAGAATCGTTGGCTTGGATAGCTTGGCCAATCGAAAAATCTCCGAATCAATGTCAAGATATAAGCATACTCGATCGACCGTGCGAGCTTCAGCACGCCCACCTGGCCTCGCTCCCATGCCCTGCGATTGATTCGGGTGTGCACGCCCCGCAGGCCATCGGTTGTTGCTTTCGAGTCACATTAATTTTTGCTTTTCTTGATAAGAAGACTAGCTTCGCGCGCTGCGCGACGCTAAAGTGTTGCAGGAACGCAATAGGATGGGGAAGTAAAACAGACCGAACATCGCCAGAGCGCGAATCAAGAAGCGCCGCGAGAGGCATGGGGACTTAAAAGCCGGGCTTTGCCCGGCTTTTTTATTGCGTGTGGGGTCGCCGAGGACATCGCCGGCGTGGCCGGCGCGCGATTCCAGACACGCGAGGCGGAAAAGCCGCTCGAGCGCCCGCCCGAAACACGATGACTTCCACCAGCCGTTGGCCGCCCGGCGAGAGGCTGAAGCGCTGCTCGTATGGCGGATGATCCCGTTCCGGTTCCGCCGATTGCACCACCAACGTGCCCTGATCCCAGCCGCAGCGCGGAGGCGGCGCATCGCCGCGTCCGCGGGTCGGCGTTCCGGGATGCGTCGGCGCTTTCGCCGTTTTCGGCTGGCAATCGCGGACGCTCCCGCCGCTCGAGAACGTGACCACGGGGCCCGATTGCTTGATCGATACGTCTTTGCCGGGCCAGCGCAGACCTTCATCGAGCACCAGCAGCGGCGGCATGATCGGTCCCATGGCGGCGGGCGGCCCCGTCGCTGCCGCGCCGGTTGGCCGTCTGACCGCTGCCGCTCGCGTTCTGGGTCGCGGCCGCGAGCTGACTTTGCATCAGCCGCTGCGCATCGTCGCTGTCCGCCTCATCGAGCGTCCAATGCCCGCTCAAGTCGACGCCGGAGGGTGGCGCGGAGTTAAGCTCGCTGCTCGCGCACGCCGTAAGAATGCAGCCCCGCCAGCCATGGCAATTCGCATGCCGCACCTCTGGTGAAATTCGCGGAGAGCTTACAACGAAGCGCCGAGCGCGCGGCAGGTCAGACCGCGGATCGGGTCGCGCCGGCGGCGCGCCAGGCTGCTCGGACCGCATATCCAGACGCGGCCCTGGAAGGGCTGAAAACAGACGCGCAGCGACTCGGTTCTGCGCATGGTTTGCGTGCCGCAGTAGATCTTGCCATCGGCCAGATCGGCCTGGATCAGATCGACCAGCGAGGCGCGTCGGCTCGACCGCGTCGTGGGAGGCAGCGCGTGCGCGAGGATGCGGGCCTGAATGTCGTCGCGCTTGGACGCATTGCCGAGCACGCCGCGCTTGAATCGATCGAGCACCGTGAGCACGGAGCTCAAGGTGTTGTCGGTGACATCGCTCGGCCGGCCCGTGCCGCCCATGAACTTCAGATGCAACAGGCCGCCCACGCCGCGGGCCTCGTCATGCAGGCACAGCGCGAGCGCTCCATGCAGATCGGCGACCAGCAGCATGGGTTCGGGCGAGACATGGTAAGTGTCCGGTGCGACCACGACTTCCGCCAGATCTTTGGCCACCGGAGGTCTTTTGACACTGTTCGAACCAGATGTAACCGGTAGGATGCTGCCCGCAATCCACGTTTTTACTCTGCCAAGCGATTCACGTTTTCCATCACGTCGGCCAACGGACTGCACCAAAATCCGTGCCGCGAATGTCGCCGGACGCGACGCGGCCGTGCATCAACGGAAACGGATATGAGTTCATGCGCGGCGGTTATTAGCCCCGGCCGGCGGCAGGGGCATAAAGTAGTGTGATGTACCGCTACGATGTCATCGACAAGACGCTGGTCGAGAGAGCGCGTCGCGCAGTTTCGCGATCAGACCCGGCGGTTTCTCGCCGGCGAGCTGACCGAGGATGAGTTCCGCCATCTGCGGCTGCGCAACGGGCTGTACATCCAGCGCCACGCGCCCATGCTGCGGATCGCGATTCCGTACGGCCTGCTCTCGTCGACCAGCTGCGCACGCTCGCATCGATCGCGCGGCGCTACGACCGCGGCTACGGTCATTTCACGACGCGGCAGAACATGCAGTACAACTGGCCCAAGCTCGAGCAGGTTCCGGACATTCTCGCCGAGCTCGCCGCCGTGGAGATGCACGCCATCCAGACGAGCGGCAACTGCATCCGCAACACCACCTCCGATCATTTGGCGGGCGTTGCCGAGGATGAGCTCGAGGATCCGCGGCCCTGGTGCGAGATCATCCGCCAGTGGTCGACCTTTCATCCCGAGTTCACCTACCTGCCGCGCAAATTCAAGATTGCGGTCACCGGCGCCGTAGCGCGACCGCGCCGCCACCCTAGGTGCACGACATCGGCGTGCACATCGTGCGCGGACGCCGGCGGCGAGCCGGGCTTTCGCGATCCTCGCCGGCGGCGGCCTCGGCCGCACGCCGGTCATCGGCCAGGTGGTGCGCGAATTCCTGCCGCGCGAGCATCTGCTGTCCTATCTGGAGGCGGTGCTGCGCGTCTACAACCGCGAGGGCCGGCGCGACAACATCCACAAGGCGCGGATCAAGATCCTGGTGACGTCGCTCGGCATCGAGGAGTTCCGGCGGCGGGTGGAGGCCGAGTGGGAGTCGATCCGGGACAGCGGCCCGACGGTCGCCGAGGCGAAGTCGAGCGCATGCGCGGCTTTTTCGCGCCCCCGTCCTATCGGAGTCTCTCCGAGGACGCGGATCCGCGCGGCCGGGCAGGAGGCGGCATTTCGCGCCTGGTACCGCTACAACACCAGCGCTCACAAGATGCCGGGCTATCGCACCGTGTTCATATCGCTCAAGAAGCCCGACGTGGCGCCCGGGCGATGCGACCGATGCGCAGATGGAGCTCATCGCCGATCTCGCCGACCGCTACAGCTTCGGCGAGATGCGCGTGACGCATACGCAGAATCTGGTGCTGGCCGACGTCGAGCAGGACAAGTGCGCTCGAGCTGTGGCGCGACCTCGCAGAAGGCGGGGCTCGCGACGCCCAACATCGGGACGCTGACCGACATGATCTGCTGCCCGGGACTCGATTTCTGCAGTCTCGCGAACGCGGGATCCATCGAGGTGGCAAGACTCATCAACGAGCGCTTCGACGACTACGACTATCGTGTACGACCTGGGCGAGATCGATGTGAAGATGTCCGGCTGCATGAACGCCTGCGGCCATCATCACGTCGGCAACATCGGCATTCTCGGCGTCGACAAGAGCGGCGAGGAGTGGTACCAGATCACCATCGGCGGGGCGGCCGGCGCGGATGCCTCGCTCGGGCACGCGTGATCGGCCCGTCGGTGGCGAAGCGCGACGTGCCCGAAACGCTGGCGCGGCTGCTCGAGGTCTACGTGGAGCAGCGCCACCCCGACGAGCGCTTCATCGACACCGTGCGCCGTCTCGGGCGTCAAGCCGTTCAAGGAAAGGGTGTATGCCGCGCCGGCTGCTGCGTGACGGCGAGATCGTCGTCGACGAGTGGCGCACCCCGAGCGAGGCGGCGGGCGACGAGCTGCTGCTGACGCTTGCCGAATGGTCCGTTGATGCGCGAGCGTTGGCCGAGTTTCGCGCCGAGCGCGAGCGCCGGCTCATCCCGCGCCGGACGCCTCGGCGTCATACTCGCCGCCGGCCGACGACGAGCAAGAGCTCGTGCGCCCGATCTTGCGCGGCTCGCGCTGGTGGCGGCGGAATTCCCTGCGCCGAGCGAAGGTCGCGGTTACACGCCAGGGCAGGCTGCTGCGCGAACGCTTGGGCTTCGCCGGGGAGCTGCGCGCGCGCGGCGTCATCCGCCGCGACCACGTGTTTCTGCTGGCGCGCTGCGGTTTCAACAGCTTCGAGCTGCCGGAGAGCGAGCTCGAGGGTGCCGCCGCGGCGCTGCGCACCTTCTCGGCTGCCTATCAGTCGAGCAGCGATCGCGGTCTCGGCGCAGCGCTTCGGCATCGCTAGCCCAAGCTAGCGTACCCAGGGATGCAGCACGCGGCGACCGGCGCGGTGGTCGTGGTCCTGAAGTCCGGGTCGAGCAAACGGCGGCGCTTCAAGTGGCGGATGGCGCTCTGCACCGTCGACTTGGACAGACCCGTGTGCGTCGCAATCATCTGCAAGCTCGCCGGCACCTCGCCACGCCGATTCGGACGCGCGTGGCGCTCCAGGAACATATAGACGAGAAAGGCCGCGGGCCGGCGATCGTGGCCCACGAGATCGGGCAGCAGCACGTCGATGAGATAGGAATCGATCGTTACACGCATCGATTATTACTATAGCAACGGTCGGTCAGGCGCGCGATCCGGCGTGGCTATACTGCCCGCATCGCCAATGCGCAGGAGTGGCGATGATCACCCACGTCAAATTCGTCGGCATCCCGACCCGGGATCAGGCTCGGGCGCTCAAGTTCTACACGGAGCAGCTCGGCTTCGAGGTATCGACGGATCAGCCGTTCGACGACAGGCAGCGCTGGATCGAGCTCAGGATCGCCCACTCGCAGACCCGCGTGGTGCTGTTCACGCCAGAAGGCCATGAAAGCCGCATCGGCACCTTTTTCAACGGCTCGCTCGCCTGTGATGATGTGCACGCGACCTACCGGCAACTGCGCCAGCGCGGCGTGGAATTCCTGGGGGAGCCGCAGGCCCAGCCGTGGGGAACGTTCGCGATGTTCAAGGATCCCGACGGCAATCAATTCGTGCTGTCATCGACCTGACGGTGCGCGCCGCGGCGCTCACTCGCGCAACGGCAGGCTGAGCGCTCCGAGCGCGCGCTCGACATCCTCCTGCGTTTCGGCTTTCTCGGCCTCGCGCACCAGCTTGCGCGGCAGGTGCGGGGCGAGCAACTCGATGAACTCGTACATGTAGGCGCGCAGCAGGGCGCCGCGGCGAAATCCGATCCACGTGGTGTGCCCCTCGAACAGATGCGCGGCATCGAGGACGGCGAGGTCCTTATCGGCGGCCGGATCGATCGCGAGCCGCGCCAGGATGCCGACCCCCAAGCCGATGCGCACGTACGTCTTGACCACGTCCGAGTCGCGCGCGGTGAGCGCGACATCGAGCGACAGTCCCGCCGTCTCGAACAGCGCCGGGAGCGATGAGCGGCCCGAGAAGCTGAACACGTAGGTGACGATCGGATAGTCGGCCAGCTTCTTCAGCGTGAGCTTGCCCGCCGACTCGAGCGGGTGACCCTTGCGGCACGACCACCGCGCGATGCCAGCGATACACGGGCAGGCGCACCAGATGGGGAAACAGCTCTTCCGAGCCCGTGGCGATCGCAAAATCGACGCGGTCGCGGGCAACCATCTCCGCGATCTGCTCCGAGGTGCCCTGATGCAGATGCAGGCGCACTTTCGGGTATTTGACTCGAAAGGCGCGAATCACCTGCGGCAACACGTAGCGGGCCTGCGTGTGCGTGGTGGCGATGGACAGCGTACCGCCGTCCGCCTTGCGCAGCTCCGCGGAAGTGCGGCGGATGTTCTGCATCTCGCGCAGGATGCTGCCGGCGCGCGAGATGATCTCCTCGCCGGCGGCGGTGGTGCGGGTGAGCGCACGGCCTTCGCGCTCGAAGAGCTGGAATCCGAGCTCCTCCTCGAGAAGCTTCAACTGCCGGCTGACGCCGGGCTGCGAGGTGTGCAGCTGCCGGGCAGCGGCGGTGATATTGAGGCCGTTCTCGTGGACCGCCACGAGGTAGCGCAGTTGCTGAAACTTCATGCTTAGGATATAAGAATTCTACAGGGCGATCAGCTTGACGCCGACCAGCAGCAGTATCGCCGCCAGGATCCAACGCAGCAGCGTCTCGGGAATGCGGCCGGCGAAGTGGCTGCCGATGTAGATGCCCGGCAGCGAGCCCACGAGCAGCGACAGCAGCAGATGGAAATCGACGCTGCCGAACATCCAGTGCCCGATACCCGCGACCAGCGTGAGCGGCACGGCGTGCGCCAGATCCGATGCGACGATGCGCGTGGTCTTCAGTTGCGGATAGAGCAGGAACAGTGCCGTGACCCCGAGAGCGCCGGCTCCCACCGAGGTAGACTGGTGACCACGAAGCCCAGCACCACGCCGGCCGCCACGGTCAAGCCCGGCGGCCGCGGCAGAGGGATCGCAGGCGTGCGCGACAGGCGGCGCAATTGCGGACGCAGCGCAAGCGCGCACGCCGTGAGCACGAGCGCGCAGCCGAGCACGAGGGTGATGATGCGCGATCCGCCGAGGCCGCCGGCGAGACGTTGCAAGGCGAGGACGGTGACCATGGCGGCGGGAATGCTGCCGGCTGCAAGGAGTCCCGTGATGCGCCAATCGACGCGGCCGTGACGCGCGTGGACATAGGTGCCGCCCGCCTTGGTGACGGCGGCGTGCAAGAGATCCGTGCCGACGGCGGTCGCGGGGTGGATGCCGAACAGCAGCACGAGGAGCGGCGTCATCAGCGCGCCGCCGCCGACGCCGGTGAGGCCGACGACCACGCCGACGGCGAAGCCGGAAATCGACTGAGCGGGATCGATCATCCCCGCACTATAAGTTGCCGCCGGGGCGCCTGCCGGGGTCGCCGCCGCCGCGGCTAGCACGAAATCGCATGTGCTCATAAGCGATTGTTCGCGCCCGGTTGGGCCTCGGCCGGCGATCCGGCGTAAGCTAATGGCCTGATATACAGCCCGCGTTCATCCAACCCGTACTCGACCCCCAGCCGCCTTGCAGTACTTTCCGCTCTTCTTCGATCTGCGCTTGCAGAAGGTCCTCATCGTCGGCGGCGGTGAGGTCGCCCTGCGCAAGGCGGCTTTGCTCGAGCGAGCGGGCGCCGCGATCACCCTCATCGCCCCAGAGGTCGTCGCCGAGCTCGAGCGGCGCGCCGCTGCGGGCGCGCTGAAGGTCGTGCGGCGAGAATTCGTCCCCGACGATCTCGTGGGCGTACGCCTTGCCATCGTCGCCACGGGACGCAGCGCAGCGAATCGCTGGATCGCCTCGCTGTGCGAGGCGCGCGCGATACCCGTCAACGTGGTCGACGACCGGGAAGCCTCGCGGGTCATCGTACCCGCCATCGTGGACCGCGATCCCGTGCTCATCGCGATATCGAGCGCAGGGGCGTCCCCGGTGCTCGCGCGCCGCTGGCGTGAGCGGCTCGAGGCGTTCGTCCCTGCACGCATCGGCGAGCTCGCACTGTGGTTGCGCCACCTGCGGGCGGCGAGCCGGCGCAGGCTTCGCGGGACGGCCGAGCGGCGACGCTATTTCGAGACGCTTGTCGACGGACCGGCCGCGCGAGCGGTTCGTCGAGGGCGATGTGCGCGGCGCCGAGCAGCTCGCCCAGCGGCTCCTCGCTGCGGACGCCGCGCCGGGCGCCTGCGCCGGGACACGTCGTCCTGGTGGGGGCGGGGCCGGGCGATCCCGAGCTATTGACCTTGAAGGCGCTGCGGGCGCTTACCGACGCGGACGTCATCCTGTACGACCGCCTCGTGGGCAAGGGCATCCTCGACATGGCGCGACGCGACGCGGCAAGAATCTGTGTCGGCAAGGCCCCGGGCGGCGGCGGCGCGTCCCAGGAGTGGATCAACGAGCAGCTCGTCGAGCACGCCCGCGCGGGCCGGCGCGTGGTGCGGCTCAAGGGTGGCGATCCGTTCGTGTTCGGGCGTGGCGGCGAGGAGCTCGAGGCTCTCGCAAAGCGCGGGCATCGCCTACTCCGTCGTTCCGGGCATCACCGCCGCAAGCGCCTGCGCCGCTTATGCAGGCATTCCGCTGACGCATCGCGACCACGCGCAGAGCGTCAGCCTGGTCACCGCTCACGCGGCCGAGGACGGCACCCCGCCCGACTGGCGCGCACTCGCCGCGGAGCGAGCCACAGTGGTCTTTTACATGGGACTCGCGGGGCTCGAGGACATCGTCGCCAAGCTCATCGAGCACGGCGCGCCGACCGATCGCCCCGCAGCGCTCATCGCTCAGGGCACTCTGCCTGCGCAGCGAGTCGTCGCAGGAACGCTGGCGAGCATCGCCACCTCGGCACGGTCGCAAGGCATCGCATCGCCTGCGCTACTGATCGTCGGCGACGTGGCGGCCCTGCATGCCGAGCTCGCCTGGTTCGGCGGCGACACGGCAACGAGCGTGTCCGAGAGCGCCTAGAATCCGCGGCGCGCCTGGCCGAGCGCGCTGCCGAACCCGCGCTCCTCGATCCAAGCCTTGTTGAACAAGCGCGACTGGTACTTGGCGCCGCCGTCGCACAGCACCGTGACAATCGTGTGGCCAGGCCCGAGCTCGCGGGCGATTCTCACCGCCGCTGCGACGTTGATGCCCGCCGTGCTTCCGAGCAGCAAGCCCTCCTCGCGCAGCAGGCGATAGACGAAGTGCACCGTCTCGGCATCGGCGATGCGGATGGCGTCATCGATGGGCGCTCCTTCGAGATTGGCGGTGACGCGGCCGGTGCCGATGCCTTCGGTGATCGAGGAGCCTCCGTCGGAGCGCAGCTCGCCGTCCTTCACATAGTGATAGAGCGCGCTGCCCGGTGGGTCGACCAACACGATACGAATACCGGGGGACATCGACTTCAGATACGCCGCCACGCCGGCAAGCGTGCCACCCGTGCCGGTCGCCGCGCAAAAGGCGTCGATCTTGCCGGCGGTATCGTTCCAGATCTCCGGCCCGGTGGATTCGAAGTGCGCGAGTCGGTTGGCCGTGTTGTCGAACTGATTGGCCCAGATCGCATCGGGAAGCTCCGCTGCCAGGCGTCCCGCCACTTTCTGATACTGATTCGGGTTGCTGTAGGGGACGGCGGGCACCTTGCGCAGCTCGGCGCCCAGGGCCTCGATGATCTGATACTTCTCCTGCGCCTGATTGTCCGGCATGACGATGACGCACTTGTAGCCGCGCGCGTTGCACACATGGGCGAGCCCGATGCCGGTGTTGCCGGCCGTCCCCTCCACGATCGTGCCTTTTGGCTTCAGCACACCGCGCCGTTCGGCATCGAGCACGATCCACTTGGCCGCGCGGTCCTTGACCGAGCCTCCCGGATTCATGAATTCGGCCTTGCCGAGAATCTCGCAGCCCGTCTCCTCGCTGAGGGACTTGAGCCGGATAAGGGGGGTACTGCCGACCGCCCCCGTGAAGCCGTCTGTCACTGCCATGTCGGGATCCTCAAGTAAACGGCCCCGCCACGATCGCTGCCGCGATCGTGTGGGGTCCGCACATAAAAGTATCCCCGGACGAGCCGGGGAGATAGGGGAACAGGTGCCAAGTAAAGACCCGGCACGTCCGTTGGCGGAAGATACGCTGCACAAAAGTGCCTGCGCTCGACCTTCTTAGAGTGAGGCATCTGTTGCAATTAAGTGACTAAGACAACAGCGCTACGACTCTGCTGAGGACCAGCGTATCACCGCCAGCGGTCAAATCAAGGGAAATCAGCTTAAAAATCACGTAATGGTGCGCTATGTCAAGCCGCTGTTACATTTGTGACACGCTTGCAACAACTGCGGGACATATCGCGTCGGGAACGGTGCCCGAGTGCTCATTGCCAGGTGTTCGCCCGCCGCGCGAACTCCCCGGGCTTCGCCTTCACAACGCAAAATCGCTGCCCAGTCGGCGCTTCCATCACCCACCAGTCGTGCACTTGCCGAACTTTTCTCGCGCCGAGCGCCTCGAGTCTAAGCACTTCGGCGTCGATATCGTCGGTCTCGATGTCGAGATGAACCCGGCTTGGGTGGTCCACCTGCTGCACTTCGATGTCGAGTCCGTGCTGCACATCGGTGAGCCCCCGGTAGGAGGCATTCTCGCTGCCCTTCAGCTCGTGCACCGGCATCCCGAGGGCGTGGCTCCAGAACCTGGTGGCCGCCTCCAGGTCGTCCGTATCGCAATCGATGATGAAACCGCCGAGTTTGCTTTTGTGCATGGATTGCTCCAGATTCGCGGGCAGATTTCGAATGCCCGCATCGCGAGAGTTTGCCATGAAGTATCTGCATACGATGGTCCGCGTGACCGACATCGAGCGCTCGTTGCGCTTCTATCGAGACGCGCTCGGCTTGGTCGAATTGTCGCGCCGCGACTATCCACAGGGACGCTATACGCTGGTCTTTTTGTCTGCCTCGGGCGATGAGGAGGCCCAAGTCGAGCTGACCCACAACTGGGATCCCGAGAGCTACGGCGGCGGGCGCAACTTCGGCCATCTCGCCTACGCCGTCGAAGACATCTACGCGACCTGCGAGCGCCTGAGAAAGCACGGCGTGACCATCAACCGCCCGCCGCGCGACGGCCGCATGGCGTTCGTCCGTTCGCCCGACGGGATTTCCGTGGAGCTGCTGCAGCAGGGTGCAGCGTTGCAGCCGGCCGAGCCGTGGCTCAGCATGCCGAACACCGGCGTCTGGTAACTAAAACATTTTCGAGGCGTCGGGCGGCTTGATCTCGACCTCGCTGCGCGAGGCGATGTGCTCACCCGTGATCATCTCGTCGTAGGCCTGTCCCGGGCCGACCATCGGATAGACCCCCGCGTCCTGATCGATCATCACCTCGAGGAACGCCGGCCCCGGAAAACTCACGAACTCGGCGATCACGCGCGGCACGTCCGCCTTCTTGTCGAGGCGTACCGCGTACTTGAAGCCGTCGGCCAGCGCCGCCTTGACGAAATCCTTGGTGTGCAGGCTCTTGTCGCTTGCGCTCAGGCGCCCCTTGAAGAAAAGCTTCTGCCACTGCTTCACCATGCCGTCGCCGCAGTTATTGAGCACGACCACTTTCACCGGCAGATCGTAGGTGGTCACCGTCTCGAGCTCACCCAGATTCATGCGGATGCTGGCGTCGCCGTCGATGTCGATCACGAGTCGCGAGCGCTGCGCGAACTGCGCGCCGACCGCGGCTGGTAACCCGAATCCCATCGTTCCCATGCTGCCCGAGGTGAGCCACAAACGCGGACTCGAGAAATCGAAGTACTGCGCGGCCCACATTTGGTGCTGGCCCACGCCGGTGGTGATGATCGCCTCGCCGCGCGTGAGCTTATTGATTTCCTCGATCACGTAGTACGGCTGGATGAGCGGGCTCTCGCGGTCATAGTTCATCGCGTAGTTGCGCCTGAGCTCCTCGCAGCGGGCGTTCCATTCCGGCCATGCGTGCTTGATCTTCTTGCGCCTCGCATAGTCGATCAGGTTCGCGAGCGCATCCTTGAGCTCGCCCACGTGGCTCCAATCGACACGCTTGACCTTGTTGATCTCCGAGGCGTCGATGTCCAGATGCGCGATGAATCTCGCCCGGCTTGCGAACTTCGGTGGGTTGCCGGCCACGCGGTCGTCGAAGCGCGCGCCGACGGCCATCAGAAAATCGCAATCCTCGACGGCGTAGTTCGCGAACGCCGCGCCGTGCATGCCGAGCATGCGCATGGACAGAGGATGCGCGGTGTCGACCGAGCCGATGCCCATGAGCGTGGTTACCACCGGGATCTCGTGGTCCGCGACGAGCTCGCGCAAGGACTGCGCCGCCGCGGCATTGATCACGCCGCCGCCTGCGTAGATCAACGGGCGCTTCGCAGCCTTGAGCGCCTCGAAGAATACACCGCACGCAGCGTCCGATAGCTTGTTTGCAAGCAGGCGGTTCATGCGCTGCCGGTAGCCGGGAATCGGCAGGCGGCCGGACCCGAGAAAGATGCCTTTCCAGTTCTGCACGTCCTTCGGGATGTCCAGCACCACCGGGCCGGGGCGGCCGGTGCGCGCGATCTCGAATGCGGTACGCACCGTCGCCTCGAGCTTGGTGGGGTCCGTGACCAGGAAAACGTGCTTGGCGACCGCACCCATGATGCTGGGTACCGGTGCCTCCTGGAATGCGTCGGTGCCGATGGCCGTCGTCGCAACCTGGCCGCAGATGACCACGATGGGCACCGAGTCGGCCTGACAATCGCGCACCGGCGTGACCGTGTTGGTCGCGCCCGGGCCGGAGGTGACCAGCGCGACGCCGACTCGACCGCTCGCGCGCGCATAGCCCGCAGCCATGAATCCGGCGCCCTGCTCGTTCGCGGGCACGATCAGCGGCATGGGCGAGCCGTGCTCCTGGTTGTAGCGAAAGACCGCGTCGTAAATCGGTAAAATGGCGCCGCCGCTGTAGCCGAAAATGGTATCGACGCCCTCGTCCGCCAGCACTTGTACGAGCATATCCGCGCCCGTCATGCTCGCCCCTGCGAGCGGATGCGCGTCTTGATCCAGCATGTCGATGCGGTCTTTCACAGCAAAAGCCTAGCAGTTCTCGCCCTGGCGCCCAAGTGCCGCCCTCCCGTATCCTTCGCGGATGCGCCATCTCATCGCCTTACTGTTGCAAAATGAGGCGGGCGCGCTCACGCGCGTCACCGGCCTCATATCGAGCCGCGGCTACAACATCGAGTCGCTCTCGGTCGCGCCCACCACCGACCCCACCGTATCGCGCGTGACGCTGGTCACCATCGGCTCGGACGCCGTCATCAGCCAGATCAACGCGCAGCTCTTGAAGCTGGTGGACGTCGTGTCCGTCGAGGACATGACCAGCGGAGATCATCTGGCCCGCGAGCTGATGCTGATCAAGCTGCATCTGAAGGCGGCGGACGTCGAGGCGGTCGGCGCGTTGCTGCGCCGCGCCGGCGGCAAAGTGCTGTCGTCCAATCCGTCGAGCTTCATCATGGAGCTCGCGGGCACCGAAGTCGAAATAGGCGAGTTCATCGCCAACGCATCGGCATTTGGCGAGATCGTGGAGGTCGTGCGCAGCGGTGCGCTCGGCATCTCCCGCGCGAATCTGCGCCTGCACGCCGTCAAATGAGATCCGGAGGAGGTTACCCAGGTCCATGACTGAAATTGAAGTGACGCCCGAGCATGCCGCCGATCCCAAGACTCGCGTGGTGGGAATCCTCGTGGGCGTGATCGGCATATTTCTCTCGGTGGTGACGATCGCGTCGCATCGTGCCCACACCCAGGCCGTTATCGAGCGCACCGGCGCCAACGATGCGTGGGCTTTTTACCAGGCGAAGAAGATACGGGCGACCGTGAGCGATGCCGCCCTGTCCGTGCTCGAGACCCTCGCGCCCGATGCCGCCAAGGCCGCGGACGCGGAGCAGAAGCTCCAGCGCGACCCGCGACAAGGAGCTCGGCGATACCAAGCAGCTTGAGGGCGAGGCGCGGGCGGCAGAGTCGAAGACCGAGCTCGAAGAGAAGCGCGCGCTGAGATTCGACATCGGCGAGGGGCTGCTCGAGCTCGGTCTGGTGCTCGACCTCGCTCTACTTCCTCGCCCGGAACGATTTCTTTCCGATCTTCGGCGTGCTCTGCGCGTTCGGCGGGGTCGCCATGGGAATCCTCGGTTGGCTGCTGTAAAAGAAAGCCCCACGCGGCGCCCAAGTGCGCACGCGCGGATCGCGCTCGCCGCGATCGCCGCCCTCGCCGCCGCGGCGGCTTGCGCCCAGTCCGCCGCCCCTGCGGCCAGCGCCGCTGCCGGACGCGTCGAGGCGCGCTCCGCGCAGCTCCTCGCGGTGGGCACCGTGCATGGCGAGCGCATGACCATCCACTTGAGCCGCCTCGAGGACAACGCACCGGTGCGCGACGCCGAGGTCGCGCTGGTGCTGCGCGGCGCGACGCACCCTGCGACGGCGCTGGCTGACGGGGGTTACGCGATCGCAACCCCGGATCTGGCGCTGCCGGGCGCGGCGGCGGTGCGGATTGAAGTCACCGCGAGCGGCATACGTCAGGATCTGGAAGGAACGCTGCAGCCCGTCGCGACGCCCGAGGCGACCCCAGACAAGGGCAGCTCGCGTCAGCTCGGCTGGTGGGTCCTCAATTTCGCGGTTTGTATCGGGTTTTTGTGGCTGTGGCAGCGGCGCAAGCGGCACGATCCCGACGAGGAGACGCCCGGCTAGAGTGCGGCGTTATCGGTCTCGCCGGTGCGGATGCGCAGCACCCGGATGATGTCCGTGACGAATATCTTGCCGTCCCCGACTTTCCCCGTCTTGGAGGCGCCTACGATCGCCTCGATGACTTGGTCGACCAGCTCGTTCTTGACCGCCACCTCGATTCGCGTCTTGGGCACAAAATCGACGACATATTCTGCCCCGCGGTATAGCTCGGTATGCCCACGCTGCCGGCCGAAGCCCTTGACCTCCGTGACCGTCATTCCCGACACGCCGATCTCCGACAGAGCCGCGCGCACATCGTCCAACTTGAAGGGCTTGATAATGGCAGTGATCAATTTCATGAGGACTCCGCTCCCGTTGGGTCATAATCCTATTACGATTCCGGCCGCCAGGCACGATCATCTGGCTGGCAGGAAGCCTTGGCTTAACGGGCAGCCGCGGACCGGCTATAAAGGGAGCGCGCCGATCGGCTGGCAGATCCTTTCAGGAGTTCCATGATCTCGACGATTCTCATTCTCGGCGGCGGTCAGGCCGGCGCGCAGGCGGTCGACTCGCTGCGCCGCGAGGGCTTCGGCGGACGCCTGGTGCTCATCGGCGACGAGCCCCACCTGCCCTATCAACGGCCGCCGCTGTCGAAGCAATATCTGGCAGGCGAGTTGGCCGGCGATCGCCTGCCTTTCCGCCATCAGGCGTTCTATGACCAGCATCGCGTCGAGCTCCGGCTTGGGTCACCCGCGACGCGGATCGACGCCGGTGCGCGCCGCGTGTCTTTGGCGGATGGCGAGACGCTCGCCTACGACCGGCTGATGCTCTGCACGGGCGCAAGGTCGCGCCTCCTCACCTGCCCGGGCGCGGAGCTTCCCGGCGTGCATTACCTGCGGGGCATCGCGGATGTCGAGGCCATGCGCCCGGGCCTCAAGCCCGGCGGCCGGGTGGTCATCATCGGCGGTGGCTACATCGGCCTCGAGACGGCGGCGACGGCACGTAAGCTCGGCTGCACGGTCACGGTGCTCGAGATGGCGGACCGGGTCATGAATCGAGTCGTGGCCTCGAGCGTATCGGAGTACTTCGCGCACGAACATCGCTCCCACGGCGTCAAGCTCATTTGCAACACCCGGGTGGTGCGGCTCGAGGGCGCAGGCCGGGTCGAGCGGGTTGTTTGTGCGGACGGCAGCTCCTTCGAGGCGGATTTGCTGGTGGTCGGCGTCGGCGCCGTGCCGAACTCCGAGCTCGCCGCCGAGGCCGGGCTCGCCTGCGAGAACGGCATCACCGTCGACGAGTACTGCCGCAGCAGCGACGCGGCCGATCTACGCGGCCGGCGACTGCACCCACCATCCGTCGCTGCGCTTCGAAATGCGGGTGCGGCTCGAATCGGTCGACAATGCGTTCGAGCAGGCGAAAACAGCTGCGCCAACCTGCTCGGCCGGCCGGTGGTTCACGACCGCGTGCCGTGGTTCTGGTCCGATCAGTTCGACAACAAGCTGCTCATCGTCGGGCTCTCTCAGGGGTTCGATCAGCAGGTCCTGCGCGGCGATCCGGCCGCGCGCAGCTTCAGCGTCTGCTACCTGCAGGGCGGCGAGTTGCTCGCCGTGGAGGCCATCAACAATCCGAAGGATTACGTCGCCGCGCGCAAGCTGATTGCCGAGCGCGCCCGCCCGGATCTCGACAAGCTCGCGGACCCGGGCAGGGCGTTGAAGGATGCCGTCTGATGCCGCTGATCGTGTTCATCGATCGCGGCGGCGCGCGTCGCGAGGTCCGCGCCGCGGACGGTGTCACGGTGATGGAGGTCGCGCGCCAGCACGGGATCGAGGGCATCGTCGCGCAATGCGGCGGGGCCTGCGCCTGCGCGACCTGCCACGTCTATGTCGCGCCCCAGTGGCTCGGCAAGCTCGAGCCGCGCGAGGACATGGAGGAAGGGATGCTCGAGAACGCCTGGCAGCCGCGCGCCAACAGCCGTCTCAGCTGCCAGATCCACCTCACCGCCGCGCTCGATGGCCTCGAGATGACGGTGCCGGAGCGGCAGAACCTAGTCGAAAATAACCAGTAGATCCTTGGCGTCGACGGCCATGCCGGGCTTGGCGAGGACTTCCTTGATGGTCCCGTCCTGCTCAGCAGCGCACCGTGGTCTCCATTTTCATCGCTTCGAGCGTGAGCAGCACGTCGCCGCGCGCAACCTTCTTGCCGGGTCGCAGCCACGACCGTGCCGATCGTTCCGGGCATGGGCGCGCCCACGTGCTTCAAGTTGCCGGGCTCGACCTTGCGCGGCGGCGGCCGCTTCGCCACCTGGCTGCGATCCGGCACGCGCAGCGGCCGCGGCTGGCCGTTGAGCTCGAAGAACACCGTGCGCGTGCCGTCCTCGTGCACATCGCTCGTGGTGATGTAGCGCACGATGAGAGTCTTGCCGCGCTCCAGCTCGATGTTGATTTCCTGGCCCGGCTCCATGCCGTAGAAAAACACGGCCGTCGGCAAAGTAGCGACGTCGCCGTAAGCAGCCCGCTCGGCCGCGTACTCGGCGAACACCTTCGGGTACATGAGATGGGACGCGAGTTCCGGGTTCGTGACGCGCGGCCGATCTTGGTCTCCGCCGCGAGCGCGCTCGGCCGCGAGATCCACCGCCGGCATCAGTGCGCCCGGACGCGCGGTGAGGGCGGCCCTGCCTGCGAGCACCTTGCTCTGCAGCTCGCCGCGGAAAGCCGCCGACCGGCTGCCCGAGCTCGCCGCGGAACAATTGCACCACCGACTCGGGGAACGTCGACGTCGATGCCCGGATCGAGCACGGCTTCGCGTGTCAGCCCGCCGGTGACCATCATGAGCGCCATGTCGCCCACCACCTTGGACGTCGGGGTCACTTTGATGATGTCGCCGAACATCTCGTTGACCTGCGAGTAGGCGCTCGCCACCTCGGACCAGCGATGGTCCTCGATCCCGAGCGAGCGCGCCTGCTCCTTGAGATTGGTGTACTGCCCACCCGGCATGCCGTGCACATAGACCTCGGAAGCGCCTGAACGGATGTCGCTCTCGAACGCCACATAGCCGCGCCGCACCTGCTCCCAGTACGCGGAGATCAAGCGCAGCCGGTCGGGGTCGAGCTGCGAGTCGCGATCGCCGAAGCGCAGCGCCTCGACGATCGAGCCCAGATTGGGCTGGGAAGTGAGCCCGGACAGGGCGTCGATTGCGGCATCCACGGCGTCGGCACCGGCCGTCACGGCCGCCAGCACGCTCGCCGCCCCGATGCCGCTGGTGTCGTGCGTGTGGAAGTGCACCGGCAGGCCGATCTCGTCCTTCAGCGCCTTCACCAGATCGAAGGCCGCGCGCGGCTGGCACAGCCCCGCCATGTCCTTGATGGCTATGACGTGCGCGCCGAAGCCCTTCAGCCGCTTGGCGATGCCGATGTAATACGCCAGGTCGTACTTGCTCTCCCGCGGATTCGAGAGGTTGCCGCTGTAGCAAATCGCCGCCTCGCACAGCTTTCCCGAGCTCACGACCGCCTCGATGGCCACCTGCATGTTGTCGACCCAGTTGAGGCAGTCGAACACCCGGAATACATCGACGCCCGCTCGCGCCGCCTGCTCGACGAAGTAGCGCACGACATTGTCCGGGTAGTTGGCGTAGCCGACGGCGTTCGCGGAGCGCAGCAGCATCTGCAGCAACAGGTTCGGCATCGCCTCGCGGAAGCGCGCCAGCCGCTCCCAGGGATCTTCCTTGAGGAAGCGCATGGCGACATCGAACGTGGCCCCGCCCCAGCATTCCACCGAGAACAGCTGCGGCAGCAGGCTCGCGTAGTAAGGCGCGATCATGCGCCATGTCGAGCGTGCGAAAGCGCGTCGCGAGGAGCGACTGGTGCGCGTCGCGCATGCCGGTGTCGGTGATCAGCACGCGCTTCTCATCGAGCATCCAGCGCGGCGAACGCGCGCAGGCCCGAGCTCGTCGAGCTTCTGCTTCGTGCCGGGCGGCGGCGCGGGCAGCGCGATGCGCGGCGCCCGCGGAAACACCGGCGCCTTGGGCTTCAGCCGGCCGCGCACTTCCGGATTGCCGTTGACGATCACATCGCCGATGAACTTGAGCAGCCGGGTCGCGCGGTCGCGCTTGCGCGGGATGACGAACAGCTCCGGCGTGCGGTCGATGAACTGCGTCGTGTAGTCGCCCGCCGACGAAGCGCGGGTGGGTGATCAGCTGATCGAGAAAACGCAGGTTCGTCACGACGCCGCGGATGCGGAATTCCCAGAGCGCGCGGTGCATGCGCGCGACGGTCTCCTCGGGTGTCGGCGACCAGGCGGTGACCTTCACCAGGAGCGAGTCGTAGAAGCGGGTGATGATGGCGCCCGCATAGGCGGTGCCCGCATCGAGACGTATGCCATACCCGGCGGGACTGCGATAGGCGGTCATCGTGCCGTAGTCGGGGACGAAGTGATTCTCCGGATCCTCGGTGGTCACGCGGCACTGCAGCGCGTGGCCGGTCACGCGGATGTCCTCCTGCCGCGGCACGCCGCTTTGCGGCGTGCCGATCTCGGCGCCCGCGGCGATGCGGATCTGCGCCTTCACCAGGTCGACCCCCGTGACGCATTCGGTGATCGTGTGCTCGACCTGGATGCGCGGATTCACCTCGATGAAGTAGAACTTGCCGGTATCGGCGTCCTGCAGGAACTCGACGGTGCCCGCCGCCCGGTAGCGCACCGCGCGCCCGATCTTGAGCGCGGCCTCGCACAGCTCCGCGCGCGCCGCGTCGGAGAGGAACACCGCCGGCGCCCGCTCCACGACCTTCTGGTTGCGACGCTGCAGCGAGCAGTCGCGCTCATAGAGATGCACGAGGTTGCCGTGCGCGTCGCCGAGAATCTGCACTTCCACGTGCCGCGCGCGGACGATGAGCTTCTCGAGATACACCTCGTCTTTGCCGAACGCGGCTTTCGCCTCGCGCCGCGCGGCGGCCACGGCCTCGGCGAGGCCGCGCTCGTCCTCGACGATGCGCATGCCGCGCCCGCCTCCGCCCCAGCTCGCCTTCAGCATGACCGGAAAGCCCACCTCGCGCGCCAGCTCGCGCGTACGCGCCTCGTCGTCGGGCAGCGGCGGCGTCGCCGGCATCACCGGCACACCCGCGCTCTCTGCAAGATTGCGCGCGGCGACCTTGTTGCCCAGCCGGCGCATGGTGTCGGGCAGGGGGCCCACGAAAATGATGCCCGCCGCCGCGCAAGCTTCCGCGAACTCCGGGCTCTCGGACAAAAAGCCGTACCCCGGATGGATGGCGTCGACGCGCGCCTCGCGGGCGATGCGCACGATGTCGTCGATGTCCAGGTACGCCTCGATCGGCCCCTTGCCCTCGCCGACGAGATAGCTCTCGTCGGCCTTGGTCCGATGCAGCGAGAAGCGGTCCTCGCGCGAGTGAATTGCCACCGTGCGAATGCCGAGCTCGGTGGCGGCGCGCATCACGCGAATGGCGATTTCGCCGCGATTCGCGATGAGCAGGCTCTTGATCGGGGCCGGCTGTGGGAATGGCTTCATCTGCGAATGATGATAGCCTCTGGGACGCACGCAGCGGCCAGAGGAGGCGGCTCGATGTTCGGATTGGCGATTCACGGCGGGGCGGGCACGCTGCCGCGCGCGGAAATGAGCGCCGAGAGTGAAGCGCGCTACCGCGCCGGGCTCTCCGCGGCGCTCTCTGCCGGGTTCGCCGTGCTCGAGTCGCGGCGGCTCGAGCCTCGAGGCGGTCGACGCGCGCCGTGGTCGCGCTCGAGGACTTTCCGCTGTTCAATGCGGGCCGCGGCGCCGTATTCACCCACGACGGACAGAACGAGCTCGACGCCTCCATCATGGACGGCGCGACGCGCAAGGCCGGGGCGGTGTGCGGCCTCGCTCACGTGAAGAACCCCATCGAGCTCGCGCGCGCGGTGATGGAGCATTCCGAATACGTCATGCTCTCGGGCGCGGGCGCGGAGGAGTTCGCCCTCACCCGCGGCGTCGCGCTCGTGCCGCGCAGCTACTTTTACACCGAGGCGCGCTGGCGCCAGCTCGAGCGGCTGCGCTCCGGCGAATGCCGGGCTTTCGCCGCTCACGATCTCGCACGTGGGCACCGTCGGGGCCGTGGCCGCGGACGCGACGGGGCGATTGGCCGCGGCCACCTCGACCGGCGGAATGACCGGCAAGCGGTTCGGGCGGATCGGCGATTCGCCCATCATCGGCGCGGGCACCTATGCGGACGACCGCGCCTGCGCCGTTTCGGCCACCGGACACGGCGAGGTGTTCATCCGCTTAAGCGTGGCCCACGAGATTTGCGCGCGGGTCCGGCTCGGGCATAGCACCCTCGCCGAGGCCGTGCGCGAAGTCGTGCTCGAAGAGCTCCCCGCGCAGGGCGGCGAGGGCGGCGTGATCGCGATCGACCGCGAGGGCCACATCGTCATGGAGTTCAACAGCGAGGGAATGTTTCGCGCGAGCCGCGTCGCGGGCGGCGAGCCGGTGGTGGAGATCTATCGGACAGCGGCGGCCGCCGATCACTCCGCCAGGTAGTGGGCGAGGTAGCGTGTCGAAGTCCACCTTGTCGCTCGCCTCGATGCGCGCCTGCTCCTCGATCGACTGCTCGGCGGCTTGCGCGAACTCTGCGAGGCGGCTCTCGTTGGGCGGATACAGATCCAGGAAATAATCCTTGTGCATGCGCGACATGCGCTGCGCGAGCTGGAAGAAGGTCTCGCCGCTCCCCCGCATTTCCGCGAGCAGGCGGGCGGACGGGGTCCGCTCGACCTCGTCGATCTTGGCGCGCTGCTGCTCGAGGGCGGCCTGATAGGGACGCGAGGACTCGCCCATGGTCCAAGAGCTCGCATAGTCCCTGCATCGCATCCAAGAGCTCGCGCGCCCACTGCGTCATCGGCACTTCGCGCCCGTCGCGGCTCAAGGTAAGTCCCGGCTCGCGGCCGCGGCGCGCCACCTTCAAGTGATTCGCATCGAGCGTTCTCCTGCTCGCTGCCGCTGATGGGCTCGGAATCGCTCAGCACGCAGAGCGCCAGGAATGCTTCGAGAAAGCGCAGCTTGTTCTGATTGACGCCGACCGGATCGAACGCGCTCACGTCGAGCGCGCGCACCTCGACATATTCCACGCCTGCGCGCCGCAGCGCCTTGGTGGGCCGCTCGCCGGAGGTCGCGACCCGCTTGGGACGGATGTAGCTGTAGTACTCGTTCTCGATCTGCAGGATATTGGCATTGAGCTGGCGCCACTCCCCGGCCACTTTCACCCCGAGCTTCTCGTACGGCGGGTAGGGGGTGCTGATCGCCTTGGACAGATCGCGCACGTACTCATCGACGCTGTTGACCGAGACGCTCACCGTCGCCTGGTTCTTGTTGCGGTAGCCGATATCGCTCATGCGCAGCGAGGTGCCGTAGGGCTCGTACACCGTGTCGGCGTCGAGCGCGGGCAGGCTGATCTCGCGCCCGGCGAAAAAGCCCTTCGATACCGCGGGCGAGGTGCCGAAGAGATACAGCACCAGCCAGCCGAAGCGGCGGTAATTGCGCAGCACCCCGAAGTACTGCTGCCGAGACGAAGTCCTGGCGCAGGCAGCTTCGATTGGTTGATGGCCTCGAGCGCCTCCCAAAAATCGGCGGGAAACGAATAGTTGAAATGCACGCCGGAGATGGCCTGCATGGTGCGCCCGTAGCGCATGCCGAGCCCGTGGCGATACACCGTCTTCATCTTGCCGACGTTCGAGCGCCCGAACTGCGCGAGCGGGATGCTGGCATCGCCCGCGAACGCGGCGGGCATGCTGGTCGACCACAGCAGCTGGTCGTCCAGATGCCGATAGACGAACTGATGGATGTCGCACAGGTACTGCAGCAGCTCCCAGGACTCGCGAAACGGCGGAGTCACCAGCTCGATGAGCGCCTCGGAAAAATCCGTGGTGATGTGCTCGTTGGTGAGCGGCGCGCCGAGCGCGCGCGGGATGCGGAGCCTGCGAGATCTCGCCCCTGCCGGCGTCACGCGCAGGGACTCCTTCTCCACGCCCTTCTTGCCCCCGCGCAGCACGCGCCCGCTGGCCGGAATTGACGAGACCGGCCAGACGGCGCTCGAACTTTCTGTCGATGACGCTACGAATCATGGCACAAGGATACCAGCACCGCCGGCTCAGGGCAGCTCGGCGACGACCTCGACCTCCACCAGGAAGCCCGGATCGAGCGAGCCGCTGGACTTGCACCCAGGAGACGGCGGGCAGGTGTTCCTTCGCGTAATACTCGAAGCGCAGATCGGAGACCTTTAGCAGGGCGTTCATGTCGGTGGTGTAGATGGTCTCCTTGACGACGCTGTCGAAGCCCACGCCGTTCGCCGCGAGCGTGCGCTTGAGGCTCGTCGTAGATCGGCGCGCATTTGGCCCGCCATGTCGTTCGGCGCGACCAATCGGCCGTCGGCGTCCGCCGCCACGGTGCCCGAGACGTAGAGGGTCTTGTCGATCAGTACCGCCTGCGAGTACCCGAAGTCCTTCTCGTAGGCATTCAGATGGAAATCCTGCCGCACCCGTTCGGGCGGCGGCGGGCGGCGGCGGGCGCTCGCATCCGGCGACGGACGAGCGCGGCGAGCGCCGCGCAGTGGCCGCCGCGCAGCGGCCGTCGCGAACCCGCCGGGCGCGCGCTCATTTGGCGGGCCCGACCGAGGACTCGGCGCGGGTACGCAATGTTCGCAACATCTTCGGCAGGTCGTGCTTCAAGGCGATTCTCACCAGCCAGCGCGGGACCCAGAATCCGGGAGCGACTTCGAGAGAATAGCGCAGCACCGTGTACTCCCCGTCCGCCTCGAGATACCACGAGGCCTTGAGGGTCCTCAAGTCCCCCGACTCCCGCTCGATCAAAATGCGCTCGGGATAATCGATAGGTGTCCCGCAGCACGTAGGTGAGCTTCGGAACATACCAGGAATAGTCGATCACTTGCCTGATCAGCTGCCACGACCCGTCGGGGGCGGTATCGAGCACCTGGCACTCCTTGAGGCCCTGCACCAGCTCGAGCGCCGTCGCGCAGCTCGTGAGCAGCGCCCACACGGTTTCACGGCGCGCGTGGACCCTGATGCGTCGCGCTCGTTTGCACGAACGCGCACGTCGGTGTCGTCGCCCTGCGCCGCGCCGGGCGGCAGCGCGGCCGGGACTCGCGGTGGGCAGCCAACCGGCGAGAAGCAGCGCGACGAGCGCGAAAAGGGTGAAACGCACTTCGGGTTAGTGCCGGGCGCTCAACCAAAGGTTCGCGGCGGACTCGAGGATGTCGAGCGGCATGGCGCCGTCGTCGATCAGCTCCGCATGAAAGTCGCGCAGGTCGAAACGGCGCCCCGAGCACCTGCTGCGCGTGCGCGCGCAGACCCCGGAAGACGCGCGATCCCCATGCCGCAATCCAACGCCTCGGCCGGCAGCGCGATGATGCGGTCGATGGTCTCGTTCGCCGCTTCCTCAGTCGTCGGCACCTGCGCGCGCAAATACTCGAGCGCCTGCTCGCGGCTCCAGCCGAGTCCGTGCACGCCGGTGTCCACCGCGAGACCCGCGGCACAGGCCAGCTCGTCCTTGAGGCTCGCGAATTTCGCCTCGGTGTCGCCGTACAGGCCGAGCTCCTCGCCGAGCGATTCCGCGTACAGCCCCCAGCCCTCGACGAATCCCGGATCGCCGCCGAAGCGGCGGAATTTCGGCGAGGCCGGACCGCTCTTGCTGAATGGTGAGCTGCAAGTGAAGGCCCGGCAACGCCTCGCGCAGGAAATCCGCGGCGCGGGGAATGAGCGGCTGGCGCGCTGGTGTCGACGTAGAGCACCGCGGCCGCGCTGCGATTCGCGCCTCGCTCATAAAACAACGCGGGCGTGCCGCCCAAGTGAAACGGCTCGACCGGGCGGATGAGGAAATCGCCCTGCGGAGACTCTGCAAACTCAGGCCGAGAGCGCCGCGGCCGCGGACACCTTGAGCTGCGCATAGAAGTCGAGCAGCTCCTCGGGCGCTTTGTACGCAACGCGGGGCTCGCGCTGTGCAGCCTCGAAGTAGGCTTGCGCGTTGCCCGCGAATCCCGCCTCCGCGAGCAGGCTCTGCAGTCGCCCGCGCAGCCTCTCGGTCTCCGCGACGCCGATCGCGTGGATATCGGCCGGCGTCGAGCTGCGAGGCGGTTTCGCGCCGCACGAGATGGGCGTACCACGCCGGGCCCAAGGGCAGCGCCGACAGCGCGATGCTCTGCCGCGCGCGCGGCAGATACTCATCGCGCATGAAATCATGCAGCCGCCGGTACGCCGGCAAGATCGTCTCTTTGACTGCCGCGGTGATGCCCTCGGAAATGCGTTGCCGCTCCTCGGTTCTGAGCGTCGACGGGATGGTGCCGAGCGGGCGATAGAAAACGTTGGCGGGCGTATCCGCGCCGAGCGCCGCGAGCATCGGCAGCAACCGCGCCACCAGCACCCGCGGTAGGACGTAGCCGCGGCGCATGTCCCTCGCGCATGTTCGCGATCGCTTGCGCGGTCCAGCGCGCATAGTCGGCCGCTCGCGCCCGCCAACTCTCGTAATCCTTGCTGCTCAGAATCGCATAGGATCCGACGCCTGCACCGGCGCGCGCGAACTCGAGCGGCACGGAGCGAAACGGATTCACCGGCATGAGCTCGGACGGATAGGTGAAGCCCTCGATGGCCACTTCCCGCTCGCGCTTGAATATGTCGTAAGTGAGCTGCGACTCCGCATCCAGCGCATCCCGCGGCAACGCCAGCAGCGCCTCTCGATAGCGGCGCTCCAGATCGAGCGAATCGGCGAGGAACTGCGGCGAGATGTCGTACCCGGCGGCCGGCTCGAAGCGCACGACGGCGCTTCGCGAATGCGGGTTGAGCCGCTGGCTTTCGTCCCAATACTCGTCCACGAGCCGGCTGAGTCGCGCGACGGGCGGCGCGGCGTTTGGGCGCGCGACCGGCGGGGGCGCGGAACTCGGGCTGCAGGCGATGAGTGCTGAAGCGACGCGAGGCCGGCGAGCAAAAAACGGAGCATCGATCGATTATAGCGGGCGGCTCGGTTCATATAGTGGGCGGCTCGGTTCATAATGTGTGGTCACGCAGGAGGTGCTGGATGTTGGTGGGGACAAGTGCGCGGCGGGTCGCGATCATCGGCGGGGTGAGGATTCCATTCGCACGCGGCAACGGCGCGTACGCGAGCGTCGGCAATCAGGAAATGCTCACGGCGGTGCTGCGCGGCGTCGCCGAGCGCTACGGCCTTCTCGGCCAGCGGCTCGACGAGGTGGCGGCGGGCGCGGTGATGAAGCATTCGAGTCAATGGAATCTCACGCGCGAATCGGTACTCGGCAGCGGGCTCGCCGCGGAAACGCCGGGTCTCGATGTGCAGCGCGCCTGCGGCACGAGTCTCGAGGCGGCCATCCTCATGGGCAACAAGATCGCGCTGGGCCAGATCGATTGCGCCATCGCAGCGGGCGTGGACACGGTCAGCGATCCTCCGGTGGTTTTTCCGCGCGGCTTTCAGCAGCTGCTGCTCAAGAGCTACCGCGGCAAGAGCGCGGGCGGGCGTATCGCGCCCTGGTTCGGACTCCGGCCCAAGCATTTTCGGCCGGTGCTTCCCGGCATCGCCGAGCCGCGTACCGGCTTGCGCATGGGCGAGAGCACCGAGCTCATGGTGAAGACCTGGGACATCGGCCGCGCGGAGCAGGATCAGCTCGCGCTCGAGAGCCACCAGAAGGCCGCCGCGGCCTACGCTGCCGGCTTCTACAAGAGTCTGGTGATGGAGTATCTCGGGCTCTCGCAGGACGACAACATACGCACCGACACGAGTCTCGAGAAGCTCGCAAAACTGAAGCCGGTGTTCGACCATTCCGCTTCGGGCACGCTCACCGCGGGCAACTCGACGCCGATGACCGACGGCGCCTCGGCCGTGCTGCTCGGCTCGGAACAGTGGGCGCGCGAGCGCAACTTGCCGGTGCTCGCCTTTCTCAGCTACGGCAAAGTCGCCGCGGTCGACTACGTGACGAAGAAGGAAGGTTTGTTGATGGCGCCCGCGTTCGCGGTGCCGCGGATGCTGAAAGACGCGAATCTCGGTCTCGCGGATTTCGACTTCTACGAGATTCACGAGGCCTTCGCCGGACAGGTGCTGTGCACGCTCAAGGCCTGGAACGATCCGGGCTTTTGCCGGGAGAAGCTCGGGTTGCCGGGGGTGCTCGGCACCATCGACCGCGCGAAGCTCAACGTCAAGGGCGGCAGCCTTGCCTTGGGTCACCCCTTTGCCGCGACCGGCACGCGCATCGTGGCGACGCTGGCAAAGATTCTCGACGAGAACAAGGCCAAGCGCGGCCTCATCTCCGTCTGCACTGCGGGCGGCATGGGCGTCACGGCGATCCTGGAGCGCTGACGGGCGCCGCGTGTTGAGCGCGTTCGGCCATCGGGGCTATTCTTGCAGACCCTCCCAATGATTCAGGACTCGCCATGGCCACATCCTTCGAGCGCAGCGCAGCCGGCCCTTCGGGCTAGGGGCTCCCTTCAGCTGAAAGATCCGGAGCTCTTCCGCGAGCAATGCCTGATCGACGGCCGCTGGCTGGCCGCGGACGAAGGGGGTGCATTGCCCGTGCGCAATCCCGCGACGTCCGAGCAGCTCGGCAGCATTCCGAATATGGGCGCCGCCGAGACGCGGCGCGCGATCGAGGCCGCCGCACGCGCGCTTCCCGCTTGGGGCGCGCGCACCGCCAAGGACCGCGCCACCCTGTTGCGCCGCTGGTTCGATCTCATCACGCAGAACGAGCAGGACCTCGCCACCCTGATGACGGCCGAGCAAGGCAAGCCGCTTGCCGAGGCGAAAGGCGAGATCGCTTATGCCGCCTCGTTCATCGAATGGTTCGCCGAGGAGGGCAAGCGGCTCTACGGGGATCTGATTCCCGGTCATCAGCCGGACAAGCGCATCATGGTGCTGCGCCAGCCGGTCGGCGTGGTCGCCGCCATAACGCCGTGGAATTTCCCGGCGGCGATGATCACGCGCAAGGCGGGCCCGGCGCTCGCCGCCGGCTGCACCATGGTGCTGAAGCCCGCCACGCAGACCCCGTTTTCCGCGCTCGCGCTCGCGGAGCTCGCCCTGCGGGCCGGAATTCCGGCCGGGGTCTTCAACGTGGTCACCGGCTCCGCCACCGCCATCGGCGGCGAGATGACGAGCAATCCGGCGGTGCGCAAGCTCACCTTCACGGGATCCACCGAGATCGGCAAGAAGCTCATGGCGCAATGCGCCGGAACGGTCAAGAAATTGTCTTTGGAGCTCGGCGGCAATGCGCCCTTCATCGTGTTCGACGACGCCGATCTGGACGCGGCGGTGCAGGGAGCGATCGCGAGCAAGTACCGCAACACGGGGCAGACCTGCGTGTGCGCCAACCGGCTGCTCGTGCAGGAAGGCGTGTACGACGAGTTCGCCCGCAGGCTTGCCGAGGCGGTCGGCAAACTGCGCGTCGGGGATGGGCTGAAGGGCGCCACCGATCAAGGGCCGCTGATCGATTCCAAGGCCGTCGCCAAAGTCGAGGAGCACGTGGCGGACGCGGTTGCGCAAGGGGGCGAAGATCCTGGCGGGCGGCAAGCGGCACGCGCTCGGCGGCACGTTCTACGAGCCCACCATTCTCACCGGCGTGACGCCGCAAATGATGGTGGCGCGCGAGGAGACCTTCGGCCCGGTGGCTCCGCTGTTCAAATTCAAGACCGAGGCGGAAGCCATCGCCATGGCGAATGCCACCGAGTTCGGCCTGGCCGCGTACGTTTATACCCGCGATCTCGCGCGCAGCTGGCGGGTGTGCGAAGCCATCGAGTACGGCATCGTGGGACTCAACACCGGGAATCATTTCCACCGAGGTGGCTCCCTTCGGCGGAGTGAAGGAATCGGGAACCGGCCGGGAAGGATCGAAGTACGGCATCCTCGATTACACCGAGATCAAATACGTCTGCGTGGGCGGCGTGAGCTGAGGTGCTCGGGCGGTTTCTCGAATATTCGATCCCGACTCCGGATATTCGAGCCTCGCTCGATTTCTACATCAAGCTCGGGTTCTCGCAGGCGCGAGGTCGGCGAGACGTGGGCGCATCCCTACGCGGTCGTCACCGACGGACGCCTGCATCTCGGCCTGCATCAGCTCGCGACGGCCGTGCCCGCGCTCACCTTCGTCAAGCCCGACGTGCTGCGGGCAACTCGCTGCGCTGGAGAGCCGGGGTGTGGCCTTCGAGTATCGCAGGCTCGGCGAACGACGTCTTCAACGAGGTCGGCTGGCTCGACCCTTCCGGCCACCTGGTCCGCCTGATCGAGGCGCGCACGTTCAGTCCGGTCAAGCAGCCGCCCGAGCTCGCTGTGCGGATATTTCCTCGAGATCGCGCTGCCCGCGCCGCGGATCGCGAGCTCGCCAAGCAGTACTGGGAGAGGCTCGGCTTCGTCGGCTTGGACGAGCCGGACGCCGCGCTGCCGCATGTCTCCTGCACCAGCGATTCGATCGATATCGGGCTTGTACGATCCGGCGCAACTGCGCCTGCCGGCGCTCGTGTTCGACACCGACGATGTCGGAGGACGTCGCCTCGCTCGCCTGGCGAGGCCGGCATCGCGCCGTCGGGCACGCTGCCCGCGCCGCTGCGTCAGCAGCCGGCGGCGATGCTGACGGCGCCCGAGGGGACGCCCGATCCTGCTCGCGAGCAGTCTAGCTCCCTGGCTCGCGTTGCGAGCGAGATTCGAGCTTCACGCGCAATTGATCCTCGACGCGCAGCGCGCCCAGGAAGACGGTGAAAGGCGTGAGCCCGAGCGCGGTCTGTCGCACCGTGAACACTGCCCGCGGCGTGCAGCCGGCCGAGAAGTCTCCACCGTGAAGGGCACGACGAGGCTCGACTCATGTCCCGCCACGGCGATGCGCACGGTCGCCTCGCGCACCGCCCGGCGTTCCGGCTCGATCGATAGGCTCTGCACGGTAATCGCCGCATGGCGTCTGCGATCGAGGACCGCGGGGCTCAGCATGTTGTGCAGCGTGCCGGCTTTGGCGTCATCGCCGATCTCCTCGGAAAAATCGGCGCCCTCCTGCGCGCGCGCCGCTGCCTCGTCCACCACGAAACCGGAAGCCGGGATGCTCAGGAAAAACGCGGCGCCCGCGGACGGTGGCCGGCCGGCAACCGTGACCCAGCCCTCGAGTGCCCGATTGACGATGACATGGTCGTGACCCGAGCGCGGCCATGACGCCGGCCCGATACACGAGCAGCGCGCAGCTCGGAGTGCGACGATCGATGCGATAGCGCGTTCCGTGCGCTGCGGGCGGCGGCCGGCAGGCGGGGTGCGGCGGGGCTTGACGCGGCTGGCGGGGCGCCGCACGCGGCGAGGAGCAGTGCCGAGAGCGGCGACATTCGCAGATTTGCGCAATTTTTGAAGTCCCGCTCTCTTGCTAGACTGTCGGTCTCGCGCAGTGTGCACCGTGGAGGCTTTCGATGCCAACTCAAGCGACACGCTATTCCCCCCTGGCGCAAATCTTTCACTGGGTCATCGCCGGCCTGATCGTCGTCCAGTTCACGCTCGCGCGCTTGGCCGAGCCGCTGCCGCTCGGCGTGCACAAACTGGCGCTTCTGGCTCGGCACAAGAGCGTCGGAATGACCATACTTGATGCTCGCGGTGCTGCGGCTCGCTGTGGCGTCTTTGGCATCCCGCCCCGCCGCTGCCCCCGGGCATGACCCGCTTCGAGCGCATTGCCGCCCGCGGCACGCACGTCGCGTTCTACGTGCTGCTGTTCGCCATGCCGCTCACCGGCTGGACCATGTCGTCCGCCAAGAACTATTCGGTGAGCTGGTTCGGCCTGTTCACCTGGCCGAACCTCATCGGCAAGAACGAGGCCGCGTTCGATTTCCTGCGCACGACGCACGACACGCTGAGCGACGTGCTGTTCGCGGTCGCGGTGTTGCACATACTCGCGGCGCTCAAGCATCATTTCTGGGACCGGGACGACGTGCTGGTGCGCATGTTGCCGTTCACGAAAGGTGCGAGGCGGTCATGACGAGAATGCCGATGCGAATTGCCGGCGGCGCTGTGCGCCGCGATCCTGCTGATCGCCACAGAGATCTCCCCGATCGCCTCGGCCGCAACCTACTCCGCCGACGCGACGAGCCGGCTCGAGTTCACCGGCGTGCAGGCGGGCGCTCCCTTCAAGGGCGTGTTCCATCAATTCACCGCGTCGGTCGATTTCGATCCGGCCGCGCTCGCAGCCGCGCGCATCGAGGTCACCATCGACATGAATTCCGAGGATTCCGGCGACAAGGATCGCGACGGCACCATGCGCGGCGCGGACATCTTCGATGTCGCCCATTTCCCGACCGCGCATTACGTGACCCGCAGCGTAACCCGCACGGCCACAGGTTTCAGCGCGGTCGGCGCGCTTACCCTGCGCGGCGTCACCAAGGACGTGCCGATCGAGTTCAAGTTCGCAGCCGGCGCCGCCGGCGCCACGCTTGAGCGGCACGGCCGAACTCAAGCGACTGGACTTCGGCGTCGGCCGAGGCGACTGGAAGAGCACCGAGTGGGTCGCCGACGCGGTGAAGATAGCCTTTCTCGCTCAATCTCAAGCCGAAGACCTAGCGCGGGGTGCGGCGCGGCGCATGAGCAGCATCACGAGCGAATCGGCAGCTCGCGCGACTTTTGCACGGTGCGCAGCGCAAAGCTCGACTGCACCCGGGCGACATGCGGCAGCCGCGTCAGGTGCTGGCTGTGCAGCCGCTCGAAGTCCGCGGTGTCGGCCAGCACCACCCGCAAGAGATAATCGTACTCGCCCGACATCAGGTAGCACTCCATCACCTCCGGCACTTTGCGCGCCGCTTCCTCGAACTCATGCAGATGCGCTTGCTCCTGCCGGTCGAGGGTGATGTTGACGAACACGTTGACCGGGCAACCGGCTTTTTGCTGATTGATGAGCGCGGCGTAGCCCTCGATGAAGCCCGACTCCTCGAGCGCCCGCACCCGGCGCAGGCAGGCCGATTCGGACAGGTTGACCGTCTCGGCGAGCTGGCTGTTGGTGATGCGGCCATCGAGCTGCAGCACATGCACGATGGCGCGGTCATAGCGATCGAGCTTCATGGCGGGCCTCGCGCAGGTTCTAGCATTTTATTGCGCCGATTCACTTGGAAGAGAAATATTCTGCCACAGACCGACCATGATCGCGGCGTTTTTGCAAAGTTATCGCGGAACGGCGGTGTACTCTGATCGATCTCGGAAACCCCTAACCCGCGGAGCGATGCCATGAAAATCGGAGTGCCCAAGGAGATCAAGGTGCACGAGTACCGCGTGGGATTGGTACCCGCGGGTGTGCACGAGCTGGTCGAGGCGGGACACCAGGTGCTCGTGCAGAGCGGTGCCGGGGGCGGCATCGGCTTCGAGGACTCGGACTATCGAGCCGCCGGCGCCAAGATCGCTGCGCAGGCCGCCGACGTCTTCGGCGCCGCCGAGCTCATCGTCAAGGTCAAGGAGCCGCAGCTCGCCGAGTGCAAGATGCTGCGCTCGGGGCAGACCCTGTTCACCTATCTGCACCTCGCGGCCGACAAGGCGCAAGCCGAGGCGCTGCTCGCTTCCGGCGCGACGGCCATCGCGTACGAGACCGTGACCGCCGCGGATGGATCGCTGCCGCTGCTCACGCCGATGAGCGAGGTCGCCGGCCGCATGTCCGTGCAGGTGGGCGCCAATTGCCTGCAGAAGGCCAATGGCGGATTCGGCGTGCTCCTCGGCGGCGTGCCGGGCGTGCAGCCGGCCAAGGTGGTGATCCTGGGCGGCGGCGTCTCCGGTACCCACGCGGCCGAGATGGCGGTCGGGTCTGCGGGCGGACGTCACCGTGGTCGACCGCTCGGTGAAGCGTTTGCGCGAGCTGTCCACGATGTTCTCGAGCCAGCTGAAGACCGTGTATTCGACGGCGCACGCCATCGAGGAGCTGGTGCGCGATGCCGATCTCGTCATCGGCGCCGTGCTCATCGCCGGCGCCGCCGCGCCGAAGCTCGTGACGCGCGCCATGGTGAAGACCATGAAGCCGGGAGCAGTGCTGGTCGACATCGCCATCGACCAAGGCGGCTGCTTCGAGACGAGCCGACCGACCACGCATGCCGAGCCGACCTATGTGCTCGACGGGGTCATTCATTACTGCGTGACCAACATGCCGGGCGCCGTGCCCCGCACCTCCACGTTCGCGCTGACCAACGCCACCTTGCCGTACGTCAAGGCGATCGCGGACCAGGGCTGGCGGCAGGCGCTCGCGAACGATGCGGGCCTCGCGCGCGGTCTGAACGTGCACGCCGGCCAGTTGACGCACGAGGCCGTCGCGCGCGCGCTCGGCTTCGATTTCCGCGCCTTCCGCGCCGCCTGAGCGACGCCCCCGGGGCGGCGCTCGGCCGCCGTCCGCACGCGCGGATTGCTACTAAACGATCGATCAATTAGTCTCTGCGGCGTTTTCGAGGTCTCGAGCGGCATGTATACGCGAGCGTGCGGTATGCGGCCTTGAGCGGCGTGCTATAACGCGCGAAAACCTCGGCCGAGCGAACCACCAATGACAACGAAACGAGGCTGCCGAAATTTCGTCGAGCCACACCGGCCGTGCGCCGCGAAGCGCTCGTCGAGGCGACATTGCGGTGTCTCAAGCAATATGGACACGAGGGGGTCTCGGTCCGCCGCATCAGCGCGACGGCCGGAGTCTCCATCGGCTTGATCAACCATCATTTTCCGAGCAAGTCGGGCCTGATCGCCGTCACCTACGAGACCCTGGCGCTCTCCCTGCAGGAGTCGATCCGGGCGCAAGCGCAGAACAAGGCGGCCTCGCCGCGCGATCGCTTGAGCGGGTTTTTCCGCGCCTCGTTCGCCCCGGAGATCATCGATCCGCAGCTCTTCAACGTCTGGCTGGTGTTCTGGAGCATGGTGGCGCATTCGCCCGAGATACGCGCCGTCCACGACAAGACCTACGGCAAGTACCGCGCCATGCTGGAGTCGATGCTGGGTCAGCTCGCCGACTCCGGCGACGCGCCGCCCTTCAAGCTGCGCCAGGCGGCGATCGCCTTGTCGGCGCTGCTCGACGGACTGTGGGTCGAGCTCAGCCTGAGCCCCACGACGTTCAAGCCGCGCGAAGCCATCGCGCTGTGCGAGGACTGGGTCAACGGGCTGTGCAACGGCGCTTTCCCGCGGCTGCTCGACGAAAAGAAAGACTCGTGGCTGAGCGCGCGCGCCGCGCGACGCGCTGATCGTCGGCGGCGGACACAACGGCCTGGTCTGCGCCGCTTACCTCGCCGCCGCCGGCCTCAAGGTAACGGTCCTCGAGGCTCGCCCGGTCGTGGGCGGCGCCGCGGTCACCGAGGAGTTTCATCCCGGCTTTCGCAATTCCGTCGCCGCCTACACCGTCTCGCTCTTGAATCCGAAAATCATTCGCGAGCTCGAACTCGCGCGCCACGGCTTGCGCGTGGTCGAGCGCGGGCTGTCGAACTTTCTGCCGCTCGAGGACGGCCGCTTCCTCAAGGTCGGCGCCGGGCGCACGCACGCACGAGGTGGCGAAATTCTCGGCACGCGACGCAGAGCGGCTCGCCGCCTACGCCGAGCGTCTCGATGCGATCGCCGACGTCATGCGCGAGGTCGTGCTCGAGACTCCGCCGAACGTGACCGACGGCGGTTGGCTCGAGGCGTTGCCGCAACTCCTGCGCGGCGCGCGGCTCGGCCGGCGGATCGCCGGGCTCGACATGACTTTGCGCCGCGAGCTGCTCGACCTGTTCGTGAAGTCGGCGGGCGATTATCTCGACGGCTGGTTCGAGAGCGCGCCGATCAAGGCCGCCTATGGGTTCGACGGCATCGTCGGCAACTACGCGAGCCCTTACACGCCGGGCTCGGCCTATGTGCTGCTGCACCACGTGTTCGGCGAGGTGAACGGCAAGAAAGGCGTCTGGGGCCACGCCATCGGCGGAATGGGCGCCATCACCCAGGCGATGGCGCAGGCGGCGGAGTCGCGCGGCGTGGAGGTGCGTACGCAGAGCCCGGTGCGCGAAATCATCGTCGAGGCCGGGCGCGCCGTCGGGGTGGTGACCGAGAGCGGCGAGAGTCTGCGCGCCCGCAGCGTGGTCTCGAACCTCAATCCGAAACTGCTGTACGAGAAGCTGCTCGATCCCGCCGCGCTGCCGCGGGAATTTCTGGAGCGCATCCGCCACTGGCGCTGCGGCTCGGGCACCTTCCGCATGAACGTCGCTCTCGCGGAGCTGCCGGATTTCACCGTGCTGCCCGGCCGCAACGCGGCCGAGCATCACACCGCCGGCATCATCATGGCCCCGAGCCTCGGGTACATGGATCGAGCCTATCTCGATGCCAAGGCGGGCGGCTGGTCGCAGCGCCCGATCGTCGAGATGCTGATCCCTTCGACGCTGGATGACAGCCTCGCGCCGCCGGGCCAACACGTGGCGAGCTTGTTTTGCCAACACGTGGCGCCGGTGCTGCCGGGTGGCGCCTCCTGGGACGCGCATCGCGAGCAGGTCGCGGACGTCATGATCGATCTCGGTGAACCAGCACGCCCCGAATTTCAGGGCGTCGATCCTCGGCCGGCAGATCTGAGCCCGCTGGACCTCGAGCGCACCTTCGGTCTCGTGGGCGGCGATATCTTTCACGGCGCGCTTAAGCCTCGATCAGCTGTTCTCGGCGCGGCCGATGCTCGGCCACGGCGATTACCGCGGACCGCTCAAGGGGCTGTACATGTGCGGCTCGGGAACTCATCCGGGCGGCGGCGTCACCGGTGTGCCCGGACACAACGCGGCGCGCGAAATCATCGCGGATTTTCGGCGCCGCCGACTCGCCTGACGGCACCGTCTGACCTTCGATCAAGTCGCCTCACCGACGCGCAATCCACGTGCGATGCGTGACCATGGTGCTCGCTTATTCCCCGCGATCGACAGGAGGCATGATGGCCAATGCAACCGCTAAGACGAATCCCGCCGGCGATTCCGGCAAGCCCGACAACTTGCGCGGCGTTCGCGTGGCGATTCTCGCGACGGATGGCTTCGAGCAAGCCGAATTGACCGAGCCGCGTCGGGCACTCGATGCGGCAGGCGCCGACACCGCGATCGTCTCACCCAAGAAAGGCACGGTACGCGGCTGGAAGATGAAAGAATGGGGCGACGAGGTCGAGGTGGATCAAGCGCTCGACCAGGCGGATCCGCAGAACTATGACGCGCTCGTACTGCCCGGCGGTGTCATCAACGCCGATGCGCTGCGCATGCAGCCGCTGGCCGTGAAGTTCGTGAAGTCCTTCTTCGATGCAGGCAAGCCGGTCGGCGTTATATGCCATGCGCCCTGGGCCTTGATCGAATCCGGGGTCGTCAAGGGACACCGTATGACATCCTGGCCCTCGCTGAAGACTGATCTCACCAATGCGGGCGCCGAATGGGTCGATGCGGAAGTGGTGGTCGACGGCAAGCTCGTCACAAGCCGCAAGCCCGACGATATCCCGGCTTTCAATCGCGAAATCAAGCGACTGTTCAGTCAAGCCGCGCATTCTTGAGGCCGGCCCCAGGGGCGACCCCCGCCGGGACGGCCGCCGCGGAGGCAGCGCCGACGAGCGCGGCGAACCGCGCGGCATCGACGTTGCCGCCGCTCAGGATGATGCCGACGCGCTGACCGGCGAGCTCCGCGCGCCGCGCGCGCGCGGCGGCGAACCCGAGGCAGCCGGTGGGCTCGACCACGATTTTCATGCGCTCGGCGAGGAACCGCATGCACTCGACCAGCTCCTCGTCCGTCGCGGTGAGAATGTCCGCGGCGCCATGGCGGATGATCTCGAAGGTCAGGCGTCCCAAGCTCTGGGTTTGCGCGCCGTCCGCGATCGTGCGGGGCACGTCGATGCGCACGATCGAGCCTTGCTTGAGCGACCGTTGACCATCGTTGCCGGCCTCCGGCTCGACGCCGTATACCTTGCACGCGGGCAGCAACGCCCGCGCGGCGAGCAGTGAGCCGGCGAGCAGGCCGCCGCCGCCCAGCGGCACGAACAGGCTATCCAGCGGCCCGCACTCCGCGATGAGCTCGGCCGCCGCCGTGCCCTGCCCCGCGATCACGTCCGGATGATCGAACGGGCGGAATCACCGTGCCGCCGCTCTCCTCCGCCAAGCGCTGCGCGATCGCTTCCCGGCTCTCGTTGTACCGGTCGTACGTGACGACGCGTCCGCCGTAGCCCAGCGGTGGCCTCGAGCTTCGCGGCGGGTGCATCGCGCGGCATCACGATGGTGGCATGGATCCCCAGCAGGCGCGCGGCAAGCGCCACGGCCTGCGCGTGGTTGCCCGAGGAGAAGGCGATGACCCCGCGGGCGCGCGCCGCCTCATCGAGATTGCGACAGTGCGTTGAACGCGCCGCGGAACTTGAAGGCGCCCATGCGCTGAAAGTTCTCGCACTTCAAGAACACCGCGGCGCCGACGCTCGAATCGAGGGTCCGCGAGGTCAGCACCGGCGTGCGATGCGCATGGCCCCGCAGGCGTCGCGCGGCGGCCTCGACGTCCGCATAGGTGGGCGAGATTCACCCCGGGCCGAGCGGCGAGACGCCGAAGAGGCGCAGGTGCGCCCACTCGATGAATAGGATGTAGAGCGCGAGCCCGAGCCGCCACCGCGATGAGATCGTTGAAGCGCCCCGCGCGGTGCGCTGGGCACGACCTGCGCCCGGCGCTTGAGCGACATGCGGTCGACGACGGCCCACGCGAGGAATCCGCCGAACAGCAGCACGTCCGCGAGCATGCCGTTCGAAAGCAAGTGCGCCAACGCCCAGAATTTCACCGCGTTGAGGAGGGGATGTTTCATCGCCGTCTTGATGCGGCCGGGGAGATACGCGGCAATGAGCAGCGGGAACACCGGCAGCATGAGGAGGAACGTGACATAGCGCAGCCACGCCGGGGGGCGAATACAGCACCACCGGGGATTCGCGCGCGAGATGGAAGCCGTAAACGATCAGCACGAAACCCACGGCGGCGACGAGCGAGTAGAGTCCCTTCCAGGGTCCCTCGCCCATCCGCGCGATGAGCGCGGGCTGCGAAACGCCCGGCGCGGCCAGGGCGATGGAGTGAACGCCCAGAAAAACCACCAGTCCGATGATCAGCACCGCCATGGGGGCCTCGAAACGCCAGTGCCGCGTTACCGGCGCATGATACGCCGCGCCTGCTGCCGCAGGATGCTGCCGAATCCGTGATCGTCGAAGAAGCACTGCAGGCCCGCGCCGTCCGGCGCTCGGCGCCGCAGGTCATCGACGTGCGCCTGCGAGCGGAATGTCGCACAAGATGCCGGTCAACCGCCGCGCGAGGTACGCCGCGTCCTTGTGCGCGAGGAGCTTCGCCGCGATGCCGCCCGCGCCGCGCAGCTTCAGGCCCGCCACGCGCTCGAGATTGGCGTAGAGCTCATCGAGCGAGCCGAACACGGCGAACAACTCGGCGGCCGTCTTCTTGCCGATGCCCGGCACGCCCGGGATGTTGTCCACCGAATCGCCGGTGAGCGCCAAAAAATCCGCGATGAGCTCGGGCGCGGCGCCGAAGCGGGCGCCGATCTCGTGATATTGATAGCGGGCGTTGCCGGTGTAGTCCCAGTACACATCGCCCGCGCGGATGAGTTGCGACAGATCCTTGTCGCGCGTCACCAGCACGTTCTTGAGGCCGGCGGCGCGCGTGCGCGCGGCGAGCGTGCCGATGATGTCGTCGGCCTCGTATGCGTGCTCGCGAACTCCGCGAGCCCAAGTGTCGGCAGAACTCGCGGCACAGGGAGAACTGCCGCTTGAGATCCGCAGGCGGCTGCTCGCGGTTCGCCTTGTAGGCCGGATAGATCGCGCAGCGAAAAGAGGTCTCGCCGCGCAGGCTCTCGTCGAACGCGACGACGATGCGCGACGGATTGACCCGCTCGATGAAATCGCAGAGGAAGCGCGCGAAACCGTACAGGGCGTGCGTCGCGTTGCCGTCGCGATCCACCATGTCGGGCGGCATCGAGTGGTACGCCCGGAATACGAAGTAGCTCGCGTCGATGTGGTAGACCACGCCGGGCGTCGTAACGGGCATGCTCCGGCGTCCGCCGTCACATCGGCCAGCGTTGCATGCGTTCGTGCAGCGGGCTCGAGCGGGGGAAGTGCGCGATCAGATACTCCATCTGGTCCGCGAGCACGCGGCGCCCCTTGAGGAAGATGTACTCCGCATAGGTCGGCGTGAAAGGCACCGCCAGAAGCTGCATGCCGGCCTGCTCCGGAGTGCGCGAGGCCTTCGCGTTGTTGCAGCGGCGGCAGGCCGAGACGACGTTGCGCCACGTGTCCTTGCCGCCGCGGCTGAACGGTGTCACGTGGTCGCGCGACAGCAAGCTATAGGGGAAGCGCGCGCCGCAGTACAGGCACAGATAAGCGTCGCGCCGGAACAAAGTCTGGTTGTTGAGCGGCGGCGTATAGGCCGCGCCGCGAAGGTTTCCCGGATTGCCCGTGTGGCCGAACGTGGCGATGATGGAATTGACGTCGACGATGGTGCGCAACCCGGTGCGCGCGCAGGTTCCGCCGTACAGCCGGTACAGGAGCGTGCCACAGGTATAGGCGACTTGGTCGGTGTGATAAAGACCGGCTGCCTCGCGATAGTCGATCCACTCCAGCGGCATGCCCGACACATCGGTACGCAGAATCTGCTGGGTCAGAGGATAGTTGCGGGCCAGGCGCGTGACTTCGTCCCGCACCTCGAGCTCGGCAATTTGTCTTGCAGAGTCCGATTCATGACATACTAAAGATAGACGAGTCTTGTGGAACAATTCAACGTTTTAGGGGAGAACTGGGACATGGGTGTGGTCGTGGGGGTCCTCAAGGAGACCGCCGCCAACGAGACACGCGTCGCGCTGATTCCTGAGGTCGCCACCAAGCTCAAGGGCCTGGGCGCGACCGTACGCATCGAGCGCGGTGCCGGAACGGCTGCGCACTTCGCCGACCAGGCCTACGCCGACGCGGAGATCAGCGACGCCGCGACCATTCTTTCGAGCGCGGATGTTCTGTTGTGCGTGCAGCCGCCCGCCGATCGATGTCGTCAATCGCCTGAAGGAAGGCGCGCTGGTGGTGGGCTTCATGCAGGCCTATGCGCGGCCCGATCTCGTGCGTGCGCTCGGCAGCCGGCGCATCGCAAGTCTCGCCATGGAGCTCGTGCCGCGCATCTCGCGCGCCCAGTCGATGGATGCGCTGTCCTCGCAGGCCTCGGTCGCGGGCTACAAGGCGGCGTTGATCGCCGCAAACACCCTGGAGAAATTTCTCCCCATGCTGACGACCGCCGCCGGCACCATCCGCCCGGCCGCGGTGCTCGTGATCGGCGCCGGCGTCGCGGGCCTGCAGGCGATCGCCACGGCGAAACGTCTCGGCGCGGTGGTCGAGGCGTATGACGTACGTAGCGCAACCAAGGATCAGGTGAAGTCGCTGGGCGCGAAGTTCGTCGAGACCGGCGTATCGGCCGAGGGCGCGGGCGGCTACGCGCGCGAGCTCACGCCCGAGGAGCGCCAGAAGCAGCAGGAAGTGCTCGACGCGCGCATCGCCGCGAGCGATGCGGTCATCAGCACCGCGTCGGTCCCCGGACGCGCGGCGCCGCGCATCATTTCGCGCGCGGCGGTCGAGCGCATGCGGCCGGGCTCGGTCATCGTCGACATTGCGGCGGAGCAGGGCGGCAATTGCGAGCTCACGCGCGCGGGCGAGACGGTGCTGCACAACGGCGTCAAGGTGATCGGCCCGGTCAACCTCCCGGCCACGCTTCCCTACCATGCGAGCGAGATGTACGCGCGCAACTTGTTCAATCTGCTGAAGCCCGCGATCGTGAAAGGCGATCTCGCCGTCGACTGGCAAGGACGAGGTGTTCGCGGGGTCGGCGCTCACGCGCGACGGCACGATCGTGCACGAGGCGACGCGCAAATCCATGGAGGCCCAGGCGCCTGGAGGAGTGGGCAAATGATCGACGGGGTCATCGCGCTGTACATATTCATGCTGGCGGCTTTCACGGGCTACGAGGTCATCTCGCGCGTGCCCGTGATCCTGCACACCCCGCTCATGTCCGGGTCGAACTTCGTGCACGGCATCGTGCTGGTGGGGGCCATGGTCGCGCTCGCGGCCGCCGACACGACGCTGCTGCGAGTCATCGGCTTCGTGGGTGTGGTCCTCGCCGCAGGTAACGCCGTCGGCGGCTACGTGGTCACCGAGCGGATGCTGAAAATGTTCGTGACGGCGGGCAGGAAGAAGAACAAAAGGAACGCTAGGGCATGCCGTTCTTCTCGACTGCGATGTTGACGCAGCTGTCCTACCTGGTGGCGGCGGCGCTGTTCATCCTGGGACTGAAGCGCATGAGCTCACCCGTCACGGCGGTGAGCGGCGTGCGCTGGGCGGGCGCGGGCATGCTGCTCGCCACGGTCGCGACACTCGCCTTCGTCTCCGGTGCGCCGCAGCTGAACCTCATTCTGGTGCTCGCCGCCATCGCCATCGGCGGTATCGTCGCGTGGGTGAGCGGCAAACGCGTGGCCATGACGGACATGCCGCAGATGATTGCGCTCTACAACGGCATGGGCGGCGGCGCTGCCGCCGCCATTGCCGCGGTCGAGCTGTACCGCGGCGCCGAGCAGAACATGGTGCATCTCGCGATGGCCACCATCGGCGGATTCATCGGCTCGGTGTCCTTCAGCGGCAGCCTGATCGCTTTCGGCAAGCTCCAGGGTCTGATCACGAAGTCGGTGCGCTTCAGCGGCCAGAAGATCGTGAATCTGCTCATCCTGCTGGCGGCGGTGGTATTCGGCGTCATGATCGTCGCGGGCTACGACTCAGGGCTCCCGGCCGTTACGCTGTTCTTCATTTGCGCGCTGCTCCTCGGCGTCGCCATGACCTTGCCGATCGGCGGGGCCGACATGCCGGTGGTCATTTCGCTTTACAACGCGCTCACGGGCCTCGCGGTCGGCTTCGAGGGCTTCGTGCTCGACAACGCCGCCATGATCATCGCCGGCACGGTCGTCGGCGCGGCCGGCACCTTGCTCACGCAGCTCATGGCGAAGGCCATGAACCGCTCGCTCGGCAACGTGCTGTTCTCGAATTTCGGCGAGACCTCGGCCGGCGGCGGGACCGTCGCGGGAACGCAGAAGCCGATCGAGGCCTCGGATGCGGGCGTGATGATGGCGTACGCGCAGAAAATCATCGTGGTGCCGGGCTATGGCCTCGCGGTCGCGCAGGCGCAGCACAAGGTGTGGGAGCTCGCGCAGCTCTTGATCGATCACGGCGTGCAGGTGCGCTTCGCCATCCATCCGGTGGCGGGCCGCATGCCGGGTCACATGAACGTGCTGCTCGCCGAGGCCGGCGTTCCCTACGACCTGATCTCCGACCTCGAGGAGATCAATGCCGAGTTCGAGACCGCCGACGTGGCCGTGGTGATCGGCGCCAACGACGTCGTGAATCCGGACGCGCGCACCAATAAGGGCAGCCCGATCTACGGCATGCCGATCCTGAATGCCGACAAGGCGAAGAACGTCATCGTGATCAAGCGCGGTCAGGGCCAGGGTTTCTCCGGCATCGACAATGCACTGTTCGGGCTCGACCAGACCCGCATGCTCTACGGCGATGCGCAGGCCGCGGTCGGTCAGTTGATCCAAGCGGTAAAAGCAGCCGGTTGATCCGGGCGCGGCAGGCGGCCGCAGCCGCTTGGCGGTCGCGCGCGCAGGTGCCGACGCAATTCGAGAGGTGTACGATGACACCTGTCACGGATATGACACGGCCCCCGCCGTAAGACGCGTGCCGGGGCCTCCGGCGACCCGATTTCCGTGGCACGGCGCTTGCTCGCTATCTCCACTTCAAGACCGCACTCTCAGGAGACAACCTCATGTCCGCTCAAGTCCGCCCCACATCCCAGTCGAACGGCGCTCCCATCCACGCAAGTGGCTCCTTTGCAGCGCACATGAAGACTCTGGAAAAGAAAATTCCGCTGCATGCGCGCTACGGCAATTTCATCGGCGGCGAGTGGATTGCTCCTCTGAAAGGCGGTTATTTCGACAATATCTCGCCCACCACCGGTCAGGTGATCTGCCAGATTCCCCGCTCGCAGGCCGAGGACGTCGAGCGCGCCATCGATGCCGCGCACGCGGCGGCGCCGAAATGGGGCCGCACGGCGGTCGCCGAGCGGGCCCGCGTGTTGAATGCGGTGGCGGATCGCATGCAGGAATACCTGCCCTTCCTCGCGGCCGTCGAGACTTATGACAACGGCAAGCCCATCCGCGAAACCAACCTCGCGGACCTGCCGCTCGCCGTCGATCACTTTCGCTACTTCGCGAGCTGCGTGCGCGCCCAGGAGGGCTCGCTCGGCGAGCTCGACGAGGACACGGTCGCCTACCACTATCACGAGCCGCTCGGCGTCGTGGGACAGATCATTCCTTGGAATTTTCCGATTCTGATGGCGGCCTGGAAGCTTGCGCCCGCGATCGCCGCCGGCAACTGCGTGGTGATCAAGCCGGCGGAGCAGACACCGTTATCGCTGCTGGTGCTGGCCGAGCTCATCCAGGACATCCTGCCGCCCGGTGTGATGAACATCGTGAACGGCTTCGGCGTCGAGGCGGGCAAGCCGCTCGCATCGAATCCGCGCATCGCCAAGATCGCATTCACCGGCGAGACCACGACCGGGCGGCTCATCATGCAGTACGCCTCCGAGAACATCATTCCGGTCACTCTGGAGCTCGGCGGCAAGTCGCCCAACATATTTTTCGACGACGTGATGCGCGAGGACGATGAGTTCGTCGACAAGGCGCTCGAGGGATTCGCCATGTTCGCGCTGAACCAGGGCGAAGTATGCACCTGCCCCTCGCGCGCGCTGGTGCAGAAATCCATCTACGAGCGCTTCATGGAGCGCGCCATCAAGCGCGTCGAGAAGATTCGCCAGGCAGATCCTTACGAGATGACAACCCAGATCGGTGCGCAAGCATCGAACGATCAATACGAGAAGATCCTATCCTATATCGACATCGGCAAGAAAGAAGGCGCGAAAGTGCTCGCCGGCGGTGTGGCCAACAAACTGTCCGGGGATCTTTCGGGCGGCTTCTACATCAAGCCGACCGTGTTCGAGGGCCAGAACAAGATGCGCATTTTCCAGGAAGAGATTTTCGGACCGGTGGTGTCGGTGACGACGTTCGACACACCCGAGGAGGCACTCGAGATTGCCAACGACACGCTCTACGGGCTCGGGGCGGGTATCTGGACGCGCGACATCAACCGTGCCTACCGGTTCGGCCGCGGCATCCAGGCGGGACGGGTATGGACCAATTGCTATCACGCCTATCCTGCGCACGCCGCATTCGGCGGCTACAAGAAGTCCGGCATCGGGCGGGAAACCCACAAGATGATGCTCGATCACTACCAGCAGACCAAAAACGTGCTGGTGAGTTACGGCACGAAAGCGCTGGGCTTTTTCTGATGGATAGGGTCGGGGTGTCGGATGCCGCGCGCGAGCTCATCGAGCAGCTCAAGACGCAGCACGGGCCGATCATGTTTCACCTGTCAGGCGGATGCTGCGACGGCAGCGCGCCCATGTGTTTCCCGGTGGGCGAGTTCAGGCTGGGCGGTGTCGATGAGAAGGTCGGCGAGATCGCGGGCTGCGAGTTCTGGATGGACCGCGATCAATTCAAGCGCTGGGCGCATACCCAGTGGGTGGTCGACGTGGTGCCGGGCCGGGGCGCGAGCTTCTCGCTCGAGGCACCCTTGAACAAGCGCTTCCTGATCCGCTCCTCGCTCTGCGCGGTCTGAGCGGATCAGCGCGGGGAATGCCGCGGCGGCGGCCCTGGCATTGCCCGTGGGCCGGGGTGGCCGCCCGGGCCGCGCGGCATGGCGCCCTCGCCCCGCTGCAGCACACCGCGGCGCTGCTCGGGCGACATGTTGCGCCACTGGTTGCGCTGCGCGGGCGACATATTGCGCCACTGATCACGCAGCGCCTGCTGCCGCTCCGGGGGCATCTGTCGAAATGCGTTGAATTGATTGCGAATCTGCTGCTGCCTTTCCGGCGGCAGCGCCTTGAACTGGCGCCAGCGCTCGCGCAGCTGCTGACGCTGCTCGGGCGGCAGCGCGCGCCACGTCTTGAAGCGCTCCTGTGCACCGGAGCGCTCCTCCGGCGTCATGTGGATCCAGCGATCGCTGCCGCGCGTCAGAGCCTGCTGCTTCTCGGCGGGCAAGCTGTCCCAGTTGCCTTGAAAGCTGTGCAGGAGCTGCTGCTGCTGGGGTGAGAGCGATTGCCAAGAGCGCGGCGTCGCCGGCTCGTCCGACTCCTGCGCAAAGGCAGGGACGGCCGCGATCAGCACCAGCAGAGCGAGCAGCAGCGCCCTCATGATGGCTTCGTGCCTTGCGGCGGCGTGGGGTTTTGCGCCCCGTGCTGCGCCCGTTTTAGGAACTCCGACCAAGCGGCATCTCCGTGATCGTCCTCGCCCAAGAACTCGATGAACTCCGCGTCGGGCACGTCCTGCGACGCCGGCGGTGCTGCAGTCTGCGAGCGCCCCGCGGGCGCGGGCGGCGCCGGTGCGGGCACTTGTGCAGGCGGCGGTTGCGCCCGGAGCGCCGCCGTCCACAGCAGTGCTCCGAGAACCAGCCGGTAGCGGGGCTCCCTCAATGTTCATTCATCCTACGCAGCGGGTTCCCCGCCCGCGGTCTTTTCGGCCCAGGCGTAGAAATCCAAGTCGTCCTGCAGCATCTCGACATTGTCCTGGGAATTGTCGCTCGAGGCGACGATATCCAGATCCTCGAAATTGGAGACCTCGGCCGGCGTCGCGCCGTGACGGACCGCCGGTGCGTGCACCCACAGCGACACGCCGAGCACCATCGCAGCCGCCAGCCCGGCCGCCGAGGTCAGCACCGGCATTCGCATGAACCAGGCGCGGGGCCGCGCACGCTCGGCAGCCTCCAGCGCCGCATGACGCGCCTGCGTGAGACGCGAGCGCGTGCGCATATCGATGCGCTCGACGCTGTCCTGAAACAGCGCGCGGCTGCGCTCCTCCAGCGCCGTCTGCGCCACGCTCAAATTTTCCTCGCTCATCACCAGACCTCGCCCAGTTGCTCGCGCAAGGTGTGCACCGCGCGCGAGTAATGTGTCTTGACGCTGCCCTGCGAGCAGCCCATCGCCGTCGCTGTCTCGGCGACGTCCAGCCCTTCGAAATTTCTCAGCATGAACGCCTCGCGCTGCCGCGCCGGCAATTCGCGAAGCGAGGTCTCGAGCTTCTCCATCGCCTGGTCCCGCATCAAGATGTCGGGCACCGCCGGTGCGTTGTCCGCAACGCTTTCGAGCGGGTCCTGAGCCTCGTGGTCGGGATCCTCCTTCGGACCCGGCAACCAGGTCATGAACCGTTTGCGCACGGTGCGCCGCCGCTGCAGGTCGCGCACGCCGTTCTCGAGGATGCGATAGAACAACGGTCGCCATTCCTCGCTCGGCCGCGTGGCATAATTGCGCGCGAGCTTCAGCATCGCATCCTGCACGACATCCATCGCGTCGTCGGGATCGCGTAGCGCCATTTGGGCCATGCGAAAGGCGCGACGCTCGATCTCAGCCAGGAACTTATCAAGTGCGCGCGTCTGCTCCAGAACCACTCCCCTGGTCGCTGGCGCGGGACTATCCGCTACCATCCAAGCTGCGGTGAGCGTACCAAAGCCCGACATGCCTCGTCCTCTCGCGCTTGCGGCGGAGTGCCTGCGCTAGGGGTACAACGGCGGGCGGGGCTGGCGGTTGACGGAGTCTGCGCCGGATCAGCGACTTACGCACATGGCGTGTGACGGGTCCTGCAAAATTTGCAAGAGGCGTCATGCGGCGCATCTAGAGGATGGTGCAAGTGATTGATTCGACTGAATTGTTTGCGAATTCGCGCAGTTTTTGGCCAATTTGAATAGGTCTCGAAACGGAACGGGCACTTAAGTCGCATGATCCCGCCTTCTCAACAGACTTATCCACAATTTTTGTGGACAAGGGCGTGATACTCCAAATCGCCCTCGATACGCCGCTGCGACGCGTTTTCGACTACCTGCCCCCCGTTCAGCCCTTGCCCGGTCCGCTCCGGCCCGGTGTGCGGGTGCGTGTGCCGTTCGGCCGCCGCCAGATCGTCGGCATTCTCATCGCGACCGCGCCGGGCTCGACTCTGGATCCGGCCAAGCTCAAGCGGGCGCTCGAAGTCCTGGACGAGGTCCCGGTGTTCGATACGGTGACGTTCGATCTGCTGCGCTGGGCGGCGGATTACTACCATCATCCACTCGGCGAGGTGCTGGCGGCGGCCCTGCCTTCGAGCCTGCGCGAAGGCGAGACCGCCGTGCCGAACGCCATCGAGCGCTGGTGCCTGACGGCGGCAGGCCGGCTCGCGCTCGAGAGCGAAGGTGCCCGCCGCGCACCGCGGCGGCGCGCCCTGCTGGTGCGGCTGGCGGAGGGCGCGGCGACGGCGGAAGAGCTCGGCCCCGGCGCCGGAGCGCAGCTTAAGGATCTTGCGGAACGCGGCTGGGCGCAGGCGGAACGGCTGGCAGCGGCTCCGGTACGCATCGAGCCTCGCCCAAGCGACGTCGTGCTTACCGACGCGCAGGTCGTGGTGCTGCAGGCGATTCGTGCCTCGCTCGGACGGTTCGCGGCCCATCTTCTGTACGGGGTCACGGGCAGCGGCAAGACCGAGGTATACCTGCAGGCCATCGCCGCGGCACTCGCACAGGACGAGTCGAGCGGCGCGCCGGGGCAAGCGCTGGTACTGGTTCCCGAGATCGCGCTCACACCGCAGCTCGTCGAGCGTTTCGAGCGGCGCTTCGGCGCCGGCATCGCCGTGCTGCATTCGGGCCTCGGCGCCGGCCAGCGCCGCGACGCCTGGCGCGCGGCTCACAGCGCCCAGGCGCGCATCGTCATCGGCACGCGCTCGGCGGTATTCACATCGCTCCCGGCGCTGCGTCTCATCGTGGTAGACGAGGAGCACGACGCGTCCTACAAACAGCAGGAGGGTTTTCGGTACTCTGCGCGCGACCTTGCCGTGTTGCGCGCGCAGCGCGCGGGTGTGCCCCTGATCTTAGGCTCCGCTACGCCCTCGCTCGAGACCCTGGATAACGTCGCTTCCGGGCGCTACGTCGAGCTGGAGCTCCCACAGCGTCCGGGCGCCGCGCGCCCGCCGCGCATGAACCTCATCGACCTGCGCAAGCACCCGAGCGAGCAGGGAATCTCGCAGCCCGCGATCCAGGCGATCGGTGCGCACCTGCAAAGCGGCGGCCAGGTGATCATGTTCCTGAATCGGCGGGGCTATGCGCCGAGCCTGTTCTGCTCGAGCTGCGGCTGGGCCGCGCAATGTGCCCACTGCGACGCCCGCATGACCCTGCACCGGCGCGCCGGCGAGCTGCGCTGTCATCACTGCGGCGCGCGCGCCGCGGTGCCCGCGGTTTGCGGCAAATGTGGCCAGCGGGTGCTTCCCGTGGGCCAAGGGACCGAGCGTATCGAGGAGACGCTGGTGCGCTTGTTCCCGGACGCGCCGCTCGCGCGGCTCGACCGCGACACGGCGGGTGCGCACGGCGCCATGCAGGCGGTTCTCGAGCGCGTTCACAGCGGCGAGGCGCGGATCCTCATCGGCACGCAGATGCTCACCAAGGGCCATCACTTTCCCGACGTGAGTCTGGTGGTCGTGCTGGATGCGGATCAGGGTCTGTTCGCCAGCGACTTTCGCGCCACCGAGCGTCTCGCACAAACCATCACCCAGGTTGCCGGCCGCGCGGGCCGATCCGCGCGCTTGGGCGAGGTGATGGTGCAAACCTCCTTCCCCGAACACCCGCTGCTGACACGTCTGATCGCCGCCGGCTATCCAGCCTTCGCTGCAACAGCGCTCGAAGAGCGCCGCGCTGCGCATTGGCCGCCGTACTCGCGTCTCGCGCTGCTGCGCGCCGAGGCGAAGGATGCCGCGCGGCTTCAGCTCTTTCTCGAGGACGCTGCCGCCCGTGCGCAGCCGATCGCCGAGCAGGTGAGCGTACTTGGCCCCGCCACGGCGATGATCGCCCGCCGCGCCGATCACTTTCGCGCCCATCTGCTGCTCGAGAGCCCGTCGCGGGCGCCGCTGCAGCGCTTTCTCGGCCGCTGGCTGCCACTCATCGAGCAGCTCCCCGGTCCGCCGGGATTGCGCTGGTCGATCGACGTCGATCCGTTGGAAGTGGACTAGGAGCCGGGGTCTTCTGAGGTTTAGGATAAACTGCCGACCCTTCGATAAGCCGCCCAGAGACCGACTTGAAGACCCTGATCGAAACCTTGCTGCGCCGAGCGCTCGACGCGTTACCTGAATCGTTGGTGTCTCCGAGAGAGCGCAGCGTCGCGATCGAAGTGGAGCGCACCAAGGACACCCAGCACGGCGACTTCGCAACCAATCTCGCCATGCGCCTTGCGAAGGCGGCGCGGCAGAATCCTCGCAAGCTCGCCGCAGCGCTCGCAGCGGCGCTGCCGCCTGAACCGGCAGTCGCCAAGGTCGAGATTGCCGGCGCGGGCTTCATCAACTTCTTCCTTCGGGACGATGCCTATCACGCCGAGATCGGGAGCGTGCTCGCGCAGGGAGCCGCCTACGGCAAATCGGAAATGGGCGCGGGCCGTCGCGTGGTGGTGGAATTCGTGTCGGCGAATCCCACCGGTCCGCTGCATGTCGGCCACGGCCGGCACGCAGCCTACGGCGCAAGCCTCGCGAACCTCCTCGAGGCGGCGGGCTTTCGGGTCTGCCGCGAGTACTACGTCAACGATGCCGGCCGGCAAATGGAAATTCTCGCGGCGAGCACATGGCTGCGGTATCTCGAGCGCCGCGGCGAGCGCTTCACCGTTTCCCGCAAATGGCTACCGCGGCGATTACTTGCTCGCCATCGCCGCGGAGCTCGACACGAAGTACGGCGGCTCGCTGGTGCGTCCCGCCGCGGCAGTGTTCGCGGACTTGCCGCCGGACGAGCCTCAAGGCGGCGACAAGGATCTCTACATCGACGCGGTCATCGCGCGCGCGCACGCACTGCTCGGGCGCGGAGGATTTCCGGCGCGTGCTCGACGTGGTGCTCGGATCGATCCTCGGCGACATCCGCGAGGATCTGGAGGAGTTCGGCGTCACCTTCGATTCCTGGTTCAGCGAGCGCTCCTTGAGCGACTCCGGCGAGGTCGACCGCGCCATCGCCGCGCTCGAGGCGGCCGGCCAGATCTACGTCAAGGACGGTGCGCGCTGGTTCAGGACCACGGCCTTCGGGGACGAGAAGGACCGCGTGATCGTGCGCGAGAACGGCATCAAGACTTATTTCGCATCCGACATCGCCTTCGTCTTCAACAAGCTCGCGCGCGGCTTCGAGCATCTCATTTATGTGTGGGGCGCGGATCATCACGGCTACATGGCGCGCCTGCGCGCGGGACTGCTCGCCCTCGGCGGGCCGCCCGAATGCCTGGAGATCCGCCTGGTGCAGTTCGTCACGCTGTTCCGCGGCGGCCAAAAGGCGCAGATGTCGACCCGCTCCGGCGAGTTCGTGACGCTGCGCGCGCTGCGCGAAGAGGTCGGCAACGATGCCGCTCGGCTGTTCTACGTCATGCGCTCGAACGACCAGCACCTCGATTTCGACCTGGAGCTGGCGAAGGCGCGGTCCAACGACAACCCGGTGTATTACATCCAATACGCCCATGCGCGCGTCTCGAGCGTGCGGCGCCAGATGGCGGAGCGCGGCATCGTGCACGATCCGGCGCGCGGCCTCGCCGCGCTTGGCTCTGGCTCGCGAGCCGCAGGAGCAGAGGCTGATCAAGCGCATCTGCGCGTTTCCGGAGACCATCGAGCACGCCGCCGTGAATCGCGCGCCGCACACGCTGGTGGTTTACCTGCGCGATCTGGCGAATGACTTCCACACGTACTACAGCGCGCATCAGTTCCTGGTCGACGATGCCGCGCTCCGCGATGCGCGCGTGAGTCTCGCGTTCGCCGCGCAGGTCGTGATACGCAACGGCTTGCGCCTGTTGGGCGTCTCCGCGCCCGACACCATGTAGCTCAGGATGGCGCGGGACTACAAGCCGCGGCGCAAGCCGAAGGGTGCATTCTCCGGATGGATCGGCGTCGCGCTCGGCTTGGCCGCGGGTCTCGCGGTGGCGGGGCTGGTGTACGTCAAGGACCACAAACCGCAGCCGCAGCCACGCAGCTTGCGAAGGCCGACAAAAAAAGATCGCACAACACCGAGCAGCCGCCGGATCCGGACGGCGCCGATGCGGCCGCAGCGGACGATGCCGGCACTTCCTACGATTTCTACTCGAACCTTCCCAAGTTCGAGGTGGTGGTGCCGGAAAAGGAGAAGGACGTGCGGCCGGACATCCGCGCCGTCCCGGAGACCCGCCGGGGGACCTACGTGCTGCAGGCGGGCTCGTACAAGAATTTCGCCGATGCCGACCGGGTGCGCGCCAAGCTCGCCCTGCAGGGCGTCGAGTCGAAGGTGCAGAAGGTCTCGGTGGACAACGACACCTGGCACCGGATCCGCATCGGACCGATCTCGGACCTCGATCAGCTCAACCGCCTGCGCAGCCATCCTGCGCAAGGCCGACGTCGATGTGCTGGTGATCCGCGTCGGCGATTAGCCGCGAGGCGCTCTATTTCGAAGATCGCCCCTAATCTTCGCCTAATTGGCGAAAATCGACCCCTAATGCCCGCAATTTTCGATAAAGATGGGTGCGCTCCATGCCCACTCGCTTGGCCAGTTGGCCGACCTTGCCGTTGCAGAGGAGCAATTGCTGCTGCAAGTAGGCGCGCTCGAATTGCTCGCGCGCCTCGCGCAGCGGCAGCGCAAGCAAGTCCTGCTTCACCAGCGGCTCATCGAGGCCGGTCTTGACCGCCAGCTCGCGCTCGATCTCCTCGAGGCGGATCTCCTCGCCCGCGCCGAGCACGAGGACGCGCTGCACGAGGTTGCGCAGCTCGCCGAGATTCCCCGGCCAGGGATAGTTGCGCAGGCGGTTCTGCGCGGCGACGCTGAAGCGCCGCAGCGGCAGATGCTGATCGTCGACCAGGCGGTCGACGTAGTAGCGCAGCAGGTCGGGCACGTCCTCGGCGTAATCGCGCAGCGGCGGCACCCGCAGCGTGATGACGTTCAGATGCGCGATGAGATCGCGGCGGAACGGCTCGGGCGAGGCGCGGCCCTCGAATTCCTCCTGCGCCGAGCTCACCCAGCGCACGTTGAGCGGCAGGCGCTCGCGGCCGCCGACGCGGGTGTAGCTGCTCTGCTCGATGGCGCCGATCAAGGCGCGCTGCGCCTGGCTCGGCAGATCGTCGAGCCCGTTCAGAAACAGAGTCCCGCCGGCGGCCTGCTCGAGCGCGCCCTGCACCACTTTGCCTTCGCGCTCGCTGCCGAACAGCGCCACCGCCGGATCGGGCCCGAAGCTCGCCGCAACCACCATATGGAAAGGCTTCGATGAGCGCGCGGAGAGCGAATGCAGATGGCGCGCATAGGCCTCGCGGCCCGAGCCCAGCTCGCCCGATGAACAGCACGGACGATGAGCTGGTCGCGGCCTGCTGCACGAGCTCGCGCAGATTCTGCGTGAGCTTGCTCTTGCCGATGGGCAGCGCGAGCCCCGAGCCTTGCGCCCGCTCGGACAGGCGCTTGCGCCGCCCGGCATCGAGCGCCCGCTCGACCGTGCGCAGAAGCTTCGTGAGCGACAGCGGCTTCTCGACGAAATCGAATGCGCCCAGGCGCGTCGCCTCGACCGCCGTCTCGACCGTGCCGTGCCCGGACATCATGACCACCGGGCAGTCGTAGCCGTCGGTGACCGACCACTCGCGCAGCAGCGTGATGCCGTCGGTGTCCGGCATCCAGATGTCGAGCAGCACGAGATCGGGCAGTTGCGCCGCGCGGGAGCTGCGCGCCTGCGTCGCGTCGGCGGCGACTTCCACCTCGTAGCCTTCCTCGGCAAGGATCTCCTTGAGAAGCCCGCGGATGTCCGCCTCATCGTCCACCACTAGAATCCTCGAAGCGGTCATACCCGTTCTCTCCTGTGTTCGCTCTTGCGCGGCTCGCGCCCGGTCGGGCCGCGCGCTGCCTCGCTCAACGGCAGCAAAATACGCACGCGAGCGCCGCCGGTACGGCGATTATCCGCCTCAATGCGCCCGCCGTGTTCTTCCACGATTTTTTTCACGATCGCCAACCCCAGTCCAGTGCCTTTGGGCTTGCTTGTGACATAAGGATCGAACACGGTGCCGATCAGATCGCGCTGGAAGCCCGGCCCATTGTCCAACACGGTGATCGCCGCCATATGTTTGGGACCATCTTCGACGGCTTGAGTTTCGATCTCGATGCGCGCGCCGTCCCGGCCCTCGAGCGCCTCGAGCGAATTGGTCACCAGATTGTTGAGTATCTGGCGGATACGGACCCGATCGGCGGAGATTTGCGGCAAATTCGGGTCCAGCAGCAGGGCGAGCTCGGCGGTGCTCTCCTGCGCGCGATATAGATCCACCACCTCGGTGATGAGCTGATTGAGGTCGAAGCGCGCCACGTGCATGTCCGGCGCCCGCGCGTACTCGCTGAACGCGTTGACCATCTGCTTCATCGCCTCCACCTGCGCGACGATGGTGTGGGTCGCCCGCTGCAGTATCTGCGCATCCTCGGCATTCATGCTGCCCTGGAACTTGCGCTGCATGCGCTCCGCCGACAGCTGGATGGGGGTCAAGGGGTTCTTGATCTCGTGCGCGAGGCGCCGCGCCACCTCGCCCCAGGCGGCATCGCGCTGCGCCTGCAGGAGCGTCGTGATGTCATCAAACACGAGGACCACGCCGGGCGTGCCGCCGGCGTCGTTCGGCAGCGCCGTGCAGGCGCACATGAGCACGCGCTTGCCGGACTCGGAGGGCAGCTCGATCTGCTCGCGCCAGTCGAGCTGATCCTCCTCGAGCCGCGACTTCACGGCAGCAAGAAAATCGGTGAACAGAACGCCGTCGTTGATCGATTCGTCGAAGCGCGCGCCGACCGCCGCCTCGAGATCGACGCCGAGAATCGCGCTCGCCGCTTGATTGGCGGTGCGCACGGTGAGATCCGGCGTGAGCGATACCACGCCCGTCGACAGCCGCGCCAGGATCACGGCGAGGCCGGCGCGCTCCGCCTCCACCGCCTGCTGGCTGCGTCGCGTCTCCTCGCGCGCCCGTCCGAGCCGCTTGGTCATGTCGTTGAACGATGTCACGAGAAAGCCGAGCTCGTCGCGCGAGGGCAGCGGCAGGCGCGTGTCGTAGTTGCCCTTGGCGACCGCGCGCGTGCCGGCGATCAGATCCTGCACCGGCTGCACCAGACGCTGCGCGGCGAAGAACGCGCCGTAGACCGCGGCGATCAACGACATCAGCACGACGAACGTCAGAATCAGCACGAACGTCGACTCGAGCGGGCGGCGCAACTGCACGAGGTTGGCGTACTGCGTGTAGGAGCGCTGCACCGTGTCCGCGAGCTGCGAGAGCTGCTGCGGCACCGGATAGAGCGCGATCAACACGTGCGAGGGCGCATTGCGGTCCGGCGTCGAGAGGCGCGGCGGCGCGAATCACGTAGCCGCCCGTCGCGTCGGTGTCCAGACTCACGTACGGCCGCCCGCGGCGGACCTGCAGCATCATCTCGTCCGTGGCCGGCGCGGGCAGCGTATCCATGGGGCGATCGGAGCTCGTCGCGATGATCTGCGTCGGCGCGCCGACCACCGTGAATTCCAGGGCGCCGCTGTCGCGCCGCTCGCGCTCGAGCGTCGAGAATAAATTGAAATCCGTGAGCCCCGAGAGCTCGTGCGCCACCACCTCGGTGTGCTGCAAAAACTCGCGCACGCGCACCTCGAGCGCCGCATGCGACAGCTCGCGCGTGTCCTTCAGGCCCTGGCTCACCTCGATCTCGAACCAGCTGTCGATGCCGCGGCTCAAAAACTGCAGAGCGAAATAATAGACGACCAGGATCGGCGCGACGGCGAGCACGCTGAATATCGCGACGGTGCGTCCCTTCAGGCGCGAGCCCGGGACGTTCCTGCGGAAGTCCTTGACGAGCTGATAGAGCTTGCCCGCGAGCAGCACGAGCAGCGTCAAGATGCCCGCGATGTTGACCAGCAGGATCCCGGGCAGCCAGCGCTCGAAGGCCTGCGAGTTCTGCGCGGCCGAGGCCAGCAGATACAGCGCCACCAGCCACAGCCCCACGCCCAGCGAACCGAGCACGGTGGAGCCGTATTTGCGCGTTAAGGCTGCAGCGTCCATGTGTACCAGTCGCTCTCCCGGTGCCACTCGTTGACCCAGAACATCAGCAGGCGCAGCGTGAACGGCACCCGCCCATAATCGATCCTCGCCCGCACGCTGGCTTCGTAGCGGCGATCGGGGTAGAGGAGCGCCTTGTCCAGCACGGGGAGGCTGCGGACTTCCGACAGCTCCTCGAGCGCCGCATCGATGGTGGGGAGCGATTGCTGCTGGCCGCTGTTCTCGTTGCGCAGGATGTAGCGTGCGCTCACTGCGTTGTATTGCAAGTCGTAGCGCTGGGTGAGCTCCGCGACGCGCGAATTCGGCAGGAACTGGCGTACCCGCTCCACGTCCAGATCGACCTCCAGGATGAGGGGCACGCCCTCGCTCAAGCCGCGGCGCACCGCGTCGCTGATCGGCAGACCCATGCGCGCGTTGAGGTGATAGACGCCGCCGGTGAGCTCGAGATCGGCCGAGCGCACCTCGAAACGACCCTCGAGGCCCTCCGCGCGGCACGGCGCGACGGCCGTTGCCGAGAGGCGACGGTCAGGAGGGCTGAGCGCAAGGCCGGAAATGTTGCCGAGAATCTCATCGTTTGGTCAATGCAGCATAATAGAAGCCGTCGGCACCCGCCTCACCTGGGAGGATCTGCCGGCCGAGCGGGTCCGACTGGCCGAGACCCGGCCATCCGCCCCAGTCCTCGACCGGCACGCTGGCCGCATCGGCGGTACGATCGAGAAAAGCCCGGATCAGCCCGCCGTTCTCGCGCCGGGTGAGCGTGCAGGTCGCATACACCAGCCGGCCCCCCGCGCGCGAGCATGCCGAATGCGGCGTCGAGCAGGCGCGTTTGCAACGCGGGCATCTTGGCGAGCTCCTGCGGCGAGCGGCGCAGGCGAATGTCCGGATGCCGGCGGATGACACCGAGCGCCGAGCACGGTGCATCGAGCAGAATGCGATCGAACGGCACGCCGTCCCACCAGCCCTCGGGCGTCGCCGCATCGCCGTGCACGAGCTCGGCCTCGAGCCGCGCCGCGATCGAGGTTCTCGCGCACGCGCTTGAGACGCCTGCCATCGACGTCGACCGCGACCAGTCGCTCAAGGCCGGGCTCTCGCTCCGCCATGAGCGCCGTCTTGCCGCCGGGAGCGGCGCAGGCGTCGAGCACCCGCTGGCCCGGCTCGAGCTGCAAGGGAAACGCGACGCACTGAGCGCCGAGGTCCTGCACCGACACCACCCCATCGGCGAATCCCGGCACCTCGCCCACGTCGCGCGGCGTCGTCAGGCGCACGGCCTGCGGCACGCGCGGCTCGGCGACCGCCTCGATTCCCGCCTGGCGCAGCGTCGCGACATAATCGGCCGCCGTGCCGTGCCTCGCATTCACGCGCAGCCACATAGGCGCCTGTGCGTCCGAGGCTGCCAGGATGTCCTCCAGCGCTCCGGCCAGTCCTCGCGCAAGCGCTGCGCGAGCCATTCCGGCGCCGCGTAGCGGGCGGCGGGACTTCGAGCGATCTCCGCCTGCAGCGCCTCGCGCTCTCGCAGGTAGCGCCGCAGCAGCGCGTTGATGAGTCCCGGGGATCGACCGGCGCCTTTCGCCGTGCGCACGGCCGCATCGACCACGGCATAGTCGGGCGTGCGCGCATCCTCGAGCTCGAACAGCGCCACCGACAGGATGGCGCGAATGAGCGGCTCCAGAGATTTCCCCGGCTGCGTGAGCACGCGGCGCAATATCGCCTCGTGCCGATAGAAGCCGCGCACGGCACCGAAGGAGAGCGAGCGCGCCGGCGACACCAGCGTGCGAGGCGCCTCGGCGAGCGCCGCCTCGAGCGCGGCATCGAGCGTCACACGCTCGCGCAAGACGCGCATGGTCACCTGGGCCGCTACGGCGCGCGCGTCGAGAGAAGCGTTGCTCATGGGCTCGAGAAGCTCGCCCCCGCGAGCCGCTGAGAGTTCAGGATGTCGGCCGCGGTCATGGGCTTGCGCCCGGCGAGCTGCAGGCGCGTCACGCGCAGCACGCCGCGCCCGCAGGTCACATCGATGCCGCCCGGACCCGCGTCGATCACCGTTCCGGGGGGCGCCTCTGCGCAAGCCATTGCGGGGGCGAGCTCGGCCTCCCAGATGCGGACCTGCTGATCGCTCCAGCGAGTTTGCGCGACCGGCGCAGGATTGAAGGCCCGGACCTTGCGCAGCACCTGCTCTGCATCCGACCGCCAGTCGATCTCCGCCTCGGCCTTCGAGATCTTGTGCGCGTAGGTCACGCCCGCCTCGGGCTGCGGTGTCTCCGGCAACGCACCGCACGCGCGCGCATCAAGCGTCTCACGCAACAGGGTTGCGCCTACCTCGGCCAGCCGATCGTGCAGCGAGCCGCCGGTGTCGCGCTCCTCGATGTCGACGGCGCGCACGGCGAGCATGGGACCCGTGTCGAGACCGACTTCCATGCGCATGATGGTGACGCCCGTGACCGCATCGCCGGCGAGCAGCGCGCGCTGAATGGGCGCGGCGCCGCGCCAGCGCGGCAGGAGCGAGGCGTGGATGTTGAAGCAGCCGAGGCGCGGCACGGCGAGCGCCGCCGGCGGCAGGATCAGGCCGTACGCCACCACCACCAGCACGTCGAGATCGAGCGCCCGGAGCGTGCCGAGCGTATCGGACGAGTTGAACGTAGCGGGCTCGAGCACCGTCAAGCCAAGCTCGAGCGCCCGCTGTTTCACCGGACTTAACTGCACGTGGCGGCCGCGGCCGGCCGGCCGGTCGGGCTTTGTGAACACCGCTTGAACGGCATGCTCCGAGTCGACCAGGGCTTCGAGCGCCGGGACCGAGAATTTGGGCGTACCGGCGAAGCCCAATCGCAACGCGCGTTGTGCCAAGGAGGCCCTAAAGAGCCGGAACTGGCGTGCGGACTTCGGCCGGGGAGCGCTGCTTGCGCTCCTTTTGCAGGCGGCGCCGGATCAATTGACGCTTGAGCTCGGACAGGTAGTCGACGAAAAGCTTGCCGTCCAAGTGATCCATCTCGTGCTGGATGCATACCGCGAGCATGCCGTCGGCCTCGAGCTCGAAAGGTATGCCGTTGCGATCGAGTGCCCGCACCTTGATGCGTTCGGCACGCTCGAGCTTGTCGTAGATCCCGGGGAGCGACAGGCAGCCCTCCTCACCGGGGGCACGACCCTCCGCGGCCAGGATTTCCGGATTGATGAGCACCAGCGGCTGGTCGCGGGTGTCGCTCACGTCCAGCACCAGCAGCCGGCGATGCACGTCGACTTGGCTCGCGGCGAGACCGACACCCTTGGCGGCGTACATGGTCTCGAGCATATCGTCAGCCAGCTGTCGCACTGCATCATCCACAATGGCGATGGCCTCGGCGGTGGTACGCAGGCGCGGATCGGGATACTCGAGAATTGCCAACTTTGTCATGGGAGTTATGAGATGGATATCGTGTTTTTGGCCGAGGTTAGTTGCTAAAGTTCCGCCGCTGCTTAACTTAATGGCGCGTTTGCGGCGGTGCGCAGAGCGCCGCGATTCGCCGAAAACGGGCGATACGTCCCAGTCTTTGGAGGCAGGCCGGCAGTATACCAGCCGTCCCGGCACCATATGACTGGCGACTCATGGGAGCGAATTTAGAATGCAACGCCATCAGACAATAGCCTTGGTACTCGCAATCGCCGCGGTGACAGGTTGCCGCACGGAGCCCCCGCCTCGAGCCCCACAGCCGGTGGCGCAGGATGACGGCGCGGTGCAGGGTACCGTTGTCGGTGATCCGCGGACCGCGATGGAGGCGGCTGTCGACACCGGTGGGGGCGCGTCGACCACGGCCCTTTCGCCGGAGGCCGCGCACGAGGGGCTGCAGCTCGCGCCGGGCGCGCCCGACAGCTATACCGTCAAGCGCGGCGACACCCTGTGGGGCATCGCCAAGGTATTCCTCAAGGATCCCTGGTACTGGCCGGAGATCTGGCAGGTCAATCCGCAGGTGCAAAACCCGCATTTGATCTATCCCGGCGACACCCTGCACCTGGTGTACGTCGAGGGCCGGCCGAGAATCGTGCTGCAGCCGGGCAGTCTCGAGCGCGGCAACAGCGCGCGAGTCATGGCCCGCGTGCGCAGCCAGCCCCTCGAGGCGGCGGTGACCACCATTCCTTACGAGACCGTCGCGGCATTCATGAACAAGCCGATGGTGCTCGAAGAGAAGCAAATCAAGAGCTCCCCTTACGTGCTGTCCACGCGTGATTCGCATGTAGTCATGTCGGAGGGCAACACCGTCTACGCGCGCGGCTTCAGCGCTCCGGTCGAGCTTGGCGCGCACTATAATCTGGTGCGTGTGGGCGAGGCGTTGCGCGACCCGGACGACAACCGCGTCCTCGGTTACAACGGGGTGTACACGGGCACCGGCCACGTCACCCGTGGCGGCGATCCGGCGACGCTCATCATGACCCAGTCGACCCGCGAGACTTATCCCGGCGACAAGCTCCTGCCGGGCGACGTCGACGTGCCGCTCGACTTCATGCCGAGCCCACCGAAAGCGAACGTCAAGGGCCGCATCATTCTCGTATCGGATGGCGTCAGCATCATCGGCCAGTACGAAGTCGTGGTCATCAACCGCGGCGTTCGCGACGGCTTGCAGCCGGGCAACGTGCTCGCGGTCTACTCGTCGAGCCCGCCGGTGGAAGATGACTCCAAGCGGGGCTTCGTGAGCCCGCATACCGTCTTCGCGAAGAAGGTGCAGCTCCCGGAAGAGCGCACCGGCACGTTCATGGTGTTCAAGACCTTCGATCGCATGAGCTTCGGGCTCATCATGGAAGCGACCGACGTCATCCGCGTAGCCGACAACGTCCAATCGCCCTAGCCACGACCTCGCCACCGCCGCGCGCTGAGGCGGTGCGAATCTGCGCGTTCGCGCGGCCAGCCGAGCGGCCGCAGCGCGCCTCATTGCCGATACTGCGCGCATGCCGATCCTCGAGGACACGCCCGCCTGGCTGCGGCTCGCGCGCACGCCGGCACTCGACGCCACAACGCTCGCGGCGGCGCTCAAGCGCCTGGGCTCCCCACGCGCGTTGCTCGGCGCTTCCGACGCCGAGCTCGCCGCCGCCGGCATCGCCGCCGCCGCCCGCGCGCACCTTAAGGTGCGCCGCCCCATGGCAAGCTCGGCCGAGCTGCGTTGGCTCGAGCACGGATGCCATCATCTGGTGCCTTGCACCGCGGTGGAGTATCCCGGGATGCTGCGGTCGCGCGACAACCGGCCCCTGGCTCTCTTCGTCGCCGGACACCTCGACGCGCTCAAAGATCCGCCGCTTGCGGTGGTCGGCAGCCGCCGTCCCACGCCCGGCGGCAAGGACAACGCGTTTCAGTTGTCGCAAGCGCTCGCAGAGCGCGGGCTCGTCATTGCGAGCGGTCTCGCCGAAGGCATCGACACCGCCGCTCACTCGGGTGCGCTCGCCGCGCAGGGACGGACCCTCGCGGTGCTCGGGACGGGCATCGATCGCATCTACCCGGAGAGCAACCGGGCCTTAAGCGAAGATATTATGTTCGCAGGCGCTCTCGTGAGCCCCTTTCCCCTGGGCACACCGCCCCGGCGCGCGAACTTTCCGCAGCGAAATCAGGTCATCGCGGCCTTGAGTGTCGGCACGCTCGTGGTGGAGGCCGCACGCAGCTCCGGCTCGCTGATCACGGCCCGCGCCGCGCAACGCCTCGGCCGGCCTGTGCTCGCCATCCCCGGATCGATTCACAACCCCATGAGCCGCGGTTGTCATCGGCTCATCAAGGAGGGTGCTTATCTGGCCGAAAGCGCGGATGACATATTGAGCAGACTCGATTTTTCCGACTTTTTTGCGCGTGCGCCGCGCGTCGCGAGCGCGCTGCAAACAAACAGCTCGCGCCCGGCGGGAATGGACAAGGATCACAAAATCTTGTTAGATGCGCTCGGCTTTGATTCCGCGGACCTCGATACGCTCATCGTTCGCACCGGACTCAAAGCAGAAGCCGTGTCCTCGATGATGCTGATCCTCGAGCTCGAAGGCCACGTTCAGGCCGCCCCCGGGGGCCGCTACTCCCGAGTCGCCAACAGGAGAGCCGGAGGTGAAAGATAACGTTCTCGATCTGCTGATTTATCTTTTCGAGAATTACATGGGCGCGGACGACGAGCCGCGTCCCGATCGCGCCACTCTGAAGGTCGAGCTGGACAAGGCCGGATTCGCCGAGGCCGACGTCGAGCGGGCGCTCGAATGGCTCGACGGGCTGTCGGGCGAGCAGCTCGGCAAGGTCGCCGAAGCCACCGCGCGCGCCGTGCGCATATTCAGCGGACAGGAGCTGTTGCGCCTGGACACCGACGTCCGCGGCTACCTCCTCTATCTGGAGAACGTGCGTATCCTCTCCGGTACCCAGCGCGAGCTCGTCATCGACCGCTTGATGGCGCTCGAGGCCGACGAAATCGATATCGACCAAGTCAAATGGGTCGTGCTCATGGTGTTGTTCAATCAGCCGGGCCAGGAATCCGCGTATGCGCAAATGGAAGATCTGGTATTCGAAGAGCGCTCCGACGCCCTGCATTAGACAACTTTGAGCAACAACCTCGTTATCGTGGAGTCGCCTGCCAAGGCGAAGACCATCAAGAAGTACCTCGGCAAGGAGTTCGAGGTGCTGGCGTCCTATGGTCATGTCCGGGACTTGGTGCCGAAAGAGGGCGCCGTCGATCCGAAGCACCACTTCGCGATGAAGTATCAGCCGGTCGAGCGCAACCGCAAGCACGTCGATGCCATCGCCCGGGCCCTGAAGAAAGCCAAGGCCCTGTATCTGGCAACCGACCCCGACCGCGAGGGCGAGGCGATTTCCTGGCATCTGCAGGAGTTGCTGAAAGAGCAGGGCGCGCTGAAAGGCAAGGACGTGCAGCGCGTGGTGTTCTATGAGATCACCAAGAACGCGGTGCGCGAGGCCATGGAGCATCCGCGCGCGATCTCGGTCGACCTCGTGAACGCCCAGCAGGCGCGGCGCGCCCTCGATTTTCTCGTCGGCTTCAACCTCTCGCCGCTCTTGTGGAAGAAGGTCCGTCCCAATCTGTCCGCCGGGCGCGTGCAGAGCCCGGCGCTGCGCATGATCTGCGAGCGCGAAGACGCGATCGATGCCTTCCGGCCGCAGGAGTACTGGACGATCGATTCCGAGCTCATGCACTCGGCACAGAAGTTCCCGGGCAAGCTCGTGGAGTACCGGGGCGCCAAGGTCGAGCAGTTCAGCTTCACGAGCGAGAGCGCGGCGCAGGAGGCCGTGAGCACGCTCGAGAAGGCCGCCCAAGGCGAGCTCACCGTCATGGCCGTCGAGCGCAAACAGCGGCGGCGCAACCCGGCGCCGCCCTTCACGACCTCGACGCTGCAGCAGGAAGCCTCGCGCAAGCTCGGCTTCAGCGCACAAAAGACCATGCGCGTCGCCCAGCAGCTGTACGAGGGCATCGACATCGGCGAAGGCGCCGTGGGTCTCATCACGTACATGCGCACGGACTCGCTCAACCTCGCGCAGGAGGCCGTTGCGCAAATCCGCGAGCTCATCGTCGAGCTCTACGGCCCGGAAGGCCTCGCCGAGGAAGTGCGTGTCTATCGCACCAAATCGGCCAACGCCCAGGAAGCCCACGAGGCGATCCGCCCGACCGATGCGCGCATCGTGCCGGCCGACATCGAGCGCAAGCTCGACGCGGATCAGTTCCGCCTGTACTCGCTCATCTGGAAGCGCACGATGGCCTGCCAGATGGCGCCTGCGGTATTCGACACGGTTGCGGTCGAGCTCCTCGCCGGCGCCGATGGTGCCGGGCGGTCGGTGCTGCGGGCCAACGGCTCGACGCTGGTGAAGCCGGGTTATATATCGGTCTATCAGGAAGGCGCGGACGACGTCGTGCAGGACGATTCGGATCACGTGCTGCCGCCCATGCAGGAAGGCGATCGCGTCAAGCTCGTGGCCGTGGTGCCGTCGCAGCATTTCACGGAGCCACCGCCGCGCTTCACGGAAGCCTCGTTGGTGAAGGCACTCGAGGAGTACGGCATCGGCCGCCCCTCGACCTATGCCTCCATCATTTCGACCCTGCGCGATCGGGAATACGTGCTCATCGAGAACCGGCGCTTCACCGCGACCGACATCGGCAAGATCGTCAGCCGCTTTCTCACGCAGTACTTCACCATCTACGTCGATTACGACTTCACCGCCAAGATGGAGAGTGCGCTCGACGGCGTCGCCACGGGCGAGCAAGAGTGGGTGCCGTTGCTCGACCGGTTCTGGAAGCCGTTCATCAAGCTCGTGAAGCACACGGAAACCTCTGTGAGCCGCGAGGAAGTCGCGATGGCACGCGACTTGGGGCCGGATCCCGCGAGCGGCAAGCCCATGAGCGTGCGCATGGGCCGCTTCGGTCCCTTCGTGCAAATCGGCACCAAAGACGACGAGGAGAAGCCCCGCTTCGCAGGCCTGCGGCCCGGCCAGAAGATGGATTCCATCACGCGCGAGGAAGCGCTGTTCCTGTTTCAACTGCCGCGCAAGCTCGGCCAAACCGCCGGCGGCGAGGAGATCCTCGCCAATACCGGCCGATTCGGGCCGTACGTCAAATACGGGCCGAAATACGTCTCGCTCAAGACCGACGATCCCTACACCGTCACACACGAGCGCGCGCTCGAGGTGATCCGCGAGAAGGAGATTGCGGACGCCAATCGCCTCATCCGGGACTTTCCGGACGCGGGCATCCAGGTGCTCAATGGCCGCTACGGGCCCTACATCAAAGACAAGACCCGCAACGCCAAGATTCCGAAGGATCGCGACCCCAAGAGCCTGACACTCGAGGACTGCCACGCCCTGTTGGCGGCAGCACCCGCACGAGGGTTCGGCAAGTGGGGACGCAAGAGCGCCAAGGGTGGTGCGCCCGCCGCGACCAAAGCGACCGGCGCGCGCAAGAAGACCTCTGCGCCCGCCAAGGTCCCGCCGCCAACCCGCGCTGCGGCGCGGCTCGCCGCCAAGGGATCGAAAGCGGCCGCCAAGAAGCGGGCACCCGCCGACACTGCGGCCGCGGCTCCGCCCGCCGCCAAGACGAAGCGCAAGAAGACCTGACGCGCATGGGGGGCACCTCGGCAACGCCGGCGGCTCCGACGGATGCGGCGGCGGTGCGCCGCTACCTGCAAGATCTGCATGACCGCATCAGCGCCGCCGTCGAAGCGCTCGACACGGCGCGGTTCCGGCGCGATGTCTGGCAACGGCCCGGCGGCGGAGGTGGCGAGAGCCGTGTGCTCAGCGGCGGGGACGTGTTCGAACGTGCCGGCGTGTCCTTCTCCCACGTAATGGGCGACAAGCTGCCGCAATCCGCCTCGAACTTGCGTCCGCAGATGGCCGGCGCGTCGTTCGAGGCGCTCGGACTGTCGCTCGTTTTCCACCCGCACAATCCATTCGTGCCCACCACCCATTGCAATGTCCGTTTCCTGCAGGCGGCGCCCCCCGGCGGGCCACCGATCTGGTGGTTTGGCGGCGGTTTCGATCTCACCCCCTACTACCCGTTCGAGCCGGACGTCGTGCACTGGCACCGCACGGCCCGCGCCGCATGCGCGCCTTTCGGCCCCGAGCTGTATCCGAAGTACAAGGACTGGTGCGACCGCTATTTCTTTCTGCCTCACCGCGACGAGACCCGCGGCGTCGGCGGATTGTTCTTCGACGACCTCAGCGAGGGTGGCTTCGAGCGCTGCTTCGCCTTCATGCGCAGCGTGGGCGATCATTTTCTGCCGGCCTTCCTGCCCATCGTGGAGCGCCGCCAGCCTACGCCCTGGGGCGAGCGCGAGCGCGCTTTCCAGCTCTACCGGCGCGGCCGCTACGTGGAATTCAATCTTCTCTATGACCGCGGCACACTGTTCGGCCTGCAATCTCGCGGCAGAACCGAATCGATCCTGATGTCCATGCCGCCGCTCGCCCGCTGGGACTACGACTGGGAGCCCGAGCCCGGCTCCGCAGAATCGCGCCTGTACGAGTTCCTGCGCCCCCGCGACTATCTCGCCCCGTGACTCACTGCGCCGCAGCGCGCAAATCCGCGACGACGCTCGCCAACTCGAGCATCTCGGCCTCGTGCGGCGCGTCGCGGAAGTTCTCGGCGAGTGCGGCCGCATACCATTGACGCATGGCGGGAACCTCGAGCAGGCGCTGCACGTAGGCCGCCGCCGCGGGGCTTAGCTCAAGACCATAGGTTTGCACCCGGAAGGCCACCGGCGCGAAGAACGCATCGACGGCGGTGAACGATCCGGCGGCGAGAAACGGGCCGCCAAAACGATCGAGTCCGTCGCTCCACAGGGTCTCGAGCCGCGCGATGTCGCGCTCGAGGGCGGCGGGCCTCTCCTTCAGCCGCAAGCGCACACCGCAGGTCATGGAGCAGCGGTTGCGCAACTCCGTGAAGCCCGAGTGCATCTCGGCCGAGGCGCAGCGCGCCCAGGCGCGCGCTGCGACGTCCTGCGGCCAGACGCCGCCATGCCGCTCGGCGAGGTACTCGGTGATGGCGAGCGAATCCCAGACCAGCGTCGAGCCGTCGATGAGACAGGGTATCTTGCCGGTCGGCGAGAGCTTCAGGAAATCCTTCCAAGCCGGCCCCCCGAACCGAATCAAATGCTCCGTGAACTCGATCCCGGCCTCGCGCATCAGCACCCAGGGCCGCAGCGACCAGGACGAGTAATTCTTGTTGGCAATGTAGAGCTCATACATCGATCCACCCCCGGTTCTCAAGCGCCCCACACCTCCCGCGCATAGCGCAGAAAGTTTTGCCCCATGATCTTCTCGATGCGCGCGCCGGAATAGCCGCGCCGCTCCAGGCGCGCGGCGAGATCGCGAAATTGATTCACGCCGCGCAGATCCACGACGAACGGCAGCGTATCCGGGCGTTCGCCGGCCGCGCTCACACCGGCCTTGCGGCGCGCCGCGACCTCCGCGGCGAGCACACTCTTGTACGCTTCCAGATCGTCGATGGCGGTCGTCGACCCGTCGGTGCCGATGCCCACGTGATCCTCGCCGCAGATGTTGACGGCGTGATCGATGTGAGCGACGACGTCCTCCGCGGTCGCGTGACCCGAGGAATTCAGGAATGGCATGAAGTAGATGCCGACGAAGCCGCCCTTCGACGCCACCAGCGCGAGCTCTTCGTCGGTTTTGTTGCGCGGTAAATCGTTGAGAGCGCGGCAGCCTGTGTGATTGATGGAAATCGGCTGCTTCGAGACTTGCGCGGCCTCCAGACAGGTGCGCTGGCCGCTGTGCGACAGATCGACCATCACGCGCTGTGCATTGAGGCGCAGGACCACCTCACGGCCGAAGGGCGTGAGGCCGCGGTTCTCGGGCGCCATCGAGCCGTCGCCGAGCGCATTGGCCGGATTGTAGGTGAGCTGAATGACGCGCACGCCGAGGTTTGCGAACAGGTCCACGCGGGTGACATCGCTCCCCAGCATGGCAGCGTTCTGAAACCCGTAAATGATGCCGATCCGGCCTTCGCTGCGGGCACGCAGAATGTCATCGGCCGTGTAAATCTTGAGCAGGTCGCGCCCACCCGCGCGCATCCAGCCGTCCATCTGTGCGATATCGCGCACGCTCTGCTCGAAGGGATCCGCGTCCCCCGACACGTAGCCCAGCGTGACGTTGACCGCCGTGAGACCGGAGTCGTGCGCATCACGCAGCACGCGGGGCTCGAGCACGCTGCCGTCGGAGTCCTTGAGATTCGGATCCTCGAGGCCACCCAGCGCGTTCACGATGAGCAGGCCGGAGCGCGCCTGATCGCGCCCCATCGGATGCGCGGCAGCAGCTCCGGCGGCGCTGCGCCGGGAGGCGGCCAGAGCCGCGGTGGCGGCCGCTAAAAAGACTCGGCGAGGAAGGGGGGACATCGGGGGCGGCATTCTCCCTGCCGCGCGCACGCGGGTCAATGCACAATGCAGCGATGAACTATCGGCATATCTATCACGCCGGGAACTTCGCCGACGTCGCCAAGCACGTCGGCCTGATCTATTGCCTCGAGGCCATGAAGCGCAAGGACGCGGCATTCTTCGTGCTCGATACCCACGCAGGTCGCGGCTACTACGACCTGCGTGGGGCGGAGGCCCAGAAATCGGGCGAAGCGGAGCGCGGCATCCAGCGCCTGTTGCACGCGGGCCGGGCGGGCGAGCCGCTCGCGGCGTATTTCGCAGCGCTGGGAGTCGCGCCGGGAGAGCGCCTGGCTCGCTATCCCGGATCCCCCGCCCTCATCGCCGGGGCACTGCGCCCGCAGGACCGCGCCGTGTGCAACGAGCTCATCGCGGCGGAGGCCCGCGCCGCCGAGCGCGAGCTCTACTCGAGCGGCCGCTTGCACCTCGAAGTGGGCGACGGCTACGTCGCGCTGCGATCGCATCTGCCGCCGGCGGAGCGCCGCGGCCTGGTGCTCATCGACCCGCCGTACGAAAACGCCGACGAGCTCGCGGCGCTCACCGCAGCGCTCGGCGACGCCCACCGCCGCTGGCCGACCGGCACCTTCGTCGCGTGGTACCCGATCGTGAGCGCCGCCCAGCGCCGCCGAGTGCACGCGCGTTTCGCCGCCTTGAGGCTGCCGAAGATGCTGCTCGCCGACCTCGCTGTGCACGCGGACGACGCCTCCGTGGGCCTCGCGGGCAGCGGGCTGTTGCTCGTCAATCCGCCGTTCGGCGCCGATGAGTTCCTGCTTAGCGCGTATCTGGCGATCCATGCGAGCCTTTCCGAGGCCGGCCGCGGCTATGTGGAAGTGGCGCGCCTCACGGCCGAACGAATGGCACAATGAGGCACCGGCCGATCGCGGCCGCTGCGGAGTAACGCACATGGATCCCGAGAATCTGCGCGATGAGCTGAACAAACTGCACGAGGAGCTGCACAGCGCCCGTCCGGATGATCCGCACACCGACCGGTTGCGCGGCGAAGTGCTCGAGGACGTGAAGCGTGCGCTTAAGGCGCCGGGCGAAGTCGACGAATCGTTCGCCGACCGGCTGGAGAGGGCGGCCGTGCAGTTCGAGGCGAACCACCCGACCTTGGCGGCAAGCTCGCGCCGCTTGATCGACTTGCTGGGCAAAGCGGGGATGTAGCCATGCAGCCGGTTGCGGAACTGACTTTGCCGCAATTACTGACGCAGGACCCTGCGTTCGCGGAGGATCCCTTCCCACAATTCGCGGCCGCGCGCCGGCAACATCCTTGGCTCGCGCAGAGCTCCTTCGGCTACTTCGTCACCGAGTATGCCGCCATCAAGGACCTGCTCGGAATGGATGACAAGCTCAGAGTCGCGCACGAGGGCGTGATCGAGCTCATGAACGCGAAGGGCTCGAAATGGGGGGATTTCCAGCTCAACTCGATTTTTGGTCTCAGCAGCGAGCGCCACAAGAAAGTCCGCGAAGTGCTCGCGCCGATGTTCACGCCGCGAGCCGCGAATCAGCACCGCGGGCTGATGCGGGAAGTGCTCTCGCGCCTGCTCGATGAGTGGGCGCCCCGGGCCAAGTTCGACTTCGAGGAGTTCGCCTCTTACTTCCCGGTGACGGTCATCTGCAGTCTCATCGGCGCTTCATCCGAGGCGCTCCCGACGCTGCGGTCATCGCTCGAGACTCTGGGCCTGAGCTTCAGCCTGATCCCCGGTTTCCTGCCGCAGCTCAACCAGGCGGCCGAGGTTATGAACCGGTTTGTGACGCAACTGGTCGCCGATCGCCGCGCAGGTCAGCGGCCGAACGCGGCACCCGACCTCTTGGACGCGCTCATAGCTGCCAACGATTCCGGCGGTCTCACCACCGTCGAGATGGATAACCTGCTTATCTTTTTATTCGTGGCGGGCTACGACACGTCGAAGAACGTGCTCACTTTCATCATGTACGAGTTGCTGAGCCGGCCGACGCTTTACCGGCGTTGCGCCGAGGATCCGGGGTATTGCCGCAAAGTCGTCGAAGAGGGACTGCGCTTCCAGAGCCCGGCCACTATTCCACGGCTGGTCAACGAGGATCTCGTCTACCGGGATGTACTGCTGCCGAAGGACACCTTGCTGTTCCTTCCGGTAAGCACGGCGACGCGCGATCCCTCTGCCGTCGCGAACCCGGATGATTTCGATCCCGAGCGTCCGCAAGACAATCGCCATCTGGCGTTCGGACGCGGCATGCATATGTGCCTCGGCCAGTTCATCGCACGCGCACAGATCGAAGAGGGGCTGCATCTGATCGCACAGCGCATCACACATCCGCGGCTGGCGGGCCAGCCTGGACACCGGCCTTTCATGGGCGTCTGGGGCCTCTCCGGCCTGCCGATCGAATTCACGCCTGCGCTCGCTCCCTAGCCCGTCCAGACGATGGCGTCCTTGACGCGCGCGGCGACGCTCTTTACCTGGGCCAGATCTCCCTCCCGGCCTTTGATGAGCACCGCAAGGCTGCCGTGTCCCGGCACCGGCACGATGGTGCCGCGATACCCGCCCTCGTCGAACATCCGCGCTGAGGCGACATTCTCGTGCACCAGCACCATCACCGTGACCGGGCCCATGTCGGTTTGCACCACCAGATGCGGCACGTGATGGCCGCGAAACAGGCAGCTCTGCGCATAGCTCACCATTACCGCATCCGGCCGCAAACGCAGCTGCGCCTCGGCGAGCACCGGCGCGAGGTCGGCGGCAGGCACCGCAACGTCGGTGCGCGCCCAGGCCTCGGGCTCGCCCGCCATGTGAGCGACGACGTCCGCCGCCAGGCTCGTGTGCGGGACGCCTAGCCACAGCGTGCCGACCAGGAGTGCGACCACCAGGCTCGCCGCCATCGCGAGCCAGCCGTTGCGCTGTCCGCGCAACCGCGAGAGCTGCGCGGGCGCCTGCGGGGCCTGTGCATCGATGCGCAGCGCGCGCGTGAGCCGAGCTTCGAAACGCAGCAGTCGCTCGCGGTAAGCCGGGCACTCCGGACAGTGCGCCAGATGCTCCGCAAGCTCGGAGCTCTCGGCATGCGGGTCGGCGAGCACCGTGCGACGGTATTGCGCGCAATCGATCACGACGCGGGATCCTCGCAGGCGTCCTCGGGATCCATCGAGGAGTCCTCACCGCACAGCACGCGCAGCTGCTTGCGTGCGCGGAACAAGCGCGTCAGCACCGCGCCGGCCGAAAGACCCAGCTCGGCCGCGATTTCCGCCGTCGAATAACCCATGAGCACTTGCAGAACCAGGGGCTCGCGGTACTCCTCGGGCAGCTTGAACAGCGCGGCGCGCAGCTCCGCGAGATCTTGGTCGTGCGCGGCCGCCAGCATCGGCTCCTCACGCGCAATGAGCTCATCGACGTCGACGGTCGCGAGCCGCTTGCGCTCGAAGGTGCGGGCGTACTCGCGGCGTATGATGGTGAGGAACCAAGGCTTCGCGGCCGATTCGCTCTTCAGCGAATCCCGCGCCTTCCAGGCGCGCAGCATCGTCTCCTGGACGACGTCTTCCGCCAGCGCGAGGTCGCGTGACAACCAGAACGCGAAGCGCAGCAGATCCGGGCGCAGCGCTTGACATAGCGCCTGAAATCGGGCCCTCCCGACATTTCCGCCCACGTCGTCCTTCATGTATAAATCAGCTTCCGGCTCGTGGTACCCCGGACGCGATATTAGCGCGTCGCGGTGCGGGCCGCGCGGGGTCAGTCGAGACGCGCGGGCCGGCGGCCCGGGCGCGCAGCGGCCGGTCCCGCCCGGCAGCACGTGGATCCAGATGCCATCAGGAGTCATAGTCAAGATGACCGGAAGTCGCGGCGAATCATTTCCAACCACACGCCTGCGGCGCATGCGCCGCGACGAGTTCTCGCGCCGCTTGATGCGCGAGACGCAGCTCACCGCCGATGCGCTGATCTACCCCGTGTTCGTCGTGGAGGGCTCGAAACAGCGTCAAGCGGTGGGCTCGATGCCCGGCGTCGAGCGGCTGTCGGTCGACGAGCTCTTGCGCGAGTGCGCCGACATCGTGCGGCTTGCCATTCCCGCGATCGCCCTGTTCCCCGTGGTTCCGGCCGAGAAAAAGAGCCTGGACGCGCGCGAGTCCTGGAATCCCGAGGGCGTCGCCCAGCGGGCGGTGCGCGCCGTGAAGAAGGAGTTTCCGGCACTCGGTGTCATCACGGACGTCGCCTTGGATCCCTTCACGACGCACGGGCAGGACGGCTTGATCGACGACGCAGGCTATGTGCAGAACGACCTCACCGTCGAGACGTTGGTGCGCCAGGCGCGCTCACACGCGGACGCGGGCGCGGACGTGGTCGCACCCTCCGACATGATGGACGGGCGCATCGGCGCCATTCGCGCATCGTTCGAGACGGCAGGCCTGGTGCACACTCGCATTCTCGCCTACGCGGCCAAATATGCGTCGAGCTTCTACGGGCCGTTCCGCGAGGCCGTGGGCTCGGCCAAGCAGCTCGGCGGCGCCGGCAAGCACACCTATCAGATGGATCCGGCGAACTCCGACGAGGCACTGCGCGAGGTCGCGCTCGACATCGCGGAAGGTGCCGACATGGTCATGATCAAGCCGGGTCTGCCGTATCTCGACATCGTCCGGCGGGTGAAAGACCGGTTCGGAATGCCGACCTTCGTGTATCAGGTGAGCGGCGAGTACGCGATGATCATGGCCGCGGCAGCCAACGGCTGGCTCGACGAGCGCGCCACCGCCCTCGAAGCCCTCACCGCGATGAAGCGCGCCGGCGCCGACGCAATCCTGACCTATTTCGCGAAACGCGCGGCCGGGTGGCTCAGGCCGTGAGTTTGCCGCATGAAGCCGGGCCGGCTGATCAATATGGACTGGTCGGCCATCCGGTCGCGCACAGCTGGTCGCCGTTCATCCACGGGATGTTCGCCAAAGCCGCGGCGCAAAACCTCGTCTATCGGCTGTTCGACATACATCCCGACGATTTCCGGCGCGAGACTTTGCGCCTGCTCACCGGCGGCGTGCGTGGCCTCAACGTCACGTTGCCTCACAAGCAGGCGGCCGCAGAGCTGGTCAACGAGCTGACGCCGCGCGCGGCGCGCGCGCAGGCGGTGAATACCATCGCGTTCTTCGAGGATGCGAAGCTGCTCGGCGACAACACCGACGGCGTCGGCCTCATTCGCGACCTCGAGCACAACTTGAATATCGCGCTCGCGGACAAGCGCGTGCTGATCTTGGGCGCCGGCGGCGCGGCGCGCGGCGTGATCGGCGCCGCTGTGCGAGCGGGAGCTGCGCTCGCTCACCATCGCCAACCGCACGCCCTACAAGGCTCGCAAGCTCGCCCAGGAATTCTCCGACATGGGCGACATCGAGGGCTGCACGTTCGGCGAGATCGAGCGCCCGCCGTACGATCTGATCATCAACGCCACCGCGGCGAGCTTGCAGGGCGTGATGCCCGAGTTGCCGGGCGGTCTCGTGGGCGAGGAGACCGTTTGCTACGACATGGCCTACGGCCGCGGCCTCACGCCGTTCACGCGCTGGGCGGCCTCTCTCAAGGCCGGCCGGATCAGCAAGGGCTGGGGCATGCTGGTCGAGCAGGCGGCCGAATCCTTCCTGCTCTGGCGCGGCATCCGGCCCAGCACGCAGCTCGTGCTCGCGGCCTTAATCAGGAGGAATAGCGCGCCGTCGCCCCTTCAACGCATGGTGACGAGCTCTTCGGCGCTGGTCGGATGAATGGCCACGGTTTCGTCGAAATCGCGCTTGGTTGCGCCCATGCGAATAGCGACGGCGAATCCCTGCAGCATCTCGTCGGCGCCCGCGCCGATGATGTGGCAGCCGACGATCTTCTCCTCCTTGCCGACGCATACCAGCTTCATGTCGGTGTGCACCTTGCGCGTCGTGAGCGCGTGATACATCGGCGTGAAATCCGCGACATATACCTTCACCGCATCGCCGAACTGTGCGCGCGCTTCGCTCTCGTGAGAGGCCCACCGTGCCGATGGGAGGGTGGGTGAACACCACGGTCGGGATCAATTCGTAGGCAAGACGCCGGTCGCGTTTGCCGCCGAATAGCGGTCGCTGAGGCGTCTCCCGGCCGCAATCGCCACGGGCGTCAGTGCGGCGCGCCCGGTCACATCGCCGATGGCGTACACGCCCGCGACCTGGGTGTTCTGGAAATCGTCGGTCGCCACGAATCCGTTCGCGTCCACGAGAACGCCCGCGGCGCGCAGATCGAGACCCGCCACGTCCGCCGACCGGCCGATCGCCCAGAGCACGCAATCGTATCCCGGGAACTCGCGTCCGTCGGCTGCGACCAGCGTTTTGTGTCCGACCTGCTCGACGAGAGCGCTCGGCACGACGCCTGTGTGGATCGCGAGTCCTTCGGCGAGCATTTCGCGCATGAGCGATTTGCCGAGCATCACGTCGAAGTGCGTCAGCAGGTGGTCTCTGCGAATGAACAGCTCCGTCTCGCTGCCGAGCGCATGGAATGCCGAGGCGAGCTCGCAGGCGACGTAGCCGCTGCCGATCACCGCGACACGTTGCGGACGCGCCTCGAGCTCGAAAAAACCGTCCGAGGTGATGCCGAGCTCGGCGCCCGGCAGCCGCGGCACGTCTGCGTATCCGCCCGTGGCGATCACCACATGGGCCGCGGTGAGCCGCGCGCCGTTGACCTCCACCGTGTGTGCGTCCAAAAATTTCGCCCGGCCTGCGATGTACGCGACGCCCTTGGCCGCGAGGTTGCGCAGGTACATCGCATTGAGGCGGGCGACATACGCATCGCGTTTTTTCTTCAGAGCCAACCAGTCGTTGCCGCCCGCCTCGGCGGGCGTGCCGATCGCGAAGCCGTAGTCGCCGGCGTCCCCGAGAGCCGCCGCGATGCTCGCCGCGTTCCACATCACCTTCTTCGGAACACAGCCGACGTTCACACAGGTGCCGCCGAGCCGTCCCGATTCGATGACCGCTGTCTTGGCGCCGTACTCGGCCGCCCGCTGTGCGCAGGCGAGGCCGCCGCTGCCGCCGCCGATGCTGATGAGATCGAAGACATCGCTGGACACAGTGAACTCCGTCACGACACGAGAACCTAATGCAGAATGATATACCGCTTGGGGCACCGACCTTCCCGCGGCATGCGGCGGGCCGCCCTCGACCGCGCGGCGCGGTGGCTCTGCTAGAATTCTCCGGGTGGAAATCGAGCCCATGGAAAATCCCCTTCTCGACATCGAGGCCTTGCCGGCGTTCGATCGCATCACGCCGCCCACGCGCAGCCCGCACTCGAGCGGGTGCTGGCCGACAATCGCGCGCGGCTCGCCGAGCTGACGGCACAGCCTAAGCCGACGTTCGCCTCCCTGGTCGCCCCCGTCGAGGAGCTCAGCTACCGGTTGAGCCGCGTGTGGAGTCCGATCGGCCACTTGAACGCCGTGGCCAACTCAGAAGCGATGCGCGAGGCCTACAACGCCTGCGTGCCGCTGCTCACCGCCTACTCTGCGGAGCTCGGCCAGAACGAGGCGCTGTATGCGGCGTACGCGCACGTGCAGCGGGCCGAGGGCGCAAGCCTCGATCCGGCGCAGCGCAAGCTGCTCGAGAACTCGCTGCGTGATTTTCGTCTCGCCGGTGTCGATCTGCCGCCCGATCGCAAACAGCGCTACTGCGAGGTGATGCAGCGGCTCGCGCACCTTGCGACCAAGTTCTCCGAAAACGTGCTCGATGCCGCGCGCGCCTTCACCCGGCATGTCACCGACGAGTCCGAGCTTGCCGGCTTGCCGGCGAATGCGCGTCGATCGCGCGGCGCAAAACGCCCGCGAGGCGGGCCGCAGCGGCTGGCTGTTCAAGCTCGATCAGCCGACTTACATGACCGTCATGACCAGTGCCCAGAGCGAGCGCTTGCGGCGCGACATCTACGAGGCCTGGGTCACGCGTGCCTCCGAGCTCGGCCCGAGCGCCGGCCGCTTCGACAACAACCCGATCATCGCCGAGATCCTGCCCTTGCGGCATGAGCTCGCGCAGCTCTGGGCTTTGCGAGCTTCGCCGACTACGCGCTCGCGACGCGCATGGCGAAGAGCGGCAAGCAGGTGCTCGGTTTCCTCGACGATCTGTCGAAGCGCTGCCGCCCGGCGGCGCGCCGCGAGTTCGTCGAGCTCGAGGAGTTCGCCGGACGCACGCTCGAGGCCTGGGACCTCGCCTACTTCAGCGAGCGCCTGCAGGAGAGCCGCTTCAAGGTGTCGCAGGAAGCGTTGCGCCCATATTTTCCGCTGCCCAAAGTGCTGTCCGGGCTGTTCACGGTCACCCTGCGGCTGTACGGCATCACGGTGCGCGAGCGGCCCGGCGTGGCCGTATGGAACCCGGCCGTGCGCTACTACGATCTCGCCGATCGCGACGGGCGAATCCTCGCCGGGTTCTACCTGGACCCCTACTCGCGCACCGAGAAGCGCAGCGGCGCGTGGATGGACGAATGCGTCGTGGCCAAATCGCTTCCGTCCGGCAGCGCGCTGCCCGTGGCGCAGCTGGTGTGCAACTTCACACCGCCCGTGGGCTCGGCGCCGTCGCTCCTGACCCACGACGAAGTGACCACGCTGTTCCACGAGTTCGGCCATGGCCTGCACCACATGCTGACGCGCGTGCCCTACCCGAGCATCGCGGGCATCAACGGCGTCGCGTGGGACGCCGTGGAGCTGCCGAGTCAGTTCATGGAGAACTTCGTGTGGCGCGCCGAGGTGCTGCCGCTCATATCCGCACACGTGGTGACCGGCGAGCCGCTCGGCACCGACATGCTGAAGCGTCTGCTCGGCACCCGTACGTTCAACGCGGCGCTCGATACGCTGCGGCAGATCGAGCTCGCCGGCTTCGACTTCGAGCTGCACGCGAGCTTCGACCCAGGCCGAGGCCCACAAGTGGCGCAGACTCTCGAGGAGGTGCGGCGGCGGGTGGCGGTGGCGCCGGCCGCGCCGTTCAATCGCATGCATGCGAGCTTCTCGCACATCTTTGCCGGCGGCTACGCCGCGGGCTATTACAGCTACAAGTGGGCCGAAGTACTCGCCGCCGACGCCTTCGAGGCATTCGAGCAAGCCGGCGTGTTCGATCCCGCCACGGCCGCGCGATTCCTCGACGCCATCCTCGCGCGCGGCGGGAGCCTGGACGCGATGGAGGCGTTCGTGCGCTTTCGCGGCCGGCAGCCCGACGTGCGGCCGCTTCTCAAGCAAACCGGTATCGCCGCATGATGCGCGGCGCCGCGCTGGCCGTGGTCGTGGCCGCCGCGTCGCTCGTGCTAGCCGTCTCCCGGGTCTCGGCCGAGACTGCCTACGTGAGCGACCAGCTGGTGCTCAACGTGTACACCGAGCAGAACCAGCAAGGCCAGCGGCTCGCCACCCTGCACTCCGGCGCGCGCGTGGAAACGCTCGCCACCAGCGCAGACTTCACCCAAGTGCGCTTGCCGGACGGGACCACCGGCTGGGTGAAGAGCTCCTATCTCACGACCGACGAGCCCGCGGCGGTGCGTCTCAAGCAGCTCCAGGAGGAGCTCGACCGGAGCCGCGCGACGACGCCGGCACTCGCCGAGGCCGCTGCCCAGAGCGAGCTGGAACGCCGCGAGCGCGAGCTCGCGGCTAAGCAGGCCGAGCTCGATGCGGCACTCGCGGCCCGCGTGCCCGGGACGGGCACCGCCCCGGCACAACCGCATACGCGAGGCGCCAGCGTTTGGCTGGGGGGCGCCGTGGCTGCCGGTGCGCTCGGATTCTGGGCGGGATACGCCACGCTGGCGCGGCGTGTACGGCGCAAGTTCGGGGGCCTGAAAGTTTATTGAGCGGTCTTTGACATATGCGGCGAGATGAGAACTACGCACGTGGCGGAGGCGGTCTGCCAGGCTTAGACTTCCGCGATGTACGAGCTACGCCGTAACGACTTCGACGTTACGAATTCCGTTCAAGTCAGCGCCACGCCGGCGGTGGCCCATGCGGTGCGCGAACTTTTCGCGACTGCCTGGCCCGGGGAGTCCTTCGACCGAGTCGCGGTCGCGTTCGACGAGTTCGAGCGCCTGTTCTCCGGTCGCATGCCCGGCTACCACGGCGTCGACACCATCTATCACGATCGACAGCACTCACTCGACATGACGCTCGCGATGGCGCGCCTGTTGGTCGGGTACGAGCTCACGGTCGACGCACCGCGACGCTTCGGCGCGGAGCGGGCGATCATGGCGCTGGTCACCTCGCTATTCCACGACGCGGGCTACATCCGCGAGTTCGAGGACCGGGTGCATCACAATGGTGCGGAATTCACGCTGTATCACGTCACCCGCAGCGCCAAATTCCTCGCCAGGCTCCTGCCGAATATCGCCATGGAAGCCTGGGTCCCGGTGTCCACCCGGATCGTGCATTTCACCGGCTACGAGATCAAATTGAGCCAGATTCATCTGGCCGATAGCCGCGACCGCAAGTGCGGACACCTCTTAGGCACCGCGGACCTCATCGCACAGATGGCCGATCGGTGCTACCTCGAAAAATGCCGCGACCGGCTCTACCCCGAATTCGTGCTCGGCGGCGTGGCGGCGGCGCCCGCGAGCGACGGCACCGTGCAAGTGCGCTACAGCTCCGGGCTCGACCTGCTGCGCCAGACGCCGGACTTCGTGCGCGAGACGCGGACGAACCGCCTCGACGGCGAGTTCGAGCAGGCTTACCAGTACGTCGAGCCGCTGTTCGGCGGCCAGAATCCCTATCTCGACGCGATCGATCGCAACATGGATTACTTGGAGCGCATCCTGCGCGCGGAGCGGTGGCGCTTGCTGCGGCGCAACCCGCCGTTGTTCACGAGCCCCGGCGCCGAGCTCGGTCAAGTGCGCGGGTTGATGGTGGATCGCCTCAGGACGATGTGGGCCTGAGGGGCGAGGCGCTCAAGGCCAATCGATACGCGTGACATAACGCTCGTGCAGCTCCTCGAGCCGCTCGAGCACCAAGTCCTTCCCCGCGAGCGGCGCACCGCGCAACGCATCGCGCAAAGCGGCGACATGCAACGCCCGCCGCGCCGGTTCCGAGAGTGGTGCGAAGCTGAAATGCCACGCCTCCGGCTGCACCCCCGATAGCACACCGCGATACGGCCGGAAAAACCCGAAGCGGGCGGCATTCGCCTCGAGCCAGGCGCTTAAGGGGCCGAAAGGACCCGACGGGCCGTACTCCTCGGCAACGAGCTGCACCCGATACCCCGGCGGAATGGCCGCCCGGTCGATGAGGTCGAGGTCGGTCCCCCAGTGATGCCGGCTCGCACCGGGCAGCGCCGACCAAATCAAGATCGCATCGATACGCGCCGCGGGTGTCAGCGCCAATGCGTCGACGGGGCGGCCCGACAAATCGTTGAGCGGCGCCTCGCCGTTGAACTTCGAGTTCCAGATCCCGAGCTGGCGGTCGAAATCCCGATAGGAGCTCTGCGGAACGAGATCGAACCCCGCCTGCGCGGCGGCGGCGCGTAATCTGAGGAAAGGAGTGCCCGCCTGCGCATGCAGCCCGCAGCGCGGCGCGTCGAGCTCCTCGATGTGGCCGCGGGCACGGCCGGTGAGCTCGGCCGGTGTCACGAGGCGAGTTCGCGGCTGGCGGCGAGCTCCACGACTTGATCGATGACGCGCACGAAGCCCTCGACCTCCTGCGCTCCGGACACCGAGTACTGCCGGTCGAAAATGAAGGCCGGCACTCCGGTGATGCCGAGCACCGTCGCGTGCCGCTCGGCGGCCACGATACCGTCTTGGCCTTCGCGCAGCACCACGGCGGCGCGGGCCTCGCGCTCCGCCAAGCCCGCGTCGACCCCGAGGCGCACGAGCTCCTCGGTGTCGCCGATATCCCGGCCCTCCTCGAAGTAGGCCTGCATGATGCGCTCGGTGACTTCGGCGGCGAGGTTGTTGCGCCCCGCGTGCGCGATCAGCAAATGGGAGCGGCGCGTGTTCGGCAATCGCTGGATGAGATCGAATCGAAACTGCAGGCCCACGGCCTCGCCGTGGCGTACGAGCCCAGCCTGCGCATCGGCGATCTGGGTCGGGTCGCCTGCTTTGGCCGCGATATAACCGGCGCGCTCGACCCCGTCCCAGGGCAGGTCCGGGTTCAGCTCGAAGGGTCGGAAGTTGATGAAGGGCTCGTACTGCGGCCGCGCCGCCAAAGCGAGCTCGAAACGCCGCTTGCCGAGGTAGCACCACGGACAGACCGTATCCAAGAAAATATCGATGCGAAACTGCGTGCCCATGCGGTCGGCCATTCTACCCACCCCTTATAGGGATTGGTGTGAACGAGTATCATCCCTCAATGACAAGGAGTCTCAAATCCAAGTATTTGCTGCTCGCGCTCGGCCTCGGCGCGGGGCTCGCGCTGCTGCTCGGCGGGTTCGCCTATTACGAGCACCGCATCGACAGCGCCGACATCGCCCGTCTCACTTACGCTACAGTCGAGCAGAAGCTCGAGAGCGACTTGGAAGCACGCGGCAAGAGCGTGGTCAACGTCACCGGCGCGCTGCTCGCTTCCGCGTTGGTTGCGCACAACAGCGCGGCGGTTGCCTCGATCGCCGGACGGCTGCTCGAGGAAGATGACATCGAGCGCGTCGAAGTGACGGATGCGCGCGGTGCGGTGATGTTCAGCGCCGGCAACCCGCAGAGCGAGCCGGCGCGCAATGATGCCGCTTTGCGCAACGCGGTGCTCGATCCGCTGGTGGTCACCAACAGCATCCCGCCCGGTATTGCGGCGCCTGCACAACGCACCGGCACGCTCAAGATCTGGGTGAGCCGGGCACAGATGCAAGCCACGCTGGCGCGGCTCGCGGCGCAGCTCGAGCTCCAGCAAAGCAGCCAGTTGAAGCGCATGCGCGCCATGCTCGTGCGCGTGACGGGGCCGGTGATCGTGCTGGTACTGATCGGAGCCTGGTTCTTCGGGGGCCGCTTCTCGAGACCGATTTCGGCGCTCATCCGTTCCGCCGACCGCATCGGGGAAGGCGACTACACCAGTCCCTTCGACGTCGTGCGCCGCGACGAGCTCGGCGAGCTTCAGCATGCGCTCGAGCGCATGCGGCAGAAACTCTCCGAGACCACGATCACCAAGAACTACTTGGACACGGTGCTCAACAGCCTGAGTGATGCGGTAATCGTCACCTCGCCGGACGGCATCATCAAGAGCTGCAACGAGGCGACCCAGGGCCTGCTCGGTTACAGCGATGCGGACCTGGTGGGCAAGTCTCTCGACAGCTTCATCGACGAGGCCCATCGCAGTGCCTTCGATCTGGGAGGTGCGGCACCCGAGGCGCGCGAGACCGTGCTGCGCACCGCGTCCGGACAGACCATCCCGGTTTCCATGGCGTCTTCGAGCATCGCGTCTCTGGACCCGCAGTTCGAGGGCAACATTTACGTCGCGCGCAACATCACCGAGCGCAAGCGCGCCGAGCGACGCATCCGCTATCTCGCGCGCTACGACACGTTGACCAAGATGCCGAACCGCATGCAGTTCCAGCACTTGCTGCAGCAGGCGATCGCGCGCTCGCGCCGCAACCAGCACTCGCTTGCGCTCCTCTATCTGGACCTCGACCGCTTCAAGGACGTCAACGACACGTTCGGCCACTCGGCCGGAGATCGCACGCTCGAGATCCTGAGCGAGCGGCTGACGCGTGTGCTCAGCAAGGAAACCGTGATCGGGCGCCTGGCGGGCGATGAGTTCGCCATGTTCGTGGACGACCTGCCCGCGGATCTCGATAACCGTCCGAGCCTGGGCGCTCTGTCGCGCACGCTCCTCGATGAGATCAGCCGCGCGTTCTACGTGAACGAGCAGGAGGTGTACCTCACCGCGAGCGTCGGTATCGCCATCTGCCCCTACGACGCAGACAACACGATCGACTTGATCCGCAACGCCGACGCCGCGATGTATCACTCGAAGCAGAATGGCGGCAACACCTGGGCGTTCTACGTGCCGCACATGAACGCGGCCGCCGTGGAGCGGCTCATGCTCAAGAGCAAGCTGCGCCGTGCGCTCGAGCGCGACGAGCTCGTCGTCCTGTACCAGTCCAAAGTTGACTTGCGCGACGGGCGGGTGGTGGGCGCCGAGGCGCTGCTGCGCTGGCGGCTGCCGGGGCACGGCGATATCTCGCCGACGCAGTTCATACCGCTCGCCGAGGAGAGCAGCCTCATCCTCGACATCGGCGAGTGGGTGCTCGACCGCGTGTGCTCGGACTACAGAAGCTGGCAGAACACGGTGCGCGAGCCTGGGCGCATTGCCATGAACTTGTCGCTCCGTCAGCTCAAGCAATCGAGCTTCCTCGCGCGCTGCCGTAATGCGTTCCGCAAGCACGGCGTGTCGCCGACCTGCTTCGAGCTCGAGGTCACCGAGACGACCCTCATGACGGATGCGACGCGCACGATCGGCTTGTTGAACGAGCTCTATGCGCTGGGCCTGCACCTCGCCATCGATGATTTCGGCACCGGCTACTCATCGCTTTCTGCCCTGCAGCAATTCCCCATCGGCACGTTGAAAATCGATCAATCGTTCGTGCGCGACCTGGCGGTCGACTCCAACGATGCGGCGCTGGTGCGCACCATCATCGACATGGGCAAAAGTCTCGAGCTCGAGGTCATCGCCGAAGGCGTCGAAACCAGCGAGCAGCTGGAATTCTTGCGCAAGCATGGCTGCTTCTATGCCCAGGGCCGGTTGTTCGGGGAGCCGATGGAAGCGGAGCGGCTGCTCGGTATTCTCGCCAGCCAGGCGGCCGGCGCCCCGTATCACGCTGCGCTTTGCGCGGCGACTCCTCGCCACGTCAAGTTTCATCATTGATGAGCCGATCACCGGGCACGCTGCGGCCAGCGCCGTGCCGCGGACGTGGGTCGAAGCACCGCTTCTAAAGGTCTCCACCGATGGCAAACTGGCGGGCCTATGTCGGACACTGAGTCGGCGGCGACATATTCCATCAAGGCGGTCGCGGAGGCCACCGGACTCACCGTGGAAACTCTGCGGGCATGGGAGCGGCGCTACCGCGTGATCGAGCCGCGGCGCGGCGCCGGCGGGCATCGCCTATACACGAGTCACGAAGTGTGGCGACTACGCCGGCTGCACGAGACCACGGCGCGCGGCCACCCGATCGGCAAGATCGCGCATCTATCGAACGATGCGTTGAGCCGGCTGCTCTCGGACCATCCGGCGAGCGGCGGCGACGCGGCCGCGCAAGCGCTCGTCCAGCGCCTACTCGCCGCCGTGAGCAAGTTTCGGCTGGCGGAATGCGATCAGGTCATGGCGATGGCGTTTGCATTGATGTCGCCGTTCGAGGCCGTGCGCAGTGTGCTCTCGCCCGCCCTGCGCGAGGTCGGTGATCGCTGGCATCGCGGCGAGATGTCCATCGCTCAGGAGCGCATCGCCTCGAATTGCGCGCGGCGCCACCTCATATCGCTGCTGCACACTTTCAACAGCGTCGCCAAGGGGCCGGCCGTGGTGTTCGCCACTCTGAGCGGCGAGCGCCACGAGCTCGGCATCCTCATGTACGCGATGATTGCGGCGAGCCTTCGGGTGCGGACGTTTTATTTGGGTCCCGATCTGCCCGCGGAAGAAGTGGCGCGCTGCGCGCTCAGAATCAACGCGCTGGCGGTCGGCATCAGCCTGGTCAATCACGACCAGCTCGAGACGACCCTCGCGCAGCTGCACGCCTTGCGCCGCCAGTTGCCCGGTGCGGTGGAAATCTGGCTTGGCGGTCCTGCACTCGTCCACATCGATGAGTCCGCGCTTCCGCCGCGGAGCTTGAGGATGCTCGAGCCCGGCGATTTCGAGCAGCGCGTCGGCCTCCTGGAGGCCGCGCGCTAGATGCCTCGCGGCCGAACTTTGCTGCTGATCGCCGTGCTCGCCTGGGCGGCGGTCGCGGCCTGGAATGCTCAGAAGCCGCTGCCGCCCGGCACTCACGTGACCTCGCTCGCGACGCGCCTCACCGAGTCGCAGGTGCAGATCGTTACCGTGTCGGCCGCAGGGGGCGAGATCGAGGCTCGCGAGCTCGCCGCCATCGATCGTGCCAGCGAGCTGATCGTACTCGACGCCGCACCGCTCTCGCGCGCAGTGGGTCGTGAGCTGCTGCTGCAGCGGACCAAGCGGCCCAACATCAAGATCGTGCTGGTGTCCGATCCGCGTAGTGAAGCCTATGGCGGCACGCCGCTCGAGTACCTCGAGTCGCTCGAGCGCGCAGGCGTGATCGTCGCGCGTGTGCGGCTCGATCGGTTGCGCGACTGCATCCCGCTGTATTCGGCGCTGTGGCGGCTCACCGTCGGATGGTGGAGCGACCCGTTCGACGAGCATCCCGGCGAGCCGGGCCTGCGCGCATCGCTCCGGGAGCACAATCGCAAGGCGGATCAGCGCCGGCTGCTCGTTGCCGACGACGGCGCCGGCGGCTGGGTGAGCCTTGTGTCGGCGGCCCCGGATGGGGATCTCGCCATGCAGGTCACGGGCGACCTCGCACGCGACATCGCCGCGAGCGAGATGAAGATTGCTGCGTGGTCGAGCGGCGATGACCGCCTGCCCTTGCCGCCGCGCGCCGCGACGCGCGGTCCCGGCTCCATCGATGCCCGGTTTCTCACCGAAGGGGCGATTCGCGGCGCCATGCTCGATGCGTTGAGCACAGCGGCTGCGGGCGACGAGGTCGGATTGGCCGCCCCGCGCTTGAGCGACCGCCGCATCATCGGCGCGCTGTTGCACGCAGCCGCGCGCGGCGCGCATGTGCGCGTACTGCTTGATCCGGGAGCGACTCCGAATGGCTCGGTGGCCGCCGAGCTCGAGCGCGGCGGCAGCGGCCAGATCGAAGTGCGCTGGCGCGTGCGGCCCGCGCTCGCGACCGCCTCCCTTGCCTGGGTCGCGCACCAGGGCGAGCTCTGGACGAGTGCCGGCGCGGCCGACTTCACTCGCGCCAGTCTGGACGACATCGATCTGGAGTCCGCCATCGAGCTGCGCCTGCCGGAGCGAGCGGCCGCGGCGCGTGCTCTGCAGACTCACTTCGCCGCAAAATGGGCGGCCGGCGCGACCTACCCGCTGTACGCCGTTGAATCGCAAGCCGACTACTGGCAGTACCGCTTCAGGGAAGCGGTGGGACTGACCGGGTTCTAGGGCGGCGATGCGGGAAGTGCCGCGAGCGTCCGTGTCGAGCTGTCGACGATCTCGCTGAGCGCTTGCTGAGCGGCAGCCTCGTAGGCGGCGACCACTGCCGCGAGACGATTCTCGAGAGCCGCCTGGCGCGCATCCGCGTCGAACTCGCCGAGCACGCGCCGATCGATGCCGTTGCCTACGCGGGCATGCAGGTGCACGTGCGCCGTCGGCCTGGTATCCGCCGCCGACCCGGAATACTCGGCCTGGAAGTCCACGACCTCGAGCTCCAGCCAGTAGCCTCCTCTGAAGGCGGAGGTGTCGGTGCCGACGTTGCGAAAGCGGCCATGGAAGGCCTCCAACGCGAGATCCTGCACGACTTCATCGAGCGAACCGCTCCAGCGCGCAGCGGCGAAGTAATCGAGCCTGCGATCCGGATAAAGCGCGGCGATCCGATCGTTGTCGAGGCCGGTGCGCACGCGCGGCATGAGCACCGTGAGGTCGGCGGGGATCGCAACGGCGCCGGCCTGCGCATCGGCCTTGACCGATAGCAAGTAGGTCGACGTCGGCGGCGCGCTGCTCTTGAAAAACGAGCCGCTGCACGCGCACAGGCTGGCGGCGAGGACGGCGCCCGTGAGGGCGGCGAGGGGGGCTCTCATCGCGGCACCTCGACGCCGTGGTAATTGGATTCGTACAAGAGCTCGCCGGGGTTTTGCTGCAGCGAGCGCGACAGATCGCGAATATCGCGCACCGCTGCGCGGCTCTCGTGCAGCAACCGCTCGAGCTCCGGCAACCCTTGCCCGGTAAAGCGCGACAGAGCCGGCTCGTTTTGCGTGACGAATTGATTCAAGCGATCCGTGGCGCTCGCCAGGCTGTCGCTGATGCGCCGGATGTTGGCGAGGCTCGTCTTGATGTCGGCATCGTTCGTGACGCGATCGAAATCGGCGGCGGCGGTGTCCACTTCGTCCGAGGTGTGCCTGAGATTCGCGACGAGATCCTCGATCTCGTGCACCAGCAGCGGCGCCTTGTCGCTGGCCACACGCGTACTCGCGAGCACCGCCTTGAAGTTCTTGACGTTCTCCTCGCTGAACACCTGGTCCATATGGTCCACGAGATCGATGGCGTGGTTCGCGAGCGCCGGCAAACTGCGCAAGAACAGATCGAGATCGGATGGCGCGGAGCGGATCACCGGATAGCGCTCGCCCATCGGCAGCGGCCCGTTGCTGGTCGCTTTGGGGTCTTCCTCCAGATCGATGAACAGCAATCCGGTCACACCCTGCAGACTGAGCAAGGCGAGCGTGCGCGTATCGATCGGCGCGGATTCCTCGATATCCGCGACCACCTCGACGCGCTTGCGGTTCTTCGGATCGAGCATGATGCGCGCCACCTTGCCGACGTCGACTCCGAGATAGCGCACGGGGCTGCCTGCGGTCAGGCCGCTCACCGTGCCGTCGTAGTAAATCTCGTAGCGCTGATAGGTGCGCTTGTCCTTCTGATCGGTGTACCAATAGACGAACGATACCGCCATGCCGATGACCAGCAGCACGAACGCGCCCACCACGACATAGTTGGTATTTCTATCCATGCGGCGCCTCGGCGACCGCCCCGCCCGCGGCCGCGAGCTCGGCGCCGCGCGCTCGGGGACCGTGGAAGTATTCGCGTATCCAAGGATTCGTGCTCTCGAGGATGCCGGGGAGCGTATCGCTCACCATGCGCCCGTCCACGATCACGCTGACGCGGTCGCAGGTTCGGAACAGGCTGTCGAGGTCGTGCGTAATCATGACCACCGTGAGCTTGAGCTCGCCGTGAAGATACAACAGTAGCGCATCGAAGTCCGCCGCGGAAATCGGATCGAGTCCGGAGGTCGGCTCGTCGAGGAACAAGAGCTTGGGCTCCATGCTCAATGCGCGGGCGAGCGCCGCGCGCTTGACCATTCCGCCGGAGAGTTGTGCAGGGTATTTCTCGGCGGCATCGGGGGCGAGTCCCACCAGACTCAGGTTGAGCTGCACGAGGTCATCCAGCACGCTTTCCTCCAAGGAATAGGCTTCCCGCAGCGGCAGCTGGATGTTCTCCGCCACCGACAGCGAGGAGATCAGCGCGCCGCTCTGGAACGTAACCCCGTAGGCGCGCGTCATCGCCAGGCGCTCGGCCGGCGCAAGCTCGCGAATGTTGCGACCGAAGACCTCGACGGTAGCCGGCCTGCGGCTCCCGCAGGCCGAGGATGGTGTGCAACAGTACCGATTTACCCGCTCCGGAGCCGCCGACGATGCCCATGATCTCGTTGCGCCGGACCTCGAACGACAGACCATCGTGCACGACCTGGCTGCCGAAGCGGTTCATAAGGCCGCGCACGCGCACGACCAGATCATCGTCCGGTGCCTGTGCAACAGGACCGCGCGGTTCCATATCAGAAGTCGATCTGCTCGAACAGGACCGCGAAAAACGCGTCCGCGAGAATCACGAGGAAAATCGATTGCACGACCGCCATGGTGGTCAACCGCCCGAGCTCGCGCGCCGAATCGCGCACCTGCATGCCGCGGTACGCACCGACCATGCCGATGAGCAGGGCGAACACCGGCGCCTTCACCATCCCCGCCCAGAACGTGGTCGACGAGAGGGCCTCGCGCATCCGGATGGTGAACTGCGCAGGCGGGATGTGCAGCTGGACCAGGGACAGCAGTCCGCCGCCCGCAAGGCCCATCGCGTCCGCGATGACGGTGAGGCAGGGCAGCGCGATGACGAGGCCGAGCACGCGCGGGACGACCAGAAGCTCGATCGGGATTCATGCCCATGGCGCGCAGGGCATCGATCTCCTCGTTGAGCTGCATGACGCCGATCTCTGCGGCGAATGCGCTGCCCGAGCGGCCGGCGACGATGATGGCGGTGAGCAGCACGCCCATCTCGCGCAGCACGGCGATGGTGACGAGGTCGACGACGAAGATCGTGGCGCCGAACCGCGCGAGCTGCTGCGCGCCCAAGTAGGCGACCACCACGCTGATGAGAAACGCGATGAGCGAGACGATGGGGATGGCGCTCACGCCGGTCTCCTGCACGTGCCGCGCGATCGACGCGAGCCGCAAGATGCGCGGACGCGAGAAGCTCTGGCCGAGAACGGCGGCGATACGTCCGAAAAAGCCGAGCAGGCGGCCTGCCTCCGTACCCTGCAGCACCGTCCAGCGTCCGAGCTGCTCGACGAATCCTTCGCGGTTGGGCAGCGCCAGCGCACGCGTGCCGTGAGCGGTGCAGAGCTCGCGTTGCAGTTTTTGCAGCAGCTGCACGGTGTGCGGGGGATTGCCCTCGTGCCGGACGCGCGAGCTGCCGCTCGCTGCCGAGTTCGGACAACCGCGTGAGCAGCGCCCATACCGGAGCGATGCCGGGATGCTCGACCTGCGACCAATCGCACACCAAAGGTTCCGCTCAATGCGGCGGGCAGCGCCGCGAGCTCGACATCGATGCGCGGCAGCGACTCGAGCGACCAATCGCCGCGCAGATCAATTCGCCAGCCCTCGCCATCCCGTTGCAGCGCCAACGCATCCATCGCTATATGCTACGAGAATGCACACCGATCCGCTGCTGCAGATTCTGATCCTGCTGGCCGCCTCGGTATTCGTCGTGGCCGGCGTGCGCAAGCTCGCCTTGCCGGCGATCTTGGGTTACCTCGCGGTGGGCATGCTGCTCGGCCCGCACGCGCTCGCCTTGATCGTCGACAACGACACGACGCGCCTGCTTGCCGATATCGGCGTGGCGTTCCTGGTGTTCACGCTCGGCCTGGAATTTTCGCTGCCGCGCTTGCTCGCCATGCGCGGCGAGGTGCTCGGCGTGGGGGGCGCGCAGGTGCTCGTGACCACCGCGCTGGTCGCGCTCGCGGCGGCGTGGCTCCTCGGGGTCGCGCCGACCCCCGCGGTCGTGGTCGGGGGCGCCGTCGCGATGTCCTCGACCGCCATCATCATCGCTCAGCTCACCGAGCAATCCGAGAACACGCGCACGCATGGCCGGGTCGCGGTGGCGATCTGCCTGTTCCAGGACTTGAGCTTCCCCCTGTTTCTCGGCCTGCTGTCGCCGCTTGCCGCAGCCGGCCCGGACACGCCGGCGCCCGCACATCGCCGCCGCGATCGCGATCGCCGCGGCCGCGCTGCTGCTCGTGCTCGCGACCGGCCGCTGGTTGCTGCGCCCATTGTTCGTGCTCATCGCCGGGGTGCGCTCGAGCGAGCTGTTCTCGCTCGCCGTGCTGCTCGCGGTGCTCTCCTCGGCGTGGGCGACGCACGCGGCGGGACTGTCGCTCGCACTCGGCGCCTTCCTCGCCGGCATGGGTCTCGCGGAGACCGAGTTTCGCCATCAGATCGAGGCGACCATCCGCTCGTACCGCGAGGTGCTGCTCGGCATGTTCTTCATCACGCTCGGCATGCTGCTCGACGTGCCGCTGTTGCTGCGCAATCTGCCATTGGTGAGCGCGATCGTGCTCGGCATGGCGATCCTGAAGACGGCGGTGGTCGCAGTGGCTGCCAAGCCCGTGACCGGCAGCTGGTTCAAGTCGCTACGCACCGGCGTGATCGTGAGCCAGGGCGGGGAGTTCGGCTTCGCGCTGTTGACGCTGCTGCTGCGGCGCCAGCTGGCCGATCCCGCCGTGGTACAGCCCCTGCTCGCGGCCACCGCGCTCAGCATGGTCGTCTCGCCCTTCGTGATCCGCCATAACCGGCAGCATCACGCGTGCGCTTCTGCGCCAGTCGGGCCCGCCGCAAACCGAGGCGATGCGCGAGGCGCGCGTCACGCTCGCCGTCGCGGAGCGCGATCACGTGGTGATCTGCGGATTCGGCCGGGTGGGCCAGAACATCGCGCGCGTGCTCGAGCAGACGGGCTTCGAGTACATCGCGCTCGATCTGGACACCTATCGCGTGCGCGCGGGGCGGCAAGCGGGCGATCCGGTGATGTATGGCGATGCCGGCCAGCTCGAGGTGCTGCAGAACGTCGGCCTCGCCCGCGCACGTTGCGTGGTCATCACCTTCGCGAACCCCGCCGTGTCCCTGCGGATCCTGCGCACCGTGCGCGACTTGCGGGGCGACGTTCCCGTGCTGGTGCGTACACAGGACGACTTGCGGCTCGAGGAGCTGCAGGCGGCGGGCGCCACCGAGGTGGTGCCGGAGACTTTCGAGGCGAGCCTCATGCTGCTCTCGCATCTGTTGCTGTTGCTGAAGCTCCCCATGCCCCAGGTCATCCGCACGGTGAACGACATCCGCAGTCATCGCTATGTCATGTTGCGCCAATACTTTCGCAAGGCCGGTGCCGAATTCTTGGATGACAGTCACGCATTTCGTGAAGAGCTTCACAGTGTCGTACTGCCGCCGCATGCTTGGGCCGTCGGCAAGAGCATCGCGGAGCTCGCCGGGCGCGGCTCGCAGGTCGCGGTGAGCGCCGTGCGGCGTGATGGAATCGTGGGCCGGGACCCCGCTGCGGACACTATTTTCAAGGAAGGTGACGTTGTCGTGGTGTGCGGACCGCCGGAGGCGGTCGAGCACGCCGAGACGTTGCTCTTGATGGGATAAAAAAGCTTTACTTATCCCCTCGCCCTCTCGCATAGTAGGGGGGCTGTTCAAGGGCAAACCCGCCGAAAGGTGGGGACGCAAAACCACCGGTCTAAGGGGCTTCCTCGGAAGCTCGACGATAGCGGGGTCGCCAGTTCTAGGGTGCGCCACAGGCGCATTCCGCGTCCCTCCCCCCGGCTTAGTTTTCCCTTGATCTGCGACGGCTTTCAACGACCGTTTCCACGGGTCATTCGAGAATTGTCGGGGACAATCATGGTAGTCAAAGTACAGAATCGTTCGCGCGGTCCGGATACTGCCGCGTCCGGTCTCTATCGGCGACCGCGACTCGTCATGCAGGCGAAGCGCGCCGAGGAAATCCCGGCGCTCCTCGCCAACACCAAGAACTATCCCACGCCGGTACGCTTCGTCGGCGCAGATTATTCGCAGACGCGCTGCGTCGGCGGCGACGGCGGCACGACCGTTAACTTAAGCCAGCTCGGCAAAATCATCGAGTTCGGCGAGGACGAGGTGCGCTGCCAAGCCGGCGTACGCATCGGGCCGCTGGTGCGCGAATTGGCCGAGCGCGGTCAAGAGCTGCCGCTCACTCCCGAGATGGGACAGATGACGGTGGGCGCCGTGGCGGTGACCACGCTGCCCCAGGCCTCGCAGGCACAAGGCCCCGCGCAGATGTCGGCGCTGGTGAAAGAGCTGAAGCTCGTCACTCCGCAAGGCAAGCTGATGACCGTGACCCAACAGAACGCCGACCTCATGCGCGTGCTGAGCTCGAGCTTCGGGCTCTTGGGCGTGGTGCACGAGGCGGTGCTGCGGGTTCAACCCATCGTTCCCGTCAGAATCGACTACCAGGTGCTGACGCTCAAGGAGTTCGGCGCGCGCTTTGCGAAGATCGTCGCCTCGCCCGCCGCGCTGCGCCTGCACATCTCGCCGTTCCACGATCAGATCACGGTGGAACGCCGCACCCCTGACGAGAGTGCGGCCACGAGCCGTTCCGGCATATGGCAAATCAAGAAATCCGTCATGCGCAACGTGCTGCCGGCGTTCGGCTCGACCGTCGGCAGCGCGCTGGCGGCGCCCGGCGTTGCGGGAGCCGTGGTGTCCGGCGTGCAACGGGCGCTGCGCGCGACGCTCGACCGTGCGGCACGCAGCGTCGTGATGTACGCGCACGAGTGGATGCGCGAATTTCCTCAGGAAGCGTGGAGATCGCGCTACACCTACACCATGTGGGGCTTTCCGCAGGCCTCCTACCCGAAACTGCTCGCCGAGTACTTCGCGTTCTGCCGCGCGTACTACAAGCAGCACAGCTATCGCTGCAACGTCGTGAACGGCGCGAGCCGCCTGCACCAAGACCGCTCGTCGCTCTTCAGCGTGAGTTTTCAGGGACCCATGATCACGCTCGAGCCGTCCTCGACGGGAGACCGCGGCTGGGATGAGTTCCTGATCGACTTCAACGATTTCGCGTCCGCGCAGGGCGGGGTGCCGACGTTCAATCAGTCGCGAGCGCTGAAACCCGAGCATGTCGCCAAAGCCTTCGGCGATCGCGTCAAGCTGTTCAAAGCGCTGCGCCAGCGCACCGACCCGCTCAACCGGCTCTGCAACAGCTACTTCGCGCACCTGCTCGAGACGTAAGCCGGCGCCGCCTTGCGAGGTTGCCTCTTCAGGCCTTGTCCTGCAGGTGCGCCTCGAGGAACCAGAGATATTTGTCGATCTCGCGCGATAGCTGCGTGAAAAGGTCGGCCGTGCCCGCATCGCCCAGCTCGGCGGTCGCATCGATTGCGCCGCGTATCGACTTGCCGTAGACCGACAACTGCGTCGATAGATACAGCAGGTGGTCCCTGCCCGAGGTGATGCTCAACGGATAATTCTTTAGCTTGCTGCGCCGCGCGGCCACCGCCACGGTCCCCTCGGCCGTGCCTCCCAAGCTGGTGATGCGCTCCGCGACCTCGTCGATCTGCTCCAGCATGGCGTCCGAGATCTTGTCGAACAGCTCGTGCAGGGCGATAAAATGCGGACCCTTGACGTTCCAGTGCGCCTGTTTGACCTGGCTCTGCAAGTCAATCGCATCGCTCAAGCGCTCATTGAGCATGACAATGACGTTGCGTCGAGTCTTTTCGGAGAGGTCGATCTTGGTCTTGTACATTCAGCGCTCCTCGGCGGCGTCCCCGGGGCGCTATTCTGCACTGCTTGCCCAGGAAGCAAAAGCGCGCTTAAGCGTCCGTGCGCCGCTTGCGCAATTGCACGACGCCCACGATGCAGGCCGCACCGACGAGCACACCGATCCAAAGGTCCACACTCGAGAAAAAGCCGACAGGGTCCGGCAGCTGCCACACGCCCGGCGACAGCTCGCCCTTCGCGAGCGACCACTGGATCGGATGATGGAACGCCACATAGGGACCGCCGAGCAGCCGATCTCTGAAGAGCAGCGTCGCTAAGTGCGTGCCGAGGAACAGACGCTCGGCCAGCATGATCGCAAGCGGCGGCAGGATCGCCTGCAGAATGACCGCGCGCTTGGCCCACGCCGACACGAGCAGCAGCCAGCCGACGACCGGCAAATACCAGAGAATGCCGGTGAGGATCACATACAGCCACAGAACTTGCTGCTGCAGCCACAGCTCGGGGCGCCACAGAATGTTGCCGAACCCGAGTCGCGCCCGCACGGAGATCACGAAGGTCATCAACAGGGCGGAGATGTCCGCGGCGAGGAAATACACGAGCGGGATCGCGACGACTGCAACGAGCAGTTTCGACAGCACCGTGGCCGAGTCCGTGAGCGGCAACGACTTGAAGAACAGGACGCTGCGGTCCTTGCGGTCGGCGTATAGGCAGTCGAGCAGATACCAGACGGAGTAGATGCTCATTGCCACCCAGAACACACCGCCGATCGCGACCAGGAACAGCACGGCGGCCAGCTCGGTTTGCTGGTCGCTCGCATGCAGCATGGCGATCTCCACCTTGCCGAACAGCGAGGCCACGACCATGAGGGCTCCGATGCAGGCCGGCATCACCCAGATGGCCTTGTTCTCCCAGAACTCCCGGCGAACCAGCCAGATGAGATTGTTCATGCCGCGCGCTCCGCGGAAACCTTGGCGACGAACAGGTCGGCGACGCTCGGTACACCGACTTCGCCGAGGCCCCTGAGCTTCTCCCGATCCGCACCGTCGAAGTACAAGAGCGTCTTGCCGAGCGCCCGGTGCTCGTAGAAGGGCCGCTCCTCGCGGGCGGCGGCGATGCGGTCGTCGGCAACCTCGACAGCCGCGTAGCGCGCGCCGATGTCCTCGACGGAGCAATCGAGCACAATGCGGCCCTTGTCGATGAAGAGCACATCGGTCAACAGGTTCTCGACCTCTTCGACCTGATGGGTGGTGATCACGATGGTGCGCGTCTCGTCCATATAGTCGTTCACCAGTGCATCGTAGAAACCGCGCCGCGCGATGATGTCGAGGCCGAGCGTCGGCTCGTCGAGCACGAGCAGGCGAGCGTCGATGGCCATGGTGAGCGCGAGATGCACCATGGTCTTCATGCCCTTCGACAGCTCGCCGATGCGCCGCCCGATGCCGATGTCGGTCTTGGCCAGCAGCGCCGCGGCGCGCTCGCGGCGGAATCGCGGATGCACCCCTGCGACGAAATCGATCGCTTGCTGCACGCGCAGCCACGCGGGCAATACGGCGACGTCCGCGATGAAGCTCGCCTCCTGCATGAGCCGCGCGCGGTCGGCGAACGGCTCGCGGCCCAGCACGTTGAGCGTGCCCTCATAAGTCGTGAGCCCGAGCACCGCGCGCAGCGCCGTGGTCTTGCCCGCACCGTTCGGGCCGATGAGGCCGACGATGCGTCCCGGCTGCACGACAAAGTCCGCACGATCGAGGGCGACGAACGAGCCGTATCTTTTCGACAGGCCATGTGCCTCGATGAGAGGTGAGGACGACATCATCGGCTACTCCTTGTTGTCCAGGCGCGGCGCGGGGTGCGTGAGCGCGGGCGTTTGCGCGAACAGCTCGTCGGCGGAGAATCCCAGCCGGTGGATGACCGCGAGGATCTGCGGCCATTCCTCGTTGAGGAAGCGCTCACGCTCGCCCTTGAGCAGCAAAAGCCGTGCGCCGTCGCTGACGTACATGCCGAGCCCGCGGCGCTTCTCGACCAGCCCTTCATCCACCAGCTGTTGATAACCCTTGAGCACCGTGAGGGGATTGAGCCGGTAGTCGGCGGCCACCGTGCGCACCGAAGGCAGCGGGTCGCCTTCCTTGAGCGCTCCTTCCAGAATCAGCGCGACCATTCGATCGCGCAGCTGGCGATAAATGGGCTGGTTGTCATTCCAATTGGGATCCATGCCGCTCTCAGCGTCCGCGCCAAGTGGAGGGGCCGTATAGCACGCTAATCTAGCAGAACGCCCGGAGGGGGCGGCTTACGCCGCCACCAGGGTGACGCCGGCCGCCGCGGCGCGTTCTACGCTGAACAGGAAGGCTACTCCGCCGAATACGGTGCCATTGATCAGCAACGCGAGGGCAAGGGCGGCGACTTTCGAGGATATGCGAGTGTTCATGATGTTCTCCTTGCAGTTACCGGCGGCGCCGGGGTGTTTCACTAATCTGGTGATATAGTAATGTATAACACTAATACATGCAAGCCCCATTTCGAAATATTTTTGGCGGCCTGGATCCCCGCCCTGCGGGGCGCCGGGGCGGTCTTCGGCTACTATTTGTCGCTTTTGCGCGTTCCTTCGCCGAGGATTCCCCCATGAAAAAGCCAGTCACCGTCACCATCACCGGCGCAGCCGGAAACATCGGGTATGCACTCGCCTTTCGCATCGCCGCCGGGCAGATGCTCGGTGCCGATCAGCCCATCAATCTCAACCTGCTCGAGATTCCGGCTGCGCTCGGCGCCGTGCAAGGCGTCGTGATGGAGTTGAACGATTGCGCCTTCCTCACGCTCAACAAAGTCACGGCGACCGACGATGCGCGCGTCGCCTTCAAAGACTGCGAAGTCGCCATGCTGGTCGGAGCGCGGCCGCGCGGTCCGGGCATGGAGCGCAAGGATTTGTTGCTCGAGAATGCCAAGATTTTCTCCGTCCAAGGCAAGGCGCTCGATGCGGCCGCAAGCCGTGACGTGCGCGTGCTCGTGGTCGGCAACCCGGCGAACACCAACGCGCTGATCGCGCAGCGCAACGCGCCGTCGCTCTCGCCCGAGCGCTTCACGGCGATGACGCGCCTCGATCACAACCGCGCGCTCGCGCAAGTGAGCGAGAAGACGGGGGCCGCCCTCGCGAAGATCCGGCAAGTCGTCATCTGGGGAAATCACTCGGCCACGCAATACCCGGACCTCAACCACGCAACCGTCGACGGCAAGCCTGCGGTTGCGGAAGTGGGCGAGACCTGGTTCAAGCAGACATTCATTCCAACCGTGCAGCAACGCGGCGCGGCCGTCATCAAGGCGCGCGGCTCGTCCTCGGCTGCATCCGCCGCATCCGCCGCGATCGATCACATGCACGACTGGGTGCTCGGCAGTCGCGACGCGGACTGGGTCAGCATGGCCGTGCCGTCGGACGGCAGCTACGATATTCCGGAGGGCGTGATCTATTCTTATCCGGTCACCTGCAAGGGCGGCAAGTACGCCATCGTCAAGGGACTTCGAATCGACGCGTTCAGTCGCGAGAAAATGCAGCTCACGCACCGCGAGCTGAGCGAGGAGCGCGACGGCGTCAAGGATCTTATCTGACCGCAACAGGGGGGCTTTCCATGAATCGCTTTATTCTCGGTGTCGCATGTACCGCGCTCGCGGTGGCTGCTTTCGCGCAGCCGCGCGCCAGCGCGCCGGCCGGCGCGAAGGTGTATTTCATTGCGCCGAAGAATGGCGCCACCGTGCAGAACCCTGTGGTGGTGAAATTCGGCTTGAAGGGCATGACGATCGCGCCCGCGGGCACGCAAGCAGACAACTCCGGGCACCATCACTTGCTGGTGGATACGGACTTGGGCGACCTCAACTTGGGCGCTCCGTTGCCGGCGACCGACAAGGTACTGCACTTCGGCAAGGGGCAGACGGAGACCACGCTGACGCTGTCGCCGGGCAAGCATACGCTCGAGCTTTTGTTCGCGGACTACGAGCACATGTCTTTCGATCCACCGCTGCACTCGAAGAAAATCACCATCACCGTGCAATAGGGTCGCCCGGTGCGGACGATTCTGCACGTGGACATGGACGCGTTCTACGCGTCCGTCGAGGAGCGAGACCGTCCGGAGCTCAAGGGCAAGCCGCTGATCGTCGGCGGCACGGCCGGCCGCGGCGTCGTCGCCGCGGCGAGCTATGCCGTGCGCCGCTTCGGCGTGCGCTCGGCCATGCCGATGCGCGAGGCGCTGCGCCTTTGTCCGCACGCCATCTGCGTGACGCCGCGCATGGCGCGTTACAAGGAGGTCTCCACACAGGTGTTCGCGATATTCCACCAGTTCACGCCGCTGGTCGAAGGGCTATCGCTCGACGAGGCGTTTCTGGACGTGACCGGCAGCGAGCGACTGTTCGGTGAATCGGCCGTCATCGGCGCCGAGATCCGGCGGCGAATTCGCGCCGCGACTGAACTTACGGCCTCGGTCGGAATCGCACCCAATAAGTCGCTGGCAAAGATCGCTTCGGATTTGAACAAGCCCGACGGCTTGTGCTGCATCGGACCGCACAATCTGCACGAAGTGCTCGATCGCTTGAGTATAGAGCGGCTTTTCGGAGTCGGCGCCAAATCGTTGCCCGCAGTCCAGGCGTGCGGGCTTAAGACCTTCGGCGACGTCGCGCGGGCGAGCGATGAGCAGCTGTGGCGTGCCTTCGGCAAGCACGGCAAGGCCATGCAGGCGCGCGCCGCCGGCCTCGACGAGCGGCCGGTGGTGCCCGACCGGGAGGAGAAATCCATCAGTGCGGAGGAGACCTTCGACAAGGACATTCGCGATACCGCCGTGCTCGAGCGGCGCTTGACGGCACTCGCTGACCGGGCGGCCGCGCGTCTGCGCGCTGCGGGCCTCTCCGCCGGACGCGTGACGGTGAAAATCAGGTGTGCCGATTTCACCACTTATACCCGCCAGTGCGTCCTCGAACCGCCGACGCAGGACACCGCCGCCGTGTGCGCGGGCGCGCAACGCCTGCTGCGCACATGGCTTGCCGGCCGCCGCGATGTCGCGTTGCGATTGCTCGGCGTCGGCACCGGCGATCTGTCGGCGGTGCGCCAGCCGGACTTGTTCGCCGCCGGTCCCGCGCGCGACTCGCGGCTCGACTCCGCCATCGACGGTATCCGCGACCGCTTCGGCGCAGAGGTGCTCACGCGCGCGAGCCTGCTGCCGCGCTCCGCCGACGGCCCCGGTCCGCGCCGCGGCTGAGCTTGGTATTATCGCCACCGCCATGTATACGAGCTTTTTCGGCCTCATCGAAAAGCCCTTCGCGATCACACCGGACCCGCGCTATCTGTACCTGAGCGAGCGTCACGCGGAGGCGCTGGCTCATCTGCTGTACGGCATCAACGAGGCCGGGGGCTTCATTCAGCTGACGGGCGAGGTGGGAACCGGCAAGACCACGATCGTGCGCACGCTCCTGTCGCGCGTCCCGCAACACGCCGACGTCGCGGTGATTCTCAATCCGCGCGTGACCGCCACCGAGTTCCTGCTCACCATCTGCGAGGAGCTCGGGCTCGGCTTGGACGAAGCGGACCGCAGCAGCGCCAAGGAGATGGTCGACGCGCTCAACCGCCGGCTGCTCGCCGCGCACAGCGACGGTCGGCGCGTGATCGTCATCGTCGACGAGGCGCAAAACCTATCTGCCGACGTGCTCGAGCAGGTCCGCTTGCTTACCAATCTCGAGACCTCCACGCAGAAGCTGCTGCAAATCATCCTCATCGGCCAGCCGGAATTGCGCGAGTTGCTGGATCGCACCGAGCTGCGCCAGCTCGCTCAGCGCATCACCGGGCGCTATCACTTGAGTCCGTTGTCGAAACTGGAGACGCAGGAATACGTGCGTCATCGATTGCGCGTCGCCGGGGCCGGCGGGGAGATTTTCACGCCCGCAGCGCTGCGCGAAGTATATCGGTTGTCCTCCGGCATTCCGCGCGTTATCAATGTGTGCTGCGATCGAGCCTTGCTCGGCGCCTACACCCTGGAGCGGCGCGAGGTGACGCCGGCGCTCGTGCGACGCGCGGCCGGCGAGGTTTACGGCCGGCGCTTTGCGCCGCTGTGGCTCGGTTGGATCGCCGCGGCGATCACGCTCGCGGGCGTCGCGGTCATCGTCTATGCCGGCATCACGGTCTGGCACAATCCGCCGTCGGTATTGCGGACGGCGACCAAGGCGCCGGCCCGCGCCCCCGCGGTGCATGCCGAACATCCGACGGTGGCCGCGCCGCCGACCGCCGCCGCCGCGGCGCCTGCGGAGAAGCCGCCGGCGCTGCAGACCCTGCTCGCCGCGAACACCGCCGACACCAGCGACGCGGCCGCCTTCCGGCGCCTGCTCTCGCTTTGGGGCACGGCGATGGCGGACGATCACGATCCCTGCGGCCAGGCGCAAAAAGCCGGGCTCGCGTGCCTCGATCAGCGCGGCTCATGGGCGCAGGTGCGCGCCCTCAATCGGCCCGCGATTCTCACCCTGAGCGACGATCACGGCCAGCGCTACCGCGTCGTGCTGTCCGCACTCGACGATTCCTACGCCACCCTCGACTTGGGCGAGCACAACGTGCGCGTTCCGATTGACGAACTGTCGCGCGATTGGTTCGGCGAATTCACGCTGGTTTGGAAACCGAAGACTCCGCGCGCGCGGCAGCTTTCGCTCGGCATGCGTGGCGATGAGGTTCGCTGGCTGCGGCGCAGCCTCAATGCGCTGCACGGCGCCGCCTCCGATCCGAATTCGGACGATATTTACGACCAGGATCTCGCTATCGCAGTCCAGAATTTCCAGCGCGAGCACCGCCTGAACGTCGACGGAATCGCGGGCCTGCAAACCCAGGTGGTGTTGGATACCGCACTCGCCGAGCCGGGCTCGCCACTTCTCATGCAAGCCGCACCGCGCAGCTAGGATCGCCATGTCATTCATTCTCGATGCGTTGAAGAAGTCCGAGGTCGAGCGCCAGCGTCAAGCCATTCCCGGCTTGATGGATTCGCGTCCCCTGCCGCCGCGCGCGAGATTTCCGCTGTGGGCTGCGGCGCTCATCGCGTTGCTCGTGGTCAACCTGGTGATTCTCGCCGTGGTGTTGACCCGCCATGCAGCGCCCGTCATTGCTTCAATGGCCCCCTCGGCGCCGCCGCCCGTGACGGCAACGGCATCGCCGAATTCGCCCGCGTCGCCGGCACCTGCCGCGACGGGCGCACCGGCGCCTGGCCCGGCCGCCGCCAGACCCGCTCCCGATCATTTCAGTCCGATGGATGCGGCGCCGCCCGTTTACGCGCCCGAGATTCCGCCCGCGCAGGATTCTCTGTCTGCCGGCGCCGCGCGCCGCTCTGCCCGCGCGGGCTCGAGCGGCGAGGGTACGGCTCACCGTGCCGCAAGCGCCGCCCCCGATCCGCTGCTGACCGACAGCACCCCCGCCGACGGCGAAGTGCTGCCTACGATCAACGAAATCAACGTCGCCGACCAGCCCGCGCTGGCCAACCTGCACCTGGACGTGCATGTGTACGCCACCCAGCCGTCCGAGCGATTCGTCTATATCAACATGCGCAAGTACCGGGAGGGCGCGACCCTCGCCGAAGGTCCCGTGCTGGAGCGCATCCGCCGCGATGGAGTCGTGCTGAACTATCAGGGCTTGCGATTCGTACTGCCGCGCCAGCAGTAGCAGTCTCATCGTTTATGATGGGCACATGAGAAAGATCTTTGTCCTCTTCATGAGTGGGCTCGTGACGGTGCTGCCGTTGGCGCTCACCATTTACGTCATCTGGTGGCTGGTGCATACCGTCGAGGGGTGGCTGCGGCGCGCGCTCATCGCGCTCGGCATCGTGAGTCCCGAACATTACTGGCCGGGCCTCGGGTTGATCGCCGGCTTCGTGTTGCTGCTCGTCGTCGGCAGCCTCGTCAACGCCTATGCCGGCAAGCTCCTGCTGAAGTACTGGGACGACTTTCTGGGACGCATCCCGTTCGTGAAAACGTTGTACGGCGGCTTTCGCGACGTGGTGAGCTTGTTGCCGTCGGGGAGCGGTGAGAAGCGCGATTTGCAGCGCGTCGTTCTGGCGCGGTTTGCGAACGTGCACGCGATCGGCTTCGTCACGCGCGAGGACGCTCCGGCCGTGCTCGAGGCGCACGGCGGGCGCGACCTGGTCACCGTTTACTTTCCAATGAGCTATGCGTTCGGCGGCTACACCGTCTATCTGCCGCGCGAGCTCCTTCAACCGCTCGACATATCGGTGGAAGACGCCATGCGCCTCGCGATCACGGCGGGTCTCACTGCAAGCAGCCGCGCCAGGATCCCGTAGGATCGCGCGCGGACGCCCGAGCATGATCAAGCGAGGCTTGCAGGCCCTGGCGCTGGTGTGGATGCACTCGGCGCTGGCGCTCGGCACCGGTTCTCTGGAGTGCACGGCCGCGCCGCGCGCGGGCAAGTACCCGGCGTGGCGGGCCGACGCGGCGCAGGTGCTCGCGCACCGCGGCGATGCGCGCTCGCTCGCGACAGCGGCCGCGCTGTGCTTCGTCGCATCGGGCGCCAGGGCGCGCGCGGAGCCCGCGGCAAGCAAGGCTGCCGTGGATCTTGCCACGCGCGCGAGCGAGCTCGATCCGCAGAGCCCGAGCATCGGTTGGCTGCGGCTGCAGCTGTGTGCGAGCTCGGCCGGGTGCGACATCCGCGAGGCCGCGACGACGCTGCGCTGGGTGGACGCGGATAACGGCGCGGTTTGGCTGCCGACGCTCGCGGCCGTGCAAAAGGACAATGATCCCGTGGAAATCGATCGCATCCTCTCGGACATGGCCGAGGGCTCGCGATTCGACTTTTATTGGAATCCGACCGTCGTGCTCCTCTTCGACGGACTGAAGCGCGCGAGCAGCGATCTGCCGCCGCAGTATCTGCACTCGGATCTCGCTCGCCTGAGCGAGGCATTGCTGGTGGCCGGCAACGAGATCATTCCTCCGCTCGGCGCGGTGACGAATGCCTGCCGGGATCCGGCGAGCGCGGAGCGGCGCGAGAGCTGCATCAAGCTCGCCCGGGTCATGCAGAGGGCGGATACCGTCGCGGCGCAGATGGTGGGCCTGCACATCGAGAAGGCACCTCGTGCCCGCCGACGGCAAGGAAGCGCGCACGCTCGCCGAGCGACGTCGCGTGCTCGAGTGGCGCGAGGCGAGCGCGAGCCTGGACGAGGGGTTGCCGTGGCGGAGGAACGCCATGGCGCGCGAGCGTATCGCCGAGATGCGGGGCGCCCCGCGCGAGGAGGATGTCGACATCGCGTTTCTGCGAAAACATAAACTGCCTCTCGACCCTCCCGAGGAAAGACCATGATCGATCTCTATTACTGGCCGACTCCGAACGGACACAAAATCACGATGTTCCTGGAGGAGGCCGGGCTGCCCTATCGCGTGCTACCCGTGAACCTCAGGGCGGGAGAGCAGTTCAAGCCGGGATTCCTGGCCATCTCGCCGAACAACCGCATGCCTGCCATCGTCGATCACACCCCGACCGGCGGTGGCGAGCCGATCTCGGTATTCGAGTCGGGAGCGATTCTTCTTTACCTGGCCGAGAAGGCCGAGCAGTTCATTCCGGACGATGCGCGCGGCCGCGCCGACGTGCTCGAGTGGCTATTCTGGCAGGTGGGGGGCCTCGGACCGATGGCAGGGCAGAACCATCATTTCTCCCGCCACGCCCCGGACAAGATCCCGTATGCCATCGAGCGCTACGTCAAGGAGACCCAGCGCCTCTACGGAGTGCTCGACGGCCGCCTCGCCGACCGCGAGTTCGTGGCGGGTGCGTACTCCATTGCGGACATGGCGGCGTATCCGTGGATCGTGCCGCACGAGGCACAGGGGCAGAAGCTCGCCCAATTCCCGAACCTCGATCGCTGGTTCGCCGCGGTCGGCGCTCGCCCGGCGACCGTTCGCGCTTACGAGGTCGGTAAACGCTACGCGGGCGCCGAGCCCGCTTAAGGCGCGCCCGGATCGTGCCGCGCGCCCGCATCGTGCGCGGCGAACCAGCCAAGCACGTAGGCGACCTTTGCGATCAGCAGGCTCGGACGAGATGAGATGTCGTGCGGGGCATGCGGCACGCGCACCAGCGCGGTATCGATCCGGCGCAGCTTGAGCGCTTCATAGAATTGCTCGGCCTCGCCGGACGGCGTGCGGTAATCGGACTCTCCCGTCATGAGCATGGTGGGCGTGTGCACGTTGCCCACGTACGCGAGCGGGGAACGCTTCCAATACGCCTGTTCCTCGTCCCACGGAAAGCCTGCGAACCAGTAGCGGTAAAAGTAATTGCTCATGTCGGCGGTGAGCACGAAGCTCGTCCAGTTGATCACCGGCTTGACCACCACCGCTGCGCGAAACCGGTCGGTATGCCCCACGATCCAAGCCGTCAGCACACCGCCGCCGCTACCACCCGTGACGAACAAGCGGTTCGCATCGATGTATCCCTTGCCGAGCACGGCGTCCACGCCGGACATCAGGTCGTCGAAGTCCTTGTCGGGGTAGTCGTGGTGGATGAGATTGGCGAATTCCTCGCCATAGCCCGTGCTGCCGCGCGGATTCATGTACAGCACCACGTAGCCGGCGGCGGCGTATAACTGTTGCTCCGCCGCGAAGCTCGCGCCGTACGCGGCGAACGGGCCGCCGTGAATCTCGAGCAGGAGCGGATATTTTTTCGCGGCATCGAAGTGCGGCGGTTTCACGATCCAGCCCTGCATCTTGCGGCCGTCCGCGGAGGAGTCGAAACCGATTTCCTCCACGTTGCCGAGGGTGCGCTGGCCGAGCAGGTTCGCGCTGAGCGCCGTCAGCGTCGAGATGTCCCGCGCATCGCTGCCGGTGGCGAGCGCCGGTGGGGCACCGGGCGAGGCCCGCATGTAGGCAAAGCGGCCGTTGCGGGCCACGGTGAAGGATCCGCCCGTGTACGGACGCGTCACGTCGGCGCCGCCTAGATCGGCCGCGAGCGTGCGCACGTTGCCGGTCATGTCGATGCTGGCGAGCTTGATCGTTCCGCGGTCTCCGTATTCGAAGAAGATGCGCTTGCCGTCTCCGCTCCACTGCGGCTCGGCGGCGTCGCGGTCGAGCGCCGTCGTCAACGAGCGCGAATGAGAGCCGTCCGCGTCCATCACATAGAGCTGCGTGCGCTGATAACCGAGCCGTTGATCGTCGAAACCGAGATAGGCGATGTGCTTGCCGTCGGGAGACACCACCGGCTGTGTGTCGGGCCCGCGCCGATCGGTGAGCGCACGCAACGAGCCATCCACGAGATCCACCCGGTAGATCTCGGAATCGAGCGGCTCGTAGTCCCCATCCGGCCGTCGATTGGCGGAGATATAGACCGCATTGCTGTCGGCGCTCCAGGCCGGCGGACCGTCATGATCGAAGTCGCCATGCGTGAGCTGGCGCGCCGCACCGCCGTCCGTGGGGATGACGAACAGCTGACTGAAGCTCGCGGGCAAGTAGCCCTCCCCGTCGATCCGATATACGACACGGTCGATGAGCTTGGGCGGGTCGGCCCATGAGGCTCCCTTGGGCGCCTCGGGCAACTCGACCTTGAGCGGCTTTCGCTCCGCAGGGGCAGGCATGGTGAAGGCGAGCCAGCGGCCATCGGGAGACCAGGCGAGGCTGGTTGGCGATTCCGTGAAATGACTGATCGGGGCAGACACGTTGCTGCCGGACCAATACACAAACAGCTGAGTCGAGCCGTCGCTCGCCGCGGAGAGATAGGCGATGCGCGTGCCGTCGGGAGACCAGCGCGGCATCCCCGAGGCGGCGGCGCCCGACAGCGGACGGGTGTTCTTGCCGTCAATACCGGTGAGCCAGATGACGCGTTGCGGCCGGTCGGTTTTGATGTCCATGCTCATTCGGACGTAGGCAATGCTACGGCCGTCGGGCGCAATCTGCGGATCCGAGACCCACTGCAAATCGAACACGTCGATGGGCTTGAAGTCGGGTTTCGTCGCGGGCGCTTCGGCGGGCGCGCACAGCGCGGTCGCGTTCAGGAGCAAAGCCGCGACGCCGAAGAGCAGCGGCGCTCGGCGGCGGCGTTCAAACAGCACGCTTCGTGACCCAGCAATTGCGTTGATGTTCATCGACGATCCCTACGGCTTGCATGAATGCGTAACAAATGGTCGAGCCGACAAAGCGGAAGCCGCGGCGCTTCAGATCCTTGCTCATCGCCTCGCTCAAGGGCGTGGCGGCCGCGATCGCGCTCGAATCCAGCGGCCGGCGTCGCAGCACGCGCCCGTCCGTGAATTTCCAGATATAGGCGTCAAAGGCACCGGGCCGGTCGGCAATCTCCAGGTAGGCCCGTGCGTTCGTGATGAAGGCATCGATCTTCAGGCGGTTGCGCACGATGCCCGCATCCTTCAACAAGCGCCGGCGCTCGGCGGCGCCGTAACGCGCCATTGCCTGCGCATCGAAATTGTCGAAAGCGCGCCGGTAGGTGTCCCGCTTGCGCAGAATCGTGAGCCAGCTCAAGCCCGCCTGCGCGCCCTCGAGGCAGAGCATCTCGAACAGCCGCCGCTCATCGTGCAGCGGCACGCCCCATTCTCGATCGTGATAATCGATGTAGAGCGGGTCGGCCGTGCACCAAGCGCAGCGGAGCTTGCCGTCGGCGGAACGTTGAGCTCGAGTCACGGAGTCAAATGTGCAGGCGGACCGCGGGGCGGTTCTTGTACACGAGCTCGATGCGATCCACACCTTGCGCACGGCGCGCGGCGCTGCGGACCTCGTGCATCAGCTTGAGCAGCACCCGCGTATTCATCTCGGCGGTCGCGGCGGTGCGCGGTTGGATTCCGAGATGCAGGACCACGAAACGGTCGCTCGCCAAGCGGACGAACACCGCCACACCGATTGGGCGCCCCATCTCGTTGACCGCGAAAATCGTCTGCACGCCGCCGATGTCGCCCACCCTTACCGACAGGCCGCCGTCATGCTCGTGGATCTCGGGCACGCCATAGGTTTCGATGGATTGCTGAATGCCCACCCGCACGCGGTGCTGGTTGGAGTTGAAGAACAGAAGCTGTTCCAGTGCGACTCGTTGATCGGGCGGCAGCGTGCGCTGCAAGCCGATGGATTCGCTTAGCATCGCCGTGCCATTGCGCCCCGTCCCCCCCAAATGTGTCCCAAGTCACAGAAAATGCTTGACGCACCGCAGCATGGGTTGTCTGCTGCACCAGAGGCCGTATCGTATAGCGTCGCCCGCGCAATGACACTAGCCGCAGCCCTAGGGAGCTGAATGCGGTGGCGCCGTCGGCGCCGGTGACGATCGGAAACTCCAGCCTCAGGATATGCGATGCAAGGACAGATCCGGTGCTAGCGTCCGAGGATGAGAGCCGTGCGTTAGCCGCGCTGCGCTTCAGCCTCGCGAGCGACATCGTCGAGCTGGTCGTACTGACCGCCGACGAGGCGTTCCTGCAAACCTTGAAAGAAGGTGTAGGGGCTGCACGTCGGCTCTGGCACGTTTTGTCCTCGGACAAGATCAGCGATCTCCTGGTGGCGGGGGGCGTGGGTATCCTGGTGCTCGACGTGCAGGCACTCAACGAGGGTGCCGCACGCTTCGTCGCCGACATCAAGCGCCAGTTTCCCGATCTCGTCGTGGTGGTGGCCGGCAATCGCGAATCGGAAACCGAGCTCGCGAGGCTCATCAGCGACGGCTCGATCTATCGATTCATCCACAAGCCCCTGTCGCCTGCGCGGGCCCGGCTGTTCGCCGACGCCGCGGTCAAGCGCTTCGACGATCGGCGGCGCCGGGCCAGCGACGCCGCTGCGCCCGCAGCCGGGGCGCCGCGACAACCCCGTCGGATCCTGATCGGCGCAACGTGCGCGGCTGTCGCGGTGCTGCTCGCCGCCGGTTGGCTCCTGCATCGCCGGAGCGTTGAGGAGACCGATACCGACGTGGGCACCGCCCCAACCCAGCCGGCGGCATCGATGGCGCCGCCCGCATCGGGGCAGCCTCTCCCAACGGTGAAAAGTGTCCTGATGGAGGCGCAGGAGCGCTTGCTCGGCCGGGCCCGGGCCGCGCTCGATCAGCAGCGGCTTGACGAAGCGGCCTCGATTGTCGAGGCGGCCCGCAAGGCCGGAATCGCCACCGAGCGCGTCGCCCAACTGGCGACGGAGCTCGCAGGCGCACGCGAGAAGGCGAAGGCCTCGCCGCCTCGCGCGGCGCCGGCCCCGCCTGCGAACCCGGCCGCGGCGACTGCCGCCGGGACCACTCCTGCGGTTATCCCCCCGCCGGTCTCTAATGCCGCGGTCATCGAACCAACTCTACGCAGCCCTGCCGCCCCGGCCGCCTCCGCCCCCGCACCGGCGCCGGCTGTCGCTGTGGGTGCCGGTGTGGTTGCGCCGAGCGTCCCTGCGGTCACTGCCGGGCCCAGCGCCACCGAGGCGGCTGCGCTCGAGCTTTTGAAGTCCGCACGCCAGAGCCTTGCAAGGGATCGCTTGGTCGAGCCGGAGAACGACAATGCGCAGTCTTATCTGCTCGCGTTGCGCAAGCTCGATGCGCAGTACGTGGGACTCCCGGCTCTCACCGACGATCTCGGCGCCCGGCTCGTTGCCAAGAGCCAAGCGAGCGTTAATGCACAACAGTTCGACGCTGCGCGCGACTGGCTCGAGCATGCGGCCGCCATCGGCTATGCGTCGCCGCAAGCCGACGCCGTGCGGCACGATCTCGACGCGGCCCTCGCACGCCGCACCTTCATGGCCAATGTCGTCACGGCCAATGAGCTCACCTTGCTCAAGTCGGTGCAGCCTCAGTACCCGCCGAAGGCCGAAAAGAGTGGAGTCGAGGGATGGGTCGAGATCGACTTTACCGTGACCGATACCGGCACCGTCCAGGATGTGACGGTGGGCGCGGCTAAACCGCCGGGGGTCTTCGAGGCGGCGGCCACCGCCGCTTTATTGCAATGGCGTTTCAAGCCCCTCGTGCGCGACGCCAAGCCGGTGGCGACACGTGCGCGTATCCGGATCCGCTTCGCCCTCGCGCATTGATTAAGCCGCCGAGCTCTGCGCCCGCGCCACCGCGGAGTTCTCCGCGGCGAGTGCACCGATCTCCGCGCCGATGCGCAGATCCTCCGCGGGACCGAAGGCGTGCTTGCGGATCAGCCCCTGCCGGTCGATCAGCACCAAGCTCGGGGTGCCGCGCATGTTGTAGCGGTCCATTGTCTGCGGAATGGGGCCTGCGGTATTCGAGCTATCGAGCGCAATAGGAAACTTGAGGCGATATTCCTGGATGAAGGCTTTGAGCGTCGCGTGGTTGTACGCCTCGTGATGCTCGAACGTCGCGTGCAAGCCGATGACAGAGACATCGTTCGGCTCGAACGTCTCATGAATGCGCCGCGCTTGCGGAATGGCGACTGCGACCGACTGTGGACATAATGCCTGAAAGGCGATCAACGCCACCACTCGTCCCCGCAGCCCGGCCAGGTTGAGGGGACGATCCGTATTGAACCAGCAGTTAACCGCCAGCTCGGGTGCCTCGAGAGCCGTTGCCGTCATCGTGTCCTTGGGCGTCGCGCGTTGCGTCGATCGAGTCGACTCGCGCTTCGGATAGTCCCAAGTCTAACGGGAACCTCCAGCCTTGCAAACCCTCCAGCGAATGGCTCGCCGCTAGCGCTCCGGTATGTCGGCGCCCGTGCAGCGAACGGCCTTCGGAGCCAGCTTTATTGTCGGTGCGGCGGGCTTCGCCCCGGCCATCAGCGCCTCGCGGTCGCGGCGCTTACGTTCGGCGATCTCCTCGCGGTCCACCGCGATGTTCCGCGGCGCGTTGATGCCGAGGCGGACCTGTGAGCCATTCACAGCCATCACGGTCACTTCAATCTCATCGCCGATCCGCAATGCCTCTCCCGCGCGTCGAGTGAGAATCAGCATGGATGCCTCGTATGCGTTGTCGAAGAAAATAGGCCCAGCGCCTATTCGGCCACCTTCGGCGCGGCTTACCAAGGGCCAATCGGTACGAGTGTGTGTAGGACCGAGACGACAGCGCTGCGCGGCGGGGCGGACTTTAGGAGGCCAGCACAGGGAGCGGCGCTCGAGCGGTAGCAGGCCGCGCCGGCGCGGCGCCGTCCCAATCGTTGACGGTCGCCTCGAACACGGCCAGCTCTTCGAGCAGTTGCTCGAGCGGCTGGTGCTTGCCCATGGCGAATCCCTGTCCGTAATCGACGCCGAGGTCAGCCATGCGCGCCCGCAATGCGTCCGTCTCGACGTATTCGGCAACGGTTTCGATGCACATCACCTTGGCAAGTTGCGCGATCGCCTTGATCATCGACTCGCTGCGCGTGTTGGTGATCGAGTCGCGCACGAAGCTGCCGTCGATCTTCAAATAGTTGACCGACAAGTCCTTGAGATAGGCGAGCGAGCTCACTCCGGTGCCGAAATCGTCCAGTGCGAACTGACAACCGAGATCCTGCAGCGCCCGCAAGAAGCTTTGCGCGCGCTCGAGGTTTCCCACCGTGGCCGTCTCGGTCAGCTCGAAGCACAATACGTTCGGCGAAAGACCCGAATTCTTGATCGTATCCGCGACGAACGGCAGGAACGCCTCGTCCTGCAGCGACTGTCCTGACAGGTTGATGGCGAACCGTGCGATATCCTCACCGACAGCGGCGGCGTGGGCGCTCAGCAGTTCGCAGGCGCGACTCACGACCCAGCGGTCGACGGTCGGCATGAGCTGATAGCGCTCCGCCGCGGAGAGGAATTTGCCGGGAGGAATCACCTCGCCGCGCTCGCCGAGCATGCGGATCAACAGCTCGAAGCGCGGCCGTCCATAGTTGCCACGCAGCGGCAGGATGGGCTGGGCATCGAGCCGGAAACTGTCGTGGGCGAGAGCCTCGCGGAGCTTGCCCACGATAAGAATATCGGTGTGGCGGCGGATGATGCTGTGGTCGGAGTCCTGGAAGACCTCGACCCGGTTGCGGCCGCGGTCCTTGGCGGCCTTGCAGGCGATCTCCGCCGTCGCGAGCGCATGCGCAAGCGCGTTCTCGGAACGCCCCACCGGAGCGACCCCGATGCACGCCGACACTTCGAACGACCCCTGACCCGCGCGCGGCAAGATGGCCGCCGCCGCGGCGCGGATGTTTTCGGCGATTGCAGTGGCCGCGGCGATGCCCGCGTTCGGGATGAGCGCGGCGAGCCGGTCGCCGGAGATGCGCGCCGACAAGGCGGGCGGCACGACGCAGCGCGCCACACACTCGGCCACGCTTGCGATCACGTCGTCGCCGACGTGCATGCCGAAGGTCTCGTTGACGACGTGCAACCGATCGATGTCGAGGTACAAGATGCAGTGCTGCTCCGGCTCGCCGGCGGCGCCGAGCAATGAGGCAGCCTGGCGCTCGAATGCGTGGCGGGTCATCAGCCCCGTGCTCGCGTCATACTGCGCCTGGATGATGACCGTGACCTTCTTCGCCAACAGCTCCGCGACCCGTGTCTGATAGGAATCGAAGTCATGCGCGCTCGCTGGATTGAAGAGCGCCAGCACTCCCATCACGCGCTCCGAGGGATGGCGCACGGGGCAGGCGAGAATCTTGAAAGGCGCGGCGGTCTCGCCCGCCACTTTCGAGGTCTGATTGACGATGATCGTGCGCTGTTGCAGCTGGATCCAGGCCATGAGGTGCTGCTTCGCACGCAGCAGCGATTCCTCCGACATCGGATGCCCGCTGCGGGTCAAAGACATGGCGATGTTCTTGTCGGGCACCCACAGCGCGGCGAGCGCGCAGCCCATGTGCTCGAGGGCGGTCTTCAAGATGAGGTCGAACTCGTCGGCATCGCCGGTCGCGGTCTGGTTCGAGGACATCTCGAGCATCAGCGACAGGTCGCGCTCGCGAACACCGAGGTCGCGCTCGCGTGAGCCGAGCTGCGAGCGCAAGCTGAGCTCGCGTCGCAGGCACTCGAACGCGGGCTGCAGAATCTGGCGTATGTACGGCAGCGGCCGCGCCTCGGTCCGCCCGCTTGTCATGCGCGTCTGCAGCGAGACAACGCCGAGAAGCTCCACTTGCTCCGAGCGCACAGCGAATGAATACAGCGCGCGGTCGGCGTCGATGCGCACGACGCCGGGAAACTCCGCCGAATCCGTGATGGCATTGGCGATCGCGTCCTTCACCAGATCGGCTTTCTCGTCGAGATCCCAGTCATCGGAGGTCCAGAGAGATTCGCCGAAGCCATCGTGCAGCACCATCCCCTTCAGGCTCGGCATCAGCATGCGGAACAGCCGACCGTAATGATCGAATGTGGGGGTGGTCCTTTCGGACACGATCGCGACAGATTTTGCATCCAGCACAGAGAGTCCTTTCAGGGTATGGACTAACGACGGAAAGTGAGTTGAATTTGGGGCAAACGGGCGCGGCGGGCCTTGATGGGCGTCGCACTTCATCCCTTACTTATTGCAAATTTGTAGGAGAGGTGCCCGGCTATTGACAATAACCCCACCCGGCCGTGATGCAGGTCCCGCTCGGGCCGATCAGCGCCCGCGGCTACGCTGCGCGATCCAGCGCAGTAAGTGACGGCCGCCGGGGAGGCGCGCGAGGAAAAACACGCGTCGCCAGAACCGTCTCGCGGCAGCGTCCAGCACCACGAGTGGCAGTCCCTGATAGAGCTCTGGACGCGGCTCGTGGATCGTCGCCGTGCGCGATTTGAATTGCGCACGCGCGCCGGCGGCGCTCAGCGTGACGGTCGCGCCGGCGGCGGACCAGGCCAAGGTCACCGCGCTCGGCGTCGCGCCGGCGAGTGCCGCAAACGCATCGCGATCGACGCCCGACAAATAAATCTCGGGCGAGCCGACGGTGCCTGTCGTCAATGTCCAGCTGTCCGCGGCCAGGTGCGTGGCACGGTACGCCCCCGTCAGCGTGCGCTCGATCGTCGTGTTCATTTCAGCCATCGCATGTTCATCTCTGTCATCGAAGCCGGTAACCTCGACCCTCAACCCACGAGGACAGCTTTTTGAAAGCGCCCCATATCCCTCTGCCCGGTCAGCGCGTGAGCGCGAGCGGACGACTCCGGCTCGATTACCTGGCGGTGATCAGGCTCGCGTTTCCGTTCATGCTCAACAGCGCGGTGCAGGCCGTGCTGAACGCGACCGACACCTGGTTCGTAGGCCGCTTGTCGCCTGCGGCGACCTCGGCCATGGGCGCAGTTTACTGGCCGGTCCTGGTTTTCATACTGCTATTCGGTGGCATCGCCCTGTCCGTGCAAACGTTGGTGGCCCACGCCTACGGCGCGGGCCGCTATGCACGCGCCTCGCAAGCCACCTGGACCGGCTTGTGGGGCGCGCTGCTTGTCGTGCCCCTGTTTGCCGTTCTCGCAGCGAGCGGCCGGGCCATGTTCTCGCCGTTCGGGCTGCCTCCTGCCACGCTCGATCTCGCTCTGGCGTACTGGTTTCCGCGAATGCTTGGAGCGCCCCTCGGCATCGCGCTGTATGCCGTGCTGGGATTCTTCAACGGCATCGGCCGCCCGACCATCACGCTGCGCGTCACGCTCGTGGTGGCGGTCGCGAACGCATTGCTCAACCAGCTGTTTATTTTCGGCTTCGGCCTTGGCGTCGCGGGATCGGCGTGGGCCACCGGCGCCGCGCAGCTTTGTGGGCTTGCGATGGGGTTCGGCTGGTTCTTCGCTCCGGCGAACCGCCGGCGCTATCGCTCGCATCTGACCAGCCGATTCGCGCCATTGCCGCTGCTGCGGCAGACTTCGCTCGGATTTTCAATGGGACTTTTGGGCGCCGCCGACATTCTCGGTTTCGCTCTGTTCCAGCTCATGCAAGTGCGGCTCGGCAACGTGGATGGCGCGTCGTCCCAGATCGTGCTCATGCTCACCTCCTTTTGTTACATGCCGGCGGTGGGAGTCGCCATGGCAGGAACCACCCTCGTCGGACAGTCGATCGGCGCCAAAGCTCCCGACTGGGCGCGAACCGCAGGCAACGGCATCATTCTCTTGGCCGTTCTCTACATGGGAATCGTCGGCGTCGGCATGGCCGCCATAGGGCCCTGGTTTCTGCCCTGGTTCACCCGGATGTCGGACGCAGATGGCGCGCGCGTCGTGGCGCAAGGCGCGGTGCTGTTGTGGATCGCCGCGGGGTATCAGCTGTTCGACGGGCTCAACATCTCGAGCGGCGCGTGTCTGCGAGGCGCAGGCGATGTACGCTTGCCTTCGCTCATGGTCCTCGGCCTGTCGTGGTCGCTGTTCGTGCCGCTGGCTCATGCGCTGTCGTTCAGGCCGGGGGCAGGATGGGTCGACTGGCTGCCGCAATATGGCTTGGGCGCGGTCGGAGGTTGGCTCGCCGCATTGATTTACATCTGCTGCCTGGGAACAATGCTGTTCCTGCGTTGGCAGTCGGGCGCATGGCGCCGGGTGGTGATCCGATGATTCGCACGCCAGCCGCTGCAATCGCCTGCTGCCTCCTTCTCGCGCTCTGTCGAACCGCAGTCGGCGCTCCACCGACGCCGGTCGCCCAGGCCATGGCGAGCGAGCACATCGCGTCGCCCGCAGTCAGCTTCGTGGTGCTCGACGTCGAGTCCGGACAGATCGCGGTGAGCTTAAATCCCGGCACGCCGCGCAGCCCCGCCTCCACGATCAAAGTGGTGACAACCTTCGCCGCGCTCGATTCGTTGGGGCCGACCTATATGTGGCACACGCAGGCGCTCGTGCAGGGCACGCTCGAGGACGGCGTGCTTGACGGGGATCTCATCTTGAAGGGGGGCGGCGATCCTTATATGACTCTGGATCGATGGTGGAGCTTCGTGCAGGAGTTGCGCGCGAAAGGGCTGCGCACCCTGCACGGCGACATTGTCATCGACGATACCGCCTTCGCACTGCCTCCCGAGGATCCGGCGGCCTTCGACGGACGGCCGCATCAGGCCTACAACGCGGAGCCTTCGGCAATCATGGTGAACTTCCAGTCCGTCGAATTCCGCCTCGTGCCTAACCCCGGGGCACGCCGCGTCGATATCGCCGCGATACCTGCACCCGTCAATCTCGCAATCGACAACCGCATCGCTTTCATGGCGGGCCCGTGCAGCGGCAGGGCCTCGCGCGTCGCGTTCGAGGTCCCCTCGGCGCAGTGGGATCGCGTCGAGTTCACGGGCTTCTTGTCGCCGCATTGCGCCGAACGCAGCATCACGCGCGTACTGTTATCCGCGCCAAGCTACGCGTTCGGCACATTCGTGCAACTGTGGCGTGAATCGGGTGGCACGTTCGAGGGAAAATGGCGGGTTGCGGCGGCGCCTTCCACTGCAACTCCGCTCGTGAGCTTCGATTCCTTGACGCTCGCGGAGGTGGTGCGGCTCACCAACAAGTTCAGCAACAACTTGATGGCGCGGCATTTGCTCCTGACGCTGGGCGCGGAGCGATTTGGCGCACCGGCGACGCTCGACAAAGGCGTTCGCGCCGTGGCGGCCTGGTCGCAAGAGCGCGGCCTGTCTCTGTCGGACATGAAGATCGACAACGGCTCAGGACTATCGCGCACCACGCGCATCTCGGTGCTCCAGCTGGCGGCGGTGTTGCGCGCCGCGTATCAGAGCCGCTACGCGCCCGAATTCATCACCTCCTTGCCGCTCGGCGGCATCGACGGCACGTTGCGTGCGCGCATGCAAGGCGCTCAGCCCGGCTCCGTGCGCCTCAAGACAGGCCATCTCGATGGAGTGAGCGGTATCGCCGGCTACGTCACGAGCGCGTCCGGCAAAGTCTATGTCGTCGTGTCTCTGGTCAATGACACGCAGGAGGGGGCCGGCGTCGGTGACAGCGTGCACAACGCGCTCGTGGAGTGGACCCAAGCCACGCTATGAGGCGCGGGCAAGCGTCCTGGCTCAGCCGCTGCAGCGTTCCAAATCCCAAAGCAGGGGTCGCTCACCCTTGCGCAACCACACGCCGAATCCCAGGTAAAAGAACTGGCGGCGCAGACGCCGCCGATACCATTCGCCCGGCCGCAGATGCACGGAGCGATCGGTGAGCCGGCGATCGCAGTTATCGCGCCAGTCCTCGCGCGTCAGAGCCGAGAAATAGAGCGCGCTGCGCGTCAACCGGGCGAGATTCGCGATCGCCCGCGCGGCGGAGCGATCGTCCAGATACTGCAGCACGTCATAGCAGACGACGAGATCGCTCGGATTGCGCGGCGCGTAATCCACCACGGACCCCGAGGTCCAGCCGTAACGCCTACACAGGTACTCGCTCGCATCGAGCCCCGTGTAGCGGACGCGCGGCCAAACTTCCGCGAAGGGCTTGCGCAGGAGTCCGATGCCGCAGCCGGCGTCGAGTACGCTGCGCACCGGGATCGACGCTTGCGCGAGAATCGCGGCGATCAAGCGCGCACGCGTGCGCATCTCGGTCGCCGACACCACGCGCGTGGCCGACGCGAGATAGAACTTACGGAAATAGGCGGCGCCGAACTTCTCCGCCTCGGGCCGGGACGTTGGATACTTAGTGTTACATCGCACAGGTTGCTGGCCAATCCACCGAGGAGTCGAGCGTTGCGGACAATATAGCCTCAGCGGCTCGTCATTTGGCATCGGACGCAAAGTTCGAGTCCCCGGGAGCCAGCGGCAGTGTTGTATAGTCGCGTGCACTCGTAGCGACTAATCCGTGATCGTGCCTATGCAGCTACCGCTGATCCTGCTCCTCGTCCTCTCGTTTACACGGCTTACGACGGCAGACGCGGCTGAAGAGGTCCAAAATCAGCGCCAGATGGGCGTGAAATACTCGCCTCTCGAACAGATCAACGAGCACACTATCGGGGACCTGCAGCTCGCCTGGGAATATCACACGGGCGAGGTCAATCACCAGCGCAATGTGCTTGATGCCTTCGAGGATGAGCCTAGCTTGATCGAGGGCAACCTCGTTGTTTGCACCACATCGCGCCGTCTCATTGCTCTGGACCCGGCGACGGGACAGCAGCGCTGGGTCTACGATCCGAAACAGGTCAGCGCGGGCATGAGAAAATGCCGAGGCGTAGCGACGTGGACCGACAGCACCGCGGCCGCGGATTCGATGTGCAAGACACGGATCTTTCTCGGCACGGTCGACTACCGCTTGATCGCCGTGGATGCGAAGACCGGAAAGCCCTGCCCGGACTTCGGCGATCACGGCGAAGTGCACATGCCGAAGAGCAAGCCCGAGATTTTTGCCGGAGAGGTTGCTGCCGGCTCCCGTCCGGCGATCGTCAACGGTGTCGTCGTGGTGGGATCCGCCGTGGCCGATGATCAACGCTTCGACGCGCCGAGCGGCCGGGTGCTGGCGTTCGACGCCCGCAGCGGCAAGCCGCTGTGGGAGTTCGATCCCTTGCCGCGAACGCCCTCCGATCCCGCGATGGCCACGTGGCTGAAGGGAACTGTCGGCGAGGAAGGCGCAGGCAATGTGTGGTCGGAAATGGCCGTCGACGACGCCCTCGACCTCGTGTACTTGCCGACCTCCAGCCCATCGGTCGATTTCTACGGGGGCTTACGACCCGGTGCGAATGCCTACGCCGATTCGATCGTCGCGCTGAAAGGATCGACCGGGCAAGTCGTCTGGCACTTTCAGTTCACGCACCACAACCTGTGGGATTACGACACGCCGTCTCAGCCCTTGCTGATCGACCTGCCCTACAACGGCAAGACGGTGCCGGCTCTGGTGCAAACCCTCAAGACGGGCATGATTTTCATTTTCGATCGCAGGACCGGTGAGCCGCTGGTCCCGTACGTCGAGCGCCCGGTGCCGCAGCAGGGAGCAGTCGCGGGTGAATGGCTGTCGCCCACTCAGCCCTTTCCCGTGGGGATGCCGCTGCTCGCCCCGCAAAGCCTCACTCCCGATGACGCCTGGGGTTTCACACCGATCGATCGACGGATGTGCAAGAAGCGCATCGCCGAGCTCAACTATGGACCGATTTACACCCCGCCCAGCGAGAAGGGCACGGTCTTGGTGCCCGGCGCCGCGGGTGGTCCGAATTGGGGAGGAGGCGCCTATGACCCCGCCTCGCATCTGCTGGTCGTGCCGTCCAACCGCGTTGCCATGATCGTCACGCTCGTTCCCCGCAGCCAGATCACGCTCAGCAAAGACCAGGTAATCGAGACAGGCAAGCCCATGGTATTTCCGAGCGCGGGAACGCCCTATGTGACCAAGATCGAGCCCTTGCTCTCGCCGCTCGGCACGCCCTGCATCGCGCCGCCGTGGGCAGAGCTCACCGCCGTGGATCTCGTGGCCGGATCGATTCGCTGGCAGGTGCCGCTCGGCAGCATCGAGAAGCTCGCGCACCTGCCGTTCTCCTGGGAGCTGGGAACACCCGGAGCAGGCGGCCCCCTCGTGACTGCCGGGGGTCTGGTTTTCATCGGTTACACCTTGGACGATGAATTCCGGGCCTTCGATCTGCGCACCGGCGAGACCGTCTGGAAGACGCCGCTGCCGGCGGCCGGCATGGCGACACCGGTTACCTACGAAGCGAATGGTGAGCAGTTCGTCGTGCTCACGGCGGGGGGCCACAGTATGTACGGCTCCACCAAGGGCGATTCCGTGGTCGCGTACAAACTAAAGCATTGAATCAGCCGCAACCGCGCCTTGCCAGCCTGAACATATCGTCGTTTTGCCCCACCGTTATGCGCAAATTGAGCGCTATGCCCTTTGCAGAAAGGGGATCGGTCGTAACTATGACCCGGTGCTCAATGGAGTCAGCCACCATGAAACACGTAATTCTCGGCGTAATTCTCGGGTCCTGGGCCTCTCTCATGTTAGCCGGCTGCGGCGTCGGTGAGACTGCGATCTCGGCCGCCGCCGGCAGTGCCTCGGAGGTCGAGCAGGCCAAGCAGGGATTGAAAACGGAGGCGCGCGTCAAGCAGCAGGTCGACGCGGCGGTAGCGCTCGATGCACAGCGTCGACAGGACGCTGAGGCCAGCTCGCAGTAAGCGCCACCGGCCTCGAGGGTCAGCCGGCGGATTTTCCGCCATCGACCGCGACGATCTCTCCGGTCACGAACGACGCGGCGTCCGACGCGAGGAACACAATCATCTGGGCGATATCCACGGGTTTTCCGACCCGGCCCAAGGGCACTCTCGAGACCAGCGCGGCCTTGTTCTCGGGTGTTCCCGTGAAGCGATCGAGCATGCCGGTGTCGGTCGGTCCCGGCGCTACCGCGTTGACGCGCACGCCGCTCGAGGCTGCCTCCAGCGCGGCAGATTTGGTGAGGCCCTCGACGGCGTGCTTGCTGGCCGCGTAAACCGAAGCGTGGGCGGCGCCCTCATGACCATAAGTCGAGGAGATGTTGATGATGCTGCCGCTCTTCTGTGCGGTCATCACGCGCAGCTCGTGCTTGAGGCTGAGCAGCGTGCCGAGCACGTTGGTATCAAAGGTGCCGGCGTAGCTTTCAGCCGTTTGGTTGACTATTGGGCCAGGCTGCCCCTCGGTGCCGGCGTTGTTGACGGCCGCATCGAGTCGGCCGAATCGGGCCACTGCCTCGTCGATCAGACCCCGGACTTCTTGGTCGTGCCGCACGTCGGCCTGCACGAAAGCGGCTTCGGCTCCTAGTTTCTGCAACTCGACCTCGAGCGCCTTGCCTTCCCTCTCGCGCCGGCCGGAGACGATCAGTCGCGCGCCATTCTTGGCGAACGCCAGGGCGGTGGCGTGGCCGATGCCGGTTAGAGCTCCCGTGATGAGAACAGCAGGTTTAGTCATGATGGCTCCTGGCAGGTATGATCAGAGTGTATGGATAGGTGCGGGCATGGACGCAACTTAGACCCTGGTAGCCTGGATTAGAAAGACTTTGTAAGCTGGAGTGACATGCTTAGGAAGCATGGCCTGTGATCCGGGAGGGGTATTGGAACTACGCCACCTTCGGTACTTCGTCGCCGTCGCCGAAACCGGCAGCCTGACGCTCGCGGCGGAGCAGCGCTTGCATACCTCGCAACCCTCCTTAAGTCGGCAGATTCGAGATCTGGAAGACGAGGTCGGTTGCGAGCTGTTCAGCCGCTGTGCACGCGGCGTGGAGTTGACGGTTGCCGGGCGTGCGTTTCTCGACCACGCGCGCCTGGCGCTGATTCAAGCGGATTCGGCTGTCGAGGCGGCGCGTCGTGCGGCAAAGCCGGTAAAGAAGCGTTTTGCGCTCGGCTTCCTCACGGGACTGGAGATGACTTGGCTGGCCGCAGCCATCCGCATCCTGCGAGACGAGTTGCCGACCATCGATGTCACCGTATCCAGCGACTATTCACCGGACTTGGCCGAGGGCCTGCAGCGCGGGCGTCTCGATCTCGCCTTCATGCGGGCTGAGCCGCAGTTCAATCTGGCGTATACGCTCGTGGACCGCGAGCCTTTGGTGGTGGTGATGTCGAGCGATCATCCGTTGAGGTCGCATGACTTTATCCAGCCGCAACAACTCGTGGGCCAGCCGTTCATAGGAATGGTGAACAAGGCCCAAATGCTGCGGACCGTAATCGATGCCTATCTGGAGCGTTCGGGCGTGCAGATCACACCCACCCAGGGAGCGGACAATCCGGCGATGGTCATGTCCTTGGTAGCATCGCTCCGCGGCGTGTCACTGATCCCCGCCTATGTGCAGGCGCTCATGCCCGGGTCGGTGGTCAGTCGCCCACTCGCCGGCGAGGTGCCGACGATCGATCTCATGATCGGTTACAGCAGGTCGAACGAATCTCCCGTGCTGAAGGTGTTTCTCTCCCGTCTGCAGGAGTTGCTCGGTCTCGTAAGCGACGCCATCCGTGCCCCGCGATAGACCGATATCGAGATATGCTGCATCGGGGTCGGTGATCAAACCTGAGATTTCATATGCAAATCGCAATCCGTCCGGTACGCAAAGATGATTTCTCCGCGTGGCTGAAACTCTGGGATGGCTACAACGCGTTCTACGGCCGGTCTGGAACGACGGCCTTACCGTTGGAAGTTACGCGCATGACGTGGTCGCGATTCTTCGACGCCTACGAGCCCGTGCACGCCCTGGTTGCGGAGGAGGCCGGAATGCTGCTCGGCCTCGTGCATTTTCTCTATCACCGCAGCACGACCGATATTGCGCCGATCTGCTATTTGCAGGATCTGTTCACGGCGCCCGACGCACGCGGCAAAGGGATTGGTCGTGCGCTGATTCTGCGGGTATATGAGCATGCCAAGGAGTCGGGAGCCCCCGAGGTGTATTGGCAGACCCACGAGACCAATGTGACCGGCATGAAGCTCTATGACAAAGTCGCCGGCAAATCGGGCTTCTTGGTCTACTCTCGCTCGATGTAGAGCGAGCTAATTAATCTTTGTCCCGAATCGGCTGCCAAATCGGCCAGCCAGGTATCTGCCAATTCATCCAGATAAGCATCGCGCGTCCGTCCAGGTTCTTGTCCGGCACGAAGCCCACCTGCGCAAATCGACTGTCCTCGCTATCGTTGCGATTGTCGCCCATGAAGAAATATTTGCCGGCGGGGAACAACCGTATCGTAATCGGTGGATCTGCGATTCCGCGCAAGCATGATCAGATGGTCGCGCTCACCAATCCGTTCGACTTCAAGGTCCGCTCCGGAGAATCCATATCCGCCCGTGTACTCCCCGTCGCGGTTCGCTGGAACGCGCGCGCCATTGATGAATATCGCGTTGTCACGCACAACGACGTGATCGCCGGGAAGCCCGATCAAGCGTTTGATGTAATGAATTGAGGGATCGGAAGGCAAACGGAACACCACAACGTCCCCACGATGCGGCTGGCCCGTCGATAAGAATTTAGAATTGAGCACCGGCAGGCGTAAGCCATAGGAGAATTTATTGACGAATATGAAGTCGCCGTCAACCAGACCCGGCATCATCGATGCCGACGGAATACGAAACGGCTCCATGAGAAATGAGCGAATTAACAGCACGATCAAAATGACTGGAAACAGGGAACGAGCATATTGAACAGCCAGCGGCTCCTTTGTGTGGCGTGCGGCTCGACGGCGTCGCTTGAGGAATGCCGCATCGGCAAGCAGGATCAGCCCGCTCACCCCCAGGAGCAGCGTAAGAATGAGTGAGAAATCCATTTCAGCGTGTCGGGCGTGATGACTGTCGATTCGGGTCGTGTCCGCCTGCGTCAGGGATCCGATGCCCAGGGCAATGATTCCAGCCAAGAGCAAGGCGTTGACGAGCCGCAACAGAGCAGCTCCGAGACAGTCCGCGAAGCGAGCGCAGCGCGCGCGACTCGACCGAGAATCAACGCAGCTATGACCTGCCGCCAGTACCACGTGCGGCTGCGGCCGGCGCAATACATCTCGAGGAGGTCGCCCACCAACGACTCGCGCTGATAGGGCGAAGCCCATTGCCTCAGAAGCCATACCGCCATTCTTGGCGGTTCACGATTGTTCATCGAGTGTTCGCCTTTCGCCAGAAGCAGTCCGGTCGAGAGCTTCAGTAGCGTCGCGCGCGCATCGGTGGCTTCCTTGAGACCCTTCGGAGTTGCCTTGAAATAGGTGCGCGCTTTGCCACCGCGCTCGGCAGTAGGGTCGCCGAGGGAGGAGATCAACAGGCCTTTCGCCTCCAGTCGTTCCAATGCGGCATAGACGCTCGCGAGCGCGACTTCACGGCCACTTTTTTCAGAGATCTCGCGACAAATCTGCACCCCATAAGCATCGCTCGCCGGGCGAATGGATGCGAGAAGCACCATGAGTTCCATCTGCCCCAGATACTCGCGTTTTCTCATATCTTCCACAATAGTGAAGATATAGAGATTTTGCAACTGGAATCTCGAGAGCTCGTTACCTTTGGCGAACGTCCGCTATGCAGGCACTTATTTTGGGAACATGAACTGCACTTGCGCACGAATCTGCCAATTCGGTGCGTACTCGGGTCTCACAACCGAATAATAGCCGCCCAACTGCGCGTTCACCGGCAGCTTGCCGATCTTGAAAATCTTGCCCGTGCCGCCGCCCATGGGTACGGCCCATTGCTGCGACCCCTTGGCCTCCCAATTCACGGTGACGATGGGCGAGCTGGTGAGATAGGCGCCGCCCTCGAAGTTATAATTGAGGAATGGCTGGACCAGTCCATTGTTGTACTTGAGTGCATTACTCAAGGGGTTGCCGCTATTGCCGATCGACCAGATATTGTTGACGAGCACCCCGTACACCCAGGGACTGCCCTTCTCGAGGTGCAAGATCACGAACGTGGGTCCGAGGCCCGCGTTGTCATTACCAAGTAGATCATTAGTGTGTGTCGGAAACTGCATCGCGGTTCCCACACCCCAAATCCAATCACCCGGATCCGCGGGCGATAGAAAGGCCGATAATTGCACATCCCCGATGCCGCTCGTGCGACCCTGCCCCGGTGCAAATGCGGGCATCGATATAATGGGCAGAATGGTGCGGGTGATGACGTTCCAGTCGCTGTTCAGGTGGATGGGATACACCGGCTGGATGTTGAGCACGTTTTGAGTGCCATTCAAAGGGCCCACATTGAAGTTCGCATTCTCCTGGAACGGCACGCTGATGAGGTTGCCCACAGGGTTCTGAGCGATTTTCGCTAGATCCTCCGCGCTCAATTCGGCATGCGCGGAGGTGGCCGCGAGTATCGCCAAGAAGAAAGCGACAGCGAACGAAGCCGGTGTGCCCAACGGATCGCTACTTTGCCGCCGACGCCGCGGAAGTTTCGGTAGACATGAATTGCGATGCCTCCAACTACCCCGTGAGCGTCGGAGTAGGCTCACGAGGGTGCCACGCCCGCGTCGAAGCCCCTATTGGCCTAAAGGGCAATCTCATTTTCAGGTGAGTAAGCCACCCGGGCTGAATGTCTCCCTATCAGGCGGTTCGTTAGTCCGACGGTCCGATCGGGATTTGCCGGCGCCCCGCTGTCGAACTCATGACTGTCACCTCACCCATTGGGGGTCACGGGGGATGGGATCCATTCTACGAGCCATACATCGGAAAGATCGATGGCCGGACATCGGCTAAGAACTCGTTCGCGCGTCCTTGCGAGATCATCTTCCGGCGTGCGTGCATCTTTCTTTTCCATCATCGAAAGTCGGTCGCGATCTTGCATGCACTCTGGCGAGCGCATTAGGTGCAGTCGCTCCGCGTCGGATTCTTCGCGCTGCCTATGTTTGGGTTTAACGCTGCAGGCGTCGGCGACGATTGTCTTTAAACGAGCTATCTCTGCCGGACGGTCCGCGTCCGCCAAGTATTGACGTTCCTCGCTTCTCGCAAGCTTGTATACGGGAGCGACCGCCTTGAGCGCTTCTAACTGCTCAAGCGCATTCACACAAACCGAGACAGGTGCTTGGTCGGCGAGAACCGCATGCGAGAGCAATGCCAGTACCAATAACACGAACAACGCCACGTGCTTCACTTTATTACGCCTGCCCCCGGTAAAATGACCGCAGCTGACTTCAGCGCTGTTCGCGTGCAGTGTATCGCGACTAACGAACGGCCGGCCGAGGCCAGACAATCGGCGGTCCCCATTCTTCCAAACCGGGCACTCGTCACTGTCTTCTTTGCAGGCTCCCGGATATTCTTTGGCTACCATGCCGCGATTGATTGGCTTTCTGGCTCTCGCCGCGTGTTTCATTCTCGCCGGCGCTTTGCTTGACGGCGGCTACCAGCGATCGACTCCCGGTTCCCTGCAGGCACAAGGAACAATCGTTGACTTCGAGCGCTGGCACTCCAGGCAAGTCTATCCGGTATTCGAGTTCAAGGACGCCGACGGAATGCTGCATCGGGTGGTGAACTCGAGTCAGCAGGGCATCGCGCGGTTTTCGACGGGCGACTCGGTTCCGATCGCCTATTCGCGCATCGAACCGCAGCGGACGCGCATCGACACGCTGTGGTTCAGTCACCGCTGGGTGATTGGCGGGATAATTGTCGGACTCGCGATTGTCATTCGCGCACTTGCCGGGGCCGACCCGAAGCAAAATTAAAGAGGGCCGGCCGCACTCGGACCCTGTGCTGTCTCTCATGAATGGCCGGTATGGGGCGCCACGAATTCATGGCGATACCCAATGCGAGGTTCTAGCCACATTGCGATCGTTGCCTCGCAAGTGAATCAGTTGGGCCTTTGTGGTCAAGAGGAAAAAAACTTCCAGTGTCCCTCGGAGACAACTTCGACAGCGCCATCGACCACTTTGATCGCGGTTTGGTCGTCGATTGCGTATGCCGGGCCTCCGATACCGGCCGCCCACTTCTGTGCATTGACCATGGTGTTCTCCGGCATGAGTTCGTGACCCAAGTGCGGGAAGATCGAGAAGTCGACGATCCCCAGGGTATTGCCGCCAGCGGCGGATGGCCAATTGACGAAGTCTTCTCCGATGTGGGGAGTCATCACCATGCTTCCGGCGCTCATCCCCACCCAAACCGTGTCCTGCAGAGATGACAGGAGCTCCACCAGGCCTGACTGCCGCATCCAGTGGCATAGATATGCCGCATCGCCTCCATCCACTAGAAGGACGTCGGCCTGCCGGACCCAAGGCACCCATCGGTCCTCACCGATGCTGGGGAGCGCAGTGAGCTCCAGCAGACCCAACGACTTCCAGCCCAGATCGCACATTGGTGCTGGTGTCTGGCCCGCGACAAAACGCCAAGCCGAGGTGGGAGTACACCCTGGGTGCCCGTACTCTGCCGTGGGAATGCACAGGGCGCTGGAGTCGGCGATCGGCTTATCCAAGAGATCAACCAGCGCGTCGCGGATGCTTGCGTTGCTGATGCCCCCGGAAGTGAGAAGAAACTTCATGATCCCGTCTACAGGGTCCAACTATTAATTTGGCGACGAGTTATTTCAGATGGCACTTGTTCCCTCCCTTCAATCACGCTCGGGTTCATAGAGGCCCGCGTAATTTTATCCCAGGCGGCGAATGGCTGCTTCGTGGCGGGGATTCCAATGTGCGCCAGTGCTGCTTTTGGCTGGGCCCTATGCGACGGTCGCCAACGGCCGCTTTGCGGAACTCTCCTGGCCCTACGAAGATGCGACCCGCGATCGCTCCGATCGTTGGGTGCCAGCGCCTGTGCGCTCCCATGGCTCAATCAACCCTGGCGTTGGCGTAAACAGCGGATGACACAGCGGCACACGGACGGTGCGCCAGTGCCGGCGCAACACCCGACTCCGCACAGAGAGTTTTCCCAGTAAATGCTTCCACTCATAGGATATCTGCCCAGTGGTGGTTGAAATCGAATCTACCGAACGCAACGGGCCAATCTTGCTCTTATCGAAGGAGTAGCCACGCGCAGTTGCTTCGGAATGGATTGCCGCAAGATACGCGTTGATGGCGCAACGAGGCAATGCATGTGCCCGAAAGCGCTCCAGTTGCGGATGGTGCCGATAGCCTCGTGTTTGCCCGCGCAGTACGGCGCGAGCCAGGAGTGCTTCGCGCCACAGCGCAACCAAGCCCTGCGGATCAAGGTACTGCGGATGGATTGTCCAGAGTCGCATCTTACCCCTGGCGCCTAGGCTTGGTATTCGAGCCAACGAAGTATACAAGCACCTCAGTAGTCCAGTCGTGGACGCCGAGCCGGAACGGATTCATCCGGTGACCGGCATCGACCCATACTGTTGAAAAACTCCCTGCAGTAATCCGACCTGAAAATTAAAAGATTTTAAGAAGGCTGGAATTTTGACAAGCCGAAGGACCAGCGGCTTCCCACGATCTCCGCTCTCAATTGCGCTAGGTATGCCAGAGTGTGTGTTTACACCTGGTTTTCAGCCACAGAATGATTTATCTCCAAAATCGTCGGCCCGCAGGAAATTAGTTTTCAACGGAATAGACCGTTGCCGCCTGTAGTGAGGGGCTGCTTTGCGGCAGCCGAAAACAAGGCTCTCACCAAATCGTGTTGGTGCGGTATTATTAACGCACGCCCGAGTTACGACACTGCTGGAGCGTTACATGAAACGCCACCTTCTTAGCGCCGCACTGATTGGGACCGCGGTACTCTTGTACGTGTATGGGGTCGCGATTGGGCGAAGTGGGTTCGGAGCAACACTGTTTACGTTGGGGATTGCCTGCGAGTTCAGTTTTTGGATACGTCTAGCTGCCGCCAGAAAGGCAAGACGTACCAAGGTGACGGTAAGCTCAACCGTTCCCACTCACTGATGTTAGAAAATTGGAACAACTACTCAATATCGCCTGACGTTAAGGATTGTCCGACTCCTGCCCGCGTGCGCGCAACTATCCGAGCTCGTCGAGGCTGATGGGCAGGGGTTGGGCAATCCTCGAGGGAAGAAACCGCGGGGACGTGCTGATGAGGTCAGCGGTGGCGGCGCGCTATGGGGATTTGAGAGGTCGCATCGCCATATGAGACGACGGCCCGCGGCGCGAGCTCGAGCGCGACGATTCGGTGCTGGAGGAGGAGATGAGAGAACGAGCTTGTGTGGTGTCGTCGATGCGTGCCGACCTGGTAGGTTTGTCGCGGCAAGGCAATGGGCGTTCGCATCGGTACTGCGCGAGGAAGTGCCGACGATGAAGTGCGCGATGAAGGGTGGGCAGTCACGGTGAGCATGGGGGTCCGCGGATAGGCTGCGCGCGAGTAAACGTCTCGATGACGATCATCGGTGCCCCGCAATGCCGGCACACGAAGGTGGGCCGCGCGGAGCCGTGTCCGGCGTCGTGATCGGTGGGATGAGCGGGAGGCTCGGGTGGCGGTTGATGCAGTAGTTCTCGAGCGGTGGCGATGTGGTTCTTGCGATTGCCGTTGGCGAGCAGTCCATAGTGGCGGATGCGATGAAAGCCCGAGGGCAGCACGTGCAGCAGGAAGCGGCGCATGAACTCCTCGGTGGCTAAGGTCATGAATTTGTAGCGCGTGCGGCCCTGGGCGCGGTAGTCCTTCCAGCGGAAGGTAACGCCTCGGTCATCGAGTGCCACGAGTCGTGAGTTGGAGATCGCCACTCGATGGGTGTAACGCGAGAGGTAGGCGAGCACCTGCTCGGGTCCCGAGAACGGGCGTTTGGCGTAGACCACCCACTCGCACTGGCGGAGCGGTGCGAGCCAGTCGGCAAACGCATCGGCGTCGGCCAAATCGATGTGTTTGCCAAAGAACTTAAGTTGTCCGTCACGATGTAGGTTCTGCAGTTCTTCGAGGAAGCGGCGCCGAAACAGGCGCGACAGGACTCGCACCGAGAGGAAGAACCCCGGCTTGCACGGCACCCAGCGGTCGGTGTCGGGCGCGAGCCCGCCGCCCGGTACGATGCCGTGCACGTGCGGATGATGAGTCAGCGCCGAGCCCCAGGTATGCAGCACCAGAGTGGTGCCGATCCGAGCACCCAAGTGCTTCGGATCGGCGCCGATCGTGCGCAGCGTCTCGGCGGCGATATCGAATAGCAACCCCTAGATGAGCTCCTTGTTGGTGTAGGCGATGGCACTGATCGGTGCCGGCAAGGTAAAGACCACGTGGTAGTACTCCACGGGCAAGAGATCCGCCTGGCGCGCCTCGAGCCAGCGCTTGGCGGCGCTCGCTTGGCACTTCGGGCAGTGTCGGTTGCGGCAGGAGTTGTAGGCGATCTGCGGTTGCGCGCAAGAGCTGCAGCGCAGCGCATGGCCGCCCAGAGCGGCGCTGCGGCACTGTTCGATGGCCGACATGACCTTCAACTGGCCGAGGCTGAAGTGCCCCCGCTCCGTGTGCCGCCACGTCGGCCCGTGGGCGCGGAAGATATCCGCGACCTCCAGGCTCGGCACCAAAGTGCCTTACGCGGGTTGGGCCGGCTCCAGAGGACTTAAGACCTTGCGCAAGGTCTCGGTGGCCACCTGGGTGTAGAGCGCGGTGGTCTCGAGCTTCTTGTGTCCAAGTAGCACCTGGATGGTGCGGATGTTCTCTCCCTGCTCGAGCAGGTGAGTTGCAAACGAATGCCTCAGCGTGTGCATCGTGACGCGTTTATCGATGTGCGCAGCTCGTGCCGCCTCGTGCACCGCGCGGTTCAGTTGCCGGGTGGAAAGCGAGTCCATCGGATCGAGGCCCGGGAAGAGATACCCGCCGGGCAGGACCTTGCCCTCGGCCCGCGCGTAGCGCCACCAGGTGCGCAGCCGCTCGAGCAGGATCGGGGGGAGCAGCGCGTAGCGGTCCTTTTGCCCCTTGCCCTTCTCGATCCGAAGGAGCATCCGCTCACTGTCGATGTCGCCGACCTTCAAAGCGCACACTTCGCTCACCCGAAGCCCGGCACCATACGCCACCGAGAGGGCGGTGCGATGCTTGAGGGTGCTCGCGCTCTCGATCAAGCGGCTCGCTTCCTCGCGGCTCAAAACCACTGGGAGCGTCCGGGCCACACGCAGGTGGCGCATCTTGCCCATCAACTCGGGACGCTTCAGCGTCACCTCGAAGAAAAACTTCAATCCTGTGATCGTCGCGTTGAGCGTGATCGGCGAGACGCCTCGATCCACGCAGTGAAGCTGGTAACGGCGCAAGTCCTCGTCCGTGGCCTTATCGGGTGAGCGGCCCAAGTATCCGGCGAAGTGCCGCACGGCACGAACGTAGGTGTCTTGAGTCTTGGTGGAGAGCTTACGCATCCGCATGTCTTCGATCATGCGACGACGCAGCGGTGAGATCTTCTCGGGTGAATCCTTCATGGCTCTGCTCCGGTTGCGAGATGAGGCGGATTGCCTCACCGTGCAACATACGAAACAGAACCTCAGACCTCAGCCGCCTTCGGCCCCTTAACGAAGCTACCCCTACCGCGCGAGCGGTTTAGTCCCCCGATCCTCTCCCGCCGGTGGCGACCGTCGGCTTCGTCGAAGATCAACTCGCGCGCCCCCGTGGGGTGCTAGTCGCCCTCAATAGGGCCAAGAGCCACTAGCGCATGCTCAAGACCAGCATATGTTGGATTTCCGCCCGCCCCGAGAGGTCAGTCAGTGACCGGTCACCGCGGAATCTGCGAGCAAGGAGAACGCATATGGAAATCACTCAGCCTTCGGCCACCGACGTGCCTACCTCCGTGCCCGAGGCCTCAGCGCGCGTCGTTGCCGTGAATGTTGAAAATACAAGTGTCGCTTCGCGACCTGTTTCTGCCGGTGACGAGCGTCAGCTCCAAGGCATCAGGATTTGGCAATCTTGAGCGACGGACTACCACACAGGTTAGTGTCTTTTCCGCGCACACTGCCGGTTTTCACAGTATTGCGATGAAGTCCGGTTTGCTTCCAGCAGCAAAAGGTGAGCCGGGAATAGCGGTGAGGCCGCCATGTGTGGCGGTGAGCCCGTCATTTGCAGCATCAAGCTTGTATCCGGAAATATTTGCAGAGCCGTCATTTCCTACGTAGAGAAATTGATTGGATGGGTCGACCGTCACGGAGTACGCATTCGTTCCTGAAGCGACGGGGAAACCAGGGAGCGCCGTAAGCAAACCGGTCGTAGGCAAACCGGTCGCATCGATGCTGTATCCGACCACACTTGCGCCCGTCGTGACGTACAAGTACGTGCCACTGAGATCAGTTCCGATGTAGTTACTCACCGGCACGGCAAATGGAGAGCCGCTAAGCGCGGTCAATGCCCCCGTATCCGGATCGACGCTAAATCCGGAGATCGTCGAGCTAGTGCCGTCGAAGTTGGCCGTGTAGAGAACGAATGGTTGACCGTAGTCCCACGGTGTTTCGTATGGCGTGACCGCCAGACTATGAGGCTTGCCACCCGCGGCAAAGGGCGATCCGACCACGGGTGTCAATGCACCTGTCGCTGCCGCAAGCATAAACACGGAAATATTATTGGAACCGCCGTTGTTTGCCACAAAGACGAACTCTCCGGAGGAGTCTACTGAAACAGCTGATGGGCCGGTACCGGTGACATAGGTTGCGGTTGACTGCGGCGTCAGAGCACCGGTGCTTGCATTAACTGAAAATGCCGAAAGGTTGTCAGAGCCGTCGTTTGCAACGTACAAATACGCACCCGACGGGTCGAACGCTAGGGCCTGAGGATCCATACCTGCCGCGAAAGGTGAGCCTGGGATCGCGGCCAATCCACCACTCGTGGCATTGACCGCATACACCGATATGTTGTTGGAGATCTCGTTAACCACGTAGACGTATTTTCCATCCGGCCTCGCCGCGATAGCGTAGGGCGACGTGCCTGTGGGAACGGACGCCCCGACCGCGGTGAGCGCACCCGTCGCCGGATCGATCGAGTACACCGAGATGGTGTTGTCGCCCGCGTTTGCGGCGTAGGCGAACCTCCCAACATTCGAACAATAGACCGCGACGCTGACATTTGCGCCAACGACCGTGCCGGAACTGCCGTAGACCACGCAATTCTGTGCCGGCGTGGAGGGCTGCGTTTTCACCGTCACCGCGTAAGCAGCACCGTCAGGGAGGGCAGCCGTGAAGGTAAATGCGCCCGCAGCGGAAACCGCGAGAGCACCTCCGGCGTTGTTCTGCAATACCAAGCCCGAGCCAGTGAGACCCGTCACCGTGCCGCCGATCATGTAGGTGGAGCTGGTCATCTGCGTGGAGGAGATCATCGGCGCGGGCGAGCTACCCCCGCCACCGCACGCCGTAAGCACCATCAGCAAGACACCGGGGAAGGTAGAGTGACAGACCTTGCGCAGAGTTGTTTTCACATGCCATTCCTTTTCATAAGGCTGCGGACGCATACCCTGCCGGCAGCACTACACGGGCGCCAAATAGTCATTCGAGACTTGCGGTGGAGCAAGCGGCAAAGCACCGCAAAGCACGGTAAACGGTAGAAATGGGCCATGCGCAACCAGGGCCTTGACCGTAGTCAGCCCGGAAATCGCGTTAAGGCGAATCCACATCGAATGATCGTGTTCATGATATGTCTCCGTAGTCTTGAGTCGAATGTCGCTCGGAGGCGCGACCCTGGGCATAGGATTCGCCAGTTCAATCTTCCGCGAATACTCCGATCATCATTTATTTATAACCAGCTAAGCCGCTGATTCTTCGGGCAACGATGCATTGGCTAACTTGTTGGAGGCACGAATGCTGGCTGGACACAGCGGTTTGATGTCGTCTCACGGACGAGCAATACCTTCAGGCGCGGCTCGACTGCGGCACGAAATGGCCGCCTTCGAGCGACCAGTCCGGGGCGCCTAATCTGGCCCTTCGAATGTCGCAGAGTGGCCGGTCAGCGCCCGTTGACGCCAACCGGCCCGGCGCTAGCTCCGCTATACCTCCGTCTGCTCGGCCATCTCCAAGGCATTGTTTACCTCAATGCCGAGGTATCGGACCGTGCTTTCCAGCTTGGCATGTCCGAGCAGCAGTTGGACCGCGCGCAGGTTCTTCGTCCGGCGGTAGATCAAGGTCGCCTTCGTCCGCCTCAGCGTGTGCGTATTGCGTCTTGTCCAATCCGATCTGTCTCACCCAGGAATCTACTATCCGCGCGCATTGCCGGGTTGACAGGTGCACTGAACTGCGAACGCGGCTTGGGAACAGACTGTCTCCTGAGGTTAGCCCGGCATGGCCGATCCAGGCTTCCACGGCCTCCCGCGTCGGCTCGGCATCTCGAACTGGACGGGCCGTTGCGTCTTCTGCTGCATCACGATCGTCAGCGATGCGACGGTCTGATCATGGCAGACATCCCGCACTCTCAGGTTGACGAGGTCACAGGCTCGAAGTTTGCTGTCGATGACCAAGTTGAACAGGGCGGTTCGCGACGCCGAACGGCAAGCTGCAGTCGAATACGAATCGCCCAGATCTCCTTGAGCGTCGAATAAGTCCTCGCGACCTATTCCGTTGAAAAACTAGATGGTTTTTCGGGGTAAGAAGAACCGCATTACACGTTTCGAGTTAGCACTTCTGCCAACGCCTCCGAGAACCTCTCGATCCTCGTAGCACAGCGGCACGCTGGCAGATCTCCCCGGGTATTGCGCACTCTCTTTCCCGCTTATGCGCGTCGGACATACGACATCGTGTTCTGTACGCGTATCGGGCTTCGCATCTTTTTGCCGGCTCACCCCACAATGCCGCTTCTATCCGCTTCCTGTTCCGTCGCGCCAGCGATTTGCCTCCGGCTTCCTTCAGACTCCCGGTCACCCGAGACGCCCTTGCCGTGCAGCTAACGTGTCTCCGTGTCGGGTATGTAGAGGACATACTTCCAAGAGAGTGCGCCCCGCCGGGCGCACAAATGAGAAACCCGACGCGAAGGCCGGGTCTCTCAACGCAAAACAGAGGCGAACTTAAGCGGCGATGCGTTGCTGCTTGCGACCGCGGAGCACGATCAGGCCGCCGGCGAGCAGCGCGAGACCACTAGCGGTGGAGGCGGGATCGATCTCGGGCGCCTTGGCGGCGCTTGTAATCACGACGTCGGCTAACTCAGTAGCGCCATTTCCGCTGCCAATCACCACCGGGGTACCGGTACCGGACCAGTCCCCGACGATTGGGCTCGTGACGGGGGCAATCGTGCGAGAGAACGTCCAGTCGTACACGTCGCCGTCGAGGCTCGTAGCGACACCCGTGATCGTATTAGCGGCCGATAGGGAGCCTGCGAAGAAATTAGGGTCCCCGGGAGTGCCAATATCAACCAACCCGCTCGAAGACAGCGAGCCTGAGATGGCGACGACTCCGCCGGTTCCGCAGTCCGCAGCGCTATACCCAACGCAGGTGACATTAAGCGTGCCCAGAAAATCAACGGGCGCATAGCTAGGCGCTGCGCTTGCGGCAATTGGTCCCGCAAGCAGACCCGCCGCGAGTAATCCGCAGGTTTTTCCCTTCATTTGAGCGTCTCCGTTTTTTCTTTGATCTGGATGAATGAATTATTGGTTCTGATATATCCCAGGAGAGGATATTACGCATTTGTGGTTTGTTGATATCACTTTTTCAATTTTACATATTCTGCTGAAGTTCCGATGTCAGCTAAATGGCTTTTAACTCTCGGCTGCCAGCGACGGCCTTCGGGCCGTTCTGCATCGGTCGCCCGTCGGTCCCGGCCGGTGTCTCTGATCGACCGAGAAATGCGGCTCGTGTGAATCCTAGTAGCCGAACTTGTAATTGACTTGGGCATAGATCTGCCGTGGGTCATTCCAGTGAAACCCGCCGAAGGTCAGACTGTTGTCGATCAGCAGGTGCCGGTCCGTCACGTTCAGTACGGTTAACGACGCCGAAAAGCTCTGCCCCCACGCTTTGCCGGCGCTCAAGTTCAGCTCCGCATGTCCTGGCAGATGACTCGGTGGAGTGCCACTGCCGTTGGAGAAGCCGGAGCCGACAGACACATCGGCGGACGCAAACGATTCGCGCGGCAGATTCGCGTTGAGCCCGACATTTGCCGTATTGCGCTGATCATGATCGAGCGCAAAGAAGCCCGCGGGAGGACTGAAATCGGTGAGCCCTCCGTTGATTGCGCCATAGCCGTCGGCCGTCTGATTCGAATAGGTCACGTGGGCTTGACCGACACTCCAGAACTTGGGAGATCGAATTGTGAGCTCGTTACCTTGAATCAACGCGCCGTCGATGGTGAGGGGGAAAAACGCGTTCGAGTTGCCGATGTTGTTGTGATCGAAGAAATTCTTCGCTTTGGTGTGGAAGTGATCGGCATCGATCACCCACCCAAATACGGGAATCGTCACGCCGGCTTGATACTCCTCGTCGCGCTCGCCCCGCAGCGGCAAGAAGCCCAGATTGCTGTTCTGCGCGTACTCGAGCAGAGGCCCGCTAAGCGTCGTCAGCGGCGGCGCCTGGTAGTACTTCCCCCAAAAGCCACGCAGGATCCAGTTCAGCGCGGGAATCCGCACGGCGGCACCGACCCGGGGACTCGTAGCGTTCTCGACGATCGACCCATCGAAATGCGTTTGCCTCACGCCGACGGGAAATTCAAGCCAGTCGGTCGGCTTGAATGTGTCCTGGAGGTACGCCGCAACCAGCGAGCCGGTCGGGCGCAAAGTCTGATTGACGGGTGCATTACTGCCATCGTTGAAGAGCAGGTCGAACGCTTCGTGGTCGCGCTGGCCCCACCCGATGGCGCCAACCTGGATGTCGTTCCGAGTCACGTGCCATCGCAACGTCTCCTGACCTCCAACGTAGCTCGAGGAACGCTGATCGGTGGTGCTGGTAGGGAAATCGTTCGGCGCGCCGTCGAGATCGGCCTGGTTTTGATGATAGAAGAATGACGTGGTGAGCGCGGCATCAGCGCTCAATTTTCGCACCCAGGACAGAATGGCAAAGACATCGGTCTCCCGTTGAACATCGTCGGCGAGCTGCCCAGGGGCGTTGGGGATATCGTAGTTATCATGACGTGCGGAGAACACGAACCGAAACTGGTCGTCGGGGGTGGCATTTAAAATCAGAGTGCTGAAGGCGCCGTAGCCGTTCTCCGCGTCGTGAATGATCTGCGCAACCGGCGTTTGAATCCCCAGATCGCTTCTATTGCCGTTGATACTCGCATAGTAGGCGAATCGCTCGTCATGGCTACCGATGCTCATATAGTCGTTGGTTTGCCCGAAATTGCCACCGCTCGCGATTAGCTCGCTTTGATTATCGCGTTCGAAGCCGGTGCGCGGCACGATGTTGAATACCCCATAAGTACGATCTCCCAGATCCGCCGCGTAGCTACCCCGCTGGATCTCGAGATAATCGATATCCTTGGGATCGATCTGCGGGCCCAAGTTGCTCGCGATGTTGGTATTTGGAATCTCGACACCGTCCACGGCCCAGGTCGTCTGGTGGCCGCCGCGAACGTGCAGTTGGTCGTGAACGACATAAGCTCCGGGCACGAAGTCGGTGATCATTGCGAGATTGTTCGTCTGCTCGGCCCCGGGGGTCCGCGCGATGTCTTCGCGGCTGACGACCGTCGTCGGAGTGGCCGTGACCGGCAAGGATGTATCCGGCGCGGCGGTCACGGTGACGGTGGGAAGCGCAGGCCCTTTTATGAGTTGCATATGGGCGACCGGTGAGAAGCCCGAGGTGACGCTGACGATCTGCGACCTCGTCTCAAAATCGGCCTGCGTGACGGTCAAGACGTAATCGCCGATAGGGACCGAGATGAAGGCGAATTCCCCCCGGGAATCCGTAGTCGTGAGCTGCGACCACTCGGAGGTTGCAGACCTGAGCATGACCTGAGCATTCACGATCGGCAGATGTTGCGCGTCATGCACGACGCCGCGGACGCCACCGACATCGGCAGCGTAAACCGCCGTCGGCCGAATGAGGATCGCAAGCAAAACCACAGCGCTCGAGACGAACAATAACGCCACGAGGCGCAAACGAGCGCGTCGAGGGCCCGCACAGGCAGTTGACATGAATCTCTCCCCAAGAAATTCGAATGGATCGACGCAGGCGGGGAGTTCATCGCTTCCACGCCTGCGTCGCTCAATAGGAATCAGGCGAGAGAGGGGGGTCCGCGAGGTTGGTGCGACCGTAGCGGTCGAATCACCAGCCGCTTGGTTTCGGCAGGGAGTGTCTCGAGAAAGGGTGTTTGCCCGGGCGGAACAAAAACTAACAGGTCGGAAACGGGTCCTTGAGCGGGCGCACTCCCGAAAGGGCAATCTTGGAAATCCGCATGATGCCGCGAATCGTGGTGGTGCAAATGGTGTGCAGCGACGGACATCCCGAACGCGGGACAGAGTTCCAGCTGAAATGGCGCGCCGTTCGCCGGCATGAACCCGATGGGGATATAGGCACGAAACAGCAGCGCGGCCAGCACAACAATGGCCGACACATGAAGGCTTCTCGTATTAAAAGGCCGGTCGCCCATACCCCATGAGCTCATCGATGCCAGAGGCGCTGATTGTACTAGAAGCTCGGGATAAAAGGCCGATTCACGCCTTCGTCCAGAGAAGGAGTGACATCAAATCCTCCCTAAAACGGCGAGCTTGTTGTCGGATATAGATGCGCGGCACAGCGGCGCTGGGCCGCCGCGACCCGGTGGCTGGCGCAATCGCGTTTTACTGCCCCGTTCATGCCGAGCGAACAGGCCGCCCGTGCGTAGGACCAAGGGGCAATTGCGCCGTTATCGGCGCTGTTTCAGGGTTGCCAGGCAATATCCGACATCGCGCTGACGCGACAGGAAATTGGCGGCCGCACCGGCGGTAATCGATGCGGAACCCTACACAGCAACGCACCGGCGCAGCAGCCGACTGAGAGACAGGGCATGAGACCTCGACGCGATTACGTGATTCTTGCTCTGGTTGTGGCAGCCGCGGGCGCGGTGGGCCTGGGCCTGGGTCTCTACCACACGCACCCGGTTCAAGTTTCTCTCGATGCCGCTGGGGGACGCGACGAACTGTTGTCGCTGAACGCGCCTCCGGGCACCGTGACGACGGAGAAGAACGTCGCTTACCAGGGCACGGGCGCGGCTGCGGCTCCTGCCGGTGCGGCGTCGGGCGCGGCGACTGGGGATTGGGCGAGCTACAACAAAACACTGACTTCCGAGCGATATTCGAACCTCAGTCAGATCAACACTCAGAATGTCGGCAAGCTGAAGGTGCAATGCATCTATGAGGTCAAGGAGTTCTCGAGTTTCGAGACCGGCCTTCTCATGGTGCAGGGTGCTCTGATCGGCACGAGCGAATTCGATATTTTCTCTCTCGATCCGGCGACTTGCAAAGAGAATTGGCGCACGCACGAATCGATTGCGCCATCACTCTTGCCCGCAAATCGCGGCGCCGCGTACATGGACGGCCGTCTGTTTCGAGGCACCCAGGATGGACGCGTGCAGGCCTTTGACTTCAACACCGGCAAGCGGGTCTGGGAGACCACCATCGCGGATGTCAACAAAGGTGAAACCGTCCCTGCTGCGCCGATCGCCTGGAACGGGCTGGTGCTCATCGGCAATGCGGGCGGTGACTTCAAGGGCGGGAAGGGGCGCATGTACGCGCTCGATGCCAAAACGGGCAAAGTCGTCTGGGAATTCTATCTGGTGCCCAAGACCGAGGGCGATCCTGTCCTCGGACCGCAAGGCGCCACGCCACTCAACACCGACACATGGAAGAAGAACCTGGCCGATATACCCATCACGGGCGGAGGGGCCTGGTCCTCCTACTCGCTCGATCCAAACACCGGGCTCCTATACATTCCCACGGGCAATCCCGGCCCCGATTTCAGCATCGCCGCGCGGGAAGGCGAGAATCTCTTCACCGACTCGATCGTAGTGCTCGACGCCCGGACTGGTGCTTACAAGTCTCACGTGAAACTTGTGCCCCGGGACTGGCACGACTGGGACGCTTCCAACCCGCCCGCCCTTGTCAAGACGGCCGCGGGGAAGCAGGTGATGTTGGTTGCGCCAAAGGACGGACACCTCTATGCCTTCGATCTTGCCGATAACCACCAGCTCTACCGCGTACCTGTCACCACAATAGAGAACGTCGAGGAGCCTTTCTCACCCGACAAGGATGTCCATTTTTGTCCCGGCGCCGGGGGTGGTGAGGAGTGGAACAGCCCGGCCTACGATCCGCAGAGCAACCTGGTGTTCGTCGGCGATGTCGATTGGTGCGTGACCGTAAGAGTGAAGACCAACGAGGAACTTCAGAAGGTCGCCGTCGGACAACCTTGGTTCGGAGAGCGGTCACTTAATCCGTTCTTTGTCGGGGGCATGACCGATCGGTCGGATGGACACTGGGCTGGATGGATCCATGCGGTGGACGCCGATACGGGGGTATGGAAGTGGCGGGTGAAGTCGAACTACCCGATCATCGCCGCCGTGACACCGACAGCGGGCGGCCTCGTGTTTTTTGGCGACGTCGGCGGAAACCTTTATGCGGTCAACGCTGAAACCGGCGAAAAACTGTGGAGCCAGCAACTTGAGGCCGCCCTCGCTGGCGGTCTCATCACCTATACGGTGAATGGGCAGCAGAAGGTTGCGGTCGCAAGCGGGCTGGTTTCCGCCGCGTGGCCCGTGCCAGTCAGGAGGTCACAGGTCACGATCCTCGGCCTCGAGGGCGATGGCACGCAATGATCCGCACAGACGCTCCTTGAAGTGCCGCGGGGCTTAAGCGGCCGCCCCGCCATTTCAAGTATCGACGAACGGCGACGGCGATTTTCGACTGGCCCGCGCCGTGCGTTGTTCCCTCACCATAGTCCAGAGGATTGGACACGCGCGCTACTTCCACACAGCGCGAGCAACGCGGAAAAAGTTTTCTCCAAGGACTTTACGTATATCTCCGCTCGACCATCCCCGATCGGCCAGCAATGCCGCAAGTTGCGCGAACCCTGCCGGAGCAACGTCCTGCATAGGCCACGGCGCTGCGTATTCGGCCGGCGGCCAGAAGTCCGGATGAGAGACGAGATCCGCATTCTCGGCATCTTTCGGATCCGGAGGCGTGTAGTCGAGACCCAAGCCCACGTGATCGACGCCGACGAGATCGCGCACATAGGTGACGCAGTCGGCCAATGCAATCACAGACGACGCGCGATCGGGTAAAAAATACCCAAGTCCCGTCACGCCAACTACCCCACCGGTGTTGGCGCAGGCGCGGATCTGGTCATCGGTGATGTTGCGTCCGTGCAAGCGCAGAGTCTTTGGATTGGAGTGCGAGAATACGACCGGTTGGGTCGCCGCTTCCATGATTTCCATGGTGGTTCGGTAGCCCGTGTGTGAGCAGTCCACCAACATGCCGACGCGATTCATCTCGGCAATTACTTGTCGGCCGAAGGCCGTAAGCCCGGTATCCTTGTCGTGACAGCCTCCACCGGCGAGGTTGTTCTTGTTGTAAGCGGTGAGCATCTGGCGCACGCCGAGGCGGTAATACAGCGCCACGAGCGAGGGGTCGCCGTTGAGCGCGTTCATGCCCTCCAGATCGAAGGTGATCGCCAATCGGCCGGTCTTCTTCGCCTGCAGCACGTCATCTGCGCGACGCACGAGCAAAAATCTATCGGGCCGTTGCTCGAGCCACGTGATGTAAGCGCCCAGGTTCTTGATCGCCCGCTCCCACTCGATCACGTCGTATCCAACGTCGATGGATAGGTAGTTCACTCCTGCCTTGCGCCAGTCCTCGAGGCGCTCGAGATCATAATCGGACACCGGGTCAAATCCGGAGTGATCGTCCCAGATGAGCGGGTCGTGGATCAATTTCGAACTTGCGGGTGTGCCAGCTCGACTGAAGCTCGGGGGAACTTGACTTGCCGCGACCATGAGGCCAATTCGTGCAAGGACGCCGCGCCGGGTGATTTTCATTTCTATGTTGATCTCTTACTCGACCGTTAAACTCTTCGCCAGATTGCGCGGCTGATCGACGTCCGTGCCTTTGAGCACGGCGACGTGATAGGCGAGCAGTTGCATCGGAATCGCGAACAGCACCGGCGCCTGCAGCGCAGTCGCGGTCACCGGCATCTCGATCACCGTGATCCCGTCGCCGCGCGTCATAGCCGCCTGTGGGTCGGCGAACACGATCAGCCGGCCGCCGCGTGCGCGCACCTCCTGAAGGTTCGACTTGAGCTTCTCGAGCAGCTCGTTGTTGGCAGCAACCGCGATCACCGGCATCTCCTCATCCACCAGCGCGAGCGGCCCGTGCTTGAGCTCGGCCGCGGGATAGGCCTCGGCGTGGATATAGGAAATCTCCTTGAGCTTCAGAGCGCCCTCCATGGCAATGGCGGAGAGTGCGCCGCGTCCGACGAAAAGCGCGTGCTGGCGATCGACGAAGGATTCGGCCAACTGCTGGATGCTGGCATCGAGCGCCAACGTTTTCTCGACCAGCCCCGGCAGCTGCAAGAGTTGCACCATGAGCTCGCGCTCGTGGCTGGCGCCGTCGCCGGACTGCTTCGCGAGCGCGACCACGAGCATGCCGAGCGCCGTCAGCTGCGTGGTAAACGCCTTGGTCGAGGCGACTCCGATTTCCGGGCCGGCGCGCGTCAACAGCACGAGATCCGATTCGCGTACCATCGAGCTTTCCGGCACGTTGCATATCGAAAGAGTCGAGACGTACCCTGCCTGCCTAGCATTGCGGAGCGCCGCCAGCGTGTCCGCCGTCTCGCCGGATTGAGACAATGTCACGAACAGAGTGTCGGGGGTGATGACCGGCTGGCGGTAGCGATACTCGCTGGCGATTTCGACGCGGGCCGGCATCCGGCAGTATTGCTCGATCAGATAGGCGGCGATGAGCCCGGCGTGAAAGCTCGTGCCGCACGCGGCAATGTGCACGGCCTTGACTCGGCCGAAGACTTCGCGGGCAGACGGACCGAACGCCGCATCCAACAGCTTGGCGCCCGACACCCGCTCATCGAGGGTCTGCGCAATGGCGCGCGGCTGCTCGTGAATCTCCTTGAGCATGAAGTGCCGGTAGGGACCGCGCTCGACGGCATCGGCGGCCAGCTCGCTCTCGCGTACAGCGCGTGTCGTGGCCCTGCCCTTCCTGTCGACGACCTTGACGGATTTGCGACGGATCTCGGCGACGTCGCCCTCTTCGAGAAACATGAAGCGGCGCGTGACGGGCAGCAAAGCCACGACGTCGGACGCGACGAAATTCTCATCGATACCGAGCCCGACGACCACCGGGCAGCCGGCGCGCGCGAGAACGATCGCGCCGAGGTCTTTCTCCGAGATCACTGCCAGCGCGTAGGCGCCCTCGAGCTCCGCTACCGTGGCCCGCACCGCCGCGTACAGATCCGCGCTCCCCGCGAGGTGATGATGAATCCGATGCGCGATCACTTCGGTGTCGGTCTCCGAATCGAACTGATAGCCCAGATCGAGCAGGCCGGCGCGCAGCGCTTCGTGGTTCTCGATAATGCCGTTATGCACGATGGCGATGCCGTCGCGCGAGACCTGAGGGTGAGCGTTGCGCGTCGTGGGCAGGCCGTGGGTCGCCCAGCGAGTGTGGGCGATGCCGACGTGTCCTGCGAGGGGCTCGGCGGCGAGGGCCTCCTCCAGCACTTTGACTTTGCCGACGGCGCGCCTGCGACCGAGCTTCCCGTCCGCGCCGAGCACCGCGACACCCGCGGAATCGTAGCCGCGGTATTCCAACCGGCGCAGCCCTTCCAGAAGGATCGGCACCGCATTGCGTTCCGCCACCACTCCGACGATTCCGCACATGAAAGCTCGCGCTCCAACGCTTTTTTGGGGCGCCTAGTGTGCCCGAAAGCGACTCAGCAGTTTGCGGCGGCCCCCAAATGCTGCGATGCGGCGCGAGGGTTAGAACTGCATATGCAGGCGCAGCGCCCAGAGCGAGACGGGTCCGCGGTCGCGGTTGTACGCGGGGTTTTTGACGTACTGATAGTCGGCGCAGAGCTGCGCCCACGAAACTAGCCCGATGCTGTAATACGTTTCGACGACCTCCTCCGCACCCGGGTGGGGCAGCTTGCCATCGCCCACCAGGATGCCGAGGCCGCCAAGATTCAGATACTGCTCGCGCTCGGCGGAGATGCCATCGTCGAGCAAGGCAACCCCGAGGGTGTCGCCGGGCCGATACCAGTGCGACCCCTTGAGGGATGCGCCGACCGCGATCGAGCGGTCGATGTCCGTGAACTCGAAGACTTCGACATTACCCTGCGCTTTGCCGACGCGGGCGAACAGGCCGACGTCATCGGTCAGCGGCTGCTCGACGCCGAAGCTTCCGCCGATGCGGCTGCGATACTGGCGGACCAGCGCAGGATTCGGCGGGGTGTCCGTGGCGAGACCGAGCGCCATCGCCTGATCGAGCAGACCCATGCGTGCGCGGGTTTGCCATGCTGTGAAGAGAAGGCGCCCCGTCTTGCCGAACAACGGATAGCGCTTCTCGATTTCGCCGTCCATCTGGAACTGGTGGAACGCCGGGTCAAGGTGCGGGTCGTTTGGAACGACCGATAGATCGAACACACCCGCCCGCAACGTCCATGAGCCGATGTAGCGCTCCGCCGCCGCACCCACCGTATATCCCCACGCGTCGGCGGCATAATCATAGGTGCCGGCGTCGACGGCAGCCCAGTTCAGAAAGTCGCTTCGTGGATCGTGAGCGTATTGGTTCGTGTCGAACACGTCGGTCACCGAGAACTTGCCGACGGTGAACACCCAGCGGTCGCTGCTACGCGAGCCGGCGAGCTGATTGGCTACGCCCGCCACATTCTCGCGTTGCCCGCCCGTATCGACGGTCTGGCGCGCGTAAAAGCGAGGCAGCCGCAGGTAGGGCGCGTTCGAGCCCACCTTGTAAGCCTCGCCACTCGAGAACGCCGCCAGGCCCAACGTGTCGTCCAGCCCGCGCCCTTGATCGAACTCGGGGGAAATCCAAATCTCGGCACCGCGCCATAGGCGCGCGCCGACATAAAGGGTGAGATCCGAGGTCTCGCGGCCCATCTCGGGTGAGAGGCTGTTGCGCCCGCGGTAGGGCGCACGGAAATCGTTCGTGTCCTGCTCGACGTAGGTTGCCTGCCCATGGATGGCATAACGCTCATCGGGCGTGGGGCTCGTCTCGGTCGCGGCGGCGGTGCCCGCATCGTCGGCCGGATCGGCGTCCACGGCAGAGCCGCCCGCGCACACCCATGCCAAAGCCAGCGCCAGCGCCGCGTATGCCGGCGCGCCCGGGCACAGCGGGAAAAGGCGCCGACGGCATCGCACGTCTACACCAGAAAATAGAGCGCAATGATCAGCACACAGAAGCCGAGCACCGAAGCGCCCCACACGAATGCCAGGACTTCGGCTGCAACCCCTCGCATGCGCGCGGCGCGAGCCGCGACTCGGAAGCCGAAATTGATCATGGTGGTTCTCCCTGCGGGGGCTTGGCGCCGGGATGCGCGCGGCGCTGGGACCGGCCGCTCGATTCTCCGACAATCGCATTAAGAATCGATTGCCCGGCTCGCACGCGCGCTGGTGATTCTGCTAAGATACCCTACCTGGGTATAGTTTGCAAGGAGCGGCGGGATGGGGCATGTGGCGCGAGAGAAGACCAAATTATTGAACCGCGTGAAGCGCATGCGTGGGCAGCTCGAGGCCATCGAACGCGCCGTGGATGCCGACGATGAATGCACGACAGTCCTGCAGCAAGCGACCGCCTGCCGGGGTGCCTTGGACGGCTTCATCGCCGAGGTGATCGAAGATCACGTGCGCGAGCACATGATGAGCCCGCGCGCAGACCCCGAGGCTCGTTCGGCCGCTGCCGAGGAGCTGATCGAGATCGTGCATCAGTATTTGAAAAAATGACGCCGGCAGCGGCCGGCGCCGACGCGATCGCGTCAAGGCGTGGGCTTGCGGCCGAACAATGGGCTCGGCGCATACCGGCACCCACCGAATCCGGGTCCCGCATGTGAGTGCAACATGAGCACACCGCGAACGATCAGGCTGACCCGTCGAGCCTTCGCGCGGAACGGCTCGATGCTCGATTGCTTCAAGTCTTCTTGTCCGGGTCGGCCGCGCCGCTGCGCGCTGCGGAATCATTCTGCGGCGCGCTCAAGGCGCGCTCGACCGCGGCAGCATGCTCCTCGGGAGAGAGCTTGCGCGGCCGGGTCCAGCTCGAGGAGCTGACTTGCGGCGCGCGCGTCAACGTGAGCTTTCCCTGCGGAGCATTCGCCGCGATGGTCGATCCGGCGCCGATGGTCGCGCCCGCGCCGACGCGCACGGGCGCCACGAGCATGCTGCCGGAGCCTATGAAGGCACCGTCGCCGATCTCCGTGGGCCATTTGTTGGCGCCGTCGTAATTGCAGGTGATGGTGCCGGCGCCGACGTTGACCCCGCCCCCCACGCGCGTGTCCCCCACATAGCTCAGATGATTCGCCTTGCTGTCGGGCCCGATCTCTGAGTTCTTGACCTCGACGAAGTTGCCGATGTGCACGCCGTGCGCGAGCACGGTGTGCGGACGCAAGCGGGCGAACGGGCCGACGCGGCAATGCTCGCCGATCTGCGCGTCTTCGATGACGCAGTTCGATAACACCTCGGTATCTGCGCCGATGCTCGCATCCTTGATGAGGCAGTTGGGTCCAACTCTGACGCGCGCCGCAAGATGCACCTTGCCGACGAACACGACGTTCACATCGATGAATACGTCGCGCTCGACGGACACCTCGCCGCCGCGCACGTCGATACGGGCCGGGTCCGCGAGCGTGGCGCCGGCCAGCATCAACTCACGTGCGCGTTCCTGGCGGTAGCAGCTCTCGACTTCCGCCAGCTGGATGCGATCGTTGACCCCGAGCACCTCGGTAGCGCTCGGCGCAAGCACCGCCTCGACGCGGTCCCCGGCTTTCACCGCGATGCCCACGACATCGGTGAGGTAATACTCACGCTGAGAATTCTCCGTGCCGAGCCCGAGGAGCCAGCCGCGCAGGCGTCCCGCGGGAGCCGCCATCAGCCCGGAGTTGGCCTCTTTGATCTTCAGCTCATCGGCGCTCGCATCTTTGTGCTCGACGATGGCGCGCACCAGTCCCAACGGGTCGCGCACGATGCGGCCGTAACCCGCCGCCTGATCGAGTCTGACGGACAGGAGCGCGAGTGCCCCCGCATTCGCGGCGCCGGTCAGCGCCAGCAGGGTCGCGGTCCGTATCAGGGGCACGTCGCCGTAAAGCACGAGGACGGTATGGTCGTCGGGAATGGCGGACATGGCTTGCATGACCGCATGCCCGGTGCCGAGCTGCTCCGCCTGCAGCACCCAGTCGACCTCTTCATGGTCGAACGCGGCACGCACCTCAGGACCGCCGTGGCCATATACCACGTACACGCTCGCCGGATTGAGGGCGCGCGCGGTGCGGATCACGTGCTGCAGGAGCGGCTGTCCCGCAAGGGGCTGCAGCACCTTGGGCAGGTCCGAGTTCATACGCTTGCCCTGTCCCGCGGCGAGTATGACAACGGAAAGCGGCATCCCAGCTCCTCGAGAAGTCGGTGTCAGCGTTTTTTGCGCAGGCGCTCGATGGCCTTCAATTGAGCAACGGCGCGCAACAGCTCGGCCTGCGCCTCCGCAATATCTCTTTTATCCGTGCGGGTGCGCACCAAGTCCTCGGCGCGCTGCTTGGCGTGCTGCGCCTCGGCCTCGTCGAGATCCTTGGCGCGCGCGGCCGTGTCGGCCAGCACCGTGACCCGATTCGGCTGCACCTCGAGGGCGCCCCCGCCCACGTAAAAGACCTGCTCCTCTTGCCCGTCGACCTGGATACGTACGTTGCCGGGCTTCAAGGTGGTGAGGAGCGGTGCGTGTCGCGGATGGATACCGAGCTCGCCGAGCGCGCCCGGGGCGATCACCAGAGCGGCTTCGCCGGAGAACAGCTCGCCCTCGGCGCTCACAATATCGACGTGAATGGTGTCGGCCATGTTCGCCTTAGCTTAGCGTCTTCGCTTTCTCGACCGCCTCTTCGATGCCGCCAATCATATAGAACGCCTGCTCGGGCAGATGATCGTATTCGCCGGCGATGATCGCCTTGAAGCCGCGAATCGTGTCCTTCAGCGGGACGATCTTGCCGTCCTGACCGGTGAACACCTTCGCGACGTTGAAGGGCTGGGACAAAAACCGCTGGATCTTGCGAGCGCGATACACGGACTGCTTGTCCTCTTCGGAGAGTTCGTCCATACCGAGAATCGCGATGATGTCCTGCAGCTCCTTGTAGCGCTGCAGCACCTGTTGCACACCGCGCGCCGTCTCGTAGTGCTCCTCGCCCACCACCAGCGGATCGAGCTGGCGGCTGGTGGAGTCGAGCGGGTCGACGGCCGGGTAGATGCCGAGCGAGGCGATTTGGCGCGACAGCACCACGGTCGCGTCCAAGTGCGCGAACGTGGTCGCCGGCGACGGGTCGGTCAAGTCGTCGGCCGGCACGTACACCGCCTGAATGGAGGTGATGGAGCCGGTCTTCGTCGAAGTGATGCGTTCTTGCAGCACGCCCATCTCTTCCGCGAGCGTCGGCTGGTAGCCTACCGCCGAAGGCATGCGGCCGAGCAGCGCCGACACCTCCGTGCCCGCAAGCGTGTAGCGATAAATGTTGTCGACGAAGAACAAGACGTCGCGCCCTTTGCCGGACGCTTGCTTCTCGTCGCGGAAGTATTCGGCCATGGTGAGGCCGGTGAGCGCCACGCGCAGGCGGTTGCCGGGCGGCTCGTTCATCTGACCGTACACCATGGCGACCTTGGAATTGCCCAGGTTGTCCTTGTCGATGACGCCCGACTCGATCATCTCGTGATAGAAGTCATTGCCCTCGCGGGTGCGCTCGCCGACGCCCGCGAACACCGACAAGCCGCTGTATTGCTTCGCGATATTGTTGATCAGCTCGAGCATGTTGACGGTCTTGCCGACGCCGGCGCCGCCGAACAGGCCCACCTTGCCGCCCTTGGCGAACGGCACGAGCAGGTCGATGACCTTGATGCCCGTGACCAACAGGTCCTGGCCGCCCGCCTGCTCGTCGTACGAGGGCGCCGGGCGGTGAATCGGCAGCGTCTCCGTCGCATTCACCGGACCCCGCTCGTCCTGCGGCTTGCCCAACACGTCCATGATGCGGCCGAGCGTCGCCGCGCCCACTGGAACGCTGATGCCCTTGCCGGTGCCCGTGACGGCGAGTCCGCGCCGCAAGCCTTCCGACGGACCCATGGCGATCGTCCGCACGATGCCGTCGCCGAGCTGTTGCTGCACCTCGAGAGTCAGATCCACCTCATCGAGCTTGAGCGCGTCGTAGACCTCGGGAATCTGATCGCGCGGAAACTCCACGTCGATGACTGCGCCGATGATTTGGACGATTTTGCCGCTGGATTTGCCGCTGGACATAATGGAACCTCTTGCCTAGACCGCTGCCGCGCCGCCGACGATCTCCGAAAGCTCTTTGGTGATCGCGGCCTGGCGGGCCTTGTTGTAAATGAGTTGCAGCTCGTCGATGAGCGAGCCGGCGTTATCCGACGCGCTCTTCATCGCCACCATGCGTGCCGCCATCTCGGAGGCCACGTTCTCGACGGCGGCCTGGAACACCTGGGATTCGATGTAACGCATCAAGAGACCGTCGAGAATCTCCGCGGCGTCCGGCTCGTAGATGTAGTCCCAGCGCTCCTGCAGCTCGTTCTTGTCGATGGTCTGCAAGGGCAAGAGCTGCGACACCGTGCCCTTCTGGCTCATGGTGTTCACGAAGACGTTGTTCACGAGCAGCAGCCGGTCGATTTTCGCGTCCCGATAGAGGTCCAACATCACCTTGATCGGCCCGACCAGATCCTTGATGTGCGGCCGGTCGCCCAAGTGCGTCGCGGTGGCGGCCAGCTCGATGCCGGCAAGACGCCGGAAGAACTGCACGGCCTTGAGGCCGACAGCGCAGACGTACACCTTGGTGTTGGCGCCCTGGGCTTCCTTGATGGTGGCGAGCGCGGCCTTGAATAAATTCAAGTTAAGCGCTCCCGCGAGGCCCCGGTCGGTGCTGATCACGATGAGGCCCACGGCCTGCACCGGCCGCTCGATGGTGAAGGGATGCTTGTAATCCAGGTTCACCTGCCGCAGATGGCCGACGATGCGGCGAATCTTCTCGGCATAGGGGCGGGCGGCGCGCATGCGGTCCTGCGCCTTGCGCATCTTGCTCGCCGCGACCATCTCCATGGCCTTGGTGATCTTCTGCGTGTTTTTGATACTCGCGATCTTGCCGCGAATTTCCTTAGCGCCTGCCATGCGTTTCCTTTACAGCCGTGTCCTTCATTTACCTAGAGCGTGGCAAAGAATTCGTCGCAGCACTTCTTCAGCGACGCCTCGACGTCCTTGGACAGATCCGGCTTCGCGTTGATGCTCTTGATGAGATCCCCGTAGGAGCTGCGCGCGAATGACTGCAACGCGGCCTCGGTTTCCACGACTTTGCGCCGGTCGACCTTGTCGAAATAGCCGTTGTTGCCGGCATAAAGCGTGAGCGCCATTTCCGCGACCGACATCGGCGCGTACTGCTTCTGTTTCATGAGCTCGGTGACGCGCACGCCGCGCTCGAGCTGCCGGCGGGTCGCCTCGTCCAAGTCGGATGCGAACTGCGAGAACGCCGCGAGCTCGCGGTATTGAGCAAGCGCCAGACGCACACCGCCGCCCAGCTTCTTGATGATGTTGGTCTGCGCGGCGCCGCCGACGCGCGACACCGAAATGCCGGCGTTGATGGCCGGGCGCATGCCGGCGTTGAACAGGTCGGTCTCGAGAAAGATCTGTCCGTCGGTGATCGAGATCACGTTGGTCGGCACGAACGCGGTGACATCGCCCGCCTGCGTCTCGATGATCGGCAGTCCCGTGAGCGATCCGGTCTTGCCCTTGACGCGGCCCTCGGTGATCTTCTCCACGTAGTCTTCGTTGACGCGCGCGGAGCGCTCGAGGAGTCGCGAGTGCAGGTAGAACACGTCGCCGGGATAGGCTTCGCGGCCGGGCGGGCGGCGTAGGAGCAGGGAGATCTGGCGGTAGGCGACAGCCTGCTTGGACAGATCGTCGTACACGATGAGCGCATCCTCGCCGTTGTCCATGAAATACTCGCCCATGGCGCAGCCGCCGTAGGGAGCGAGATATTGCATGGCGGCCGGCGTCGAGGCGGACGCGGCGACAATGATGGTATGCGCCATGGCGCCGTGCTCTTCGAGCTTGCGCACCACGTTCGCGATCGAGCTTTGTTTCTGGCCGATGGCGACGTAGACACACTTAACGCCGGAATTCTTCTGGTTGATGATGGTGTCGATGGCCACCGCGGTCTTGCCGGTCTGGCGGTCGCCGATGATGAGCTCGCGCTGGCCGCGGCCGATCGGCACCATCGAGTCGATGGCCTTGAGCCCGGTCTGCACCGGCTGCGACACGCTCTTGCGGAAGATCACGCCCGGCGCCACGCGCTCCAAGGGCGATTTCAGCTTGGAGCTGATCGGGCCCTTGCCGTCGATGGGCGTGCCGAGCGCATCCACCACCCGGCCGAGGAGCTCGGGACCCACGGGAACCTCGAGAATGCGGCCGGTGGTCTTGACCTCCTGGCCCTCGGAAATGTGCGTGTAGTCGCCGAGCACCACCGCGCCGACCGAGTCCTGCTCGAGGTTCAGCGCCAGACCGAAGGTGTTGTCCGCGAATTCCAGCATCTCGCCGTAGCGCGCGTCGGCGAGACCGTGCACGCGCACGATGCCGTCGGTGACGCTCACCACCGTGCCGACGTTCCGCGCCTCTGCGGCGGACTGGAACTTCTCGATGCGAGCCTTGATGAGATCGCTGATTTCCGATGCCTTGATGGACATATCGATCCTCTGGCGACGCCTAAGCGGCGGCCGCCGTACTTTGGTTAGCTAGTCAGTTCGGTTCGCAGGCGCTGCAGTCGGCCCTTCACGGATCCGTCGATCACCAGATCGCCCGCATGAATGACCGCGCCCCCGAGGAGCGAAGCATCCACGCTGTTGCGCATGTTCACCCGGCGCTTGAGTCTCGTGTTGAGGGCGCCCGCCAGCTTCTCGGCCTGCGCCGGGTCGAGCTTCACGGCCGAGATCACCTCGACGTCCACGGTGTTCTCGACGTCCGCACGCATCACCTCGTAGTGCGCGAGAATCTCGGGGAGCAGCAGCAGCCGGTGATTTTCGGCGAGCACGCGCACGAAGTTCTGCATGCGCGCATCGAGCTTGGGTCCCGCCACGCCGATGATGAACTCCGCGATATCGGCGGACGGCACCTCCGGATTCTTGATGAGCTCCGTCACGCGCGCATCGACCACGATCTCGGCGGCGACGCTAAGTCCGGCGGACCATTGCGCAAAGGCGCGCGCCGGCAGCGCCGCCTCGAACGCCGCTTTCGCGTAGGGCCGTGCGATGGTGGCTCGCTCAGCCACGCGCAACCTCGCCCGCGAGCTTGTCGAGCAGATCCGCGTGCGTCCGCGGATCGATCTCGCGTCCCAGCAAGCGCGAGGCGCCCTCGACCGCGAGCTCGCCCACTTCGCGCCGCAAGGACTCGCGGGCGCGCGTCGCCTCGAGGGTCACTTCATCGCGCGCACTGGCAATCAGCCGTTGCGCCTCGGAAGACGCGGTGCCCTTGGCCTCCTCGATCATCTCGTTCGAGCGCTTGCTCGCCTGGTCGACGATCTGCGCCGCACGCTCGCGTGCCTCGCGGATGATCTCCTTCGATCGTGCCTCGGCCTCGCTCAAGTCCTTCTCGCTTTTGGCGGCCGCCGCCAGACCCTCGGCGATCACCTTCTGTCGAGTCTCGATTTTCACGAGAAGGACCGGCCACAGGAACTTCATCACCAACCAGGCGACGAAGAAAAACACGAACCCCTGAATGACAAGCGTAATGGCTATGTTCATGCCCTGCTCCCGGCGCTCGGCGTCTCATAAGGACGCACGATACGTCGTCTCAGATTACTTGCTGCCAAGGAAATGGCTGAGGAACGGGTTCGAATAGAGCAGCAGGAAGCCGACGGCCACGCCGATGATTGGCACCGCGTCCAGAAGGCCCGCGACGATGAACATCTTGGTCTGCAGCATGGGGGTGAGTTCCGGCTGCCGCGCGGAGCTCTCCAGGAACTTGCCGCCCAAGAGGCCGAAGCCAATGGCGGCGCCGGCGCCTCCGAGGCCAATCACGAGGCCGGCTGCGATCACGGTGGCGCTCAGGAATTGAGCGAGTTGGGTCAAATTTTCCATTTCTTCTCTCCGTCGGTCTTGGGTGTCTCGAAATCGATGAACTAGTGTTTCTCGGATGCAATGCCGACGTACACGATGGTCAGCACCATGAAAATGAACGCCTGCAGCCAGATGATGAGGTAGTGAAAAGCGGTCCAAACGATGCCGGCGAGGATCTGGGTCGCGCCAAGCGCGTAAGTTGACCAGTGATCCAACGCCGCGCCCAGGGTGAAGCACGCGATCAGCAGGAATATGAGCTCGCCCGCATACATGTTGCCAAACAACCGCAGCGACAGGGACAGCGGCCGCACTGCCTCCTCGATGATGCGCAGGATGAGATTGATGGGAGCCAGCAGCACCGCCCCGATGCCGTGCGCATGGAATGGCGCGGTAAACCATTCCTTAAAGAACAACCCAACGCCCTTGTGCTTGATGCCGATCCATTGGATGAGAAAAAACACCCCGATCGCCATGCCGATGGTCGTGTTTATGTCCGCGGTCGCCACGGTGCGCAGATGCTCGACCCCGAGCGCGTGCCCGACCGCCGGCAACGCGTCGACGGGGAGGATGTCCATGTAGTTGTCGAGGATGACGAGGCAGAAAATCGTGAGGGCGAGGGGTCCGATGAACTTGCTGTTGCCGTGGAAGGCATCCTTGACCAGCCCGTTCACCCAATCGAGCATGACCTCGGCGAATGCCTGGAACTTGCCCGGGACACCGCTGGTGGCGCGGTGCGCCGCGATATAGAACAGCACAACGAAGATCAGCGCGATGGCGAGGTTGAAAACGACGCTGTCGAGATGCAATGCCCAGAAGCCCCCTTGAGGCTTCAAGTTCACCGTCAGATGCGTGAGGTGGTGCTGGATGTACTCGGTCACCCCTCCGCCCGCAGCTTCCTCGACCATCATTCCGAAATGCATAGTCACGATTCCCGATCTCGACCGTCGATCACCTGAGCCGGAACAACGCCGTCCAGTACCCAAATTGGGCCGTAAACAGCCCAATCAACAGCGGCGCCGGCTGGAGCTTCAGGTGACCGAAAGCCACGTAAAGCGCAAGCACATACCAAGCCCACTGCAGCAACTTGCCCGTGTACATGGCGCGGTTCAAAACCGCGCCGCCGGCGACGCCCGGCGCAAACGCTCGCCAGCCAAACAACGCGGTGCCCGTAGCCACAATCAATCCGCCCGCCAGTGCTGCAAGTCCTGACGAGGGGCCCTTCAAGGCAAAAAACAGAGACGCGACCAGCAACGTGCATCCTAGCTGCAGGAGCACGACGCGAATGACCAACCGGTAACCACGGACCGGCGCGTCACTCATCGCGGAAAGAGCCGGACTGCATCCGGCGAACGACGGCGCGCTAACCCCGATTTACACATATGAGCCGTCGCCCATCAAAAGAGCGGGCGAATTATAGAGAGGCTGCCCTACTGCATCAAGGTGAATTCAGGTGATGTGCGCCAAAATGCCCTCGAGTTCATCGAGGCTGTTGTAGGTCACCACCAGCTTGCCCTTGCCGGAAGCCGTGTGTTGAAACATAACGCGGGCGCCCAGCTTGTCCGCGAGCTCGAGCTCCAAGCGGTGAATGTCGGGATCCGGGGTTGAGCTGGGCGATGACGGCCCGCCCGCCGCCGGGCTTATCAGCCGCCGCACCAGCGCCTCGGTATCGCGCACCGACAGCGCCTTCTTGGCGACCAGACCCGCCACCTCGATCTGCTGCCGCCGGGATGTTAGGGATAGCAAAGCGCGCGCGTGCCCCATCTCGATGCTGCGCTGCTCCAAGAGCTGCTTGACCTCGTCGGCGAGCTCCATGAGCCGTAGCAGGTTGCTCACCGCGGCCCGCGACCGGCCGACCGCCTCGGCGGCGGACTGATGAGTGAGGCCGAACTCCTCGATCAGGCGCGACAGCGCGCGGGCCTCTTCCAGCGGATTCAGATCCTCGCGCTGGATGTTCTCGATGAGGGCCATCGCGACGGCCGCCTCGTCGGGCACCTCGCGCACGATCGCCGGAATCTCGGCGAGCCCGGCCATCTGCGCGGCACGCCAGCGCCGCTCGCCCGCAATGATCTCGTAGCGCTGCGATTCACCGGGATTGCGGCCGGATAGCGGGCGCACCACGATGGGCTGCATCACGCCCTGCGCCTTGATCGATTGGGCCAGCTCGTTCAGCGTCTCGGGCCGCATGTCCAGCCGCGGCTGATACTTGCCTCGCTGCAGCAAATCGAGCGGCAGGGTGGCCATCCGATCGCCCACCGGCTGGGGGGCATGTTGTTCGACCGCGGCAGCCTTGCGCGCCATCAAGGGCGAAAGCTCCGCGAGGCCGCGGCCGAGAGACGGCTTCTTGCCGGTCATTCTACGATTCCAGGGGAAGAGACTTCAGATTCTAAGGGAGCGAGCGGCAGTTCGTCGCGCCGGATCATTTCTCCGGCGAGCGCGAGGTAGGCCAAGGCGCCGCGCGATTCCTTGTCGTGGAACAAGGCGGGCTTGCCGAAGCTCGGCGCTTCGGCCAGGCGGATGTTGCGCGGGATCAGGGTGCGAAACACCTTGTCGCCGAAGTGCTCAATGAGCTGCGCGGACACTTCGTTCGCGAGGTTATTGCGCGGATCGAACATGGTGCGCAACAGGCCCTCGATCTCGAGCTCGGGATTGATGCTGCCCTTGATCTGCTCGATGGTCTGAACCAGAGCGCTCAAGCCCTCGAGCGCGTAGTACTCGCACTGCATGGGCACCATCACGGAATCGGCCGCGACCAGCGCATTCAACGTCAGCATGTTCAGCGACGGCGGGCAGTCGATGAGAATCACATCGTAGTCGTCGCGAATCGGCTTCAAGGCGTTGCGCAGCTTGAATTCCCGGCCGGCCATCATGGTCAAGAGCCGCACCTCGGCCGCGGTCAAGTCCTGGTTGCCCGGCATGAGCTGAAAGCCGCCGTACTCCACCGCAACCAGCGCATCGGCCGCGGCGCAGTCGCCGAGCAGCACGTCGCAGCTGTTGTGCGTCACCGAGTTCTTCTCGATGCCGCAGCCCATCGTGGCGTTGCCCTGCGGATCGAGGTCGATGAGCAGCACCCGGCGCTTCGTGGCGGTGAGCGAGGCGGCGAGATTCACGGCAGTCGTGGTCTTGCCGACCCCGCCTTTCTGATTCGCGACGGCAATGACTCGCTTCATCTGGTGCTCGCCTTTGGCCCTATCGCAGATCCCCGTCCCGCCGGGGAGAGTTCCACAAGATGACGCTCGTCGTCCAGCCCCGGCAGCTTGATCCGATGCACCGCAACCACGCGAAACGATTTCGGCAGAGCCCAGATTTCTTCGTCCGGCCGCTTGCCCTTCATGGCCAGCAGCCGACCGTCCGGGGCGCACAGGTGGCCCGCGTAGGCGACGAAATCCGAGAGCGAGGACAGTGCCCGCGCGAGGACGGTATCGAAGGGCTCCAGCGGCCGGAATCGCTCCGCGCGCTCATTGATGACCTCGACATTACCCAAGCCCAGCCGCAGAGCGGTGCGCTCGACGAAGCGCGCCTTCTTACCCGTAGCCTCGATGAGCGAGAACCGCCGTTCGGAATTGACGACGGCCAGCGGCAGGCCGGGAAACCCGGCGCCCGTGCCGACATCGGCAATCCGCGTGCCTTTGAGGAACGGCTGCAAGCTCAGGCTGTCGAGCACGTGCTTGCGCAACATCCCCAGCCGGTCGCGGATGGCGGTCAAGTTGAACTGGGCGTTGGCGATCTCCAGCTCGTCCACGAGAGTGAGCAGCGCCTCGGCGCGCACGGGATCGATCTTCAGATCGAACTGCGCGCCGCCGTCCGTGAGGAGCTCGCGCTCGGCGTCGCGATTCACAGCGGCGCTTTCATGGCGAGACGGCGACGAGCGTAATCGATACGGTGGCGGCGGCGGCATCGGGGCCGTCGGTGCGGCGCGCGCTGAACGCGATATCCCCTTGACGCCCTTCGCAGGCGTCGGGCTCGGGCGCGGCCGGCGGGTCGCCTCGCCGCCAGTCAGCGCAGGCCGCCGCGAACAGGGCGGGTGCCTCGGCCGCGGGCAGCACGACGGCGGCCTCGATTCTCTTCAGGCGATCGTGATCGAAGCAAAGCAGATGATCGGCCGGCGCGCGGCCGAGAAACGCAACCACCACGTTCGGCCTGAAACAATCTGCGTCCTCGCTCGTCCGCTTTCCGTCGGGTTGGTGGAACACGAGAACCTCGGTGAGCGCGACCGGAACATCCTTGAAGGCGGTGCCGAAAGGAGCCGGCACGAGGGGACTGAAGTCATGCGACACGCCGGCGGGCGCGGCGGGTAGCGCGGCCGGCGGCGCAGCAGCGCGCGGGGGCGCGGACCCCGCGCAACTCTCGAGCCAGGCCGCGCCCAAGACGGCCACAGCCACGAGCCCGGCGGCGAGGCGCGCCTGACTCAAGCTGCGCGCCGCAGCCATGCGTCGAGCCCGGCCGCATTCAGCACCACGTCGCCGTCCAGCAACGCGTGCCGCGCCATCTCATCGCCGGCAAAGCCGTGCGCCTGCAATCGGCGGGACAGATGCGCGAACACCTCGCGCTCGATGTGCTCGAGGCGATCGCTGGTTGCGGCAGATGCGCGCGCAATGCGTGCGAGAGCCTCGATGTCCGCGTCGAGATCCCGAGCGAGCTTGGCGACGCAGTCGACGCGCCCATAATGCGTCAAGTAGGCGCAGCGCGGCGCGAGAGCGGCGAGGCGCGCGACCGAGGCGCGCAGTTGCCCGGGGTCGAACTGCGACGGTGTCGCGGCGGTAAAAATGAAAGGTCCCGCGGCCGTGTCGAAATCCCGATAGCTGATGCCGAAGGTATCGCCCGTGAACAGCTCATGCGAGTCGCGCTCGAGAATGCAGACGTGGTGCAGGGCATGCCCGGGGGTGTGCAAAAATTCGAGCGTGCGCGCGCCGAACGCAAGGCGCTCGCCGTCCGCCACCGTCGTGATCCGCTCCGCCGGAATGGCCACGGCGTCGCCGAACTGCTCGGCGAAGACTGCCTCTCGATAGACCGCCTTGGTCGCCGCAACGAGCTTCGCCGGATCGGTGAGATGCGGCGCGCCGCGCGGATGCACGACGACCCGCGCCCGCGGCAGCGCGGCCATGAGCGCGCCCGCTCCGCCGGCATGGTCGAGGTGCACATGCGTGAGCAGAACGTAATCGACCCGCTCGACGTCGATGTCGAGGACGCCGAGCGCAGCCAGCAGATTCGGCACGGACCGGTGAGTGCCCGTGTCGACGAACGCGGCGCGGCCGCCGTCGACGATCAGGTAGCTCGCATCGGCCTCTGCTCGTACGTGCTCGGTGTCGATCACGAACACGCCGTCCCCCAGCCGCTGCGGGTGCGGTCGCATCTACGCCGGCGCCAGACGACGCTCGAGCTCGGACAGCTCCGCCGCGGCATCCGCATCGTGCGCCTTCGAGGCCTCCTGTGCGCGGCGCAAGGCAAGCACCGCGAGCGCCTGCATTTGCCCGCAGGCTGGCGCGTAGTGCAGCCGCCAATCGTCGATCAGCTCGGGCTCGAGCCCCGGGTAGTCCCGATGGTTGACAATGGCATCGACCACCATGGCGCAGAGCGCGAGCTGCTGCACCCGCGGCCAGGACAAGCTCGGTGCGGAGCATCCTTCCGCGAAACAACGGCGCAGATACGCGGGCGGATCGGCGCTCGCGATATCGTCGAGCATGTCGCTCACGTCAAATGAATCCAGTAAATGCTCGAAGCCTGCCATCTTATCCATTATCCTCGCCGGCCATTATCCTCGCCGTTGTGGAACATAGGAACAATGAGCCGCAGTTTTCTGCTGTCGTTGCTGGCCGCGCCCTGGCTCGCGGCCGGCGCCGCATGGTCCGCGCCCGTGATCGTGCGCGGCAACCTGATTCTGGATGGTATTCCGGAGCAATCGGCACTGGCGGCCGATAAGATCGACAAGCTCGATGCCTACTTGAACGCGCGCGAGGCGCGTCCGCAGGGATTCACCGCCAAAGGGCAGGTGCTCATCGCAGCCCGCTTCGGCGAAGTCGACCAGCTGCACCTCGTCGATCAGGCGTTGGGGGCGCTGCGCCAGATCACGTTCACACGCGACCCGGTGGTGCGCGGGGCCTTCTCGCCCGATCCCAACCGCAACGCGTTCTTGTACTTGGCCGACTAGCGCGAGCGAATCGCGGCAGCTCTATTATCAGCGCGTCGGGGAGCCACGGCCCGCCGGCTCACCGACGGCAAATCGATCGCCGGCAGGCGCTCTGGTCCTCCTCCGGCCACGAGATCGCGTTTGCAACGATCGCGCGCGACACCGGATCCTGCGACATCGACATCGTCGATGCGGATAGCGGCGCGCTGCCGCGTCTGGTGGCGGGCGACGAATGCGCGCATCTGCTCGATTGGTCGCCGGACGACCGCAAGCTCCTGCTGCGCCGGCACGTGTCCGGCGTACGACGAATCCTCTACATCCTCGATCTCGGCACGGGCCAGCAGCGCGAAGTCGAACCCTCCCCCGCCAAGGTGCGCCATTGCGACGCGAAGTTCTCGCGCGACGGCACGGGCGTCTATTTCATCCGAATCGCGACGGCGACTGCGCGCGGCTGCGTTACGTCAATATTTTCACCGCCGAGAAAATCGACATCTCCGGCCGGGCGACATCGACGTCGAGCAATTCGCGCTTTCCCAGGACGGTCACTACCTGGCTTACGTCGACCGACGAGGGCGGTGCGGACACGCTCAATCTCCTCGATCTGCGGGCGCACCAGGACTCGTCCGCCGCGGCTGCCGGCGCCGGTGTGGTGGATTCCTTGAGCTTCGATCCCGACAGCAAGCGTCTGCTCTTCGGCCTAGCCGCGGCCAACCCAGCCACGCGATGCGTACGTGCTCGACATCGCGGGCAACCGGCTCGAGGCCTGGACCGCGAGCCGAGCCGGGGCCGTTGGACCGGGCGAAATTCGTGGTGCCGCGCCTCACGCAATTTCCCACCTTCGACCGGCTGGACGGAAAATCGCGCCAGGTGCCTCTGTATATGTATGAGCCGGCGAGCCCCGGGCCGCATCCCGTGCTCATCGTGCTGCACGACGGGCCGGATGCGCAGTTTCGGCCGAGCTTCGATCCCTGGATCCAATACGTGGTGAACGAGCTCGGCTTCGCCGTGCTCGCTCCGAACGTGCGCGGTTCCTCCGGCTACGGCAAAAGCTTACGGGCGCTGACGGCGGGCATGCAGCGCGAGGACTCGATCAAGGATGTCGGCGCGCTGCTGGTGTGGCTCGCGCTCGACAACGCGCTTCGACAAGACACATGTGATCGTGTCCGGACGCGGCTACGGCGGATACATCGCCCTCGCCGCGCTGGTGAATTACGGCGAGCGGCTGAGGGGCGCCGTCGACTTCGGCGGAATCACGGATTTCATCGCGCTTCTGGGCGATACCGCGCCGTAACGCAAGAGCTCAGGCGCGGAGGAGTACGGCGATGAGCGCGAAGCCGACGACGCGGTTATTTCTGGCGCATCTCGCCGTTGTTCAATGCGGATCGAATCACCCGGCCGGTGCTCATCGTACACGGCAAAAACGATCCGCATCGTGCCGATCGGCGCAGCGGAGGAGATCGTGAACCGGCTGCGCAGCCGCGGCGGCACGGTCTGGTATCTCAAGGCGACGGACGAAGGAAGCAGCTTCGCCGGCCGGCATAACCGCGATCGCGTATTACCGCGCGTTCGCGCAGTTCCTGCTTTCGGTGCGCTGAAGCCCTAGGCGGCGCTATTTGCTGTCCGGTCGTCGCGGTCTCGAGCGGCGAGGGCTGGCGCGCGAAATAGTCCGCGACGACTCGATGTCGTCTTCGTCGTGAGCAGCTGCGCCATGCCGTTCATGACGACGTTCTTGCGCCGCCCGTTGTGATAGGCGTTGAGCGCCTGTCGAGATAGTCGGCGTGCTGACCGGCGAGGACCGGCGGCTTCGGGATCGAGCGGGGCCGCTACGCCAGGCCATTCTCGCCGTGGCAGGCGCGCAGGGCGCCGCTTGCTTGGGCACCGATCCCTCGTCGCCGGGAAGGCTTCACCGGCTCGGGGCCCTGGAGGTACGCGGCGATGTCCTTGATATCCTGGTCGGACAGCGAGGAGGCCTGCGCGTGCATGGTCGGGTGCGGCCGTTGGCCGGACTTGTATTCGTCGAGCGCGGCGATGATGTAGGCCGCGTGCTGATGGCGCAGCTTCGGAACGCTGTAGTCGGGATAGGCGTTCTTGTAGTCTCGACCCCATGGCAGCCGTAGCAGGTATAGAACAATTTCTGGCCGCGCTCCGGATTCGGTTTCGCCGCATCGGCCGCCGTCCGGCTTGGGCCAAACGCCTCGAGCCCACGACACGTCGCGCCAGCAAGCCACGCGAGACCATTCGATCGAAAAAACATGCAATTCTCCGGGCCGGAGGGCTCTCGTCGAGGAGCGCTGATGTTAAAGAGTGGCCGAGGCGAAAATGCCACTCGGGAGGCTCGCGCGGCTGGCGCCGTGCGCTCAGGCGGCGCGAGCGCGCTTCTTGAGATGCACCAGCAGCAGCGATACCGCCGCGGGCGTGAGCCCCGGAATGCGCGCCGCCTGTCCGAGTGTCTGCGGCCGCACGGCGCTGAAGCATCTGGCGCGCCTCGTTCGACAATCCGCTCACCGCCGCGTAGTCGATATCCGCCGGCAAGGAGCAGTCTCCTCGTGGCGGTGCTGGCGGTCGATCTCCTCGCTCTGGCGCTTCAGATATCCGGAGTATTTGGCTTGCACGTCGACCTTGCAGCTTGACTTGCGCCGCAGAGCCGCTCGTCGCCGCATCCAGCCCGCGGTCGGCGTCGGGCGGCGCGACGGCGCGCAGGTCGTCGTACGCGAGCTCGGGGCGGCGCAGCAGCTCGAGCGCATGCGACTTCGCGCGCAGAGCGGCTGCCCGAGCTTCGCCAAGAGAGCGTGCGTCCACATCGCCGGGCCGCACCAGCAGCCGTCGCGAGGCGCGCGAGCTCGCCCTCGACGGCATCGCGCTTGCGCGCAAAGAACTCGCCAGCGCTCGTCGTCGACGAGCCCCAGCTCGCGGCCGCAGCGCGTGAGGCGCAGATCCGCGTTGTCCTCGCGCAGGGACAGGCGATATTCGGCGCGGCTGGTGAACATGCGGTAGGGCTCGGGCGCGCCGCGCGTGATCAGGTCATCGACCAGCACGCCGATGTAGGCCTCGCTGCGCTTCGGGCACCACGGCTCGCGGTCCGCGCTCGGCGAGCGCCGCATTGAGCCCCGCCAAGCAGGCCCTGCGCCGCGGCCTCTTCGTAGCCGGTGGTGCCGTTGATCTGGCCGGCGAAATACAGGCCGCCGATGAACTTGCTCTCGAGGCTCGCCTTGAGGTCGCGCGGATCGAAGAAATCGTACTCGATGGCGTAGCCGGGGCGCGTGATGTGCGCGTGCTCGAACCCGTGGATGGTGCGCACGAAATCGCGCTGCACGTCGAACGGCAGGCTGGTCGAGATGCCGTTCGGATAGACCTCGTGCGTGTCGAGCCCTTCGGGCTCGATGAAGATCTGGTGCGAGGCTCGATCGGCGAAGCGCACGACCTTGTCCTCGACCGAGGGGCAGTAGCGCGGGCCCGACGCCCTCGATGAGGCCGGTGAACATCGGCGAGCGCGCAGCTCGCGCCGCGGATGATGTCGTGGGTGCGCTCGTTGGTGGCCGTGATGTGGCAGGGGATCTGCCGCGGGTGCGATGCGCGCGGTGCCGAGGTAGGAGAACACCGGCCGCGGCTCATCGCTGTGCTGCTCGCGCAAGTCCGGCGTAGTCGATGCTGCGGCCATCGATGCGCGGCGGCGTGCCGGTCTTCAGCCGGCCGACCGCGCAGCGGCAGCTCGCGCAGGCGCGCGGCGAGGCCGGTCGACGGCGGATCGCCGGCGCGGCCGCCGGCATGGCTCTCGAGGCCGACGTGGATGCTGCCGCCGAGGAACGTGCCGACCGTCAGCACGATCGCTCTGCGCCGCGAAACTCGATGCCGCTCAAGGTGACGCAACCGACGACCCGATCGCCCTCGAGCACGCAGGTCGGCGGCCTCCTGCTGGAACAGCTGCAAGTTCGGCTGCGTCTCGAGCAGCCGGCGGATCGCGCGCTTGTAGAGCTGGCGGTCGGCCTGCGCGCGGGTCGCGCGCACCGCCGGTCCCTTGCTCGCATTCAAGGTGCGAAACTGGATGCCGGCCTGCGTCCGCCGCCGACGCCATGGCGCCGCCGAGCGCGTCGATTTCCTTGACCAGATGGCCCTTGCCGATGCCGCCGATGGCCGGATTGCAGCTCATCTGCCCGAGCGTCTCGATGTTGTGCGTCAGCAGCAGCGTGCGGCGGCCCATGCGCGCGGCCGCGAGCGCCGCCTCGGTGCCGGCATGGCCGCCGCCGATCACGATCACGTCGAATTCGGTCCTGAAACGCATCACTATGAATCCACAGGGGTTTCTGTCAGCCAGAAGCGTTTATCTCGGAGAGGCGCGTACTCTAAACCCCGGCGCCGCAAAACCGCCAGGACGGCGCCGGGAACCAACCGCGCCGCCGAACGTACTAATTCGCGCATGCGCAACCCTTAAATTCGGACGACTTGCGGCGTTATCGCCGCACGGCGACCTCGCTGCTGACGGCTATGCGGCGTCTCCAGCCGGCCGCCGAGGAACGAGCTCAGGTCGGTCAGCCCGCTCCGGATTTCAGCGGCATCGACAGCCAGGGCCAGATGCGTCGCCTCGCCGACTATCGCGGCAAGATGGTCGTGCTGGAATGGACCAACGCGGAGTGCCCGTTCACCCGCAAGCACTACGAGAGCGGCAACATGCAAGGCGCTGCAATGGCTCGCCCGCGAGCACGGCGTCGTGTGGCTGACGGTGATCTCCTCCGCGCCCGGCAAGCAGGGCTATGTCGACGGCGCAGGCGCCGATGCAACTCGACCCAGATCGCGCCAGGCCGTTCCCACCGCCGTGCTGCTCGATCCGTCCGGCAGCGTGGGCCGGCTCTACCATGCCAAGACCACGCCCCATATGTTCGTGATCGAGCCAAGGGCGAGCTCAAGTACATGGGCGGCATCGACAGCATCGCCACCCCGGAGGTATCGGACATTGCAAGAGCGGAGCCGTATCTGAAGGAAGCGATGCTGGCCGTCGCCGACAATCAGCCCGTCGTCCATCCTGTGACGCGGCCCTACGGCTGCAGCGTCAAATACTAGGACGGCGCCCTGCGCGCGCCTCGGCCGCTCAGCGGCCGCCACGGTCACGGGTATCCCTGCAAACTTGCCGCGCCAGGCGGCGGCCCGGAGTCATGCACCGACTCGCCCTGCGAGCTCACCGCCACCGTTACCGGCATGTCGCGCACGTCGAACTCGTATACCGCTTCCATGCCGAGCTCGGGAAAGCCGACAACGCGGCTCGAACGGATCGCCTGAGAGACCAGGAACGCAGCGCCGCCCACGGCGATCAGATAGGCCGAGCGGTGGCGGCGGATCGATTCGACGGTTTCTGGCCCGCGCTCGGCCTTGCCCACCATGGCGAGCAAGCCCGCCTTGCCGAGCATCGTGTCCGTGAAGCGATCCATGCGATTGGCCGTGGTCGGTCCCGCCGGGCCCACGATTTCCGCACCGACCGGATCGACGGGCCCCACGTAATAAATCACTCGATCGCGGAAATCGAGGCCGTCGGGCAGCGGCTTGCCCGCTTCGAGCAATGCGCAGATACGCTTGTGCGCGGCATCGCGGCCGGTCAGGAGCTTGCCCGACAGCAGCAACCGCTCGCCGGCCTTCCAGCTGGCGATTTCTTCGCGGGTCAAGCCGTCGAGGGACGACACGGCGCGCCTGCGCGTCGGGTTTCCAGGTGACCTGCGGCCATGCCCAAGATCGGGAGGGCTGAGCACCGCGGGTCCGGTGCCGTCCAACGTGAAATGCACGTGGCGCGTGGCGGCGCAGTTCGGAATGACGGCCACCGGCAGTGAGGCCGCGTGCGTCGGGTAGTCGAGCACCTTCACGTCGAGCACGGTGGTGAGGCCGCCGAGCCCTTGCGCACCGATACCGAGGTCGTTGACGCGCCGATAGATCTCGACGCGCAGCTCCTCGAGGCGGTTCGCGGGGCCGCGCGCGAGCAATTCGGCATGTCGATGGGATCCATGAGCGACTTCTTGGCGAGCAGCATGGCCTTCTCGGCGCTGCCGCCGATGCCGACGCCGAGCATCCCGGGAGGGCACCAGCCCGCGCCCATGTCGGGAACGACCTCGACCACCCAGTCGGCCACGGAGTCGGACGGGTTCAGCATGGCGAACATCGACTTGTTCTCCGATCCGCCGCCTTTCGCGGCGACCGTGATCTCGACGGTCTCGCCCGGCACGAGCTCGGTGTGGATCACCGCGGGCGTGTTGTCGCGCGTGCCGGTGCGCTTGCCGGCAGGGTCCGCCACGATAGAGGCACGCAGCTTATTGTCCGGATCGAGATACGCGCGCCGCACGCCCTCGTTGATCATGGCCTCGAGGTCGCGCGAGGCATCCCAACGCACGCCCATACCCACTTTGACGAACACGACGACGATCCCGGTGTCCTGGCAGATCGGCCGATGGCCTTCGGCGCAGAGGCGCGAATTGGTCAGGATCTGCGCGATGGCATCGCGCGCCGCCGGGCTTTGCTCGGGCTCGTACGCACGGCCCATTGCCGCGATGAAGTCGGGCGCGTGGTAGTAGGAAATGTATTGTAGAGCGTCGGCGACGCTCGCGATGAGATCATCTTCGCGGACCAGCGACATGGCGGCTTTTCGCATTCCAAAGACGAACTGGGCCGCAAATCTACCAAGTCGAGGGCGGCTATGGATAGCGAGTCGCTACACTACTGCGATGCGGCGGCTCGCCTGGACGGCTTTCCGTGTTTTGTGCGTTCTGCCCGCTGGGGCGCAGCCGGCGGCCGTGAACTTGGCGCTGCACGACTGCCGGCTCGAGCATCCGCTGAAGGTCGCCTCCGTGGCCGCCCGCTGCGGTGTGCTGCAGGTCGCCGAGAACCCGGCGGAGCCCACTGGCCGCAGCATCGGACTGCACGTCGCGGTGGTGCCGGCGCTCAATCGCCGCTCGCGCGCCGCACCGTTGTTCTTGCTGGCCGGCGGCCCGGGCCAAGCGGCAAGCGATCTGTACGTGAGCTACGCCGGCGCATTCGCACGCGTCAATCGCAATCACGACATCGTTCTGCTCGACCAGCGCGGCACTGGCCAGTCGGAGCCGCTGTTTTGCGATTATCCAGAGGACTGGCGCACGACACGCGACGAGCTGCCTGCGCTCCGGCAGGCGACCCGCGACTGCCTCGCGCGCTACGGCGAGCGCGTGCGCTACTACACCTCGAGTGTCGCCGCGCTCGACCTCGAGCGGGTGCGCGAGGCGCTCGGCTATGCGCAAATCGATCTCTACGGCGCCTCTTACGGGACGCGCATGGCGGAGCTGTACTTGCGCCACCATGCCGATGCCGTGCAGGCCGTGGTGCTCGACGGCATCACTTATCCGGAGCAAGCGATCGGTCCCGACACTCCGCTCGACGGCGAGCGCGCCCTCGATCTCATCCTCGGGCGGTGCCGGGGTTCGCCGGAATGCGCCGCCGCCTATCCCGACCTGCACGCGGATTTCGGCGCCTTGCGCGCCCGGTTCGGTCCCGGCTCGGCGGCGTTGACCCTGCCGGACCCCGCGACGGGCGAGCCGCTCGAGCTCGAGTTCAATCGCGGGGTGCTCGCCGCGGCGCTGCGCTTGCTGTCGTACAACGCCAGCCAGGCGTCGCTCTTGCCGACGCTGATCCATCAGGCCTCCTCGGGCCGCCTCGCGGCGCTCGCTGCGCAGACCGTGATGATGGCCCGTGAAATCCGCGGCCAGCTCGCGAGCGGCATGCAGAACAGCGTCGTGTGCAGCGAGGACGTGCCGTACTACCCGGCGGCGATCGATCGGCGGCAACTCGATGCGACCTATCAGGGCACCGAGCAGCTCGATGCGCTCACGGAAATCTGCAAGCTCTGGCCGAAGGGGCCGGTGGATGCGGATCTGCACGCCCCCTTGCACAGCGACGTGCCGAGCCTGCTTCTGTCGGGCGAGGCCGATCCGGTCACGCCGCCTGCGAATGCCCGGCGGCTCGCGCTCGGGCTCGCGCACCATCGGTTGTTGGTGCTTCCCGGCGAGGGTCACGGTCAGCTCGCGACGGGGTGCATGCCCCGGCTCGTCGCCGCCTTTCTCGATGCACGTGATCCGCAAGCGCTCGATGCCGCGTGCCTCGAACAGCATCGTCCCGCGCCCTTCTTCGTCGGTTCCACGGGGCCCGCGCCGTGATCGAAGCGTCGTCCCTGTGCAAGCGATTCGGCACGATCGAGGCGGTGCGCGAAGTGTCCTTTCGCGCAGCCGACGGGGAAATCACCGGGCTTCTCGGGCCGAACGGCGCCGGCAAGTCGACCACGCTGCGCATGCTGTACGGCGTCCTTGCCCCCGACGGCGGCAGCGCAACGATCGACGGGATCGACATCCGCGGCGAAACTTCCGCGGCCCGCGGCCGTCTCGGGGTTCTGCCGCATGCCCCCGGGCTTTACGGCAATCTCACCGCCCGCGAGAACATCGAGTATTTCGGCGCGCTGCATGGCCTGCCCAAGGATGTCCTGCGAGCGCGCGCCGCGGACTTGGGTGCGGCGCTCGGCATGGCGGGCTTCATGGATCGCCGCGCGAAAGGATTCTCTCAAGGCCAGCGCATCAAGGTCGCCGTGGCGCGGGCACTCATCCACGATCCATCGAACCTCGTATTGGACGAGCCGACCAACGGCCTCGACGTGATGGCGATTCGCAACTTGCGGGAGATTTTGCGGGATTTGAAATCGCAAGGACGCTGCATCCTGTTCTCCTCTCACGTCATGCAGGAGGTCGCGGCGCTGTGCGATCGGGTGGTCATCCTCGGACACGGTCGGGTTCTTGCGCAGGGCACGCTCGAGGCGCTGCGCTCGAGTCTCGGCGCAGCCACGCTCGAGGAGGCGTTCCTCAAGGTGCTCGGTGAGGCGGAGGCCGAGGCGCCGCGCGAGGCTCTCTAGCATGCGCGCGCTGCTCACGGTTTTCTGCAAGGAGTTTCTGGAGAACTTGCGCGATCGCCGTACGCTGTTCTCGGCGTTGCTGTTCGGCCCCTTGTTCGGCCCGATTCTATTCGGCGCGATGGTGTCGAGAATGCTCAACCAGAGCGTGCTCGAAGCGGACGAGCCGCTGCGCGTCACGGTCTCGGGAGGCGAGCACGCGCAGAACCTCGTGCGCTTCCTCACTTCGCAAGGCGTGCAGCTCAAGTTCACCGCCTGGTCGGAAGCGGATGCACGCGATGCGGTGAAACGCGGCACCGCCGTCGTCGTTCTCATCGTGCCGGACGACTTTGCGCCGCGCTTCACCGCGGCGTTGCCCGCGCCCGTGTTCGTGGTCGCGGACAGCTCCGATTCGCAAACCCGCAAGAGCGCGGACCGCTTGCGGGCGCTGGTGGGCGCCTATGGCAGCGGCATCGCGCAACTGCGCTCGCAAATCCGCGGCGTGAGCCCGCTGCTCGCCGTGCCCATCGCCGTCAACGACATCGACGTCACGACGCCGACAGGCCGCGCCGTGGTGGTGCTCGGCTTCATGACGTACTTCGTGCTGTTCTCGGTGCTGATGGGCGGGCTGTACCTTGCGATCGACTCGACGGCGGGCGAGCGTGAGCGCGGCTCGCTCGAAGCGCTCTTGAGTCTGCCGGTGGCGCGCACCGCGCTGGTCGGCGGCAAGCTGCTCGCGACCTGCGCCTATATGTGCCTGTCGCTCGCGATCAATCTGGCCGCGTTCGTGGTGGTGTTCCAGTTCGTGCCGCTCGAGCGGCTGGGGATGAGCGCCAATGTCGGTGCGCTCACGGCACTCGAGTTCTTTGCGATCTGCTTGCCGTTCGTGCCGCTCGGCGCCGCTCTGATGATGTTGGTCGCTTCTTTCACGCGCAGTTATCGCGAAGCACAAACCTATCTGACCAGTGTGCTCTTGGTGCCGACGTTGCCGATCGCATTCGCGAGCATCTATTCCTTGAAGACCCACAGCGCCCTGATGCTCGTGCCCTCCTTAAGCCAGCACCTGCTCATGACCAGTGTGCTCAAAGATGAGCCGCTCGCGCCCCTCGACCTCGCAGTCTCGGCAGGCTCGGCCCTCGGCCTCGCGGCAGTGCTCATCGCCGCGACCGCGCGGCACTGGCGCCGCGAGACCATGCTCGGCTGACGGTGACACCCTTCACAGGACGGGCACGATCGCGCACCGCACATGTCGCCAATACCGCACATCTCCGTTTGCGAACGTGATGCATGTCCGAAAATCATGTTTTTGCTTATAGGAGTTTTTCCCCCAAGCGGGTATAAAGCTATCGGGGCAATCCGGAACGACTTTCGGGGTAGGCTGGCATGCGAAACTCGGCAATTGCGCGGGCGAATTACGCTATCTTGTTGGCGGTGTTGGCGTTATCCGGCGTCACCATGATCTGGCTGTTCTGGCACCACCCGATAAAGACGCTGATCGGCACGGTCGCGGTCCTGGTCGCGCTCGGAATATCGGCCCGGCTCGCGCGGGCGATCGAGGCCGAAGCCGCAACCGCGAGCGATCTCGAGCATCGCAAGCAACGCGTCTAGTCGGCGTACCGGGCCGATCGATCTCCCGACCCATGCTATTTTTTGCTGGGCCTAGCGAAAAATCAGCTAGCGCCCCGCAGCCTCATTTGCCGATGCAAAAGCCCGCGAAAATGGCGCCGAGCAAATCCTCGCTCGTCACCTCGCCGGTGATCTCCCCGAGCGCCGCTTGAGCCAAGCGCAGGTCCTCGGCAAACAATTCAAAGCCGCGTGATTCGACGCTTGCGCGCGCCGCGCTGTCGACCAGGGCGCGCGCCCGCTGCAAGGCGTCGAGGTGGCGCCGTCTGGCCGCGAACACACCGCTCTCTGCGCCCAAATAGCCCGCGCGGGATTTCAGATGCGTCCGCAGCAAGCCGACGCCCTCGCCGGTGCGGGCGCTCAGATAAATGCGCGGCGGAGAGGCCTGTTCGTCGGCGCACGGCAGAGCGCCGGTCAGGTCGATCTTGTTGTAAACGATGGTCACGGGCACACCGCTTGGCAAATCTTGCGCAGCCGGTGCTGCGTCTGCGCGTGGATCGCTCGCATCGACGACGTAGCAGATCCGGTCCGCGCGTTGCATCTCGCCGCGTGCGCGGCGAATGCCCTCGGCCTCCGCCGCATCGTCGGCGCGGCGCAGTCCCGCCGTGTCGATCAGATTCAGGGGCAGACCGTCGAGGTGCAGGGGCTGCCGCAGCACATCGCGCGTGGTGCCCGGCGCCGGGGTGACAATGGCGACATCCTCACCCGTGAGGGCATTGAGCAAGCTCGATTTGCCCGCGTTCGGCTTCCCCGCGATCACGACGGTGAGGCCTTCGCGAAGCAACGCGCCCTGACGCGCCGCCGCTTGGATGGCATCGAACGCCTCGAGCACCCGCTCAAGACGCGAGGTGATGGCCGGTGCCGCGAGGAAATCGATTTCCTCGTCCGGAAAATCGATCGCCGCCTCGACGTGCACCCGTAGATCCGTGATCAACGCCCCCAGCTCGGCGATTCGGGAAGAGAACTCGCCCTGCATGGAACGCACTGCGGCGCGCGCGGCCGCCTGCGTGCCCGCCTCGATCAAGTCCGCGACCGCCTCGGCCTGTGCGATGTCCATCTTGCCGTTCAAGAAGGCGCGCTCGCTGAACTCTCCGGCCCGCGCCATGCGCGCGCCGAGCTCGAGCAGCCGGTGCAGCAAGAGATCCATGACTACGACGCCGCCGTGGGATTGGAGCTCGAGGACATCCTCGCCCGTGAAGGAAGCCGGCGCGGGAAAGTAGAGCGCAATACCCTCGTCGATGCTCGCGCCCTGCGCGTCGCGAAAACGCGCGAGATGAGCGCGCCGCGCCGTGGGCAAAAGGCCGAGCACCGCGCGTGCGATGCGCGGCACGGCAGGCCCGGAGACCCGCAGCATACCGACGGCACCCCGGCCCGGAGCGCTCGCGATCGCGGCAATGGTATCGGGGGTATCCACGCCGGTTAGTGTACGGGACTCAGGCTTTAGCGAGCGCGGCCCGGGACGCGGTTCAGGAGCTGGGCTTCGCCGCCGCTTGAATCACCTGATTGATGCGCCACTGCTGCAAAATGGACAGCACCGTGTTGGTGAGCCAGTAAAGCACCAGGCCGGACGGAAACCACGCCATCATGCCGGTCATCACCAGCGGCATGAACTGCATGATCTTGGCCTGCGTGGGATCGGGCGGCGGGGGATTGAGCTTGAACTGCGCGAACATCGCGATCCCCATGAGGAGCGGCAGCACGAAGAAGCGATCGTGCGCAGACAGATCGTTGATCCACATCATGAACGGCGCTTGCCGCATCTCGACGCTCTCGACCAGCACCCAGTAGAACGAAATGAATACCGGGATCTGCACCACCATCGGCAGACAGCCCGCCAGCGGATTGATCTTTTCGCGCTTGTACAAATCCATCATCGCGCGGCCGAGCTTTTCGCGATCGTCCTTGAACGTATCCTGAATCTGCTTCATGCGCGGAGCCACGGCACGCATCTTCGCCATGGAGCGTCCGCTCGCCTGGCTCAAGGGATAGAAAATCAACTTGATGAGCACGGTGACGAGGATGATTGCCCAGCCCCAGTTGCCGGTGACGCCGTGAACCCAGTTGAGCGCGACGAACAGGGGATGCGAGATCACGGTGAGGAGCGGCCCGTAGTCGGCGGCGAGATCGAGGCGCGGACCGGTGGCGGCGAGCTGCGCCTGCAGCTTCGGCCCGATAAATAGCTTTTCGCTGAATTGCGCCGTGCCACCTGCGGCGACTTGCTTGAAAGGCCCGGTCGCGCTCAAGAGGTATTGGTGATCCTCGACCTTCAGCTGATAGCGATAGGGCTGATTCTCGGGCGGCACGATCGCGGAGACGAAATGGTGCTGCAAGGCTGCGAGCCAGCCGTCCGTGATGGTCTGGCTGAACTTGTTTTCCGAGTCGCTCTCGACGTTCAGATGGTGGGATTTGGTGCCATCGAACACCTCGGGTCCCTTGAAGGAATAAGTCTCGACATCGAAGTACGAGCGCGACGCGTGCTCCCAATGACGCAGGATCTGGGCATAGGAAGCGAGCGCGCGCGGCGCGCTCGACTCATTGTGCGCGTCGTAGAGAAGATCGATGTGGTAGAGCCCGCGTCGCAAGACGAAGGTTTTCGTCACGGTCAATCCCTGGCCGTCGGTCCAGGTCAGCGGGACACGCAGCTCCGCGGCACCGTCGGGGAGCGTATAGCTCGTCTGCGCCGCGGTGAACGTCGCGAGATGCGACGGCGCCGCCTCGCCGGAAGACCCCGCGAGGCCGGTTTGCACCACATACAAGGTCGCCGGGTCGTCGTTCTCGAGGCGCACGGGCACGTTCGGTGTGTCCTTGTGCAGCGGGTACTGCGGGAGATCGGCCCGATCGATCTGTCCGCCCAGCAAGCTGATGTCGAGATCGAGCACATCGGTGACCACGTGCACCTTGGCGGCTTGCGATTCGGGTGCCGTCCCGAGCGCGTCGGGCGGCGCGGCAGGCGCAGACGCCGGCGTCGCCGCTGCGGATTGGCCCGGGACTGCACTCGCCGCCGCGCCTTCGGGTGTCGGCACGGAATTGCCGAGCGACCCGCGGGCGCCCGCGGGCCCGGTCGCGGCGGTCGACAGCTGCGGCTGCGGCCGGTAATCCTGTTGCCACGCCAAATAGTTGTAGTAGAGGACGGCGCCGAGCAGGATCCAGAGCGTGAAGCGGATATTAGGCATTGCTCAATCTCGAACGCTCGTCCGGCACGGGATCGTAGCCGCCCGCCGACAGCGGGTGGCAGCGCGCCAGGCGCTTCGCCGCAAGCCACGTGCCGGCAAGCGCGCCGTGACGCTCGATGGCCTCGTGGGCGTAGCAAGAGCAGCTCGGGTAGAAGCGGCAGCGCGCGCCGAGCATCGGGCTCAATGTCCACTGGTACACGCGGATGAGGATCATCAGACTTTCGCGCATACCGTTACCATTGCCGTGTAATGCTCTTCCAGTGCTTCTCGAGGCTCGCGCGCAGCGCGCTCGCGGGTGCCAGTTTCGCCGCGTCGCGTGCCGATACGGTCACGTCGACACTCGGCAGCAGGTGCTGATTGTGGCGAAACGATTCCCGCGTCAGACGCTTCAAGTAATTGCGCACGACCGCCGTGCCGCAGGTGCGGGTAGCGATCGCCAACCCCAAGCGCGCATGCGTGTGCTGATTCGCCAACACGGACAAACTGAAGTACGCGTCCGTCACTCGTTTGCCCTTGAGCCGTACCGCACGAAATTCGGCCGGCTGATGCAAGCGCTTGCGCGGCTCGAACGTCAATTTGGTTGAACGCGTCGCCGGCTCTTAGCGGTTAAGGACAGAGGCGCTTGCGGCCCTTCGCACGGCGCCGAGCAAGCACCTGACGGCCGCTCTTGGTCGCCATTCGCGCGCGAAATCCATGGGTACGGGCACGATGCAAATTACTCGGATTGAAGGTACGTTTCATGAGGCACTTTCAGGAAAAACTATTGGAGGCAAATCAACGAACTGGGGGATTTGCGAGAGGCGGCAAGGGTACTGACCGAGCATGGACGTGTCAATAGACGCACTGCCCGGTTGGAGCTAGACTCCGCTCCCCTTTCGATGATTGTCCCATTGCCGCCATAGGAGAGCGCTCTTGCCGGAGACGCTGTGGAACCGCTGTCTGCGCGTGCTCGAGAGTGAACTGCCGATGCAGCAGTTCAACACCTGGGTACGGCCGCTGCAGGTGGTCGAGCGCGACGGCGAGATCCGGCTGCTGGCCCCGAACCGCTACGTCGTCGAGTGGCTGGGGGACAATTCGCTCCCGCGAATCAAGGAGTTAATCCGCGAGTTCGCCCACGGGGCGAACCCGGACGTGGTACTCGATGTCGGCACCCGTGCGGGTGTGATCCCCGACGCGGCCAACGGCGCGGCCGCGAACGATATCGGGGGCGGCCTCGGCTCACTGCCCGGCAAGGCACGGCGCGTCGCTCCCACCGTGATCGGCGGCCGCATCGCTCCGGAATTCACCTTCGACAGCTTCGTCGAGGGCAAGAGCAACCAGCTCGCAAAGGCCGCCGCGGTGCAAGTGGCCGGCAATCCCGGCCGTTCCTATAACCCGCTGTTCATCTATGGCGGTGTCGGTCTCGGCAAAACGCATCTGATGCATGCAGTTGCCAACAAGATCAAGGAACACAACGCCGATGCGCGCATTGCCTACGTGCACAGCGAGCGCTTCGTCAGCGACATGGTGAAGGCGCTTCAGCACAACACCATCAACGACTTCAAGACCGCGTATCGAACGCTCGATGCGCTGATGATCGACGACATTCAGTTCTTCGCGAAGAAGGACCGCTCGCAGGAAGAGTTCTTTCACACCTTCAACGCGCTGCTCGAGAGTCAACAGCAAGTGATTCTCACGTGCGACCGTTATCCGAAGGAGGTGGACGGACTCGAGGAGCGCTTGAAATCGCGCTTCGGCTGGGGATTGACCGTGGCGATCGAGCCGCCCGAGCTCGAGACGTGCGTGGCGATTCTGATGAGCAAAGCAGCGATCGCGCACGTCGACCTCCCCGAGGAAGTCGCGTTCTTCGTGGCGAAGCGCATCCGCTCGAACGTGCGCGAGCTCGAGGGCGCCTTGAAGCGCATGGTCGCCACCTCGCATTTCACGGGCCGCCCCATCACGCTCGAGTTCACGAAAGAGGCGCTACGCGATTTGCTCGCGCTCCAAGAGAAACTCGTGACCGTGGAGAATATTCAGAAAACGGTCGCCGAGTACTACAAGATTCGCATCGCCGATTTGCTCTCCAAGCGCCGCAGCCGCTCCATCGCTCGGCCGAGGCAAGTGGCGATGGCGCTTGCCAAGGAGCTCACCAATTACAGCTTGCCGGAAATCGGCGATGCTTTCGGCGGCCGCGACCATACGACGGTGTTGCATGCCTGCCGGCGCGTGAAGGAGTTGCGCGAGTCGGAACGGCGCATCGGCGAGGATTACATGAACCTGTTGAGAACTCTCGCGGGGTGAGCCTCTAATCCTGTGGATGAGATGTGCATGAAAGATATCCCCAAGAGGAACACAGGATCACAACGGGTGTCAGACGAATCCTACACGGGGTTTGGGGTCGCGAAAGGCTATGATTTAAAAGGGGATTTCTGGGTTATCCACGTAAATTCGCGCCTTCATAATTGCATTAATAATCTTTATCAAGAATCTAGATTTAAGAATTATCGGACGGGTGATCGCATGAAATTGACGGCTGAACGGGAGAAATTGTTGGCGCCGTTTGCAGGCGGTGATCGGTGTCGTGGAACGTCGCCAGACCATGCCGGTACTGGCGAATGTGCTGCTCGGCGTGGCGGAGGGAAAACTGTCGATCGCGGCGACGGATCTCGAAGTCGAGCTCGTCGCGGCGACCGAAGTCACCGTGCAGCAACCCGGCGATATCACGGTTCCTGGCCGCAAGTTCCTCGACATTCTCCGCGCGTTGCCGGAGAAATCGAGCGTGTCCATGTCCACCGAGGGCGAGAAAGTCGTGATCCGCGCGGCGCGCAGCCGGTTCACCCTGTCGACATTGCCGGCCGGCGGAATTTCCGGTCATTGACGACATCAATGCGCAGCAAACCGTGCAGATTCCCCGCAAGGAGCTGTCGCGATTGCTCGAGAAAACGCATTTCTCGATGGCTCAGCAAGACGTGCGCTATTACCTGAACGGCATGCTGCTTGAGATCGACGGGGCGATGCTGCGAGCGGTGGCGACCGACGGTCACCGGCTCGCACTTTGCGAAGCCGCGCTCGAGACGAAGGCTAAAACCTCGCAGCAAGTCATCGTGCCGCGCAAGGGCGTGCTCGAGCTGCAGCGGGTGCTGACCGAGGAGGGCATCGCTGCGGTGGCGATCGGGACGAATCATGTCCGAGCGCAGATCGGCGACGTTCGATTCACATCGAAGCTCATTGACGGCAGGTTCCCCGAGTATTCTCGGGTAATTCCGGCGGCTCCGGGCGCGGCCATTCGCGCCGATCGGGATATTTTGCGCCAGGCGCTGCAGCGCACGGCGATCCTGTCGAACGAGAAATATCGCGGCATCCGCATCAACGTGAGAAACAATGCCATCACGGTCCAAGCCCATAATCCGGAACAGGAAGAGGCCGAGGAAGAGATCGAGGTCTCTTATTCGGGCGACGAGCTCGAGGTGGGATTCAACGTCAATTACCTGCTCGACGCCCTGTCCGCCATCGATGGTCAGGAAGTCGAGCTCGGGCTCACCGACAGCAATAGCAGCTGTCTCATTCGTTCCCCGGGCAACTCGAGCTGCGCGCTACGTCGTCATGCCCATGAGGCTCTGAGCGGATGACGCTGCGGCGGGTGCAAGTGACGGACTTCCGCTGCTTGCATCGAGCCGATCTCGAGCTCGATCCGAATTTCACGCTCATCAGCGGCCCGAACGCCTCCGGCAAGACCAGCTTGCTGGAGGCGGTGTACGTGCTCGGTCGCGGCCGCTCCTTTCGTACACGCCGTCTCGAGCCGCTGATCCGATCAGGCGCCGAGCGCATGATGGTGGTGGGCGAGGCGGAACTGCCCGAGCGGCGGGTGACGCTGGGCGTGGAGGGCTCGCCCGACGGCCTGCGTGCCCGGGTCGGGGGAGAACGCGTCGCCTCCTTGGCCGAGCTCGCCTGGGTGCTGCCGGTGCAGATCATCGATCCGGAAATCCATCGAGCTGATCGAGGAGGGCCCCAATCGCCGGCGGCGCTTCCTCGACTGGGGTGTGTTCCACGTGGAACATTCCTTCGTGGAGCATTGGCAACGCTATCAGCAGGCTCTACGGCAGCGAAACGCCGCGCTCAAGAGCCGGCAGGGCCGGGCGGCGGTGACGGCATGGGACCTCGAGCTGGTGCGCTACGGTGAATTGATCACGGAGGCTCGTCGCCGCTACGTCGAGCATGCTGGTGCCGGTTGCCGTGTCAGTCGCAGCCCGTCTCTTGGGTCTTGATCTGGCGCTCACCTACCGGCCGGGCTGGGCGGCGGACACCGACCTGCGCACGGCGCTCGAGGGCAGCTTTACGAGGGACCAGGATCTGGGCGCCACCCAAGTAGGACCCCATCGCGCCGACCTCGCCATTCGCCTCCAGGGGGCCGCCGTTCGAGGCCGGGTATCGAGGGGCCAGCAGAAGTTGCTGGCCGCGGTGCTGTTGCTGTCGCAGATCAAGCTGTTTCCGGCGGACTCGCGCACCCGACCGACGCTCTTGTTGGATGATCCCGCTGCTGAACTGGACCATGGACACTTAAGGGCGCTCCTGGATGAAGTGCGCGCACAGCCGCTTCAGTTGGTGGTGACGACGTTGCAGGCGTCAACCATGGAGCTTGAGGTGTTCGGGGCGCCCGGAAGGCGGTTTGAGATCAAAGAGGGCGAAGTGCACGCGCTCTAGACGAGATGTTCCACGTGGAACATGGGCCCCGGCGAACGACGGTTGCCGTACCACCGGAGGCAGAACGGCTCGACACTGATCGCAATCAAGCCGGTCGGGGAGGCGGAAAAAGCATACTGCTCTCGACCGTGTCGAGTTCCGGCATTGCGAAAGGGCAGGAAGCGCCGAGTGGGCTTGGGTCGCTGCGACCGCTCGTGTTTGGCGCATAGTCCGCGCCGAAATCTTGGGGAGGCGGGAACCTCCCTTGCCCCAATGGCCCCTGCAGGCAATCGGCCGCACCTCGGCAGAGGGCTTTCGCCATGTGGAAAGTCGGTCAAATCTCGCGCATCGCACCCGACCCACGCTGTGCCACATAACACATTGATTTTTATAGGCTTAATTCGCCAATTTGACCTGTTATTGGGCCTCGAAACTGCTACAATGCGGCATGGATATACAAGACCCCTCTGTGCCCGAAAAAGACGCCTACGATTCCAGCAAAATCAAAGTCTTAAAAGGTCTCGACGCCGTTCGAAAACGCCCCGGAATGTACATCGGCGACACCGACGATGGGAGCGGCTTGCATCACATGGTTTTCGAGGTGGTGGACAACGCCATCGACGAGGCGTTGGCCGGTCATTGTGACCGAGTGGTGGTCACTATTCACGCCGATGAGTCCGTAACGGTGTTCGACAACGGGCGCGGCATTCCGGTGGACATTCACGAGGAGGGCGTCTCTGCGGCAGAGGTCATCATGACCGTGCTGCATTCCGGCGGAAAGTTCGACGACAGCTCCTACAAAGTCTCCGGTGGATTGCACGGCGTCGGTGTGTCCGTCGTGAATGCGCTGTCCGATTTTCTCGAGCTCAACATTCGCCGCGACGGCAAGCTGCACCGTCAGGAATATCGGCTCGGTGAGCCCGTCGCGCCGCTCGCGGTCGTCGGTGAGACCAGCGAACGCGGCACGACGCTCAAGTTCAAACCCAGCTCGAAGATCTTCACCAACATCTCGTTCAACTACGAGACGCTCGCGAAGCGATTGCGCGAATTGTCGTTCTTGAATTCCGGTGTGCGCATCGAGCTCGTCGATGAGCGCGATGAGAAATCCGAAGTGTTTCAATTCGAAGGCGGCCTCTCGGCTTTCGTGACGTATTTGAATCGCAGCAAGACCGCGGCCCATCCCTCGGTGCTGTGGTTTCAGACGCGCGACGGCAATACGCAAGTCGAAGTCGCCATGCAATGGAACGACTCGTACCAAGAGAGCATGTATTGCTATACGAACAACATTCCGCAGAAGGACGGCGGCACGCACTTGGCGGGCTACCGCGCGGCGCTCACTCGCACGCTCAACAAATACATCGAAAAAGAGCTCGCGAGCAAAAAGGAAAAAATCCTAACCACCGGCGACGATGCGCGCGAGGGGCTCACGGCGATTTTGTCGGTGAAGCTTCCGGATCCTAAGTTCTCCTCGCAAACGAAAGACAAGCTGGTGTCTTCCGAGGTGAAGGGTGTGGTCGAATCCGCCGTCGCACAGCGCCTGGAGGAATTTTTGCTCGAGCATCCGCAAGAGGCTCGCGCGATCGTCAATAAAATTCTCGAGGCTGCGTACGCGCGCGAGGCGGCGCGCAAAGCGCGCGAGATGACTCGCCGCAAGGGCGCGCTCGATGTCGCGGGCCTGCCCGGCAAGCTCGCCGACTGTCAGGAAAAAGATCCCGCACTGTCAGAATTGTTTTTGGTCGAGGGCGACTCGGCAGGCGGATCCGCGAAGCAGGGCCGCGATCGTCGTACGCAGGCGATACTGCCGCTGAAAGGAAAAATCCTCAACGTCGAGAAAGCGCGCTTCGACAAGATGCTCGCGTCGGTCGAGGTCGGCACATTGATTACGGCGCTCGGCTGCGGCATCGGACGCGACGACTTCAACATCGACAAACTGCGTTATCACCGCATCATCATCATGAGCGTGGACGGGGATGAGCATGTCTTCGTGCGCGACGAGCGGCGCGGCGTACGTATGGTGCGCATCGGTCAATTCATCGACGACGCTCTCGGCGCACAACCCGCGAGCGGCGGCGTCGACAAGCTGAGCGGAGCACCCTTGGGCGAAGTGCTCTGCTTCGGTCTCGATAATCAAGCGGTGCGCTTTCGCCCGATCAAGAGCGTCATCCGTCACCCGCTCGATGAAAAACTGTTCAAGGTGCGCACGGCCTACGGTCGCTCGGTTCGAGTAACCTCAAGTCACAGCGTCTTCGTCTCCGAGACAGATGGCATCAAGCTAAAGCGCGGTGATGCTTTGAAAGTTGGCGATCGGTTGGTGGCTCCCGCGCGGATCCGCTTTCCGTCAGATGCGCCTGGCAAGATCGATTTGTTGCCGGCCTTACATGCCATACCCGATGCGGCGAAGCAGATCTGGGTGCGTGGCCCCGCCGTCGAGGCCTGGTTCAAAGCGCGCGTGATGGAACGGCACGGTGACCAAGCGCAGCTGACTGCCCCGCGTGTCGACATCCCGAGCGAGGTTCGAAGCGAGCTCACGCAGCTGCGTCGCGCAAGCGGAATCTCCAATCGCATGTTGTGCGAGGCCGTGGGCATCCGACAACCCATCACGTTCTACGGTTGGGAAAAAGGCACGCTACGCCCGACGCTGACTCACTTCGAGGCCTACATGCGGGCGATCGGCGCGGACCCGTCGTCAACCTTGCCTAGAGCACAAATCGGTCCGAGCCGTCTCGAGCGAATCTGGCAGGAGCAATACAAAAACTCGGGGAGCAATACGGTCCGCGACTACGTTCGCCTGTCCGATCTCGAGCTCGATGACTTGGACTGGTTCGCCGAGCGGGAAGATCTGCAAATGACGCCGGAGCATTACGGCCGCAATGGCATTTCGCGCTTCCTTCCGGTGAACGAAGATCTCATGGGGCTTTTGGGTTTTTATCTCGCGGAAGGCTCGTGCTCCGATCGGGGTGGAATCCGTTTATCCATCGGAGCGGGTAACTCACGTTTTATCAGCGAAATGGCGGCGAAATTCTCTCGCGTGTTCGGACTGCCGGCCATTAGTTACTCCTCGCCCGGTCGGTGCTCGGAGCTTAAGCTCGTGAACCGAGTCGCGGCGCTTGCTTGGCAGCACGTATTCGGCTTCGCCGACGTCGACTCGTTGACCAAGCGGATTCCCGATATCGTCTTCAACGTCTCCGAGCCCATGCGACTCGCGTTTCTGCGAGGTTACCTGCTCGGCGACGGCACCGTCGGGGACAGGCGCATCGCTTTCTCGACCTCCTCGTATGACATCGCGAGCGGCATTGTTTATTGCTTGAGCTCGCTGGGCGTGGTTGCTTCGACCTCGGAGCGGGATCCGGACGGCGTGGTGCGTCAGGTCAACGGTGCCGCCTGCGAGACGAAGCATCGACACTGGACTATCAGCGTCTGTGCAAAGGACGATCTACGCAAACTACAATCGGTCTGGCAGGACCACTCGGGCGCCGTCGATCTGCAGAAGCTGCTCGACTCGCCGCGAGGCGGGGTGAATCGAGAGTTCCAAATGATCGGCGGCGATCTCATGTCATTGCCGATCTTGAAGATTGAGGAAGTCTCGGCGAGCAACGGTTACGTCTATGACTTTTCGGTTGAAGGAGATGAGAATTTCATCGCCGGCATGGGCGGTGTCGCTGTCCACAACACAGATGCTGACGTTGACGGAAGTCACATACGCACATTGCTACTCACGTTCTTCTATCGGCAGATGCCGGTGTTGATCGAGCGCGGCCACATCTACATCGCGCAGCCGCCCCTCTACAAAGTAAAGAAGGGCAAACAGGAGCACTACGTAAAAGACGACCTCGAGCTGAACACCTTGTTGCTCGGCACCGCAATCGATGGCGCGGCGCTGCACGTGAATGCCGATGCGCCGCCGCTGTCGGGTCTCGGGCTCGAATCGCTCGCGCAAAAATATCAAGAGGTGCAGAGCATCGTGCGTCGCTGGGCGCGCCGCTACGACGAGCGTTTCCTGGAGCAGCTCCTGTACGTTTCGCGGCTGACGCCGGAGTCTTTCGATCGCATCGATTCGCTGAAGGATTGGTGCCGCCATCTGGAGACCCGGCTCAATTCATTGGACGACGTCTCCCGCAAGTATCGGGTCGCGGTCGGATCTTTGCCGTCGGGCGGTCATCGCATCGACTTGCAGAGATTCGAGCACGGCTTGAGCTCCGAGAAGCACATTCCTCGCGAGTTCTTCGAGTCGGCGGAATACTTGCGCATCGCCGAGCTGGGGCAGACCTTGAGCGATCTGCTTGGGACCGGCGCATATATTCAGCGCGGCGAGTCGCGTCAGGAGATCGCAAGCTTCAAAGCCGCCATGGCCTGGCTTTTCGACGAGGCGAAGAAGGGCCAGAGCATTCAGCGCTACAAGGGGCTCGGTGAGATGAATCCCGAGCAGCTATGGGACACCACCATCAACCCTGAGACCCGCCGCCTGCTGCAAGTGCGCATCGAAGACGCTGTCGCCGCCGACGATATCTTCACAACGCTGATGGGCGATGCGGTGGAACCGCGCCGCGAGTTCATCGAAAAGAACGCGCTGCAGGTGTCGAACTTGGATGTTTGATACGATTGGGTGCGAGTAGGGGCGACTCCATCCGCCCTGCCGATCATCGAGGACGCTTTCCCATGAAATCGATCTTCAATCGCATGATGACTCGGACAGACTCGAGCGCCGCCCGGCCCACTCGCCACGTGACGGCCGCGGCCCTCGCGACGTTGGCCTGCTGCGCCGCCACGGGTGCCTGGGCGCAAATCGCCGCGCCGCCCGAGCCTCCGCCGCCCGGCGTCAAGGCGAATGGCAACGTGTCGGTCGCGCAGTTCCCCGATGTCGCGGTCATCGCGCCGCCACCGCCGACGACTCAGGAACTCGCGCAAGACCGCTTGTTTCAATTCATCGTGCACCACGGATCGACGCACTATCCAATGGCCGCGGGCTCCATTACGGGCGGCCTGCTGCGCTGGCGCGGCGGGCGAGCCCAAACCGTCTGCCCGGGCACGATCGGACTCGACGAAGCTTACGATAGCTTCGTTTCGGCCCGGGTGCGTGCGGTCGCGGCTTTCGTCGGGGCTCCCGTGGGGGCGGGCGATCTAAAGTGCGTGCCTAACGTGCAGATCATTTTCACCGGGGATCCGCGCAGCGTCATGGCGGCGGTTCAGCACTGGGCGGCGTGGTCCCTGGGCGTAAAGTTCGATCACCAAATGGAGAAGGCGCTCGACATCAGCGACGAGCATGCCATTCAAGGCTGGTACGTCACGTCGGGCGGCGGATCGACCGTACTGAACCGGGATCCGAGTTTCGTCGGCGGCGTCGAGCTCGAGGCGCTCTGGCCGAGAGTCATTCCGACGAGCGCCCACCCGATCGGCGCCAACCGGGGTATTCTCGGCGTCGTCCTGGTGATCAATACGAAAAAGGTTGTCGGTGTCAGTATCGCAGCCATCGCCGACTACGCCGCGCTCGCGAGCTTGACCGTCATCCAGAAACCGGATCAATGCGACCCGCTGCCGAGCATCCTGGATTTGATGTCCTCGACGTGCTCGTCGCGCGACAAGCCGTCGGGCATCACGGCCGGCGATCTGGCCTTCTTGAAGGCGCTCTACTACATGAATACGGGTCTCGGCAAATCGCTCTCGCGCGATGACATTCAGGCCAACATGATGAAGCAGTTCCAGGGAGGCTGACGCGCTCAGGCCGAGGCTTCGCTTTCGATCCTCGCGAGTCCCGACTCGATGACCGTGCGGATCTCCTCGTTCAGGTCGCGCGCATTCTTGCCCGCGGCACTGACGGGTTCGCCGATGATCATGCGGATGGTGCCGGGCTTCTTCACCACGCCGCGTCTCGGCCAGAACGTGCCGGCATTGTGCGACACCGGCACCACGAGGCTGCCCGTCGCGGTGGCGAGCAACGCGCCGCTCACTCCGTACTTGCGTCTCTCGCCCACCGGGACCCGCGTGCCCTCGGGAAAGATCACGACCCACAAGCCTTCCGCGAGCCGCTCCTTACCCTGCTCGATCACTTGATTGACCGCGCGGTGACCCGCGCCGCGATCGATCGCGATGGGATGCAGGCGCTTCAGGCCCCATCCCATGAAGGGGATCCACAAGAGCTCATGCTTCAGCACCCACACGTGGGGTGGAAATATCACGAACAGCGCGATCGTCTCCCAGGCCGAGGTGTGCTTGCTCATCACGATGTGGTTGCCGGCCGGGATGCGCTCGTGGCCCTCGACCCTGTACTTCAAGCCGCAGACTCGTTCGAGCATCCAGAGCACGACCCGCGCCCAGCTGCGCGCCATGGCGAATTGCGTGCTACGGGGTAGGAAAAAGCACAGCGCCATGGTGAAGCCCCAAACGCAGGCGGAGAGCATGAGAAACCCCGTGAACAAAAGCGAGCGGATGGTTTGCATCGCGGCTTATCCGGGAAGCCGCGACAAATCCGCCACCGTGCCCAACAGGCGCTGCGCGTCGCGCAACAGGGTGAGACGGTTGGTGCGGCGCTCGGGATTCTCATCCATGACCATGACGCGCTCGAAGAAATCGGCCACAGGCGTTGCCAGCGCGATGAGGCCCGCGAGACTTGCGCCGTAGCGGCGTTCCGCCGCGGCGGCATCGACGCGACGCTCCACCTCGAGCAGCGCAGCGTGCAGGCGCCGCTCGGCTTCCTCCGTCAGCGCAGCAACGGCGACCGCGGTCTCAGCCGGCAGCTCTGCCTTGCGCAGGATGTTGCCGATGCGCTTGTTGAGCGCCGTCAGGAGCGGCGCTTCGGGCAAGCGCAGGAACTCCTTCAGCGCCTGCAACCGCTCGTCCGCATCGAGAGGCGAGGCGGGGCGCGCGGCCAGCACGGCGTCGATCATTTCGAGGGTGGTGCCGTCCGCCCGTTCGCTGAACAAGCCGCGCAAACGCTCGGCGATGTAGTCGAACACCTCTTGCGCGACGCCCGGTCGTTGCACCGGCTGTGCCGCGGCCGATGCCTCGAGCAGCACGGAGAGATCCAGATCCAAGCGGCTCTCGATGAGGATCCGCAGCACGCCGAGCGCAGCGCGGCGCAAGCCGAACGGATCCTTTGCCCCCGTCGGCCGCTCACCGAGCGCGAAAATGCCGACCAGCGTGTCGATCTTGTCGGCGAGGGCGAGCGCCTGGCCCGTGCATGTGGTCGGCAGCGAATCGCCCGCGAAGCGTGGGCGGTAATGCTCCTCGATGGCCCGCGTCACTTCGTCCGGATAGCCCTCCGCATGAGCGTAGTAGCGGCCCATCACACCCTGCAGCTCGGGGAACTCGCCAACCATGGCGGTCAACAGGTCGGCCTTGGCGAGCTCGGCGGCGGTGCCGACGTCGGGACCGGCCGAGATGCGCTCTCCGATCAAGCGCGCCAGGGATTTGAGCCGCTCGGATTTATCCGCGTAGCTGCCGAGTTTCGACTGGTAGGTCACGTCGCGCAGTTCCTGCGCTCGTACGGCCAGCGGCACCCGGCGGTCCTGGTCCCAAAAGAACGCCGCATCGGAGAGCCGCGGGCGCACCACCCGCTCGTTGCCCTCGCGGACCTTCGCCGGGTCGCGGCTCTCGATGTTGCTCACCGTGATGAAGCCGCCGGTCAGTCGGCCGTCTTCACCTTCGATGGCAAAATATCGCTGGTGATCCTGAATCGTCGCGATCACCACTTCGCGCGGCAGCTCGAGAAAGCGCGGCTCGAAGCGGCCCGCGATCGGCACCGGCCATTCGACGAGCGCCGTGACTTCATCGAGCAAACCCTGCTGGATCAGGGCGTGCCCGCCGGCTGCCTCGGCCGCTGCGCTCACGCCGGCGCGCACCGCCTCGCGGCGCTTGTCGATATCGGCGATCACCTTGGCGCTCGCCAATCGCTTCTCGTAGCTGCGCGCCGATTTGAGCACGATGGGCTTCGGCGCATGGAATCGATGGCCGCGTGTGGTGCGCCCAGCCTCGAGTCCCAGCACCGTCGCCGCCACCACGTCATCGCCGTGCAACAGCACCACGCCGTGCACCGGCCTCACGAACTCGGCGCTGCGCGCGCCCCAGCGCATGCGCCGCGCGATCGGCAACGCCGCGATAGTTTGGTCGATCAAGCCGGGCAAGAGTGCCGCGGTCGCCGTGCCGCGCTCGAGGCCGCGAAACACCAGCCATGCGCCTTTCTCGGTGGTGAGCCGCTCGAGTTGCGTTACATCCACCCCGCAATTGCGTGCGAACGCGAGCGCAGCTTGCGTCGGTGAGCCCGCGGCGTCGAAGGCATTGCTCACGGGCGGGCCGCGGCGCTCGACGTTGCGATCCGGGGTTGCATCGGCGCAGCCCGACACGAGCACCGCCAGACGGCGGGGCGTGGCGAAACCGCGAGCCAGTCCGTGCGCGACGCCGGCCGTGTCCAATCCTTTGACGAGGCCGTCGGTGAGCGCCTTCGATAGGCTTGCGAGCGTGCGCGGCGGCAACTCCTCCGTGAGCAACTCGAAGAGTAAGTCGCGCCCACTCATCGATTCGTCGCCGCCGCGGCTGCGTCCTTGAGCAGCGGAAAGCCAAGCGCTTCGCGGCTCGCGCGATAAGCCAGGGCGACGCCGCGCGCCAAGGTGCGCACGCGCAGGATGAAGCGCTGCCGCTCGGTGACCGACACCGCGCGCCGCGCATCCAAGAGATTGAAGGCGTGCGATGCCTTGACCATTTGCTCGTAGGCGGGCAACACCAGTTTGTCTTCGAGCAGTTTCCGGCAAGCGGCCTCATGCGTGTCGAACTCGCGCAGGAGCACCGCGGTGTCGGCCTTCTCGAAGTTGTAAGCCGACTGTTCCACCTCGTTCTGGTGGAACACATCGCCGTAAGTGATGGTCCCGGAAGGACCGTCGGTCCAGACGATATCGAAGATGCTTTCCTTGCCCTGGATGTACATCCCCAGCCGCTCGAGACCATAGGTGATCTCACCCATCACCGGCCTGCAATCGAGGCCCCCGACCTGCTGGAAATAGGTGAACTGCGAGACTTCCATGCCGTTCAACCAGACTTCCCAGCCGAGCCCCCACGCGCCCAGGGTCGGGGACTCCCAGTTGTCCTCGACGAAGCGGATGTCGTGCACCAGGGGATCGAAGCCGAGCGCGCGGAGCGACCCCAGGTACAGCTCCTGGAAATCATCGGGCGAGGGTTTGATGGCCACCTGAAACTGGTAGTAGTGCTGCAGGCGAAATGGATTCTCGCCATAGCGGCCGTCGGTGGGGCGCCGCGAGGGCTGCACGTACGCGGCTCGCCAGGGCTCGGGTCCGACCGCGCGCAAAAAGGTGGCGGTGTGAAAGGTACCGGCCCCCATCTCCATGTCGTAGGGCTGCAGGATCACGCAGCCCTGGTTCGACCAGTACGACTGCAGCTGGAATATCAGTTCTTGGAACGTGCGCGGTGGCACGGTGAGGGCTCTGGTCATGCGGAGGCTCGGAGCAGCGACCGGCGAGTATACGACGAGGCTTGCGCTTGGGGCCGCCGGAATAATGCCCGTGCGCGAGGGTTGCGGCTGCACCGCTTTTGCCCGTTGCGCCTGCAGAATCGATTCATCGAGCGCCTCCGGCTGGCACGAGGGCCCCTCGGCGCACCAAATCGGTACAACAACAGGGGCAAATGCTTTATCTTGGTGCAGAGAAGTGCGCCGGCCATCGCAAGTTCTTGATCCGCCTATGCACGACTTTGGCACACAAACTGCACTGCCCGAGAACCCCGGCGTTGACCGGGAATAGCCATCCACTTTGAGAGGCCGCAAATGACTCCCGCCGATGTTATTAAACTCATCAACGAAAAAGAAGCGAAATTCGCCGATCTCCGCTTTACGGACACGCTGGGGAAGGAACAACACGTCACCATCCCGACGCGCCTCGTCGACGCCGGTTTTTTCGGTGACGGCAAGATGTTTGACGGCTCGTCGATCGCCGGCTGGAAGGGCATCAACGAGTCCGACATGATTCTCATGCCCGATCCCGCGACAGCCGTGATCGATCCTTTCTACGAGGAGACCACGGTGAGCTTGCGTTGCGATGTCATCGAGCCGATGACCATGCAAGGCTACGAGCGCGATCCGCGCTCGCTCGCCAAGCGCGCCGAGGCGTACCTCAAGTCCTCAGGGATCGCCGACTCGGCGCTGTTCGGCCCCGAGAACGAATTCTTCATTTTCGACAATGTGCATGTAAGCGCGAGCATGAACGGCTGCGCCTACGAGGTGGACTCGTACGAGGGCGCCTGGAACTCCGGCAAGACTTACGACGACGGCAACAAGGGCCACCGGCCCGGCGTGAAGGGCGGCTACTTCCCTGTGCCGCCGGTCGACTCGCAGCAGGACATCCGCACCGCCATGTCGCTCGCATGCGAGGAGATGGGCCTCAAGTTCGAGGTGCATCACCACGAGGTCGCCACGGCCGGCCAAGGCGAGATCAACGTCGCCGCGAATACGCTGACCAAGAAGGCCGACGAAGTACAGATCCTCAAATACGCGCTGCAAAACGTCGCGCACGGCTACGGCAAGACGCTCACCTTCATGCCGAAGCCCTTGGTGGGCGACAACGGCAGCGGCATGCACGTGCATCAGTCGCTGCAGAAGGAAGGCAAAGCGCTGTTCGCCGGCGACAAGTATGGCGGCCTATCGGAGACCGCCCTCTACTATATCGGCGGCATCATCAAGCACGCCCGCGCCATCAACGCGTTCACCAATGCGAGCACCAATAGCTATAAGCGGCTGGTGCCGGGATTCGAGGCGCCGGTCAAGCTCGCGTATTCCGCGCGCAATCGCTCTGCCTCCATCCGGATTCCATGGGTTTCCAATCCGAAGGGCCGCCGCATCGAGGTGCGCTTCCCGGACGCCACCGCAAATCCCTACTTTGCGTTCGCCTCCATGCTGCTTGCAGGCCTCGATGGCATCCAGAACAAGATTCACCCCGGCGACCCATCCGACAAGGATCTCTATGATCTAGAGCCCGAGGAGGACAAGAAGATACCGACAGTGTGTCATTCGCTCGACATGGCGCTCGACTACCTCGATCGCGATCGGGCCTTTCTCAAAGCGGGCGGTGTATTCACCGACGATCTGATCGACGCGTACATCGAGCTCAAAATGAAGGAAGTCACGCGGCTGCGCATGACCACCCATCCGATCGAGATCGAGATGTATTACAGCTTGTAGGCGCATCCGGCCCGAAAAGGGTGACGGCGGTCACGCTGCCGTCACCCAGTTTTGGGGCTGGGTGAGGGATAGGACTATGCTCTGGAACCATGCACCCCTGCCGCTCTTGGATTCTCGTCGGCGCGTGCGCATCCTGGCTGGTACCGTTTGCGACGCAGGCCGTCGTCGTCTACAAGTGGACCGATGCACAGGGCGTGGTGCATCTCTCGGACCAGCCCGTTCCGGGTGCGGAGAAGGTGCTTACCTCGAGCGCACCCGGTCATGCCGGGATCATGGGTCAGACCACCGCGAGCTCGACCGCGCCGGCGCCCAAGCCGAAAGCCGACAAGACTCTCTCCGCGGCAACGATTCGCATCGCCTCGCCGGCTCCCGAGCAAACCTTCACCGGCGGAGACTCGGTGCCGGTGTCTTTGTCGGTGGACGGCGATCTCAAGCCGAGCTGGACGGTCGTTTGGACTCTGAATGGTGCGCAGGTGCAGGGCCAGACTCCGACGACGACGTCGTTCGCGCTCACGGATCTCGCGCGCGGCGTTTACACCATCGAGGCGACCGTGACCGATGTCGCCACGGGCGAAACGAAGTCCGCGGAGGCGGTCACCTTCAACATCATGCGCCCGAGCCTTCTGTCACCGCAGCACAAGTAGCTGCCTCATCCGGCGTCGCGGCAGGCGCGGCGTATTCTCCGGCTTCCTCGAACTGCGTGGCGGCATCGCATGGCCGCTGAGCTCAAGATGCAACCGCAACCCGTCGCGGCTCTCGAATTGCTCGACTCCTTGGTCACGAGCGTCTTTCTGCTCGATCGCGAGCTGCACGTCACTTATCTGAACGCGGCTGCACAAACTCTGCTCGGGATCTCGCCCAATCAGGTGCTCGGGCGCCGCATCATCGACACAGTGCGCGGCGCCGAATCACTGCAGCCGCTGTTCGAGCGCGCCCGTCAGGGCGGCGAGGGCGTGGTGCAGCGGGAATTGGCGTGGCCCGCCTCCGGCGGCGTCGACCGGATTCTCGATTGCGCGGTCACCGAGGTCGCACTGGGCGGCGCGGCGAGCGGCCTGTTGCTCGAGATCGAGGACATCACACAGCATCGCCGGCTGACGCGCGAGAACGCGCTGCTCGCGCAGCTCGGCGGCAGCCGTCTCATGGTTCGTCAGCTCGCGCACGAAATCAAAAATCCGCTGGGTGGTCTGCGCGGCGCCGCGCAATTGCTCGAGCGCGAGCTGCTCGATCCGGCGCTGCGCGAGTACACGCGGGTCATCATCAGCGAGGCCGACCGACTCACCAATTTGCTCGACTGCATGTTGGGGCCGGGGCGTCCTCCGGCGAAGCAGCTGGTGAACGTGCACGAGCTCCTCGAACGGGTCTATCGGCTGCTGCGCGGCGAGGCGTCCGAAGAGGTTGCCATCGAGCGCGACTACGACCCGAGCTTGCCCGCCATCGCGGTCGATCCGAACCACATCATTCAGGCCATGCTGAATCTCGGCCGCAACGCCATTCAAGCCCTGTCGAGCAGCCGCGAGGGATCAGCGGCACGTGCTGAAAGCCACAGCGCGCAAACGCCCGAGGCAGCCGCGCCGCGTCTTACGTTACGGACGCGCGTCGCGACCAACGTCGGCATCGGCGGGCAGCGCCACCGGTTGGTGGCCTCGATTCAGTTCGAGGACAACGGTCCCGGTGTGCCCGTGGACATTCGCGACACGATTTTCTATCCACTCGTCTCGGGCCGCTCCGAAGGCTCAGGGTTGGGGCTCGGCATCGCGCAGGACCTCGTGAGTCGCCACGGCGGCCTGATCGAGTTCGACAGCGCGCCCGGTCGAACCATCTTTGTCATTTATTTGCCCATGGACACCGTAACCGTATGAGTGCGAAGCCCTTGCAGGTTTGGCTGGTCGACGACGATGCGTCCATCCGCTGGGTGCTCGAGAAGGCACTGAAGAGCAGCGGCATGGCGGCGCGCTGCTTCGATCAAGCGGACAGCGCGTTGACGGCGCTGCGCGCGGACGCGCCCGACGTGCTGATGACGGACATCCGCATGCCGGGGCGCAGCGGCCTCGATCTGCTCAAGGACATCCAGGGCTCCCGTCCCGGTTTGCCCGTGATCGTCATGACGGCGCACTCCGACCTCGATGCCGCGGTCGCGGCCTACCAGGGTGGCGCATTCGAGTATTTGCCCAAGCCTTTCGACATCGACAAGGCGGTGGATCTCGTGCGCCGCGCCGCGCAGCAGGCGACCGTGCCCATCGATGTCGAGGCCGCGCGCCGCAGTATTCCGGAACTGCTCGGCCAGGCGGCGGCGATGCAGCAGGTGTTTCGCGCCGTTGGACGCTTATCGCGCTCGAGCATGACGGTGCTCATCACCGGTGAATCGGGCACGGGCAAGGAACTGGTGGCGCGCGCGCTGCATCGTCACAGCCCGCGCTCGAGCAAGGCATTCGTCGCGCTCAACACCGCGGCGTTCACCGCGGACCTGCTCGAGTCCGAGCTTTTCGGCCACGAGAAGGGCGCGTTCACCGGCGCGGACTCGTTGCGGCGCGGACGCTTCGAGCAGGCGGATGGCGGCACTTTGTTTCTCGACGAGATTGGCGATATGTCCCCGGCGCTGCAGACCCGGCTCCTGCGCGTGCTCGCGGAGGGCGAGTTCTACCGGGTCGGCGGCCAGACGCCGGTGCGTGTCGAAGTGCGCGTGATTGCCGCGACTCACCAGGATCTCGAGATGCGCGTGAAGTCGGGGCACTTTCGCGAGGATTTGCTGCATCGGCTAAACGTAATCCGCATCGAGATCCCGCCGCTGCGCGACCGTCGCGAGGATATTCCGGAACTCCTGTATCACTACTTGAGCGTCGCCGGACAGGAGTTGGGCGTCGAGCCCAAATTGCTCACGCCCCCCGCGGAGAGTGCGCTCGTCACGTTCGATTGGCCGGGCAACGTGCGTCAATTGGTCAATGCCTGCCGCCGCCTCACCGTTACGGCTCCGGGCCGCGAGATTCGTCCCGAGGACATCCCGGCCGATCTCGGTGGCGCCCCCGTGGGGCGCGCCGCGAACCACGACTGGATGGCGAAACTCTCGCACTGGGCCGAACGCGAGCTCGATGCCGGCACACGGCGCTTGCTCGACCAGGCGGTGCCCGAGGTCGAGCGCATCCTGATCCGCGTGGCGCTGCGCAAGGCCGAGGGTCTGAAGCAAGATGCCGCGAAACTCCTCGGCTGGGGCCGCAATACCCTGTCGCGCAAAATGAAGGAGCTCGGCATGGAGGACGTGGTCTAGCCGCGCGCAGTTATAATCCCCGGGATCATGGCGGACTGGCTGCAAAATACCCTGGGGCTCTCCGTGCACGTGTACTACGGCAACTCCCTTGCCGACTGGGCCGTGGCGGGGTTCATGGCCGTATCCACGTGGCTCGGCCTGTCGATCGTGCGGCGACTCATCGTCGCGCGTTCCAAACGTTCCGGTGTCTCGGCGCGCCCGACCCCGGTGCGCCTGATCTTCCATCTGCTCGCGCACATCAAGCAGTTCCTCATTCTCGCGCTTGCGGTCTACGTTGGTCAGGAAGGCCTCGTTTTCCAGCCGAAGCTGCAGCACATCGTGGACACCGTGGTGGTGATGGCGATTCTTTTGCAGATGGGGCTGTGGGCGGTGCGTGCGCTGAAGTTCTATCTGCAGCTCAAGGAGCTCGAGCGCGGACCGGATCGCGGTTTTGCGGGCTCGCTCGACATCATCAACTTCGTCGCGCAAATGCTGATCTGGTCGCTGCTCTGTCTCGTGGCGCTCGAGAACCTCGGCATCAACATCACCGCGTTGCTCGCGGGCTTAGGGGTGGGCGGCGTCGCAGTCGCGCTTGCGCTGCAGAACGTGCTCGGCGATTTATTCGCGTCCTTGTCGATCGCGCTCGACAAGCCGTTCGTGGTCGGCGACCGGCTTGTCATCGATGCCTTCGCGGGCGTGGTCGAGCGCATCGGGATCAAGACGACGCGAATGCGCAGCGATGCGGGCGAGCAGATCATCCTGTCCAATGCCGACATCCTGAAGAGCCGGGTGCGCAATTACGGCCGCGCCCCCGAGCAGCGAGCGCTGGTCACCATCAGGGTGCCCTACGGCACGGCACGCGACACGTTGCATGCCATTCCGAAACTCCTCGAGGGCATCGTGCGCGAGCAGCCGACTGCGCGCTTTGACCGCTGTCATTTGCGGAGCCTCGAGAGCACCTGGCTCGAGTTCGAGCTGTCGTTCTTCGTGCAGCAACCGAAAATCAATTCCCTGCTGGATCTGCAAGAGGCGGTGAACTTCCGCGTCATCGACGAGTTCCGCCGCCTCGGCGTGGCGTTCGCGTATCCCACGCAGCGCGTCGTGGTCGATGCGGCGGAATTTCCCGGTGCCGCCGCAGTCGCGAGCTGGAATACCGGCTCCTGAGGGCGGCCGCCCGCGCGCATGCTGCAGCTGGTGCTGTTCGAGCCGGAGATCCCGCCGAATACCGGCAACGTCATCCGTTTGTGCGCCAATACCGGCGCGCGCCTGCACCTGATCAAGCCGCTCGGATTTCGGCTGGACGACAAGAGTCTGAAGCGCTCGGGCCTCGACTACCACGACCTCGCACTCGTGACGGTGCACGCCAATCTGCAGGAGTGCATGGGCGCGATCGGCGCTGCGCGGTGGGTCGCCGTGGAGACCTCGGGCGCCCGCTCCTATGCGGACTTTCGCTTCCGCGAGACCGATGCGCTGTTGTTCGGGCCGGAGACTCGCGGCCTGCCGCCGGAAGTGCGGGAGCGGATCGGCGCACAGCATTCGATCTTTCTGCCGATGCGCTCAGGCAGCCGCAGCCTCAATCTCTCGAACGCGGTGGCTGTGGTCGCCTACGAAGCGTGGCGTCAACTCGGCTTCGGTCCCTAAAGGCGCGGGGCTCACTCCGTCTCCGAGCGAACCTCCCGTCCCATGAGCGCATGCAGCGCAGCGCGCACCGGTCGGCCCTCGTGCATTACGCGGTGCACCTCGAAGCAGATGGGCATTTCGACTCCGACGCGCTCGGCCACTTTGCGCACGGCGGAGGCGGCGGTGATCCCTTCGACCACCTGACCGATCTGCCGCAGGGCCTCCTCGGGCGAATCGCCGCGGCCGAGGGCGAGCCCCAAGCGCCGGTTGCGCGATTGATCGTCCGTGCAGGTCAAGACGAGATCGCCGAGCGCCGCGAGACCCATGAACGTGTCGCGTTGCGCGCCGAGCGCGAGCCCCAGGCGAGTCATCTCCGCGAGGCCCCGCGTGATGAGTGCGACGCGCGTGTTCGCGCCAAAGCCCATGCCGTCGGCGATCCCGGAGCCGATGGCAATCACGTTCTTGACGGCGCCTCCGACCTCCACCCCGACGATGTCGGATTGCGTGTAGGCGCGAAACTCGGGCCCCGACAGGCGCAGCGCCAGCTGCTTGGCGAAATCCGCATCGCGCGAGGCCACGGTCATCGCAGTCGGGAGCCCTGCGCCGACTTCGCGGGCGAACGTGGGGCCCGACAGCACAGCGCCGGGCCGCGGGCCGAACACCTCGCGTGCCACTTCATGCGGCAACAGGCCCGTGCTCATCTCGAAGCCTTTGCTGGCCCAGGCAATGCGCGCCTGGTCGTCGAGCAACGGCGCGATATGCAGGAGCGTGGCGCGAAAAGCGTGCGACGGCACCGCGACGAGCGCCTCGCGCACGCCCGCGAGCGCCTCGCGCAGGTCCACCATCGGCTCGAGGCTCGGCGGAAATTCGGCGTCGGGCAGGTAACGCACATTGCGCCGGGCAACGCGCATTGCTTCGACCAGCGCCGCATCGCGTCCCCACAAACGCGTCGGCTGCCCTGCGCGCGCGCACTGGATGGCGAGCGCCGTGCCCCAGGAGCCGGCGCCGATGACTGCCATGGGATTGAGCAGCGGGCTTTGCACGGCGCGCGCTGCGCGCTAGTTGACGAGCCCCGGTTGCGGCGACTCCGAGGCTTGCGCGAACAGCGCGTCGAAGTTGACCAGCGGGAGCAAGAAGTTCGGAAAGCCGCCCTTCACGACCAAGGTGGAAATCATCTCGCGCGCGAACGGGAAGAGCACGTTCGGACAGAAGCTGCCGACCAAGCGCTTAAGATCTTCCTGCGATGCGCCCGTCATCGAGAACACCCCTGCCTGCTTGACCTCGACGAGGTAAAGGGTGGCGTCGCCCTGCTTGGCCTCGAGGGTGATGGTGAGCAGCACCTCGCGCACGTCGGGACCGATTTCATCGGCGGTCGTGTTCATGTTCAGCTGAAATTTCGGCTCGTACGCCTGGCTGTTGGGCAGCCGCGGCCCATTCGGCGACTCGTACGAGCAGTCCTTGAGATAGACGCTCTGCAGCGTCACTTGCACGCCCCCGCCCTCTGGGATCGGCGGTTCGGTTCTGATCTCGTTCATCAATCCCCCTGAATTAAGCGATCGAGCTCGCCGCGTCCGTCGAGCGCAAACAAATCGTCACAGCCGCCCACGTGCTGCTCGCCGATGAAAATCTGCGGCACGGTGCGGCGGCCGCTGCGCGCGATCATCTCCTCGCGCAGCTTGGGATCGTCGTCGATGTCGATCTCGCGAAACGGGATGCCTTTGGTCGACAACAGGCCGCGCGCCCGCTGACAATAGGGACACCATCCAGCGACGTAGATGACGACATCGGGCGGGCTCATTTCGAGCCGGGCTTCGAATTCGGTCCCTTGTCCGACCCCTTGGTGAGCGGCATATTGTCTTTGGCCCAGCCGTTCAATCCGCCATCGAGATTGAAGACCTTCGTGAAGCCGAGCTTCGCCAAGGTGCGCGCGGCCCCCGCGCCGCTCACGCCGCTGTCGCAGTAGGTGATCACGGTCTTCTCGCGCCACTTCTTCAGCGTGTCGGCGGATCCGGCGAGCTCGGCCGCGGGAACGTTGCGCGCGTCGGCAATGTGGCCCGCCTCGAAGGAATCCTTCGGGCGCAGGTCGAGCACCAGCGCTCCCTGATTCATGAGCCGCACGGCCTGCATCGAGGACAGGGCGGCGAATCCGGACATGCGTTCCCTGATCTCAGTCACGAGAACGGCGAGGGCCGCAATCACGGCCGCGCCCGCAAGGTAGGGGTGATGGCCGATGTATTCCAACAGTCGTTGCATTCGAGAAATCGGGCTTTTTCGGGCGGGCAAGTATAGCAGCGGGCACAAGGCTTGTATGCTTGCGAGAGTTAAGCGATTTCTGGGGTCCGCGCCATCAAACACCGGCGATTATTGGCTGTGCTGGCGCTCTGCGTTTGCACGGGCGTGCCCGGCGCGGGGGCGCCTGACACTGCGGCGGCGGCGCAGGCCACGGAGTCTCCGGACGCGGCGCAGGCAAAAACCAAGCTTGCTGCAGTCCGCCAGCGCATTGCCGAGCTGACCGGCCGGCTGGGCACGGAGCTCAAGCAGCGCGATGCGTTGGGCTCACGCCTGCGCGATGCGGATCTTGCCATCACCGCACAGCGCCGCCGGCTCGAGTCGCTCGCGGCGGCGCGCGCGGCGGTCGAGCGACAGCGCAACGAGCTCGACGCGGAGGCGGCTCGCAATCGCGCAGCCCTCGAGAGCGAGCGTGCGTCGCTGGCGGCGCAGGTGCGGGCGCAATACACCATCGGGCGTGCAGACGAGCTGCGTCTTTTGCTGAGTCAGACCAACCCCGCCGAGGCCGGGCGCATGGTCAAGTATTACGGATATTTTGCGCGCCTGCGCGCGGCGCGGATCGAGGAGATCGATGCTCGCGAGGCGCACGTCGCGGAGCTGCAGGCGGATATCGAGCGCACCGAGGCGAATCTCAAGTCGCTGCAAGAGGAGACGGGTCGCGAGGTCGCGGGGCTCGTGCGTGCGCGCGAGGAGCGCGCGGGCGCCATCCAGGCATTGAGCGAGCAAGTGCAGAGCGGCAACGAGCAGCTCGCGCGCCTCAAACAGGAAGAGCAGGCGGTCGAATCGCTCGTTGCCGACCTCGAGCGAGTGCTCAAGGATTTTCCCGTGGACTCCGGGCAGAGCTTCGAGCAATTGCGCGGTAGGCTCCCTTGGCCCGTGAGCGGCAAAATGACCGTGCGCTATCAGGAGACGCGCGACCACGGCGCTCCGAGCGCGGTGCGATTGAACGGCGTGACGATCGAAACCACGCGGGGCGCCAAGGTGCGCGCGCCCAGCGGCGGACGCGTCGTGTACGCCGACTGGCTGCAGGGCATGGGGTTGCTCATGATCATCGCGCACAGCGGGAATTTCCTGACGCTCTACGGGCATGCCGAAGTGCTGTACAAATCGGTCGGGGATAGGGTGGCGGCGGGCGATGTGATCGGCGCCGTGAGCGATGCCGGCGGGACGCTGCCGCAGCTGTACTTCGAGATCCGCGAGGGACGCAAGCCCGTCGATCCGACGGCCTGGCTTAGGTCTACCCCGTGAAACGCGGGCGATCTCCCAGAAAAAAGCACGAAACTGGCGGCCAAACGCGGTCGCACGTATGCTGCCGTCGATGAGCACGAAATGGCGCAATGCGACGCTCGTAGCGGCGGGTATCGTGATCGGCCTGTCGCTCTCGGTCGCACGCGGCGTCCTTGCGGACAAGCCCGCGGCGCTGGGGCAGAACGTGCCCTGGCAGGACGCCCAGCTGCTTGCCGAGGTGATGAGTCAGGTCGAGCGTGAGTACGTCGAGCCCGTCGACGATCATCGCCTGTTGCAGGCCGCAGTGCGCGGCATGGTGTCCTCGCTCGATCCCTATTCGGCCTATCTCGAGGGCGACGAATACGACGACATCAAGATCTCGAGCTCCGGAGAGTACTCCGGCGTCGGCATCGAGGTCGCGATGGAGGATGGGCAGGTCGTGGTGGTGGCGCCGCTCGACGGCTCGTCGGCGGCCGAGGCGGGAATTCGCGCGGGCGACGTGATTGCCACTATCGACAACGTGCCCGTGAACACCACCACGCTGGCCGACACCATCGGACGGATGCGCGGCAAGGAGGGCACCACGGTCAAGGTCGGCATAGTGCGCGAAGGCAACCCGGAGCCTTTGCAGTTCACATTGAAGCGTGCGCGCGTGCAATTGCACAGCGTCAGCGCCGAGCTCGCCGAACCGGGCTTCGGCTATGTGCGCATTGCGGAGTTCAGCGAGACGACTGGGAAAGAGCTCGACGCCGCGCTCACGGACTTGCACAAGAAGAACCGCGCGCCCCTCAAGGGATTGGTGCTCGACCTGCGCAACAACCCGGGCGGTGTGCTGGAAGCGGCGGTGGCGGTGGCGGATGAATTTCTCGATTCGGGCTTGATCGTGAGCGCCAAGGGTCGTACGCCCGAGTCGAAATTCGAGATGCGGGCAACGCCGGGGGATGCACTGCAGGGAGCGCCCATTGTGGTGCTGGTGGACGGCGGCTCCGCTTCGGCCGCCGAGATCGTCGCCGGTGCCCTCAAGGACAATCACCGTGCGACGCTCATGGGCCGCACCACCTTCGGCAAGGGCTCGGTGCAGACGGTGCTGCCGCTCGGCGAGGATCGCGCCTTGAAGCTCACGACCTCGCTCTATTACACGCCGTCCGGCACATCCATCAATCATCGCGGCATCGCCCCCGACATTGAGCTCGCGCGCGATACCAAGGCTCCCACTCCCGCGCCTGGGCCCGATGCGCCGCTCACCGAGCGCGATTCGGAGGTCAAGCGGGCGATCCAGGAGCTCAAGGCGCCGACCGTGAACGGCCGCGGCTCGCTCTCTGCCGCCCGAGGGTGACCCTTGCGCAGCACTCAGTCCATCGAAATCCTGTGCTTGGCGCTCGCCGCTTTGGTGCTCGTCTGGTCGGGCACGCTGGTCGCCCAGCCCTGGGCGATGGTCCCGCTGGCCGCCTTTGCCGCGGCCATTTTCACGTTTCGCGCGCGCCGCTTCTTCCCCGGCCGCACGCGCACCCGGCTGTTGATCGAGTCCTGGTCGATGATCGCCTTCGTCACCGCCGTGCTCTGGTTCACCGACAAGAGCTCGAGCCCCTTGTTCAACCTGTACCTGTTGCCCATCATCCTGAGCGCCCTCACCCTGGGGCGCTTGGTCACGCTGCTGCAGGTGGGGGTGATCGCGTTATGTCATTTGTTGCTCGCGGCCGCCTCGCCGCAGACCGATGTCCTGTCGCTGGCGTATGCGAGCCAGGCCGTGGGCCAGATTGCGCCGTTCCTTTTGGTCGCTTTTCTCACCACCACGCTCTCGGCGGACATCACCGAGGCGCGCGAGCGCATCGAGAACCTGGCGCAAAACGATGCGCTCACGGGACTCTATAACCCGCGTGCCTTCAACCAGATCTGGGAGCAGGAGCATACGAGTTGCGTGGCCGGCGGCGGGGGCACCTATGCCCTGCTCATGGTCGATATCGACCGGCTCAAAGAAATCAACGAAACCTTCGGCCACGAGGCCGGCAACAGCGCAATCACGCTCGTCGCGGAGTGTCTGCAGCGGAGCATCCGGGGATCGGACACCGCCGGGCGGTTCGGCGGCGATGAGTTCGCCGTGCTGTTGCCGGGGGCGAGTCCGGAGATCGCCGAATCGGTGGTCAAGCGTGTGCGACATAACGTCTACAAGACGACGCTCGACCTGCGCTCGCGCATGATCCGCTGTTCCGTGAGCATCGGTGTGGTGAGCTATCCGCGGGACGGCCGCGATGTGCGCGAGTTGCTGAGCGCCGTCGAGCACAAGATGTACCGGGACAAAGAGCTGCGGCGCGCGCCGGGCACCGAAACCAGCACCTGAAGAATTGCACTATGGAAAATCGGCCCGCTGTCCAGGCGATCGCGGGCGCCGCCGAAACCGTTTGGACTTTCGCAGGAATGATGGCAAAGTTAGCGCTGAATCACGCCGGGGCGTGATTTACATATGTTTACCTTCACAACTTGAAGTAAAACCGATCAGGAACGCAATGGATTCGACCACTCGAGGGCGGGCCGCCAAAGCGGCGGTGCTCGCCGGGCTGCTCTGCAGCGCGCTAGCTGTTACCGCCAACGCCGCTGCCAGGTCTGACTTGATTCCCAAGCTCAAATCGAGCTCGGTGCTCATCATCGATCAGAACGATTCCTCGGTCCTCTATTCCCGGAACTCGGACGTCGCCGCCCCGATTGCCTCGATCACCAAGCTCATGACCGCGCTGGTGGTGCTCGACGCCAAGCAGCCCATGGACGAGCCGCTCGAGATCACCGAAGCCGAGCTCGACCTCCCCAAGCAGAACTTCTCGCGCCTATCCGTGGGCACCGTGCTCACCCGCGGCGACCTCATGCATCTCGCGCTGATGTCCTCGGAGAACCGGGCGGCGCACGCGCTTGGCGCCAACTATCCGGGCGGACTGCACGCCTTCGTTGCCGCCATGAATGCCAAGGCGGCTGCGCTTGGCATGCGAACCGCGCGTTTTGCCGACCCGACGGGATTGTCGAGCGAAAATGTCGCGAGCCCCGAGGATTTGTCGAAGCTCGTGGTCGCGGCCTCGCGCAACTCCGTGATCCGCGACTATTCCACCGACCCGAGCTACACCGTGCGGGTGCACCGCCATCTGGTCGAGTTCCGCAACACCGATAATCTGGTCAAGAATCCGGGCTGGAACATCATCGTCCAGAAGACCGGCTACATCGCCGAGGCCGGCAAGTGCCTGGTGCTGGAGGCGGTGATTCAAGGGCGCAACGTCGTGATCGTGTTGCTCGACTCGCTCGGCAAGTACACCCGCGTGGCCGATGCCCAGCGGGTGAAGAGCTGGATGGAGTCGGTGTCGGCACGCCGCGTGGTATCGATGCGCTGAAGGCTCGAGCGCCGCTCGCGGCGCTTTGACCTGTACCCTGCTGCGGTGACTTGAGAGGGGGGTTGCTGGATGCGTGCTCGTCTCGCGCTTGCCGCCGGTATTGCCTGCTCCCTGATTGTCCCCGTCGCGCGCTCCGCCGATCAGGCCGGCCGGACCCTCGCCGTGACCATCTACGCCAATGACCTCGCACTGATCCAGGATCGTCGCGATATCGAGGTCAAGGGCGGCCGGCAGCGCATCGAGTTCCAGGACGTCTCGGCACAGATCCGGCCCGAGACCGTCTCGCTCAAGGCAGCCGACATCGCGATCGTCGAGCAGAACTTCGATTTCGACTTGCTGACGCCCGCCAAGCTCATGGAAAAGGCCGTCGGCCACCAGGTCACCATCGTGCGCGTCAATCCGGCCAGCGGCGCCGAAACGCGCGAGCAGGCGCAAGTCCTGGCCACCAACGGCGGCGTCGTGCTCAAAATTGGCGAGCGCATCGAGGTGCTGCGGGACGACGGGCTGCCCGTGCGGGTCATCTTCGACAAAGTCCCGGACAACCTGCGCGCCCGCCCCACCCTCTCGGTCACCATCACCGCCGGCCATCCGGGCACTCGGCCTGCCGCCTTGAGCTACCTCACCCCGGGGCTCGGCTGGCGCGCGGACTATGTGGCGCTTTACGACGAGAACGACAGCAAGATCGACGTGCAGGGTTGGGTGACCCTGACGAACACGACCGGGACTACCTACGAGAACGCGCAGACACTCCTCGTCGCCGGCACCCCGCAACTCGCGGGGACGCAGCTCGGGGGCGTACCTGTTCACTGGCGCGCGCCGGCTCGCGGCACGATCCAGCAGGCCGGCACGGAGAGCGGCAATCGCGAGCAGCTCGGCGACTTCTATCTCTATCCCCTCGCCGAGCGCACCACCATCGCCAATCAGCAGACCAAGCAAGTGAGCTTCCTCGACGTGCAGGGCGTGCCCGCCGAGCACCGCTACGAATATCGGAACGCCTGGCTGGCGACCTCCGGCACGCCGGTCAGCGCCAAGACCGTCTACCGCTTCTCGACCAGTGCGCACTTGGGTCTCGGCGATCAGCTGCCGGCCGGAGTGCTGAGGTTCTACATCCGCGATAAGCGCGGCGATCCGCAGTTCATCGGCGAGAGCGCCATCGAGCACACACCGATGGGATCGACCTTGTCGCTGGTCACCGGCGATGCCTTCGACGTGAAGGTGCATACCGTGGTCGTGAAGCGCACGAAGATTGCGGATCGCGACTGGCAAACCGACATGAGCTATGAGCTCAGCAATGCGATGACTCATCCGGTCACCGTGGATTTGCTGCAGGACGGGCTCTGGGGTGAGTCGCGGATCATGGCGGAAAGCCAGAAGAGCACGCGCCGCAGCGCCGATACCGCCGAGTGGCAGGTGACGGTCCCCGCTTCCGGCAAGACCGTGGTCACGGCCAGCTTCGATACGAAATTTTAGGCTGCGCGCCGTGCGCCCGGCCGGATCGATGCTTCTGATCGCCTGCGGAGCCGCCGCCGGAGCCCCCGTCTTCGCGCAGGCGCCGCAGGCGATGTGGCAGCCGAGGCGCCGTCGGCGCTTGCGGTGACCGTGTATCGGGGGCCCTATCGCGCATCGGGCTCGATAGATCTCGACGGGCTCCAAGGATTTGCGCTCGTGAGCGAGACCCGCGCGGTGCACTTGCGCGCCGGCGAGAGCCGGCTGCGCTTCGAAGGGGTGGCAGATGGCATCGAGCCCGCGAGCGCCATCGTCACAGGCCTCGCAAACGGGGTGCTCGAGAAAAATCGCGACGCCGCGCTCTTGAGTCCGTCCACTCTCCTGGCGGCGGCCCAGGGACGACCCGTCGAGCTCCTTCGCGCCAATCCCAAGACCGGCAAGATAGAGCGCCGGGATGCGACCATCCTCGCCGGCGGCGACGCCGGCGGCAGCAATTCGGACGGCGTGGTCATCAAGACCGCGGACGGCATAGAGGCGCTGCGTTGCTCGGGCTTGCCCGAGACCTTGAGCTTCGAGAATACGGCAGGACTTCAGTCGCGGCCCACGTTGTCGGTGCGGGTGCGAACCGCTGCACCCCTCTCCGCCCAAGGTGACACTCTCTTATCTTGCGCGCGAGTTCGATTGGGCTGCCGAGTACACCGCGACGCTGGCGCCTGACGGCAAACACATGGACTTGGGCGCCTGGGTGACGCTGGCGAACGGCAACGGTGTCGGGTTCCCAGAGGCTCACACGCAAGTCGTCGCCGGCCGGGTGAACCGCGAGGCGGGAACGCTCGAGCCGATCGACGTGGGCGGTCCGATCGTCGCGACGTGCTGGCCGCGTGGCACGACCAGCGATCCGCCGGAAATCTTGCAGCTCAAGAAGATCACGCCGTTCGGCATTTCGCGTGAGCTGATTGGCGGAAGGATGGCCGCTCCCGCCGCGGACATGGCCTTGCAGGAAGTCGCAGTCACCGCGGCGCAAGTCGTGCAGGAGCAGCTGGGGGATTTGAAGCTCTACCGCATCCCCGCGGCGACCACCGTGGCGAGCCGGCAGTCCAAGCAAGTGCGGCTGCTCGATCGCAGCGCCATACCTGTCGAGAGGGTATACGGTGCGGAGCTCTCGAGCTCCAATCTGGCGGGACCGCAGCCGGCGACGTGGTTGTTGCGCACCAAGAACAACGAGGCAAACCATCTCGGTGTGCCGTTACCTTCCGGACGTGTCGCGGTATTCCTGGAGCACGGCGAGCAGCCCCTGCTGGCGAACGAGTCGGACGTTCGCGACCTGGCCATCGACGAGGAAGTGGAAATTGGCATGGGCGAGCGCGCCCGATGTTCGGGTAACCGCGACAGAGGATGGCGACTCATACCGCGTCGAATCGCCAATGCGCGTCCCGAAGCGATCCAGTTCGAGCTCACGCTGAATTTTCACGACGCTCCGGTGCGTGTCCGCCAGGCCGATCGGCGCATGGGAACGAAGAATGGGCACCCAATTTTTCGGCTGAGCGTGCCAGCCAATTCGACGCTGACCCTGCACTACGAGACGCTGAAGAGCGACGCTGCAGCGACCGGACGGCCCCGCAAGAACTAGACGTCTCGGTCAGAAGTTGTAAGTGAAATGCACGCCCCAGTTGCGCGGCTCGCCGAGCTGCGCGTAGATCTCGTTGGAGAAGTTCGGCGGCTGGTCGCCGAAGTAAAAGCCGCGCACGGTGTAGTCCTTGTTGAGTAAGTTGCGCCCCCACAGGGACACCTCGTAGCGCTCGCGCTGCCAGCCGATCTTGCCGTTCGCCAGTGCATAGGCATGCGAGCGCGTCCAATTGGGCGGCATGTCATAGAAGAATGCGCCCATGCCGGTCACATCGAGGCGCGCGAACGGACCGCGCGGATCGTGCCAGGCGGCATCGAGAGCCGCTTGCCAGGGGGGCGCATGGGGCAGCGCGCGATCCGGGAACTCGACCCCGTCCTGAATGAATCCGCGGTAAAGCGTCTGCAACAGGCCGAGTGAGCCGCCGAGCTCCAGGCGTTGGGTCGCGAGCCAGGCGAACGTCGACTCGAGGCCGTAGTTGTAGCCCGACCGGGCATTGCCGGTGTAGAAGACGAACGTATCGGGATCGTCAGGATCGGTCTGCTCACCCGTGAGCAACTGCTCGGAGTGCCGCTGCATGTAGAAAATCGACGTGTCGATGCGCACCGTGTTGTCGGCGAGCTGCGCCTTGTGCCCGAGCTCGTAGTTCAAATCCCATTCCGGGCCGAACACGAGTTGGCTCGCGGGCAATCCTGCGCTCAGGTTGAAGCCGCCGGCCTTGTAGCCGCGGGAGACGAGCGCGTAGATCTGCTGGCCCTTTGCAATGTTGTAATCGAGCGAGGCCTGGCCACCCCACAGATTGTTCTCCGGGTCGTAATTGTTGTAGGTCGTGGCTTCGTCCAAGTTGGTCGTCGAGTCGTCGTAGTGCGTGGTGCGCCGTTCTCCGCGCAGCCCCACGGACCAACGCAGGCGCGCGCCGAGGTCGCCGGCGAGCCGGCCGTACACCGCGCTGTTGGTCGCCCGGTAGCTCGAGCGCACGACACTGTCGGTGGCCGAATTCTGAGTCGCGTCGAACGGATCGACGTAGAGGCCGGTGTTGGTGTCACTCAGCCCCTCCTTCAGCTGCAAGGCATAGACACCGAAGAGCCACGCGAACCCGTGCTCCGGGTTGTCCGCGAGCCGCAGCTCGAGGCTGCGCGTCGAGCGATGGCGCACCTGAATCTCGAAGTAATCATAGGTATACGGATACCAGAATGCGTCGTTGCCCCAGTCGCCGTCGTAGGAGTAATTGATGGTCGTGTCGGCGTAGGTTGCGATCGTGATCAAGGTCAACGGCTCGAGGCCGGTGTAGGTCGTGCGCGCGGACAGGCCGGTCGAGTACTGCCGGTCGACGCCCGGCTGATTCGAGTAGGTGGTGCGCGTGTCGTTGTAGATCGACCACGCATCGTAGCCATTGTCGATTTGCACCCGCAGTGCGGTGAGATCGACGTCCAGTACGTCGCTTGGCTGGTAGCGCCATTTGCCGCGCAGCGTGAGCTCGTTGCGGTTGTCGGTGTCCCGGTCGAGATAGACGTTGTGATAGAAGCCCTCGCTGAAGGCTTGCTGCGCGGAGAATCGGAACGAGGAGTCGAGTGACGGCACGGGTCCTGTCACCACGGCACCGAAAGAACGCTCGTCGTAGTTTCCGGCGTCAAGCTCCACTCGACCGCCGAAGGTGTCCGCGGGCTCGGCGCTGCGCATGTAGATGAGACCGCCGAGCGCGTTGGCGCCGTAGATCGTGCTCTGCGGTCCGTGCAGCACCTCGATCTGATCGACGTCGAACAAGGTGGCCGCCATGCCGAGGCCGCTGAAATCGATGTCGTCGATGAGAAATCCGACCGACGGATTGGGAGCGCCCTGGTACTGCTGCAGCTCGCCGATACCGCGGATCTGGAAGTACCGGGGAAGCGAGGTGTCGCCGGCCCAATTGAGGTTGGGCACGAGCGCCATGACGTCCTCGAAATTCTGCTGACCTGCCTCGCGCAGCGTCTTTGCGTCGAGGACCGTGACACTCCCGGGGAGCTCCTGGTCCGGAACGGCCATGAGCGTTGCCGTGACGATGATTTCCTGAAGCTGGTTGCCGGAGTCCGCCGCGGCTGCGTCGGTCGCATCGGTTGGAGCACACAAGGCCGGGAGTCCGCAGAGTCCCGCGCTCGAGGCAAAGAAACAGGCGGCGATGACCCGGGTTAAGCCCAGGACGCCGGTACGCTCGAGATGGATTCCCACGCTCCCTCCGCCGGTACTAACCGGATCAGGTTCAATGGGTTCGTCGGTGCGCGTCCTTGTCGATAGGACGCAGCCGACGTCTCAGGCCCTCGAGGCCACCCCAGCAATAGTTCGGACAGGTACTTTAAGCGCTTGGCGCGCCAAATCAATGCCCTGGAGGGGGTAGCGCCCGAATGGCGGCGTTTATACCCGGGCGGCGGGGTTCTTTAATGCCCGGCGAGGCGCAGGACCGCGCCGACCAAGCCTACCAGCAGCAAAATCAGTACGGGCAGTGCGCTCAGTGCATAGCCTGCGCTGCGGGACTTAGGATCTTTGACGTAGCTCATGGAATAGAGCTGACGGCCGATCAAGTAGATGACGCCGAGACCGGCCGCCCATAGCGGATTGAAGTAATGGCCGAACAGATACAGCCCGGGGATCAATGCGATGAGCAGCTCCAGGGTATTTTGCTGCACCCGGAAATGCCGCTCAAAAACGTCGTTGCCGGTCACCGCCGGCGCCTGGACGCCGTACTTGCCGCGGGCCTGACCGACTTGCATCCCAAACCACACGAACTGCAGAAGTGCGAGCGCAGTCACGATATCCGTATAAGGCATGTCATCCCTCCCCTGGTTGTTGAATTCTAGCATTCCGGGCACTGCCGAGATTGCGTAAGCTCCGGGGGTTCCCATTTCGATGCTTCGAGGACCGCGATGAGCCAACCCCGCAGATCCACCCGCTCCGGCACCCGCGGCTACGCACATCTGGTCGAGGTGAACGTGCCGGTTGCGCGCGTATGGCGGGCGCTGACCGATCCGGCGCTGGTACGCATCTGGATGGGACAGGACGCGGAGATCGACGCGCGCGAGGGTGGAATGTACCGGGTCGGCAAGCGCAATGCCGGCGGACGCGAAGCGCACATCGATATCTTCGACGTCAACCGGCGGTTGCGGCTGATCTACATGCACACGCCGGATCTGCCCTCGAACGAAAGCGCAGTGGTCGATGACTTCCTGCTCGACGTTCGTAAAGGCGACGGCACCACCTCGCTGCGCATCCTCGGCTCGGGGGTGCCGGAGGCCTCCAGCTGGGACCCGATGTACGTCAAGCTGCGCATGGGCTGGGAGCGCTACATGTCGCGCATCAAGGTGGCGCTCGAGAGTCCGCCGAAGCCCAAGGTCGAGAAGAAACCGGAGCCGCCGAAGGATCCGCCGCTGCCGGGGTTGGATTACTGACGGGGAGCCTCGATGGCCACCAACCTCTATGCGCCGCCGAAAGCGCAAGTGGCCGACATCGTCCCGGGTGAGGCCGCTCCCGAGCTTTGGAATCCGGACGCCGCTGCCTGTTGGAGTCTCGTGTTTAGCCCGGCCTTCGGGGCCTTCCTGCATATGAAGAACTGGGAGGCCTTGGGGGAGTCCAGCAAGGCGGCCGCCGCGAAAATGTGGGTCGTGATCACCATCGCGACGATCATCGGATTAGTTGTTGCGGCGGCGTTCCTGCCTCACAACAAGGATCTCGCGGGTGTCCTGCGGTTTTCCAACCTGGGCCTGCTGCTGACTTGGTACTACGCGAGCGGCAAGCCGCAAGCCCACTTCGTGAAATCACGCTTCGGCAAGCAGTATCCGAAAAAGGGATGGGCCCGGCCGCTCATGATTGCGATTGCGGCCATCATCGGCTTCCTTGTGATCGCAGTTCTTGCCGCGGTCGCAGCCGCGTTGCTGAGTCACGCCTAAGCAAGCTCGCTTGATATTTGCGCGGCCGATGGGCATAACCCTGGCAGCACCGCGATTCTCGGAGGTTCCCGTGGTCGGCTTCTTCGCTCGCGCGATCATTGCCGCGCTCGGTCTGTGGTTGGCGACGGCCTGGGTGCACGGCGTGTACATCGACACGCCGACTACGCTGATTCTGGCCGGCGTGCTCCTCGGCGTCGTCAACTCCGTCGTTCGACCCATCGCCATCCTGCTGACGCTCCCCATGACTCTGCTGTCGCTCGGCTTCTTCTTGCTGGTGATCAATGCGGGCATGGTGGCGTTGGTCGCCTGGATCCTGCCGGGGATGCACCTCGCCGGATTCCGCTCGGCGTTCTGGTGCGCCGTCGTCGTCAGTCTCACCAGCATGGTCGGTTCCTGGTTCATCGGACCCAAAGGCAAGGTCGAAGTCATCGTGCGCCGCCGCTAGGCGAGCTACTGAGTCTTCGGTTCCTCGAGTGTCTTCGGATCGGTGAGCGCGCCGCCCGGCAGCGTCAAGAGGCCCACGGCCAGGATGATGGTCACCATGCCGAGGAGCTGCATGTTCGAAAGGCGCTCATCGAGGAACTGCCAGCCGAGATAGGCGGCAATCGCTGGGTTCACATAGCCGTACGTACCGGTGAGCGCCGGCGGGGCGTGCAAGCTGAGCCAGCCGTAGGCGGTGTACGCAAGGCACGAGCTGAAGAAGGTCAAGTATGCGAGAGCCATCAGCCCCGGGGCGTTGAACGTCCAACGCGCCGCATCGCCGTGAGCGGTGGCGACGGCGAGCAGCATGAGTCCTCCCATGAACATTTGCAGTGCCATGAACATGAGCGAGCTCAAGGCAGTGTCGATGCTGCGGTAGTACAGCGTGCCGAGCGCCCATGCGCAGCACGCGACCAGCGCGCCGATCTCGGCCAGCAGACTGCTGCTCGTCAAGCCTCCTTTCGGGATTAGCATGAGCGCGGTGCCCGCGAAGCCGATGATCATGCCGAGCACCGCCCAGCGCGTGAGCGGATGTCCGCGTTTGCCGAACACGCCGAGTCCTGCGATCCAGAAGGCCGCCGTGCCGTTCAAGAGCGCGGACAGATTGGTCGGAATGTAGGCGATGGCCCAGATGTTGAGGCCGTTGCTCGCGAACACCATGAAGAATCCGGCAATACTCACGTGGCGCCACTCCACGGCGCGGCGCGGAAATGAATGGCCGCCGAAGAAGTGCGCGAGCAACGCGAGCAGCACTCCCGCGGTGGTGAACCGGACCGCCGAAAAAAGCGCCGGCGGCAGGTGATTCACGGCGATCTTGGAGAACAGAAAGCTCGATCCCCACACGAGGTATATGGTGACGAGGCACAGCATGAGCTTCGCTGAATAGCGGGAATCGGCCTCGGCGCGACGCCGGATCATAGGCTCGCTCACTGCGGAGTCGACCTCGAGACCGCGATCACGGTGCGACGGTACAGCAGTGCGATGAGGGCCGAGAACAGGACTGTGCCACCGATCAGCGCGGCGGTGGCAAAGCCCTCTCCCACCAGCGCGAAGGGCGCGCTGCGCCCGGATACCACGACGATGCCGGCGTACAGCACGCCGAACAAGCTCTCCCCCACGATCATGCCCGTCGCCATCAGCACGCCCATGCGCCGCGCAAATGCCGGCCGCGGTCCGCGATCGGCCCAACGATCATAGTAGTAGCCCGCCAGCGCTCCGATCACCACGGGCAAGGTCGCTTCCATGGGCAAATAGATGCCGAGTCCGATCGCCAGCGGCGGCAGCCGCATGCGCCCGGCGCGGCCCAGCAGCGCATCGATCGCGATGAGCACCGCGCCCGCGAGCACACCGTATTCGATCATCTTGAGGTTCAAATGGCCGCCGAGCATGCCTTGCGCCAGCGCCGCAATCAGCGCCGCCTGCGGCGCGGCCAGCGCATCGGGTCCGGAACCCGGGGTGCCTGCGAACCCATAGGCTGTGTTGAGCAGGCCGAGAACCGGCGGAATGATCGCCGCGCCGAATATCACGCCGAATACCAAGGCCACCTGCTGGCGCCAGGGAGTCGCGCCGACGAGCTGGCCGGTCTTCAGATCCTGCAGGTTATCGTTGGAAATCGTCGCGATGCCGAACACGATGCCGGTGGCGAACAGCGCATAGGCGACCATCGCGCTCGATTGTCCGGGATCGGTGCTGTGGCCGATGACCGCGATGAGCATGAGCGCCGCGGCGATTACGGCGAGAATGCCCACGCCCGAAACCGGACTGTTCGATGCGCCTATCAGCCCGGCCATATAACCGGTGATCGCTGCGATCACGAGCCCGCCTACCAGCACCAAGAGCAATGTCGCGGCGATCAAAACGGGCGCATGCAGAGCTAGCGGGCCGCCGGCGATGAACTGCCAGAGGAGCAGCGCGATCAGAGCCAGCGACGCGACCACGCCGGCGCCGACGATTTTGATCGGTAAATCGCGCTCCACCAACGGCAATTGATGGCCCTGCACACCGCGCGCCGCGGATGCAGCCATCGCCGCGCGCAGGCCCGCGACAATGGGTCCGAGAATGCGTGAAAAAGTCCACACCGCGGCGACGCCGATGACGCCCGCGCCGAAGAATCGAATATCGGTGCGAAATACGCCGAGCGCGAGGTGCTGCGCGGAGTCAGCCGCCGGCAGTGCCGCGGTCAGGACCGGCACGAGCACGCCCCAAGCGATGAGAATACCGGCGAACATCGCCATCCCCACCGAAATGCCCACCAAATGCCCGACGCCGAACAGCGCCATGGACAGGCTCGACGCCACGCCGGTGGAGCTCGCACCGACGCGGAAGTAGACGGCTGCCTCATCCACCACCAGACGGGTCTGGCTCAGAGCAAAAAAAACGGCGGACGCGATGGCGTTGACGGTGATGGCGGCCAACCCTTGGCGGCTCTCCTCGTTGCCGTCGCGCGAGTGGGCGCCCACCAGCAGGACTTCTGCCGCGGCGACACCTTCCGGGTAAGGCAGATCGCCGTTGACGACGAGCGCGCGGCGCAGCGGCACGGAGAACATGACACCGAGAATTCCGCCGAGCCCAGTCGCCGCCATGGTGATCCAGTACGGAAACCCGTGCCACCAGCCGACGATGACCAGGCCCGGCAGCACGAAAATGATCGCCGACAACGTGCCGGCGGCGCTCGCCACGGTCTGGACGATGTTGTTCTCGAGAATGTTCGAGGACTTGAATAGCCGCAGCACCGCCATCGAAATCACCGCGGCCGGGATCGAAGTGGCGAAGGTGAGTCCGACCTTGAGTCCCAGGTACACATTGGCCGCAGTGAAGCCCAGGGTAATCAGCGCGCCGAGAATGATCGCGCGGACGGTGAGTTCCGGCAGGCTGCGCTCGCTCAAGGGAGTCAACACAAGCTCACTGCACGGCGCCCATCAATTTTTTTACCGGCCGGCTGAGTGCCAACAACACAGCGCCCAAGCCCACGGCGAAATAGACGATGTGCATATATTGCCCCGGCATGGCGGCGACGTTGTTGGCATCGAATTCGCCGGCGATCAGTCCGGCCACCAGATTACCCAGGGAGAGCGACAGAAACCACATGCCCATCATCTGGCCGACCAGACGCTTGGGGGAAAGCTTGGTCGTGTACGAAAGGCCGACGGGGCTCAAGCACAGCTCGCCGAGCGTGTGCAGCAGGTAGGTCGCAATGAGCCAATACGGCAGCACTTTCGAGCCGTGCACCACGATCGATGCCGCAACGGCCATGACGACAAAACCCGATCCCATCAAGATCACGCCGATCGCGAAGCTTGCCGGCGCTGACGGATTGAGGTGCCGCCGGGCGAGCGCGATCCAGACCCAGGCGAGGAGCGGCGCGAACGTGATGACGAAGGCGGGGTTGAGCGACTGGAACCAACTGGCTGGAATGACGAACGACCCGAGGGCGCGATCGGTATAGCGCTCCGCAAACAGATTGAGCGACGACCCCGCCTGCTCGTAGCCCGACCAGAACAGGGCGCTGCCGAGGAACAGCACCACGATCACCAGCACGCGACGCTTCTCCAGGGTGGAGAGATTGCCGGCAAGGAATAAATACGCGAAGTACAAGGCGGCCGTCGCGGCGATCACGAGCGTACTTGCATGTGCAAGGCTTACGGGGTTCACGGGTAGCCACCCGAAGCTCAAGGCCGCGATGGCGAGCATGGACGCTGCGAGGGCGATCCAAAGGCTCCGCCACGGCTTGCGGGCGGGGGCGCGGCCGGCCGGCGAGTCCACTTCTGCATCGGCAGGTGCGACGAATTTTCCTGCCGCGCCGAGATGGTGTTGCGTGAGGTAGTACTGCAGCACGCCCGCCGCCATGAAAACCGCCGCCACGCCGAATCCGGCGCGTGGGCCGATCAGGGCTTGCGCCTCGCCGGTGACCACCGGACCCAAGGTCGCTCCCAGATTGATGCCCATGTAGAACACCGTGAAGCCCGCGTCGAGGCGCGCGCCCCCTTCGGGATAGAGCTCGGCAACCATGGCGCTCACGTTCGGCTTCAAGAGTCCGACGCCGAGCACGATCACGAGAAGGCCGAGATAGAATCCGCGAGGAGCGCTCGATGCGGCGAGCATCGCATTGCCCAGAGCGATCAAGCCACCGCCGATGAACACCGCGCGCCGCGCGCCGATCAGCCGGTCTGCGATCCAGCCGCCGGGCAACGCTGCGAGGTACACCCCGGCGGTATAGAGCCCATAGATCGCCGCCGCGGTCTTGTCGTCGATGCCGAAGCCACCCGAGGACACGGCGCCGACCAGGAACAGCACCAACACGGCGCGCATGCCGTAATAGGTGAAGCGTTCCCACATCTCGGTAAAGAACAAAGTCGCCAAGCCACGCGGATGTCCAAAAAACGTCGCGCTCACGAAGCTCCGGCCTCGCGCTCAGCTTCCTCTGCCTTGGCGCGCGCGGCGATCTTATCCTTCAACAACAGTCCCGCCATAATGATCCCGATCTCGTAGAGAAGGTACATGGGCACGGCCATGGCGCTCTGCGAAACCGCATCGGGCGGCGTGACGAAGGCTGCGAAAATGAATATCCCGAGAAGCACCAACCCGCGGTTTTTCTTGAGCGCGGTTATTTTTACGAAGCCGGTCCAGACCAGCAGCACGGTGGCCACGGGCACTTCGAAGGCCGCGCCGAAAGCGAGCAGCAATACCATCACGAAGTCGAGGTAGCTCCCCATGTCGGTCATCATCTGCACACCGTTCGGCATGGTCGAGACGAAGAAGCTGAGCATGACTGGAGAGACGACGTAGTACGCAAAGGCCGCGCCGAGATAAAACAGGAGAATGCTCGACACGAGCAGCGGCACCGCGAGTTTCTTCTCGTGGCGGTACAGGCCGGGCGCCACGAACGCCCACGCCTGGTACAGAACGAACGGCATCGCGAGGCCGATGGCGAGCACGATCGCGAGCTTGAACGGCACGGTGAAAGGCGCGACCACGCTGGTGGCGATCAAGGTGGCGCCGGCCGGGAGCTTTTTCTTCAAGGGCTCGGCGACAAAGGTGAACAGCCGGTTCATGTAGGCCGCGCACGGAATGAAGCAGATGCCCACCGCGAGCATCGCCTTGAGCAGGCGATCGCGCAGCTCCAGCAGGTGGGAGATCAGCGTGCCTTCGGCGAGCCCCGCGGGATCGCTCTCCGGCTCGCTCATTGGGTCGTTTGCTGCGGCGTAGGCGTAGGCGTAGGCGTAGTCGGCGCTGGCGTCGTTGTCGCTGCCGCGTCGGCAGGCGAGTCAGCCTGCAGCCTTTCTTTGGCGTGCATCATTTCCGGCGAATTCGGATGCGGTGTGCGGCGGCGCACCGGTTGAGCCACGACCGCCTCGGTTGCGATTGCCGGTGGCGCGACCGCCTCAGCCGGCGGTGAAAATTCGACCGCGGCGGGAACTGCGGCCTCATCCGCTGCGAGCGCGGCGGGCGGCGCAAGTGTTGCCGCCGGCGGCACGCGCGCAGGCGCCGCGATCCGCGTCTGTTGCTTCAGTAATTCCTCCGCGTTGACCTCGCGCTCGAGTTGCTCGGAGAGCTGGCGCGCCATCAGCCGCGCGCGCCCCATCCAATTGCCGACTTGGCGGGCGACTCGGGGCAGCTTTTCGGGCCCGAGCACCACCAGGGCAATCGCCGAGGTGAGCAGGATTTCAGAAAATCCGAAATCGAGCATGCGACATCAGGCGCTGGTTTTCGGGGGGACCTTGACTTCGGCCTCGCGCGGCGCGGCTCCGGGCGGAGTCGCCTCGAAATCGGCGTCCTGCTTGAGCTGCCGCATTTTCTCTTCGGACTCGCCATCGTTCATGGCTTGCTTGAAGCCTTTCACGGCGGCGCCCAGATCCGAGCCGATCGTCCGCAACCGCTTCGTGCCGAAAATCACGAGGGCGATCGCCAGAATGACCAGTAACATTTTTGAGTCGAACATGTAGCTACTCCGAACCCCAGGGGATCAGCCTCGGCGTGGATGATACGCCGAAGAACATTATGACATTTCGACACTGGGATTCGATGCGTGTTCGGTCGCATTTGGTACCAAACGCGCATTGCGCACGGCGCCAACCAAGCGTCGAGTTAGGTCTCGAGCCAGAGCGTAACCGGACCGTCATTGACCAGAGACACCTGCATATCGGCGCCGAACACGCCGCTCTGCACCGAAGGGTGCCGCGAGCTTGCCGATTGCACCAGGAAATCGAACAGCCGCCGCCCTTGCTCGGGGGGCGCCGCCCTCGAAAACCCCGGCCGCAGCCCATGACGGGTGTCGGCCGCCAAAGTAAATTGTGGCACGAGCAGCAGATCTCCGCCGATCTGCCGCAAACTTAAGTTCATTTTGTCCGCTTCATCGGCGAAAACCCGGTAATTGAGCAAACGCTCGAGCAGTTTCGACGCATGCGTCTCATCGTCCTCCGGTTTGACGCCGATGAGTACCAGCAAGCCACGACCGATCGTGGCTCGCGGCTCGCCGGCGATCTCGACGCCGGCGCGGGTGACGCGTTGTAGGAGTCCGATCATGGAATCGCTCGTTTTAGCTCAAAGGGGCTCAACTTAGCCATTCGCATCGTCCGAGAGCGCCATCTTAGCTCTGAAATACCACTTTCTGGCAAAGTCTGTACTGATTTAGACGTCTCTGCCCACAAAACGACTAAATCTGAGGTAACAGTGCAGAAGTGGGATAAACTCTCGTCAGATAGGCAACAGCAGAAGTAGTTAAAGCCCTGTGAGGCGATAAAAATCCTCATTTTCTCCACAAAGTGGGAGTAAACAGCACCAGCAGCGTGAAGACTTCCAGCCTTCCCAGCAGCATGGCGGTTGCGCACACCCAGGTCTGGAATCCGGTCAGCACACCGTAGTTGCTACCCGGGCCGACGGCACCGAGGCCCGGGCCTGCATTGTTGATGCAGGCGATGATCGCGGAGAGCGCGGTCATGAAATCGAGGCCGCTCGCGAGCTGCGCGAAAATGAGCGTGACGATGCTCATGAAGTACAGGAACACGAAGGCAAGCACCGCGAACACCACTCGATTGGCGATCACTGCGCCCCCCACCTTCAGGGGGCGGACCATGTTCGGGTGCACGAGTTGCGTCAGCTCGCGATGCGCCTGCTTGGCAAGCACCAGGGTGCGGATCATCTTGATGCCGCCGCCGGTGGACCCCGAGCTCGCGACGATGCAGCTCAGGAACATCATCCACATCGGCGCAAAAATCGGCCAGAGCGAGTAGTCCTGCGTGTGCAGGCCGCTGTCGGTCGCGATGGACACGACGTTGAACGTCGCGTGGCGCAGTGCCGTCGGGAAATCCGCGTAGGTGCCTTTCACGCACAAGAACACGGCGACTCCGATGCAGCTGACGGCGAGCACGGCGAGGATTGCCTTCGCCTCGGCATCGCGGAAATAGGCGCGGACCCCGCGTTGGCTCCAGGCGAGATAGTGCGTGGCGAAGTTAAGCGCGGCGAGCACCGTAAAGACCGTCAGCACGAGCTCGATGGACAGCGAATTGAAATGCCCGATGCTGGCGTCGTAGGTGGAAAATCCGCCGAGCGCGAGAGTCGAGAAACCGTGGCAAAGGGCGTCGAACCAGTTCATGCCGGCCCAGCGCAGCGCCAGAATGCAGACACCGGTGAGCCCGGCATACACCACCCAGAGGAGTTTCGCCGTCTGCCCGATGCGCGGCGTGAGCTTGGTGTCCTTCATCGGCCCGGGCATCTCGGCGCGGTAGATCTGCATGCCGCCCACGCCGAGCAGCGGCAGGATGGCGACGGCCAGCACGATGATGCCCATGCCGCCGAGCCAGCTCAGCAAGTGCCGCCACAGGTTGATCGAATGCGGCAGGTACTCGAGACCCGACAGGACCGTGGCTCCCGTGGTGGTGAGTCCTGAAGCCGCCTCGAAATAGCTCTGAGTGAAATTCAACGGCAGATAGATGAGCAGGGGCATGGCCGCGACGGCGGGCAACGCGACCCAGGTCAAGGCAACCAGCATGAGACCGTCGCGCGTCTTGAGCTCGCGCCGGTAGCCGCGTGTCGCAAGCCACAGCAACGCGCCCAGCACGAATGTCGCAAAGCCCGCAATGACGAACGACCACATCGCCGCGTCGGATTGCCAGAACGCCAGCAGCAGCGGCGCCAGCATGATCACGCCGAACACCACCATGACCATGGCAAAGACGTGCGCGACCGGCAGCAGCGTGTCTTTCACAGAAACGAGGCGGAGCCTTGAAAGAGCTTCTCGACGGCTTCGATGTGGCGGCGGTCGGTGAGGAACAGGATCAGGTGATCGTCCGCCTGAATGGTGGTGTCATGGTGGGCGATGATGACATCCTCGCCGCGCACGACCGCGCCCAAGCGTGGTTCCCTGGGGCAGCGCGATGTCCTCGACGCGACGCCCGATCACTTTCGAGCTGTCCGTGTCGCCGTGCATGACCACCTCGATGGCCTCCGCAGCGCCGCGCCTTAGCGAGTGAACGCGCACAACATCGCCGCGGCGCACGTGCGCGAGCAGCGAGCCGATGGTCACGGTCTGCGGCGATATCGCGATGTCGATCGAGCCGCTCTCGATGAGCTCCGCGTAGGAGGGTTTGTTGATGAGCGCCATCACCTTGTGCGCGCCCAACCGCTTGGCGAGCATGGCGGAGAGGATGTTGGCCTCCTCGGAATTGGTGAGCGCCGCGAATACGTCGACGCTGTCGATATTCTCCTCGAGGAGCAGCTCCTCGTCGGCGGCATCGCCGAGCAGCACCGTGGTCCGGTTCAACAGCTCCGATACGCGCCGCGCGCGCTTGCTGTCGCGCTCGATGAGCTTGACTTGGTTCTTGTCCTCGAGCTCGCTCGCGAGGCGAAAGCCGATATTGCCGCCACCGGCGATCACCACGCGCCGCGCGGGCGCTTCCTGCTTGCGCATCTCGCTCATGACCAGCCGGATGTCCTTGCGCGCCGCCAGGAAGAAAACCTCGTCGCCGTCCTCGATGACGGTGTCGCCCTCGGGCTGGATGCTCTTGCCGGCGCGATAGATCGCGGCGACGCGCGCGTCGGCGCCGGGAATATGCTCGCGCAGCGTGCGCAGCGCCTGGCCCACCAGCGGGCCTCCTTGCAGCGCGCGGACGCCGACCAGCCGCACGCGTCCGTCTGCGAAGTCGAGCACCTGCAGCGCGCCGGGATATCGGATGAGACGGGCGACGTACTCGGTGACTAGTTGCTCGGGGCTGATCCACACGTCGACCGCGACCGCGTTCTCGCCGAACAGCGCCTCGCGCTCGGTGAACGCCGCGGAGCGCACGCGCGCGATCTTCTTCGGGGTTCGATACAGCGTCCAGGCGATGTGACAGGCCAGCATGTTGACCTCGTCACTGTTGGTGAGCGCCACCAGAATGTCCGTGCCGGCGATGCCGGCGGCCTCGAGAATGCGCGGGCTGGCCGCGTTGCCGCTCACGGTGCGAATGTCGAGCCGATCCTGCAGATCGCGCAGGATGTCTTCGTTCGTGTCGACGACCGTGACGTCATTGGCCTCTTCCCGCGAGAGATGATACGCCGCGGTGCGGCCCACTTGCCCGGCGCCCAGAATGATGATTTTCACAGCGGCTTAACTCTACACGACCTCGAGATTGGCATAGGAAATCATCAGCCACTTCGTCCCCTGCCGCTCGAAATTCACCTGGATGCGCGCCTGCGGCCCGTTGCCCTCGAAATTCAGAACCACGCCGTCACCGAACTTCGCATGCCGTACGCGGCTGCCGAGGCGCATGGCGCTCGAGGGCGTCTCCTCGAGATTCGCGCGCCGCGTGAAAGCAGGGCGGGATACCTGCACCCGCGGACGAATCTCCTCGACGAGCTCCGCCGGCAGCTCGTTGATGAAGCGCGAGGGCTGGCCGTACTGATCGACGCCGTATAGCCGGCGCTGCTCGGCGTAGGTGATGTACAGATGCCGCATGGCGCGCGTCGCGCCGACGTAGCACAAGCGCCGCTCCTCCTCGAGCGCCGTGGCGTCCGACGCGGAGCGCTGGTGCGGGAACAGGCCTTCCTCCACGCCCGCGAGAAACACGACGGGAAACTCCAATCCCTTGGCGGAATGCAGCGTCATCATCTGCACGCAATCCGCGTACGGATCGGCCTGGCCCTCGCCCGACTCGAGCACGGCGTGCGCGAGGAAGGACTCGAGCGGCTGCATGTCGGTCTCTCCTTCGGGCGAGAAGCCGCGCGCCGCGCTGACGAGCTCGAGCAGGTTCTCGATGCGCGCCTCGCCGCGCTCGCCTTTTTCCTTCTTATAGTGCTCGATGAGGCCGCTCGATTGCACGACGTGGTCGACTTGATCGTGCAGCTCGAGCCCGCGTACCTCTTCGGCCAGCTTGTCGATGGTCTGCATGAATCCGGCAAGCGCCTGCCCCGCGCGCTGCGCGAGACCGCCTTCGATGCACATCGCGGCGGCCATCCAGAGCGAGGTGCCTTTGGCGCGCGCCGTCTCGCGCACTTGATCCAAGGTGCGCGCGCCGATGCCGCGCGTCGGTAGATTCACGACGCGCTCGAACGAGGTGTCGTCCGCACGGCTCGCGATCAGCCGCAGATAGGCGAGCGCATCCTTGATTTCCGCGCGCTCGAAGAATCTGAGTCCGCCGTACACCCGATAGGGCATGCGCGCATTCAAGAACGCCTCTTCGAACACGCGTGATTGCGCGTTCGAGCGGTACAGCACCGCGACCTCGCTGCGCGCGCCGCCGCGCTCGACCCAGTCGCGAATGCGGTTCACGACGAAATCCGCCTCGTCGCGCTCGTTGAACGCGGCGTACAGCTTGACCCGCTCGCCGTCGGCGCCGCTGGTCCAGAGATTCTTGCCGAGGCGCCCCGAGTTGTTCGAGATCAGCGCGTTGGCGGCCTTCAGGATGGTGCCGGTCGAGCGGTAGTTCTGCTCGAGCTTGACGAGCTCTGCCTGCGGATAGTCGCGGCGGAACTGGTGCAGATTCTCGACTCGCGCGCCGCGCCAGCGGTAGATGGAGTTGTGCGTAACAACGCCGCCCGCGATGAAATTGTGGGTGCGCTCGACATTGAGGTCGTAGACATCGGCATCATGCGTTTCGCGCTCGATGCGCTCGACGACGTCGAACTGACCGGAGTCGATCGCCATGACCATGCCGGGCCGGATGCTGGCCGCGGTGACGAACGGCAATGACCTGTCCAGCATGTGGCCCTGCAGGACGAAGCGTCCGTCGAGGCGCTCGCGTATGGAGCGTGCAATGGACATCAGCTCGCCAAAGTCCGCACGAACGGTCTCATAGCGCCAGCTGCTGCCGTGCGACTTGGCCGCTCTACGCTCAAGCCCCATCGCTTCCAGCGTCGCGCGGTCCTTGGCGCTGATGCCCGCGACGGAGATCCGATGCATCGGCGCGGCGCCGCGCTTGTCGCCGCACAGCGTGATGACGATATTGCGCCGGTTGGAATTGCGCCCCTGCGGAAGGTGGTGCGGCCGGTCAATGTCCAGACCCGCCTCTTCCAGCAGACGTTCTGCGCCGACCAGCGTATCGAGGGAGCCGAATATCCGCCCCAGGTGACTTGCATCGTGTACGAAGCCGTTGGTGCCTTTACCCTTGCGCGGGACGAACGGACAGGTCGGCAGGCCGAAGCGCAGGGACGTCAGCACCTCGTCGATGCGCGCCTCGTTCTCGCTCAAGTGGGTGCGGATGATCCAGAGCGCATCGGCATGCTCTTGCAGGGCGCGTTGCTTGAATCCCACCATGGGTTTCGCTTGGCCCTTGGTGTACACCTGCGATGTGCCCAGCCGGTAGCCGACCCCTTCTTTGTACATGAGATACAGGAAAAAGGTCTGGGGTGTTTCGCCCAACACGTAGCCGGCAAAGTGCACGTGCTCGGGCGTACTCTTGATTACGGCGCCGGATCGTAGGTGAAGGCAGACGATCGCTCCCTGGCGTCGCTTCGCAAAGCACTCGGTGACACGCGCCGGCCGCAGGTCGCCGCCGCCGTAATTCGACAGCACGAAATCGCCGGCGACGATCGATTCGATGCCGCGCTTCACGCCGTTGCCCATCGTCACCTGGGTTCCGGCCGCAAGGCATTGATCGTCGTCCCCCACCACGAAGGGAAGCCCGTCTGGCCGGCGAGCAGCGTCAGCCATTTGTACTGGATGGCGTTGGTGTCCTGAAACTCGTCCACCAGCACATGGCGGAAGCGCGTGCGGTAGTGCTCGAGAAGCGAGGGATTCTCCTTCCAGATCTCGTATGCGCGCAGCAGAAGCTCGGCGAAATCCACCACGCCGCCGCGCCGGCAAGCCTCCTCGTAGGCGTGATAAATCTGAATCAGCTGGCGGCGCGTCGGATCGCCGTCGTCCTTCAAGTGCTTGGCCCGCAGGCCCTCGTCTTTTTGCGCGTTGATGAACCAGAGAATTTCGCGCGGAACCCAGCGGGTCTCGTCGAGCTCGAGCGCTTTCAAGACCTTGCGCAACAGCCGCGCCTGATCCTCCGCGTCGAGAATCTGAAAGCTCTGTGGCAGGCCCGCCTCGCGCCAATGCAGGCGCAACAGCCGGTGCGCGAGACCGTGGAAGGTGCCGATCCAGAGCGACCCGCCGGGGTGTCCGAGCAGCCCCTCGATGCGGCGGCGCATTTCCGCGGCGGCCTTGTTGGTGAAGGTGACCGCGAGGATGCTGTGCGGCGAGACACCCTCCACCTGGATAAGCCAGGCCACGCGGTGCACCAGCACGCGCGTCTTGCCGCTGCCCGCGCCGGCGAGCACCAGCGCCGCGCCGAGGGGCGCGGCCACCGCCTGCCGCTGCGCGTCGTTCAAACCATCGAGTAAATGAGATACGTCCATCGGGCCGGGGATTCTACTGCAGAGTGCTCGCTCGGTGAGCCCCTATGCGCGGTGCTGCAGATCGGCGGGCTCTTCCGCGAATTCGATCAACGCCAGCACCAGCGACAGCACCACCGGCCCGACGACGATGCCGATCGCGCCGAACGCCGGAATGCCGCCGAGCACGCCGACGAAGATGGCGAGCGCGGAAATCCGAGCGCGGCCGGAGATGAGGAAAGGCCGCAGGACGCTCTCGACGCCGGTGAGCATGAGCCCCCACAGCAGCATGAAGATGGCAAATCCCCACCGGCCCTGATATAGCAGCCAGCCGATGGCAGGCACCCAGACGATGGCGGCTCCGCCTACCGGCAGCATCGACAGGAGCGCTGCGAGCACGCCGAAGACTAGCGGCGAGGGTAGCGACGCAATGGCGAAGCCGATGCCCACGAGCGCGCCTTGCACCAGCGCCGTCAGGGTGACGCCCAACACGATGGCGCGAGTGACGCCCGATAGGCGGCGGAACAGTCGTTCCTTGCGTGTATCGTCGAGCGGTATGAGCGCGATGGCTCGAGCGCACATCGCGTCGCCGTCGCGTAGAAAGAAAAACAGCAGGCAGAGCATGATAGAAAAGGCGACGATCGATCCCACGGCCCCCAACACGAACGTGCCCGAAAAGCCCGCCGCCCGCTGCAGCATCTGCTGGCTACCGGAGACGATCCAGGCCTGGACATGATCGGCGGTGATGCCGGTGCGCGCCTCGAGCCAGCTATTGGCGCGCGCGATCCAGGGAAACTGTTGCAAGTCCGAGAAGGTTTTGATATCGAGCTGCTGCGCTTGGCTTTGCAGCACTCGCACCAGGGTGGAGACCTGCGCCACGAATTCGACCGAGACCGCCGCCAGCGGCAGCAGGATGACGAGCGGGGTGAGCAGGGTCAGGAGCCCTGCGGCGCGCGCGCCGCCGTGCAAGCGTCGCCGCAGGCGCAAATTCACCGGATACAGAAGAAAAGCAAGAAACATCGCCCAGGTGAGCGCACTGAAGAAGGGCGCGAAGATCTTGAACAAGGCGTAGCCCAGCAGAGCCGCGACGACCAGCGCAAACACGCGCGAATAGAAAGTCGACCAGGTGGGCATGAGCGCATCCTACCACCCGCCCGCCATGGTTTTCCCGGCTACAATCTGGCTGGTCTCTATAGCATCAGATCCCGAGGGAGACTTAGCCGTGGCCTCGATATCCGTTAACGACCGCATGCTCGACGTCGATGCCGCGCCGGACACCCCGCTTTTATGGGTCCTGCGCGATCATCTCGCAATGACCGGAACGAAGTACGGTTGCGGTATGGCGCTGTGCGGTGCCTGCACGGTGCACATCGATGGCACGGCGACGCGCTCGTGCGTGCTGCCGCTCAGCGCCGTCGCGGGTAAGCGAGTCACGACGATCGAGGGCTTGTCCGCAGATCGTAGCCATGCGGTGCAGCGCGCCTGGATCGAGCTCGATGTACCGCAATGCGGCTATTGTCAATCGGGACAGATCATGTCGGCGGCTGCTTTGCTCGCCGTCAAGCCGGATCCGAGCGACGCCGAGATCGATGCCGCCATGGCGGGGAACCTGTGCCGCTGCGGCACCTATCCGCGCATCCGCAAGGCGATTCACCGAGCCGCGCAGCTGCTTACGCCGGGCAGAGACTCCTGAAGGTGCCTACCGACGCCGCCCGACGTGCTTTCTGCAGCCGCACGGCGCGGCTCGGCGGGGGTCTGCTGCTTGCGATGACGCTGCCTGCCTTCGGGGGACGCCCCGCCGCCCGAGCTTCCGGCAGCCCGGGCGCTGCGGGCACCACCGCGCCGGGCGCCGCCGCGCCCGCCGAGATCAACGCCTGGCTCAAGATCGCGCCAGACGACTCGATCACCGTTCTCGTCGATCGCTCCGAGATGGGACAGGGCGTGTACACCGCGCTGCCGATGCTGCTCGCCGAGGAGCTCGAGGTCGACTTCACGACCATCCGGATCGTCGCCGCGCCCGTCGGCGACGCCTATACCAATGCCGGTAACGGCGGCCAGATCACCGGCACGAGCAATAGCGTGACCGATGCCTGGGAGAAGCTGCGCACGGCGGGTGCGCAAGCGCGCGCGCTGTTGATTGCCGCCGCCGCCGATAAGTGGCGCATCGAGCCCGGGCGCTGCCGCGCACGCCGCGCACGCATCGAGAACGACCGCGGTCAGAGCTTCTCCTATGGACAACTCGCGCAGGCGGCCGCGAAGCTCAAGGTGCCGAAGGACATCAAGCTCAAATCCCGGGCGGATTACACGCTCATCGGCACCTCGCAGCGCCGCCTCGATACGCCGGGCAAGGTCGATGGCAGCGCGGAGTTCGGACTCGATGTGAAACTCCCGGGCATGTTGTACGCGCTGATTGCGCAGTGTCCGGTGCTCGGCGGGCGGCCGCGCAGCGTCAACTCGCGCGCCGCGGAAGCGCTGCCGGGTGTCCGGCGCGTATTCACTGTCCCGGGTGGCGTGGTGGTGGTGGCCGAGCACTTCTGGCAGGCGTCGAAGGCGCGCGATGCCCTCGACATCGTCTGGGACGAAGGGACGAACACCCACCTCGACAACGCGGCAATTAAAGTCCTCCTGGACCGCGCCGCCGCGAACGCGGGCCTCGTGGCGAAGCAGGTCGGGGATGCGGCCGCCGCGATCAAATCCGCCGCACAGCCGTTCGCCGCCGTCTACGAGCTGCCGATGCTCGCACATGCGACCATGGAACCCTTGAATTGCACGGCGGACGTGCGGGCGGATCGCTGTGACCTGTACGTCGGCACGCAAGTGCAACAGCTGGCGCAGGCGGCGGCAGCAGAGGCGGCAGGGCTTCCGCCCGCTCAGGTCAACGTCATCACCACGCTGCTCGGCGGCGGCTTCGGACGGCGGCTTGAAGTGGACTTCATTCCCGCCGCCGTGCTCGCCTCCAAGGCGGTCGGTGCGCCGGTGAAGCTCATCTGGACCCGCGAAGACGACATGACCCAGGATTATTACCGGCCCCCGGCACGCGAGGAGGTCCGCGGCGCGCTCGATGCCCACGGCAAGCTCGTCGCGTGGCAGCTGCATATCACCAGTCCGTCGATCACGGCGCGCTTCGACCCTACCAACAAGGACCCCTTCGACTCGGTCATCGAGTACGTGCAGAACTATCCCTACGAAGTGCCGAACTTCGGCTTGAGTTTTACGCGCCGCGAAATCGGCATCAACGTGGGATATCTGCGCTCGGTGAGTCACGCCCCCAATTGCTTCGCCGTGGAGTGCTCCTTAGACGAGCTCGCGGCGGCGGCCGCGAAGAGCCCGCTCGATTTTCGGCTGGAGCTGCTCGCCTCGAAGCCGCGTCACAGCCACGTGCTCAAGCTCGTGGCCGAGCGCAGTGGCTGGGGCCGGCCACGCCCCGGACGCCATCTCGGGCTTGCTTTCATGGAGGGATATACCTCGGTCGTCGCGCAGGTGGCGGAGATCGCCGTGAACGGCGGCAAGCTCGAGGTGCACAAGATCACGTGCGCCGTCGACTGCGGACAGTTGGTGAATCCGCGCATCGTCGAGTCGCAGATCGAGAGCGGCATCGTGTTCGGATTGTCCGCCGCGCTGTGGGGCGGCATCACGGTGGCCGCGGGCCGGGTGCGCGAGAGCAACTTCAACACCTATCGTCTGCTGCGGGCGAACGAGATGCCGGAGGTCGAGGTGGTGCTGGTGTCGAGCGATGTGACACCGGGCGGCATTGGCGAGCTCGCGGTGGGGCCGGTGGCGCCTGCGATCTGCAATGCCCTGTTCGCGGCCACGGGAAAGCGTGTGAGATCCTTACCGTTGAGCGCGCACGGGCTGGTCTGACCGCCGTATCGCCGGCTCTTCCGCTCGTTTGCGGCAGCGCTTAGATCTCGCTTCTCCATTGCGGAAGCACGCAATGGAGAAGCGCCCCGCCCGAAGGGCGGTTCTGCGCCCACAGACGTCCGCCATGAGCGCCGATTATCGAGCGACTCAAAGACAATCCCAATCCGAGGCCCAGTGGTTTGGTGGTGTAGTAGGGCTCGAACATCTGCTCTTCTGCTCCCGGCGGAAGCCCTGCGCCAGTATCGGCAATCGAGATTTCGATCCAGTCACGTTCGGACAACTCGGACGTAATCGTGAGCGAGCGAGCTCCGCGCTCCACGTCCGTCATGGCATCGCACGCGTTGAGGATCAAATTAATCAATACCTGCTGCAGCTGCACGCGATCCCCGCGAATGACCGGTAGGTCGGGCGCGAGAATGCTCTTGACCTGTACCGAACGAGACGCTACTTCCGCTCGCGTGAGCCTGAGCACATCCTGCACCAAGCCATTGGGCGCGAGCACTTGTCGCTGAAAATCACCCTTTGCAAGGAAGGATCGCAAGCCGCGAATGATGTTCGCGGCACGATTGTCGTCGGCAATGATATCGCGCACGATGTCGCGCAATTCCTGCGCGTCCAATTGGGCGCGACTGAGGAGAATTTCGGCCGCCTCCGCATTTCTCAAGATGGCCGCAAGCGGCTGGCTCAGCTCGTGAATCAAGGCGCTCGACATCTCGCCGACGCTCGCGCTGCGCGACAGGTGCGCGAGCTCGGCGCGATGCTGCTGCGCGGCGGTGCCGGCTGCCTCGCTGGTCACGGCCAGCAAGCGGTCTCTGGCGCCCAACTCGGCGGTGAGCTTCGAGACCCTCGAGGCGTCACTCGTCAGCTCATAGCTTACAGCGACGACGGTGCCCCAGAAGAACCAACTCACCATGATCGGCCACGACAGCAATCCCCAATATACGCCCGCGGTTTCGCCGAGGGCAGCCAAGAAAAAGAACATGATGCTGCCACCGACGATCAATGCCGCTCGTTGCTCGCCTCGTCGCCACGCCGTTATCGAGGCGTCGAGCACGAACACGATCAGTCCCAATGTGCTCAATTGACCCACCAGTATCCAGGGGTTCGCGATCCCAACTCCCAAGGACACCAGCTCGCCCAGCAGGTGGACTTGCCGGAGCTCGATAACTTTGCGGTAGTGAAGGTTCTCGCCGGTCAAAAAATCAAGCGCCAAGGCGGCCGTGCGCAAAGCACATATCGTCCATAACAACCACGGGCGGCCGGCGCGCAGATGAAGCCGGACAAAAACAGCCAACGAGACAAAGAAGACCCAGATGGCTACATGAAACCAACGCAAGGCGGTGGCAAATTGAGCCGGCGAATTCGCCCGCAACATCGCCAATTCTAAGCCCGCGGCCGCGGCCACTCCGAGCGCCGCCCCTATGAAGAACAGATATGCTTTTGCTTCGGGTCGCCGCCACCAAATAAATGTAGAAATCAGCGCCAACAGCAACGATGACGCCGCTGTCATGGAGTAGAGGATGGTGACGGCGCTCATTTGGGTGCCAGCCTAGCACCGGGCGCATCGCCGATGTCGTTTAGAAGCTCTTTGATCCGCCGCCGGCCGTCAAACCGCGAACAGCAGATAGTGATCGACGATGAGCGCTGCGAACAGCAGCATCAGATAGGTGATGGAAAACCGGAACGTGCGCATGGGCAGCTGCGGCCGCGGCTCGCGCTCGCGGTTGAGCTTGAGCACGTAGTAAAGAAAGCGTGCGTTGAGTGCGAGCGCCGCGATCAGGTAAATGAGGCCGCTCATGCCGGACAGCACCGGCAGCATCGTGGCGACGCCCAGTAAAATGGTGTAGAGCACGATGTGCAAGCGCGTGAACGGGATGCCGTGGGTGACCGGCAGCATGGGAATTTCGGCCTTCGCATAGTCGTCGCGGCGGGCGATCGCAAGCGCCCAGAAGTGCGGCGGCGTCCAGGTGAATACGATGAGGAACAACAGCAACGCGTGCGGATCGATGGTGTTGGTGACGGCCGCCCAGCCGAGCACGGGTGGCGCGGCGCCGGCGGCGCCGCCGATCACGATGTTCTGCGGCGTCGCGCGCTTCAGCCACAGCGTGTAGACGATGGCATAGCCGATCAGCGATGAGAACGTGAGCAGCGCCGTGAGCCTGCCGACCGTCGGCCAAAGCACCAGCGTGGACGCAAGCCCGAGGAGGCTCGCGAACACGATCGCCTGGTGAGTCGCCAGGTGACCGGTCGGGAGCGGCCGCCCGCGAGTGCGCGCCATGCGCTCATCGATCCGTCGGTCGAGCACGTGATTGAAGGCCGCGGCCGACCCGGAGGCGAGCGCGATCCCCAAAGTGCCGAAGAGCAGCGCGGGTAGCGGCACCATGCCGGGCGAGGCGAGCACCATGCCTACGATGGCCGTGAACACGATCAGGAGACTCACCTTCGGCTTGGTGAGCTCGAGATACTCGCGCCAGCGCAGGCGTGGAATGCCTGTCGCCGCGAGCGGCGGACTATCGGGCAGGGTGGACACGACGCAAGGGTACCATGGCGGCGTCGGGCTCCGGCGTCCGGGCCGGCGCAGCTTCGAGGGTTCGCGGCCAGAGCGTGCGCAGCAAAGTCACCGTGACGATGACCAGGAATGCGGCGCCGGCATTGTGCAGGGTCGCGAGCGGGAGCGGCAGATGGAAATGCACCATGGCGACGCCGATGCTGATCTGCAGGAGCACCGCGAACACCAGCAATCCGCCGAGAAAACGCAGTGGCGGCCACGCGGAGCGCGCGACGACCAGAAGCCCCGTGACGATCAATAGGCTGCCCGCGATGACGGCGCCCAAGCGGTGCGTGAAATGGATGGCGACCCGCGCCGGGCTCGCGAGCACCCCCCCTCGTAGTCGACGCCGAGACCGCGCCACAAAACGAAAGCATCCCGAAAATCCATGTCCGGCCACCAGGCGCGCTGGCAGGTCGGCAGGTCCGGGCAGGCGATGGCGGCGTAGTTGCTGCTGGTCCAACCGCCCAGAGCGATCTGCAGCGCAAGGGCCGCGATGCAGAGCAGCGCGAACTTGCGCAAGCTCTGCTCGGGATGGGTCAGCGGACGGCGCCGTGGCTCGATCGACAGCCACCACAGGAGCGCGAGCGTCGAGAGTCCGCCGAGCAGATGCGCTGTGACGATCAAGGGTTGCAGGAGCAAGGTCACGGTCTTCATGCCGAGCGCTCCCTGCAGGCAGACCAGCAAGAACAACAGCGCCACGGCGAGGAGCGGCTGCCCTCGCCCTCTGCGATTCACCCATGCAAACCCCAGCAACACCACGATGATCGCGCCCAAGGTGCTGGCGAAATAACGATGCACCATCTCGTGCACCGCCTCCGCAAAATGATGAGCAGTCTGAGGAAACAGATGCCCATAGCAACCGGGCCAATCCGGGCAGCCGAGGCCCGCATTCGTGAGACGCACCCACGCTCCGAGCACCACCACCCCCGCCGCGAGCAGCGCTCCGGCGCGCGCCAGACGCCTGAACCAGAGTAAGCGGCGCTCTTGGCTCATCATGACTCTTCAGCCCACGTGCGACAGGCGCAGCAGCTTTTTGAGATCCTCGAGCATTCCCTTGGGTCGCGCATCGACGGCATAGCACATCATCAGGTTCCCCAGAGGGTCGATGAGGTACACGCGGTCGGCCGCCGCCGGGCTGTGGCCGGCGTGCTCCAGGATCGCGATGAGCGGTGCGGCTGCGGCGCTCGCCTGCACCGTGACAAGATCCGGCTGCTGCGCATCCAGCCAGGCGAGATCGCAGCACGCGCCTTCGGCGAGGAACACGCGCCGCACGCGCTCACGGTCCGCACCGAGCGCGGCGCGCACCTGCCGCGTGTTGTACAGATCCGTGCGGCAGCCGGCCGAGCAGCCGCCGGCGCCTAAGTATACGAGGGTCCATTTGCCCTTGAGGAAGCTGCGGAGCGCGTCCGCCCGGGACGCGTCAGCCTCGGACCTGACCGAGGGGACCGTGTCGCTCGCGATGTCCGCGCGCGGCCCGTCGGCCTGCGGCAAAGCAATGTCGGGCAGAGGCACGGGCGGCTCCACCAACTCGCCGTAATTCACGCGACCGCCCGGATTCCAGCCGATTCCATAATAAAGAATGAAAGCAACCGCCACGGGGGCGAAGAACAGAACGGCGAGCGCAATGAGCACGCGTCGGGGGTGGGCATCGGGCCGGCGTGCGGGCGCGCTCACGCGGGCCTCCCGTCAGTGCGCCGCAAATTGGTGACGATATAAATCACGACCAGGGCCGCTGCCAGCGAGAACCATTGCACCGCGTAGGCGATGTGCCGAATGGGTGGAAATCCCGGCGGCTGCCACTGCCGCAGGTAGCCGTCCGGCTCGCCCGAATCGAGGAGCACGAGATTCGCGGCAACGGCCCAGGTGCTCTCGCCGAGGAGCGCGGCGATCTCCGCGCGCGTCGGAAAATTTGCGACCACCGGATAGGGCGGCGCAAGCGGCACCCGCGCGCCCAGCTGCATACCGGCCCGCGGCAGCTCATCGGCGCGCCCTTTGATCTCGCGCTCCTCTGTCGGCACGGTCACCGCGGGCTTCACTTTGCGGCTCGCACCGACGGGCACCCAGCCGCGATTGACCAGGATCCAGCCGCCGCCCGAGAGCGCGAACGGTGTGATCACGTAGTAGCCTGCGCGTCCCTCGCTGTTGCTCATGTTGTCGATCAGGATCTGCCGCGCCGAATCATAGGCTCCAACGGCTTCCACGTGCTGGTAGCGGGGCAATCGCGGCGTTGCGACATCGACGGCTCGTGTGGCGTCCTGCCCTGAGTCGAACAGCGTGTAGAGCGCCTGCTTTTCGTGCGCGCGCTCAAGCTGCCAGCGGCCGAGCGCCACCAGTGCGGCGATCAGCGCGAGGGCGAGGAGCGTGGTGAACGCTCGCGGCTCGAACACGCGGGATCCGAATCTTAACGTCACGATATACTTAACGCTTCGCTACAGGAGCCTTGGGCCGTGAGCTTCAAATACCTGATTATCTTGATGCTGGTGCTGATCATCGGAAGTCTCGGCAAGGCGCTTTATCACCTGTCGCAACGGACTCCGGGCGACAGCCGCAAGATGGTCAAGGCGCTCACCTGGAGAATCGGCCTCTCGGTCGGCCTGTTCGTCCTGCTGATGATCGCCTACTACAACGGTTGGATCACACCGCAAGCCGGACGTTGAGCGCCGCACGCCGGCTGCCGCAGCGCCGCGCATCGAAACACCGGCTCGCTACGCCGCGCTCGCGCGGCGCGGCACGTCACAGCCAATAAACGAAACAGAACAAGCCGAGCCAGACCACGTCCACGAAGTGCCAGTACCACGCGACCGCCTCGAATGCGAAGTGCCGCTGGGGTGTGAAGTGGCCGTTCATTACGCGGAACCAGATCACCGTCAGCATGATGGCACCGATGGTGACATGCATGCCGTGGAATCCGGTCAGCATGAAGAACGTCGAGCCGTACACGCCGGTGCCGAGCGTCAGCCCGAGCTCCGTGTACGCCTCGTGATACTCGTGCGCCTGCAGGCCGACGAAGGTGAATCCGAGCAGGAAGGTCAGAGCGAGGAAGATTTTCAGGCGCGTGCGGTTGCCGGCGATCAATGCATGGTGGGCGATGGTCACGGTCACGCTGCTCGACAGCAGGATCGCGGTGTTGATCGCGGGCAGGCCGAACGCCGGAATGGTCTCGAACGTGCCGTTGGCGCGCGGCCCGATCGCGTCCGGACCGTTGGTCGGCCACACCCCATCGTAGTTTTTCCAAAGCAGGACGCCGTTCAAAGGTTTGGTTCCATGACCGGCGAGCCAGGGCGCCGAGAGGTGCCGGGCATAGAACAGTGCGCCGAAGAAGGCGGCGAAGAACATCACCTCGGAGAAGATGAACCACATCATTCCCATGCGGAATGAGCGATCCACGGCCATGTTGTAAACGCCGTGCTGATTCTCGCCGATGACCGTGCCGAACCAGCAGAAGAACATGATCGCGAGCATCGCGAAGCCCGGGACCAGCGACCAGGCGGGCAGCCAGTTGTTGAGTAGCGCGATGGCGCCCGCCATGACGGTGAACAGCGAGACTGCCGCGAAGATCGGCCAGGGGCTGCCATGGGGGATGTAGTACTTGTCCGCGTCGGTCGCGTGCGCTTGCGCCATGTTCAACTCTCTAAGCGATGTGGAAATTCATTCTAGCCGGTCTACGGTGCCGCCGCTTCTGTCCTGTCGTAGAAGGTATAAGCGAGCGTGATCTTGTCGATGTTGCTCGGCAGATTGGGATCGACGATGAACCGCACCGGCATATCGCGCCCCTCGCCGACGCCGAAGTGCTGCGGACTGAAGCAGAAGCATTGGGTCTTGTGAAAATATTGTGCCGCGACGGTCGGCGAGATGCTCGGCACGGCCTGTGCGACCGACCGCCCTCCCGTCAGGTTTTTGGCCCAGAACTGGGTATCGTAGAGCTTGCCCGGGTGCACGCGCAGCGAGGCCGCCTCCGGCCGGAACTCGAAGCTTCCCACGGTTGCGGGGTCGGCGATGAACTCGACGGTCACTTCGCGATTCGGATCGACCGCCTCGTGCACCACCGCGGCGCCCGCCTTCGCCTCGGCGTTACCGACACCCGCGACCTTGCAGAACACATCGTACAGCGGCACGAGCGCCCAACCGAATGCAAAGCTGCCCAAGGTCATGATCAGAAGACTGCGCGTCAAGCGCCGGTTGGCGCGCTTGCGCTCGCTGGGATCGTGCTTGGCGGAATCGGGCTCCACGCGGTCCTCAGTGACGCCGGAAAATCGCCAGGGCGATGAACCCGAAGTAAAAAGCGAGCGCCACCGACATCAGCAGCAGCGCGCGGCTCTTGATCAGGCGGCGCCGCGTGGGCATCTCCATCGAGCTCATTTCACTTCCGGAGCGACCGTGAAGCTATGGAACGGCGGCGGCGACGGCAGGGTCCACTCGAGGCCCGTCGGCATCGCATTGTCCCACACCGCAGCGCTCGCCTTTTGGCCGCCGCGCACGCACTGCACGATCAGAATCACGAACAGGATCTGCGAGGCGCCGAAGCAGAAGCCGCCGATCGAGGAGACCATGTTCCAGTCGGTGAATTGCACGGCGTAGTCGGGGATACGGCGCGGCATGCCCGCGAGCCCCAGGAAGTGCTGCGGGAAGAACAGCACGTTCACGAAAATCGCCGACAGCCAGAAGTGCGTCTTGGCGAGCGTCATGTTGTACATGTGTCCGGTCCACTTCGGCAGCCAGTAATAGACCGCCCCCATCACGGCAAAGATGGCGCCCGGCACCAGCACGTAATGAAAGTGCGCGACCACGAAGTAGGTGTTGTTGTACTGGAAGTCGACCGGAGTCAACGCCAGCATCAAGCCGGAGAAGCCGCCGATCGAGAACAGGAACAGGAACGCGAGGGCGAACAGCATGGGCGGCTCGAACGACAGCGACCCTCGCCACATCGTCGCCGTCCAGTTGAACACCTTCACGCCGGTGGGTACCGCGATCAGCATGGTCGACATCATGAAGAACAGCTGCGCCGCCATTGGCATCCCGTCTACGAACATGTGGTGGCCCCACACGATGAAGGACAGGAACGCGATGGAGGCGATGGCGTAGATCATCGAGGTGGCGCCGAACAAGGGCTTGCGCGAAAAGGTCGGCAGGATCTCCGAGATGATGCCGAATGCCGGCAAGATCATGATGTAGACCTCGGGATGCCCGAAGAACCAGAACACGTGCTCGAACATGAGCGGATCGCCGCCGCCCGCAGGATTGAAGAAGCTCGTGCCGAAGAAGTGATCGGTGAGCAGCATGGTCACCGCGCCGGCGAGCACCGGCATCACGGCGATCAGCAGGTAGGCGGTGATCAGCCAGGACCAGCAGAACAGCGGCATCTTCAGCAGGTTCATGCCCGGAGCGCGCATATTCATGATGGTCACGACGATGTTGATGGCGCCCATGATCGAGGAGGCGCCCATGAGATGGACCGCGAAGATGAGCATGGGCATGGAGTCGCCGCTCTGCAGCACCAACGGCGGATACATCGTCCAGCCGGCCGCCGGCGCGCCGCCCGGCATGAGGAGCGTCGAGAGCAGGATCGTGAACGCGAACGGCAGAATCCAGAAGCTCAGATTGTTCATGCGCGGCAGCGCCATGTCGGGCGCGCCGATCTGCAGCGGCACCATCCAATTGGCGAGACCGACGAACGAGGGCATGACCGCGCCGAAGATCATGACCAGCGCATGCATCGTGGTCATCTGGTTGAAGCGCTCGGGATCGACGATCTGCAGGCCGGGCTTGAACAACTCCGCCCGGATGACCATCGCCATCGCTCCGCCGATGAAGAACATGATGAGGCTGAACACCAGGTACATCGTGCCGATGTCCTTGTGATTGGTGGAGAACAACCAGCGCTTGATGCCGGTCGGCGCGTGATCGTGATCGTCATGGGTGTCGTGGTGGTCGTGCGCGAGATCTTGGGCCATGTGCGATGTCTCTTTAAAAGTCTCTAGAGGGTATTTCAGTTCAGTGCTTGAGCCGAGGGGGGCGCAGCGGCGCCCGGCGCATCGATTGCCGCGGCGGCCGCCGGCTTCATCTGCGCCTTTTGCTCCTCGACCCACTTCTTGAAGTCGTCGGGGGTTCTGACGTCGACCACCACGGGCATGAAACCGTGATCTCGGCCGCAGAGCGCCGCGCACTGCCCGCGATAGATGCCTTCCTTGCCCGGATCGACCTTGAACCATAATTCGTTGATGAAGCCCGGGACGGCGGAGCGCTTCAGGGCGAAGTCGGGTACGTACCAGGCGTGGATCACATCGCCCGAGGTAAGAATGATGCGCACCTTGGTGCCGCTCGGCACCACCAGGGGATGGTCCACGTCGAGCAGGTAATTCGGCACCGTATTCGGATCGACGCCCGAATGCAGCTCGCGCGCGAAGTTGGAGTCTTGCTTCAGCGTCGAGAAGAAATCGATCCCGGCGCCGGCGTCCATGTACTGGTATTCCCATTTCCACTGATAGCCGGTCACACGGATGGAAAGATCGGAGTTGCGCATGTCCTCCATCTTCAAGATGAGCTCCGCGGCAGGTATTGCCATCACCACCAGGATGACCACCGGGACGATGGTCCAGATGACTTCCACTTTGGTGCTGTGAAGCATGGTGGTGTCCGCGACCGCGCCCTGCGAGGCCCGGAATCTCACCAGGGAGTAGATCATCGCGCCGAACACCACGATTGCGATGACGACGCAGATCCAGAAGGCCTCCATGTGCAGATCGTAGATATCGCGGCTGATCTGAGTGACGCCGACGGGCAAGTTGTAGCCGTTGGAGGTGTTGGCGACCGCCGCGGCGGATAAGGCGCAAGCAGCCAGGGTGGCGGCGGCCTTGCGCGCGCGTGCGCCGAGACGGCCAGGGAGAAGGCCGTGGGGCCTCCGAATGTCGCTTGCGGGTGCACTCATTCTCGTCGGATCCTCATTTTAGCTATCAACCAAGCGGCGGCGATTCGTTCATCCCGCCCACCAAGCCCCGCAAACGCCGGGCAAGCCGGCACCTTTCCTCTTCGGTGAGAAAGTTGCCGACCTCGCACGCTCGGCCCCGGCTCTCGATGGTCAACCGGCTGGGGGCAAGGCGCGTTCGCGGACTGCGCAGTCTAACCTTCGTCCAATGCCGCGCAAACTCCTGTTTTGCCTCGCCCCGCCGTGAGCGGGTCACAAGACTGACCTGCGACTCGGTGATGAGTAAAGTCTGTGTATAGAACCGCCGCCGCATGCTGGCATGCAGAGAAAGCCCAAGCGCACCCATCTCGAGTGCCCAGAAGGGCAGCACCGGCCAGAAGCCGTGCACCACGAAAACCATCGCAAAAGCGAGTGAAAACAAGCACGTACCAACGAAAAACCGCCGCGCGGTCGTGGGTGTGAGCGAGCAATTCGGCGCGAGCTCAATGCGCTCTTCCATGGCGTCAAAGGATAACTCAACTCAAGCAGAGGCAAGAGATTCGCGGCGTGCGCATCAGGGTTAATCGCAGCTCAGTTGCGGCGACGGGCGGCGAGCTGCTCGCGCAGCGCCTCGAGCGACACGCCCTGCGCCGCCGGCGCGCGCGTCCGCGTCTCGAGCGGGGCCCAGGCTTGCGCGAAGACAACTTCGCATGTGGCTGGCAGGCGGCCCTCGGCGCGATGCGCTTCATAAGCTGATTGCATGGCGGCGAATTTGCGGGGCGAGGTGAGTCCTTTCAGCCGCGCGGCGGCGCCGTTGCGCGCGCCGGTGGCCTTGAGATCGGCCGCGAGGCCCTGCACGTCGGTGTAGCGCAGGGTATAGCGCTCGACATCGAGCACCGGCGCCGCGAATCCGGCGCGCACCAGCGCATCGCCCACATCGTGCATGTCGATGAATTCGCCGACATGGACGTGACCGTCCACGCTCGCCCAGGCGGCGCGCAACTCCTTGAGCGTGTCGGGTCCCAATCCGGTGAGGGTCAGAAGACCTCGCGGCGCGAGCACGCGGCGCAACTCCGCGAACAGCGCATCGGGATCGCACCACGGCAAGAGCAGATTGCTGAACGCCATATCGACGCTCGCGTCGGCGAGCGGCAGCCGCGTCGCATCGGCGCAGAGAAGCGCAAAAGGCCGGAGCCACGCGCGCCGTCGGGCGGCCTGGCGCAACATCTGCAGGGATGAGTCGACGGCAATGACCCGGGCGCCCGGATAGCGCTGCTTGAGCGCGCGCGCGCCCTGCCCCGTCGCCGCGCCGACGTCGAGCACGACGCGCGGCTCGAGCCGCGTCAAGTCGAGCCGCTCCAACAACAGGCTCCGGACCTCCGCCTGCAGCACCGCCGCCTTGTCATAGGTGGCGGCGGCCCGATCGAAGGAGCGCCGCAGCCAGCGAGCGTCGTGGGCCTTGAGGTCCGCGCTCAAGGACGGAATTGGTAAGTGAGGAGGATGCCGATGAACATCGACATGCCGAAGTAGTTGTTGTTGAGGAATGCGCGGAAGCAGGCATCGCGATCGCGGTTGCGAATCAGCCAGAGCTGATAGACGAAGAAGAGCGCGCCCGCGATGAGCCCGGCGTAATACCAGCGGGTCATATGCAAAATGCGCCCCGCGAGGTACAGCGTCACGAGCGTCATCGCCTGCAGCACCGCGATGATGTGCCGATCGGAGTCGCCGAACAGGATCGCAGTGGAGCGCACCCCGATCTTGAGGTCGTCGTCACGATCGACCATGGCATAGAGGGTGTCGTAGACGGTTACCCACAGCACGTTCGCGAGCAGGAACAGCCAGGCCACCCGCGGTATGTACTCGACCTGCGCCTCGAACGCCATGGGAATTCCCCAGCCGAAAGCGACGCCCAGATACATCTGCGGCACGCTGAGGAAGCGCTTGACGAACGGATAGGTTACCGCGAGAAACGCGCCGGGCAAGGCCCAAAGCAGCGTCATCCGATTCAGCTGCAGCACCAGCATCAGCGCGAGCAACGACAGGACCGCGAACAGGATGAGAGCCTCGAGGGTGGTAATGCGGCCAGCCGCGAGCGGGCGCGTCTTGGTGCGCTCGACGTGCGCATCGAAACTGCGGTCAGCATAGTCGTTGATCGCGCAGCCGGCGGAGCGCATCAGCACCACGCCCATCACGAAAATCAGAAACACATGCGCATCGGGTTTGCCGCGTCCCGCGATCCACACGGCCCAGAGAGTCGGCCAGAGCAGCAGATAGATGCCGATGGGACGATCGAGCCGCATCAGCCGTACGTAGTCCTGGACCGTGCCGAGGATTCGCGGCAGCTCGTTCGTGGTCCAGGGGTGGAATTGGACCCGGTAGGCGAACCACCGCCAGCGCTGGCCGATGCGCTCCAGCAACTCCGGCCCTGAGCGGGGCAACGGCACGCCGCGAGCCCTTAAATACTGCCCGTTGACGGCAAGAAGGCTTCCTGCGCGAGGAGCGGTGCGCCGCGCAAGAGGATGCGCGCGCGGCGCGCCCACAGTCCCGGCGGCGCCACCTCGGCACCGCGCAAAGCGCGCGCGCTCAACGGCTCGTCCGCGCGCAGCCAGGCGTACTCATATGAGCTGCGCTCGACGCCGGAGAGCGTGGCGAGCAGCTCGCCCAAGGAGCAGTCGCCGAGCTCGGCGAGCCATGGATGCGCGCATAACGTGTCGTCCGGGATCACGGACTGCGCGAATACCCAGACCTGGTCGGCGCAGCTGAGCTCCACCTCGCGAAACAGCGCGGCCGAGTCGCCGACTTTGAGGTGGCCCTTGAGCTCGCTCGACACGAGTCCGGTCCATTGATCCACCAGGCGCGCCGCATAGCGCTCGCCGCAGGCGTCCTTCATGCGCAGGCTGATGAGGCCCTTGCCGATGAGCCAGGGCCGCATGCGCGGATCTACGGCGAGCTGTCCCAGGCGCTCCGCGGGCAGCCATTGGGTGCTATCGTTTTTGCGTGCATCGCTCGGGCGAGCTTTCGTGTTCGGATTCATGGGCCGGCATTCTAACCGACCCGCCCGTATTGCTCTGCATGTCCTACCCAGCGCCGGATGAGCGGCGCGGCGTGCTCGGGCCATTCCTTGAGCAATCTCTCTGCGGCGATTTGTACCCGGGGCAGTAAATCGGCGTCGCGCGCGAGATCGGCGACGCGCATTTGCGCAAGCCCCGTCTGGCGCGTGCCGAGCACTTCGCCCGGTCCGCGCAGCTCGAGGTCGCGCCGCGCCACTTCGAAGCCGTCATTGGTGTTGCGCATGACGGCGAGCCGCTCGCGCGCCGTCGGCGACAGGGGCCCGCGATACAGGAGCAGGCACGAGCTCGCATGGTGACCTCGCCCGACGCGTCCGCGCAGCTGATGCAGCTGCGCGAGCCCCATGCGCTCGGCGTTCTCGATCACCATCAGCGTCGCGTTCGGCACATCCACACCCACCTCGATCACCGTGGTCGCCACCAGCAGCTGAATCTCGCCGTCCTTGAAGCGCCGCATCGTGAGCTCCTTGGCCGCGCCCGGCATCCGGCCGTGCACCACCGCGACGGCGAGATCCGGCAGCGCCGCCGCCAGCGCCTCGGCCGTCTCCTCCACGGCCTGGAACGGCATGTCCTCGGACTCATCGATCAGGGGACATACCCAGTACGCTTGACGGCCCGCGAGGCACGCCGCGTGGATGCGCGCCACCACCTCACCGCGGCGCGCCTCGGCGAGCGCGGCGGTGGCGACCGGCGTGCGCCCGGGCGGCAGCTCGTCGATGATCGACACATCGAGGTCCGCGTACGCGGTCATCGCGAGGGTGCGCGGTATCGGTGTCGCCGTCATGATCAACTGATGCGGTTGCCGCCCGTCGCGCGCGCCTTTTTCGCGCAAGGAGAGGCGCTGATGCACGCCGAAGCGGTGCTGCTCGTCGACGATCGCGAGCCCGAGCGAGGCGAACTCCACGCCCTCTTGAAACAACGCGTGCGTGCCGACCACGAGCGGCGCACGCCCTTCGCGCAGCTTGATGCGTACCTCCTCGCGCGCTTTGCCCGTCTGCCGCCCCGTGGCGAGCGCGACGTCGATCCCGAGAGGCTCGAACCAGCGGCGAAAATTGCGGGCGTGCTGGTCGGCCAACAGCTCCGTCGGCGCCATCAGCACGGCCTGGTGCCCCGTCTCGATGGCGCGCGTCGCCGCCATCGCCGCCACCAGCGTCTTGCCGCAGCCGACATCGCCTTGCACCAGGCGCAGCATCGGCTTGGCGAGCTCAAGATCCGCCTCTATTTCCCCGAGTACGCGCACTTGTGCGCCCGTCGGTCGAAACGGCAGCGATGCGAGGAATCGAGCCTTGAGCGAGCCGTCGCCGGCGAGCGGCCAACCCGGCTCTTGCTGGATGCGTCGTCGCAGCAGCTTCAAGGAGAGCTGATGCGCGAGCAGTTCCTCGAACGCGAGCCGCCGCTGCGCCGGGTGGCGTCGATCGAACAAGAGATCGGCGGGCGCGTCGGCGGGAGGCCGGTGAACGTATTGCAAGGCTTCGCGCAATCCCGGGAGCTGTGAGCCCTCGAGGAGCGCCGCGGGTAGCCAGTCCGCGAGATCCTGGGCGGACGTCTGCTCGAGCGCGGCCCCGACCAGTTGGCGGAGCCGGCCCTGCGTGAGCCCCTCGGTCGCGGGATAGATCGGCGTGAGGTGCTCATCGGCGCCCGCCGCCGCCGCTGCGTCGGAGCGCCGGTACTCGGGGTGCACCATCTCGAGGCCCGCGGGCCCGCGGCGCACTTCGCCGAAGCAGCGGATGCGGATGCCGCGCGCGAGGCCTTCGCGCTGGCTGGCCGAGAAATGAAAAAATCGCAGCGTGAGAAACCCGGAGCCGTCGGCGATTCTCGACAGCATCTGGCGCCGTCCGCGGAAAGCGACTTCCGTGAGCAGCACTTCACCCTCGACCACGGCGCGCGTGCCCTGGGCGATCTCTCCCAGCGCGACCACGCGGGTCCTGTCCTCATAGCGCAGCGGCAGGAGGAACAGGAGGTCCTGCGTGGTCTCGACGCCGAGGGCGCGCAGCCGCTCGGCCTGGCGCTCGCCGACGCCGCGCAGCGCCGTGACGGGCTTCGCGTCGATCACACGGACTCACGCCGTGCGCACCCGGCAGGCTCACAGCGCGACGATGCACTCCATTTCAACCTGTGCGTTGCGCGGCAGCGAGGCGACGCCGACGGCGGCGCGCGCGGGGTAGGGCTCGCGGAAATACTCCGCCATGATCTTGTTCACCAGCGCGAAATGCGACAGATCGGTGAGAAATACCGTGGCTTTGACGACATCGTCGAAGGTGGCGCCGGCCGCTTTCACGATGGCCTCGAGGTTCTTGAACACCTGGTGAATCTGCGCCTCGATGCCGCCGCCGACCAGCTCCTTGGTGTTCGGATCCAAGGGGATTTGCCCCGACACCCACAACGGTATTGCCGGCCCGCACGGCCTGGGAGTAGACGCCGATGGCGGCCGGCGCGTTCGGGGTCGAGATGATCTGCTTCGGCATAGGCGAGGCTCTCCAAACTGTAGCGCTGCCCGTGGGGCAGCAGGCGCCGCTCAAGCGAGCGTGCGGAATACGCGCTGCACGTCCGGCATGCGGCGGATGGTGCGCATGACGCGCGCCAGATGCTTGCGGTCACGGACCTGCAGCTGAAAGCGCAGCGCCGAGCTTTGGGTATCGCGCTCCTCGAGCGACACCGAATCGATGTTGGTCTCCGTGCCCGCGATGGCCGATGCCACCGCCGCGAGAACGCCCACGCGATTGTTGATGTCGAGCTGGATCTCGGAGGCGAACATGCGTCCCTCGCGTCGCCTCCCAGGCCACCGACAGCCACTTTTCCGGCTGCTTGCGATATTCGGCGAGATTACCGCAATTCTGGCGGTGGATCATCACGCCGCGGCCGGCGGAGAGATACGCCATGATGGGATCGTTCGGGATGGGAAAGCAGCAGCGCGCGTAGGTGACCAGCAGCCCCTCGGTGCCCGCGATCATCAAAGGTCCGCTGCTCGCGCTCGCCGCGCCGTCGCGCGCGGGCTGCAGGTGGCGCGCCACCAGCGCCGCGAGCCGTTCGCCCAGCCCGATTTTCTCGTAGAGCTCGTCGGCATCTTTGAGGTTGAGCTCTTTCACCACGGCGTCGATGTCGGCCGCGGGTATCTTCTTCAAGTTGAGCGACAGTTCCTCGAGCGCGAGGCTCAAGAGCCGCCGGCCGAGCTCGATCGCCTCGCCGCGCTTTAGGTTCTTCAGGTACTGGCGGATCGCGGCGCGCGCCTTGGCCGTGACCAGGAAGCTCGACCAGGAGGGATTCGGAGTCGCTCCCTTGGCCGTGATGATCTCGACGGTCTGACCGCTGCGCAGCGGCGTGCGCAAGCGGCACGAGACGCCGGTCCACCTTGGCGGCGACGCAGCGGTTGCCGACGTCGGTGTGGATGGCGTAGGCGAAATCCACCGCCGTCGCGCCGGTCGGCAGCCGCAGGATCTTGCCCTTCGGCGTGAAGATGTAAACCTTGTCCGGAAACAGGTCGACCTTGACGCTCTCGAGGAATTCCTCGGAGCTGCCGCCTTCCTGGATCTGCACCAGGCCCGCGAGCCACTCGCGGGCGCGGTCGTGCTCGATGCCGCCGAACGAGTCGCCGCCCGATTTGTATTTCCAGTGGGCGGCGATGCCCGATTCGGCCACCCGGTGCATCTGCTCGGAGCGGATCTGCGCCTCGATGGGCACGCCGTTCGGCCCGAAAAGCGTCGTGTGCAGCGATTGATAGCCGTTGATGCGCGGGATGGCGATGTAATCCTTGAAGCGCCCCGGCATCGGCCGGTACACCCCGTGCACGAGCCCGAGCACGCGGTAGCAGGTATCGACGCTGTCGACGATGATGCGAAAGCCATACACATCCACCATGTCGTTGAGCGAGATGTGCTTGTTCTCCATCTTCTTGTAGATGCTGTAGAGATGCTTCTCGCGGCCCTCGACGTGCGCGCTGATCTCGGCTTTGGCGAGCGCGGCCTTGAAGGTTTCCTCGATTTTGCTGACGAATTGCTTCTGATTGCCGCGCGCGCGCTTCAACTCGCGCTCGAGCACCCGGTAGCGGTACGGATACAGGGCGCGAAAGCCGAGGTCCTCGAGCTCGAGCTTCACGGCGTAGAGGCCCAGGCGCTCGGCGATCGGCGCGTAGATCTCGAGCGTCTCGCGGGCGATGCGCCGCCGCTTCATGGGCGGCATCACGCCGAGCGTGCGCATGTTGTGCATGCGGTCCGCGAGCTTCACCATGATGACGCGAATGTCGCGCACCATGGCGAACAGCATCTTGCGGAAGCTCTCGGCCTGCGCCTCCTGGCGATTCTTGAACTGGATTTGATCGAGCTTGCTGACGCCGTCGACGAGATCGGCGACCACCTGGCCGAATATCGACACGATTTCCGCTTTGGCGGTCGGCGTGTCTTCGATTACATCGTGCAGGATCGCGGCGACCAGAGTGTCGGCATCGAGCTTGAGGTCGGCAAGAATGTCCGCGACCGCGACCGGATGGGTGATGTACGGCTCGCCCGAAACGCGCTTCTGACCCTGGTGGCGCTCGGCGCCGAAGTCGTAGGCCTCGCGCACGCGCTCGACCTGCGCCGGGGGCAAATAGCCTTCGAGCTTATCTAGGAGCTGGCTGATCCCCGTGGCGCGTCTTCCACCGGGTAAGAATCCGAGTATGGAAGACGCATAATCCATCGGTACCTAGTCGTGCGTTTAGTCCCCTAAGCCAAGCTGCGGGGCGCGGAAGTCCGACGGAATCTCCATGTCGTTCGTCGGCTGCTGCACCGGCTCTTCGGGTTCCTCGAGCATTTCGAGCGTGATGTTGCCCGCCGCGATCTCGCGCAGCGCAACGACCGTCGCCTTGTCGTTTTCCCACTCGACGGTCGCTTCCGCACCGTTCGCCAGGCGCCGGGCGCGCTTTGCCGCGAGCAGCACCAGGTTGAAAAGGTTGGGCTCGTTCTGCAAACAATCCTCGACGGTAATCCGCGCCATGGCTCTCTGGGGTTCGTTAAAGGGATTGCCAGCAATAGCAGAAAACCGCCCCTTCCGGCCAGCGATGCGGCGGCCGGAAGCGCGCGGGTGGCCCCGCTAAGCGAGCAATTCCACGGCGAGCCGGGCCACCTGCGGCCGAGTGCTCCGCAGCGCCTCGCCATGGTCCCGGACGATAGCCTGAAAATCGGTCACCGCTTGCTCGAAGCCGTCATTGATGACCACATAGTCGAATTCGATCCAGTGGGCGATGTCGCATTGCGCGTCTTTGAGCCGCCGCCGGATCACCTCTGCGGAGTCGGTGCTGCGCGCCGTGAGGCGCTCCTCGAGCGCCCGGCGCGTCGGCGGCAAGATGAAGATGCTGTGCGCTGCCGGCATGCTCGCGCGCACCTGCCGCGCGCCTTGCCAGTCGATCTCGAGCAGCAACAGCTTGCCCGCCGCAAGCGCCTCGCTGACGGTTGCGCGTGCCGTGCCGTAGAAATTGTCGAAAACCTGCGCGTGCTCGAGGAACTCGCCCCGCTCGACCATCCGCTGAAACTCATCGGGCGCGATGAAATGGTAATCGCGGCCCTCGACCTCGTTGGTGCGCGGCGCGCGCGTCGTATAGGACACCGAGAAACGCAGCTCCGGCTCGCGTTCCATCAAGGCCTTCACGAGACTGGTCTTGCCCGCACCCGATGGCGCCGAGACGACATAAAGACGGCCGGCTTTCGCGCTCGGCTGCGTGGGGTTGGGCGGAGCCGCCTGCATCGCCGCTACTCGTGTTCGTGGGTACCATTCACAAGCCGTTGATCGTACACCGATTGAGAGTTTGTGGCCGCGACGCAGCCACGCAGCTGGCTGCGTGGCCTGGAATTCAAGCTGCGTATTTGTTGCAACCGGCACTCGGGCGAAGATGCAATACCCAGGGCCAGAGGTTTTGTGAAAGGCTGCGAGCGCCAGGACGCACGCACGGGTTAAGGGAAATCAATATGCCCAGCTCAGCAGATCCAGTATCAGCGGTGCAGCAGTATATCGACGGCTTCAACAATGCCGATGTGAAGGTAATGGCTGCGATGTGCGCCGACCCTATGTCCATTCTTGACGGAATGGCACCGCACATCTGGCATGGGCCGACGGCGACTCAGGATTGGTACAGGGATGTCTTGGCCGAGGGTGAGCACCAAGGGGCCAAGGTCTATGAGGTTGCTCTGGGCAAGCCGGCGCATGCTAGCGTGACGGGCGATGCCGCCTACGTCCCGCTACCATGAAGTTCAAGGTTCACGGCAAGCAGGTAACACAATCGGGTGCTGTCTTTACGGTCGCCTTGCGCAAGCTCCCCGTAGGCTGGCGCCTCGCGAGCTGGGCATGGGCCAAAGGGACTGCTTCGGTTTCATAGCCGCATAGTGACCGAGGATCTACCGCCTCACTATCCCCCGCAATCTTTGATCCCGCAGGGTTCGCGAATCGAGGGGCACAAGTCGCGGCACCCTCGCGTGTCTGCTTCCTGAAGTAAAAGGTCATCACCGTCGCTGAACAGCCCCGAACTTCCGAGGCGGTGCGCGCGGTCGAGACAATATCTGTCGCAAAAGCCTAGTTTTGCACGGGTCCGGTCATTTTTCGAGGCCGACCCGCGACAGCCACGCAAGCCGAAAACGCTACTCGATATTCTGCACCTACTCGCGTTAAGTGCACCTATAACATTGATTTATCATGACATTCAGAGCGATTGCTTACCTTCAGCTACGCAGCCAGCTACAAATGTTGGGCGCCTGTCGCCTTGCGAGCGGTCTTGCATCCGCGAATCTTTGCGGCGTTTTGGAGTCTTTGCAGGATAGCCTCCGGCTTACTTTTGGGCCACATTGTGACCCAAGAAGTTTACGGTAACATCGGGGTTGAGCCGAGGAGAACGAACATGAGCGCGCTTGCCAATATCACGCACCGAGACCCGGAAATCCTAAGCGGTGCTCTGGTGTTTGTCGGTACCCGTGTTCCAGTCCGATCGCTTTTCGATTACCTGGAAGGCGGTGAAAGCATTGATGAGTTTCTACACCAGTTTCCATCGGTAAAGCGCGAATCTGCCATAGCAGTGCTCGATGCGGCTTACGAAACTGTTGCGGCAGATGCGAATATTGCTTGACGAGAATTTCCCGGCGGACTTCGCGACGTTGCTGGCAGGACATGACACCTCGAACGTGCACAGTCACGGTTGGGCGGGCATCAAGAACGGCGAGCTGCTACGCCGCGCGCACGGCGTATGCGACGTATTCGTAACTCTAGACCGCAGTCTTGAGTTTCAGCAAAACATAAAAATACTGTCGTTTGGGATCGTGGTAGTGCGTGCCCGCTCCAATCGCATTGCCGATCTCTCGCCGCACATTCCGAACATACTTCAAGCGGCGAACCAAGTTGGTCCAGGCCGGATTGTAACGGTGGGTGCGTAGCCAGCAGTTACCGCTCAAGCCCCGTATGGGCGAAATCGGCCAACTGCGGGCATTCGTACTACGGAGTTCGTTACCGCTTAGCAGACATTCACAATAATGGAATTACCGTTTGCGTTGAGTGCCATAAGCGGTCCGGTAACTTCTCATGCACAGTGGATCGGCAGATTGAGAGTGGCGGCAGTCTGCCGTACCGTTGCTTCAAACGGCTTTCCGCTGTACTTGTCGAGGGCTGCACGGAGTAGGTTAACTGCGGTCTCTTGATCGCCGAGTTGTGCAGCAAGTGTGGCGCGGACCAATAATAGCTGCCCATCGGTGAGCCCGGTGACGGAACTTTCGGTAAGAACAGCCGCATGAAGTAGCTCTGTGGTCCGAAGCTTATCCAGAAATGGCAACGCATACGTTTCAAGCGTCGTGGCTACTTCCCTACCAAGCTCGATCGTGTCGGTGTTCACCCCGACTTTCCACCAGAGATCATGCTGACCCGACATCAGGAACCCGATACGTCGATTCACAGGCCACAATAGATTGGCTGGATTTGCCGGAAGGTCTCGACCCGTAAATGATTTGTAAAGTGCTGGAGACGTAACCCCGACGTTAATTGTGAAGGAACCTGCGTCCTGAGTACCCCACTGGCTGGCCTGAAAATTGATTGACTGAAAAATGCCGTCAGTGGATCGCCAAAAGTTGGGTGTCTTTCGCCGAAAACCCCGGGGCACAAGTAACGCAGCGCACGAACCGGCAGAAATTGTGGCGATAGCCTCGCGAGTGATTGATTTGGTGCTCTTCGGCATTATCGAGGGAAAAGTCCTGACAAACGACGTGTCGAACTGTACTGCCGATTAGCGGCCGTTCGCAAATGACGGGAGTGGGTCGATGACGGTCACCGCCCGCGGTATCCAATCAAGCAGACATAATCGACGCGCACGTGTGGTTGCGACGGAAGGCGAAGAAGAAAGCGGATAAGCCCAAGCGGACGAGAGGTAACCGGCAGTAAACTAGCGCCTAGCGCGGGGACGCCCAGGACAACAAAACCGAGTGGCGCGTCCCGCAATTGCCCAGCGCTGCCATGATAAAAAACCGATGATCTGGTGCACAGGGAGCGTAGCTGATATGCGAGTAGTAAGTCTACGAGGCGCACTGTTGGCGCCAACGGTGGCGCTGGTCGCGGCATGTACCGTCACCCGTACGGTCCATCTCTATCCGATCAATCCCCCTCCCGCCGAGACGGCGGTGCTTCAAGGTGTGTGGGCTGGCCACGGACAAGGCCACGGCACGGCGAAAATAATCACGCCGGAAGGTGAGATTCTGTTAGGCGAATACTCCATCGTATTTGGGGGTTCTGTCGGATTCGGAGCAATTCTCGGCTCAGCATACGGACCTGGCGGTGCTGCTTCAGTAAATGGTGTGTCTGAGAGCGTCAAAATTGACGGACGAGGCGAGGGAACCGCGTCACTCGTAGGAGATCGCGGCACGTCAATGCAATGCGAGTTTCTAAACGCAAACATGACGGGGCATGGATCCGGTGCCTGCCGTTCATCTAAGGGCGGCATCTATCGGATGCTGTACTAGGAGTGGCGATATCCCCGGCCTCGTGTCGGGGGTTTTGTCACCGCCTGCCCGTCAGCGGACGTTCGCGACCGTCAGGAGTGGGCACATAGGAGACATACGATTGAGGGCGATAAAGTGGCGAATCGGAATGAGGGCAGGATAGGCATTCGGCCGCTCCTGTCATACAAATTCCGCGGTTTCTGCGGGCGCGAGTTCTTAAAGGTCGCAATTTGCGACCTTTAAGAACTGATGTCCTCCACGTACGGTGAATGCCTGCGATGCTTACGGCTGGTCTTTAAGGTTGCAATTTGTGACCTTAGAGAACCGGTCTCGCTGGCGGGCGAGTTGAAACAAGAAATCGGCTGCATTGGTGCTTTCTGAGCTCCGGCGTTACGAGTTGGAACGCCGGGATCGCATGGGCGCCACCTTTCGTTCGCCGCGCTCGATTTCCAGCAGGAGCGCCGTCCACGTTTCTAGCGCGGCTTTGCGTTCCGCAAAATAGTCGTGCGTGTTGTAGACGCCCTGGAGGCCGGGCAGTTTGTGGTTGAGGCAACGCTCCGCCACCTCGCTGCGAATGCCCAGAGAGGACAAATGCGTGCGCATGGTGCGCCGTAAGTCATGAATCGTGAATTCGTCCAGACCGTGATCGACGCCGGCGAGAGCGGCGTTCAAGGTGTCGATGCCGACATGCAGTGCACGTTGCCGGCGGTCTCTGCGCCGCTTTGGAAGTACGAATTCGCTGCCGCAGGCGACTTCACGCAGGGCCTTGAGCCATCCAACCACCGCCGGCGCCAACGGGATCGACAGCGGCGCGGCGGTCTTGGTGCGCTTGGCCGGCAATCGCCACACCGGACCCAAATCCGTCGCCCCATCGAGATCGAACTCACTCCACTTGGCGCCCAACAATTCGCCTTTGCGCACGCCGAGGGCCAGCAGCAGTTTGATCGTCAGCAGATTGGTACCGCCGAAACTTAGGTCGTCTCGCAGCGCCTTGAACAACCGCTCGAGCTCGTCGCGGCTTAAAGCACGTTGCCGCGCGGACTCCTGGCCGCCGGCGTCGCTGAGATTGAAATCGGCTACCGGGCTGGACGCCATCAGATGCCTGCGGACGGCGAACCTAAAAACTCGCCGCATGTAGCGCAGCAGATCATTCGCTGCCGTCGGCGCTTTCTTTCCCACGCGGGCGAGCAAACGCGCCGCCATGGCCGGTGTAATGTCGGCGGGCACGGTATCGGCGAACTCAGGAAGCATGTATTTGTTGAGATACCGGCGCGGCACGGCCGGGTGCTTGAGGCGTCCGCCTTTGATTTCGGTTTCGTACCAGTCCTCGGCCAGCTCCTTGAACTTGCCGCGCGCTTTCTTTGCGGCGCTGGCTTTGAGCTGTGCGTCGATCTCGCTCTGCTTCTCGAGCAGCGGGTCGCGGCCTGAGTCGACCAGCGTGCGTTTGGCGCGCGCGGCCTTGCGGGCCTCCGCCAGTTCCATGTCCGGGTAGCTGCCGAGCGCCATCCACCGATCTCGGCCGCCAAAGCGGTAGCGCAGCGTCCAGGCCGTGCCCGAAGCGGATTGCTTGCGAAGATAAAGTCCCGCGCCATCTGGGAGGAGGACGGGTTCGCCCTTCTCATGTGCTCGCTTGACCTGCAGTGCCGTCAGTCTGTCCCGCGCCATGGGCACATCCTTGTAGCTAGACCAGGAACACGAAGTTCCTCCCGGCTGTAGCTAGCATTGTAGCTACGCGCCCAGCTACAAACTTTAGCGCGGCAGGCTCCGGAAGTCCATGGACGGCACTTGCGAATAATTGCTTGATTTATAGAGAAATACGAGCGAAGGCCGGACGGGCCCAAACAGTTCCGGAAGCTACTCGATGTTCTGCACCTGCTCGCGCATCTGCTCGATCAACACCTTCATGTCGACCGCCGCGCGCGTGGTCTCTATGTCCTGCGACTTGGAGGACAAGGTATTCGCCTCGCGATTCAGCTCCTGCATGAGGAAGTCCAGGCGCCTGCCCGCCGGCTCCTGGCCGGCGAACGCCTTGCGCACCTCGGCGACGTGGCCGCGCAGCCGGTCGAGCTCCTCGTCGACGTCGAGACGCTGGGCGAGAATGGCGAGCTCTTGCTCCAGCCGCTCGTGATCGACGTCGGCGGTGAGTTGGGCGATGCGGTCGAGGAGCTTGGCGCGCATCCGCGCGCGCACTTCCGGCAAACGCTCCGTCACGCGGCCCGCGAACTCCATGAGCCCGTTGCAGCGTTGCTCGAGCGCCTCGCGCAGCCGGCCACCCTCGCTGTCGCGGAAACGCGCGAGTTCGGCGAGTGCCTCACCGAGGAGCGTCTGCGCAGCGGCGATGAGGGCGGCGGAATCCCGGCTCTGATCGCGCACCACGCCCGGCCAGCGCAACAGGTCGAGGACCTCGATGCGTGCCGCCGGGCCGGCCTGTTCGGCGAGCTTGAGGGCGCGCTGCGTCACCGCGGCGAGCGCCTCGGTGTCGATCTCCAGGGCGCCGCTGACGGTCGCCGGACGAAAATGCAGCGAGCACTCCACTTTGCCGCGCCGAACCGCGCCCGAAATGGCCTGCCGGAAATCCGCCTCGGCGGCTCGAAATTCCTCCGGCAGCCGGCAACCGACTTCGAGATAACGGTGGTTGACGGTCTTCAGTTCCCACGCGAGCAAACCCCACGGATACTGGCGTTCGCGCCGCGCAAAGCCGGTCATGCTACGAATCATAGGGGTCTCGAGCCGAAATCGGCGATAATTCGGGGCGAGTCTATCGGAGCCCGTAGGAGCTGTCATTGCAGATCGAGACCGCGGATGTGAGCTTGATCGGCCATCGCGAGGAGAATCAAGATCGCGTCGCGGTGGCGGCGGGAGACAACGCCGTGCTGCTCGCGGTAATCGACGGCATGGGCGGTCACGCCGAGGGAGCGCGCGCCGCGGAGACCTCGCTCGCGACCTTGATAGAGGCGTTCTGGCAGACGCCTCATCCAATATTCGATCCGCTTGGGTTCTTGCATCTGTCGCTGGGGCGCGCGCACGAGGAAGTGGTCAAGCTCGGGGTCGGCCTTGCCGTCGAGGCGCGGCCGCGGGCCACGTGCGCGGTCTGTCTGGTCCAAGATGCGGCGGCCTACTGGGCGCACGTCGGCGACAGCCGGGTGTATCAGCTGCGTCAATCCCGGGTGCTCGAGCGCACGCGCGACCATAGCCATGTGGAGGTACTGTTGCGCGAGGGATTGATTACCGAGGCCGAGGTGCAGGGACACCCCATGCGCAACTACGTCGAATGCTGCTTAGGGGGCGATGCCGCGCTGCCGGAGATGAGCATCTCCGCGCGGCGGCGACTCAAGGCTGGCGACGTCCTTCTGCTGTGCACCGACGGGATGTGGGCCAATTTGCAAGATCAGGATTTCGTCCGCTTCGCGCAGACCCCTGCCAAGTCCTTGCGCGACTGCCTCATGGATCTCGGCACGCAGGCGGTTGCCGCCTCCGCCCCCTACAGCGACAACTGCAGCGCGGCCGCGTTGCGCTTCAAGGCCGCATGAGCGCGCGACCGAGCGGCCGCGCACCCGATGAGCTGCGGCCGTTGAGCTTCGTGCGCGGCTACACGGCGCATGCCGAAGGCTCGGTGCTGGTCGGCTTCGGCGGCACGCGCGTCTTGTGCACGGCGAGCGTCGAGGACGGCGTGCCGTCTTTCCTGCGCGGCAAGGGCCAGGGCTGGGTGACGGCCGAGTACGGAATGCTGCCGCGGGCGACGCACACGCGCAGCGCGCGCGAGGCGGCGCGCGGCAAGCAGAGCGGCCGCACCCAGGAGATTCAGCGCTTGATCGGTCGTGCGCTGCGTGCGGTGGTCGATCTCAAGGCCTTGGGTGAGCGCACCGTCACGGTCGACTGCGACGTGCTGCAGGCGGACGGCGGGACGCGCACCGCCGCGATCACCGGCGGATTCGTGGCGCTCGCGGATGCGATCGATACGCTTGATCAAGCGGCGCGCCTTGAGCGCGAATCCGATCCACGGCCAGGTCGCCGCGGTCTCGGTGGGAATTTTTCGCGGCATCCCCGTGCTCGACCTCGATTACGCCGAGGACTCGAACGCCGAGACCGACATGAATGTGGTGATGAACTCGGGCGGCGCCTTCGTCGAGGTGCAGGGTACGGCCGAGGGACATGCGTTTCGCCGGCATGAGCTCGATCGATTGCTGGACCTCGCCTCGCAGGGCATCGCGCGGTTGCATGAAGCACAGCAGAGCGCCCGCAGCCGCTTAAAGATCTGGTGATCGCCACGGCCAATCCGGGGAAGCTGCGCGAATTTCAAGCGCTGCTCGCGGGCTTGCCGTAGCACCGGTTGCGCAAGGGGCGCTCGGCATCGCCGCTCCTCTGGAGACCGGCAGCACGTTCGCCGCGAACGCGTTGCTGAAGGCGCGGCACGCGGCGGCGGCGAGCGGCGCGGCGGCAATCGCCGATGACTCGGGGCTCGAGGTCGACGCGCTCGGCGGCGCGCCCGGCATCTACTCGGCGCGCTACGCCGGCGAGGCCGCCGCAGATGCGGCAGCGGTGGATGCGGCCAATAACGCCAAGCTCGTGGCCGCCTTGCGGGGCGTACCGTTCGAGGCGCGCCGCGCCCGCTACCGCTGCGCGCTCGTCTACTTCGACGGTCCCACCGACAGCGCCCCGCTCCATGCGCAGGGCGTGTGGGAGGGATACATCCTCGAGGCGCCGCGCGGCTCCGGTGGCTTCGGCTACGACCCCTATTTCTGGCTCCCCGAGCTTGGGCTGACGGCGGCGGAGCTCGAGCCCGAGCGCAAGAATCGCTTGAGCCATCGCGGCACGGCGCTGCAGGCGCTGCGCCGCGCGCTCGCCGCGCGTTTGTCGTGAATGCCGAGCCGCCTGCCATGAGCTCGTTGCCGCTCACGCTGTACGTGCACATGCCCTGGTGCGTGCGCAAATGCCCATACTGCGATTTCAATTCCCACCAGCTCAAATCCGCGGCCCCCTCCGGCGACTACATCGACGCATTGATCCGCGACTTCGAGGCGGAGTTGCCGGATCTCGGCGGCCGCCCAATCGAGGCCATTTTCTTCGGCGGCGGCACGCCGAGCTTGTTCGCACCCGAGGCCTTCGCCCGCTTGCTGCAGGCATTCGCCGCGCGCGGCCGCGTCGCCGTCGATGCCGAGGTGACGCTCGAGGCCAATCCCGGCACGATCGAGCGCGGCCGCTTCGCGGGCTATCGCGACGCCGGCATCAATCGCGTGTCGCTTGGGCGCACAGACCTTCGCAGCGCCGGCGCTCGCGCGGCTCGGCCGCATTCATAGCCCCGAGGACACGCTCCGCGCTGTCGATGAGCTGCGCGCGGCCGGCCTCGATAATTTCAACCTCGATCTCATGTACGCGCTGCCCGAGCAGACGCTCGATGAGGCGCTCGAGGATGTGCGCCGCGCCTGCGCGCTTGCGCCCGCGCACATCTCGCACTATCAGCTCACGCTCGAGCCGGGGACGGTGTTTCACAGTCGTCCGCCGCCGTTGCCGGACGAGGACGTGGCCTTCCGGATGCAGAACGAGTGCCAGGCGCTGCTCGCCGAGAACGGCTTCGAGCAGTACGAAGTCTCCGCCTATGCGCGCGAGGGCGCCCGTTGCCGGCACAATCTCAATTACTGGCGCTTCGGCGACTATGTCGGCATCGGCGCAGGCGCGCACGGCAAAATCACCGCGAGCTTGCCCCACGGCGTGCAGCGGACGGAGAAAGCCCGCCAGCCGCGTGCCTACCTCGAGCAGCTGCGGCGCGGCGACGTCGGGGCGCAGCGGTGAGCGCAAAGCCGGTCGCCGCGAGTGATCTGCCCTTCGAATTCGTGCTGAACGCGCTCACGGCTGAACGAGGGCTTCGCGCTGGCAGAATTCGAGTCGCGCACCGGGCTCGACGCGAGCGCGGTCGAGCCCGGATTGCGCCGGCCTTGGCGCGCGGCCTGGTCGAGTTCGCCGCGCCCCGCTGGCGGGCCGAGCGGGCTCGGGCGGCGCTTCCTAAACGATTTGCAGGCCGGTTTTCTGCCATGAGCTTATGCACACGGCGGCAGGTGCCTCGCGCAACAGGGGTACCTACAGCACATTGCGTCTGCATTAGGTCAGGTGCATCTCGTAAGTCATTGAAAAAATTAGGCAAAACTGCTTGTCTATTTTTTGACCAAGTTAACATTTAGTCGATATTTCATGCAGATGAACGGCCGCATGACAGGCGCCGTCCACAGACTTATCCACAGATTTTGTGGACAAGCAGGGCGCTGCGGCGGGGCGCCGGAGCCGATTCGGCCGGCTGCGAGAAATGCTTGTTGGTGCGGGCGCTTTGAGCTAAGGTACGCGGCCCTCGATTTCGAGGGACCCGGCGTGGCGGTGCGCTTCCTTGAAAAAGCATTTCGAGGACCCATCGATTCTGCCTAACACGAGTCGAGGTTCACATGAAAGCCGCCATCCATCCCGAATATCAAGAGATCAACGTGACCTGCACGTGCGGGAACACGTTCAAGACCCGCTCGACCATCGGTCACGACCTGCAGGTCGAGGTCTGCTCCAACTGCCATCCTTTTTACACGGGCAAGCAGAAGGTCGTGGACACCGGCGGCCGTGTGGACAAGTTCCGCAAGAAGTACGCCGCGCAGCAGGCCAAGACCTAGCCGATCCGCGTCCTCGCGCCTGCATCGAGGCGCGATCGTTCCTCAAGCTTGCAGACGCCGCGCCAGGCGCGGCGTCTCTCGTCGCGCACGCCGCGCCAGCCGCGTCGCACTCGCTTCGCGCGCGTGGGACGCGTGCGCTTGATTCATTCCATCGACCGTGCAAGGCTTCCGGGCCTCATCAATAGGGCAAGCCGGTAGCGCAGCATGGGCACGAAATACGAGTTGAAGAATCTCTCCTCCGGCAAGACCGCCTCGCTGAATGCGCTGGCCGGCACCATCGGCCCGGAATGCCTGGATATCTCGCACCTCACCCGGGACCTCGGCATTTTCACCTTCGATCCCGGGTTCATGGCCACCGCGAGCACGGAAAGCAAGATCACCTACATCGACGGCGACGAGGGCGTGCTGCTTTACCGCGGCTACCCGGTGGAGCAGCTGGCGGAGAAATCCTGCTTCCTGGAAGTCGCCTACCTCTTGATCAACGGCAGCCTGCCCGACAAGACGCAGCTGCAGGCGTTCAATTCCTCGATCACGCGCCACACCATGGTGAACGAGCAGCTGCTTGAGCTTCTTCGAGGGCTTTCATCACGACGCGCATCCCATGGCGATGGTCTCGGCGGTGGTCGCGTCCATGGCGGCGTTCTATCAGGACAGCACGGACATCAACGATCCGCGGCACCGCGAGATCTTCGCCCATCGCATCATCGCGAAGCTGCCGACGATCGCCGCCGCTGCCTACAAGCACACGCTCGGGCAGCCGTTCATCTATCCGCGCAACGATCTGCGCTACTGCGCGAACATGCTCAACATGTTCTTCGCCGTGCCGTGCGAGCCGTATGCGATCGACCCGGTGGCGGCGGAGGCCATGGATCTCCTGTTCATTCTGCACGCCGATCACGAGCAAAATGCGAGCACCTCGACGGTGCGCCTCGCAGGCAGCACGGGGGCGAACCCGTACGCCGCGATCTCGGCCGGCGTCTCCGCGCTGTGGGGGCCGGCGCACGGCGGCGCGAACGAGGCCGTGCTCAACATGCTGGACGACATCGGCTCGGCGGCCAACATCGACAAGTTCCTGGCGCGCGTCAAGGACAAGTCCGACAGCGTGCGGCTGATGGGATTCGGCCACCGCGTATACAAGAATTTCGATCCGCGCGCGAAGATCATTCGCGAGATGTGCTATCGCGTGCTCGAGAAGCTCGGCAAGGGCAACAACCCGCTGTTCGATCTGGCGCTGAAGCTCGAGGAGATCGCGCTCAAGGACGAGTACTTCGTGTCGCGCAAGCTCTACCCGAACGTGGATTTCTATTCGGGCATCATCTATAGCGCGCTCGGCATACCGAGATCGATGTTCACCGTGCTGTTCGCCATCGCGCGCACCGCGGGCTGGGTGGCGCACTGGCAGGAAATGGTTTCCGATCCTCATCATGCGCATCGGCCGGCCGCGTCAGCTCTATACCGGCCCCACGCAACGGGACTATCGCTCGATCGACAAGCGCTGATGCCGTCGCGCGACCTCGTGCGTCGGCCGGCGTGCGCGACCCGTGTCGGCCGTGGCCGCCGCGGGGCTTGTGCTGCGGCATCGTGACGCGCCGTCTCTCGCCGCGCCGCGCTGCGCCCGATGAGCCGCCGGCATCCGCGCCGGCGAGCGCGCCGCGGCCGCGCCGGCACGCACGTATTGCGCGGACAAAGACACCCCCATCGCCTTCGGCAGCGCCCAGTGGAACGGCTGGGGCCACGGGTCCGACAACACGCGCTACCAGCCTGAGCCCGCGATCCGGGCAACCGATGTCCCCAAGCTCGCGCTCAAGTGGGCGTTCGGCTACGCAGGCAGCGCCGGCGGCGGGCAGCCGACCCTCGTCGACGGGCGACTGTTCGTCGCGAGCGCCGCCGGCCGCATCTATTCCCTCGATGCGAAGAGCGGCATGCATCTATTGGACCTATGACGCGGCCGCGGGCGTGCACACCGAGCATCTCCATCGCGGAGCTGGCCGCCCCGCGCCACGGCGCGCCCCCCAAAAAAACGAAAATGGGCAAGCACAAGATGACCAACGCGCATCTCGACGTCATCAAGGCGCCTTGCGCCGCCTTGTTCGGCGACGACAAGGGCGCGGTCTACGCACTCGATGCGCAGAGCGGGGCGTTGCTGTGGAAGACGCAGGTCGAGCCGCATCCTCTCGCGCGCATCGAAGGGTCGACGCTGCATCTCGACTCGCCTGTACGTGGCCGTGGGCTCGAGCGAGCCCGAGTCGGCCCGCGATCCGGGCTACGGCTGCTGCACGTTTCGCGGCAGCGTCGCGGCGCTCGACGTCGCCAACGGCCATGTCGAATGGAAGAGCTATCTGGTGCGCGAGGAGCCGCAGGCCGTGAGCGGCGCCGGCGGCGCACCGCGCTTCGCGCCGGCCGGGGTCCCCGCAGTGGCGGCGCCCACCGTGGATGTGACGAGGAGCCTCTTGTACGTGGCTACGGGAGACTCGGCCGATCCGACGCGGCCGCAGCCCCTGGCCGATGCGGTCGTCGCGCTCGGTCTCGCGGATGGCAAGGTGCAGTGGTCCCGGCAGCTTCCCTCGCCGCAGGCCGGCCTCGAGCGTCTCGAGGGGCCGCCGCGTGCTGCGCACTCCCGCGACCGGCCGCGAGACGATCCTCGCGAGCCAGCGCTCCGGCATGGTCTTCGCCCTCGATCCGGAGCATGCGGGCGAGGTGCTCTGGCAACTGCAGGCCGCCGCGCCGGACGCGCCGGGCGGCATCGCACCGGGTGCGGCTGCGGATCATCGCAGTCTCTACGTCCCGCTCTCGGGACTCGAAGCGCAGCCGCCCAATGAGGCGGGGAGCCTCACCGCCGTCGACATCAAGGCCGGCACGAGGCGCTGGCACATCGCCTCGCCGACGCCGGCGTGCAGCTGGGGAGAGGCGACTCGCCTGCCCGCATGCGCAGGCGCAAGCGGTCACGGTGATTCCCGGCGCGGCCTTCTCGGGCTCGATGGACGGGCACCTGCGGGCCTATTCGACCATCGACGGCAAGATTCTCTGGGACTACGACACGGCCAAGGATTACCGCACCGTGAATCAGATCAACGCCACCGGCGGCTCGCTGCAGGCGGGCGGCGCGATCATCGTGAACGGCGTCGTGTACGTGAATTCCGGCGCCGCCGACGCAGGGGCAGCCGGGCAACGTGCTGCTCGCTTTCTCGGTGGACGGAAAATAGGAAACAGGATGAAACCGATGCGTCTGTTCTCACGGATGGTATTTCTCGGGCTCTGCTCGCGCTGGGCGGGCACGCCGCCGTCGCGCGCCGCGCCGCATGCCGCGAGCGAGCCGCCGGCCATCGAGAACTCCGTGGTCAAGATTTTCGCCACCATGCGCTATCCGGATCCGTTCAAGCCTTGGACCAAGCAGGCGCCGACGGAAGTGAGTGCCTCCGGCGTGGTCATCGAGGGCAAGCGCATATTGACCAACGCCCACGTGGTGCTCTACGCGACGCAGGTGCAAGTGCAGGCCAACGCCACGGGCGACAAGCTGCCGGCGACCGTCGTGGCCGTCGCGCCCGGCATCGATCTCGCGGTCCTGCAGCTCGACGACGCCGGCGTTTTTCGACACGCATCCGGCGCTGCCGCGCGCGAGCGAGTTGCCGCGGATCAAGGACGCGGTGCTCGCCTACGGCTTTCCGACCGGCGGCACCTCGCTCTCCATCACCAAGGGCATCGTGTCGCGCATCGAGTTCGTCTCCTACAACTTCCCGGTGTCGGGACTGCGCATTCAAGTCGATGCCGCGATCAATCCCGGCAACAGCGGCGGCCCGGCGATCGCCGGCGACAAGATGATCGGCCTCGCCTTCTCGAAGCTCGGCGGCGACACGCAGAACATCGGCTACATCATTCCCAACGAGGAAGTGGATCTGTTCCTGAAGGACATCGCCGACGGCCACTACGACGGCAAGCCGGCGATGTACGACGACCTGCAGACGCTCGAGAATCCCGCGCTGCGCGAGTATTTGAAGCTCGACAAATCGGTCGAGGGCATGATCGTGCACCGGCCCTACAAGGACGCCGCGAGCTATCCTCTCAAGGAGTGGGACGTGATCACGCACATCGGCGACACGCCCATCGACAACCAGGGGATGATCAAGCTCGACAAGGATCTGCGCGTGCACTTCGCCTACAAGGTCCAGCATGTCGCCAAGAACGGCGTGCTGCCGCTCACCGTGGTGCGCGCCGGCAAGGTGGTGAAGATCGATCTGCCGGTGTCGACCGAGCGGCCGACGCTGGTCGGCGACCTGCATGGCAGCCTATCCGTCCTACTTCATCTACGGGCCCATGGTGTTTTCGACCGCCACCTGGCAGTTCATCTCCGGTTTGGAGAGCAATGCCGGCACCATGCGCGCGCTTGGGTTCGTGAAGAGCCCGCTGATCACGCGCGCGATCGATCCGCCCGACGAGGAGCATCAGGAGCTGGTGGTGGTGTCTTCGCCGTTCTTTCCGAACAAACTGGTGAACGGTTACTCGAGCCCGGCGGGCTCGGTGGTGAGCTCCGTCAACGGCACGCACATCAAGAGCCTGGCGCACCTGGTGGCGGTGCTGCGCGACCTCAAGGATCCGTTCGTCACTTTCGAGTTCGACCAGAGAGGCGGCGAGGGGTTGGTGTTCTCGAGAACCGCGATGGCGGCCGCCACGGACGACATCCTCACCGACAACGGCGTGCGCGCGCAGGGCTCGCCCGACATGCTCGCGATCTGGCAGGGCAAGGCGCCGAACTAACCGAGCGCGTCCACCGCGCCGAGTATCGCGCCGTATACCCGGTCGAGATCGTCCGCCGTGACGCAGTACGGCGGCATCACATAGAGCGTGTTGCCGAGGGGCCGCAGCAGCACCTCGCCCGCCTGGAACGAAGCCGCGAGCCGCGGGCCCGATGCGCGGCGAGATAGCCACCGTCGGGCAGCGCGCACGTCCAGGGCGGTGATGGTGCCCGTCTGGCGCACCTGCTCGAAGCGGGCATCGTCGCGGAACCGCTCGAGGCGCCTGCGCTTGCATCGCCTCAAGCGCCGCGATGCGCGCGAGCACGGGCTCCGACTCCCAGATCTGCAGATTGGCGAGCGCCGCGGCGCAGGCGATCGGATTGGCGGTGAAGGAGCTCGAATGAAAGAAGGTGCGGCGTCGGTCCAGCGCGTAGTGCGCGGCGAAAATCTCGCGGCGGCAGAGCGTCACGGCCAGCGGCAGCGAGCCGCCGGTGAGACCCTTCGAATAGCAGGCGATGTCGGGCGAGATGCCGGCCTGCTCGCAGGCGAACAGGGTGCCGGTGCGGCCCCAGCCGGTCATCACCTCGTCGGCGATGAACAGCACGCCGTGCCTTGCGCAGATGTTGCGCGAGCTCGCGCGAGCACGGCCGGCGGATACATGAGCATGCCGCCGGCGCCGAGCACCAGCGGCTCGACGATGAACGCGGCGGCATCGCCTGCGTCGGCACTGCGCCTCGAGCGCCTCGAACGTCGACGCTTTCGCGTCCGGCGGCGGGAAACGGAATGCGCGCGACGTCGAACAGCAGCGGCTCGTAGGCCTCGTTGAAAGGCGCCGCGCTCGCCCACCGACATCGTGCCGATCGTGTCGCCATGATAGCTGTGCTCCATGACGAGGATGCGGTGACGCGGCTCGCCGCTGTGGCGCCAAAAGCCGAGCGCCATCTTCAGCGCGACTTCGACGCTGGTCGAGCCGCTGTCGGAGAAAAACACATGCGCGAGGCCGGGCGGCGCCACGGCGAGCAGCTTCTCGGCCAGCTGCTCGGCCGGCTCGTGGGTGTATTCGGCGAAGATCACCTGGTCAGAGTTGTCGGCGGCTGCGCGAATGGCGGCGACGATGCGCGGATGCCGGTGGCCGTGGGTGATCACCCACCAGGAGGAGATGGCGTCGACGATCCGCCGGCCGTCGGCGGTGAAAATATAGGCTCCCTCCGGTGCGCACCGCCTTGGGAAAGGACGATCGCAGCGCATGCTGGGTGAAGGGATGCCAGATGGACGAGGCGGTCATCGCCGCTCAATTCAGGCTCTGCGACGAATCGCGATGCGCGACCTTACTCGAGAACGACTCGCGATCAAAAGCTTGCGCGAACGCAGCGGCGAGCGCCGCGCGGTGTCAGCGGATCGAGCTGCGGCAAGCGGCCGAGCACCGGCACTTTCCCCAAGGACCCGATGATGCGCTCGTTCTCGGCATGCGCATCGCCGATGAACGCGACGCCCAGCAAGGGGATCGCGCGCCGGCGCAGTGCCTCGATCGACAGCAGGGTGTGATTGATGGTGCCGAGCCGCGTGCGTGCGCACAGCACCACCGGGGCACCCCAGCGTGCGAAGACCTCGATGAGGAGCGTACGCCGCGTGAGGGGCACCAGCAGCCCGCCCGCCCCCTCGACCACGAGCGGGCGGTCCGAGGCGGGCAGCGCAAGCGCGTCCGGGTCGATCTCGACGCCATCGATTTCGGCGGCGAGGTGCGGCGAGGCGGGCGTGCGCAACGTCCAAGCCTCCGGCAGCACGCGGTCGGCGGAGAGCTCCGCGAGACGCTTCACGGTCTGCGCGTCGGTCTCTTCCTCAAGGCCGGCTTGCACGGGCTTCCAGTACGTCGCCTCGAGGAATCGCGTGAGCCCCGCGCAGAACACCGTTTTGCCGATGTCGGTATCCGTGCCCGTGACCACGATGGCCGAGGTCATGCCGCGCGCACGCGCCGCTCTTCCGCGAGCGCCGCGAATAAAGCGCCTACGGCGGACTCCTCGACATTGAGCGTGATTGAGATGCGCAGCCGCGCCGTGCCGTCCGGCACGGTCGGAGGGCGTACCGCGCGGACATCGAACCCGCGTCGTTGCAGGCCTGCTGCGAGCGAAAGCGCTGCGCGATCTTCGCCGACAATGACGGGGAGGATCTGCGAGCCGGTGGGTGCTGCCGCACCGCTCGCGAGCGCTGCGCGCCCGGCGACCGAGATCAAGTGCGCGAGCCGTTGGCGCCGTTCGGGCTCCTCTTTGAGGATGTCGAGCGCCTCGAGCGCCGCCACCGCCATCAGCGGCGACGGCGCGGTCGCGTAGATGAAAGGCCTGCAGCGGTTGAGCAGGAACTCGCAGAGCACGCGCGGCCCGGAGACGAGCGCCCCGGCGCCCCCTAAGGCCTTGCCGCAGGTATGCAGCGCGATCACGTTCTCGCGGCCTTCGAGGGCCGCGGCGAGCCCGCGCCCATCGGGTCCATAAACGCCGGTGGCATGCGCCTCGTCGATCAGCAGCATCGCCTCGTGCCGCTCGGCAACCGCGACGAGCTCATCGAGCGGCGCCCGGTCGCCGTCCATGCTGTAGAGGCTCTCGACCGCCAGCCAGACGCGGCCTCGGCCGCCGCCGACTCGCCAGGCGCGCACCGCGTCCTCGAAGGCTCCTGCATCGTTGTGCGCCGCCTTGGTGAACTGCGCGCGGCCGGCGCGCGCGCCCTCGTGGGCGCTCGCGTGCACCAGCGCGTCGAGGACGAGGAGATCTCCCGACTGCGGCAACGTCGAGAGCAGTGCGTAGTTCGCGACGTAGCCGCTGCCGAAGAACAGCGCGCGCTCGGCGTCGAAAGAATGCCGCGGCGCGCGCCTCGAGCGCCTCGTGCTCCGGTGCATTGCCCCGCAACAATCGCGAGCCCCCGGCGCCCACGGGAGTACCGCGCGCGATCGCGGCCGCCACCGCGCGGCCGAGCCGCGGCGAGGCCGCGAGCCCGAGGTAGTCGTTCGAGGTGAAGTCCAGTCCGTGACGCGGCGCGAGCGAGCGCAGGCGGCTCGCCTCGGCCAGCCGATCGAGTGCCGCCTGATAGAACGCGAGACCGGAGGCGCTCACGGCAAGGGCGGTTCCAGGGGTTTCAACCCTAAGCGTCGGAATAACGCGCCGTCTTGATCCTCGCTGGGATTGTCCGCCGTGAGCAGCGTATCGCCGACGAAAATGGAATTCGCTCCCGCGAAGAAACACAGCGCCTGCAGCTCATCGCTCATGGCCGTGCGTCCCGCGGACAGCCGCACCATGGAGGTCGGCATGAGGATGCGGGCGAGGGCGATGGTGCGCACGAACTCGATGGGGTCGAGCGGCGGCGCCGCGGCGAGCGGCGTTCCGGGAATCGGGATCAGGCGGTTGATCGGCACACTTTCCGGCGGCTCCGGCAGGTTGGCAAGCGCCACCAGCAAGCCCACGCGATCGATTGCTTCTTCGCCCATGCCGACGATGCCGCCGCAACAGACTTTCATCCCCGATTCACGCACGTGTTTCAAGGTGTCGATCCGGTCGGCCCAGGTGCGCGTTGTCGCCACCTGGCTGTAATAGCGCTCGGACGTGTCGATGTTGTGGTTGTAGTAGTCGAGGCCGGCGGCGGCGAGGCGCTCGGCATCGTTCGGCGTCAGCATGCCGAGCGTCATGCAAGTCTCGAGTCCCAGAGACTTGACCGCGCTCACCATGGCGGTGAGCCGGCCCATGTCGCGCTCCTTGGGACCGCGCCACGCCGCGCCCATGCAGTAGCGGGTCGCACCCGCATCGCGTGCCTTGCGAGCCTCGGCGACGACCTCGTCGATTTCCATGAGCTTCGTGGCGGCGACGCCGCCGTCATGCCGCGCGGATTGACTGCAGTAGCCGCAATCCTCCGGGCACCCGCCGGTTTTGATGCTGAGCAGACGGCTGCGCTGCACGGCGTTGGGATCGAAGTGCGAGCGATGCACCCCGTGTGCACGAAACAAGAGGTCCGCGAACGGCGCCTCGTAAAGGGCCTGGGCATCGGCCATGGACCAGCGCGGGGCGGGGGCGGCCGTGGCGGGGCGCTCGGAGAGCCCGTCAGAGAGGGTGGTACCGATCAAATGAGGAAACCTCCTTTAAGAATCGATGAGATCCGCGACGTCGCGCACGTCGGCGCGCTTCATGGGGCGGCCGTCGACAGGCGAATACGGCGCCTGGCGGATGCCGTCGATCGGAAACACGGTCGCATCGACGGTGCGGCCACCCGCTTCGAAGCGCAGCGCCGGATAATTGATGCTGCGCTCGGCATCCATCTTGACGCGTCGCTCGTAGAACTGGTGCGGGACTCCGATCTCGATGAGCCGGATCGCCACCGATTCCGAGCGGTCGGCGAACAGATGCAGATTGATGTCGCTGTACTCGGTGGCGGTGCCCGTGAGCACCGAGCCGACGAGCCGCGGCTGGAACTCTCCCAGCAGCCGCATGGTATCCAAGGCGATGCGCCGTTGCTCCTTGAGCGTGTGTCCGTGGGAGTCGCCGCCGAACAAGCGCTGAT
>CAVWME010000009.1:0-42151 GCA_963755935.1 uncultured Gammaproteobacteria bacterium
CGAAATCGGCGCGACGCGTGGCATTGACGGTGGATTGGATCCCGCCGCCCGAGCGCGCGATCTCCTCATAGGGCACGCCGCAAAGCCGCTGCTCGAACTCCGCGACGCGATTACCGCCATATATAAGGTGCGTGTGGCAATCGATGAGCCCCGGCGTCATCCACAGGCCCTCGGTGTCCTCGATGGGGACGCCCTCCCCCCTCGCCCGGTTGCGTGCCTCCTCGGCATCGCCGATCCAGGCGATGCGCTCGCCGCTCACCGCGAGCGCCGCGTGCTCGCGCTTGCCATAGGGGATGCGGCCCGCGACCATGGTCGCGATGCTCACGCCGATCCACACTCGGTCCCATTTCAAAGACGTTGTCTGCTGCACTGATTCGCCCCCAGCGAACTTCATTGCCCTGGCTCGGGATCATACGGCAAGCTAAGGTGTAGGCAGGATGGCACGACACTATCGGTTGGCCTGGGCGCTGCTCGAGAGCGGCTGGCATGCAGACGTCGCGATCACGGTCGATGACCGCGGCTTCATCGCTCGCGTCGAGCCGGGCGGCGCGACGAATCAATCCGCCATGGGAACTCACACCGCTCCGGCGGAGCACGTCGCGGGGTTCGTCGTTCCCGGCATGGCGAACGCTCACAGCCATGCGTTCCAACGCGGGATGGCGGGCAATACGGAGTATCGGCTCTCCGCGCGCGACAGCTTCTGGACCTGGCGCCAGGCCATGTATGCGCTCGCCAACCGGATCACGCCGCCGGATCTCGAGCTCATTGCCACGCAGCTGTTCGTCGAGATGCTGAAGGCGGGCTACACCTCGGTCGCCGAGTTTCACTACTTGCATCGCCAGCCCGGCGGCGGCGCTTACGCAGAGACGAACGAGCTGTGGCGCGCGATTGCGCGCGCCGCGGACAGCGCGGGCATCGCTCTCACGTTTCTGCCGACGCTCTATCAAACCAGTGATTTCGGCTCGCAGCCGCTCAAGCCCGAGCAATCACGATTCGCCATGACCACTGATGAGTTCCTGCGCGCCGTCGAAGCTCGCGTGCGCGCGGAGCGGGGACTCGCAGCGCCGCGCGTGCGCACCGGGGTCGCCTTCCACTCCTTGCGCGCCGTCCCGCTCGCGACACTGCGCGAGGTGGTGGCAGGACTCGACTCCATCGATGCGGACATGCCCGTGCATATTCACATCGCCGAGCAACTGAAGGAGGTCGAGGCCTGCCGCGCGAGTACCGGCCGGCGGCCGATTGAGCTGTTGCTCGAGACGGGGCTCGTGAGCCCGCGCTGGTGCCTGGTGCATGCAACGCACGCAACCCCTGCCGAGCTCGACCGTATCGCGGCCGCGGGCGCCATAGTCTGCGTCTCGATCAGCACCGAGGCCAACCTCGGTGATGGTTTCTTTGACGCCGCGCGGTTCCTCAAGTCGAAGGGCCACCTCTGCATCGGCTCCGACAGTCAGGCGACCGTCTGCCCGGCTGAAGAATTGCGCTGGATGGAGTACCAAGCGCGCCTGCGCAGGCGCCGCCGCGGCGTGCTCGCGGAATCGAGCGAGCCGCACGTCGGCACCCGCTTGTGGCGCGAGGCTGCGCGCCAAGGGGCGGCGGCCTTGGGACAACCCGCCGGAGTCATCGCGGAGGGCGCGCGCGCCGATTGGCTGGTCCTCGATGCCGAGCACGCCAGCATGGCGGGCGCACGTGCAGCGACGGCGCTCGATCATCTCGTCTTTGCCGGCGGCAGCGCCGCGATCCGCGACGTGATGGTCGGCGGAAGCTGGGCGGTGAAGGATCGGCGGCACGCGGCGGAGGAGCGGCTCGCGGAACCTTTCCGCGAGTTGATGATAGGACTCGCGCTCGAGCGCGACTGACCTCACCCCGTGAGGCAGCATGCAACAGTCGAATACGCCTATCGAAACATAGGCCTTTTGTTATTGCCGATCCCCATGCTCATGGTGGCCGGCTTTTGGATTCCATACATTGCCGCCTTTCCGGTGTTCGATCCCGCCATTACGGTCGCGGTGCACATTCACGCAGCGCTCCTGTTCACGTGGATCGCTTTACTGGTCGTGCAGCCGCTGGCAATCAGGTACGGCGCCTTCCGGCTGCATCGCGTTCTCGGCGTTACATCGCTCGGCCTGATGCCGTTGATAGCATTTTTTGCCGCAACCATGATCTGGAAGGAATATCGAGAGCGTATCGGCGATGGCGCGAGTCGGATGGCCGCGCTTCAAGGCGAGTATTTATCTGCGGCGCAGCTTTGTTTGCTTGTCACCTTGTTTGTGCTTGCCATCGCTCACATCCGCAGGCGCAATGTGCCCTTCCACATGCGGTACATGCTCGGTATAGCGCTGGTTCTTCTGCCGGCGGGGCTTGCTCGGACTCTCGGTTATTGGTTCGAGCGGTCGCAGGCAACATCGCAGACCATTTCCTTGAGCGTCATCGATTGCTGTTTGCTGGCTCTTATTGCCTATGACAAGTACCGGAATCTGCCTTCGAAACCGTACTACGTGACGCTCACCGCTTATCTTGTTATCGAGGGAATTTGGATTTCGCTTGGACGCCCGGTCTGAGGCGAGATTGAGCTGCTCAACCACTACGCGCGCGGGGCCGCGTTTCGGCTGGGAGCGAAGCCGAGCCCGGTCCCCGGTCAGTCGCCCGTGCCGCCATCCACGCGGTAAACTCCCGGACCGGCAACGGCTTCGAAATGAAGTAGCCCTGGATCAGATCGCATCCCAGGCGACGCAGCATCTCCCAGCTGGCGGCACCCTCGACGCCCTCCGCGACCACCTTGAGATTAAGCGCATGCCCCAGACCGATCGTCGAGCGCACGATCACATCATCGCCGTCCTGGATCTCGAGCTCTTGAATGAAAGACCGGTCGATCTTGACCTCGTCAACCGGCAGCCGCTTCAAATGGGAAAGGGATGAATAACCCGTACCGAAATCGTCGATCGAGAAACGGATGCCGAGGATACGCAGCTGTTCCATCATGCGTAGCGTCGCAGGCAAGTCTTTCAACGCGCCGCTTTCGGTGACTTCGAGCAGCAATTGATCCGCGGGCGCGCGAGTGTCGGTAAGCAGCTGGGTGACTTGGTCGGCAAACTGCGGGTCGGCCAGGTCGGTCGGGGACACATTGACCGATACGTCGATATCAAGCCCGGTCTCGTGCCAGGCCTTCATATCGCGCATGGCGGCGGTCAAAACCCACGTGGTAACGGCGCGAATGGCACCCGTCCGCTCCGCTTGCGGAATGAAGTCGGCCGGAGAGATGAATCCCCGTTGCGGATGGCGCCAGCGAACCAAGGCTTCGCATCCTTTCACAGAGCCACTCTTCGCGTCGACTTTGGGCTGATAGTGCAGCTCGAGCTCATCTGCGACGATCGCATTTTTTAGCTCACCCAGGATCGCGAGGCGATGACGGTGACTGCTGTCATCGCCCTCGCGGTAGAAGCCGAGGGGGATTCCACCCTCTTTGGCTCGATAAAGCGCCAAATCCGCCCGCGGCAGCAGTTCCGCGGCCTGATTTCCGTCGAGGGGAGCAACCACCACCCCTGCCTTGATCTCGAGCTGAAGCGCAACGCCGGCATAATCGAACGAGCCGCGCAATCGCTCGGCGAGCGCTTCGGCGGAGGGCGCCGTTTTGGCGTCGTCGGCAGACTCGAGAAGCACCAAAAAGCGGTCCGTGCCTATGTGGCCGACGCGATCCTGCTTGCCCACATACTGCACCAGCCTGCGCGCAACCTCACGCAATACTTCATCGGCGGCGGCGTGCCCAAATGATCCGATGATGCTCTGAAATTGCTGAATCTCGATCAAACAAATCGTGACTGTCGGATGCCCTGCGCGTGACCGCATCAATAGGTCATCGAGAACGTTCGCCAGACGCACGCGGTTGGGGAGCCCGGTCAGTGCGTCATGAGTGGCCTGGTACCGAATGGTTGCCTCCCGGTCGGCCACCGCCCTGCGCATAGCCTGAAAAGCGCTCGCCAGACCTCTGAGCTCCGTCGTGCCACTGCGCGGGACTTCCACCGTGTAGTCGCCTGCCTCGAGCCGCTCAGCCGCCTGGGTCAGATCCTCGACGGGCCTGGTCGCGCTGCGTGACAGCCACACCGCAAGGATGGAGGCGATGGCGAGGAGCACCATGCCGATCGCCAACACCGAATTCCTGACATCCTGATAAGGGCGCAAGGCGCTTGCCAGGGACCTTTGCAGCACCAACGTCAAATGGCCGTTGGCGGAGCGAATCGGGTTCGTCCACGTCAAAATCTTATCGTTGCCGGCCGTCACGAAAAACGGGGTCGCCGCAGGCGCACCATTGAGTGCGCCGAACCCACGGCGTTCTGCGTTCGGCACCGAGGTTGCGACGTAAGGCGGGCTTTGTTCGCCGTCCGCCGCGACGAACGACACATCCACACCCAACAGCCGCGACATGTCGGCCGCCACGGCGCCGTCGAGGGCAAATCCCATCGCCGCCCAGCCAATGGTATTGGGGCCCAGCACGGGCGCGAGCACCAGCTGATAGGGCCGGCCGTCGACGAGCCGATACAGCTGCAGGATCTCGCTGTCGGGATCGCTCTCGATCAGGCTCCGAAAGTCTCTCTCGGTCTTCGCCGACAGGGCAAGAGTGCTGGCGATCGTCTGCCCGTCCGGACTCAATACGATCAGGATGTCCGCGTTGATGCGGGCGCGCTGATTCTCGACGGCCGAAAGCAGAGTCGGTTTATCGGCCGAGGCAACCGCCTCCCGGAAGCCGAAATCCGTGGTGAGAACATCGACTGCGCTCGCGAGCCGGTTGCCGCGAAATCTCAGCGCCTCGCGTGCGGTATCGGCCGCCGTCCGCAACTGCACACTCATCTGCCGTTCCGCTTCCGCACGCGCTTTGACGGCAATTGCTATGCTCATAGCCGCCAAAACCAAAGTGACCAATCCCAGCACCAACGCCAGGATGCGACTACGAAAGCTATTAAGCAGCGGAAGAGGCATGCCCATGCAGCATGGTAAGTCGAGCGGCTGCACCGCTTCGGTAAGCTCGAAGCGATTTGCGACCGGGTTCGCGTTCCGCAAGGACCTGATCGCAACCTGCGTCACGCTGGTCTCTTATCTCTGCTCAATGTCCGCCGGTGCGGCCGATATATCCGTCAGGGTCAGCGATCGGGACGGACACGGCGTCGATCAAGTCGTCGTCACGGTCACTCCGCTCAACGCCCCTGCATCGCCCGCGCCGAGGCCGGCTGTCATGGATCAACGGAATTTAGCGTTTGTCCCGCGCGTGCTGGTTGTCGGCGTCGGCGCCCGGGTTGATTTTCCCAACAATGATTCGGTGAGCCATCAGGTGTACTCGTTCTCCGCCGCCAAACGCTTTCAGCTGCCACTCTATAAAGGCGAAGTGCACCCGCCGGTGGTCTTCGATCGCGCTGGACTCGTGGTGCTCGGCTGCAACATCCACGATTCCATGGTCGGCTATGTGTATGTGACCGACGCGCCCTATTTTGGCACCACCCTGGCCGACGGAGCTCTGCAGCTCAAGGACCTTGCGCCGGGTGACTATCGGATCGTCGTTTGGAGTCCGTTCATTGCAGATCCGCCGGCATCGCTGACGCGCAGCGTGCATCTCGAGGCTGGCGCACCGGCCGTAGCACACATCCAATTGAGCTCGGCATTGCGCGCCCAGCCGGAGCCTCGACCTCGACGTCGCGACTGGGAGTACTGATGCGCGGGACGCGCCACGGTTTGCTTTGCGGCATGTTGCTCCTGGCAGGCGGCGCCGCCGCCCAGGACCGCCTCGAGGTGACCGGCGATGTCGATCTGCGCTGGGTGCATGCGACCGGCGATACGTCGTATTTGAACGGCGGCCTCGGCGTCCTGCGGTTCGATCCGGACCATGAGGGCGCAGAGCTCGGGCGCGCATTCGTTGCGCCGACCTTGCGCATCACCGATATCGTGACGCTGCATGCCGTTTTCGATGCCTACGGCGATTACGGTGGCAATCCGGTGGACGTCAGCGAGTTTTATCTCGATGTGCGTCCATTTCCGAGCAATTTCGTGCGCTGGCGCGCGCGCTTCGGAGCGTTCTTCATGCCGGTCTCGCTCGAGAATCGAGGCGTTGGCTGGACGGATGTCTATTCAATCACTCCCTCCGCGGTGAATACCTGGATCGGCGAGGAGTTCCGGACGATCGGTGCGGAGATCGAGGCACGCTGGCTCGGCGCGAGTACGGGCTATTTGGGTGATGTCGCATGGGTGGCCGCGACTTACGGCTGGAACGATTCAGCGGGTGAGTTGCTGGCAGATCGAGGCTTTGCATTGTCCGATCGACCCTCCACCTTGTTCGGTGGTCTTGGCAAGCCGCCCATCGGCTTCTATCAGGAGATCGACCACCGGCCCGGCTTTTATAGCGGCTTGACCTGGAGACACCACGACCGCCTGGAAGTGCGCGTTCTGCGTTACGACAACCGCGGCGACCCCGCCGCCTCGACCGCCTCGGGCGACTATGCCTGGCGAACGAGATTCACCAGTGCGGGCGCTCGTCTGGAGCCTTCCGCCCATTGGACTTTCATCGCGCAGTACTTGAATGGCGACACCGCGGTGGGCGCCGACTCACCCGGGGAAGAGCAGTTCTTGATGGGGTTTCACGCGGCGTACGCGCTCGGCAGTTTTGAGTGGGCTCACGAGCGCCTCAGCGTGCGCTACGATGATTTTCATACGCATCAGCTGAGCGGATTCTATGGCCCGCCCAGCAACGACACCGGTCACAGTTGGACGCTCTCCGGCGCACACGAGTGCGGCGATCATTGGCAGTTTCTGGTGGAGTGGTTGCGCGTCAGCAGCAGCTTTCCGCCGCGCTTGACCCTCGGGAATCCGGCGGCCGAGGTGCAATCGCAACTGCAGTTCGCCGTTCGATACAAGTTTCGATTTGGGGTGTGATCGGCGCCTCTAACAGCAAGCGTCGCAACGCAGGCCGTAGGTTGACTGTACCTGTCTATACAGGCTACGCTTACCTCTATGAGCACCAAGGCAAGCGCCGCCCTGCAGCCTCTTTACCGCAAGGTGAAACGCCACATTCTGGACAACATCGGCTCGGGCAAATGGGCCGTCTCCGCGCGCGTCCCTTCCGAGAACGATATCGTCAAGAAATTCGGCGTATCGCGCATGACCGCCAATCGCGCGCTCAAGGAGCTGAGCGATGAGGGCGTGCTGGTGCGCATCGCCGGCGTCGGCAGCTTCGTCGCCGACCACCATGCCCGCGCTCATCCGCTCGAGATTCGCGGCATCGACGAGGAGATTCGCGAACGCGGCCATGTGCACCGGGCCGAGATCGTGAGCCTCGAGCGCGTGCGCGCAGGCGCCGATCTCGCCGAGGACTTCGGCGTCTCGCCCCGGGGCGAGCTGTATCACTCGCTGATCGTGCATTTCGAGAATGACCAGCCGGTGCAGCTCGAGGACCGCCATGTCTCGCCCGCGCTCGCGCCCGGTTACCTCGACGTGGACTTCAGCCGGACGACACCCTACGAGTACTTGATCCGAGTGGCACCGTTGCAGGAGGCTGAGCACGTGCTGCGCGCCGTGATGCCGGACGAGCGCACGCGCAGGCTCCTCGCCATGAAGCGCGACGAGCCCTGCCTGCTCGTCACCCGCCGCACTTGGACTCGTGGCGCCCTCGCCTCGCTCGCGCGCCTTTACCATCCCGGCTCCCGCTATGAAATGTCGGGGCGCTTCCGCCCCTCTCTCGCCCTGGAGGAGTGAAACCATGCTCGCACCCGTGAAGCCCCGCCTCATACGCGCTCCGCGCGGCACGACATTAAGCGCCCGCTCCTGGTTGACCGAGGCGCCGCTGCGCATGCTGATGAACAATCTCGACCCGGACGTCGCCGAGAATCCCGCGGAGCTCGTGGTATACGGCGGCATCGGCCGTGCCGCGCGCGACTGGAACTGCTATGACCGTATCGTCGAGACGCTGCAGCGCCTGAACGATGACGAGACCTTGCTGGTGCAGTCCGGTAAGCCCGTGGGCGTATTCCCGACGCATGCGGACGCGCCGCGGGTGCTCATCGCAAACTCGAACCTGGTGCCGCATTGGGCGACCTGGGAGCACTTTCACGAGCTGGACCGCCGCGGGCTCGCCATGTACGGCCAGATGACCGCGGGCTCTTGGATCTACATCGGCAGCCAGGGCATCGTGCAAGGCACTTACGAGACCTTCGTCGAGATGGCGCGGCGCGATTTCGGCGGCCGGGCTGCGGGCAAGTGGATCTTGACGGCGGGACTCGGTGGCATGGGTGGCGCGCAGCCGCTGGCGGCGACCATGGCGGGTTTCAACATGCTGGCGGTGGAATGCCGCGAAAGCCGCATCGCAATGCGCCTCAAGACCGGCTACCTCGATGCCCGGGCGCAGAACCTCGAAGAGGCGCTCGCCATGCTCGAGAGCGCAAAGCGCGCGGGCAAGCCTAAGTCGGTGGGATTGCTCGGCAATATCGTCGACGTCCTGGAAGAACTTCTCGAGCGCGGCATCCAACCCGATGCCTTGACGGATCAAACCTCCGCTCATGACCCGGTGAACGGCTATCTGCCGCAGGGGTGGAGCGTCGAGCAATGGGACGAGCGGCGCGAGAGCGACAGCCAAGGCACGCGGGATGCCGCCATGCGCAGCATGGCGAGGCACGTGGAATGTCTGCTGCAGTACAAGGCGCGAGGCCTGCCGGTTTTCGACTACGGCAACAACCTGCGACAAATGGCGAAGGATGCGGGCGTCGAGCGCGCCTTCGACATTCCGGGCTTCGTTCCCGAGTACATCCGTCCGCTGTTCTGCCGCGGCGTCGGGCCGTTTCGCTGGGCGGCGCTGTCGGGAGATGCGGAGGATATTTACAAGACGGACGCGAAGGTCAGAGAGCTGATTCCGGACGATCCTCACCTGCATCACTGGCTGGACATGGCGCGCGATCGCATCCATTTCCAAGGCTTGCCGGCGCGCATTTGCTGGGTCGGCCTCGGGCAGCGCCATCGCCTCGGGCTCGCGTTCAACGAGATGGTCGCGAACGGCGAGCTGTCCGCCCCGATCGTCATCGGCCGCGATCACTTGGACTCCGGCTCCGTCGCGAGCCCGAATCGGGAGACCGAAGCCATGCGTGACGGTTCGGATGCGGTCTCCGACTGGCCGCTCCTCAATGCATTGCTCAATACCGCGAGTGGAGCGACCTGGGTTTCCATCCATCACGGCGGCGGCGTCGGGATGGGCTACTCGCAGCATGCGGGCGTGGTCATTGTGTGCGACGGCACCGAGGCTGCCGCGCGCCGCCTGCGGCGCGTGCTGTGGAACGACCCGGCGAGCGGCGTGATGCGCCACGCGGACGCGGGCTACGAGACCGCCATCGACTGCGCGCGCGAGCAAGGTCTCGACCTGCCGATGATCGACCCGCGGCCGCACCCGTGAGCGCCGAGCTCGAGGTACGCGCCGGCAGTCTCGAGCTGCCCACGCTGCGGCGGATCTACGAGGAACCGGCGGCGCTGCGCCTGGCCGAGGCGGACCGCGCACGCATCGCCGCCGCCGCGCGCATGGTGGACAAGATCGTGGCCGCGGGCGATGCGGCCTACGGCATCAACACCGGGTTCGGCCTGCTTGCGCAGACCCGGATCCCCGACGACCAGCTCGCGCAGCTGCAGCGCAATCTCTTGCTGTCGCACGCCGCGGGTGTCGGCGCGGCGCTGCCCGACGCCGTGGTGCGGCTCATCCTCGCGCTCAAGATCAACGCGCTGGCCCGAGGCTATTCCGGCATCTCGCCGGCGCTCGTCGACGCCTTGCTTGCGCTGCTGGCGCACGAGGTCTACCCCGTGATCCCGGCGCAGGGCTCGGTCGGCGCCTCCGGCGACCTCGCGCCGCTCGCCCACTTGAGCGCGGTGTTGCTCGGCATCGGCCAGGTACGCATCGGCGGCAAGGTACTCGCGGCGACCGAAGGTCTCGCCCGCGCAGGCCTTGCGCCGTTTGCGCTGGGAGCGAAGGAAGGCCTGGCGCTGATCAACGGCACGCAAGTATCGACCGCGCTCGCCCTGGCGGGCCTTTTCGGCGCGGAAGATCTGCTCGCCGCCGCCGTCGTCGCCGGCGCCCTGTCGGTCGATGCGCTGAAGGCGAGCGACACGCCGTTCGACGAGCGCATTCACGAGATACGTGGCCAGCCCGGACAGATTGCGGTTGCGCGCGAATATCGCGGCTTGATGCAAGGCAGCGGCATCCGCGCCTCGCATCGCGACTGCGCGCGCGTGCAGGACCCCTATTCGTTCCGCTGTCAGCCGCAGGTGATGGGGGCTTGTCTCGACCTTTTGCGCCAATGCGCCGCGACGCTGCGCATCGAGGCGAACGCGGTGACCGACAATCCGTTGCTGTTCGATCGCGGCGATGTGCTCTCCGGAGGGAATTTCCATGCCGAGCCCGTGGCCTTCGCGGCGGACACACTCGCGCTCGCCATCGCCGAGGTGGGCAACCTCTCGGAGCGGCGTGTCGCGGTGCTCGTCGATCCGAAAATGAGCGGCCTGCCGGCGTTCCTCGTGCAGAACAGCGGACTCAATTCGGGCTTCATGATCGCCCAGGTGACGGCGGCGGCATTGGTCGCGGAGAACAAGGCGCTCGCGGCTCCCTGCAGCGTCGACTCCATACCGACCTCCGCAAACCAGGAAGACCACGTGAGCATGGCCACGCATGCCGCGCGGCGCCTGGGACCGATGAACGACAATGCCGCCGCCGTGATCGGAATCGAGTTGCTCGCGGCCGCTCAAGGCGTCGACTTTCATCGCCCGGCACGCTCCTCCGGGGCGCTCGAAGGGGTGCACGAGGCAATCCGCGCCGAAATACCCCATTACGCGTCCGATCGATATTTCGCGCCGGATATCGCGGCGGCGACGAGCTGGGTGCGCTCGGGACGATTCTCGACGCTGGTCAAAGGGCTGCTTCTTTCGCGACAATGAGGGCCATGAAGCCCACTGTCGCCTTGACCCTCGCCCCCTTTGCCCTCGCCCCGTTTGCCCTGGCCGCGTTGGCTGTCGCCGCCTGCTTGATTCCGCTCGCCGCTCGCGCCGCGGAAATCAACCTCGCGACCTTAAGCTGTGACAAGTACGAGAATGAGATGGTCGGCTCGCCGGACGGCTCGGCCGGCGCTCCCGCACCCTCCCAGCGTCCGGATTCCATCGATACCGTCATGTGGCTGTTCGGCTATTCGGTCGGCAAGGCGGGCGAGCATGTGATGTACGGGGATGCGCTTACCTCGTTCGGATTTGCCCTTGATGCGGAATGCAGGAACAATCCCAGCACGAGCTTGCTGCAGGCGCTCGCCACGGTGCGGCCGAAGCGCGACAAGCCCATGGATCTCATGACGCTCAATTGCAAGGATTTCGAATCGCGCCATGCCCAGTCGATCCAGAGCGATGCCTCGAGTGCGAACACCATCATGATGTGGCTGTTCGGCTATTCGGTGGCGCAGTCAGGAAGCCATGTTTTCGACGCGACCAAGGCGGCGACATTCGCGGCCACCTTGCAAAACAGCTGCACCGAGCATCCCGAAGAGAGTTTGTACGAAGCCTTGATGACCGTGAGCCACGCCAAGCATTAGCATCCCTCCGACGCTCTGACGCGCCTCTGTCCGACTGCATTGCATCGCGATCCGTTCGAAAAATGACGATCAGGTCCCCCCATCCATAGGAGATAAGTCATGAGCACCACGTTCGAGAGCGATCGGCCCGCCGGCGCGGAGCAATCTCAAGCTGCAAACGGCCAACTGAACGAACAGTTTCGCGAGTTGTTCGATGGGGTCGAGGACCTCATCAAGCGCGTCGTCCGAGGTGAACAGCCCCGAAATCCAGAAGATCCGAGCCAAGGCCCGCGTCGCCCTGATGGTCGCGAAAAGCGCAATCGCGGATGGGGCCACACATGTAGGCAATCGGGCCCGCCTTGCGGCCGGCTCGACGGGGGATTACGTACGCCGCGCCGCGGGCTCGACGGATGATTATGTCCGTGAATATCCCTGGTACGCTCTCGGCGCGGGCGCCCTCATGGGTTTCGCGCTCGGCGTTCTCGTGTCGCGGTCTCGCGACTGAAAGCATCCACTCACACCGTCTGGGACGCCTCCTACAGGAGATACCGGGAAGTCATCGATACACCACAGGGGCCGGGGCGCCTACAGTTCTCGCCATGCTCGACAAGAGAAAGCCGCTGAAAAAACTGGCCAGTTGCGCATTATGTTGCCTGGCCGCCGCGGCGGCGCTCGCAGGGCCGCCGTCCGGCAACGGTTCGGGCGGCTTGCTCGGCAGGGCGTCGGGAATTCTCGGCGCCACGGCGTCGCGGACTCCGGCGAGCCACCTCGGTTTCCAAGGTTTCCAAAAACTCGATCTGCGACCTCCGGAAGCTTTGCCCGGAGCGCGTGCCTCTGCCCCGATCGGGGATTCTGCGGCGGCATTCCCCTCCTCGAAGCACGCGCAGTTTGCGAACGCCGCCGGCGCCGAGGAGGAATCGCTGGCCGGCGGCAACTGGGCCGCGTTGCGAATGGAAAGCAAGGTGCATGAAATGGAGCGGCGCGTGCCCCACGAAGGACTGCCGGTCGCGCGTCTATGGGAAACCAAGACCGCGCTGCTGCACGTCGGCTTGAGCCCGAGAGGCAAGCCGGGATTGTGGCTGATACAAAAAGTGCCATGAGGCACCTTAGGCGCCACCTTATTCGAGGGCGCTCATTGGACGTAGGAGCGCGCCGACAGCGTGCCTGTGATTCCTTCGTACAGCGTGCGGATTCTGCAACCCGATAGACTGCGCGCATGACGCTCCGCATCTTGTACGTGGAAGACAACGAGCTGGTAAGAGAAGTAACCTCCGAGCTGCTCGCTCAAGAGGAGCGGGAAGTGGTGGCCCGCGCGACCGCCGAGGAGGCGCTCGCCGCCTTTCGAGACAATGCCTTCGACGTCGTCATCACCGACGTGAGCCTTCCCGTCATGTCGGGCCTCGATCTCGCGCGCAATCTCCTGGCGCTGCGGCCCAACGTGCCGATCATTTTGGCATCAGGCTACGCACTCACTTCCGTGGTGCAGAACCTCGGACCGAACGTACGCACCATCGTGAAGCCGTTCGAGGCGAGCGAGATCGACTCGTTGATCACGGATCTTTGCGCCGCATAGAGGCCCGAGCTCAGCGCAGCCCCCGGCGGACGAGCTCGCGGTCGACGTCGCCCTCTGCGGCAACCCAGTCCTCCAACTCCTGACCGGGCGCGAAATTGCGTCTCTCGGCGCGGAAGTACGCGGCCCGCGCGATCATGGCGCGCCGCTCTTCGTCGCTCACGCGCTTGGCCGGCAGGCTGAAGCGCAGCGGGTTGAAGGACGGGCGAAAATGAGGGGATTTCGCCTGCACGGCCTAATCCACGTACAAATGGCGGCGAGTGAGCGGCAGTGCGGAACGGGATTCTGCACCGCGCTTGCGGGCGAGAATCTGATAGATGCCCAGGTTGCCCGATTCGAATTCCACGGCCGACGCGGCCATGTACAGGCGCCACACTCGGTAGGTCGCCTCGCTCACGTACTCGAGTGCGCGCGCGTGGCGCCGCTCCAGGCGCCCGACCCAGCTGCGCAGCGTGAGCGCATAGTGCGGACGCAGCCCTTCGACATCCGCGATCTCGAAGTCTGCATCCTCCATGAATCGCTGAATGTTGCTGATGGCATCGAGCTGTGCGTCGGGAAAGACGTAGCGATTGATGAACTCGGAAGACAGATTGCGGCTCCAGCCCGAATGCTGATGGGTGATGCCGTGATTCACGAATAATCCGCCGGGCACGAGCACCCGCCGGACGGTGTCGAAATACACCGGCAGATTCTTCAAGCCCACGTGCTCGAACATGCCGACGCTCGCCACCTTGTCATACAGAGTCGCGTCGTCGAGCTCGCGATAATCGCGCAACTCGACGGTCACCCGCTCCTCGAGCCCCGCCGCTGCAATGCGTGCGCGGGCGAGCTCCAGCTGGTTGCGGCTCAAGGTGATTCCGTGGGCGCGCACGCCGTAAGCTCGAGCGGCGTGGATCACCAGCGCGCCCCAGCCGCAGCCGATGTCGAGGAAGCGCTCGCCCGGTTTCAACAGCAACTTGCGGCAAATGTGCTCGAGCTTCGCCTGTTGCGCGTCGTCGATTGCTTCATCGGCGCGCTCGAAGTACCCGCAGGAATAAACCATGGCGCGATCCAGCCAGAGCTTGTAGAACTCGTTGGAGACGTCGTAATGAAACCGGATCGCTTCCCGGTTCGCGTCCCTGGAATGCCCGCTGGCGGCACCCCGGTAGGCGAGGGAGCGGCCGCTTTCGTCCTGCGCGTGGGACTCATCTGCCGTACCCAAGCCGCGGTTGAGCGATCGCAATTTCAGCGCCATGAGAAACGCGGTCCAGCGCTCGCCGAGCGGCAGCTTGATCTCCTCCAGGTGATCCTTGAGGGCGAGCGCGGCGAACAGATCTCCCTCGATATCGACCTCGCCGCGAAAATAAGCATCCGCGAGGCGCAGCGGCTCGCGTCCGAGCACCATCGAGACCACCGCGGCAGGCGTTCGAAACCACAGCAGGAAAGAGGGCTCGGCGCCAGCCAGCGGCGCAACGCCTCCGCCCACGCGAAACATGGGCCCGCTCCAGAGTCGCATGGCCACGCACATGTCCAACCGCTTGAATATCTTGCCGAGCAACTCCGCCGCGAGCGCTTGCCCCGCATAACCCGTCTGTGCGGGTGAGTGCCGGCCGTCGGTATCGGCCGCGATGATCGAATTCGCCCGCCCGAGCGGGCCCGGATACGTGGAATCGCCCATACTCACCTGCCCAAGTCGGCGACTTTCGTGCTGCCCTTATTATATTCGGTCTATATCCCATTGCGCGCGCGGGCGCGGCTGTCGGCTGAGGCCCGTTCCGGCTGTCGGAACCGTCCGTCACTTCCGATAACTGGAATCGAATTTATCGGTGGCGGCCTTGCCTCCTATTGTCTTGGCAATTGCGTCTTCGAGGTCGTCCAAGGAAAAGGGTTTGGCGAGCTTGGGCAAGTCAAAGGCGGTCTTTGACGGCAGCTCCGCATAGCCGCTCACCAGCAAAATGGGGAGATTGGGCCAATCCACCCGGAGCGCGGCGGCCAGCTGCATGCCGGTCATTTGCGGCATGGCTTGGTCGGTGATCACGAGATCGACGCGAGGCGTCTTGCGCACGACTTCGAGCGCGGCCGGCCCCGAGATGACATCGATCACGGTGTGCCCGAAATCCTCCAGCATGACTTTGGTATTGGTCAGCACCAGCTGATCGTCGTCGACCACGACGATTACGAGCGAGCGGTTATCAGCTACCGCGATGGATGCCTCCACCACGGGCACGGGCAATATCTCGCCTCGAAACATCGGTATCCACAACTCGACCGAAGTGCCTTTACCCTTGAGGCTCTCGATGCGCAGGCGCCCGCCGAGCTGTTCGGTCATACCGTGCACCATCGACAGGCCCAAGCCCGTGCCTTTGCCGATTCCCTTGGTCGTGAAAAATGGCTCTCTGGCGCGGGATAGCGTGTCGGCGTCCATGCCTTCGCCGGTGTCGCTCACGCTCAAAACGACGCATTCGCCATTGAGCGCGTTCGTGCCCATCACGGGCGGGGTCGTCGCCAAACGTGCAGAGATTTTGATCGTGCCGCCGCTCGGCATGGCATCGCGCGCGTTGACCGTGAGATTCAGCAATGCCGTTTCCAACTGGTTTGCGTCGGCCTTGATGCTGGGCAAACCCTCCGGAATATCCGTCTCGATCGTCATCATGGGACCCAGCGAACGCTCGAGTATGTCCGACATTCCAGAAACCAGCGCTTTGACATCGACCGCCGTCAACGCAAGCTCCTGGCGCCGCGCGAATGACAGCATACGCTGCGTCAGGCTGACACCGCGCCGCGCCCCTTCGAAGGCGTTATTGAGCAACAATTTCAACCGCGCATCTTCGGGCAAACGCTTGCGGATCAATTCGAGACTGCCCAGCACGGCCATCAGCAAATTGTTGAAGTCATGGGCGACGCCGCCCGTAAGCTGGCCGATGGCGTCCATCTTCTGCGATTGCGCCATCGCCTCACGGGCACGTTCCAACTGTTCCTGAGCCAGCCTTCGCTCCGTCATGTCGCGTGTGATTTTGGCGAAGCCGATCAGTCGTTTATCCGGCGTGCGGATGGCATCGATAACGACGTTGGCCCAGAATTTCGTGCCGTCCTTGCGGTAGCGCCAGCCCTCTTTCTCGAAACGGCCTACCCGCGCGGCCGTCTCCAGGCCCACTTGCGGGAGGCCGGCTGCGACATCCTCGGGACCGTAAAATTTGGAGAAATGTTGGCCGATGATCTCTTGCGGCGTGTAGCCCTTGATGCGTTCTGCGCCGGCGTTCCAGTTCGTGATGATCCCCTCAGGGGAGAGCGTGTAGATCGCATAGTCGGTGACGCCCTGGACAAGAAGCCGGAACTGCTCCTCGCTTTTGCGGAGCGCATCCTCGGCTATTTTGCGCTCCGTCAGATCGCGCGTGACTTTCGCATAACCGAGCAGATTGCCGGCGGGGTCCAAGATGGGATCGATGACCACGCTGACCCAAAAGCGGCTGCCGTCTTTGCGAACGCGCCAACCTTCACCGTCGAAGCGGCCTTCCTCGCGGGCCGCTTTCAGCGCAAGCTTGGGCAGGCCTCGCTGTCGGTCCTGATCCGTGTAAAAGCGTGAGAAATGCTGGCCGATGATCTCCCTCGCCTCATATCCCTTGAAGCGGCGTGCGCCGGGATTCCAACTGGTCACATACCCGTTCGGGTCGAGCATGTAGATCGCATAGTCAGTGATCGAATCAATGAGCAGGCGATAGCGGTCTTCGTCCGTCAGAGAAGCGGCAGATTCATACTTTTCGTGCTCTTCAAAGGGCTCTTTCACGGGAACCCCCGCTGGGCCGAGAATAAACGAGTATACCTGGCCACTCGCCGGGGCCCTCCCGGATCCAAAAGCCGTTTTGCTGCATTGCGTCCATCGCTGTCTGAATGGCGGCCCAGCCGATCAAGGACCGCGCGGTATGGAGACGCGCAGAATGGTGCGACGGTCGCGCCCGGTGTCGACGTCGACGCGTCCGCCGTGCGCTTTCACAATTTGATGCACGATATAAAGACCCAGACCGAGTCCTTCGTTGCGTCCCGGCGGCCGTCGCCCGCCACGGAACGGATCGAACAGGTGCTTGACGGTCTCGGGCGGTATGGTGCCCGAGTTGGCGACGGTCAGGATCACTTCGCTCGCACTCGTGCCCTCCATATGCACGGTCACCGGGCCTGTCGCATCGCCGTGTTTCAAGGCGTTGCCGATGAGGTTGGAGGCCACCTGCGCGATTCGCTCGGCGTCCACTTGACCCCGGCAATCGCCGGCGCAACCGGTGTCGATGACTCGCGCAGGCGCCGCCGCCTGATGCTCACGCACAACCCGCTCCACCAGCGTCTTGATATCCGTGGGCTCGCGCTTGATGACGATGCCACCGGCGAGGCGGGCACGCGCCAGATCGAGCATGTCCTCGATCAACCGCCCCATGTGGCTGCCGCTCGACAGAATCCGCGCCGCCGCCTCCTGCGCGGCCGGCTCGGCACTGCGCCGCTTGAGGAGCTGTGCCGAGGCTAAAATGGCGCTCAAAGGATTGCGCAGATCATGCGCAAGCAGAGCGCTGAACATCTCGTTCAAGCGCAGCGTCTCGGTGCGCTCCTTGAGCTCCTCCGCGAGCTGCTGGCGCTGACGGTACAGCTGGAAGAACACGCCGGCCTTGTTCTTGAGAATATGCGGCTCTATGGGCTTATAGATGAAGTCGACGGCCCCGGATTCGTAGCCTTTGAACACGCGCTGTGCCTCGCGGGCGCCCGCCGTGACGAAAATGATGGGTACCTGGCGCGTACGCTCACTGCCGCGCATGAGCTCGGCGAGCTGGAAGCCGTCCATATCGGGCATCTGCACGTCGAGAAACGCGAGCGCGAAGTCGTGGATCAGCAAGAGCTCGAGAGCCTCCGGCCCGGACTGCGCGCAAAAGGTATCGACATCCTCGCTTTGCAGGAGCGCGGCAAGCGCCAGCAAGTTGTCCTTCAGATCATCGACCAGCAGGCACTTGATTCGCGGCAACGTTACTCCGTCCAAATCTCAAGCCCTCCGCCGCGGCGCGCTCGGGGCATAGTCTTTTCAGAAGCTCCGCGATGCCTGCCAAGTCCAGCACGAGATCCGCGGGCCGCCGCTCGAGCGCCGAAAGTATCATGGCTGCGGACTGCGCCGTCTGCGGCTCCTGCACGACGGTCAATCCGCCCGCATCGTGCACGGCCGCGAGTCCCTCCGCGCCGTCCTCGTTCGCGCCGCTCAGAATGATGCCGAGCAGGCGCTCGCGGTACACCTGCGCTGCGGACTCGAACAGCACATCGATCGAGGGGCGCGAGTGATTGACCAGATCGTCGGCCGACAAGGCCAGCTGCGGCCCCGCATCCACCAGCAGGTGATAATTCGGCGGCGCGAAGTATACCGTTCCCGGCGTCACCGGCTCCTTGTCCTCGGCCTCCCGGACCGGGAGCTCGCATTTCTGCGAGAATACATCTACGAGCAGGCTCGGCCTGTCGCGCGGCAGATGCTGTACCACGAACACCGCCGCCTGCGATTGCGGGGGCAGCGCCGGCAGCAACTCGCACAGCGCCTGCACGCCGCCGGCCGAGGCGCCGATGGCAACCGCGCGGATGTCTGCCGCGTCGATGCGCCCGAGCGTCACGTCGGCACCGCTCTTTGGTAGATCTTCTCCTGACGAACGAACGACACGAAGGCCGCCGACTCGCCGGAGAAGCGCAGCGACTCCTTCGAGCCCAGACCCAGGAATCCTTGGCGGCACAGCGAATCGCGAAACAGTGCGACCGCCCGATCCTGCAATGGACGCTCGAAATAGATGAGCACATTGCGACAAGAGACGAATTGCACCTCCGCGAACACGCTGTCGGTCGCGAGGCTGTGATCGGAGAATACGATGTGTTCCCGCAAGCTCTTGTCGAGAATTGCCCTGCCATAGGCGGCGGTGTAGTAGTCGGAGAGCGAGGACTTGGCGCCGGAATCTCGATGATTGACCGTGAAGCCCGCGATGCGGTCGATAGGATAGATGCCCGCCTCGGCTCTCTCCAACATGCGCGGATTGATGTCCGTGGCGTATATCAAAGATCGCCGCAGTAGACCCTCTTCGCGCAGCAATATGGCGAGCGAATAGGCTTCCTCGCCGGCGCTGCAGCCGGCGACCCAGATCTTGAGGGAGGGGTACGTGCGCAGCAGCGGCACGACCTGCTCGCGGATTGCGCGAAAGTAAGATGGATCCCTGAACATCTCGCTCACCTGCACGGTGAGGTGGTCGAGCAGCGCATGAAACAACTCCGGCTCGCGCAGCACGCGATCCTGCAACTGCGACAGCGTCTCGCATTTGAAGTGCACCAGCGCGCCCTTCAGGCGCCGGCGGAGCGATGCTTGTGCATAGTCACGAAAGTCATAGTGATACAGGTGGTAGATGCCGTCGATGAGGAGCTTCTGCTCGATGTCGAACTTCCTGCTCGCGAGCGCGTACGCGCTTTCTATTTCGGCATCCATACCCGGACCAGGGACAAAAGCTTCTCCACGTCGAGGGGCTTGGCGACGTAGTCGTTCGCCCCCGCCGCCAGGCATTTCTGGTGATCGTCCTTCATCGCCTTGGCGGTGAGCGCGATGATCGGCAGCCGCTTCCACTCGGGGTCCTTGCGAATCTCGCGCGTCGCGGTGAGTCCATCCATTTCGGGCATCATGATGTCCATGAGGACCATGTCGATGGCGCTTGCGGGCGAGCCCTTGCTGCGCGCGAGCGCCGCGAGCGCCTCGCGGCCGTTGCGCGCGATTTCGACCGTGGCGCCGATCGGCTCGAACACGCTCGTGAGTGCGAAGATGTTGCGCACATCGTCCTCGACGACGAGAATGCGGCGGCCCTCGAGCGAGCTGTCCCGATTGCGAGCCGCCTTGAGCATCTGCTGCTGGGAGGCGGGCAGCTTCGACTCGACCTGGTGCAGGAACAGCGTGACCTCATCCAACAGCCGCTCCGGCGAGCGGGCATCTTTGATGATGATGGACTTGGAGTAGCGTCCCAGACGCTGCTCCTCCTCTCGCGTGAGCGTGCGTCCCGTGTACACGATGACCGGTGGAAACGACACCTCGTCCTGCTGGGCCATTTTCTCCAGCAGCTCATATCCCGTCGCATCCGGCAGGTTGAAATCGAGCACCACGCAATCGAACGTGGTCGTCGACAGCGCCTGCAACGCCTGCTGGGCGGTCTCGGCATCGGTGATTTGCACATCCGCCTGGCCGAGAAGCTCGCGAATGCTCTGCCGCTGCCGGGCATCGTCCTCGACGATGAGCAGGCGCCGCACGCTCTGCGAGAGCTTGAACTCCAGCTTTTTCAGAGCCTCGGTCAGCTCCCGGCGGTTGGCGGGCTTCAACGCATAGCCCGCGGCGCCGAGCTCGAGCGCCTCGCGCCGGTAGTCGAAGGCGGAAACCACATGCACCGGAACATGCCGGGTGCGCGAATCGCGCTTCAGCTGATCGAGCACGTGCAACCCCGAAAAATCCGGCAAATTGATGTCCAAGATGATTGCGCTTGGGTGAAACCGCGCCGCGGCGGCCAAGCCGTCCTCCGCGGCGTGCACCACCACAGACTGAAAGCCCATTTCGTGCGACAGGTCGCGCAGGATCTCCGCGAACGGCACATCGTCCTCGACGACCAGAATGAGCCGCTTGCCCGGAGTCAGACGGTCGCGATCGTCGGGGATGGCGCCCGTCGCGAGCTGACGCGTCTCGCTTGCCGCTCGCTCCGGCGCCGGATGCGCCGACAGAATCTCGTCGCTCCTCTGAATCCGATCCGCCGTGGCGGCTGCCGACGGCTGCGGCGCAGCCGCGGCAGCGGGCGAGAATTTTCGGGGCAGGGTGAGTGTGAACGTGCTGCCGGCGCCCGAGGAGCTGTCGACGGCGATGCTGCCCCCGAGCAAACGCGCGAGATCCCGGGAGATGGACAGCCCCAGCCCGGTGCCGCCGAACTTACGGTGAATACTGCCGTCCGCCTGGCGAAACGCCTCGAAAATGACTTCCTGCTGATGAGCGGCGATGCCGACGCCGGTATCGCGCACGGCGAAAGAAACCGAGTCGGAACCCGCGGCGAAAACCCGCAGACCGACCTCGCCGCGTTGCGTAAACTTCAATGCGTTCGACAACAAGTTCTTCAGGATCTGTCCGAGGCGCTGCGGATCGGTCTCGAGGGTTGCCGGGGCGCCCGGCTCGATCACCATCGCAAACTTCAATTTTTTCTCCGCCGCCGCGGGTTCGAACATCTTCGCGAGCGGCTCGATGATCGCGGCGAGGCGGACGCTCTCGGGCGTCACCTCGACCTTTCCGGCCTCGATGCGCGACAGGTCCAGAACGTCGTTGATGAGCGCGAGTAAGTCCTTGCCGGCGGAGGAGATGGTCTGGGCGTAGCGCACCTGATTCTCGCTGAGATTGCCCTCCTTGTTGTCGGCGAGGAGCTTGGCCAGGATCAACGTGGAATTGAGCGGCGTGCGCAGCTCGTGACTCATGTTCGCCAGGAACTCGCTCTTGTATTCGTTCGCGCGCTGCAGCTCCAATGACTTGGCGGCCAGATGCGCGTGCGAGCGCGTGAGCGTTTCCTTCTGGTCCTCGAGCGTCTGCGCTTGCTCCTCGAGCTGCGTATTGATCTGCTCGAGCTCGGCTTGCTGCGATTCCAGCTGTGCGCGGGACTCGCGCAGCGTGCGCCCCTGCTCCTCGAGTTCCTCGTTGTTGACGCGCAGCTCCTCCTCGCGCGTTTGCAGCTCCTCGGTTTGCTGCTGCGTTTCCTGCAGAAGCTCCTCGAGACGCAATCGATCGATCGAGGCCCGAACGGCGGCGGCGATCGGCTCGGATACCCGTTTGAGGAGTTCCTCGGGTCCGCGGCCGGCCGTGCCGAAGAAGCCGAGCTCGATGACCGCAAAGACATGCCGATCGATACTGGCGGGCGCGATCAAGAGCTCGCGGGGGTCCGATTGCCCCGTGCTCGAGCCGACGGGCAGATAGCCCGGCGGCACGTCGCGAACTCGAATCGATACGTTGTCTTTGGCGGCTTGCCCCACCAAGCCGTCCCCGGGACGCAACAGGGCGCCCTGCCCGGCGGGAATCCCATGCCCTGCCACGCGTTTGTACGAGGCACCCTCCGCCACGAACACTGCCGCCACTTGGGCGTCCAAGAATTGCGTCAGAAACCTGAGCACGTTCTCGCCCAAGCGCTCGAGCGGCAAATCTCCCAGCATCACCTCGCCGAGACCGATCTGGCCGGCGCGCAGCCAGGATTCGCGCTGACGCTGTTTGAAATCGCGGGAGGTCATGGCCGCCGCGACCGCGATGAGCACGAGCAACACCAGCGACCCCAACGAGGTGATCCAAAAGGCGCCCGTGGCCGCCTTGCGCCAGGCCAGCGCCCGTTCGGCGAACAGCTGGCGCTCGCTCTGAATCATCTCATCGGCAACGGCGCGAACATGGTCCATCGTGTTCTTGCCCCGATCGGTGAGGACGATCTTCATGGCGTCCTCGGTCTGGCCCGCGCGCTTGAGCTCCACCGTCTGGCCGAGCTCGGCCATTTTCTCGGCCGCGAGCGACTGCAATGTCTCGAGACGGACGCGCTGCGCGGGATCCTGGCTGATGAGCGCGGCCAGGCCCGTGAACTGGGCCGGCAGCGCGTGCTTCGCGTCGAGAAAGGGTGCGAGATAGTCCTCGCGGCCCGTGAGGAGATAGCCGCGCTGACCCGTCTCGGCGTCCTTCAACGTGGACAGCAGAACCTGGGTGTGAGTCTGGACCTCGGCGGTACGGGTCAGGCTCTCCGCCGCGGTCTCGGTGGTGTGGAGCGACTGGTAGGAAAGCGCCGCAATGACCATGACAGCGGCGATGGCCACCAGGAAACCGGCGAACGTACGCGGCTCCATGGCAAATCGAACGTCGTCGCGCCCGGGCGCGCGGGAGCTCCAGCCCTGCATGGAGATTTTAGCGAGCCGCCGCTAAGGCGGTGCTCCGGATCCGTGGATGAAACATCACCGCAAATTCTGCCACGAGTCGCCGCCCACCGGGCAAGCACGCGCGCGGCGTTTACGAGAGAAAATACCTGACATCGTGCAGGAAAAGACCTACAAGAAGCGCCTCTGCAGCCGACGCAGCGGCGCCCGGCGCGCACGCTATGCTGGGTGGCAAATGAGCATGGAACCACCCGCCGAGCCCGGCACACACGAGTTCGTCGCGAGCGTCGTCATCGCGCGGCCGCGCCACGAGCTCTACACGTTTTGGCGCGACTTCAGCAATGCACCCAAATTCATGGCGCGCGTCGCAGCGGTCATGGAGGTCGATTCGCTGAGCTCCATGTGGACCGTCAAGGACGGCGCCGGGAATACGGCGCAATGGGAAATACTCGTGACCGACGATGAGCCGGATCGTCTCATCGCTTGGTCGACGTCGGGCCGCTCGCCGGTAAGCTATTCCGGGCGCGTGGAATTCCAGGATGCCGCCGGCCAGGGCACCGAAGTCACGGCCGTGGTGCGCCATGAGCCGCATGCCGGTTTGGTGGAGACACTCATCGAAGCGGTCGCCGGACCGCCCGCGGAACCGGACCCACCGGTGCAGTCGCGCGGCGATCTCGGTCGGTTCAAGAAGTACATGGAGGGACTCGCCGACCGCGACGAGAGCTAGCCGAAGCGGGCCGGCAGTACGCCGGCCCGCTTTGACTGTCAGGGCTTAACTGCTCCTCAGCTACGGCCGCCCCGGTTCATATCATCCTGTTTTCCTCGGTGCTTATCGTCTTGACCACTGCCGCCGGACTGGCCTCCCGATTGACCGCCGCGATTGGGCTGCTGGCCGCCTTGCTGCTGACCCTGCCCGCCATGTTGACCGCCGGTCTGCTGGTCGGGTTGATTGCCGCTCCGTTGGCTCTTGTCACCGGAGCTCTTATCGCTCTTTGGGGTGTTGGGATTGCCTTGCGTGGGGTTGCTGTTGGACATGAATGTCTCCTGTTCAGTGAAGCGGCTGCGCACCGCATGAGTCAGGGTAGGGCCACGCAAGATATTGATTCATCGGTATCTGGTGGGTATCAGGGGTAGGCGCCGACTGACGGGGACTTGCCTACCGCCGCCCTAGGGACCGCGAACAGGCCGCCAGGCGCCGTAAGCGCGGCCCCTCTTCAGTTTCCCAGATTGAGCAAGGCCGTATTGCCGCCGGTGGCGGTGGTATTCACGGTCAAGGTTCGTTCGCTGGCGAAGCGTGCCACGTAATGCGGCCCGCCCGCTTTGGGTCCCGTTCCCGACAGTCCGCTGCCGCCGAAGGGCTGCACGCCCACGACCGCACCGATCATATTGCGATTGACGTAGGTGTTGCCGATGAAAGTTCCCTCGAACACCTCGCGCCAGAAGGATTCGAGCCGTGTCTGCACGCCCAGGGTGAGGCCATAATTCGTCGCGCGGATCGCGGCAAGCACTCTGCCGATGTCGCGCGATCGGTAGCGGACCGCATGCAGGAGCGGACCGAACTCCTCTTTCGTCAACTGCGCCGCGTCCTTGAGCTCGATCAGATGCGGCGCCACGAAACTGCCGTGCACATGCGACTCATCGAGCCGGCAGGCCTTGACGATCCGCGCTTCGCGGCGCATGCGCTCGACATGCCGATCGAGCCCGTCGCGTGCCGCCGCCGTGATGACGGGCCCGACGTCGGTCTTGAGCTCGGCGGGATCGCCGATCACGAGCTCATCCATCGCGCCTGCGATCATCTCGAGCACGGTATCGGCGATCTCCTCTTGCAGGAACAACAGGCGCAAGGCCGAGCACCGCTGCCCCGCGCTCATGAACGCCGAGGTGATCACGTCGTCGACTACCTGCTCGGGCAGCGCGGTCGAGTCGACCAGCATGGCATTCATGCCACCGGTTTCCGCGATGAGCGGCACGATCGCGCCGTCGCGAGCGGCGAGCATGCGATTGATGGTGAGTGCCGTGGCGGTCGAGCCCGTCATGGCGACACCGGCAAGCGCCGGGTGGCCGAACGCCGCATCGCCGAACAGGCGTCCGCGGGATGGCGTCAGTTGCAGCACGTCCGGAGGCACACCCGCTTCGTGTAACAGCTTCACGAAACGCGCGGCGATGAGTGGCGTGGGCTCGGCCGGCTTGGCCACGACGGCATTGCCCGCCGCCAGCGCCGCCGTCACCTGGCCCGCGAAAATCGCGAGCGGAAAGTTCCACGGACTGATGCAGGCAAACACGCCACGGCCGTGCAGCGAAAGCTCGTTGTACTCCCCCGTGGGGCCGTCGAGCCGCTTACCGTGAGCGAATTCCTCGCGCGCGCGCACGGCGTAGTAGCGGCAGAAATCGGTAGCCTCCCGCACTTCGGAGACCGCGTCGGACAGGGTCTTCCCCGCCTCTCGGATCAGCAGCTCGTAGAAGTCGAAACGTGATTTTTCCAAAAGCGCCGCCGCCCGGTCCAGGCATTCGGCGCGCACGCCGCCGCCGCGGGCGTCCCACGCGGGCTGCGCGCCTGCCGCCGCATCGAAGGCTGCGCGGATCTCGCCGCCGGTCGCGTCACGGGAGCGGCCGACGCTATCGCGGCGATCGGCCGGATTGGTCACCGCGTGCGTCTCGCCCGGCAGCTCGACCCCATCGATGACAGGACCGCTCGTGTGCGCGAGCGCTCGGCGCGAGGCGATGCCGGCGCGCACGCTCGCGAGCGCATCGGGATTTCCCATGTCGAGCCCGATGGAATTGCGCCGGTCCGCATACAGTGCCACCGGCGCCGGCAGCCGCGGGTGGGCGTAGGAATCGAGCCGCTCGAGCTCGGTGATCGGGTCGCGCACGATCTCGAGGACCGGCACCTGCTCGTCCATGAAGCGGTTCACGAACGAGGTGTTGGCGCCATTCTCGAGCAGACGGCGCACCAGGTACGCGAGCAGATCCTTGTGCTCGCCCACCGGCGCATACACGCGCACGGGCGGAAAGCCCGCGATCTGGCGCTCAGCCTCCGCATACAGAAGCCTGCCCATGCCGTGCAGTCGCTGGAACTCATATGACGCATCCCGCGGCGCAAGCTCGAGCACCGCCGCAATGCTGTGAGCATTGTGCGTGGCGAACTGCGGGAACAGGACATCGGCGTGCCTGAACAGCCGGCCGACGCAGGCGAGATAAGACACATCCGTGGTGATTTTGCGTGTGTAGACCGGATAACCCTCGAGCCCGCGCTCCTGACTGCGTTTGATCTCGCTGTCCCAGTACGCGCCTTTCACGAGGCGCACGGCCATGTGCCGCCCGGTTTGCCGAGCCAGCGCGGCGGCCCAGTCGATCACGTCCAGCGCGCGCTTCGAGTAGGCCTGCACGGCAAGGCCCAAGCCGGGCCAGTCTTGCGTCGTCGCATCGCGCGCGAGCGCCTCGATCACGTCGAGCGAGAGGTCGAGGCGATCCGCCTCCTCGGCGTCGATGGTGAGCTGAATGCCCGCCTGCGCGGCGCGCCGTGTGAGCGCGAGCGTCTTCGGCAACAGCCGCGCCATCACCCGATCCTTCTGCAAGAGCGTGTAACGCGGTTCGAGTGCGGACAGCTTGATCGAGATGCTGGAACGCTCGTGCGGACGGCCGCCCGGCCCCGCGCGGCCGATGACGTCGATGGCGTGCTCGTAAGAGGCGAGATAGCGCTCGGCATCCGCGAGCGTCCGCGCACCCTCGCCGAGCATGTCGAAGGAGCACAGAGCGACGTCGGGCTCGCGCGCGCTGCGCTCGAGCGCCTCCTCGATGGTGCGTCCGACGACGAACTCGCCGCCGATGATTCTCATCGCGCGGCGCACGGCAAGGCGCAGCAAGGGCTCGCCGGCCTTGCGTGTGAGCTTGCGAAGCCAGCCGGCCGCATCGTTTTTGATGGACGGATCGAGCTCGAGCATGCCGCCGGTGAGCATGAGGCCCCAGGTGGACGCATTGACGAACAGCGATTCAGATCTGCCGGCGTGCGCCGCCCAATCGCCGGTGGCGAGCTGCTCCGCGATCAGACGATCGGCGGTCGCATCGTCCGGAATCCGCAGCAATGCCTCGGCTATGCACATGAGCGCGATGCCTTCCTGATTGGACAGGCCGAACTCCTGCAGGAAAGCATCGAGGAACGGCCGCTCGTCACGCCGGGAGCGCGCGCCCTCGACCAGGGCGACGGCCCGCGACACCGCCCGATGCCGCGCGCCTCCGGTGAGATCGAGCGTGTGCAGCAAGCGCTGCACGGCCTGGTCTTCCGGCCACAGCGTATGCTCGCGCGCCGCAACGCGAAGGCTCTCCGTCGATGCGGGGGACGCATATTCACTCAAGCTGGCGACCATGGCGAGCTTCCTCGAAAAAGCGGTGGGCTAGTATCGACAAGGACGGCCGGGAACGCCAGCCGCCGCCCGCAAGGCTGGCGCGCCGTGGGGCGGGTTCAGGCGAGGGCTGCAGGCCTGCGCGGCAGCCCATCGCGCGCGACGGCTCTGGGCTCGACCGCGGGACGCCGCATGAGCGTGCTCTTGCCGAACAGCGATTCGACCAGATCGACCGCGAGAGTCGCGGTCTTGTTGCGCACGTCCAATGCGGGGTTGAGCTCCATGATGTCGAGCGAGCCGACCAGCCCTGTGTCCGCGATCATCTCCATGCACAGCTGCGCCTCGCGATAGGACATCCCGCCGGGGACGGTGGTGCCGACGCCGGGCGCGATCTCGGGATCGAGCACATCGACGTCGAAGCTCACGTGCAAATGCGTATTCTCTTCGAGATCCGCGAGCGCCAGCTCCATCGCGCGCCGCATGCCCATTTCGTCGATGCAGCGCATGTCGAACACCGCCAGCCGTTGTTCGTGCACGAAGCGCCGCTCGCCCGCATCGACGCTGCGAATGCCGAGCTGTCGCACCCACTGCGGCTTGATGGCGGGCGTCGCGCCGCCGAGCTCCGTAAGCTCGCGCGGCCCGAAGCCGCAGAGCGAAGATACGGGCATGCCATGCAGGCTCCCGGTCGGGCTCAAGTCCGCGGTATTGAAGTCCGTATGCGCATCGAGCCAGATGATGCGCAGGGGACGGTGCGTGTCCCGGCAATGGCGGGCCACGGCCGAGATCGATCCGACCGAGAGGCTGTGATCGCCCCCCAGCAGGATGGGCAAGCGATTCGAGTCGAGCTCGCGATGCACGGCACCGTGAACCTCGCGGTTCCAGGCGGCCACCTCGGCCAGATGCCGATAGCCGCCCACCGCGGCGCTGCCCGGATTGGGCGGGCCGCTCAAGTTGCCGCAGTCGCGCACATCGAGGCCCCGACCTGTGAGTGCCGAGACCAGACCCGCGACGCGCAGCGCCTCCGGACCCATCGAGGCACCTCGATCGCTCGCGCCCACGTCGGTCGGTGCGCCGATGAGGCTCGCCTGCGCGCTGACGCCGCTCATGCCGCGCTCCCTTCGAGCGCCGGAGTCTGCGACTTCGCCACGGAGCTGCCGAGCTTCAACTCCGCGAATAGATCCTTCGGATCGTCGAGGCTCGGGATGAGGTCGATGACACTCCCGCCTGCCAGCTCGCCATTGAGACGGTGCAAGTAGCGCAGCGAGGAAAAGTCACTGAGCGCGAACCCCACCGAATCGAAAATCGACACCTGCGTGGGTCCGAGGCGCGCCGGCACCTCGCCGGACAGCAGGTCGGCGATCTCGATGACGCGCGCCGCGGCGTCGAGCTGCTGAATCTCGCCCTCGATGCGGGCCTGGGGCTCGAACTCGACCACGATGCGCGCATCGGGCCGTCGCAGAATATCCGGATGCAGCTCCGTCTTGCCCGGGCAATCGCCGCCGACGGCGTTCAAGTGCATGCCGGGTTCGATCATCTCCGGCGTCAAGATCAGCGCATTGCGCTTGTCGGCAGTCGCCGTGGTCACGATATCGGCGCCGTGCACCGCTTCCGCGACACTCGCGCACGAACTTAAGGACAGCCCGGGCAAACCGAGCGACTCGAGATTGAGCTTGAGCTTCGCCGTGGCCTCCGCATCGGTATCGAACAGCCGCAAGTCGCGAATGCCGAGCATGTGGTGAAACGCGATGGCCTGGAATTCGCTCTGCGCGCCATTGCCGACGAGGGCCATCACGCGGCATCCCGGACGGGCCATGTAGCGTGCGGCCAGCGCCGACATGGCCGCGGTGCGTAGCGCCGTGACGAAGGTCATCTCGGAGAGGAGCAGGGGATATCCCGTCGCAACGTCCGAGAGCACGCCGAAGGCCGTCACCGTGAGCAGGCCGGCAGCCGTATTGCCGGGGTGGCCGTTCACGTATTTGAACGAGTAGAGGCACCCGTCGCTGGTCGGCATGAGCTCGATGACACCGCCCGGAGAATGACAGGCGTGCCGCGCGGATTTGTCGAACTCGGCCCAGCGGCGGTAGTCGGACTCGATCTCCCCGGCCAGGGTTGCAATGAATTGCGCCACGCCGTGGCGCGCCACGAGCGCGCGGAGGCGCGCGGTGCCGATGTAATTGACCATACAATTCTCGCTTTTGGTGTGGTTTTCGTCGCGCCGGCTCCCCGCCGACCAAAGCAGTTTGGCGCCGCCGCGTGTCAATAGATAGCCAGAAAACTGATCAAAAATGGTCTATAATTGAACAAATAGTCAGCACTTATTGGCGATTTGTGGACACCCTCGATCACAAACTCCTGTCCTTGCTGCGCGAGGATGCCCGCATGACCATCGCCGCGATGGCAGAGGCCCTGGGCGTGTCGCGTGGCACCGTACAAAACCGGCTCGCGCGTCTCGAGAAGGACGGCACTGTGCTTGGCTACACGGTGCGCCTCAAAGCATCCGCCGAGGATCAGCGCATTCGCGCGTTCATGACGGTCGCGGTCGAGGGCAATCGTACCGACGAGGTGCTGAAGGCACTGCGCGGAGACCCGGCGGTGTGCGCGTTGCACACCACCAACGGCCGCTGGGACATCGTCGCGGAGCTGCGCACCGACAGTCTCGAGGCGGTGGACCGGGTGCTCGGCCGCATCCGGCTGATCGACGGCATCTCGAGCACCGAGACGAGCCTGTTACTCTCGACGCACAAATACTAAGGGCAGGCCTCGTCTAAACGCGGGTCAGATCGAAGCCTTGACCGCGCTCGCTCAAGGTCGCGAGGAACACCGCACACGCGGCGTCCCCGCGGCACGCGATGCGCCCGGCACTCTCGGCCGATCCGCCGAGCACGGCGAGATCCCAAGGTTCGAGGATCGCGGCATTTCCATTGCTCGGGTGGATCTGCAGCGGCGCATCGATGGGGAACACGATCAGCGATTCGTCCTTGCGTGCGGTGTAAGCGAGCGAGCCCCGCAAGCGCTCCACACGGACCTCGCCGAGTCTCAGCGCATTCGATGTCATCAGGTTCAGATCGACGCACGGACCGTTCAAGAGCTCGCACTCGGCGCCCAGCGCACCATCGAACTGCGCAAGGTCCCCGGTCGCACGCATGAGCCGCTGCGTACCGTCTGAGAGCTTCAATGCGACGCCCGCGCCGCGTAACAGAACCATGGTGCGCGCATAGCCTGCGAAGTCCGAGAACGGACCGGGCGCATCGATGTGCGCGATGCTCACGCGCCAGCTGAAGATGCCTCGCTCGGGTACGCGCAAGGCTTCGTGCGTGATGCCACCGCCGTTCTTCCACGGCGATGCCTTGAACTGCGACTGCCGGACGATCTGCATGCGCTAGAATCATACCGGCATATGCGAGCCGATTACGACGTGATCATCGTGGGTGCCGGCGCCGCCGGCCTGGCCGCCGCCGCAAGGCTCGCACAATCGGGACAGCGCGTGGCGCTGCTCGAAGCCCGCGATCGCATCGGCGGGCGCATTTTCACGCGGCACCTGCCTGCCGCGGAAGGGCGCGCGCCGGTGTGCGTCGAGCTCGGCGCGGAATTCATCCACGGGTTGCCGCCGGCGACCTGGTCGCTCGTCGGCCAAGCCAGGCTGTCCGCTTATGAGATCGAGGGCTCGGACCTCTCGTTCGTCAACGGCAATTGGGTGCCGCCCATGAACCAGCCCGCGACGCACGTGATCGCCGACATGATGAAATGGCTCGAGGCGCGTCCCGGCTGCGACATGAGCTTCGCCGAATATCAAAGCGCCGCCCCCACCGATGCGGCAACGGACGCCGCCGCCGCGAACTACGTCGAAGGATTCAACGCCGCGGACCGCCATCGCATCGGCATCGCCTCCCTCGCCTTCCAGCAGCGCGCCGAGGACGCCATCCATGGCGACCGCGTGTTTCACGTCGCCGAAGGCTACGATGCGGTCATGGACTTCCTGGCGTCGCAGTTCCGCGCCGCCGGCGGAGAGCTCGCGCTCGGCGCTGCCGTGCGCCGCATCGACTGGCAACGCGGCAGCGTACGCATCGAGACGGCCGCAAATACCGCTGCCCGCGCACGGCAGGCATTGATCACGGTGCCGCTCGGCGTGCTGCACGCGGATGCCCTCGCTTTCGCGCCCGCGCCGGCGGAGGTCCTGGCGCACGCGCGACGGCTCGCCATGGGTGAGGTGGTGCGCATCTCGCTCTTGTTCCGCGAGCGCTTCTGGGCCGATCGCCGCGCACCTCCCGAGGACGTGCGGCGCAAGCTCGCGGATCTCAGCTTTCTATTCACGCCGGGCGAGGTGCCGCCGACTTGGTGGACGCCCAACCCCGCACCCACGCCGATGCTCACCGCCTGGGTCGGCGGCCCCAAAGCGACGCAGCTGCGGCGCTCGCTCGCGGCGGACGGCGACTCGCTCGCTCTGCCACGTCGCTGCCTTGCAACTCTCGCGCGAGTTTTCGAGCTGTCGTTCGCAGAGCTGCAGAGCCTGCTCGTGAGCTGGCACGAGCATGACTGGTCGGCGGATCCCTATTCGCGCGGCGCCTACAGTTATGTACCGGCGGGTGCGCTGGACGCGCCCGCAAAGCTCACGGCGCCGGTCGAGGAGACGCTTTATTTCGCGGGCGAGCATACGGACATCAGCGGAAATTGGGGCACGGTGCATGCGGCGATCGGCAGCGGCATGCGGGCAGCAGAGCAAATGCTGGGCGCAGGGGAGCCGCGGTTGAGCGAGACCCCGCGCTCGACGTCCTCCCGCTAAAGCGCGGCACGTCCCCTCAAGTCGCCTGCGCGCGCAGCTTCTTGCGCACCATCAGTTTCAGTCCCGACCAGACCTCGTTCACTGCGCACACCTTGATGTCGACGAAACCCATCGGCAGTGCGACCGCACGGACCGTGTCCTCCGTGACGTCGGTCGGCAGGCGCGCGGATTTTTTTGGCCACGATACCCACACGGGAATCGTGTCTGCGAGCTTTGCACGCAAGCGGGCGAGGTGCCGCTCCAGATCGCGCCGGCGCGTGATGAAGATGTGCGCCAAGTCGGTGCGTGCGCTTGTGGCGCGGCCGAAGGTCACGTCAGCCGGTAAAGGCTCGAGCAGCTGCCGGTAATCCTCGGGCGCGTTCAAAACGTAGAGGTGGCAGCCTTCCTTGATCCCAAGCTTCTTCGCAAGCGGGGTGCCCGAATACCCCGCCGTCTTCATCTCCGCGACCAAAGGGACCCTCCTGGGCACAGCCCGGATCCGCGAGCCTCTGTTATAGTCCGCAGTGAAAGTCCTGCGCAAGGCTGCCGCCGTACGCTGCGAGGCGTCGAGCAGAAAGTCTGTAGGTTGTCCGCTCGCTTTGTAGCGCGGTGCCGCCGATGCCACCAGCCAGCCTAGTCCTACAGCCGTTGCCGCTCGCAGGGCGACAGTACGCCGCCCCGGTCGAACCTATCCTTGTCCGCCACTTGCCCTAATCAGTTGCCCCACGGGAGCCCGTCACTTGTTGACCGAGCAAGACATCTATCTGTTTCGCGAGGGCACCCACGCCTCTCTGTTCGACGAGTTGGGCTGCCATTTGCAGGCGGGAGGCGGCGCTTCATTTGCGGTGTGGGCGCCGAACGCCGCCAAGGTCTCGGTGATCGGCGACTGGAACGGCTGGGGGACGCGCAACGACGCGCTCGCGCCCCGCTGGGACGGCTCGGGCATCTGGGAAGGCGCCATAGCGGAGGTCCAGCACGGCCAAGCCTACAAGTACCGAATCGTGTCGCGCGGGAACGATTTCACAGCAGAAAAAGCCGACCCGGTCGGCTTTTTCTGCGAGACCCCGCCCGCGACGGGCTCGCGGGCTTGGTCGCTGGAATGGGACTGGCACGACGGCGATTGGATGGCCTTGCGCGGCGAGCGCAACGGGCTCGCCGCGCCGATCTCGATTTATGAGATGCACTTAGGATCGTGGCGGCGCAAGGACGGTAACTTCTTGAACTATCGCGAGCTGGCTCACCAGCTCGCACAATACCTCAAGGATACGGGCTTCACGCACGTGGAGCTCATGCCGATCACCGAACACCCGTTCTATGGCTCATGGGGTTACCAGACGACCGGCTATTTCGCCGCGACGGCGCGCTACGGCACCCCGCAAGACCTCATGTACTTCGTCGATCATCTGCACCAGAACGGCATCGGCGTCATTCTCGACTGGGTGCCGTCGCACTTTCCCACCGATGCCCACGGACTCATCTATTTCGACGGTACGCATTTGTACGAGCATTCCGACGCCCGGCAAGGCTTTCACCCGGAATGGAACTCGGCGATTTTCAACTACGGTCGCAACGAGGTCCGCGCCTTTCTCATTTCCTCGGCGCTATTCTGGCTCAAGCACTACCACATAGACGGCTTGCGGGTCGACGGCGTCGCGTCGATGCTCTACTTGGATTACGCGCGCAAGGCAGGCGAGTGGATCCCGAACCGCTTCGGTGGGCGAGAGAATCTCGAGGCGACCGATTTCCTGCGCGAGTTGAACAAAGCCGTGTACCGGCACCATCCCGACACCACCACGATCGCCGAGGAATCGACGGCCTGGCCGATGGTCTCGCGGCCGACCGACATGGGCGGTCTCGGCTTCGGCATGAAATGGAACATGGGCTGGATGCACGACACGCTCGCCTATTTCAGCAAGGATCCCGTTTACCGGCGCTATAACCACGGCCAGTTGACATTCTCTTTGATATACGCCTTCAACGAGAACTTCGTGCTGCCGCTCTCGCACGACGAGGTGGTGTACGGCAAAGGCGCGCTCATCGGCAAGATGCCGGGCGATGACTGGCAAAAGTTCGCGAACCTGCGCGCGTTGTTGGGTTACATGTGGGGCCACCCCGGCAAGAAGCTCCTGTTCATGGGCGGCGAGTTCGCGCAGCGACGCGAGTGGACCCACGACGGCGAGCTCGAATGGTGGGTGTCCTCCCTCCCTGAGCATGCGGGCGTGCAACGTTGGGTGAGCGACTTGAACGCGGTCTATCGGCGTGAGCCTGCGTTGCATCGGATCGATTTCAGCCAGGATGGCTTCGAATGGCTCGACGTCGACAATGCGCAAGCGAGCGTGCTCGCGTTCTTGCGCAAGGCGGGAGACAGCCCGCCCATCCTGGTGGTGTGCAACCTCACCCCCGTCCCGCGGAATAACTATCTCATCGGCGTGCCGCGACGCGGGGTCTGGCGCGAGGTCTTGAACAGCGATGCGCGCGAGTACGGCGGTGCCGGGTGGGGCAACATGGGCGGTGTCGAATCGGTGCCGGTGAGCGCCCACGGCCGCGTCGAGTCGGTGAATCTGACGCTGCCGCCGCTCTCGACCCTGATGCTGCGCTGGGAATCGCATGGCTGAGAGATCGGAACCGGGCAAGCGTCCGAAGTCATCCGCCACCGCGGCTTCCGCGACAGTGGCACCCTTAAGCGCGGCCGCGGTCGAGAGGCGCGGCGATGGGCGGGTGCGCGCGGTCATCGACGCCTTGTCGCCCATGGTCGACGGCGGCCGTTTTGTTGCGAAGCGCATCGCCGGCGAGCGTGTGCGTATCGAGGCGCATTGCTTCACCGACGGACACGATCGGTTGCGCGTGGTGCTCGCCTGGAGGGCGGTGAATCAGGCGCAGGCGTACGAGGTCGAGATGCGGCCCCTGGGAAACGACGTGTGGACTGCCGAGTTCACGCCGCCCGCGCCGGGGCGCTACCGGTGCATGGTCACGGCCTGGGTCGATCCCTTCGAGTCCTGGCGCAAGGAGCTCGAGCGGCGCGAAGAGCTCGCCGACATTCGCGTCGCCTTGGCCGTGGGCAGCGCGCTCATCGCCACGACCGCGGCGCGCTTGGACGATGCCGATGCAGAGGCCCTGAAGGACTGGGCCGCGCTCCTGCTCGAGAGCGTGGGGCCGAAGTCGGCCGCGGACGCGCCCTCGCTCAAGGCGCTTGCGCTCGACCCTGAGCGCGCCCGCCTCATGCAGCGGCATGCGGACAGGAGTCTCGCCGATTCGGCGGCCTTGGAAATATTCGCGGATCGCAAGCGCGCGGGCTTCAGTGCCTGGTACGAGCTCTTTCCAAGGTCCGCAGCGTCGCAGCCGGCGCGGCATGGCAACTTCAAGGATGTCGAGACGCGCCTGCCGTACATCGCGGGGATGGGCTTCGACGTCGTCTATTTCCCGCCCATCCAACCGATCGGCCGCGTCAACCGCAAGGGAGCGAACAACTCGCTCGACGCGAAGAGCGGCGACGTCGGCAGCCCCTGGGCGATCGGCTCCGCCGAGGGCGGCCACAAGCAAATCCTGCCGGAGCTCGGAACGCTCGAGGATTTCCGGCACCTCGCGGCAGCGGCGCGTGAGCTCGGCATGGAGATCGCCCTCGACCTCGCCTTCCAATGCGCACCCGATCACCCCTACGTGCGCGCGCATCCCGAGTGGTTCAAGCACCGCCCCGACGGCAGTGTGCAATACGCGGAGAATCCGCCGAAGAAATACCAGGACATCTACCCCTTCGATTTCGAGACCCAAGACTTTCGCGCCTTGTGGGCGGAGCTCAAGAGCATCGTCGATTTCTGGATCGAGCAGGGAATCCGTATATTTCGCGTCGACAACCCGCACACCAAGCCGTTCCCCTTTTGGGAATGGTTGATCGGCGAGGTGCAGCGCACGCACCCCGACGTGCTGTTCCTGGCCGAGGCGTTCACCCGGCCGAAAGTGATGTTTCGCCTCGCGAAGCTCGGCTTCACGCAGTCGTACACGTATTTCACCTGGCGCAACAGCAAGCGCGAGCTCACCGATTATTTCACGGAGCTCAACTTGGGTACCGCGCGGGAATACTTCCGGCCGAACGTGTGGCCGAACACGCCCGACATCCTGCACGAGACACTGCAGTCGGGGATGCGCGCCGCCTATGCCGCGAGACTCGTGCTCGCGGCCACGTTGTCGGCCAATTACGGCATCTACGGACCGACCTTCGAGCTCATGGAGAGCACGCCGCGCGAGCCCGGGAGCGAGGAGTATCTGGATTCGGAAAAATACCAGCTGCGCTATTGGAGCCTCGACCGACCCGACAGTCTGCGCTCGTTGATCGCGCGTATGAACTCCATCCGCCGCGACAACACCGCTCTGCAAGCGGATGCATCGCTGCGCTTCTGCACGCTCGATAATGACGAGCTCATCGGCTATCTGAAGAGCGACGCGTCCTCGGACAATGTGATCATCGTGGTGGTGAACCTCGATCCCCATCATGTCCAGTCGGGCTGGATCGAGCTCGACCTGGGCTCGCTCGGACTCGACGAGTCGATGCCCTATCAGGTGCACGATCTGTTGAGCGATCAGCGCTACTCGTGGCGCGGCCGGCGCAATTACGTGATGCTCGATCCCGGGCGCATGCCGGCGCACGTCTTGAAGCTGCGGCGGTATCTGCGCACCGAGCATGACTTCGACTATTTCCTGTGAGCGCTGAGGTTGCGATGAACGATGTCGTCCAATCCGCCGCGAAAGATCCCGCGGCGCCGTCCGGACTCGATGTCGACGACGCGCTTTGGTTCAAAGACGCGGTCATCTATCAGCTCAACGTCAAATCGTTCCTCGACTCGAACGACGACGGCATCGGGGATTTCCCGGGCCTCACCTCCAAGCTCGGGTACATCCGCGATCTCGGCGTCAATACCATCTGGCTGATGCCGTTCTACCCCTCGCCGCTCAAGGACGACGGCTACGACATCGCCGATTACAAAAGCATCCATCCGCCGTACGGGACGCTCGATGACTTCCGCGCCATGCTGCGCGAGGCGCACCGGCTCGGGCTCAAGGTGGTGACGGAGCTCATCATCAACCACACCTCGGACCAGCATCCCTGGTTCCAGGCCGCACGCCACGCTCCGGCCGGCTCGCCCGAGCGCGATTTCTATGTGTGGAGCGACAGCGACCAGAAGTATGTCGGCACCCGCATCATTTTCCTCGACACCGAGAGCTCCAACTGGACCTTCGATCCGGTGGCGAAGCAGTACTACTGGCACCGCTTTTTCAGCCACCAACCGGATTTGAATTTCGACAATCCACGCGTCATGGACGCGGTGCTCGACATCATGCGCTTCTGGCTCGACATGGGCGTCGACGGCTTCCGTCTGGACGCCATCCCCTACCTGGTCGAGCGCGAGGGCACGAACAACGAGAACCTGCGCGAGACGCACGAGGCGATCAAGAAGCTGCGCGCCGCGATCGACGCCAACTACAAGAACCGTTTCTTGCTTGCGGAGGCCAATCAATGGCCGGAGGACGTGCGCGAGTATTTCGGCGACGGCGACGAGTGCCACATGGCATATCACTTCCCGCTCATGCCGCGCATCTACATGTCGATCGCCCAGGAGGACCGCTTTCCCATCACGGAGATCATGCAGCAGACACCGGACATTCCCGACAGCTGTCAGTGGGCGATTTTTCTGCGCAACCACGACGAGCTCACGCTCGAGATGGTCACGAGCAAGGAGCGCGACTACATGTACAACACGTATGCCGCGGATATGCGTGCGCGCATCAATCTCGGCATCCGCCGCCGCCTCGCGCCGCTCATGGAGAACGACCGCGATCGCATCAAGCTCATGGACAGCCTGCTGCTCTCCATGCCGGGCTCGCCGATCCTCTACTATGGCGACGAGATCGGCATGGGAGACAACGTGTTCATCGGCGATCGCAACGGCGTGCGCACGCCCATGCAATGGAGTCCCGATCGCAATGCCGGCTTTTCACGCTCCGATCCACAGCGGCTTTACCTGCCGCCCATCATGGATGCGGTGTACGGCTTCGCCTCGGTGAACGTCGAGGCGCAATCGCGCGATCCGAACTCCCTCTTGAGCTGGACCAAGCGCATGCTGGCCGTGCGCAAGAGCACCCAGGCCTTCGGCCGCGGCACGCGCCGCTTCCTCAAGCCGGGCAATCGCAAGGTCCTCGCCTACCTGCGCGAGTACGGCGAGGACAGCATCCTCTGTGTCGCCAATCTGTCGCGCTCCGCGCAGCCGGTCGAGCTCAACCTGCCGGAATTCAAGGGCCGGGTGCCGGTGGAGATGCTCGGGCGCACGACCTTTCCGCCGGTCGGCGACCTGCCTTATCTGCTCACGCTGTCGGCTTACGGCTTTTATTGGTTCAGATTGACCAAGGATGCGGAAGCGCCCGCGTGGCACGAGCAAATCACCTCGATCGATGAGCGGCCCGTGTTGGTGCTGTTCGACGGATGGAGCAGCCTGTTTCGCGACCGCGTCGTGCCTTGGCGCATCGCCATGGCGGAAAAGACCCGGGCGCAGCTTGAGACCGACGCTCTGCCGCGATTCATCGAGACGCAGCGCTGGTACGCGGCCAAAGGCACGTCCATCGAGCGCGCGCGTATCGTCGATCATGTGGTGTGGCAGGAGGGCAAGCTCAGCTGGGTCGCGGCGCTGCTCGACGTGGCGGCCGGCGGCGAGAGCACAAGCTATTTTCTGCCGCTTGCCCTCGCCTGGGAGGATCGCGACGAGGAACGGCTGCGCAACCTCTCCACCGCCGCCATCGCCAAGGTGCGCCAGCAGGCGAGCGTCGGCATCATGGGCGATGCGTTTGCCGACGAGGCGTTCTGCCGCGCCCTGGTGGGCGCCATGCACAAGCCGCGCGAGATGGCGATGGCACAGGGCAAGCTCGAGTTTCGGCCGACGGCGGCGTTCGGCCGGCTGGCCGGCAAGAATTTCGCCTCGCTCCCGGCCGCGCGCCCGCAGGGCTCGAGCTCGAATACCGTGGTCGTGATGGGGGAACGCCTGATCCTCAAAGGCTACCGCCGGCTGCGTGCCGGCAAGAGCCCCGAGCTCGAGATGGGATTGTACCTCACCGACGTCGTGCACTATGCGCACTGCGCGGCGGTCGCCGGCGTGCTCGAATACCGCGACAGGGACGGTGAGCCGCGCTTGCTCGCGATGCTCCAAAAATACGTCGCCAACCAGGGCGACGGCTGGACCTACGCGCTCGAGTATCTACGGCGTTTCCTCGAGGTGCATCGCACCGCCCCTGCGTCCGACGCGTTGCCCGCCAACGCGCACGAAGCCTTCCTCGCGCTCATGCACCGGCTCGCCGTACGCACCGGGGAGCTGCACCGCGCGCTCGCCACACGCACTGGCGACCCGCTGTTCGATCCCGAGAGCCTCGGACGCGTGGATTTCGAAGCTTACCGTCAGCGAGCCGCCGAGGAGGCGAAGAACGCGCTGGCGCTGCTCAAGTCGCATCTCGACGAGCTCACGCCCGCAGAGCGCGAGCAGGCCGGCGCGCTCCTCGCCCGGCAAGACCAGATCCCAAAGCGGATCGAGGCGCTCGCTGCCGAGGATAAGACCGGCACGAAAATCCGCATTCACGGCGATTACCATTTGGGGCAAGTGCTCCTCACGAAGAACGACTTCGTCATCATCGACTTCGAAGGCGAGCCGGGGCACAGCCTCGACGAGCGGCGCGCCAAGCAGTCGCCGCTGCGCGACGTCGCAGGTATGCTGCGGTCGTTCAGCTACGTCGAGCACAGCGCCTTGCGAAGCGTCGCGCACGATGAAGTGGAGTACGCGAAACTCGCGCCGCTGGCGCGCGCGTGGACCCAGGAAGTGCGCACCGCTTTCCTCGCGGCCTATCACGAGACGACGCGCGGCGCGGAGCTCTACGCGGAGCTCGACCCGGGCCATGGACTTCTCGGACTGTTCGAGCTGGAAAAGGCGCTGTACGAGCTGCGCTACGAGCTCGGCAATCGACCGGGCTGGGCAGGCATACCGCTGCAAGGGATCGTCGACTCGGGCGTCCTGGAATGAGCGGTGTCGCCTGATGACAAGGGGAGGGAGTTATGCATAATCTGGATCTGTTGCCGCAAACCGCCGACGAGTTCGTGCATCGCGCGGCGGTGCTTTTGCCGAATATCGTCGTCGCGATCGGCATCCTCATCGTCGGCTGGCTGCTCGCCAAGGTGGCCCGATTCTTGGTCGAGCGCGCCCTGCGTGCGGTGAACTTCAACGTGTTGACCGAGCGCGCGGGCACGGATCACTTCTTGCAGCAGGGCGGCTTGCAGGGCGACACGACGACCCTGTTCGGGCTGTTCACTTACTGGGTCGTGCTCGTGGCGACGTTCATGCAAGCCGCCGCCGAGGTGGAGCTCGTCCGGCTCACCGACATCTTGGACCGCGCTCTGCTCTACTCTCCGAAGGTCCTGATCGCGATGCTCATCGCGGTCTTCGGCTCGTACTTCGCCCGCTTCGTGGGTAATGCGGTCGCGACTTATTGCGTCGAAGCCCAGATCCCCGACGCCGATCTCCTCGGCAAGATGGCGCAGTATCTCGTCATGGCGTTCGTCATCATGATCGCGCTGCGCCATCTCGAAGTCGGCGGCGACATCGTGGAGCTCACGTTTCTGGTCCTGCTCGGCGGCATCGTGCTCGCGCTCGCGCTCGCCTTCGGTCTCGGCGGCAAGGACTGGGCGGCGGCGCTTGCTCGAGCGCTGGTGGCCCCGCCACGGCAATAAAGATCATTGAGGTGTCCGCGGGGTCGCACCGCGACGGGCTGCGCATCGCCCATGAAATGCCGTTCGGCGCACAGCTCCTGGCGCAGGGCGGCACGCGCTTTCGCCTGTGGGCGCCGAGCGCGGTGCGTGCCGAGCTGCAGCTAGTCCAAGATCGGCTGATCGAGGCACGTACCTGCCCGATGCACGCCGCCGAGACCGGCTGGCACGAGGTCACGGTGCCCGAGGCCAAGGCCGGCTCGCGCTACAAATTTCGCCTGCATCTCAAGGACGGCACCGCCTGGTCGGTGCCGGATCCCGCCTCGCGCAGCAATCCGGATGGAGTGCACGAGGCGAGCAGCGTCGTGGATGCGCGCGCGTACGCCTGGCGCGAGACTGCGTGGCGCGGACGGCCGTGGGCGGATGCCGTGATCTATGAGTTGCACGTCGGCACGTTCACGCCGGCAGGCAGCTTTGCTGCCGCGGCCGCCCGGCTGCCCGAACTGGCGGCGCTCGGCATCAACACGTTGCAGCTCATGCCGTTGGCGGCATTTCCGGGCGTGCGCAACTGGGGGTACGACGGTGTGCTGCCGTTCGCGCCTGCGGCTTGCTACGGCACACCCGACGAGCTGAAGGCCCTCGTCGATGCCGCCCACGGCGCAGGAATGATGGTGCTGCTCGATGTGGTCTACAACCATTTCGGTCCGGACGGCAACTATCTGCACGCCTATTGCCCGGAGTTCTTCAACCCGGCGCAGCGCACGCCCTGGGGCGCGGCAATCAATTTCGACGGACCCGCGAGCCGCACAGTACGCGATTATTTCGTGCACAACGCGCTCTACTGGACGACGGAATATTGCCTCGACGGGCTGCGGCTCGACGCGGTGCACGCCTTTCGCGACTCGAGCCGGACCCGATATGGTCTGCGAGATCGCAGCGGCGCTGCGCAGAGGGCCGGGCGGTGACCGCCGCGTGCACCTCGTGCTCGAGAACAACCGCAACGAGGCGCACTACCTCGCGCGCGATGCCGCCGGCAGGCCGCTCCACGCCACCGCGCAATGGGATGACGACGTCCATCACGCCCTGCACGTGCTGTTCAGCGGCGAGGCCGACGGTTATTACGCCGACTATGCCACCGAGCCGCTCGCCCGCCTCGGCCGGGCGCTGGCGGAAGGGTTCGCCTATCAGGGCGAGCACTCCGCGTTCCGTGGTAAATCGCGCGGCGCGCCGAGCGCCCATCTGCCGCCGGACGCCTTCGTGGGATTTCTCCAAAATCACGACATGATCGGCAACCGCGCCTTCGGC
>CAVWME010000010.1:0-95895 GCA_963755935.1 uncultured Gammaproteobacteria bacterium
CGCGCGTCAATCAGGGTGGCAAGCGCGACAATCAGGATGGCAAATTTTTGGGAGGGGTGTTTTCGAGCCTTTTTGCTCGGATTTAACCCTCTGAGAGGCGATTCTGGCCCGGTTTGAGGGTCCAGCTCGTCGGTGATCGAGGCCGATGGGGTATTGAGGAGGTGTTTCCAGTGACGGAGTACCTGCCTTATGCCCGGTCGACACATCAACGATCACCAGATGAGGCTGTACATGAAGTCCAGATTGACTGTGAAGAAGCCGGCAGCGGCCGCGCAAGCGGCGATCAGCTTACGCACCGCGTATCGCATCGAGAACGACCCCCGATTACCATCGCAGACGCCGCGGCCACGAGGTCGGCGGCGACCCGATCCACTGGTCGCGATTTTTGAAGCAGAGATCGTGCCGATGCTGAAGGCGGCTCCGGACTTGCGACCGATTGCGATCTTCGAAGAGATGCTGCGGCGGCATCCGGATCTGCCCGAAGGCGTGCGCCGAACCATGGAGCGCCGGATCCACCAGTGGCGCGCGCTGAACGGCAAAGACCGGGACGTGATCTTCCGGCAGGTGCAGGAACCCGGGCGCATGGGACTGTCGGATTTTACCGAGATGGGAGACCTCGCCGTGCGTGTTGCCGGTCTCGAACTCGATCATCGGCTGTATCACTTCCGCTTGGCCTGCTCGGGTTTTGAGCACGCGCATGTCATCTTGGGAGGCGAGAGTTACGTGGCGCTTGCCGAAGGCCTGCAGAACGCCCTGTGGGCCCTCGGCGGTGCACCGTTCGAGCATCGCAGCGACAGTCTGTCAGCCGCGTTCCGTAATCTTGATCACGAGGCCCGCGAGGATCTGACCAGCCGCTACGATGCACTGTGCAGGCATTACCGCATGGAACCGACTCGTAACAACCGCGGTGTCGCGCACGAGAACGGCGCGATCGAGAGTCCCCACGGCCATCTGAAGAACTCGATCCGTGACGCTCTGCTGATGCGCGGTACGGTCGACTTCGACGACCTCGTCGCGTATCGCTCGTTCATCGACGAGATCGTCGGTCGCAAGAACGCCCGCAACCGCCAACGCATTGATGCCGAACGCGCCGTGCTGCAGCCATTGCCAGATAACCGCACCGCCGACTATGAGCACGAACTGGTCTACGTCAGCACCTCCGGCGGCTTCGTCCTGCGCAAGGTATTTTATACCGTACCCTCGCGCCTCATCCGCCACCGTCCGCGAGCGCGCCTGTACGATGACCGGGTGGAGTTGTTCGTCGGCGGCACGCGGGTGCTGACCCTGGTACGAGGCCGCCCCGGCCGCGACGGCAAGCACGGTCACGTCATCGATTACCGGCACGTGATCCACGCACTCAGGCGCAAGCCGATGGCGCTGTTGAACCTGGTGTATCGAGATCAGCTCTGGCCTCGCGAGGCCTACCGCCACATGTTCGATCATCTGTGCGAGCGGTTGTCTGAACGTGCCGCCTGCAAGCTGATGGTCGAACTGCTGAGCATCGCGCATGAACGCGCCTGCGAAGCGCAGCTCGCCGCACTGCTGAGCGATGATCTGGCCGCGGACCGGCTGCCGGACCTGACGAGGCTGCGAGAACGCTTTGTGCCAGATCTGGCGAGCTTACCGGAGGTGTCGGTGCATCTGACGCCGCTGACCGTCTACGAAGCGCTCAACGACGCCTACATCGGAGAAGCCGCATGAGCGCCACCATCGACGCCTCACGCTTGACGCTACTCTTGAACGAACTGCGGCTGCCGGCCATCAAGCACCTGTGGCAGCAGTTTGCCGAGCGATCTGACAAAGAGGGCTGGCCGGCGGCCCGCTTCCTGATGGCACTCGCTGAGCACGAGATCGCCGAACGTGATCGACGCCGCATCGAGCGTCATCTCGGCGAAGCGAAGCTGCCCACCGACAAGATCCTCGATAACTTCGACTTTGCCGCGGTGCCAATGATCTCGAAGGCCCAGGTCTCGGCGCTGTGCGCCGGCGATGGATGGCTCGACAAGGGTGCCAACCTGCTGCTGTTCGGGCCACCCGGTGGCGGTAAGTCGCATCTGGCCGCGGCGATCGGCCTGTCGCTCATCGAGAAGGGCTGGCGGGTGTTATTTACTCGCACCTCCGATCTCGTCCAACGACTGCAAATCGCGCGCCGTGAGCTCGGCCTGGAGGCCGCAATCCAGCGTCTCGACCGCTATCACCTGCTGATCTTGGACGATCTCGTCTACGTGACCAAAGATCAAGCGGAGACCTCCGTGCTGTTCGAGCTGATCAGTACCCGGTATGAACGCCGTTCCCTTCTGATCACGGCAAACCAACCGTTCGGCGAATGGGGCAAGGTCTTCCAAGATCCAGCGATGACTCTCGCTGCGGTGGACCGTCTCGTTCATCACGCCACGATCTTCGAGATGAATGTGGAGAGCTTCAGGAGACGGACTGCGCTTGCTCGGAAAAAGCCCGGATCCGGAAGGCCTACACAGCACGCGACAATCAAGAACGTTGAATCGTTGACGCCGAGCGACAATCAACCTTCAACGTAGCGCTTGCCAGCGACAATCATCAGCGGCATGATCCAGACGCCGCGTGATCCTTTGCCATCATGTTTGACGCGCCCCTGCCAAGTTGATTGCCGCGCGATACTGGTGCTCAATACCGAGTATGCCCCGCGCGAGTTGCGCTTGCGCGCGGTTCTCGCGCGCCTGAAAAACGTGCCGGCCTACTATGCAGCCGCCAAGCGAGCCGTAAAGAATCCCACACGGGAGCACACGCAACTCGCGATTGAGCAGAGCGGCGGCGTGCTGGATGTTTTTGGCTCCGAACTCGAGCACCAGATTACCGCCTCGAAACTGAACGAGAGCGAGCGGGTGCTATTCAAGCAACGCATCGACGCCGCGAGAGCGGCCATCCGCGACTATGTTGAATGGCTCAAAGCGCTGGACGGGCAACTCGCCAATGGATCAGCCCGATCGTTTCGGCTCGGACGCGAGCTCTACGAGCAGAAGTTCGCCCTCGACATTGCTTCCGGCAGCACGGCCGAAGCACTGTATGAACGTGCTCTTGATGAAAAGGATCGCCTACTGATTCGCATGGACGTGTTGTCGGATGAGTTGTGGCCCAAATACTTTCCCAACACCGCAAAACCCGAGGATCGGCTGGAGAAGATTGGCACGCTTATCGGCAAGTTATCCGAAGAGCATGTCGCGAGTAGCGAATTCTTCAAGGAGGTGCAAAGGACGATTCCAGAGCTCGAGCAGTGGGTGACGGATCACCACCTGCTGACTCTCGACCCGCAAAAGCCGCTCGTGGTGCGGATAACACCCAAATACAAGCAGGGCATCGCCCGAGCCAGCGAAGATGGGCCCGGCCCGTATGATCAGGGTGCCCCGTCCTACTTCAACGTGACGCCGCTCGATGATCTCAGCGCCGCTGGTGCCGAAAGTTATCTCCGTGAATACAATCGCTGGATACTTCCCGTACTGGTGATCCATGAGGCAGTGCCGGGGCACTATGTGCAGGGTGTCTACGCCAACAAGTCCCCGAGCCTCATCAAAAGCCTGTTCTTTAACGGCGCCATGGTCGAGGGTTGGGCCGTGTATGGCGAACGGATGATGCTCGAGTCGGGCTTCGGGAATGACACTGCGGAGCAGTGGCTTATGTATGCCAAATGGAATCTGCGCTCGGTCTGCAACACGATTCTCGACTACGGGGTGCATGTGCTCGGCATGAGTGAGGAGGCCGCGAAGCAGCTGCTGGTGCATGAGTGTTTTCAGTCCGGGCAAGAGGCGACGGGAAAATGGCGGCGTGTCTCGCTCACAAGCGTGCAATTGACGAGTTACTTCGCAGGGTATTCTGCCATCTACGACTTTCGTGAACTCCTGAAGCGAGAACGGGGGGCTCGCTTCGACCTGAGGCGCTTCAATGAGCAATTTATGAGCTATGGCAACGCACCGGTGAAGGTAATCGAACAGCTGATGAATAAGAGCTATCAATAAGCACGAATCTGGCATAGCTACCGTACCAACGGGTTCGCAGTCACTCGAAATAATCCCGAGTCACGCGCCAACGCAAGCTCCGCGGCGGCCTCTTCCACGCGGTCGCCGACGGTCTTGGCCGAAAGCGAACCGCATTAGCCGTCAGGGGGCGATTCCAATACTCGTTGCCACCGAATGAAGTCTTTTGTCGGCGGTCCACAGTTGACATCCTTCGATTGCCGCTGCGGCGAGCAAGTGAACATCCACATAGCCAATGCCACGGCCGTGAAGCTTTCGCACGCGGATGAAGTTCATGACCTCATCGTGTTCAGCAACGGCTACCATGTGAAGTTGTCGAAGCAGTTCGAGAGTTGCTTGGCGGTTCGAGAAGTTGCCGCAGGCGAGTTCACCGACTACGAACGGATGCATTAAGACGTCGCTGCGCCGGAGACGCTCGCCGAGTTCTGGCTGGCCCTGACGAAAGTAATCAATCCATACTGACGTGTCGGCGAGAATCATGTCGCGGCTGAAGAGCGTCTCCTCGGCACGGGTTCGAGTTGCGGCTGAGTGCCGCCAAGCTTGGCAAGTCGCAAGGCGCTCTCGCGCTCGATGAGCGCCTTCAGCCCTTCACGTAGCACCGTCGAGCGATCCAGGCCCCCAGTCAATTTGATCGCCTTGGCGAGCAAATCATCGTCAAGCGTAACGGTGGTGCGCATCTGATCCTCCAGTGGGTGCATGAATAATAGCACCATTTGATGCAGAAAATGGTGTCGCAAAAGTCGGTGAAATGCGCAATAAGGGAATGGGCGCCATGGCTGGGATTGGCTGGCATGGCAGCGTTATTCACGCAGAAATCCCACGCAGAGCTCATTCGCCCTTGTAACACGATGATTCAAAACGAATAGCGGACCCAGAGCGATGTATTCGATTCCCATCGCGCGCTCCACTTATCGCCAACGTGATGGCGGACTTGAATCAATCTAGGCGGACCCGCTTCTAAATAACGTTCGGACGGAACCGCGCTTTCGTGCGCCTTTGCAAAAAATGAAGCTCGCCTAGCGTCGTCGCAAAATATCAGTTGTCACGGGGTGCGTTGAAGCAGTCGTTCGTGGCCGTCGCCTCCGGGGTCGATGTGAGTCATTGCGGCGAGCTTGCCGGCAACCGCACCTCCCCGCGGGGTGTGAGCGGGCCCGGTCACCGAGAAAACTTATTCCCTGCGGTCGCTCCGGCATTTGCCACGGCGCAAGGAGGGTCCTTAAATGGCTTACTGCGTCTTGAAACCCGGTATGACCACGGTTATACTAGCTCCATGAAAACCGCGATTTCCATCCCGGATTCTCTCTTCGAAGAGGCTGACCGACTCGCGAAATCGCGGGGCTGGTCGCGCAGCGAGCTTTATGCGAATGCCGTGACGGCATATGTCAACAGCGAGAGATTTTCGGGCGTTCGTGAAAAACTCGACTCCGTGTATGGAAACAACGAGGAGGACTCGGCGATCGATCCGTTCCTCGCACATGCACAGCTCCGCTCCCTGCCAAAGGAGAGGTGGTAGTGCGGCGGGGCGAGATCTGGTGGGCCTCGCTTGAGGAGCCTCAGGGCTCTGGGCCGGGGTACCGTAGACCTATGTTGATAGTGCAGTCGAATGAATTCAATGAAAGTGCAATCCGCACATCAATCTGTGCCGCAATGACGTCGAACATGCGATTAGCTGAGGCACCGGGGAACGTTCGTGTCACGCGGCGCGCCAGCGGCTTGCCGCAGGAATCAGTCGTTAACGTGTCACAGCTGATTACGCTGGATAAGCAACGATTGACCGAGAAGGTTGGCCGTCTGCCTGCTGAATCGCTGCGTGACGTGGAGGCGGGGATAAGGCTGGTGCTGGCCCTATAAGCTCACCTCGACACGCAGTTATCTCATATAGTCCTATGTAGAACTGCGCGGGTATAACATTCATCAAAACTCGACGTGATGCTCATGGGCTTTCTGTGCTTCGCACTCGTCATCGAGGGACTTCGTTAGTGTTGACAGACCCTCTCAAAATGCTTCTAAGTAGGCGCGACAGCGACGATGATCGGCATTTCTGTGCAAATAGGTGGCTATCCCATGGAACGGCTCTTCATTACCACCCTGACGGGTGACCCAGGCAAAACTGTTAGAATTACCGCCCGTTCAGCAGCCATACCGTACGAAGGCGGGCGTGGTCAGCTACCACAGCGAGTTGGATTTCATGACGTTTACAGATCTCTCGCTGCCATCCGAACTCATCGCTGCGCTCGCGAAACAACAGATAGTAGACCCCAGCCCCATTCAAATCGCCGCAATCCCACCGCTCGTTGCCGGAAAGGACGCGTATTTGCGAGCGGAGACGGGTACCGGTAAAACACTGGCTTATTTGCTGCCCCTCTTTGCGCGCATCGATCCTGCGCAAGCTGCGACCCAAGTCGTGATCGTGGCGCCAACGCACGAATTGGCCATTCAGATCCACCGTCAATCGTGTGAACTTGCGCTAAACGCAGCGCGCGCCATCCGCTCGGTGCTGCTCATCGGAGGCACATCGACCGACCGACAGATCGACAAACTAAAGGCCAAGCCGCACGTCGTGGTGGGCTCGCCGGGCCGCATCGTGGAGTTGATTGAACGGAGCAAGCTGAAGATGGCGCACATCCGCGCCGTCGTCATCGACGAGGCAGACCGGCTGCTGAACGACGAAAGTCTGCACTGGATTCAGGAAATCGTCAGCGCTGCGCCGGCGGGTCGTCAATTGATCTTCGCATCTGCAACGATCGAGCAACAGACTCGTAGGGTCTTGGAAACACTGGCTCCTGCTGCCGTGATGCTTCGCGGGGGTACGTCGTCGGTCAACGAGAGAATTGAACATCTGTATCTGATTTGTGAAGACCGGGACAAACCGGACGTGTTGCGCAAGCTGCTGCATGCGTTCGATGTGCCGCGCTCCATCGTATTCGTGCATCGCAATGATGTGGCGGAACAGGTCGCTTCGAAGCTGATCCATCACAAACTGGCAGTTGCGGACCTGAATTCCGAGTTATCCAAGAAGGACCGCAAGCGGGCAATGGACGGGATTCGCAGCGGCGCCATCCGCATCATGATTGCATCCGATATAGCTGCCCGCGGTCTTAATATCCCGGACGTGACCCACATCTTCAATCTCGATGTACCGACGATGAGCAAGGCCTACCTGCACAGGGTCGGTCGCACGGCTCGCGCCGGCGCGAAAGGCACGGCAGTGTCACTGGTTACGGAAACCGAGGCCCGCCTCATACGTCGATACGAACAGGACCTGGGCATCTCGCTGAAATGCATACGAGTTCTTAACGGCGAAATCACGTCGTTGGGGCCCGCTAGATTTGGCACAGGAGGAACACCAACGGAGAAGCAGGCGACAAACGAGTTCCAATAGAGGCCGAGGTCGGGTGCCGGATAGGTCTGCCGCAAGCGATTGACTTGCGCCGCCGTCGCCTTCGGGTCATTGAGGACCGTTCGCTCTCTCGTCACTACCCAATCAGTGCTCCTCCCCAATGGTCGCGTTGGCTCGTAGGGCGCCGTTTTTCACACAAAAAGCATGCCAACTTGATTTCTAACTCGCATCAGGCAGGGCGTTGGTAGACGTTGGCTAACACTGACCGTGGATTCACGCGCAGTCTCGTCAGTATGACCGGGATCGGCCCTATGCTGAGGGTTGCGAACACCTGGTAACGGGCGCCAATAAACATCGCCCCAGCGGCGATACCCGCGTAATTCCTCGAATCCAGGGCTGCGGAACTGCAACTTTTTAGCCTGCATTTGTGTTTTGTTCAGTACAGACCGGCGGGGCGCAGGAAAGACCTGCGCTGCCAACGCTGAGGAATTGTTGGACCAAACGTCGCTGTGGTGGCGGACGGGGAGGTAAAGCAATGAGCGTCAACGATTTACCATCGATTATGGGAACAGTTCTGATTGTTGCCGGGCTCGTCCTAGTGGGCGTTTCCACATGGTCCCGTGCCGAGGGGAGCGAAAAGACCACTCAGGCCGGGGCGCTCATCATTGTGGTCGGCGCATTCCTCTTGGGGCTGTCGATATTCGTGTCACATGGAAAATAGGACTAAGGTGCGCGCGCCACCTGATAGCTGCGATTCGCTACCAGCAGCTGCGGGTCACAAACCTACCTTGTCGTCACGCGCTTGTCTCGCCCGGATAGCGAGCTCACGGAGCATGACGAAGCCTCAGCCGCGATCCTCTCGGCAATCCGCGAACTCATGCGGCCACGAAACCCGCGCGCCGCGGTTCATGGCACCTTGTTACTTCGCGAAATCTTCGGGCCCAAAGATTTGCCTGATCTCAATCGTGTCGCCTTCGTCCGCCGGGCAGCGCTGCGCCCATTTCACCACTTCGTCCTTGGACGGTGCTTCCACCAGCCAGTAACCGCCCACCACTTCCTTCGTTTCGATGAACGGTCCATCGATCACGGAAGGCTTGCCTTTGGCGAACGAAACGCGCGCACCCTTGGCGAGAGGATGCAGGCCGTTGAGCGATTCAATTTTGAACGCTTTGCCCAGCTCTTCGTTGAACCGGCCCATCTCCTCCAGCTTCTTCGGATCTGGCGCAAAGCCCGGCGCCGGTTTGCCGCCTTGGTAAACAGCGGGAATCATCAGCATCATGAATCTCATCTCATCTCCTTTTGGCTTGTCCGTACGAATAGACGTTTGAGACGCTCCCAAATCGACAACCGATATCAATTTGGATGTGAAAGAGGGGGTTCGAGAGTACATCCGCAAGCGGCATGCGCGCCGTTGACACGAATGTCTTGGTTCGACTCGTCGTGCGCGACGATCCGAGCCAAGTCCGTGCAGCCGAAGAGTTCATTGGAAGCGGAGCCTGGGTATCGCATCTGGTGCTGGCCGAAACCACCTGGGCACTCGATGCCGTGTTCGAGCGTTCGGCAGACCAGATCGCAACCGCTCTCGACATGCTTCTAAATCACGAGCACCTGTCGGTGCAGGACGCCGATGTGGTGAGCGCAGCGACGGAGAACTTCAGAAAACGACCGGCTCTTGGGTTTTCCGACTGCCTCATGCTGGAGATCGCCCGGAAAGCTGGGCACCTGCCACTAGGTACATTCGATCGAAATCTCGCTAAACTCGACGGCGCGCAGCGCCTGCGATAATTGCTGCGGCACCTTGCACACCCACCTGGCTGAGGCTTTCGTGAGCGGCTCGCAAGTACACGCGGATCACGCACAGCTCTTCCGGCCACTTGGAAGCCGAGCATTCGCACTCGATAGAAAAGCTCGAGCCAAAGCGGCCCGAGCGTCCTTCGTCTCCGAAGTTCTCTATCGGTTTAGCTGAGTAATCTTCGAGCCGTCAAACGATACGTCAGCGATCAAGCCTTTTTCCCCAAATACAAAGCCGAGGATCGGTCTCTGCAGAGTCTTGGTGTCATAGTCGCCGCCGGCCCCCTTCGACAGCACGGCCACTCCGGTATCGGCACCCACGGCCCAACCCTTAGTGCTGGTGAATTTGTCCAACGCTTCCTGGGTCATGAACATAATGATTTCATTGTGCTTCGCGACGCCCAGCGTCAGTCCAACGGAGGCTGACGACAGACTGTAGTAGCCCACATTCTGTCCATTGACTCGCAATGCCCCTTCACCGAATTCGCCTGCGACGCCCACGCCGCCCTTGGTCACGTGCGGAAACACCAGAATACCTTTCGCCCGCTTCACCAGATCCTGATTAGTTGGATTAAGTTGATCGAACTGAGTCAGAGTGTTCTGCACGCTCCCGTCAATTTGATCCTTGGTGGCGCCGAAGGAAACCGCGCTCAAGAGCAAAGTAGCGAACAGAACGCTCGTCACGGTACGCAAATTATGAGGTTTCATGATGGTTTTTTTCCTTAGTTATCGAAACAGGCGACATCGTAGGTTGTTGCGTGCGAAATACGTATATGCGCCAGACGCCGTGTGCTGTAGGAACTCGCCTACCGTTCGGTAGCTGCCGCGGCGACGCGCGACGTGCAGCTTTCAGGCAATGGGTCGTTGCTAGCACGCAGACTGTTGGGCGCTTAACGACCCGGTGCTGATTGTCACGAGGGTCCGCTTCGGAGCGGCCTGGTCAGCGCTCTTTTCGCTTCGCCAAGGCGTCACGCGCTTCCTTGATTTCGGGTCTTCCAGGCTTGTCGGAGCGCGCGCAAACTGTCAGCAGTTCGCCAAAATATTTTTGACTCAGATCGCTGCGCCCGCTGAGCTGCGCAGCGCGCGCAGCTCCATATAATGACCGGAAGCGTCGCGGCTCCTTCTTCAGCGTCTCTTCAAATTGCGCTAATGCTTTCGTAGGATTGTTCATCTCCAATAACATCTCTCCGAGCAGCTCCCGCGCTGGGGACAGCGGCCCCGGTGTAACTACACTTTTCTCTGTCCCATCTTCCAATTTCGCTGCCAATTCCATCTGCCGCAGAGCCTCCTCATTCCTACCCGCCGCCAGCGCAGACCATGCCGAGATCGCAGTGGCTTGAATTTCCACCTGCTGCGCCCAGTAAGGCTCGTTAGTCTTCGACAGGTTTTCCCGGATCTGCCGCAATGCGGTCGCGGCTTCGGCTGCCTCCGCAGCGTGACCCAATCGTGCGGCTCCTAATCCTCGGGCGAACCAGGTCATCGCATCTGCGTAAGGAAACGGCGTCTCGGACTGCTCTAGCCTCTCCGCTTGCTGCCAGTTGTGGCGCTCCATCGCATAACGTGCGGGGATTGCCGCGAGCGCGAAATAGCCAGCTGAGGGTGGGCCAGCGCCGATCAACAGCACCTTGGGATCGAAGCGCGATGCCATTTCTGGCAGCGATTTCACAATTCGGGCCGCCGCCTCATCCTGCCCTGTTTGCAAATAGGCGTACGTCTCGTAGTCGCTGGCATGCAACTCTTCGGCTGTCTGACCTTGACGCCGCGCGGCCGCTGCGGCCGCCGCATTGCTATCGATCGACTCCTGCCAATATCCCAGGCGTGTAAAAGTATGCGACGGCATGTGCAGTGCGTGAGGCGCGTCGGGGGCAATTTCCGCGTAACGTTGTGCCGCGACTAGGCCACGGCCCGCCAGTGCCGGAACGTCATATGTATGGATAATGTAGTGTGCCAGACCCGGATGCGTCGGCTCTTTCGCGAACAATTTCTCGAGAATTGCTCCGGCCTTGAGTTGGTCTGCGTAGGTCTTGTCGCTGGGATCCGCGGCGACCACGAGCGCCGATGCGTAGAAGATCTGCGCTTCGTGGTCTTCCGGATATTTTTCTGCAACCTCCCTCATGGCATCGCGATAGGCGAGCAATCGCAGTTGCTGCGGCGTGTTTTCAAAGTCGTCGTACAGCTTGCCGACTGCCTGGAGATAGGCGCGTTCGCGCTCCGTCTTTGCACCCCGCTTTTCGCCGCGTTCGGCGCTCTCGCGCCCAAGTTGCAGTAGTCTAATGTCGATAATTCCGGGTGCGAAAGGATTTCCCCAATCGCTCAGTGCAATTCCCCAATACGCGATTGCGCACGTAGGATCCTCCCGCAGAACCGCGTTAAATCCCTCGATTGCACGGCTGAACTGGAAAGAATGAAGCAGGGCTACGGCGCGATTAAAATCACTCTGCGCCGCTTTGTTACACGACGTGGTGAAGTGGACCTCTCCCAGTTTCTCCGCAGTCTCATACGGATGTTCATGCGTCATTCCATGCGCAGTAGTGCACACCATCAGGACAGCCGCGATGAGTTTGTTCGCGTGCATCGGACCCTTCACCCAGGAGTACGCCAGGCGGACTCAAATCATACCGAGTCCGACGATCACATAGCGAATGGCAGCTTAGTGGCGGCGAGTTTCAGAGCACCACTGACCGGATGTGGCCGGGAGCCCGTCGGCCTCCCGCCGGCATCGAGTGAGTCCTATCGACCCCAACCGGCCGTACACCGATGACAGCTATCGGGCGGTCTGCACTTCATTGCTGCTTCGGTCGGTCCGTGGCCAATTTCCAAGTAATCGGTATCTCCAACGTTGTTGTAACCGGTTTTCCATCCTGAGTCGCTGGAAGGAATCCCCCGCCAACAAACGCTATGAGGCAAGCTTGATCGAGCCGCGGGTATCCGGTGGATTGCGTGAGGCTAAAATCTCGAACGCTACCGTCAGCGGTGACAGTCATTTTCACTTTGCAAACGCCTTCTTCGTGGAGAAGCTTCGACTCCGGTGGGTAGTCGTTCTCGAGATGGAAGGGGCGCGAAGGGTCAGTGCGCACTGGTGTCCTGACATGAGGAACCTTAGTTGGTCGCGTAGCACAGCCATAAATGGCTGTCCACATCAGCATCGCCAGCACGGACTCCCGAATACACTTCATTACGAATTCCTTTTTACTCACCGCACTCGATAACTCACCGGCAAATCGCGACCCGTATGCGCCAGTCACGAACGGCGGGTCTCGGGCTCCTAAACGATCACTGACCAGAGTGCCGGGGACGGCCCGTCGAGATGGATCAAGGTCCTATCGCAGAATGAAATCGATCGGCCTAAAGTCCGAATGCCGCACCCCGATGATCCGACTTCCATGTGCCAAGCAGCATATGTATGTATGCCCGAATCGGGACCGGCCGCACTATCTCGGACTTCTCGCGAGGCAACATCATGATCGCAAGTACATCGACACTGAAGATCCAAAGCGGCAAGGCAGGCGAATTCGAAACCCTAGTCGCCGCAGTGACGGCGAAGGTTCGGGCTAATGAGCCGGGGAACGTACTCTATCAACTGACCAAGAGCCGGGCTGACGATAACACCTACAGGTTCTTGGAACTCTACAAGGATCAGGATGCGTTCGCGCGTCACGGTCAGACGGAATATTACAAAGAGATGATGAACAAGGCGGGCTCTTTTTTGGCGGCGCCGCCCAACGTCGAAACGTTCGACACCGTCGGCTAGCCAGACCTGCAGCCTCTGTCACTCCCAGCGCGATCCCAAGGCTTGGGCGGGTAGGATATCCGCGACCGGATGGCACATCGCCATGATGTGCCACGCCATTCTAACTGGGCGCATTCGTTCAGAACGAGCGTAGCTAAATCGTTCACCTAGCTGAATTACGACAAGGGGAAATGTCATGTCCTTTACCAGCGATCTTATGGAGACAGCGCCCAACCTCTCTACAGTATCAAAATACACCGAGATTAATGGCCTCCTCTATCTTGGGGCCGGAGCTCTACTCATTGTTTGGCCAGGTGCGGTGCAGACGCTCTTGATGGATCGCGATTTCGTTGGCGACGAGGGGGCGCTCTTTCGGGTTGTTGGCATGGCGGTTGCCGTTATTGGTTGGCTCTACTTGTTTGGCGGCCGTTCCGGAGGCCGACAATTCGCGGCGTGTACAGTGCTAGACCGCTGGATACTCGTTCCTTTAGTACTCGTGTCCATAGCGATTGTCGGCGTTTTTCCTCACACGTTTCTCGCGATTGCATTTCTGGACGTCACGCTCGCCATTGGTACCTGGGTACTTCGGCGCAAGACGTGAAAGCCCCAAAACTCACAAGGTCCTGGGTGCTGTCGATGTGACGCGAAAGGGGAATCGTACATCCGTGTTTCATTCGGCTAGCAGTGAGCGGCCGCTTTGAGGAATGCAGTTCGAAACGGCCACCGGCCGGAGTTGGCCGCCAGCGGATATCGCGGCGGTGAGCGATGAATTTGCTGACCCGTAGTCAGCGCTTCGGTATAAGGGTCGGGGGCAGGCCCGAAAAAAAGAGGGCGATTCGAAAATGACCGCGTTAGGATAAAGACATTCTTCCGCTGGTTGGAGTTGGCCGAAATGGCGGTGCTTTTCACGCCGAATTCACACGAGTCTTCCTTCGCCCGCAACGACCTGATTTGTACCGTTTAGCCGTAGGTCAGCGATATGTTCGATTCCGCTCGCCCGCCCCAACAGGCCGCTTCAGCCGATAGGCGCTGGGTCGCTGGTGAGATCTTCGGCCTAGCGATTCCCGCGGATCCCGAGACGCTGCTCTCGGGCGGCGCGGACTTTCTCACCGAGGCTTTTCGTGCTTCCGGCGCGCTGGCGGCCAATAACAAGGTTCGTCGTGTTGCCAAAGCGCAGGAATTCGCCGGGGGTGGCACCGGTAGAAAACTATTGCTGACCTTGGCATATGAATTCCCCGGGCCGGCGTTACCCGAGCGGCTGTTTATCAAGTTCTCGCGGAATTTCGCTAATGAGCTGTGGGACAGAGCACGCTTTATGATGATCTCGGAAGCGAACTTTGCGGTGCTCTCCAGATCGCCGGACTTCCCCGTTAGCGTCCCTGCCTGTCTGTTCGCCGACATCGACTCAGAGTCAGGTACCGGGCTCATTATTACCGAATGCATCGGCTATGGCCGCAACGGCGTCGAGGCACTTTATCCCAAGTGCTTGGATTACACCGTGCCGGAGCCGGTGGAACACTACAAGGCCATTCTGAGAGGTCTGGCAAAGCTATCGGGAGCGCACCGGTGCGGCAGATTGTCGCCTGAGTTCGACAGAAAATTCCCATACAACCGCGAACAGGCCTCGGCCGTGTTCACGATTCGTATCCAGGAAGAGAAATTAATACAGCGCGCGAACCGGATGTTCGATTTCATCCTGCGTTACCCGAAACTGTTTCCAGAAAACATATGCGCACCGGAATTCCGCAAGCAGTTTATAAGTGATATTCCCGATTTAGTATCAGCAGAAGGCCGGATAAGAGAAGTTCTGTACGGCAACCGTGACTTCATCGCGTTCGCGCACTGGAACGCCAACATCGATAACTGCTGGTTCTGGCGAGACAGCCAAGGCACATTGCAATGCGGTTTTATGGACTGGGCGAACGCCGGGCAAATCAGCGTGGCGCAGTCGGTCAGCGGCGCGATTAGTGGCGCTGAACCGTTTATTTGGAATGAGCATTTAGACGAACTGTTGACGGTGTTTATCGAGGAGTATGCTGCCGAAGGTGGCCCCCGGCTCAGCCTCGACGAAATGAGGCTTCACAATTTGCTGATCGTTGCTCTCTCCGGTGTGGCTTACTCGATGCGTGCCCCCATCGCCATAGAGCGGGACATCGAGCAGATCGACGCCGTTGAAAGTTATCGGGACGACTGCTTTCGAGAACATGAGAACGCGCGAATTCAGCTGCATATGATGACGAAGATGCTCAACGTGTGGCAGACACGCAGACTGGGCGACGTGGTCCGCAAGCTCTTTTGAGGATGATGAAGTCGTGAGCCGCGGCCGCATCCCTTGATTTCAGTCTCGCCGCTACTTCGAGTTGGGTGCCGCTTCCACCGAGATCGCGAGCGCCTCGGTATAAGTCACCTCAACCGCGTCGCCGTTCTTGACAGCCTGGAGCTGCGCTGGGTCGAGCACCTGCACATCGTATTCGTTGCCCAGGGGCCCGCGCAGAGTAACGGACTGTTCTTTCGTGTTGACCGCCGTGACCGTCGCGATGGCGGTCACCTTGCGACCAACCGCCCCGCCGGGCTTCGCGCCCTTGGGCGCGCGGACCATGGCCAGCTGCGCACTCGCCGGCGGAGCATCTGCAGTGCCACGCTTCTTGAGTTGCAAGGAAATGGCCTCGCTGTATTCGGCGGTCACTTTGTCTCCAACCTTTAACTGGTCGAGATTCCTCGCTTGATCGCTCACATTGATCGTGTGCAGTTTGCCCTGAGCATCCAGCAGCACTACGTCGCGACTGCCCATGTCGATCGATTGCACGGTAGCCGTCATCTTGACGGTTCCGCTTATGCGAGCCTTTCCTGGCGCCGATGCCACGTCGACGGTGGGCGTCTGCGCGCGCGCGACGAGCGGCGTGGCACCGAGGAAAATTGCAGCGACCGCGAACACAATCGTGGATGTGGCGACTTTCATTCTTGAATATCTCCAGTTGTTCAAATGGATTCGTCTTGCCGAGGCAGCGGGTGCCTATCAGTTGGTGCCACCCTCAAGCCGTTCGCATCCTAACCTGGTATCGGCGGATTACTCGGGCAATTGGACCTTCATCCCACGATAGCCTCAGAGCCATACGCTCGCGTCCGAGAGCGCGTCGCAGCACTCGTACCATAGGGACCCTGACGCTTCAACCTGTACAAAGTGCAGTCGCCGATGACCATACCGGACTGGCCGTTGCCCCAGCGGACGCTATTTGTTAGGGATCGGATCGGCCCGCTCGGCAGCCGACACTCGAGACCCGCCGCTGAAGGGTATCGTCGCAGACCGGCGCTTCAAGACGTTTCTGCGTAAGATCAAACTGCCGGAATAGTCATGTCACAAGGGTCGCTGCAACGGCCGCATTCGAAGCGCGGTCGCGTGCGTCGGCGGCGAATCCATCGCGAGGTTTGGGGTAGCACCGAATTCGAATAGTCATGCAATACGCCTCGCGAATCCTTGAAGCCTATGAAGACGAGGTGGCGGGAGCCGCCTACTTTGACAGCTTGGCCTTAACCTATCCACTGCGGTCGGCCTTCCTTGAGAGGTGCGCGGCGCTCGAGCGGGCAACGGCGAGCCAGCTCAGCGCATTGCTGCGGAAATATCAGCTGACGCCGCGGGCGCAAACCACCTTAGAGGAAAGCGGGGTGCTCGACGCTCACTTGGAGACGGGCTGCGACTGGACGCAGCTGATGCAGAAATCCGTCAAGTTGTATGCCCGGTATGTGGCCGAATTCGAGGCCCTCGAGCTCATCGGGCCCCCAGAGGACCAACCGATTCTTGCGGCGTTAACCGCGCACGAAGTCCAGTTGATTGAATGGATGCAAGCAGAGACCGAGGACGCAGTCCCCTAGGTCTAATTGCCATGGTGTGGTTCTCGACTTCAACTGCTTGACGGCGCGGTTCCGTTGCCTTTTGGGGCCAGGGTCGGAAGGCCTGGTCTTAATCGTCGCATGGACGCCGAAGCGCGCGACACAGGTTCGGAGCGAAAACAAATGAAGCCGGCGGATATCATGTGGGTCGGGCTCGGCGGTGGCTTTGGATCCGTATTGCGCTGGTGGGTCGGGCGAGTAGTTGGGGAGCGCTATCAAGGTGACTTTCCGCTCGGTACATGCCTAATTAACGTCTCCGGCACGTTCCTCATTGGTTATCTGTCTGTGCTGTTCGGGGTCGACTGGCGCGATCGCTACGGTCACGGCATGGTACTGAATGCATTTATTCTGACCGGCGTGCTCGGCGGCTACACAACTTTCAGCAGTATGCAGCTCGACGCCGTCAAGCTGTCCGAAAAGCGACGCGGTGGCCTGGCCACTTTCTATCTTTTACTATCGGTCGGGGCCGGTCTGTTGGCGGGCGAGATTGGCGCCGCACTGGCCCGTGCGCACGGCTAAGGGAGGAATGCCCGTGATCAAAATCGTCATACTGGTGTTCGTCGGCGGCGCAACCGGCGCCATGCTGCGCGAGTTTCTTATGCTGATGGTGCCGCAGGGGTCGCGTGGTTTTCCCTTGGACATCCTAGTAGCCAATCTGACGGCCGCGTTCCTGCTCGGCCTCATTGCGGGGCTGAACAGGCGGAAGGCCGCGTCCGACGATGTCTACGCTCTGCTGGGAACCGGCATTACGGGTGGACTATCGACGTTTTCGAGTTTTGCGTATGGCTCGGCCGAGCTGATGACACGCTCCGCGACAGGCGCCATGGTCGCAGCCGCCTATGTCGTGACCAGTCTGATGCTCGGCTACATCGCCGTGAGAATTGGACTGAAGGTCGGCGACCAAGGCCACTTAAATTCGATTGAACGTGGCTGACGCGCACAAGGCCTTTAAGACCTCGGGCCGCAAGTTACGCAAATTATTCTAAAGAATTTCATCGATCGGTCGATTAGAAATCGATGTCATCCCTTCTCAGCCCCGCGGCTCCGTGGCGGATTCAGCTCAGGTGGGGTGTCGCCGCGGCGGTCTGCGCCTTGTCCTTGACGACCCGCACGTCATTGGCCGTGTCCGCCGACGTGCATAACCCCACCGGATTGCCTGTCTACCCGAACATCGATAACGCCCGGCTAGATGATCGATTGAGAACCGATGATTTTGGGCGATGGTGCATGCACCTCTCCGCGCGAAGCTCGGATTCTCTCGCGACGGTCGAGAATTGGTACCGCCACGCGCTCTCGACCGCCAGTGAAACCGATCTGCGCAACGATGGAGACTATGAGAGGAGCTACGTGCAGCTTGATGGCATCAAGCTCACCATGAACCTTGCCTTCGTAGCCGTGTACAAACCCTCGAGGGGGTCGGCCACCTCCATCGACATCGTCCGCTGCGGTGCTGTCCGGTAATAGAACCGTAAGGTTTGCACGGTCGGCGGAATTTGCGTATAGCTACGCCTGCGCTGAAGGATGAAGATGGCGCGCCCGAGGATCCCTCGAAAGCGCCGCTGCAGCTGAGCGCCCCGCGCCTTTGAATCGAAAGCCAAAGGTGCGTGTCCCATTGACGGAGAGGAATCATGCTTGACCACACCGGTATTCAGGTCAGCGACCCTTTAGTAAGCCGCGTGTTCTACGATAAAGCCCTCGCACCGCTCGGCTACCAGATGATGTTGCAGGTCCCCAAAGAGCACACCGGCGGCGCTGCCGTCTTTGGCTACGGCGTGCCGCCGAAAGCCGATTTCTGGATTGGTGAGGGAACGCCGAATGCCCCCCGAATACATGTCGCCTTCCGTGCCGAAACTCGTGCGCAGGTAGACGAGTTCTACCGGGCTGCGCTTGCCGCCGGCGGAACGGATAATGGCGGTCCGGGCCCGCGACCGCACTACCACAAGGATTATTATGGTGCGTTCGTTTTGGATCCCGATGGGCACAATATCGAGGCGGTTTGCCACGAGCCGAGGTGATACACACGTTCTCGGTCGCTCTTCGCGGACAAGGGTATGCATCACGAATTGCTCATTGCGGCCGCCGGTTTGGTCGCTGGAACGATGAATGCGCTCGCCGGCGGTGGCTCATTCGTGAGCCTGCCCGTGCTCATCGCCGTGGGCGTGCCATCGGTTCAAGCGAATGCCTCGAGCGCCGTTGCCCTATTCCCTGGGGGCGTCGCCAGTGCATGGGCGTACCGGGACGGGCTCGGGGCAGTCGGGCCGGTCTCCCTTTGGCCGTTGCTGGTGGCGACTCTCATCGGCGGAGCCCTGGGCGCGGGGTTGCTGTTATCAACATCGACGCGGGCATTCGACTTGGCGTTGCCTTGGCTCTTGCTGCTGGCGACGGTTGCCTTGGCGCTGGGACCGCAGATCGGTTTGTGGCTACGCCGCCATTATCAGGTCAGGCCCCCGGCTATCCTGGTGACCCAGTTCGCCCTGGGTGTTTACGGCGGGTATTTTGGGGGCGCCGTCGGCATCATGATGGTCGCGACTTGGGGATTGCTCGACAGTCGCGAGCTCAAGAGCCTCAATGCTCCCCGTACACTGCTCGTCACCGCGGCGAACACGGTGGCTGTCATTATCTTTATCATTGAGCACGCCGTACGCTGGCCCGAAACCCTCGTCATGCTCATCGCCGCGGCCGCTGGCGGGTATGCAGGCGCAAACCTGGGGCGCAGGATCCCTGCGAGCGTGACTCGTCGAGGGACGCTCATTCTCACAGCCAGCATCACCGTCGCGTTCTTTGTCCGCGCGTATCTATCGGTCCACTAAAGCCACGCTGTCGTGTGCGGAGGCGCTCTACTGAATCACGCCGTCTCGACGCAGGCGTGCCCCAATCTGGCTCGTGAGATCGTCCATCGTGGACGCGGTTGACTGCAGAGCATTGTCCTTCGCTTGAGTGTCCAGCGAGTAGAGCAGAGTCGCATCTTTGGTATCGAAAAGCTTCGTGATCAGGTGAACATCGCCGGTGACCGTCGGGAGCGGCGTCGTCGATTCAAGCTGGACAAACGCCACCGGGACACCGTACGCACCCAAGGGCCCGGTGACGTATCCCTGGCCGACGATTTGGTAGTAGGGGGTAGGCTCGCCCTTCTGCTCGCTCGTCTGCACGGAGACGACAGCGGTCGTCAGCACCGCGTCAGCGTGTACCGCGGCAATCGCGCGCTCGATATTGGCACGCGTCAATTGATCCGTCGGCGTCATCGAGTTGCAGCTCACGATCGGGTGAGGTGGGTTTCCCGAGAACTGTGATGACATCGCGAACTCGAAGTCGCAACGCTGGTTGAAGTCCGTGCTGACGCCGACGATCAGTATCTTCGTGAATGAAGGATGGGGGGCGGAAGTCTGCCAGGCGCCCTTGACCGACCCACCGCCTGCACACCCGGAGAGCCACGCGACGCTCAATAGCAACACCGCGGGCGCGGACAGGCGTTTCCTGTGCACAGGGCCAAAATCGGGATAGCGCATTCTCAAATCTCCCTGGTCGAAATGGCGGTACGCAGCCTAAGCTGAGGCCGGTCGGCGGCTATCGCACTTCCCCCTAACCGCCACCCCCGAATGCGGGCACGGGGTTCGCTTCAATTCGTCTTCCGGTAGCCGGTATTCTCTACCGTCACCGTTAGGTTCTTGGCAGCGGCGTTGAGCGTTATGGCGGACGTATAGATGGTGCCGTCATTCAACTGGCCCATCTTTGCATCCAGCGTGACGACATCCGTGGCGCTGTCAAGGTAGCTGGAGACCCCGATTCCCGCGACGGTATTATTCCCAAGATCAATCACGACCGCCAAGTTGTCGCCCGGCTTCTGATAGTCGTGGAAATTGACTTGGGCGCGCTTGCCGGGATCCAGCACCTGAATACTCACCTTGCCGGCATCCTGGCTGGCCTGAATTCTCGCCGGGTCGGGCGGTACGTAGGACTTCACCAGGCTCACCGCGCTTTTCATGTAATCCGTCAACTCAGCCGTCCGGTTCGCGATGATCCGCCCGCGTAATCCGGGTTTCGTCGGCGGCGGGGGGGATGCATCGACCACCACCTTCTGCAGCACGCCGTCCGCACCGTAGTAGCAGCGCTGCTGCTTTCGCGATTTCTCCTCGCCATTGAGGCTGACGACGGTGGTTTCGATCCATTCATACTGACGAAGCTTCGCCTGACTCGCCGCAAAGGTGCCTTTGAGGATAGCCACACGTTCTTGGACGGACGGCTGTGTGGTTTGCGCCGTACCTATTCCGGCGAGCGCCAGCGCGAGCACGGCAATTCCAAGCGCTCTTGAGGCCATAAAATATTCCCGGCGAGGTAGCGCGACCAGAACTTGCGCAACGTTAACCGCCCCGGAGGGTCACCGACATTGCACTTTGTACCTATGTACCCGTCGCCAAGCCACTATGCCGCCGGGGCGACAAGTTGAGCGTTCCCGCCCAGCGGGAGCCGGCGCGCAATCCCTGCGCATAAGCCGGGTGTGCAATCGGGTCGCTCATGCCCGTATCATCGAGCTCAAGTTAACTTGAGGTTCATTTACTGTGCCGCATCCCAGGCTACCCATCGGCGCATTGGCCAAGCGCTCGGGCGTCGCAGCGAGCGCGTTGCGTTTCTACGAAGCCGAGGGCCTCATCAACTCCACGCGCAACGCAGCAGGGCGGCGCATGTTTGCCCGAGACGCCTTGCGCCGGGTCGCGTTCATTCGTGTCGCGCAATCGGTTGGGCTGACTCTCGAGGACATTTGCGCCGCCTTGAACGCTCTGCCCAATCAACGCACGCCGACCCGATCGGACTGGGTGCGCTTGTCGGCTGCTTGGCGGCCGGTACTGGACCAGCGTATCGATTGCTTGATGAGACTGCGGGATAAGCTCTCCTCGTGCATCGGTTGTGGTTGCTTATCTCTCAAGACCTGCGCGCTTTACAATCCCAACGACGGCGCGCAACTCCGCGGCACCGGTCCACGCTATTTACTTGGGGATGTGCCTCGAGCGGCCGTCAAGCCAGCCCGCTCCAAACGAAAGACATAGCGCCGCCATAGTGTGGGTCGGCGCCCTCAGTGGGTGAAATAGCGGCGGTTCAACAGCGCACCGACCTGTGCGTAGTGTGCTTCCAGCTGGGTCTTCGTCGTCTCCAGGAATTGCTTCAGGACCGGTTCGGTTTCCAGTCCCACCATCACCCCGGTAAGATGACGTTGCTCGTTGAGCGAGTTGTAAAACATCAAGAGCGCCTCCCGCTCGAATGCAACCCCGTTCTTGCCAATGAGCGGCGCGAGGTCCTTGGCCAAGTCTTCGCCAATGGCCTTACGCTCGTCGCTCTCGATCGTGGACATTGCGGTCACGTCGATGCGCATCGCGGGATATTGCTTGGACAACTTCCGCATGGTGTCGGCGAGCTGCTGGTAATAACTGACCAGCTCATGGGTGAGTCGCCCCATTTCTTCAGGCTTGTCCTTGAACATGAGGAGCCACTTTAATTTGGGAATCCCATCGGCCTCCTGGTAAAGAAGGCTGTAGCCGATGGACAGCTGCGCGCGCGGCGCGTTCTTTTCCGGCGTGGGCTTCCTGGTATCACACAAACTGCTACAAGCCACGAGAGTCAGCAACAGCGCGACCGCGGCGAAGCGAATCGGCGCCGATCGCCGGGGCGCCCGCAGGATTTTAATGTGCATCGGCGCTTAGGCTGCTTCAGGTCGATCTGCTTCAGCAACTCTCCCTTGTCGCGAACGTCGGCAAGAATCGCCTTACATTCTTTGTCGAAGAGACGCTATCCGGTCGTCGGCCGGTCGCCTTCGTGCTCTCTCGTATCCTCGGTGCGAACCTTGCCGGTATTATTCGCGCCGTGGGCGGGGCCGTTAGTGCCTTTTGAGGAAGATCGCATTACTTTGCGGGGGAACCCATATGAGAGACGTCAGCGCATCCGCAGTCGACACGGTTTTGGGGTTTCTCGACCGCATCAATCAACACGACGCGGACAGGTTGGCCGACTGCATGACGGACGACCACGTATTCATTGACTCGCTCGGGCAATCGGTCAGTGGCCGCGAAAAAATGCGGTCCGGTTGGCGAGGCTACTTTGTATTTTGCCCGGACTATTGGGTCTCGCACGAGGAGATTTTCTCCAGTGGCAGACGGGTGGCGGTCTTCGGCGCCGCCGGAGGCACGTTGGCGGTGGGTGGAAAGCTACCGGCGGAGAACAAATGGCGCGCCTCGGCCGCGTGGCTGGCGATCGTGGAGGGAGACCTGATCAAGCAATGGCAGATCTATGCCGACAACAAGCCGGTGTACGACATCCTGGCCAGCTCCAAGCCAGACCGCACCCCGTAAGATTCCGGCGCTCATCGCCGATATACTGAAGCATGGCATTCGCGATCAAGGCCGCGGTTGGCAATCTACGGGCGAAAACATTCGCTTTTACCGCCCAGAAAACCATGTATGGAGGCAAGCACATTGCCCCACACGATACGGTGTTCATCTTCGCGAGCGAGAATGAGGGCGGTCGGGGCCTGATCGCACGCGGTGTGGTCACTTCCGCAGTCGCACTCGCGAAGCATAAGGGCCTCGCCCGCCAAACACCCCGTGTGAGCATCACTGTAAAGCGCACGGCAGACGCGCAGCGGCCCTTGGGGCGCGGGGAACTCAAAGGCTTTACCGACTGGAATGACGGCCGGCCGGAAACGGAGCTCAATTTCAAGTTTTATCGTCAGGCTACGAACAAGATTGTCGGCGTCTCGGAGGGTGCGGCGTTGTTTCTCGATGAATTCTTTCGGGCCCGGCGGCCATCGTCTAGGATTGATCCATGAGACCCATCGCTCTGCTACTTGCCGCTTGCGGCATCTTGACCCTCGGGGCCGCCAAAGCCGATGTCGCCAAGGTGGGGGCCGCCGCCGATGTCGACCCATACCTGTGGCTCGAGGATGTCGACGGCGCGCGCGCCATGGCCTGGGTCAATGCGGAAAATGCGAAGACTCTAAAGGTCCTCGAGAGCGACCCGCGGTATCCGGACCTTAAGGTCGCGGCCCTGAAAGTCGCCGAGACGCAGGATCGAATTCCTGTCCCGCTCTTTCTCGCCAACGACATCTATAACTTCTGGCAGGACGCCGAGCACGTGCGCGGCCTCTGGCGCAAGACGAGCCTTGCCGAGTACCGCACTCCCACGCCTCGGTGGAGCAGCGTGCTCGATCTCGACGCGCTGGCGAAATCGGAGAGCGCCAACTGGGTGTGGGAGGGCGATGATTGCTTGCATCCCTCGGAATCGCGCTGTCTTATCGGTCTTTCAGACGGCGGCGAAGATGCCGTGACGCTGCGGGAGTTCGATCTGCCGAGCCGCGAATTCACACCGCGCGGTTTCGAGTTGCCGAAGAGCAAGCAATCGAGCACGTGGGTCAATCACGATCAATTGCTGATCGCCCGCGACTTCGGGCCAGGCACCATGACGGCGTCGGGCTACCCCTACATCGTCAAGTCGCTGACACGCGGCGAGCCTTTGAGCACTGCGCGCGAGGTGTTTCGCGGCAAGCGCGAGGATGTCGGCGTGGATCTCAGCACCTGGGTCGATGGCTCCGGCAACACGGCGGTGCTCATCACGCAGTCGATCAGCTTCTTTCAGAACAAATATTATCTGCTGCGGCCGGCGGGTCCAGAAGGGCTCGACCTGCCGCTCAAGTCCGAGGTCAAGGCGCTTCTCGCCAATCAATTGCTGTTCACCATCAACGAGCCTTGGGATGTGGGCGGAGCGCATTTCGATCAAGGCGCATTGCTTTCACTCGATCTGGCCAGGACGATTGCCGACCCACTGCATTTGCATCCGGCGCTGGTCTATATGCCGGGTCCGCGCGAGTCGCTCGGCGAAGTGGGCGCGACCCGGCGCCACCTGATCGTGACGCTTTACGAGAACGTGAAGGGGCGGGCGCGCATTTTCACGCCCGCCTCAGATGGCGGATGGACCGCGCAAAAGCTCGATCTGCCCGACAATGCGTCGATCCACTTGGTCGATGCCGATTTGCGGAGCGATGCGGCCTTCTTGAATGTCACCGGATTTCTGATGCCTACCAGCCTGTGGCTGGTCGACGCCGCGGATCAAGCGGTCGCCAAGATCAAACAGCTTCCCCCGCAGTTCGAGTCCTCGATTTCGGTGGTCGAGCAGTTCGAGGCCAAGTCGAAGGATGGCACGATGATTCCGTATTTCGTCGTGCATCCAGCGACGATGCAGCTCGATGGACGCAACCCCACCATCCTAAACGCCTATGGCGGCTTCCAGGTGGCAAAGACCCCGAACTATTCGCCCAATATCGGCAAGCTGTGGCTGGAACGCGGCGGCACCTTCGTGCTGGCGAATATCCGCGGCGGCGGCGAGTTCGGGCCGGCATGGCATGAAGCGGGGCTCAAGACGCAGCGGCAGAGGATATTCGATGACTTTGCCGCCGTGGCGCGGGATCTGATCGAGCGCAAGATCACGAGTCCGGCGCACCTGGGAATACAAGGTGGCTCGAACGGCGGCCTGCTGATGGGCGTGGAATTCACCCAGCATCCAGAGCTGTGGAATGCCGTGGATATTCAGGTGCCGCTGCTCGACATGCTGCGCTTCGAGAAAATCGCGGCGGGAGCATCCTGGGTCGGCGAGTACGGCAGCGTGACGAATCCCCAGGAGCGCGCCTTCCTCGCCGCCATTTCACCCTACAATAACTTAAAGCCGGGTGTCCGCTACCCCGAGCCACTTATTTGGACGACCACCAAAGACGACCGCGTGGGGCCGCAGCACGCGCGCAAGTTTGCGGCGAAGCTCGCGGCCATGAAAATCCCATACCTCTTCTATGAGGAGACCGAAGGCGGGCACGGCGCCGGGGCCAACCTGCGGGAAAAGGCGCACACCGTCGCGCTCGAAATGACCTATTTCGCGCGCAAGTTGATGAACTAGCCGAATCTCGGCGGGTTCCCGTCTCTCACCAAAGCGTCACGCGCTTGTCCGGAGCGAGATACATCTTGTCGCCCTCCTTGAGGCCATAGGCTTCGGAGAAGGCGTTTTGATTCATCTCGGGCACGGTGCCGCGGATGGCCACCGGCGAATGCGGATCCGTCTTCAGCGCGACGATCTCATCGTCGGTGCGTGACTTGCCGCGAAACGCCTGGGCCCAACCGGCGAAGAATCGCTGATCGCCGCTCATGCCGTCGATTTGCGGCGCCTGCTTGCCGTTCAACGAGAGCTTGTAAGCCTTGTATGAGATGGCGAGGCCGGCGTTGTCGGCGATGTTCTCGCCGAGCGTGAGTTCGCCGTTGACGTGATAGCCGGGGATCGGCTCATAGGCCGAGTACTGCGCGACCAACGCCTTGGTCTTCTCCTTGAACTTGTCCAGATCGGCTTGCGTGAACCAGCCCGGCGCATCGAGCAGATTGCCGTCGCCATCGTACTGACTGCCCTGATCGTCGAAGCCATGGCTGATCTCGTGGCCGATGATGCCGCCGATACCGCCGTAGATGGCCGCATCGTCGGCGCGCGGATCGAAAAATGGCGGCTGCAGGATGGCGGCGGGGAACACGATTTCGTTCATCTCGGGATTGTAGTAGGCGTTCACGGTCTGCGGCGTCATGCCCCATTCGCTGCGATCGATCGGTTTGCCGAGTTTATTGAGATTGCGGTCGTATTCGAAGGTCTGCGCGCGGATCACGTTGCCGACCAGATCGTTCTTGTCGATTTGCAAGGCGCTGTAGTCGCGCCACTTGTCCGGATAGCCGATTTTCGGCATGAACTTCGCGAGCTTCGCACTGCGCCTTTTGCTTGGTTGCGTCCGTCATCCAATCGAGCGTGTCGATGTCGGCGCTGTAGGCAGCCAGCAGATTCTTCACCAGCCCGTCCATGCGCGCTTTCGATTCGGGCGGAAAATACCGCGCCACGTAGAGCTTGCCGATGCCTTCGCCGATCGAGTTCTCGATGAGCGTGATGCCGCGCTTCCAGCGCGGCCGATTCTCGGGGATGCCGCGCAGCGCGGTGCCATAGAACGCAAAGTGCTCATCGACGAACGGCTTGCTGAGATAGGGAGCGAAGTCACTCAGCAGGTGCCAACGGAAGTAGGTCTTCCAGGTCGACAGCGGCGTCTTTTGCAGCAGCCTGATCGAATCCGCGAAGATAGGTGGGCTCCCCGATCACCAGGTAATCGATCTTGCCCTGCACACCCGTGTCGGTGAGATAGCGGCTCCAATCGACGCTCGGGGCGAGACCCGCCAGTTTGGCAAACTCCACCTTGTTGTAAGTCTTGACCGGGTTGCGAAGCTCGACCTTGGTCCATTGAATTTTGGCGAGCTGTGTCTCCAGAGCGACGATCTCCTTGGCGTTCGCCGCCGCCGCCTTGTCGCCGGCCAACTCCAGCATCTTTTGGACGTGTTGCCCGTAGCGCGTCCGTGCCTGTTTCATCTTGTCGTCGTCCAGCAAATAGTAATCGCGGTCCGGCATGCCGAGACCGTCCTGCTCGAGGTCGAAGACGTATTTTGTGGAATCCCTGGCGTCTTGATGCACCACCGGACTGTAAGGTGCGGTCACGCTGATCTCGTTAAGATGCGCGATCAAGCCCGCGATCTCTTTCTTGTCCTTGAGTGCGTCGATTTTGGCGAATTCACCGGCAAGCGGCTTGATTCCCAGGGACTCGAGCGTGGGCTCGTCCATGAAACTCGAATACAGGTCCGCGATCTTTTGCTGGTCGGGGTCGCTCGGGTCGACCGACTTCTGCAGCTCATCGATGATGGCGTGCACCTTCGCTTCCGCATCGTCACGCAGCTTCATGAAGGTGCCGTAGCTACCCTTGTCGGGCGGGATCTCGGTGTCGGCCAGCCACTTGCCGTTGATGTGCTTGTAGAAGTCGTCTTGTGGACGCACCGCCGCGTCGAAGTATTGAATCTCGATACCGGACAGCAGCGGTGGCGCAGCAGTCGACGCGGGTGTGACTTCGGGTGCCTTACCACATCCAAACAACATGGCAGCGCTCGCAACAGATAGCAGTTTGAGTTTCATCCACAAAGTTTACCGTAGCGGCCCCCGCTCAAAAAGCAATTTTAAGGCTCGTGGACCCTGAATCGCCTCAGCCGGTAACGAAGGAGCTCGCAAAAGCGGCCACCGAGTCGAGGTTCCTATTTCTCGAACAGCGCGGAGTAGCGACGCTGCATCTCTTCAGTCGACACATCCTCGAGATGGCTGCCGAGAAGCCATTCGTGCCCAAATGGATCGCGCACCGTGCCCGAGCGCTCGCCATAGAATTGGTCTTTGAGCGGCCGGATCACGGTCGCCCCGGCCTTTACCGCCTTTTCGAATGCGGTGTCGGCGTCCTCGACGTGCAGATGCATGGAGAAGGTCGTTCCGCCGAGGCTGCGCGGCCCGGAAATGCCGCGCTCGGGATATTCGTCCGAGAGCATGAGGGTCGCTGGGCCGATCTTGATTTCCGCGTGACCGATGCGCCCGCCCGGCTCCGTCAGGCGGAACAGCTCCTTGGCGCCGAATGCCCGCGCATAGAATTCGATCGCTTCGCCCGTGCTGTGAACCCTCAGATAGGGATAGACCTCGTGGATATCGCTCATGGCATCCTCCGTTTGCAGACGAACCGGGCGCAATTTTGAATTCGCCGCCGACGGATGTCTTGAAGATTCTTTACCTTCGCGCCGGATCGGGCTCCGACGCTGCGCGATGATGCAGCGGCCGATCGACACCGCCGGGTCGATACTCGGTCGGCGCGATGCCCGCGAACTCCCGGAACTCCCGGGTCAAGTGGGCCTGATCGGAATAGCCGGCAGCCGCAGCGATGTCGCCGAGACCGGGTCGGCTCGCCGCAGCCATGCTCCGCACCGTGGAGTTGAAGCGTCGTATACGGTAGTAATGCTTCGGGTTGATACCCACCGCAGAGCGAAACAAAGAGATGAAATGTCTCGGGCTGTAACCCGAAGCCCGCTGTACGTCGGCCACGCGCGCCGGTGTCGCATCGGCAGGACGCGGGGCGAGCGCCTGCGCGATGGCCGGGTGAAGAAGAAGGGGCCGGTGAATCCGGGCGCTCAAGCTCTGCTCGAGAATCCGAAACATCGCCGCGGGATCGGCAGCTGCCATCAGTCGGTGCTGCAGATCCACGCCCCGCGAGCCCCAGATCGCATCGAGCGCCACGTGACGATCCGCAAGCTCCGCCATCGAGACGCCGAGCATCAACCCGGCGGCGCCGGGGCGGAAGGACACGCCGACCGTGCCACCCTGCGGTTTCGGCCCCGCGACGTAGTAGCTCGATTGCGGGCCGTGCACGATGCTCTCCGACCAGGCGATCGAGTTGTTCGGCGCCGGACGGGCGGTACAAAATCGGCATCTCGTGCAATGCAAAAAGAAGCTGTGCGCCGCCCGAGGGCAGCATGTGCTCGCTGTGATCCTGCGGCCCGTCCCGGTGCGACCACCAGAAGCACTCGATGTAGCGGTCGAGCGGCGGAGCAGGGCGGTAGCGGCACATCTGCATGGGCTCACCCTAGCGAGAACCCCGGGGGACCGCAACACCGCGGCCCATGCCCCTTGTCGCGCGGTCGCTAGTCCAGGAGCGGGTGCCCTGCGGGTAGTTGATGCGCATACCAGGCCGCCAGCCGGTGACGAATCGTCTTCTCGGCGACCTGGTCTTCAGGCATCGGCGAAATGACTTTGTCGTGCACCAGTAAGCGGTAGACATACATCGCCTTCGCGCTGGCCGAATCGGTCGGCTCGAACTCGACGGCCTTGCGGCTCTCCGCGTATTGGACGCCGGCGGTCAACGCCGCCTTGAACAATTCCGCTTCGTGTTTGAATTTCTTCATGCGACGCCTTGGGTTAGATAGAGTCTTTCGGCGCCCGCGGCGCGGGCCAGAGATGTTCCGACTTGCCGTTGAAAATCACGTCGGGATCCGCGCGCTGCGGCGTCCATGCGCCGCGGCCGATCTCTGACTCGAGCTGCCCCGGCGCCCAGCCCGCGTGGCCGAGGAAGATTCGCAGGCCGTCCATCGGTTTGGCGCGGCCCAGGAGCTTCAGCAGCAATCCCCGATCCGCGCTCAGGTAGACGCCGTCAAAAGCCTGCAGCGCATGCTCGGGCGGCGTGGATGCGCGCACCAGGAACCAAATCGCTCCGAACTCCACCGGGCCGCCGAAATACACCTTGTCGTTCAGTCGTGCCAGGCGGGAGTCATCGGGAAAAAGCTGCGGGACGGTGAGCCGGGTGGGTCTGTTGACGACGATGCCGACGGGAGCAGGCCCCAGATTGTTCATCACGAGCACAATCGAGTTGGCGAAATCGTCATCGGGCAAGTCAGCCTTGCCGACGATGAGGATTGCGGTGAGATGCCCGGCCTCGTCGGCGGCCATCGGCGACGAGACGCCGAACAGCAGCGGGAGAGCGCAGAGTGTGCCGGCCACGCCACGCCGCAACCAGAAGCGGATTTTCGCGGGTGAGGCGATTGTCATCACACGACACCCCAAGGGGCTTTCGGCCGATGTTACGCCCGCGACGCGCCCGGCGCACCCGTGACCCGACGAGTCAGCGTGGCTTTTTGGCGCCGACGTAGGCCGTGCGCCGAAATCGAAGCGCCGACCAGTCCGCGTCGATGGCCACCAGCCGAACGGTCTCGAAGCCGGCTGATTGCAATGACTCCCAGCCCGTGTCCCGATTGATCTCGCTCGTATGGCGTTTCGAGGTGCCCTTCGGGTAGGCGAACCAGAGCACGACGTCGCCGTCAGTTTTGGGCACGATCTGTTTCACCGCCGCGTCGACTTCGACTCGTCGAGTCACGAAAGCGATCGCGAACTCGATCGATTTGGTTTTGCGCGCATCGCGCAAAATGGAGACCCCGGCGAGGCTTTGCAACTCCGGCTCGAAGCTCGGGGGAGCAGCCAGGACGAGTATTTCTCGTTGCTTCTTGAGATTCAGCTTGTCGAATGCCGATGCCACGGATCCTCTCATTGCAGCAGGTATTGCCGCAGGAACTCCAGCGTGACGTAGGAGGCATAGTCGCGGTTCGGCTGTTTCTGGAAACCGTGGCCCTCATCTTTGGCGAGCACGTACCAGACGGGCGTTCCTTGTTTCTTCAGCGCGGCAACCATCTGATCGCTTTCGCTGACGGGTACGCGCGGATCGTTCTTGCCGGCGATGACCAGCATCGGCTTCTTGATCTTCTCGATGTTGTTCATCGGCGCGATGCGCTCGAGGAATGCGCGCATCTTCGGATCGCGCTCGTCGCCATATTCGGCGCGGCGCAGATCGCGTCGATAGCCTTCGGTGTGCTCCAGGAACGTGACGAGATTCGACATGCCGACGATGTCGACGGAGCAACGAATGCGGGCGCTGTAGAAGGCCGAGACGGCAAGCGTCATATGGCCGCCGTAGCTGCCGCCCATCACGGCGACACGGGCGGAATCGAGGTCCGGCTGCGTTGCGATCCAATCGAACAAGGCGTCGATGTCTTTATAGCTGTTCTCACGCAGGAAGCCGTTGTCGAGCAGTGTGAAAGCCTTGCCGTAGCCGGTCGAGCCGCGGACATTCGGGTCGATGTAAGCGATACCGAGCTCGTTCAGATAGTAGTTCAGCCGGCCTAAGAAGTCGGGGCGCGATTGACCTTCCGGCCCCCCGTGTATCCCGATGAGCACGGGACGCTTCCCCGTGAACTTCGCCGGCGGGCGATACAGGAAGCCGGTGATCGTTTTGCCGTCGAAACTCTTCCATTTCACCAACTCGGCCGGGCGAAAATCCTGGGAGGACACTTCGGTCTCGCTTTGGGTCCAGCGCTCGATCTTGCCGGTCGCGGCATCCAGAGAATACGCATCGCCCGGGTTTTGCGCGTTGGTCAGTGTGAACGCCAGATCACGGCTGTTCCGATGCCAGCGAACGGCGCCGATCACGCCGGCCGGTACGCCCGCCACTTTGTTCGCCGCTCTGGAGGCCGTGAGAAAATCATACAGCACCCCGAGTCCGTTCTCGTTGGTGACGAGCGCGATATGCGCCCCGTCGCTCGACAAGTCGAATTCGTCCACGTCCCAGGGAATGTTCGAGGTGAGGTAGGTGTGCTCCTTGGAGTCCAAGGAGACGTAAGCCAGCCGATGGAATTCCGAGTCGCGATCGGTGGTGACATATAGTCCCTTGCCATCCTTCGAGAATTGCGCTTGCGAGTATGAGACCTTGCCTCGCGCCTCTCTGGTCGTGAAGGCGGTCTTTTCACCCGTCGTCGTATCCACCAGCCAGAGATAGGACTCGTTGATCGAGAGCTCTTCGAGCAGCAAGATCTTGGAGTCGTCCGGCGACCAATCGAGCGGTTGCCATCCGCCGCCGGTCAATGGCGTGAGCAAGCGATCCGAGGTGGGGTCGGCCGGGTTCATGACCCAGAGGTCGGTGTCCTTGCCCGTGCGGCGAGTTGAGGTATAGGCGACCCGATCCGCGCGGCTCGAATAAGGTCCTAAGGTATTACGCGATTTGCCGTCGGTCAGGAGCGTGGCGTTGCCCGTCGCCAGGTCATACCGATAGAGCTGATACCACTCCCCGCCGCCCACGTCCTTGGAGAACACGATGTAGTCGCCGCCGTCCGGATGGAAGTGGCCGACGCGCACCGCATCCCGGTAAAACGTGAGTTGTCGACGCGCGGCACCCGGCGCGCTCACCCAATGAAGCTGCGGCGTGTCCGCGAATCGAGTGCTGATCAACAAGGATCGCGTCACGGGATGCCAGTCGAGCACGGCGGCGCTTCGGTACTCCCCATAACGACGGTTCGCTTCCGCGACACTCTCGGGAATGCCCGGCGCGCCTTCGACCACCAGACTTTCAGGTGGTGCGACCACGGGTGTCTGCGCGCGGCTCGCGCCGCCGACGAGCAACAAGCAACCGGCATATGTCAGGAGTCTCTTCATGATGGCCTCATGTTTTGGTTTTTTTGTGCTGCGGAACGGACCATGGGCACCCGAATGAGTGGAAAACTGAATATGGCAAATTGCCCGCATGTCGTCATCCCTGTAACGCGCGCGCGCTCGTGTTTCCGACACTATACTGTAGGAGATCTGGAGCAATCTGATTTCACTCGCCATGTCCCGAGCGTTGCTGTGCACCTTGCTGTGCTTACTCGCGGTCCGAGCCGGCCAGGCCGTTGCAAGCGCGGTTGACGGCGAATGGGACACCCGGGTCCAACATGAGTTCGACATTGCCCGACCCGAGATCATCCGCCTCAATCGCGTGCTGAATGCGGAGCTGGTTCGTGCGCTCGCGAGTTCAGACCCCGCGCCGTCGTCCGCCATGAAGCAGGTGATCGAGGAATCCGCGAACAGCCACATCGCTCTCAGCGATACCCGTGTTCCGCTCCATGTGCGGCTGATCGAACGGCAGCGACTCGAAATGATTGCGGGCTTCAAATGGGTGGCGGCCACCATCGGCCATTGCGACGAAAAGGCATTCAACCCGGCCGATCTCCTCGAGGTTCAGTCACGGTTGCGCATCAACGCAGTGTCTCGATGTCATCAACGCTATCTCGACCGTGGCGAGCTGCAGCTGCACGAGTTGAAAGTTGCCAACGAGGCGAGTGTCCTTGAGCTCAAGCTGCCGCCGGCCTTCCAGAAAAGGATGCTCGCGCAGGCGCGCCAGAGCACCGAGCGCCAGGACGCCGAAATCGCATCGACGTACGCGCATCGGCGCGCATTCTGGCGGGCGACCGATGACCTCGTCGAGTTCTTCGACATGCACCCGGCGCATCTCGCTGCCAACCAGATCGTCATGGACCATGACGCGGATAGCGTGGCCGCGCAGGACCTGCTCAGTCAGTTCGTCGCGACCGCCAAGCAGCAATAGCACTTGCCTCGAGCGCGCGAATCGCTCCCGCGCGCCGAGCGATCCCTACGATCGCCTAGCGCCTGTCCCGCTCAGTGCATGTAGGAGCGGCTCTGCACCTGCTGCGCTTCCTGATTGCGTCCCTGGGCGCGCAACGCATCGACGAGCACGTGACCTGCCTGGCCCTGCGTGGCCGGATCGCCGCTCGCGAGCACGAGCGCCTTGCGCGCGCACACTTCCGCCTGATGGGCGTTGCCGTCCACCAACCGCACCCGGCCGAGCTCGATCCACAGCAGCGGATTGCTCGGCTCGATGCGCAGCGCGCGATCGAGGGTCGCGGACGCGCCGTCGATGTCGCCGTGCGCAAGCAGCGTGTGGGCCTGCGTGACCAGGGATCGGGTGGCCGGCGAGAGGTGATTCTCGCGCGGCGGCTGCGGGGGCCGCGGCGGTGGTGGTTCGGGAGCGACGGGCGCGGGCGCGGCGGCGGGCGCAACCGGCTGCGTTTCGACCGGGGCGTTACCTTGGGACTCGGGCCGGGTCCACGGCGCCGGGCAGCCGCCGAGCAGCAGCGCCACACCGAGCACCAGGCCGGCCGCCGCTCGCCCCAGTGCGACTCGGCGGGCTGCTAGTGCACGATACTTTTGAACCATTCTTTCACCTTGTCGCCCACACTCGTCTTCGGCGTCGTCAGGCAGCTGGGATTGCGCGGCAGCTGAGTGTCCTTGGGAACGGCGATCAGCACCGCATCCGCGCTGCAGGCCGCCGTCGTCTCCAGTCCGTCGTTGAATCCGATCCAGCGGTCCTCGACCGTTTCGGGCGGCACCGGGTCGAAGGACAAGGGCTTCAAGCTCGCCATGGTATCCGCCCATACCGGCAGCGCTCCCGCCGCGCCCGTAAGTCCCGTCTCATGATTGTCATCGTAGCCGACCCAGGCAACCGCGAGATAACTGCCCGTGAATCCCGCGAACCAGCTGTCATGGGTGTCCGAGGAGGTGCCGGTCTTGCCGGCGATGACCAATCCGCGCGGCAATCGTGCCGCCGCATCGCGCGCCGTGCCGTGGGTCGGCACCAGCATCAGCATGCGATCGAGCTGGTAGACCGCGGCTGGCGGCGCCACGTCCTCGACCTGCACCTTGAAGCTCTTGAGCGCCCGCCCTTGCTCATCGAGCACGGCCCGCACGGCGCGCAGCCGTGTGCGAAAGCCGCCGTCCGCGAGCGTGGTGTACACCTGCACCACTTCGAGCGGCGACATCTCCACGGTGCCGAGCAGGAGCGACGGATTGAGCGTCGGCGCCGCTTCGAGTCCCAGCTGCTCGAGTGTTGCGGCGACTTTCGGCAGACCGAGGTCCAGCCCGAGGCGCACCGTGGCAAGGTTCATCGACTCGGCAAGTGCGCGCGCGAGCGGCACTTGTCCGTACACCTGACGCTCGAAGTTCTGCGGCGCCCAGACGCTGCCGTCGGCGAGCTTGAGCTCGATGGGCGCATCCTCGATGAGGCTCGCCGCGGTGTAGCGGCCGCTCTCGAGCGCCGTCAAATACACGGCCGGCTTGACCAGGGAGCCGATGGGTCGTCGCGCATCGAGTGCGCGATTGAAGCCGTTGGCATCGACGTCGCGGCCGCCGACCACCGCGATGACGTCGCCCGAGTTCGGCTCGACGACGATCACGGCGCCTTGCAGATGCTCGTTGCGCACGTGCGCGCGAGCGTCCAGACGCTGCAGATTTTGTGTGAGCGCGCGCTCCGCGGCGGCTTGCGCATGCAGGTCGAGGCTCGTGTACACGGACAAACCCGCGGCGGCCAAATCCGCTTCGGCGTAATCGCGCTTCAAGTGCCTTCGCACCAGGTCGATGTAGGCCGGCACGTAAGTGCCGCCCGGGGGCCGCAGTCCGAGCGGGCTCGCGAGCGCCCGCTTGGCGCTCTGCGCATCGATGAGATGCGCATCCGCGAGCTCCTTGAGCACGAGATTGCGCCGCGCGAGGGCGCGATCGGGATGTTTGCGCGGATCATAGAGCGAAGGACCCTTGACCAGGCCAACGAGCAGCGCGAGCTCCGCGGGCTCGAGCTCGCCCAACGGCTTCGCGAAGTAATACTCGCTGCCGAGTCCGAAACCGTGGACGGCGCGCGCGCCGTCCTGGCCCAGGTACACCTCGTTCAAGTACGCGACCAGAATGTCCTCTTTCGAGTAGCGCGCCTCGAGGCGCATGGCCATGACGGCCTCGGTCGCCTTGCGGCCGAAGGTCTGCTCGTCCGACAGAAAGTAGTTTTTCACGAGCTGCTGCGTCAGCGTGCTGCCGCCCTGCACGACTCGCCCAGCGCGTATGTTGGCCCAGGTCGCGCGCAACAGGCCGAGCGGGTCGACGCCGTGATGCTCGTCGAAGCGCCGATCCTCGATGAGCTTGATGCCGCCGCGCAGGAGCGGCGGAACGTCTGCCGGGGCGACGATCAAGCGATCCTCGCCGTGAATCGGAAAGACGCTGCCGATCTCCGGCGGATCGAGACGGAACACCGGCAGGTCGGCGCCGCTCGCGAGCCGCATGCCCGTGATGGCGGCGTTGTCCGCGTGGATGGAGACGCGCTCCGGCAGGCGCAGCTCGTCGATGAACCGCACGCGGCGCGCCTGCACGTCGAAGGCATTGCCCACGCGCTGGTAGATGCCGGCGCCCGACGCAGGATCGCCGCGGCGGTAATGCAAGCGGCGCAGCTCCTGCTCGAGATCGTTCGCCGATACCGGCGCGCCGACATAGAGCTCGAGCGGCGCGGCATAGACCCGCGCGGGAATCGACCAGAGGCGTCCCTGGAACTCGCGAGTCACCACGCGATCGAGATGCACGACCCAGAGCGCGGCCATCGCGACGAGCACCACGACCGCGAGCCCGGACACGATGAAAAAAATGCGCCAGCGGCGAATACGGGAACGGGCCACCTTCGGCATACTAGCGTATGCGCGCGAGTACGATGAGCGAAAACCGGTGAACGCATTCCCTGTCCGCAACGTCGTTTTCGATTTCGGCGGCGTGCTCGTTCGCTGGCAGCCCGAGGCCGTCATCGCGAGCTTCTACACCGATGAGCCCTCGCGCGCGCTGCTGCGCGACGCCGTCATCCGCCACCCGGACTGGATCGATCTCGATCGCGGTACCTTGAGCGAGCCTGCCGCGATCGAGCGCTTCGCCGCGCGGATGGGCCGTCCCGCCGCCGAGATGCGCGCCCTCATGCAGCACATCAAGGACTCCCTCACGCCGTTGCCCGATTCCATAGCGCTGCTGGAGGAACTTGCGCAGCGAGGCGTGCCGCTTTACGGCCTCTCCAACATGTCGGCGCCGATCTTTGCGCTCCTCAAGAGTCGTCACGGGCATTGGGATCGATTTCGCGGCATCGTCGTCTCCGGGGAGATCGGCCTGGTGAAGCCCGACCCAGAGATCTTCCATCACCTCGCGAAGTGCTACGGCTTGGTTCCGGCCGAGACGGTGTTCATCGATGATCATGTGCCGAATATTGAGTCCGCCCGGCGGCTGGGGTTCCGCACAATCCACTTCGTGGACGCAGCGCAGTGCCGCCGCGAGCTCGATAGCCACCTTCCCCGGAAGGGATGCGAATAATAGTGGGATTCATCTCAAGGTCAACAGGAGTCGTCATGCTCAACATTCGCTCGGCCGGCGCGGCCGCGTTTTGCGCACTCGCGTTGCTGTGCGGCGCGTCCGCGCTTGCGAGCGCGCCTCAGCTGAAGACTCAGGCGCCGGGCTGGTACCGCATGATGCTCGGCGACTTCGAGGTCACCGCACTCAGCGACGGCACGTTTCAGATGGACCTCGTGAAGCTTCTCACCAACATCACCCCGAAACAGCTCGACGAGGATCTGAGCCGCTCGTTCCTCACTAATCCGGTGGAGGCCTCGGTGAACGGCTTCCTCATCAATACGGGCACGAAACTCGTGCTCATCGACACAGGCGCTGGGACCTTCTTCGGACCCACGGTCGGCAAGCTTCTCGCGAATCTCGAGGCCTCGGGTTACCGGCCGGATGAGGTGGACGAGGTCTACATCACCCACATGCATGTGGACCACGTCGGCGGCTTGATCAAGGACGGCCAGAGGGCCTTTCCCAATGCCGTCGTGCGCGCCTCGCAGCAGGAGGCGGACTACTGGTTGAGCAAGGCCAAGATGGCGGCGGCCCCCGCGGACGCCAAAGAGGGTTTCGTGAGCGCTCAAAAGGCGCTCGAGCCCTATGTCGCCGCCGGCCGATTCAAGCCGTTCAAGGGCGACGGGGAGCTGGTGCCGGGCGTCCGCTCCGTCGTAACCCCGGGGCACACGCCCGGCCACACTATTTACGTGGTGGAGAGCGGCACTGAGAAGCTGCTTCTGTGGGGCGATCTCATGCACGCCGCCACCGCGCAATTCCCGGACCCGGCGGTGTCCCTGCGCTACGATCTCGACATGCCGGCGGCGACGGAGCAGCGCAAGAAGGTGTTCGCCGACGCCGCCGAGCACCATTACTGGGTCGCCGGCGCGCATCTGCCGTTTCCGGGAATCGGTCATTTGCGCGCGAACGGCTCGGGCTATACGTTCGTGCACTCGAATTATACGTCGCTCAGTTGGCATTAGCGGCCGTGGCAGACGGGCGCCGCGGCCACGCGCCGGGTCGCTAATCGACGCGCGTGGCTCCCGACAAGCGGGCAACGGCCCCGAGCGTCGTCTGCGCCGCGTTCAGGCCTAAACGGAAATCGGCGTCGCTGAAGGTTGCGTACACATCCGTCGGCTGATGCCAGTGCGGGTCCCAGCCGGCGCCGATCTCGGTGCCGCGCTCGTTCTCGCGCACACTGATCGCGGGCACGAGATCCATGAACGGCGTCGAGTCGGTGTTGGTCATATGCGGGCCGATGGCCGCCGGATATTCGGTCGCATAGGCCTCGTTGGCGAAGTACAGCGCCCAGGCCAATTTCTGCGAGCCCTCGGCCTGTTTCGCTTGCGCCTGGAACTCGATGTTCACGTCCGCCTCCGGCCGCTGATCCTTCGAGACCGTGCCGTCCGCGCGCGGCATGCCGTGGTCGAACAACATCATGTCGTGCTGAATCATGCCGAGCCAGCGCGGCTCGGGGTATTTCCCGGAGCCGGGCGGTGACTCGGTCCCCTGCAGTGCTGCGCGCTGCGCCACATAGGCGTAGGCGCCATTCAACCCCGTCTCCTCGTTGTTCCACAGGACGAAGCGGATGGAACGCTCGGTCTTCACGTCCGGCGATGAGAACACCCGGGCGAGCTCCATGACCAGCGCGGCGCCCGAGCCGTCATCGTTCGCCGCCTCGCCCCAGCCGTGCCCGTCCATGTGGGCGCCGACGATGTACATCTCCTCGGGGTGTGCCGTGCCCACCTTGGTGCAATACACCTCCTCGCGTGGGCCGGGCGCGCTCGGCTGCATATTGAGCGCTCGCAGCTTCTCGTCGGGCTGGCGCATGGGGTCCGTGTTCACGCCGGTCGGCGCGGGATTGCCGCGCAGGCGCCCGCCGCCGACGGCGGCCTTCGGTCCGGGAGCTCGCGGCGGTCCGCTCGGCTGCGGTTTCTCGTCGGGAGAGTAACTGTAGTGCAGGCGCTCGGTGTTCGAGCAGCCGTAACTCTTGAGCTGCGTCTCGATCCAGTCGATGGCCGCGCGATTGCGGTCGGTGCCCTGGCGGCGGTCGCCGAACCGGGTGAGCCCCTTGATCGTCGCCTTGTAGCGCGCGAGATCGAGACGCCCGACCAGAATCGCGATGGGATCGGCCGGCAGGCCGCTCTCGGCGCGGGGAGCCTGCGCAAGCGCGGCTGGAAGCGAACTGGTGATCGCGAGCGCGCCGCTGAGGCACGCGAGGATGAGGGGGATGCGCATGGCGAATGATAGGCGGCGGCCGCGCCGATCGTCAAAAGGGTCGGGGCGCGCAGCCCGGGGCGCGCAGCCCGGCTCGCAGCTTAAGTCGACGTGCGCGCTCGCAGGATGTCGGCGAGATTCACGGATGCGACTTGAATTTGCCGATTTGCGGCCTGCCAGCGCTCCGCGCCGCCGTTCCAGAGCTTGCCGATCATCTCGGTCGAGGTCTTCCAACCCTGGAATAGACTTTCGACTCCACCGAGGAGGAGCGCTTCGCCGTATCGCCACGTGTTGTCGAGCTCATGGTCCATGATCAAAACTCTACTTGCTGTTGACAATAATTTTCAATTGTCGGCGTATCGAGACAAATCCTTAGGCACATCGCAAAAAAAATCGCCGTCTATTTTTTCGGACCGTGCGCGCCGCGTTTCGTTTCATTACGGTGGGGTCATGATTCGCGCGCGATGCTAACGTATCGACCCATGAGCGAGCAGACATTCGCGGCAACGCGCATCGTGGAGGGACTCGAGCGTGCGCGCGCGCTCGGCCGTCGCGGGGAGGACGAAGCTGCCAAGCAGGCCTACATCGAGGTGCTGCGCCAGGATCCTCGAAATCTCAGCGCCCTCAACGAGCTCGCGACGCTCGCATGGTCCGGTGGATATCGTTCGGCGGCCCGCACTGCGTATACACAGGCGGTCGCGCATCATCCCGACAACGTCGTGGTGCGCGTGAATCTCGGCAACCTTCTGCGCGAGGAGCAAGACGTCGCCGGCGCGCGCGTCCAGTACGAGGCTGCGCTCGCCCTCGAGCCCGAGCTGCACGAGGCGCATCAGGGCATGGCCTGGGTACTCGGCGAGCTCGGCCTCGACGCCGCCGACGATCATCGCCGGCGCGGATTCACCGGACGGGCGACGGTGACGCAGCCCTATCGCGGTACGGGGCAAGGCGTGCCCATCGTCCTCTTGGTCTCGGCGCGCGGCGGCAATGTCCCCACCCGGCTGTGGATCGACGACCGCCGCTTCACCATTCATGCGATCTATGCGGATTACTACGATCCTCTGCACGCCCTGCCCGCGCACGCACTCATCGTGAACGCGATCGGGGATGCGGATCTATGCGCCCTGGCACTCGAGCGCGCCGAGGCGCTCGCGGCGCGCAGCACCGCACCCATCATCAACCCGCCGGCGCTCGTGCGGATGACGGGTCGCGCCGCAAACGCGCGGCGCATGAGCGCGATCCCCGATGTGGTCGCGCCGCGCATCGACACCCGATCGCGTGCCAGTCTGGAATCGGGCCCCGAAGGCCCCTCCGATCCCGGTCTTAAGTTTCCGTTGCTGCTGCGTAGCCCCGGCTTTCATACGGGGCGGCACTTTGTGCGGGTGGAGGGGCGCGAGGCCCTGAGTGGCGCGCTCGCGACGCTCGCGGGCGAGGAGTTGCTCGCCATCGAGTATCTCGACGCGCGCGGCCCGGACGGCATGGCGCGCAAGTACCGAGTGATGTTCATCGACGGGGTGCTCTACCCCTTGCACCTCGCGATCTCCGCCGATTGGAAGGTGCATTACTTCAGCGCCGACATGGCGCGCAACGCCGCCTTTCGCGAGGAGGAACAGCGGTTCTTGCACGATATGCCGGGGGTACTGGGGCCTCGGGCGATGCGTGCGCTCGAGCGGGTCCGCACCACGCTCGGTGTGCAATACGGTGGCATCGATTTTGCGCTCGCACCCGACGGCGCGGTGCTCCTGTTCGAGGCGAACGCCACCATGGCGCTCGTGCCGCCTGCGCCCGGTGAGATCTGGGACTACCGCCGTGCCGCCGTCGACACCGCTTTGCAGGCCGCCCGGGGTATGCTCGAATCGCGCGTCGGCATCGCACTCGGCTAAGGTAGGTAATGTCACGCTACTTTTTTGCAGCCGGACTCGCGGTGCTCGCCGCCATGGCCGCCTCCTCGGACGTCCCGGGGCTCTCCTATCGCCTGCACCCATCGCTCGTTCCGGGCCGGGCGCCGCTGTATGCGATCGGCACACGCGGCTTGGCGCAGCGGCGCGGTGCCGTCGCCAAGCTCGACTCGATGCTCGCGGACCTCGCACGGCACGCCTCGCGCGTACGCCCCGAGCATACCCTCGGGGATTTGCACGCGCTCAGCCCGGCTGCGCGCTTCACGACCTCGAAAAGCACGGGAATGCCCTTGGTCGCCATCGATGCGGTGACGCGCGGCGACGCGGCTGACCTCGAGGCCGGCCTCGTAAGCCTCGGACTCGAGCATCCGTCCGTGTACTCGAACGATGTCGGCGGCTGGCTGCCGGTGGCGCAACTCGAGGCGGCGGCGGCGCTCGGCGAGCTCGCCGCATTGCGCGCGGCGATGCCGCGCACCGCGACGACGGGCGCCGCGAGCACAGGCCCTGTGAGCACGCAGGGCGATTTCGTCCAGGGTAGCAATGCGCTGCGCGCGCTGTATCCGACGCTCACGGGCACGGGTGTGACCGTCGGAGTGCTGTCGGACAGCTTCGATTGCTATGCCGTGTATGCAGCAAGCGGCAGCGGAGTGCCGGCGAGCGGCTACGCGGGCTATGCGTACAACGGATTCGCGGCCGATTACGCCACCGATGTGTCTACGGGGGCGCTCTCGTCCGGGGTCGACGTGCTCGAGGAGGCTTCCTGCCTGGACTATGGGGCGCCGGAGCAGGCCCCGTTCGGCGATGAGGGCCGGGCCATGCTGCAAATCGTGCATGCGGTCGCGCCGGGAGCGAGCCTCGCCTTTTATACGGCCGAGGTGAGCGAGGCGGACTTCGCGCGCGGTATCACCGTGCTGCAGGCGGCGGGCGCGAAGGTCATCGCCGACGACATATCCTACCCCGACGAGCCTTATTTCCAGGACGGCATCGTCGCCCAGGCGATCAACCAAGTGGAGGCGAAGGGCGTCGCCTACTTCACGGCCGCGGGCAACAACAGCGACCTTTCCTACCAGAACACGGCGCCGTCCTTTGCGACCCCCGCCACCAATGGCCTGCAGCCGAACGAGAAGCTGCTCAACTTCGACACCTCCGGCGCGACGATCACCAACGCCCTGCCGGTGACCCTCCCCGCGATGCAACCCGGCGAGCTGGTGGTCATCGAAGTGCAGTGGGATCAGCCCTATGTCACGGGCGCCGCCGAGAGCGGGGGCGCGACCAGCCAGCTCGACCTGTGCGTGACCGGAGCCACCGATGTCGTCGTCGAGGACTACGACGGCAACACGGTGAGCTGCACGGGACCGAATGCGTTGGGCGAGGACCCCTACCAGATCATGGTCATCGCGAATCCTGCGAATGCGGCGTCCAACTCAGCGCAGCAGAGTCTGCAGTTCTCCCTCGGGTTGGCGAACGGCACGGCCGCGCCCGGTCGGGTGATTCTGACCGTTGCGGACGACGGCCTGGGCAGCAGCATCACGCAGTTCGCCACCCACAGCGCCACTGTGCAGGGGCATCACAATGCCGCCACCGCGGGCACGGTCGGCGCGGCGCTGTATTTCGCGACGCCGGCTTGCGGGAGATCGCCCGCCCAGCTCGAGGCCTACTCATCGATGGGCGGTGCGCCGACGCTGTTCGACGCGAGCGGGACGCGGCTCGCGACGCCCATCGTGCGCCAGAAGCCTGATTTCGTGGGGCCGGACGGCGCCAATGACACCTTCCTCGGGTTCACGCTCGCGAGCTCGGGTCTCACCGGTGGGAAATTCAATACCTCCATCGCCGCATGCCAGAACAATCCCGATTATCCGAATTTCTTCGGCACTTCGGCGGCGACGCCGCACGCCGCCGGCATCGCGGCGCTGATCCTGCAAGCGAACTCGGCGGCGACTCCCCCAGCGATCTACTCGGCGCTGCAAAAAACAGCCCTCGCCATGGGCTCGCCCACGCCGAACGACGACTCTGGATACGGATTCATCCAGGCGGGTGCCGCGCTTGGGCAGTTCGCGCCGGGCGCGCCGAGCTTGAGTCTCGCGGCGGGCACCATCACGGTCGGCGGCTCGACCACACTTCACTGGTCGGCCATCAACGCAACGGGCTGCACGGCCTCGGGCGGCTGGAGCGGCACGCTCGCGACCAGCGGCACCAAGACCGTGACCCCGTCCGCGACGGGCGTGGCCTCCTATTCACTCAGCTGTGCGAATGCCGTCGGTGCCTCGCCCACGAGCACGGCGCAGCTGCAGGTAACGGCCCCGCCGTCCGGCGGCGGCGGAAGCCTCGACGGCAGAGCGCTCCTCGGGCTCGCGGCGCTCTTGCGCTGGCGCAGGCTCCGGCGGCATCATGAACGCTGCGAGGCGCCCTAGGCCTCGCTTACGTTCTCGGGGCGGAGTGCAAGTCTCCACCGGCGGTGATGGCGCGACAGCGCATGAGCCCGCGGGCGCTTGCCGCTAGGCAAGGCAGCAGATTCGGTGCGATCCCGAAGCCGACGGTAGACATCTCGATCGGAGGTGTCTGAAAGTCCGGATGTACGAGAGCGGAGTGGAACGACAGCACCGCCTTGGCCTAGCCCGAAGCGGAGCGCGCGCCGTCTTGCGGCGCGCCGGCGCGACTCGATCCACTGCGACGCCCCGAGCGGTTCTAGTTCGGGGAGATTTGCATGAGCCAACATCGTTTTCAGCGTGACGCGGCCGCCGCGCCCTCGCGGATCGCTTTCATCCAATCCTGCTGGCATCGCGACATTGTCGATCAAGCCCGCACATCCTTCCTGCGCCGCATGGAGCAGGAAGGCTATGCGGCTGAGACGGTCGAGTGCTTCGAGGTGCCGGGCGCCTTCGAGATCCCGCTGCGCGCGCAGCTGCTCGCCAAATCCGGGCGTTACGACGCCATTGTCGCGGCGGGGTTCGTCGTCGACGGCGGGATTTACCGGCACGAGTTCGTCGCTGCGAGCGTGATCGATGCGCTCATGCGCGTGCAGCTCGACACCGAGGTGCCTGTGCTTTCGCTGGTGCTGACGCCGCAGCAATTTCATGAGCACGAGACGCATCGCACCTTCTTCCGTGATCACTTCATCGTCAAGGGCGAGGAAGCGGCCGTCGCCTGCGCGGCGACGTGCGTTGCGACGCGGCGGCTGAAAGAGAGCGCGGTCGAGGTCCGCGAGGCGCGGCGCGGCTAAAGGCGCGGCCGGCGCTATCCCGGAATCAGCATCCTCACGGCGGCGGCGCCCATGACCGCCGTCGCGATCCAGCCGAGGACGACGAGGGCACGGCTCGCGGTGAAAGGTCCCATCACGGATTTCTTGGACACGAGCAAAATGATCACGGCCATGAGCGGCACCGCCACGACGCCGTTGATGACGGCGCTCCAGAACAGCCCCTTCATGGGATCGATGGGCGAGTACTGCAGGACGAGGGCGGCCAGCACGCTTACGGTGATGACGGCGTAGAAGCCGCGCGCCTCGGCCAACGTCCGGTCGAGGCCGTACGGCCAGCCCATCGTATCGGCGAGCGCGTAGGCGGCCGATCCCGCCAAAACGGGCACGGCGAGCAGACCGACGCCCACGATACCCACCGTAAACAAGAGAAATGCGAATTCCCCCGCGAGCGGTTTGAGCGCACTCGCCGCCTGCGCGGCGGTCTGGATGTTCGTGACACCGGCGGTGTGCAAGGTGACGGCGGTGGCGAGGATGATGAAGAACGCCACCAGATCCGAAAAGAGCATGCCGCTCCAGGTATCCCAGCGGATGCGGCGCAGCTCCTCGGGCGCCGAGGCGGGATCGTGCACGAGCCCGGGCTTATGCTCCGCCTCCAAGTCCTCGATTTCCTGCGAGGCCTGCCAGAAGAAGAGATAGGGGCTGATGGTGGTGCCGAATATGGCTACCACCACGGCCGCGGCGGCCGCATCGGCCTTGAATCGGGGGAGGAACAGGTGCAGCGCGACCTGCCCCCAGGGCACGTGCACCACGAACAGCACGGCAACATAGGCGAACAGCGAGAGCGTCAGCCATTTCAAGAAGAACACATAGCGATGGTAGGGCACGAAGATCTGCAGGAGCAGCGTTGCCGCCACGAACACCGCAGTCATGACGTGCCGGTCGATGCCCGTCACCAGGGCACCGGCCTCGCCCATCGCGGCGAGATCCGCGGCGATGTTGAGCGTGTTGGCGACGAGCAAGCCGAGGACCACGCCCTTCAGCACGATGGGTGGAAACGCAGTCTTGATATTGGCCGCAAGCCCCTTGCCCGTCGTGCGGCCGATGAAGGCGCACATGCACTGGATGGCGGACATGAGCGGATAGGCGAGCGGCATGGTCCAGAGCATGTCGAGCCCGAATTGCGCGCCGGCCTGCGAGTAGGTCGCGATGCCGCTCGGGTCGTCGTCCGCTGCGCCGGTGACCAGCCCCGGTCCGAGTCGCGCCAGCGGGTGCGACTTCACGCGCTGCCAGCGGGTAAGCACCATGGGTGGCGGGGGCGGGGTCGCGTCCTGCATTGCTTGGTCCATTGGTGGAACCCTAGCATGCGGACCATCGTGACGAGCACCTTCCGCGGCTCGAGATCGTGTGTATGATTTGCCGACAGCCGTAGGTGACAGACCTATGAATGAACCACGGGACACGCGAATGGCGGATCGATCGAGTGCCGGATTCAAGCTGCTCGCGGACGATGAGCCCGCGGCGGTATTCGAGGAACGGCGGCAAGGGGCCTCGATTTTCGTGATCGTGGTCGACCATGCGGGCGCGCGCATTCCGCGCGCGCTCGACAATCTGGGGCTCGACGCTGCGGAGCTCGGCCGGCACATCGCCTGGGACATCGGCGCGTTGGGGCTGGCGAGACGCATGTCCGCGCTCCTCGATGCGCCACTCGTGGCGCAGAACTACTCGCGACTCGTGATCGATTGCAATCGCGATCCGCGGGTCGAGACTTCGATCCCGCGGTTGAGCGAATACGTTGCGATCCCGGGGAACGTGGACTTGAGCGAGGCTGAGATCGCCGCGCGGCGCGCGGAGATCTTCGAGCCCTATCACGCGCACATTCGTGCGCTTCTCGATGAGCGCCACGCGGCCGGCCGGCGCACCATCCTGGTGGCGCAGCACACCATGACGGACGTGTACAAGGGCTCGAGCCGCGACATGCACGGCGCGGTGCTCTACAACCGCGACCGCAGATTCGCCGGATTGGTGCTCGAGATGCTGCGCCGGGAGCGGGATCTCACGTTCGCCGACAACGAGCCCTACTTCGTCAGCGACGAGACCGACTACACCGTCCCACAGCATGGCGAGGTGCGCGGGCTGCCGCACGTCGAGATCGAGATTCGTCAGGACCTCGTCAAGGACGAGGCGGGGCAGGCGGCGTGGGCCGAGCGGGTGGCGCGGGCGCTCGAGGCGGCGCAGGCCGCCTTATGGCCGGGGCAATCGGACTAACGGCCCGCACTGGTGCCGTAGCGCTGCACGGTGCCGTCGCTCATGATCCGGTCGCCCGGGTTGATGCCGGCCGGACATTCGCCGAGATACGTTGCTCCTGCAGTAGGGTCTCCTCGGTCTTGCCGTTGAAGGCGGGCGTATAGGTGGCGTGCGATTCGGCATGCGTCAAGGTGGCGCTTTCATACGTGTAGGTGCCCTTCGAGACGATGACCCGGCCGCCCAAGTTACAGCTCGAGGCGGCGGCGAATCTGCCGCCCCCGAGGTCGTCGAACGAGGTGCTGCACTCCTTGGCGTTCTTGACCTGCGCGTCCATGGCAGTATCGAAGGCGTGATTGCGGCACAGCCGGTAGCTGAAATTCGTCACCTTGCCGCCCGGATTCTCGACGCTGCGCCCGCGCACCTCCCACAGGCCTTCCTGCAGCGGGGGCGGGTCCGCGGCACGCGCGACGGCGAACAGCAGCGCGCCCACGAGGATGACTAATGGCTTGTTCATCGGGCTCGGAAATGATAGCCGCCGCCCGCGGACTGCGCCAAGGGAATAAAATGCCGCTGCCGCGAGTCTTGCGCGAAAGACGAGGGTGCCCGATGAGCCGATGGACGAGAGCCGTGAGGTCGAGCGGGGTTCCCCGGAAGAGAGGCGCGCGCGATTCGATGCGCAGGTGCTGCCGCACCTGGATGCGGCTTATCGCTTCGCCCGTTGGCTCGCCCGTTCGCCCGCCGATGCGGACGACGTCGTGCAGGAGGCGATGCTGCGCGCCTTCCGAGGCTTCGACGGATTGCGCGGCGGCGACGTCAAAGCGTGGCTGTTCGCCATCGTGCGCAATTGCCACTTGACGGCGCTCGCGCAGCGCGAGCGACGCGGCTTCGTGCCGCTGCCGGCGGAGCGCGATCCCCGCGAGGGCATGGCCCTCGTGTCTCGCGGCACCCGGTCCGGAGTCCGCGGCGATGCGGCGGGACGATGAGCGCACTCTCGAGCGGCTGATGCGGGAGCTGCCGCCGGAGCACCGCGAGGTGTTGATCTTGCGCGAGATCGAGGAGCTCGATTATCGCGAGATCGCTGCGGTCATCGAGGTGCCCATCGGCACGGTCATGTCGCGGCTCGCGCGCGCCCGCGCGGACCTCAAGGCGCGCTGGCTGAGTGAGAGCGAGGAGGGACGCGATGCCGTGCGCTGAGACGAACGTCGCCTGCAGGCTTATTTCGACGGCGAGCTCGATGCGCTCGCCGCCGCCGCCTTCGAGGCGCACCTCGAGACTTGCGCGGAATGCCGCGCGAGTCTCGAGGATCTCAAGGCGCTGCGCGCGGCGCTGCGCGCCGAGCTGCCCTACGAGCGTGCGCCCGCCGCGCTCGTCGCGCGCATCGGCGCGGCGCTCGATCGGGAAACCGCGGCCCCCGCGCAAAGGCGCGGCCGGCCGGCCCGCGGGTGGCCCGCGCAATCTTTCGGGCGTGGCCTACTCGCCGGTGCAGGCGGCGGGCTGCTCGCGGCGGCCTTGGCATTTTTTCTCATCGCTCCGCAGGTCCTTGCCCCACGCGGCGCCCTGCTCGACGAGCTGGTCAATGCGCATGTCCGCTCGCTCCTGCCTGCGCATCTCGTCGATGTCGAGTCGACCGATCGGCACACGGTGAAGCCCTGGTTCGCGGGGCACGTCGACGTCTCGCCGGCGGTGTACGACTTCACGGCGCAGGGCTATCGCCTGCTCGGCGGGCGCGCCGACTACTTCGCAGCACCAGCGCGCCGCGGCGCTCGTCTACCAGCACGGCGCGCATGTGATCAACGTCTTCAGCTGGGCGAGGAGGCGACGCCGCCGGCGGACACCACCCGCAACGGCTATCACCTCGCGTTCTGGGCAGAGGGCAATCTGCGTTATTGCGCGGTGTCGGACACCGGCTGGGCCGAGCTCCTCAAGCTCGTGAGCCTGATCCGCGCCGCCGAGGGCCAGGAGGGCCACGGCTGACGGGGGAATAAATCCGAGCCTCGCAGAGTCTTCCGTCCGAACCCCAAGCCCTCTAGGAGACGGACATGACGGATGACTCGCTCGATTCCCCCTCGCGCCGCAAGGCGCTTGGCTGCCTCGCCTACGGCGGGGCGGGCACGCTGTTCGTACTTGCAGGGGGGCGTGTTCACGCCGATCGACCTGGCCGCGGCGGCGGCCGACGCCGATCGCACGGGCCGCCTGGGTCGTCCGCTGTTCGTGCAGATCAGCGACACGCACATCGGCTTCAACAAGGACGCGAATCCCGACGTCGCGGGGACGCTGACGCGCGCCATCGATCTCGTGAACGCGATGCCCGAGGCGCCGGCGCTCATCATTCACACGGGCGACATCACCCATTTGTCGCGGCCGGCGGAATTCGACCTCGCGCAGCAGCTCTTCGCGCGCCTGAACGCACGGAGAGATGCACACCGTGCCGGGCGAGCACGACACCAGCGATGCGACGGTGAGCGAGTACTTCAATCGCTTCGGCAAGGCATCGAACAACAAGGGCTACTACAGCTTCGACCATGCGGGCGTGCACTTCATCGCGCTCGTGAACGTGCTCGAGTTCAAGCCCGGCGGTCTCGGGACACTGGGCGCCGCGCAGCTCGCGTGGGTCGAGGCCGATCTCAAGGGCCGCTCGGCGAGCACTCCCATCGTGGTGTTCGCGCACATGCCGCTCTGGACTGTCTACGAGCCCTGGGGCTGGGGCACGGGCGATGCGCCGCAGCTCATGGCATCTTTGCGCCGCTTCGGCTCCGTGACCGTGCTGAACGGTCACATCCATCAGATCGTGCAGAAGGTCGAAGGCAACATGACATTCCATACCGCGCGCTCGACGGCCTATCCGCAGCCCGCGGCCGGCGTGGGAGAAGGGCCCGGGCCCCTCAAAGTTCCCGCCGATCAGTTGGCCGGGGTGCTCGGCATCAGCAGCGTGACGCTCGCGCCGCCGCCGCTCTCTCTCGCGCTCGCCGACAGGACGCTCGCATGAGGCGCCGCAGATTGCCCGTGGTGCTGTTACTGACCGCGCTCGCTGCGGCGCGCGCCGTGGCGGCCGATGAGGCCAGCATCCAAGTGTCCGCCAAGAGCTTCATGTTCACTCCCGCGAGCATCACCGTGAAGGCCGGCACCACCGTCACCTGGGTGAACTTGGACGATGAGCCGCACACCGTGTTCAGCGATGCGGGCCTGTTCCGTTCGTCGGCGCTCGACACGCAGGAGCGCTTCTCGTTCAAGTTCGAGAAGGCGGGGACTTATCATTACCTCTGCACGATTCATCCGCGGATGCTGGGCACCGTCGTGGTCGAGTAGCGCGGCGCTGGCAACCCGCTGTCAGTGCTTATCGCTCGGCTGCGGCTCGCTTGCCTCGAATACCGCTTCCGAGGGCTGCTGTGACCGCAGCGTCGCGGCGACGTGCTCGCAGTCGGCCATGACTCGCAGCACGTTGGCCCCGGCCACCTTCGCGACATCGCCGTCGCTCCAGCCGCGGCGCATGAGCTCGGCCAAGAGATCCGGATACTTGTCGACGCCCTCGAGGCCGCGCGGCGTATCGGGAATGCCGTCGAAATCCGATCCGAGTCCGACGTGGTCGATGCCGGCCACCTGCCGGATGTGATCGATGTGATCGGCGACCTGCGCGAGCGTCGCCTGGGGCTTCGGATGCTCGTGCTCCCAGGCCGCGAGCGCTGCCTTGGCGCGATCCGGCTGGCCGATGTAGAGGCCGCCATAAGGCGGGCTCTCGTAGCGCGCGACCTCCGCCGAGCGGTCCGCCTCCCAGCGGTTGACGGCATCGGACACGTAGGCCGTCGCGAAATTCACCATCACCACGCCGCCGTTCGCCGCCACGAGCTTGAGGACATCGTCCGGCACGTCGCGCGGGTGGTCGACGAGCGCGCGTGCGGAAGAGTGCGAGAAAATCACAGGCGCCGAGCTCACACGAAGCGCCGCACGCATGGTATCGGGTGACACATGACTCAAGTCGACCAGCATGCCGAGGCGATTCATTTCCCGGACCACGTTCTCGCCGAACGGCGTGAGTCCGTGGTGGCGCGGCGCGTCGGTGGCAGAATCGGCCCAGCCGGTGTTGAGCACGTGGGTAAGCGTCATGTAGCGGGCGCCGAGATCGTACATCTGTCGCAGCACCGCGAGTGAATTGTTGATCTGATGTCCGCCCTCGATGCCGATGAGCGAGGCGATTTTGCCGGCGCGATGAATCCTGCGCACATCCGCCGCCGTGTGAGCGATCTCGAAGTCCGCCGGATAGCGGGCGACCATGCGCTTCACCAGATCGATCTGCTCGAGCGTCAATTGCACGGCCTCGGGACCCTTCACATCGACGGGCACCCACACCGACCAGAACTGTCCGCCGACGTGCCCGGCGCGCAGGCGCACGATGTCGGTCATGAGCGGCGTCACGTCGGGCCCCACGGGCAGCTTCGAGGTGTCGGTTTTCAGATCGATGGCCGTGAGCCGGCTCTTGTAACGATCGCGGATCTCCCAGGCGAGATCGTTGTGACCGTCGATGAGCGGTGTTTGCTCGAGCACTCGCATCACCCGCGCGCGGTAACCCGGAGCGGCGACTTCGCCAGCCGAGGCGCGCAGCGTGACGGTGGATGTGATCAGCACGGTGAGCAGCAGCGCAGCCCGTCGGCGAGCGCAGAACGTATTCTTCATAGTCGATCCCCTAAAAGACTCCCTCACGCGGCGCAACCGCCGCGCGTTCGCGTCAATTTGCCATAACGCGGCCGACGGGTGGCGGTTTTATTATTTCCCCTTGCGGATAACCATTAAGCTGTGGTCAAGTCCGCTTCCTGGTTAAGAAATGTGAAGCACGCACTTGCGCATCGCGCGCGCAGTTGCCAGCTGAGAATGTCAATAGTCGAGGGGTGATCCGCGCTCAAGATCTCTCCGGCTCTCGCCGGCTTGTCCCGTGATGGCGTAGGAAGCCCGCGGGTTCGCCCATATCTTCAATCATATAAAGGGGATTTTCATGATGAAGCATTCAGGGTTTCGAATCATCGTGGCCGGCCTCGTGTCCGCCGCATTCGCCTGTGCGGCGATGGCGGCGGACACGTCGACAGTCGACGGCAACGTGGCCAGTTGGGTGAAGAGCGCGAAGCTCATGGGCTCCGCCTCGGCGGACACCTCCGTGACCATCGCCGTGCATATGAGCGTCAAGAACTTGGCGAGCCTCAAGTCGCTGGTCGCCGAGGTGTCCAATCCGAAGAGCAAGGAATACGGCCGCTATATCACTTCGCAGCAATTCGGCCAGCGCTTCGAGCCGGCCGCAGCGGATGTCGCCGCGGTCAAGGCGCTGTTCGAGCGCGCCGGCATGACCAACGTGACCGAGGGACCGTACGGCATGTACGTAACCGCCACGGCGACGGTGTCGCAGTTGCGTACGGCGTTCAAGGTGACGCAGGACCTTTACTCGTATCGGGGCAGGACTTTGCGCGCGAACAACAACGCGCCGACCGTTCCTGCCTCCCTCGCGGGCAAGATCCTGTTCATCGAGGGCCTGGACGATTCGGCGACGCTGCGCACGCCCTTTCACCAATCGGTGACCATGGGTGCGCTGCACGCTCCGGCCGCGGGCGCGAAATCGAGCACGCCGGCGACGACCCCGCCGCCCGTGGCAGCCGCGAACCCGGCCGCGTATTGCAACGAGAACTTCGGCGCTGACGAAAAGGTCGCCACGCTGACGACGGCGGCAGATGTCTACGGCGCCGCCATCCCCTTGATGAATTGCGGCTACACGCCGCAGCAGATCCAGGCCGCTTACGGATTGAACAAGGTCAAGTACACCGGTGTCGGTATCACCGTCGCGATCGTCGATGCCTATGCCTCGCCGACTCTGCAGGCGGACGCCAACCGCTACTCGGCGAACCATGGGTTGCCTAAGCTCACGAGCGCCAATTTCTCGCAGATCATCCCGGCCGGCATCTACGATGTCTCGCCCGATGAAACCTGCGGGCCCTACGGCTGGTGGACCGAGCAGTCGCTTGACGTCGACGCCGTGCACGGCAGCGCGCCGCGTGCGAACATCTTGTTCGTGGGATCGCGCGATTGCGGCACCTCGCTCACCGTCGCCATCATGAACGTGCTCTACAACCGTCTGGCCGATGTGGTCACGAACAGCTGGGGCGATAACGGTGAGGCCATTGCGCCGGGATCGCAGCAAGCGTTCGACCAAGCTGCCATGGCAGGCGCCGCGCAGGGTATGACGACGCTCTTTTCCTCCGGCGATGACGGCGATCTGTCTGCGCCCAACGGCGTGGCGTCCGGCTCCTGGCCTGCGACGAGCGCCTGGGTCACCGGCGTCGGTGGCACGACGCTCGAGGCCGCGGACTTGAACGGCAACAAGTCCGAGTACGGCTGGGGCAACTATCGGGCGTTCTTGAACGATGTCACCGTGAAGAGCGCCACCTTGATCGAGACTTCCGGGGTCGCGACCGTCTCGAACTTCGGTTACACCTACGATGATTACTCCTTCTACGCGGGCTCCGGCGGCGGCATCAGCTTGCTCGAGTCGCAGCCCTCGTATCAGGCGGGCATCGTTCCCTACGTCCTTGCCACGACGCTCAACCTCGCGAGCACCTACACCGAGCCCTTGCCGAATCCGATGCGCGTGAGCCCCGATGTCGCCATGGTGGCGGATCCCTACACGGGGTATCTCTACGGTGAGACGTTCACCATCGCCGGCAACGCCATCGCAGATTCGGGCTGCACGCCGATCTCCGAGACCGAGGAGTATTGCGAGAACGCGATCGGCGGCACGAGTCTCGCGTCGCCGCTGACGGCGGGCGTGATGGCCGTCGTCAACCAGAAGCGCTTGGCGGTCGGTGAGCCCGAGCTCGGCTTCGCGAACCCGTGGCTCTACAGCATTGGCAGCCAAGGGAACGGTGTCGCGCTGCATTCCTCCGTCAATCAGATCATTGCCCCGACGGTGCCTGTGGCACTGATCCGCAGCTACGCGTCGAATCTGAACGAGGCGCGCGTCGTGACGGTGAATTCGGTACCCTTCAACATTCAGACGACGCCGTACGGCATTTTCACCTGCGGCATCGCGGTCTGCCTGGGCGTCGACGATGTGTTCAATTACACCTCCGAATCGACCGCCGGCGGAACCGGGCGGGGATACAACGACGTGACCGGACTCGGCGTCCCGTGGGTGCCGAGGCTCATCAACGAGGAATAACAAGAACGATCAGGCAAGCAGAGTGTCGCTTAGGCGCCCCGCAATCCCCATGCGGGGCGCCTTTTTGCTGAAAGTCGACCCGAAAAGACCGCCCGGCGGCCGAAAACCGCGGCGCGATAACCCAAACCTCGCACGAAACCCGCGGCTCGGCTAGAATCCGCCGCCGGCAGCGCCCCTCCCGAGCGGCGCCGGCCACCCCCTTTCAATCAAGCTCCAACGGAAGTCGATGCTTTCTACGTCCAACGTCGCCGTGCAATTCGGCGCGAAGCCCCTGTTCGAGCAGGTCACCGTCAAATTTTTCGACGGCAATCGTTACGGCCTCATCGGCGCGAACGGCTCGGGCAAATCCACGCTCATGAAGGTGCTGGGCCGCGACCTCGAGCCGAGCGCGGGCGAGGTGATGCTGCAGACCGGCATGCGGCTCGGCAAGCTCAACCAGAACCAGTTCGGCTACGAGGACGAGCGCGTGCTCGACGTGGTCATGCAAGGTCACGCGGAGCTGTGGCGCGCGATGACCGAACGCGACCGGATCTATGCGAACCCCGAATCGAGCGATGCCGATTACATGCGCGCGGCCGAGCTCGAGGCGGTGTTCGCCGAGTACGGCGGCTACGACGCCGAGGCCCGCGCCGGCAGCATTCTCACCGACGCCGGCATTGCCGAGTCGCGCCACAACGGCCCGATGCGCGAGGTGCCGCCGGGGTTGAAGCTGCGCGTACTGCTCGCGCAGGCGCTGTTCTCGAGACCCGACGTGCTGTTGCTCGATGAGCCCACCAACAATCTGGACATTCACTCGATCCACTGGCTCGAGCGCGCGCTCAACGAATACGACGCCACCATGGTGATCATCAGTCACGACCGGCATTTCCTGAATCAGGTGTGCACTCACATCGCCGACCTCGACTATCAGCAGCTCAAGGTCTATCCCGGCAACTACGATGACTTCATGCTCGCCTCGGTCCAGGCGCGCGCGCGCGTGGAGGCGGCCAACGCCAAGGCGCGCGACAAGATCTCCGACCTGCAGGAGTTCGTGCGACGCTTCTCGGCGAACGCCTCGAAGGCGCGCCAGGCGACTTCGCGCAAGCGGCAGCTGGAGAAAATCAAGCTCGAGGAAGTGCGGCCGTCGTCCCGCCAGAATCCCTATATTCGCTTCGAGCAGGCGCGGAAGCTGTATCGCTCGGCGGTTACGGTCGAGGGGCTCTCCTTCCGTTATCCCGGCACCGACCAGAATGTGCTCGACAAGGTCAACTTCCAGATCGAGGCGGGCGAGCGCATTGCCATCATCGGTCCGAACGGCGCCGGCAAGACCACGCTGATGCGCTGCCTCGCCGGCGAGCTCTCGCCGACGGCGGGCCGCATCACCTGGGTGGAGAATGCGCAGATCGGCCACATGCCGCAGGATCCGCAGGCCGAGTTCCTGCCGCCTTGCGACCTCTTTACCTGGATGTCGCAGTACACGGGCAAAGCGGACGACGATCAGATCGTGCGCGCGACCCTGGGTCGATTGCTGTTCTCCGGCGAGGAGACCAAGAAATCGGTCAGCGTCCTGTCAGGCGGCGAGAAGGGCCGCATGATTTACGGCAAGCTCATGCTCACGCGACCGAACGTGCTGTTGATGGATGAGCCCACCAATCACATGGACATGGAGACCATCGAATCGCTGCAGATCGGCCTCGAGCATTTTGCCGGGACCCTGGTGTTCGTCTCGCACGACCGCGAGTTCGTCGGCGGCCTGGCGACACGCATCCTCGAGCTCAAGCCGGGCGGCAAGCTGGTCGATTTCAAGGGCACGTACGACGAGTATCTGAAGGCGCAGGGCCTGGACGGCTAGGCGCCGATCGCTGCGGCGCACTCAGCTGCCGGGCGCCCCGACCGGCAAATGCGCCAGCAATTCGCCGGCGCCGTTCCAGAACACCTGGATGCCGATGCAGAACAATAAAAATGCGGACAGGCGCACGACGATCGTCGTGCCGGTCGGGCCGATCAGATCCGCGAGGCGTCCGGAATTGCGATAGGAGCCGTACACCAAGAGCACGAGCAACAACGTTGCCGCGAGCGTCTCGATGAAGAAGGCGATCAGGGAGGCGTACGTCCCGCCCGGCCGGCTCGCGCCGATGGAGATCGCGACCGAAATGGTGCCGGGCCCGGTGGTCAAGGGCATGGTGAGCGGATAGAACGCGAGCCGGCTGGGCGGTGTGTCGATGGAGCGCGGATAGGTAGGCGCTTCGCTGCGGCGTTGCTCTGTGGCGTCGGGCTCGTTCAGCATGCGCCACCCGGACATGGATACGACGATGCCGCCCGCGACGCGCAGCACCGGGATCGAGATGCCGAAGAAGCTCAGCACGTACGCGCCCACGTAGAGTGAGGCCGCGACGATGCAGAACGCGTAGATTGCCACCCAGCGCGACACGGCGGCGCGTGTCTTGGGCTCCATGCCTTGAGTCGCGCCGAAGAAAATGAACGCGCCCGACAGTGGATTGACAATGGAAAAGAGCGCGCCGAAGGCGAGCAGGAAGGTAGCCACGTGAGCTAGCGTGCCATGCGGGCTAGTGCACGAGGGTTGCGGCGCGGGCGCCCGGCGCGGCGGGCAACGCGCTATGCAGTGCCGGCGATTCGAGGATGCGCTCGAGAATCTCGGGGATCTCGAACACGGCGCGATTTTCGATGCGCGCGAGGTTCGTCTTGAACTCATCCAAGCGGGCGATGATCGAGCGCACGCCCTCCTCGACGAAGCGGAACGATTCGAGCACGATGCCGGCGCCGTTCTCGAGCACCCAGTCGGTGTTGTAGCGCTCTTGCGGCATGGTCCAGGTGTTGCGCACCACCACCACGGGCAGCCCCTGCTGCACGGCCTCGCTGATGCTCCCCGGTCCCGGCTTGCCGATGAAGAAATCGGCAAGCTGCATGTAGTGGCGCATTTGCGAGGTGAATCCGAGCACGGCGCGCGGCGCGCGCGCCGCGGCGCTCATGAGCGCGAGTTGCTGCGCGAGCGCTGCGTTGTGCCCGCAGATCATGATGAGCTGCACGTCGTCGAGCCGCCTGGCGATGCCCTGCATGGCCCGGGATCCGTGGCCGCCGAACATGACGAGGCCCGTGGGCCGGTCCGGATCGAGGTTCAGCTTGGCGAGCTCCGCGCGGCGATCGACCGCGACCTCGGTATAGAAGTCCGGGCGGATGATCATCCCGGAGGTCAGGTGTACGCGCTCCTCGCCATAGCCCAAGGCGCGCGCCTGCGCCGCCGCCTTCGGTGTGCCGCAGATGAAGTGCTGATGCCTGGCGCGGCTCGATCCAGAAGTGCGGCGGGTAGTCCGCGAAATCGGTGAGCAGGGTGACGTAGGGCACGCCGGGCCGGAGCGAGGCGACCGCCTCGTACATCGGGCGGTTGAAGTTCGGGATGAGCGAAACCACCATATCGGGCGGGGCTTTGCGCCAGTGGCGCCGCAAGCGGCGGGCCATGGATCGATGGCTCAGGCGGATGGCCGCCTGCAGGAGCTTTAACTCCTGCGCGAGGCCGACGCTCCAGCCGCGGGCGAGACGGGTGTTGTAGATGTCCTCCCAGTCCATGCCCGTGGTTTTGCGGAACACATCTTTGGGATCGAGCACCTTCATGAGGTTCACGAGGCGCACCTGCCAGGGGCGCTGTTCGCTCCTGATGACGGTTTCCAAGGCCGTCGCGGCTGCGCGATGCCCGCCCCCCGCGTTGAAGTAGACCAGATCGATTGTTCTTTTCACGGCCCGGGCGCGATGCACTGGTTGAGCTCGAATGCCCCTTTCCCGTTGGTCAGGCTCATCGAGCAATGATGATTATTCTATGTGAACGGAGCATGAAAGCGAGCCGGGGATCCGCAGCGCTGCGAACTTCGCGGCTCGCTCGCTGCCCCCGTTTGGAAATGATAGAGTCGAACGCCATGAGTGCGAGCCTCAAGTCCGTACCGAACGAGCGCCAGGCGCGCGTCGACTTGGCCGCCTGTTACCGTCTCGCTGATCACTTCGGCTTGAACGAGGGCATCGACAACCACCTGACCATGCTCCTGCCGGGGCATGACGACCGCTTCCTGCTGGCGCCCTTCGGCCTGCACTGGTCGGAGGTCAAGGCAAGCGATTTCATCGTGGTGGATTTCGGCGGCCGGGTGCTCTCCGGGCGCGGTCCGGTCGAGCCCACGGCCCACTATATCCACGCGCCCGTGCACCGCCTGGCGCCGCAGGCGCGCTGCGTTCTGCACACACACATGCCTTACGCCACCGCGCTCACCATGCTCGAGAATCCGCGCCTCGAGATGGCGGTGCAGAGCGCGCTCGGCTTCCACGAAGACATTGCCTACGACACCGATTACAACGGTCTCGCGTTCGATGTCTCCGAGGGCGAGCGCATGGCGCGCGTCCTCGGCACGAAGTCCGTGCTGATGCTCGGCAATCACGGCGTGCTGGTTGTCGGCGACACCATGCCGCGCGCCTTCGAGCGCCTGTATTTCCTCGAGCGGGCGGCGCAGGCGCAGATCCTGGCGCTCTCCACGGGCCGCGCCTTGAAGCTCGTGCCCGACGCGATGATCCGCTCCACCTACGCCGCAATTCTCGGCGGGTGGTGAGGTCGGGGGCCGCGACCGGGCGGATCTGCATTTCGATGCCCTGAAGCGACTGCTCGACCGCCAGCACTCGGATTACGCGAGCTGAGCTCGGACGCTCAACCCGCCGCGGGTTCCTCTGCCGGCGGGGCCATCGGCGCGTACACACGGCCTTTCGTCGTGGTCGCGCTGCTCGCGGTCGTGCTGTTCATCAACTACATCGATCGCGGCGCCATGCCGACCGCCATCCCGCTGATCCAGCACGATCTCAAACTCGACAACGAGCAGGTCGGACGCCTCCTGTCGGCCTTCTTCATGGTCTACGCCTTCATCCAAATCCCGGTGGGCTGGCTCGCTGAGCGTTACGGCGCGCATCGCGTCCTTGCCGGCGGATCTGATCGTCTGGTCGGCCGCGACCATGCTGATGGGCGTCACCTCGAGCTTCAGCATGCTCTTTTGCTTGCGCATGCTGCTCGGGCTCGGCGAAAGCGCGGGCTTCCCTGCGGTTTCGAAGCTCATGGCTGCGGTGGTCCCGGTCAAAAGCTTAGGACTCGCGAACGGCATCGTCGCGTTCGGCTATCTCATGGCGCCCGGCATCGGCATCTTCGGGGCCGGTCTTCTCATCGACCATGTCGGCTGGCGCGGCACCTTCGTCACCTTCGGCCTGCTCTCGCTCCTCTGGCTCATACCGTGGGCGTTCGTGCGGCTACCGAAGCTCGCGACCGCACGGAGCGACGCCGCGACGCCGACGTGGCGCATGGTGCTCAAGCAAAAGGGCCTTTGGGGCACGAGCCTCGGGCTCTTCTCGAGCAACTACATGTGGTACTTCATGCTGAGCTGGCTGCCCGGGTTCCTGGTCAACGAGCGCGGCTTCTCCATGCACGAGATGGAGCACGTCGGCACGCTCGGCTATGTCGTCAACGGCTTCTCTGCGCTCGCCACCGGATGGGCGATCGACCGCCACATCCGGCGCGGCGGCTCGGCGAGTTTCGCCTATAAGCTCGTCATGGTGGTGGCCCACGCCGGTGCGGTGCCGTGCATGCTGGGCATGGCCTTGGGTTCGCAGAACGTCGCGGTCGCCGCCATGTTCGGCTTTCAAGTGCTGATGGGCGCCTCATCGCCCGGCGTCTACGCCATGTCGCAGATCCTCGCGGGACCGCGGGCCTCGGGGCGGTGGGTGGGGATCCAGAATTCGGTGGGCAACATGTCGGGCATCATCTCCCCCTGGCTCACCGGCTTCATCGTCGACCGCACGGGCCATTTCACGTTGGCCTTCATCGCCTGCGCCGTCATGAGCCTCGTGGGCATCATCGGCTGGATCGGCATGATCCCAAGGCTCGCGCCCATCCCCTGGGAGATGCTGCGACCGGCGGTTCGCACGCCGGTGTGAGGTGGCTCACAGGGCTCGCTCGCGGCGTCATCAGCCGCCGTCAAAGGCATGCAAGGCATTGAATTCATTAGTCGCGTAGACCTTACGTCGGCGCGCGGCGACATTCCTGAGCGCCCCTTCCACCCCTACGATGTCGCCCATGAACCGAGAGTGGGTGACTAAATGCTGAACAACTTGACAGAATCTGCGCAGGCCGCCTCGAGCAAGACGCTCGATGCCTTTGCGCAGCTGATCTGTGCGCTGGCACCGGAGGTGTGCAGCGTCTCGTTTCATGACTTCGCCGCAGACACGCTCTTGTTGAGCGAGGATTTCCTGCTGCCCGAGGATCACCAGCTGGTCGAGGAATGTCTGGCGCGGGACGACACCGGCGTCCACTCGATCCAGTACGGCACGCGCGAGGGCTCGCGTTACTCGGTGGCGATTCCCGTGCGCGATCCGCGCGGCGAGGTGGTGGGCGCCGTGCGCCTCAGCATCGATTCACAGATCGACGATGCGCGCACTCTCGAGCCGCTCGAGCAACGGCTCGCGCCCGTCATGGTGTGCCTCGCCGCCGAGTACGAGCGGCGCCAGGCACCGACGATGCCGCCCGCGGTCGTCGACGGCCATCACTTGGTGCAAATCGACAACGCGCTCGATGCCGAGCGGTTCGAGTTGTACCTGCAGCCCATCCGCTCACTGCGCGAGACGCCCGACGTGGGCCATTACGAGGTGTTGCTGCGGCTGCGCATGAGCGATGGGTCGCTTCTCGAGCCGCGGGCGTTCCTGCAGGCTGCCGCGCATCGCAATCTCATGCCTTCGATCGACCGCTGGGTGGTGCGCACGCTCCTCCTCTGGCTCGTCAACAATCGCAAGCTCTGGTCGCGCGGGCTGGCGGTGTTCTCCATCAATGTATTCTCGGAATCGATCACCGATGCCGGTTTCGTGAGCTACGTGGAATCCTGCGTGAGCAAGAGCGGCTTGCCGCCGCAGATGCTGTGTTTCGAGATCACCGAGCGCTTCGCCTCCTCGGGGAACATCAGCGTGGCGGAGTCGATGAAGCGCTTCGAGGCGCTCGGTTGCGAGGTCGCGCTCGATGACTTCGGCGCGAACGCGCCGTCCTACGGATACCTGCGCAGCGTGCCCGCGCATTACTTCAAGATCGACAGCTCGCTGGTCGGCGCTGCGCCCAACGACCGCGTCGCGCGCGCCGTCATCTCCTCGATCGTGCGCATGGCCGGCGATCTCGGCGTGCAGACGGTGGCGGAGTCGGTCGAGTCGGATTCGGAGCTGCAGGCCATGCGGGCGCTCGGCGTCGACTTCGCGCAGGGATTTTTGGTCGGCCGGCCGCAGTCGCTCACCGGCTATCGTTTCCCGACCGACATCAACTAGGCGACCGCTACCACTCGGGGTTCGGCAGCTCGCTGAAGACCTCTTGCAGCGCGAAACCCCAGCGCGTGCGGATCATCTTGAAGTACTCGTGGTCGAAATCGATGCTGATGTGGGTGGCGAGCCGAAACTCGTCGCGGCGCACGATCGCGAGATCCAAGGGCGGCCCGACGGTGAGATTCGAGCGGATGGTCGAGTCCATGGAGACGAGCGCGCACTTGGCGGCCTGGGCGAGGCTGCTCGAGCGCGAGATCACGCGGTCGATGATGGGCTTGCCGTACTTCGACTCGCCGATCTGAAAGTAGGGCGTCTCGCGCGAGGACTCGATGAAGTTGCCGGCCGAGTAGATGTGAAAGAGCCGCGGCTCCTCGCCGCGAATCTGACCGCCCAAGATGAACGTGCCGTTGAACTCGTGGCCGTGCTCCTTCAAATACGCCCCGTCGCGCTGGTCGACCTCGCGCAGCGCCTCGCCCACCACGCGCGCCGCATCGAACATGTTTTTCGCGCGAAAGATCTTCGCAGGATGCTCGGCATTCTCGAGATTCTCGTGCAGGATATTCACCACCGCCTGCGTGATCGCGAGATTCCCCGCCGACATGAGGACCAGCACGCGCTCGTTGGGGCGCTGAAAAGTCGCCATCTTGCGGAAGGTGTTGATTTGGTCGACACCGGCGTTGGTCCTTGAATCGGACAGCAAAACAAGCCCGGTATCGACCAGCAGGCCGACACAATAAGTCATGCCTGAATTCTACCTCACTGCTGTTGGGCCGAGTCGGCCACCAGCACGTTGGCTTCCATGCGCTCGCCGCCGCCGCCATGGCGCACGCCGCGCACCGGCGCCGCGTCGAGGTAATCGCGCCCCACCGCGAGGCGGCAATAATTGCGCAGTGCAGGCCGGCGATGGGTGACGTCGATGCTCTGCCAGCCGATCTCCGGACCGAGCCAGGCATCCACCCAGGCATGGCTCGCGGCGTCGGTGGAATCGCCCGTATAGAGATACCCGCTCACATAGCGTGCGGGAATGCCGACGGCGCGCGCCGCGGCGATGAACACGTGGGCGTGATCCTGGCAGACGCCCTCGCCATTCTTGAAGGCGGTTGCGGCGGGCGATTGCACATCGCTCGACTTGATGGTGTAGCGCACCGCGTTGTAGACCGCCTCCGCCAGCGCCTGCGTGCGCTCACGCTCGTCCTTCACGTGCTCGAGGACCTTGCGTGCAAAGACCTTGATCTCATCGTTCGGCGTCGTGAGCGTGGTCGGCGAGAGATAGGCGAGCGGCGAGAGCGGGCCGTCGTCCTGGCGGATCTCGGTATCCACGGTCTCCACGACGCCGCGCACCACGATCTGGATCTCGCGGTGGGGCTGCTCGATGGTGAGCAGATGCGCGATGTTGCCGTGGGCGTCGATCTGCTCGAGCCGGCGGCCGGGCGCGGTGATGGTCCAGGTCAGCGATCGCTGACAGCGGTCGCGGCGTGGCGTCAGATGCAGGCTCTGCACGCTGTACTTCACGGGGCGCTCGTAGCGATAGCGGGTCACGTGACGGATGTGCAGCTGCATGCGCCTCAAGCCTCTGCGGGCGGCACCAGAAAATCGGAGGCCACGCGGTCGCCGAGGTCGCGCAAGCGGGCGAGAAATTGCTGCAGGAAATAGGGCAATCCGACCTCGATGATGGCTTCCATCCGCGTGAAATGCAGCATAGCGTGGATCTCTCCCGCGCGCCGCTCAGTCTCCCGGGACTGATCGTTTCTGACCGACTCGAGGTTGTGATACACCTCCTTGCAGCAGCGAGTCAACGAGCGCGGCATGTCGTCGCGCAGGATCAGAAGCTGTGCCACTTTATAGGGCGTGATCACGTCCCGGTACACCCGCCGATACACCTCGAAGGCCGACAGCGCGCGCAGCAACACGCTCCATTGGTAGGGATCGGGCACGACGCCGGCATCCGCGCCCGGCCGCAGGTCGTTCTGGTGCGCCGTGAGGATGCGCGCTGTGCTGTCGGCGCGCTCTATAAAGGTGCCGATGCGCGTGAAATAGAAGGCCTCGTCGCGGAGCATGGTGCCGATGGTGACGCCGCGCGTGAGGTGCGAGCGCTCCTTGACCCATTCGACGAAATGGCCGATGTCGGTGCGCGGGGTGCTCCTCGCCATGAAGGAGCGCGCGTCGAGCCAGGTGGAATTCAGAGTCTCCCAGAGCTCCGAGGTGAGCGAGCCGCGCACCGCGCGGGCATTTTCGCGGGCGGCGCGCAGGCAATTGACGATGCTGCCGCTGTAGTCGCGGTCCAAGCTCACGAACTCGAAAACCGCCATGGGGACGATGGATTCGTGGCGCTCGCGGTAGGCCTGATCGACGTGCAGGGCGGTCATGGTCGAGCTCAACGACTGCACCATGGCATCGCCCGACTGCGGCAGGAGCGACATCCGATAATGCGCATCCACCAGGCGCGCAAGGCTTTCCGCCCGCTCGATGTAGCGCGACATCCAATAGAGGTGATCGGCGGTACGGCTTAGCATGCGTCCTCGAGCACCCAGGTATCCTTGGTGCCTCCGCCTTGCGAGGAGTTGACCACCAGCGATCCCTCGCGCAGGGCGACGCGGGTGAGACCCCCGGGGACGATACGGATGTCCTTGCCCGATAAAACGAAGGGCCGCAGGTCGATGTGCCGCGGCTTCAATCCTTGAGCGGCGAACGTGGGGCAGGTCGACAGCGCGAGCGTGGGCTGGGCGATATAGCGCTCGGGGGAGGCGATGATCAGCCGGCGGAACTGCTCGATCTCCTCCTTGGTGGCGGCCGGGCCGATGAGCATCCCGTAGCCGCCGGCGCCGTGCACTTCCTTGATTACGAGCTCGGGCAGGTGCGCGAGGACATAGTCGAGGTCGGATTGCCGCCGCAGCATCCAGGTCTGCACGTTGCCGATCAGCGGTGCCTGACCTAAGTAGAAACGGATCATCTCCGGCACGTAGGGATAGATGGACTTATCGTCCGCGACGCCGGTGCCGATGGCGTTCGCGATGGTGATGCGGCCCTCCCGATACGCGGCGAGCAATCCCGGGACGCCGAGCATGGAATCGGGCCGAAAGGCGAGGGGATCCAAAAAGTCATCGTCGATGCGCCGGTAGATCACGTCCACCCGTTGTGCGCCCTGGGTGGTGCGCATGTATACAGCCTCGTCGCGCACGAAGAGATCCTGGCCCTCGACCAACTCGACGCCCATCTGCTGGGCGAGAAAAGCGTGCTCGAAGTAGGCGCTGTTGGCGGCGCCCGCGGTCAGTAGGACCACGGTGGGGTCGGTGACCCCGGTCGGCGCGACGCTGCGCAGGTTGTCCAAGAGGAAGTCCGGGTAGCGCTCGACCGGCGCGATGCGGTGCTCGGAGAAGAGCTCCGGAAAGAGCCGCATCATCATCTTGCGGTTCTCGAGCATGTACGAGACGCCCGAGGGAACCCGCAGGTTGTCCTCCAGGACGAGGAACTCGCCGGCGCCGTCACGCACAATGTCGATCCCCGCGATGTGGGCGTAGATGCCGCCCGGGACATCCACTCCCTGCATCTCGGGACGGTACTGCGGATTGCACAGCACTTGCTCGGCCGGGACCACGCCCGCCTTCAGGATCTGCTGATCGTGGTAGATGTCGTGGATGAAGGCGTTCAAGGCCTTCACCCGCTGTTTGAGCCCCGCCTCGAGCCGCGCCCACTCCTCGACCGGCAAGACCCGCGGGACTATGTCAAAGGGAATCAGCCGCTCCGCGCCTTCCTCCTGCCCGTAGACGGCAAAGGTGATGCCCACCCTGTGGAATAAAGCATCCGCTTCCGCCCGCTTTCTGCGCCAAACGCTCGGCGGGTTGGGCGGTCAGCCACTCGGAGTAGCGCTGGTAGTGAGCGCGCGCTGCGCCCTCCGATGGATACATCTCGTTATACGGTGCAGTCGCCAAACGATCCCCTTGAAGTCGAGAAAGGAAGACCAGGCGGCGAGGCCTGGGCTAGGGCTAATCATGTACTTTGGGGTTTTGGGGTGCAATGCGAGGATAGGGGATTAACAACTACAGTAAGAGCTACCGCCAGAACAGATTCTTTGAGTATGTTCGGTCCATGGGATTAATCTGTGCTCCTCCGACATATGGCTTTACGAGACGGCGACTTCGAACGAAATAGATTGGGATGATCGGATAGTCATTGAGCATCCTTTCCTCGGCGTTTCTTAGATAGTCCAGTCGCACGCTCGGTCGCGGCTCGACTTTAGCCTGCCGAATAAGCTCACTAAATCGCGGACTGTTGTAGCCGGAATCGTTTTCGTTACTACCAGGTGCAAGCACGTCTAGGAAGCTAGAAGGATCGTCATAGTCCGCGTCCCATCTAATTCGCTCCACATCCCACTTACTTTTATCTTTTCTTCCCACTAAAAAAACTCGGAATTCTTCGCTGATCAGCTCGGAGATAACGCCAAGATTCTCCTTCCAGCTTCCTGCCACTGCGATCATCACTCGCTGATTGACTTCACCGCTTGCGGAGTAGAGCCTTACCCGCAAAGGCTTTTGTTCTGAATAGCCGGCACGCGCATACAGCGATTTCGCGAGACTCAGTTGGCGAGCTCGGTCCCAGTCCGTCCATTCATATTTCGGAGGCGTGTATCCATTGCTGCCAGAGGCAACTAACGTATATGCCGGTTGGACGCCCGGCATAACATGTTGAGCGATTGCGTCCCGATCAACGGCAATCGATAGAGCCTTTCGGACATCTTGGTCGCGCAATTCGGGATTTGCGAGGTTTAGCGCTAAGAATGTTGTTCCTAGCGTGGTATCGATCTGCACCTGCGGTCCCAACTGTTCAGTTATTCGCTTGAGATCCGCCAGAGGGAGAGTGAACGTCATATCAAGCTCGCCGGCTATGAATTCGTGGAGTTCTGTGGCTTCGGACTCGACGTTTACATATCGCACCTCCTCGATAGCAACCCTTGAAGCGTTCCAATAATTTGGATTTCGCGATCAGATCGATGAATGAGCCTGGGATTCGTGCGGCTAACACATAGGGTCCGTCATAGGGCCCCAAATTCTTGCCTGATGATTCGTCTTTGGCAGTCGGCGAAACGCCTTCATAAGAAGGAGCAGCAATCGGCTGTGAAAGTATCTGCAAAATAAACGGCGCAGGATGCTCTAACTCAATGCGCACAGTTGAGTCATCAATTGCTGCGACGCTGAGCTCTGAAGCATTTTTGTGCCCGGAAATGATATCCGCGGCACCTTTAACTGCAGACAGAAGTACCGCGTCGCCGGACCCAGTTTTCGGATCCACCGCCCGCCTTAGTCCGTCGACAAATTCTTTGGCTGTCAGTCGAGCGCCGTTCGACCATTTAGCGCCGCGACGCAGTTGAAATACATAAACCGTTCCTGTCTGGTCCACGGTCCAAGAAGCGGCGATCCCGGGGACAATCCGACCAGACGAGTCCTCAGCAGTCAGTCCCTCATACAGATCGCGGACCACCTGCAATGAGAACTGATCATCAGCGAGTTGAGGGTCGAGAGTTCGGGGGTCGCCGGGAAGACCCCTGCGCAAGACCGCGTTATGCTGCATCGCGGCAGAGGCGCTAGGGCCCTTATGGTGATCGCATGCGACGGTCGCAACGGCGAAAGCAGTCATCATGACGCGTCGCACAATGCGGCTGCTCTTAAGCCGATCCGGCGATCCCTTATTAAAAGTAAAGGTAGCTATTTCAGAGGCTTGCTGCATACTTTCAGGAATCCTTTGACATAAGCGTTTGCTACTCGGTATTAAGAGAAAACACCAATGTGTTGTAGGAATGTGTGAAATTGGTCACAAATGGCTGATAATGTAAAAACAGTTCTCTCGGTGTCGCTGAAGCGGCTTTTGCGTCCTCTGGCGAAAATCATGTTGAGAGAAGGATTGACATATTCGCACTTTGCTGCAATTGCGCGAATGGCGTTTGTCGAGTCGGCTGCTAAGGACTTTGCGGGAAGGGGAATGAAATCACCTGCTTCATCCGTTTGTGCGTTGACGGGCATGACCGCTGGCGAGGTCCAGACGGTCATGGGCGAGCATGAGCAATTCGAGGCAAGCGGAATTGTAGATTCAGCCAATCCGTTCGCGCGGCTCCTCCACGGGTGGCACAACGATCGAGCGTACGTCGGCCCCTACGGTTTTCCGGTAGATCTTCCATTCGATAGTGGCCGCTTAAACTTTACCGCTCTCGCGAGTCGCTATGCGCCGGGCGTTTCGCCCGATGTGATCTTGCAGGAGTTGCGGCGCGTCGGTGCCGTAACGGAAGTCGGCGTAAACATCTGGAAACCGCTGAAGCAGGAATATATCGAGCCCAGCTTGTCTCCGGTAAATCTTAAAAGAATGGCCGCGCTGGTCGAGTCCTTGTTAACGACGCTGGAAAACAACACGAGTGGCGCTCGCTCGAATGCAGGCTTAAATACCGACCTGTTTGAACGAACTGTTACCGTTGATTCACCACTTACTAAGAGCCAGTTGCTCGAACTGCAATCATATTTGAAGACTGTGGGTGCGCAGTTCTTGCAGCGGGTCGACGCGTTTGCGGCGATTGATTTGCGGGAAAACATGGGTGTGAAGCCCGGCGAAAATCCCGATATCAATGTCGGATTGGAATGTTTCTTGTTTGTGGAACAACCTGCGGATTCCACTCCGATAAGAGACGTAGTCGAATTCGGAAGTTGAAATAAATCGAGCTTAGCTTTGCCAAGGGGAATGGGGATGAAGGAACGAAAGTTAGGGATAACTGCTGCTGTAGCGGGTGCATTGATCGCTTCAGGTCTTGCTACATCGACCTCGGCCGGAGCTGATGTTTCGCTTTCTGAGCTGAAGAATCAGTATGGCCCGGATTTGGAAGCACTCGGCGAGGTTCAGTCGATAGATGTCACTGCAGGTTCTGTGGTCGTCGCGGGCCAGCGAATCGCCATATCTAGGCAAACCATGCTTTTGGTCGACCAGAAGGTCGTCGAACTCGCAAAAGGGCTTTCTGCGATCAAGATTGGCGACGTTTTGGCTGTGTCAGGCGATTTGGGTGCGCCCGCCACAACGATTCGCCAGTTGACCGACTCTTATGTGGCGGGTGCGACACCTGTTTACGTCAGGGGCAAGATCGCCTTCATAAACAAATCAGTGGGCTATGCCAGACTTGACACTCTGACGATCGATTTCACGCCCGCGATGTCCTCCCCAGGTTTTCCAAAATTCGATCTGGGAGAGATTATTGAAGCGACTGGCGTCCAGCCACTCTCAAACGGCAAATTATTGGCTTCCGACATAGCGCCAGGCTCTATCGCTGGAACCTCACTTGTGAAGCCAGGTTCTATTGCTGGAACCTCCAAGATCGAGCCAGCCTCTATCGCAGGGACCTCGCTCGTCAAAGCGGACTCAATCGCTGGAACCTCATTGTAAGCGCCGGATTCAATTGCGGGAACTTCACTCGTTAAGCCCGACTCAATCGCCGGTACGTCAGTTGTAAAGCCGAGTTCAATCGCGGGCACATCAAAGGTTGCGCCAGCCTCGATCGCAGGGACCTCGCTTGTGAAGCCGGGTTCTATCGCGGGAACATCGAAGGTTGCGCCAGCCTCGATCGCCGGTACGTCAGTTGTAAAGCCGAGTTCTATCGCGGGAACATCAAAGGTTGCGCCAGCCTCGATCGCCGGAACCTCACTTGTAAGGCCGGATTCAATTGCGGGAACTTCACTTGTTAAGCCGGACTCGATCGCCGGTACGTCAGTTGTGAAGCCGAGTTCAATCGCGGGCACATCCAAGGTTGCGCCGGATTCAATCGCGGGGACCTCGCTTGTGAAGCCGAGTTCTATTGCTGGGACCTCCAAGGTTGCGCCAGCCTCGATCGCGGGGACCTCACTCGTTAAGCCGGACTCGATCGCCGGTACGTCAGTTGTGAAGCCGAGTTCAATCGCGGGCACGTCCAAGGTTGCGCCGGACTCGATCGCAGGGACCTCGCTTGTGAAGCCGAGTTCTATTGCTGGGACCTCCAAGGTTGCGCCAGCCTCGATCGCGGGGACCTCACTCGTTAAGCCGGACTCGATCGCCGGTACGTCAGTTGTGAAGCCGAGTTCAATCGCGGGCACGTCCAAGGTTGCGCCGGCCTCGATCGCAGGGACTTCGCTTGTGAAGCCGGGCTCTATCGCGGGAACGTCCAAGGTTGCGCCAGCCTCGATCGCGGGGACCTCCTCGTTAAGCCGGACTCAATCGCCGGTATCAGTTGTGAAGCCGGGTTCTATCGCGGGCACATCAAAGGTTGCGCCAGCCTCGATCGCCGGGACCTCGCTTGTAAGGCCGGACTCAATCGCGGGAACTTCACTCGTTAAGCCGGACTCAATCGCCGGTACGTCAGTTGTAAAGCCGAGTTCAATCGCGGGAACATCAAAGGTTGCGCCAGCCTCGATCGCCGGAACCTCACTTGTAAGCCGAGTTCATCGCTGGGACGTCGAAGGTTGCGCCGGATTCAATTGCGGGAACCTCACTCGTTAAGCCGGACTCAATCGCCGGTACGTCAGTTGTGAAGCCGAGTTCAATCGCGGGCACGTCAAAGGTTGCGCCGGCTTCGATCGCAGGGACCTCGCTTGTGAAGCCGAGTTCAATCGCTGGGACGTCCAAGGTTGCGCCAGCCTCGATCGCGGGGACCTCACTCGTTAAGCCGGACTCGATCGCCGGTACGTCAGTTGTGAAGCCGAGTTCAATCGCGGGCACATCAAAGGTTGCGCCAGCCTCGATCGCAGGGACCTCGCTTGTGAAGCCGAGTTCTATCGCTGGGACGTCCAAGGTTGCGCCAGCCTCAATCGCGGGGACCTCCTCGTTAAGCCGGACTCAATCGCCGGTACGTCAGTTGTGAAGCCGAGTTCAATCGCGGGCACATCAAAGGTTGCACCAGCCTCGATCGCAGGGACCTCGCTTGTGAAGCCGAGTTCTATCGCTGGGACGTCAAAGGTTGCGCCGGACTCGATCGCGGGGACCTCATTTTGAAGACCTGTTTAATATATCGGCTACGTTAGTCGCGTAGCCCAGTCAGCTTTTTCGCCTTTCTCTTCGAGCTAGATTTTAGGGAACCGCGCGCACCTGGTGCATGTCTGCTCCTAGAACTTACTTTCGCACGAGAACCTTCTGCGTGCGTAGGCCGAACGCAAGCGAACACGACCATGCCTAGTTCGCCTATCTGATCCCGTTTTTCCTTGGCCCACGAATTCGACGCGCTTCAATCTCCCCGTCGACCGCGTCAATAAATGCGTCGTAAGGCCGTAGGGCCTAGGGCCGCCTGCTCCTTGAGCCCGACATGCGTGGTTTATGAGTTCCTGCGCTAGGCATGTGTCTTTCTCTTCGGCTTCTTAGTACGAACGCGACGGAGATTGGTTCGGGGAGTTCGTTTTCGGCCCCCCCCTGCCGCGGCATTGCTCTCCTCGGTGTCCTCAAAGTAAAAAACCGTTACACCAACTCGACATCTCGCAGCAGGATTTGAGCGCGCGACTCTTGGATTATTTCGGACGCTTTTTAAGAAAGAGTTAGTTCCATTCATAAAGCTTGTGCCCTGCCTCGATATTTCGCGTCGGATCACCGGCATCAAATCGAAATCTGCATCTTGCACAAGCGCAGTCGCTTCAAATAGAGGATGGCCCCTTCGGCGGACGTTCTTCATCAAAGTTTGCATCAGATCCGAGCACCGCTGACCTAATGTATCGACTGCTTCTCGGGTCAGCCCAACAGAAACTGGCATACGCGATTTTGCCTTTACGTGGTTGTCCCCGACTCGCTCGACTGTGCCCAATTGAATCAGTTCATCCAACATGGCGCGGACAGGAATTCCCCCGCCGTGCGCATAAACAAGCTTTTCGAAGCTGCGCTTATTGCCAAATATTGATAACGTCGCTGGTTCGCCGCCTGGGTTCAAATAACTAGCAGTCTCAAACCATGCTGCGAGAACACGCCGGGCAGCTGACTGTCCGAACTTCGCACTGAGGTAGGCACCGGCTTCGCTGGTGATCTTGGTGACTTCTGACCGTGGCAGCCCCGTGATGATGGCTACGCGGGATTTGCTGTTTCGGCCGGTTTCCTTCAGCACTCTGCTGCTTGCAACTCTGACTGCCCTATCCCTGACCACGTAGTTGAATTGTTGTACGGTGATTCCGGTCTCAAACATCAATTCTAACAAGGAGTCGACAACACGCTTTAGCGCATCAATGGTCGCCTCTCTGATCGGATCAGTTGCATAAGTTTTCTTCAGCACGGTTCAGTGAATTAGCGACGTGCAGCCAAAGCTTAGGAGTAGGAAAATATGCGGGAGTGGATACGTAATTTCCTGATGGCCAGACGAACGACATCCGTTAACAGTCTTGGAATTCTGAGAGGTCGCAATTTTGCCCTCTACGCGTTCACTATAGGATAGCTGGGCTAACGGTCCTAAGTGTAAATCGCTTGCGATTTATGATAAATGGATAGGCACAACACATGGCGCACTCCCTGGCCTGCTGGCGCTGCGGCGCCTCCCTCTCCGCGTTGAGCCTGCCTCTGCGCCGTCTCGACGTGTGCAAGGCGTGCAACGCCGAGCTGCACGTCTGCAAGCTATGCGTGGAGTACGACACCTCGAAGGCAAAGCACTGCAAGGAGCCGACTGCCGAGGAGGTGCGCAAGAAAGAGGAGGCCAATTTCTGCGATCACTTCAAGCCCAAGGAAGGTGCTTATGTCCCGAAGAACATTGCCGAGGTCGAAAAGGCCAAGTCGGCCCTCGACGATCTCTTTCGCAAGTAGCGTCCGAGCAGCCTGCAGGCTTCCCGGGTACCTTAAAATCGCATAGGCCGCGATCCCACCCCGTCTAGGGGTTTCCCTCATTATGGGGTTCGCCGACTTCCGCTAGTGGATTCTTGTGTATACATTCAACCACTGGTTGGCTATTCACCTTCTATTAAGGGAACTAAGGGGTAGCAAGGGATGGCGCGATCGCCCGATTATCTTCGACTTGCCACCAGCGCGACGCGCACGCTGGCCGAAGCGGCGTTCGACGGCATTCGGGAAGCGGTCCTGGTGGTGGATGTACGCGTCAAGCACTTGCCCGTCGTGCTCGCCAATAAGGCCGCCCGCGAGTGCTTGACCCCCGCTGACCCCGCAGGCCTCACGGACTCATCGCTTTACGGCTTTCTCGGGGCGGCGTCGGCTTCGGTGATCGAATCGGTGATGGCCCAGTTGTCCGATGCCAAACCCGCGGTGACCCAACCGCTTAGCTGGCGCCCCACGGGCGGGGAGATCGCTTACCCGACTGAGCTCAAGCTGCTGGATTCTATGCAGAATCAACGGCTTGTGATGCTGACGTTCGATCCAACGGTCTCGAATTTCGACCTCGGGCCGGCCGTGGAGCAGTTGCCCGTGGACCTGCTGATCTTGGATCGGAACCTGAACGTTATCTACGCCAACGGCGCAGCCGTGCGCGCGAGCGGGGAGGGCGGCAGTATCCTCGGTCGCTCCGCCCTGACCCTCAACCCCACGAGCTCGCTCCGCCCCGAGATTTATCAGCGCGCGCTTGGGGGCCACAGCCACTCCAAAGGGGTGCGTACCCCCGGAGCGGACGGCGCTCAACGGCACCTGTTGGTGGAAGTGCAACCTCTCCTTGGAGTTGCGGGTGTCGACGGCTTGATCGTCCTATCCAGCGACCTGAACGAGGGGGTGCTGAAGGCCGCCCGGGGCGAGAGTGAGCGCTACCTGCAATCGCTCATCGAGGCCTCGATGGACATCGTCGCCGTCGCCGCCTGGGATGGCACGCTCTTGTGCGCGAGTCGCGGGGCGCATGCCGTGATGGGCTACCCGGCGAACCGGCAAACGCCGCCGACCATTTTCGATTTTCTGCACCCCGCCGATGCCGCCGTCCTGCGTGTCAAATTCCGCGAGCTGGCGGCGGGCGCAACCCACGCCTTTTCGCAGCAGCAGCGGGTGCGTCGGCAAGACGGCACTTACTGCTGGCTCGAGTCGCACTACGTCGCCGCGTTCAATAACCCTCTGATCAACGGCGTCACGGTCTCCTCGCACAACATCGACGATCGTAAGCATGTGGAGAGCCAGCTTGCTCAGCGGGAGGAGATTTTCAGGCTCGCCGCCGAAGCGGTCGATGGCATCATTTTCGAATGGGACCTGGTACAGGGCGCCGTATACCGCTCGCGCGGCGTGCGTGAGATTCTCGGGATCGAGCCCGAAGATCTGGCGCCGTCGATCGATGCCTGGCGCGAGCGCGTCCATCCGCGGGATCTTGATGCCGCCACCCGACAGATGGGTCTCGCGCTGATCCAGGGGCGCGGCTGGGCGACCAGCTACCGTGTCCGCGACGCCCGCGGACGCTATCGCTCGATGCTCGAGCGCGCCCTCATTCAGCGCAATGCGCAGGGCGACCCCGTGCGGGCGATCGGCTGTTGCGTCGATGTCTCCGAGATCAAGCGGCTGACGGATCTACTTGCCGAGGCGCAGAGCAGCGCGCAGATGGGGGGCTGGGAGTACAGCTACACGACCCTCGATCTTGCGTGGACCGAGGAGATGTTTCGCATCTACGAAACCACGCCTGCCGAATTCGTCCCCTCCTGGGACGCGGCTCTCGGGCAATACACGCCCGAGTCGAGCGAGCGATTCCATGCAGCGTGGCGGCGCGCCGAGTCGGGCGACGGCGTGTTTGATATGGAGGCCGAGATCACCACCTTGAAGGGCCGGCGCATCTGGGTACGCGTCATCGCGCACTTCGAGATGCTCGACGGTCGTCCGGTGCGCTCCTACGGCTCGGTGCAGAACATCCACGATCAAAAGCTCGCGCAGCTTGCCCTCGAGACGAGCACCGGCTGGCTCAAGCTCTCCATGCAAATAGCGCACATGCATGCCTGGCGCTGGGACAAAGCGAGCGACGTGCTCGAGTTCGCCATCGTGGATGATCTGCAGACGCATTTGCCGACGACGTTCCCCAGCATGGCGGAGTTCATGACGCGCGTGCATCCGCGGGATCGCATGCCGTTGAGCCGCGCCATCGAGGAATCATTGCAGACGCGCACGGAGCTGCAGACCGAGTTTCGCGTACTCACGCGGACCGAAAGATACCGTTCTTTTGCGGCCATCGCGCGACCGCTGTTCGACGCCGCCGGCGCAGCGATCGGCTACGTGGGCGTGACGCAGGATGTGACCGCGCGGCGGGAATCGGAGGCGAAGCTGCGGCGCTCCGAGCAGCTGCTGCGCGCGACCACGGCGAACACCGCCGACACGCTGCTCTTGGTCGACACCGACCTCAAGGTGCGTTTCATCAATCGCGGCGACGGCAATCTGCGCGTCGACGAGATCGTTGGGCGCGAGATCGCCGAAATCTTGCCGGAGGCTGCGCGGGGCGTCGTGGTTGCGAAGCTCCGCCATGTGTTGAATACCGGGGAGACGGCGATCTACACCTACGAGTCGCACGCGTTGGCCCGCGAGCCGCAATATTTCGAGAGCCGCGCCGTGCTCGTGCACGACGACGGCATCGGCACGGCCCTTTCGATCAGCGTGACCGACATCACCGAGCGCAAGCGTCTCGAGCAGGAGATTCTCGACGTGTCGAGTCGCGAGCGCCAATCCATCGGCCGCGATCTGCACGATGGTCTCGGCCAGGAGCTCACCGGGATCGCGCTCATGCTGCGCAGCGTTGCGACGCGCTTCCAGCACGACTGCGCCGAAGGGGTCGCGGGCATCAACGAGGTCGTGGGCCTGGTGAACCAGTCGATCGAGACGGCGCGCTCGCTAGCGCGCGGCCTCTTGCCCGTGCGCACCGAAAGCGGCGGATTGCCCTTCGCGCTGCGCGAGCTGGCCGCGCGCAGCCGCGATTTGTACGGCCTGACGGTGAACTTTCGCGCCGAAATATGGCCTGAGATTACCTTGAGCGAGACAAGTGCGAGCCATCTTTATCGCATCGCACAAGAGGCGCTCACCAACGCGGCGCGTCATGGCCGGGCCGCGAAGGTCGACATCTTATTGATGGCCAATAGGAATACCTTCCTATTGCGCATTACGGATGATGGTGTGGGTATTGCGCGGCCGGATAAGCCCGTTGCGGGCATGGGGTTGAAGATCATGCGCTATCGAGCCGGCATGATCGGCGCCAAGATTGAAATCATCGCGGGCGATCCCAAGGGTACCGTCGTCCGGGTGTCTGGTGAGCAGCCGTCTCGGCAGAGCGGTTTGCAGTTGAGTCAATGCGAGTTACGGAGGAATTGAGTATGGGCGCGAGCAATACATGGATGCGTTCGGCGGCGTCCCAATCCCCGGTGAGCGGCGGCAAGCGCAAGGTGCGCCGCGTACTCATCGTCGACGATCACCCGATCGTGCGCCAAGGATTGCGCCGCGTCATGGAGAACGAGGATGACCTCGCGGTCTGCGGCGAGGCCGAAACGGCGCGCGATGCACGCGCGGCCATCAAGGAGCAGGCTCCCGATGTGATCATCGCCGACATCAGCCTGAAACAGGGGGACGGCATCGAGCTCGTGCGCGACGTCCGCGCCCATCATCCGCAGCTGCCGATTCTCGTGCTGTCGATGCACGATGAGGCGATCTACGCCGAGCGTATGCTCTCCGCGGGGGCGAACGGCTACATCATGAAGCAGGCCGCGAGCGAGCAATTCCTGGTCGCGCTGCGGCGGGTGCTCGATGGCGGGATCTATGTGTCCGAGGCGGTCGGCAACAACATGATCCAGAAATTTGCGGCCGGCGGCTCCTACATCTCGGCGAATCCCATCGACCGATTGAGCAACCGTGAGCTGCAGATTCTGCACATGATCGGCAAGGGCATGAGCACGCGCGAGACTGCGCACTCGCTGAACTTGAGCATCAAGACCGTGGAATCGCACCGCCAGCGCATCAAGCGCAAGTTGAACTTGAGCACCGGTACGCAACTCGTGCAATACGCCGTTAACTGGTTTACCGGTCGCGAGGGCCAGGGTCGCGGCCCCGGCGAGGCCGCGGCGAGCGAGATGCAGTCGGGCGAAGCTTAAATCCGGCGAGGCCGGAGACCGAAGCCTCGCTAGTCGTTGCGCCGATCCTCGAGGGTCACCGCCAGATGTCTCGAGCCTTCGTGCTGGAAGGCGACCGCGCGCACCCGCAGTGGCCGGCCGCCCGCGTGCGGGTGTGAACCCTCGTCCAGCCAGAACTCGATGCCCGTCTGACTGTTCGCGGCGCGCAGCCGCGCGATGGCTTGGGCTGCGGTCGCCTCGGGAAACTTTCGCCAAAGCTGATTGGCCACCATCACGATCGCATGGCTGTCCAAGAGCGCCGCGGCGACCGGGAGCGCATCGAAGGCGCTGCCCAGACATGCTTTGATGGTGGCGTCGCGATTCGCGGGCTCATCGCCCATCTCGCGCATGCTGCCAGCGAGATAAACCGGCTGTCCTGCCTCGTTGCGCTGGGCCGCGCCCCGCATGCGCCAGCGCTCGAGCCGGATGCCTTGCAGGTCGACCTCGATCTCGAGATCGAACGGCAATCCTTTCTCCAGATGATCGCGGAACATGCCCATGAGGCGATCCCATGCACCCGGGCGCAGGGTGGGCTTCAGGTCCGCGAGGGTCGAGCGTTTGGCATCCGCCGGCCAGTCGAGCTTGCGGTAGAACCAGTCGTTGAACCAGGCTGAGCCCGCGACCAGGTCGCATTCCCAGAAGCCATCGCCGCACGCTTCCAGTGCACGCAGTCCAAGCTTCATTGCCTTCGAGCGCGCGCGGGGTGTGGCGTGAGTCGGCGGAGATGCGGTCTTTAGAAGCTTCATCGCGAGCCCATGGTAGACGGCCGCGGCGCGGGCCCCGGATGGCGTGGAGCACAGTTTGTCCAAGTGATCGAGAGCAAATCCTGCGACTGATAATCAAGTCGCACTGCATCGCGCCGATAACACGGAGATGCTCACGCACCCACCGACCCGGTACGCGCGATGTCGGCCGATCCTGGCGTTGTGACGGATCTCACACAGGACCGTTCGACGGCCATTTTGCTGGCCGAGGACGATCCCGTGACGCGCATGCTCATGACGCGCTTTCTGAAGAAGGCGGGCTACGAAGTGGATGCGGTCGCGGACGGAACCGAGGCGCTCGAGCACATGACGAAGCAGTATTACCCGTTCTTGGTTACCGACTGGGAAATGCCGGAGATGGACGGCATCGAGCTCTGCAAAGCCGTGCGGAACCTGCAGCTCGATGGCTACGTTTATGCGTTGCTCTTGACCGCGCGCAATGCCAAGGAACACATCATCGCGGGTCTTGAGGCGGGTGCGGACGACTATCTGGTCAAGCCCGTGCACGAGCCCGAGCTCATCGCGCGCTTGAACACCGGCCGCCGTATCCTCGCGCTCGAGCATTCGCTGCGCGCCGCCAACGAGCGCAACCGCATTCTCTCGGTCACCGACCCGCTCACCGGCGCCTTCAACCGCCGCTACATGATGGAGCAGCTGCCGCGCGAGCTCGAGCGCTGCCGCCGCTACGGTAATCCGCTGTCGGTGATCATGTGCGACGTCGATCACTTCAAGCAGGTGAACGACGTCAAGGGTCACAGCGCCGGCGACGACGTGTTGCAGCAGTTCGTGGCCCGCATGCAGCGCTCGATCCGTGCGACCAGCGATTGGGTGGCGCGTCTGGGGGGCGAGGAGTTCCTCATCGTGCTGCCGGAGACGGGGTTTCAGGGCGCGATGTTCGTCGCCGAGAAAATTCGCGCCATCATGACGAGCGTGCCGTTCGTTACCCGCGAGGGCGATGTGGTGGCGACGAGCAGTTTCGGCGTGGCCTCGACCGAGTTGCACGGGCCGGACCTCGCGATGAAGTCCGAGACCCTCATCCGTGCGGCGGATCAATGCCTTTATACGAGCAAGCAATCCGGGCGCAACCGCGCCACCGGGGTCGAGATCCCCACCGTGCACGCGCAATCGGCGAGCGGCTGAAGCGCCCTTAGCCGACGGCGCGCAGCTGCGCGTTGACCGCGCGCAGATTCTCCTTCAGCTCTCGCACCAGACCGTCGATTTCCCGTAGGGATTTCGCGCGCGCGGCGTTCTCCAGGTGCGAGGCGGCGGCGCTCAAACGATGGGCATGGATATTGGCGCTCGCGCCTTTGAGCGTGTGGGCGCGCTTGCCGACGGTATCGTAATCATCCGCGCGCAGCGCCTCGACGATGTCTGCGAGGCACTTGTCGCCGCTCGCGACGAAGGTCTCGATGAGCTCGCGCTCGAAATCCGCATCCCCACCCGTGAGCTCGTGCAGCGCCGTGAGGTCCACATCGTTCAAATGTTTGCGCCCGCTCAAGTGCCGCTCGAGGCAGTCGACGAGCTGGCTCGGCACGATGGGTTTGCCGAGGTGCGCATCCATGCCCGCGGCAAGGCATTGCTCGCGGTCCTCGTTCATGACGTTCGCGGTCAGTGCGATGATGGGCACGCGTTTGCCGGTTCCGCTCTGCTCCTCGGCCTCGCGGATGCGCGTGGCAGCGGTGAAACCGTCCATCACGGGCATCTGGCAATCCATGAGCACGGCATCGAAGGAGGTTTCCGCGAAACGCTCGAGCGCTTCTACGCCGTTGTTCGCGAGGGTCACCGCTGCGGCCATTTTCTCGAGCAGCCGCTGCGCCACGCGCTGATTCACGGGATTGTCCTCGACCAAGAGGATACGGTAGCCGCGCAGGCTCGCCGCCGGGTAGGCCAGGGTGGCGGCGCTCGGCGCCGGCATCGCTTCGCCCGAGAAGGCGTGATCCAAGAGCGTCGCGAGTTTGTAGGCGCGGATGGGCTTTAAACCCATGGCGTCCGGGCGCTGCGGCAGGCTTGCGAAGGCCGCGTGATCGGCGCCGAACAGCGAGAGCATGACGAACGGGAGTTTCGCGTGGCGCGGGTCGGCGCGCAGCGCCGCGAGCAAGTCGAGGGCACCTTTCCCCGGCATGAGCTCATCCGCGAGCACGATGTCGAAACGCTCGCCCGCGTCGAGCCGCGCGAGCGCCTCATCGACGCTCGCCGACAGTGACGGGCTCGAAGCTGAAGAGCTCGAGCTTGGTCGCGAGGCCCTCGCGGCAGACTTCGAGGTCATCGACGACGAGCACGCGCCGGCCGGCGCCGAGCCGGCTCGGCTCGCACTTCTGACGAGGCGGCGGGGACGGGCAGGGTGACCCAGAAGCGCGATCCGCGTCCCGGCTCGCTCTCGACGCCGACGACACCGCCCAAAATGTCGGCGAGGCGCTTGACGATGGAGAGTCCGAGGCCGGTGCCGCCGTAATGGCGGGTGGTGGAGGAATCGACTTGAGAGAAGCTCTTGAAGAGGCGGTCGAGCCGGTCGGCGGGGATGCCGATGCCGGTATCGGTCACCTCGATCTTCAGAAGCGCCGCGCCGTCGCGTGCGTTCTCGCTCGAGACCTGCAGGAGCACGTGGCCCTCGTGCGTGAATTTCACGGCATTGCCGACGAGGTTCATGATGATCTGACCGAGGCGCACGGGATCGCCGCGCGTGAGCACCGGCACCTCGGCGTCGATGTTGATCACGAGCTCGATGCCTTTGACCGCGGCCTGCAACGCGCTCGCGGCGGCCGTATCGTAGACCGTGTCCCGCAGGTCGAATTCCACGTTCTCGAGCTCGAGGTGCCCCGCGTCGATCTTGGAGATGTCGAGCACGTCATTGATCAGTGAGAGGAGGGACTTGGCGCTCCCCAAGATGATGTCCACGTACTCGCGCTGGGTGGGATCGAGCCGGGTCTCGGCGAGGATCTGGGACATGCCGATCACACCGTTCATGGGCGTGCGGATCTCGTGGCTCACGTTCGCGAGGAAGGTGCTCTTCGCCCGGTTCGCGGCCTCCGCCGCGAGCTTCGCATCGAGCGCGGCCTGCTCCGCCATTTTGCGGTCCGTCACGACTTGCATCGAGCCCGCGAGCCATACGGGCTTGTTGCGGCTGTCGCGCTCGGCCTGACCGCGCAGGCGCACCCACTCGTAATGGCCCTGCCGGTGCTGCATGCCGGACCTCGACGTCGAACGGCTGGTCATCGATCAAGTGCGCGTCCATCGCGACCAAGGCCTCGTCGCGATGCTCGGGATGGATCAGGCGCTTGAAGGTCTCGAGCGAACGCGGCAGCTCATCCGCCCCGAATCCCAACAGCTCCTCGAAGCGCGGCCCGAACCAAAACTGTCCGGCCGCCACATCGAACTCCCACACGCCGTCGCGCGTGCCGCGCATGGTGCGTGCGAGGCGCTTCTCGGTCGAGGTGAGCGCGGCCTCCGCCAGCTTGAGCTGGGTGATGTCCATGAGCGCGCCCGGTGATGCGCACGGGTTTGCCGTCGGGGCTGAACGTGACGTCGGCCTTCTCGCCCATCCAGCGTTCCCGGCCGTCGCCGAGCTGGAGGCGATAGGCGCAGCGGTAGGTGGGGTGCTCGCGGCGTGGTTTCGAGCGGCGCGCGGCGCACCCGCTCGAGGTCCTCGGGGTGAATGTTTCGCAGCCGCGCATCCCAATCGCCGAGCGGCGTCGCCGCCGGCAGGCCCATGAGCTCGTAGAAGTTATCCGAGCAGATCCAGCGCTGCCGCGCGAGGTCTAAGTCCATGGTCGCGATGCCCGCCACCGTCTGCGCGATGCTGAGCGACTCGGCCTTCTGTTTGAGCGACTCCTCGAGCCGTTTGCGCACCGTCACGTCGGTGATGGTGCCGATGAGCCGGGCGGGCTCGCCGTCCGCCCCGCGCGCGATTTCGCCGCGCGAGGCGAGCCAGCGCACGCTCCCGTCCAGGGTCCGGCTGCGGTACTCGGCATCGAAGTTGAGGCCGCTCGCGATGGCATGGCTCAAGGCGTGAACGACCGCCTCGAAGTCCTCGCCGTGCACGGTCGCGAGCCAGTCGTCGCGGTGGAAGAGCACGCCGTGCGAGGGAATGCCGATGACGTCGAAGAACAGCGGCGTCGCCTCGATCTCGCCGCTCGCGAGATCCAGATCGAATATCCCGAATCCGCCCGCGCATTGCGCGAAGCGCAGGAATTCGGCGGAGCGGTGCAGCGCCGACTCGCGCTCCTCGCCGAAGCGCAGCGCTCGGCGCACGCCCTCCGCGAGCGCGTCGAGCTCGTCCGTGCCGGCGGCGGGCGGGGCGTTCGGATCGGCGACGGGAGCGAGCGCTTCGCGCAGGGTGCGGATGCGGCGCGCCACCTTGGCGGCCGAGGCGTACGCTCCCAGCGCCATGGCGAGCGCCAGCGCCCAGGCCATGATCCCCGCGCGCCAGGGCATGCCGCGGTGCAACAATGAACAGCGTCGGCACGGCCCCCAGCACGAGCAGGGCCGCTACCGGCACGGCGATCAATTTGCTGCGAATCGGCCCACTCTCCATGCGTCATCCAAAGCTCATTCTGGGCGTTCGCCCTCTCATCATTTATCGGCCGGATCGAGGTGTGCCTTGAGCTATGATGCGCCTCGTTTTTTGGGTCTGCGGAGCTGTCGATGGTGATCAATCCCGAGAAAGCCGAAGCTCCTCCCCGACCGGCTGCTCGCCTGGTTCGATGCCCACGGCCGCAAGAGCCTGCCCTGGCAGCAAAATCCCACCCCCTACCGGGTATGGGTGTCCGAGGTGATGCTGCAGCAGACTCAGGTCGCGACCGTGATTCCGTATTACGAGCGATTTATGGCGCGCTTTCCGACGGTGCGGGCGCTCGCCGAAGCGCCCGAGGATGAGGTGCTGCATCTTTGGACCGGGCTCGGGTACTACGCGCGGGCGAGGAACTTGCTTCAGTGCGCGAGAATGCTCATCGAACGGCACGGCGGGGAGTTTCCGGCGGAGATCGATGCCGTCACGGCGCTGCCCGGTATCGGACGCTCCACCGCCGGCGCGATTCTGGCGCTCTCGCGGGGTGAACGGCATCCGATTCTCGATGGGAACGCCAAGCGCGTGCTGGCCCGGGTGTTCGGCATCGAGGGCGATCCGAGCACCGCGAGCGTGCTCAAGACGTTGTGGTCGGCGGCCGAAAATTGCACGCCGCACGCGCGCATTGCTCACTACACGCAGGCGATCATGGATCTCGGCGCGACGCTTTGCACGCGCACCCGGCCCGCGTGCACGGTGTGTCCCCTGATCGAGATCTGCCTCGCCGCGCGCGAAGGACGGCAAGCGCAATTGCCGGGAATCAAGCAGCGGCGCGCGCGGCCTTCGCGAGAGGCCGTGCTCTTGATCGCCGAGACCGGTGATGAGGCCTCGCGCTCGGTGCTCGTCGAGCGCCGGCCCGCCGCCGGCATCTGGGGCGGCCTCTGGTCCCCGCCGCAATTCTTGAACGAAGCAGAAGCGCTCGCCTGGTGCCGGCGAGAGCTGGGCGATGTCGGGGACATAGAGTCGTTGCCGCCGATCGATCACGGCTTCACGCATTTCGATCTGCGCTTGCAGCCGCTGCGCGTGCGTTGCACGCCCTCATTCGAGGTGCGCGAGGCGGATGACCGGATCTGGTACGCGCTCAGCTCCCCGCCGAAAGTGGGATTACCCCAGCCGATCCATCAGCTCTTCGAGCGCATGCGCAACCCTACGCCAGTAGCGTAAGATCGATCCATGACGCGCAAAGTTCAGTGTGTGGTTTTAAAGCGCGAGGCCGAAGGCCTCGAGTATTTGCCTTACCCGGGCGAGCTCGGTAAGCGCATCTACAACAACGTATCGAAGGAAGCCTGGGCGCAGTGGGTCGCGCACCAGACCATGCTCATCAACGAAAATCGCCTGACCACCATCGAGCCCAAGGCGCGCGCTTTCCTGGTCAAGGAAATGGAGAAGTTCTTTTTCGGCGAAGGGTCGGAGAAGCCCAAGGACTATGTGCCGAAGTCCGGGTGATACGGCTCTTCGACAACTCAATTGATTGAGTTGATGAACCTATAGCGCGAGCGCCTGGGCGCGCGTCAAGCGCACCTTGACGGTGGCCTCGTCTGTCAGCGGGACTCCAGCACTCGCCCTTCCACTGAGGCGTAGCGCGGATGGATCTCAAGCACGGTCGCCCATTCTCCGGTGGCATCGGCCGACTCGCGAAATTCTCCGATGATCTCGATTTCGCGTGTACGGCATTGATCCGTGTTCGGTACCTGGAAGATGAGGCCTTTGACGTAGTGGAGCGCCTCCTCCTGATTCTGTGCGTCGTTGATGCTGCCGCCGGCCATGAACGCCTTGGTCACGAAGCCGTCGCTGTTCACCCAGAAGCGCACCTTGAGCGACACCGCCGACGGCCTCGGGAATCGGCTGACATCGAATTTCGGCACGGAGCCGGTGTTCGGGCTCAGGTCCGGGTGGCATGCGGCGAGAATCAACTGTTCGCTCGTGCGCGGAGCTGCCCGGGGATCCGCCTGGAGGGCGGCGGCCTGAGTCGCTGTCGCCGGGTCGCTCTCGGAGCGCGGGGCTCTCGGACGGCTCAGCCATACAAAAAACCCAACGAGCGCCACCACACCGAGCGCATAGACGGCGCCGCGCAAAACAGGATTCTCGCTCCAGAAATCCATCATGACATCTCCACGCGAGCGCGCGATCTCGCGGGCCTAGAGCGGCGGCAGGCGCTGCTCGGCGCGGCAGCGATTCTGGATCGCTTTGAGCGCCGCGGCCTGAGCGTTGTTATCCGTCGATAGGCGCCGGGAATTCTGATAGACATTGTCCTCGCGTTGTTCGCACGCGATGGCCATGCCTTCGGGCGAACCTGCCGCATTGATCGTCGTTTGTACCGTGTGCGAGATGGTTACCATCCGGCCGCGGATGAGGACGGTTGTGCGAGCGCTCGACTTACGGGGCGGTCCATAGACCGCGCGCCAGCGAAGGAAGTAGGTGTCGAGCTCCATCTGGGCGAAATCTGTCGTTGCGGTGCTGGAAAGCGCCATGTAGGTTCTTACCGCCGGCTCGAGTGCGCGGAACAGCTTCTTCGCGGTGGCGGAATCGTTGAACGCGTGAAATTGCGGCAAGTAGGGCTCGTACTCGTCCATCAAGGCGTCGAGCGCCAACCCGTCATGCCGCGCGGAATACTCGCTGACAGCGGGGGAGCCGACACCGAGATCCGCGGCAGGCGGCCCGCCGCCGTCGCGGGCGATGCGATATTCCAGATTGAGCGACAAAAGATCTTGCCGTCGACGCAACACGGCTTCGCTTGGCGGCGCCTCATCGGGCAGCGGTTCTTGCGCGAGGAGTGAGCCGAGCGCCTCGTAGCGAATCTGACGGACCTGGCTCTGCAGCGCGATATAGCGCGGCCCATCGCCACTGCCTAGAAATTTCAGCACCGCATCGAGATCCGGCTCTTCGGCGCGAGCGGCGAACTGCTGGGCCGTTACCTGGGCGATATCGGCCGTGGAGCGCCGGAGTGAGGTTTGCACATCGCGGCGCAGGTCGGCTTTCACGAACTCGAGAACCGAGTGCCACTTCCCATTGGCCGGCGTCCAGCTGGCGTTGTCGGGATCGAGCGCGAGCACCAGATCCGGAGCGGCGTCGTCGACGGTTCGTTGCAGCACGAAGCTTTCCGGCTCGGACGGAGCGATCCGCAGAAGATCGAGTATTCGTGCGGCCTTTTTGATCTTGGGACTGTTGAGCGGCTGCGCGGAGCCGGCTGAGTCAGCCCCGCCAGATTGTCCCGGCCGCTCCCCCTCGTTGGACGCGCAAGGGCGGTCGGAGTACGTACTGGCACCATTCGCATCGACGCAGCGGAACATGGCTGCGCGTCCTGCGGCGCAAACCAGAAGACAGGCGAGCGCCGCAAGTATCTGCCGGTTCCACGCGCGAGCAATCCTCGTCTTGGTGTTTCTTCTACGCATTTCCGTTTGCCGGGGATCGCGACGCCTGACTCTCCTCTTTCCATCGTAGCCACCCGGTCGCGCCACGAACGTGCATGCGACACAAATTCGGCTCAATTTGCGGTGAATCGAGGTCTCCGCGGCAGAAAGCACGAACACGTCTCCTCGTCGGGTTGTTCTGTGTCCGATGGATCAAGCAATGCGTGTCGATCGCCATCTGGCTTGAGTCCGAGCGATTCCCAGATCTCCTTGAGCTTTCCGCTCGGCTGCGCAACAATCGGCTCAATCGTTGCACATCGGAAGGCGACGCGGGATGGCGGTATATTTTCTTCGCGCCCGGCATATCTCGAGAGGCAAGGGTGGTCGCGTCACCCACGCCGCAGCCTATCGCGCGGGCGAGCGTATCCTCGATGCGCGGACGAGCGAGACGCATGATTTCTCGGATCGGCGCGACATTCCCTATAAGGAAGTCATCCTGCCGGCGGACCTCCCCGGCCGGCCCGATATGGCGTGGACCCAGGATCGCTCGACCCTGTGGAACGCGGCCGAACATGTCGGGCTTCGCCGCAATTCTCGTCTCGCCCGCGAATGGCTCGTCCTCATTCCTCCGGAGTTGACCCCGGCCCAGCGCGCCCAGCTTGTCCGAACTTTTGCGAGTGAGCTCGCCGAGAAGTATCGATGCGCCGTCGATGCCTGCATCCATGAGCCGCGGCCGAGCGCCGATCCGCGCAATCATCATGCGAATTTGCTCATGACGACCCGCGAGGTGACTCCTGACGGGTTGGGCCGGCGTACGACACTGGAGTTGGGCGGAGGCGAGCGGCGACAGGCCGGGCTCGGCCCTACGCGCGACGAATATCTCTTACTCCGCGAGCGCTGGGCGCAAGTGACCAACGAGGCTCTGCATCAAGCCGGCCTCACGGCGCGGGTCGATCACCGCAGCCTAGAGCGCCAAGGCCTGAGGCGGGCGCCGGTGCTGGACATCCCGGAGAGAGTGTTTTACGCGGAGCGAAAAGCAGGCGAAGGAATCGCCGCGGGCGATGCGATCCGGGCGCGGCATCGCGAGCGGCTCGAGGCCCGCCTCCACTCGGAAGGTGAGTTGGCGCGAGTTCGGGAAAGGCAAAAGGCGGAGCTCCGGAAGAACGCGGCCGAGCATTTCGCGCGTCGCCGAGCGGAGCCTAAGCGAATCCGCTGGAATCAGCTCACGCGGGAGGAGCGCAACGCCCACCGCCGCAAGCAGTACGAAGCGCGCCGCGCTCTGGAGAAGAGCAATCCCGCGCTCGAGGCGAAACGCCGCGAGTCGCGCCGGCTGGACGCGCAGCGCAGACAGCAAAACAATCCCGACTCCGTCCGGGAGGCACGGCGGCGCTGGCGCCATGCGCACGCCGACGAGGTCAACCGCAAGCAGCGCGAATATCGCCTCGCACGCAGCGGGCGCAGCCAGTCGGAGTCTTCCGAAACGACTGTGGAGCGGTCCGCGAAGAACTGGCTGAAACACCTCGAGAAATACGGCGCAGATCCTACAGTCGAGGAGTCCGCCAAGAGTTGGTTGGCATACCTCGAGAGCCACGGCCCAGGCCCCGCCGCCGAGGAGTCCGCCCGCGCCTGGGTCAGTCATCTCGAGCGTGAGGCCTCCGCCGATCGATCCCAATCCACCCCACCGCAGGCGGACGAGCATGGGCACGCGCGCACTAGCGATGGTGTTCAATCCAATTCGCCTGACCGCGATCACGACTTCGAACTGTGAGGGTTCCTATGGCTAACTTTCTGCACTCTCTCACCCAGGGAACTCGAGGTCTCACGATTGCCTACTTGCTCTTGCAGATTCCGATGCTGCTGGCCCTTCGCCGAGAAGGCGCATCGTACGAAAATTATCTCAAGTCGCCATTGCTCGCCATTATGCTCATGCTCGTGGCTGGTTCGGTCCTATCTTTTGTGCCCGAATCCGGGAATATCTTCATCAACATACTGCGGGCCTCATTTGGAGCGGCGCTATTCGCGGTGCTCGGCTACGCCGGCGGCGCGACTCTCGCAAAGTACACGGCCTCGCCGCAGGGCAAGCACCGCCGCGGTGCGGTCGTATCGAGCGCCCTCAAGGTCGCTCGGCGCGACGGCGCAGGTGGCATCACGCTCGCGGGAGTTCCGGTCGCGGCCGAGGATGAGACCAAGCACTTCAAGCTGATCGGCACGACCGGCACCGGCAAGAGCACGGCAATCCGCGAGATGTTGACGGCGGCGCTCGCCCGCGGTGACCGCGTCATCATCGCCGATCCGGACGGGAGCTATCTCGCTCGCTTCTACGATGCCGAGCGCGGAGATGTGATCTTGAATCCCTTCGACGGCGATGCGCGCAAGTGGGATTTATTTGGCGAAGTCACGAATGACTATGATGTGGAGCAACTCGCCCGCTCGCTCATTCCGGACAGCAGCGACGATGCAACATGGAGCGAATATGCACGCACGTTCTTCACCGCCGTCGTGCAGACCTCTATCGTCGCAGGGAGATGCGATGATGGCTTGCTCTATCGCACTCTGACGAGCGCGCCGATTGAGCAGCTCAGAACGATGCTGGCCAGCAGCGCCGCGGGGCCGTTCCTCGAACCGGGCAATGAGAAAATGTTCGGGTCCGTGCGTTCGATCGCAAGCTCTGCGGTCCGCGCGCTCAAGTACACCACGCGGCAGGAGGCGGAGCCCTTCTCAGTGCGCCAATGGGTCAGGCAGGGAGCGGCAAAGTGTGACGGCGGCAAAGGCGGCGTGCTCTTCTTTCCCTACAAGGCAGGCGAAATCGCGGCGCTGCGCTCGATCATCTCGGCCTGGATGCGCATCGCCATCTTCGAAGCCATGGATCGCGAGGAAGCCGATCAACACCTGTGGTTCGTCATCGACGAGCTCGATGCACTCGGCGAAATCGACGGACTCAAGGACGCACTTGCCCGGTTGCGCAAGTTCGGAGGACGCTGCATCTTGGGCTTTCAGTCGATCGCCCAGGTCTCGGGGACCTACGGTAAGGGAGTCGCCGAGACCATCGTCGAGAACTGCGGCAACACCCTCATCCTTCGCTGCTCGGCGAGCGAGCACGGAGGCACATCGGAGTTTGCCTCGAAGCTCATCGGACAGCGCGAGATGATGCACACGACGGTCTCGAAAACGCGCAAGCCCAACGAATGGCAGGCATCGACCACGACCGCGGAGCACCTGAAGATCGAGCCCGCGATCATGGCGTCTCAGATCGAGCGGCTTCCGGACCTCGAGGGCTTTCTGAAGCTAGCCTCGATTCCTGACTGGCAGGTGGTGAAACTCACTCCGGTCACCGGACCCACACCCGTCCGAGCCCGACGGCCCGCGATCGTTAAAGGTCCAACCACCGCCGCGAAGAAACCGATTGAGGCGAACTCGCCGCCCGCGAGTCCCATTCTCCCGGCGGCCAAGCCCAGACGCGCGCGCAAGGACAAAGGCGTCGCCGCCCAGGTACCCCTTCCGGCGCCTCAAAGCTCCTCTGGAGTCGCATCTTCACCGCCCGAAGACAGTGTTCCTCCCCCAGCCGTGCCGACTGTCCAGAATTCCCCCGGCTCGGCACAATGGCCGAACTGACCATCGGAAACCATTGTGGAACGAACCTATCTTTTCGTCCCGCCCGAGGGGTACTCGGCGGTGCAAGCGTTGGGTGCTCGCTGGGACGCGGCTTCCAAGCGCTGGTACATCGGGGCGGACGAGCCTTTAGAGCGATTCTCGATGTGGCTGCCGAACGCGCAGGCCGACGAGGAGTTCTTCTCCATCGCCTCGACTAATGGGTATGTCGCCGCCGCGACGACATCCTGCCGACGATGTCGTTCCACGATTGAGGTGATTTGCATTCATTGCGAAAGCGGAAATGTCTCCGGCGACCCGCTTACCCGCTTCACCGTCTCTGATGTTTGGGCAATGGACGAGGTGCTGGCCGAGCAGCTTCGGCCGTGGCCCAGCTTCCACAGGGTAGTCGACCCAGATGGAGGAGAGAGTTTTTTCGCGAATCATTGCGGCCATTGCGGCGCACTCCAAGAGGACATGTATCTACACTCCGAACCGGACGAGCCCTTCTTCGATATTCCTCACGCCGCGCCAGGATCGATAAAACTCACACCGCTTGCTGGAACGATTAAGTTTAGCGGCAACGAGCACTTTGTCGTGGAGTGACGCCGTCGGGCGAAAACGTCGCCAACGTTTGCGATGTCGACCGCGTAACCACTTGGCGTTGTTGATTCCCTTTTGGGGCGGCGCCACAGCCTAGGATTTACTTCCTCGAGGCTGCCCGCTATGAGGTGTTTGATCGGCTGGATATGCACGTTTACGGGAAGCTCTAAACGCGGAGACGCATCGGATGAAACAACGCATCTTGATTTCGGGTGCTGGTGTCACGGGCTTGGCACTCGCGTATTGGCTCAATCGCCTCGAATTTGACCTCGTCATCGTCGAAAGGTCGCCGGGTTTTCGGCGCGGCGGGCACGCCATCGATGTTCGTGGCGTGGCGCTGGAGGTGCTCAAGGCGATGGGGCTATTTGACAAAGCCTCTGCCTTGAAGACCCGTGCGAGAGGGATGTCGATGCTCGACGCCGACGGGAAGGAGATCCAACGCACCGAGGAGCGTACGTTCAGCGCCGGACGCCTCGACAGCAATGATATCGAGGTGTTTCGCGATGACCTGTGCCAGTTGTTGCTTGACACCCTAGGGCAGGCGACTCCCATTCGTTACTCGGAGTCGATCAAATCCCTGACTCAGGACACATCCGGTGTCACAGTGGAGTTCGATGCCGGCGAGCAGGAGCGCTTCGACGTCGTGATCGGTGCCGATGGGGTGTATTCCAATACCAGAAAGCTGGTGTTTGACGCGGAGGCGGCCGTGGTCAAACCCCTTGGCGCCGTTTTGGCGTTCTTCGGAGTGCCCAACACTTTGAATCTTGAGCATTGGCAACTGGGGCACCGCGCCAATGGCGTCGGGTATGTAATGTATCCCAACCGAGAGCAGGATGAGCTGCGAGTGGGCGTTGGCTATGGACTGGGAGGCAATGAGGTGTCTCGCCACGATATGGCGGCTCAGAAGGCGATGGTGGCCAAGCAGTGCGCCGGCCTTAAAGGGTTTTTCCCCACGATCATCGAGGCCATGCGGGATACGCCGCAGTTCTATTACAACGAACTCGCGCAAATCCACATGCCGCAGTGGTCGACAGGACGGCTGGTGTTGGCAGGAGATGCGGCGCATTGCGCCTCACCCTTCACCGGCCAGGGCACAAGCCTGGCGCTCGTCGGGGCGTTGATACTTGCGCACTCACTGTCGCGACAATCTTCTTTGAGCCAAGCGTTCGCTGTATACGAAGAGCGGATGCGACCTTATGTGGCGCTCAATCAGGCTTTGCTCGACCTTACGCGCGACGGACCGGTGCCTGATGAGCAGATGGATCGGGCAAAGAATGGGATAGACCTCGGGGAGATCATGGCGGATCTCCCCTGAGCGCAGGGAGCAGTAGTTTCCCGACTATCGCATTCGCGCCCCTTAAAAGGGCGCCGCCGCTTGTTAGCCGCAGCACCCGGCATCCCTGATCCAGGTCCAAGCTTCACTCACGCGGCGCGCCTTCTGGTGCGTGCTTCAGCCTGGTGAAGGTATGTCGCATAGCCATCATTCAACGGCGACACGGAATTGAGCAGCATGACCGCGCTGATCTGTCCTCGGTGGCCGATGCCATGGGTGATGACATGCATGAGAATCTCCTCTCGAGACATGCGGCCCAGGGCCCCGTCAGTAAAGGTGAAGTCGATGCACTCGTGCAACTGATCGCGACTGAGCATCGATACGTAGTCAAGGTATTCGTGATCGCTCGCGCGCAGATCCGCCGACAAGTCGCCGAGCGTAGGCATCTGATTCAAATTGGCAGCCGTGTATGGGTGATGCTGTCGCCTCAAGTGCGCGGCAAATATCCGGTCGACCACGTAGGTATGACTCAATGCCTGAATGGCAAGCCCAGTAATCCTAGAATCCGAGCCGAGCTTGGCCAGGGCCGTCAGCAGTTCGTCGTCCGCGTTGGCCTTGTACTTAAACAACTTCTCTATCGTCGCGTGCATGATGATTTCTCCACCTTTGAGCCAATGTTGTGTATCGCCTCCATGTCAAAGAGAATATGAGCGATGGCTCGCTTTGTGTACTCGCATCTGGATCGGTCAAGAAATGGCCAGCAAAGTTCGCGTAAATCCACGGAAATCAGCATCGCAGGAGCGGTCACGACTTACAGTCAAGGCCATCCTCGATGCGACCGCTCGCATTTTGGTGCGGGAAGGATTCGACAAGGCCAGCACGAATCGCATAGCGGAAGTGGCGGGTGTCAGCATCGGTTCGCTATACCAGTACTTTCCCAGCAAGGAGGCGATAGTCGCTGCGCTCATCGACCGCCACAACCAAGAAGTCATGCGCGCCGTGCAAGGCGAATTCGCGGAGGCTGTCGATCTGCCTCTCAATGATGGAGTGCGAAGGCTAGTGGCGGTGGCGGTTAGAGCACACCGAATTGATCCCAAACTACATCGGGCCTTGACCGAGCAAATTCCGCGTGTCGGCCGGCTCGAGAATGTCGAAACCTTCAGCCAGCAAAACTATGCGCTATTTGCCGCGTATCTTGAGCGGCGTCGCAGCGAGATACGGGTTGAGGACCTCGAGCTGGCATCATTCATCTGCGTAACCTCCATTGAAGCGCTGACCCATACGGCCGTTTTGCACGGAAAAATGCTGTCCGATCGGGAGATGGAATCGCTGATCGAGGCGACCACGCGACTCATTTTCGGCTATCTGACTACCTAGTCCAGCTGAGTCCCTGATACTATCAAGCATGTGCTTGACAGATACCTGCCAGTTATCTAGCATTTGCTTGATAAGGCCGGCAGGGTACGCCGGGCGGAGGTCAACCATGGTTTGTGGCATCAATACCTTTCATCACCTCGGGATCGTTACGCGCGATCTTTCAAAGGCGGGTGATGCGTACGAGCGCCTGGGATTTCTGCTCACGCCCCTGTCGTTTCCGCAGTTTCCGCTTACGCCCGGTGGAGCGCCTGAGGTGGTTGGCGTCGGTAATCGTCACGCGATCTTCAAGAACAGTTATCTGGAACTGCTGGGCGTCGTCGATCCCGTGAGGTGGGACTCCATCTCGACTCGCAGCGTGGCCCCTTCGATATCGATCGGCCTTTGAACCGCTATGAGGGGTTGCACGTGATGCACTTTGGGACCGAGAACCTCGAGGAGGTTCGGGCGCGCTTAGTTTCCGAAGGCGTGAATCCCTCGACGATAGAGCCATTTCAGCGGACGGTGGAGATTCCCGGAGGCTCCGCGGTGATGCGTGCTCGGCGCCTGTCGTTCGCGCCTGGGGACAACCCTGAAGCCTTGTTCCAGATTGTTGAGCATGACACGCCGGAATTGGTGTTGCAGCCGCGCTATATGGCGCATCCCAACGGCGCGCAAACGCTGACGGAGGTCATTTTGTGTGTCGATGATCCCAAGAAAGCCGCCACGCGCTATGCAAGCTATGCCGGGCATCGCGCTGCTCGACTCGGGGACCTCTTTGTCATCGACTTGGGCGAGGCGCGCCTCCTCATCGTCGATCCTTCAGGATTGACCTCAGTGCTGCCGGGCGACATCCGCCGGTGTTGCCCTATTTCGCCGCATTTACGGTCACGAGCGATTTCGCAGACGGCGGCGTATCTGCGGCAGCGGGAGATTCCGTCGGTCAATCATGGTAGGCGCATCCTCGTGGGTGCTCGCGAAGCAGGCGGATCGGCCGTGATCTTTGAAACCTTGGGCGCCGCTCGATGAGTACGGCTGCTAATTTAGGATGAGTATCTATGGCACGCACCGGTAACCACAGTAAATCCAAGACTCGTATTCGACTTCAGCCAGACGAGCGACGCCGCCTCATCGTCGAGGCGGCGTTCATAGCCGTCGCGCGAGAAGGGTTCGAAGGCCTTCGGACCCGCGACATCGCGGCGCGGGTTGGCATCAATAGCGCTACCTTGCATCATTACTTTGAAACTAAAGTGGATCTCATCCAAGCGATTGCCGAGCTGCTCGAGCGTCGCCTGGAAAGCGAACATGTCCCAGTGCACGAAGCGTCTCTTAATCCCTTCGGTCGTCAATTCGCCGACTTCATTTTTTATCAGCAAAGGGCGCCGGAACTGTTGGCAGTCTATCGAGAATTCGTGGGGCGTGCGCCGCGTGATCCAGTCATCAACAAACTCGTTGAAAAGCTGCACGCCGGATGGAAGGACAGTGTCGTGATCGCACTCACGGAGAGCCACAAAAGCGGCCTACTTCGTGAAGATGTCGACATAAGAGCCCTGGCGGGCCTTGTTGTCAGCACGACCTGGGGCATGGTTACAAGGATTTTTGCCTCATCGAGGGAATTCGAAGCCGCGACTGAACAGCTTCGAGTGCTCGTGCAGCCGTTCTCAAGCGCACCGCCGCTCGCACGACGGCCGAAAGTGCGGCGATGAACGCTGTTTCGAGCATACGCCCAAGCCTTTGGCGGAACCGGCCGTTTCTGCACTATTTTGCGTCGCGCAGTCTCTCCGAATTCTCCTATCAGATCGCCACCGTCGCGGTGGGGTGGCAGATCTATGCGCTCACCCACAGCGCTCTTGATTTGGGACTGGCGGGTTGATAGTTCTTGCCCAGCGCCATTCTGATGTTCCCTGCGGGGCATGTTGCAGATCGCTATCCGCGGAACCGCGTCGTATTGGTGTGCTCGATACTTGAGGCTTCAGCAGCGGCCTATCTGGCCTGGAGTACGTATACGGGCCACGTGACGGTCGGCACCATCTACGCAGCGTTGGCGGTATTCGGCATCGCGAGCGCGTTCGACAGTCCCGCCTCTGCAGCGCTGCTACCGGCGGTCACCTCTGAGCAGCAACTGCAACAGGGCACCGCGCTCTCGACCGGCGCGTGGCAATTCGCGGCCATCACAGGACCCGCGGCAGGTGGATTGCTGTATGCGATCGGTCCGAGCGCGCCTTATTTAGTGATGTTCGCGCTCTCGTGCTGCTCGGCGGGACTGATCGGCACAATGAAGGTGCGGATAGTTGGGCGCATTCAGGAAGCGCCGACGCTGGCCACACTCTTTGCAGGCGTCAATTTCGTACGGCACAATTCGGCGATACTCGGGACGATTTCACTCGATCTGTTTGCCGTGTTGCTCGGCGGCGCCCGTGCGCTTATGCCCATTTACGCCAGCGACATCCTGCACGTGGGAGCATGGGGTCTTGGCATTCTGCAAGGTCTACCATCGATAGGTGCTCTAGCAATGACCGCGGTACTGGCCCGCCGCGCCATAACCCGAGGGGCCGGGATAAAAATGTTCCAAGCGGTGATTGTGTTTGGGGTTTCGATTATTGTTTTTGGTGTGTCCCGGCAGATATGGCTATCCGTCATCGCGTTGCTCGTGATGGGCGCAGCGGATACTGTCAGCGTGGTGGTCGGGTGCGCCGCTGGTCCAGCTGGCGACGCCCGATGCGATGCGGGGCCGGGTGAGCGCGGTGAATTACTTGTTCATCAATGCCTCGAACCAACTGGGTGCCTTCGAGAGCGGCGCCACCGCGGCGCTGCTGGGTACCGTGCCGGCCGTGGTGGTGGGCGGAATCGGCACCATCGCCGTGGCGCTATTGTGGATGAAGCAATTCCCGACCCTGCGCCGAGTGGAGCGCCTCGATGGCGCGATTGTCCCTTGAACCAGACGACCACAGAGCCGAAGCCACCGTATTTCGAATGGCATGTCACAAGGGCGGCATCTACATCGTCATGAGGTTGTGACCCCAACATAGAGGAAATCCAATCATGACCGTCAAAATCAATCTCTTCGCCGCCGCCCCTGAGCTCATGAGGGAATGGCAGCGGGCGATGACCCTTCTTGCCGCTATTGCCGACTTTGACCCCGTCCTGACGGAGCTCGTGAAGCTGCGTGCCTCGCAGATCAACGGCTGCGCCAACTGCGTCAATCTGCATGCGATCGAAGCCCGAGAGAAAGGGGAGACCGAACAGCGCATTTACCTATTGCCGGCCTGGCGCGAAGCTCCTTGCTATTCGGAGCGGGAGCGGGCGGCGCCGCCTGGACCGATGCCTTGACCCGGCTCTCGGAGGGACGGGAACATGCGAGCGCCTATGAGGAATTGAAAGCGCACTTTACCGACGCGGAGCAGGTGCAGCTGACGACGACGATCAATATTATCAACGGATATAACCGCCTTGCCGTTGGATTTGGTCTTTTCATGGATGCGGCAGAGATTAGATCCGCCGCCAAGAAGGCCGCTGCATGACGATGGGCGAACCCCAAGAGGAGGCGGCGGCGGCTCTTGCGCCGCTGCGTCCGAAGCTCATGCGCGTCGCATACCGAATGCTGGGATCGGTGGCGGATGCGGAGGATGTGGTGCAGGAAGCGTGCATCCGCTGGGTGAAAGAACCGCGCACGGAGGATGCAAGCGTCAGAAGCATTATTGCGGCGCATTGTCACGCGCCTCTGCCTAGATCAGCTGAAATCGGCTCGGCGTGCGCGCGAAACCTACATCGGCCCCTGGCTTCCGGATCCAGTCGTGGAAGAAGATCAGGTTGAGGACGTTACCCTGCCGCTTATGTTGGTGCTGGAGCGTCTGTCGCCTCTCGAGCGTGCCGCCTTCCTGTTACACGATGTGTTTGGGCTGGAGTTCGATGAGGTTGCCGCCGCCATTGACAGGGATGAGGCAGCCTGTCGCCAACTCGCGCATCGCGCGCGCGATCATGTCCGCACGGCGAGACCGCGATTCAAAGTAGAGAAACGGCGCGGCCTTGCACTGGCCGAAGCGACTTTCCGCATCCCGCAGCGGGGACGTGAAGGCCTTGGGCGACTTGCTGACCGCGGACGTGAGCCTGCATGCGGACGGGGGCGGTAAACGGCCGGCGGCCACAGAACCCATCTTCGGGTTTGA
>CAVWME010000011.1:0-7718 GCA_963755935.1 uncultured Gammaproteobacteria bacterium
AAAGTCTTAATCAAGCGGAAATAAACACGCCTCTGCGCAAGAGCGAACCGGAACCATGACGGGACGCCCGGCGCGCCGATTGTTGCCGCGATTCATATACGCACGCCGTGCAATCAGTTTCGGATCGTTGAGCGCCACGACCGAGCGACCGCGTCCGCCTCTCGGCTTCGCCGCCCTCGGCCAGACATGACGTTCATACCGCTCCTAGATGATGCTCGGCGCGACATTGGCGAGCAGGGGAGAGAATATCCCGCCCTGCGGAGTGCCGCTGTCGCTGCGTGTGAACTGCGTTTCCGATAGGACACCAGACTTTGGGAACGCAACCGGCGAATGAGGAGTCAATCGGTACGGCCGATAGGCCGAGCACCGCTACCGTGCTATCTTTCATAATTCGTCTCCCTGAGATCGGCACGTTCGATGACTCTGCTACGTGAATGGAATTGGCGCGCAGAATCCCGACATCCGGTATAGAAGCGCGCATAAGGAGCAGGATGGACAGCGGGTGCGGACCCCCCCCGCGCGCATTGTCGAGGGAGTCATGCATCGTCGCGCGCTCGATCACGGCGTCCACGGTCCTGCGGCGGCAGTTAAGGCGCATCGGTAGATGAAATAATATAATGTCTTCTCATAGTTCGGGATGTTCGATTTGCAGAGCGAAATGAGAACAATTGAGGATGCGCGTGCGAAGATATTTCAAAATGATGGTAATGGCGGGATCCGCAGCGTTACTTATGCCTCGTTTCGCGGGAGCGGGGATTCACGAGTACAAGTTCCTATCCATGTCTCCCGATGGGAACCGTATCGCTTCGGTCGACACGGTCACGAAACCGGATAGCGAAAGCGAACCGCGCGGCCCGGTGGTGATCCGTTCCGTGAAGGGCGGACAAGTGCGAGCTCAGATCGATCCGTGCTCGAGCTGCTCGTACTCATCGCTGGCGTGGTCACCGGACGGATCGGAGCTGGCATTCCTGGCCGCGACTGCGGATGCGGCATCGGTGCAGATTGAACGGGTACCTGTGGCCCGGGACGGTACCGTAAGTGCAGCGGGTGCAACGACCTTGACGACGTTCAAAGGGACCGCAGGGTCATTGTCGTGGTCCCCGAAGGGCAAGGTGCTAGCGCTCCTGGCGACGCCGGCGGCCAAGAAGCTCGCCGGGGCGTTGGAGGCGGGCGCGCCGCAAGTCGGCGAGATTGGTGAGGAGGCGCAAGAACAGCGAATCGCCGTGATATCACCCTCTGGCGGAAATCTGCGCCTGGTTTCGCCGCCGGATCACTACATCTACGAGTACGACTGGGTGCCGGATGGACGCGGTTTCGTGGTAACGACGGCTGTGGGGGACGGCGATAACAACTGGTGGATCGCGGAACTCGCGAACGTGGATGCCGCCACGGGCGAGCTACGGACGCTAGCGAAGCCGCCCTATCAGATTTCGATGCCCCGTGTTTCCCCGGATGGTAAGCATGTATGGTTTATCGGCGGGTTGATGAGCGACTTCGGCACAGTGGGCGGGGACGTGTACGAAGTGGGCACCGAGGGCGGGGTGCCGGTGAAGCGCACGCCGGGCTTCCGGGGGTCGTTTGGATCGCTGATGTGGAAGGGTGGGCGACTCTACGGGGGAGCATTGGTGGTGGATCGCGCCTCGATCATCGACTTGGATCCGGCGGGGACGATGGCGTCGCGATGGTCGGCACCGGTCCTCGCGAGCACCGGTGATGATGGATCGGGTGACGTCGATCCCATCATCACGATGAGCGTTGACGGAAAGACAGCGGCGACGGTGGTGGAGGACTTTGCGCATCCGCCGGCAATCCTGGCTGGCCCGGTGGGCGATATGAAGGCCATTACCACGGACAACGATGAGCTCGTCGTGCCGCTGACGGTGAAGAGCGTCCGCTGGATCAACGAGGGATACGACGTACAGGGGTGGTTGGTCGGACCGGCTCGGGCCGAGGCGGGCAAGCGCTATCCGCTCTTGGTACGCGTACACGGCGGTCCGGCCTGGGCATTGCCACCGCATTTCGGGCGTGAGAATGACTTTCAGGCCTCGCCACGCGAATGGGTGGCGCGTGGCTACTACGTGTTCTTGCCCAATCCGCGGGGTAGCTTCGGCCAGGGTGATTCCTTCACCCGTGCCAATGTGCGCGATTTCGGGGGCGGCGATTTTCGCGACATTCTCACCGGCGTCGATGCAGTCCTGAAGACGGCGCCCATCGACGAATCGCGAATGGGCATCTACGGCCACAGCTACGGCGGTTTCATGACCATGTGGGCGGTGACGCACACGCAGCGCTTCAAGACCGCGATCGCGGGCGCAGGTATCGCGGACTGGATCAGCTATTACGGCGAGAACGGGATTGACAGCTGGATGCTGCCGTTCTTCGGCAAGTCGGCGTACGACGACCCTGCGGTGTACCGCGCGGCGTCACCCCTGGAGTCGATTAAGCAGGCGAAAACCCCGATCTTGATGTATGTGGGGGAGCTCGATGTCGAATGTCCGGCCCCACAGTCATTCGAGTTCTGGCATGCATTGCATGCGCTAGGAGTGCCAACACGGCTCGTGGTCTATCCGGGAGCGGGGCATCGGATTCGTAAGCCGGAGCAGGTACGAGATGTGCGTAAGCGGGAAGCGGAGTGGTTCGCAAAGTATCTGACGCCGTGAGACGAATCGGTTGTCGATGCCACCAGGTAAGGGGCTAATCGCGAATGAGGTGAGGGCCTCGTGAGCCCACTGCGCCCTTACCTCCGAGAGCTACTTCGCCTCGGCCACCCACTTCAAAGTCGCCAGCCAGAGGTCGAGTCCGCGATGCATGAGCGTCTCATCACTCGTGCGAAGGCCCGCCGCATCCTTTCCAACTCCGGCCTCATCCATCACGACGTGGCACATGGCGCCCCGAGGCTCCAGATACCAGGAGTGATAGAAGCTCGGCTTGGCTCCGGCGCGTAGCCGTACCATCCCAGACACTGGTTCACCACATACGCGTGCACTTTGCTTTCGATCGCCAAGCCGAACGTGGTCCACCGGAACACGGTTCCGTTCCGGAGCACCGGATCCCCGCCCTGGATTTCGACATCCTTGGAGTTGGGGTACCAGCTCGGCCACCGACTCGCTTCGATGCAAGTCCCTGGTGGCCGGAATGTGCGTGAATTCGCCTCGAATTAAGTCGGCGATGAGCCTGGGTAATGCGTAGAAGATATTTACTACTATGATCCGACGTTGGTGAGGGCTGTGAGGGAACAAAAAATGACATTAATGGAGATAATCCACACGGGCTGGGGCCGTGACCCCGTATGAAAATCGCTGTGATGGGGGCGGGCGCGGTAGGTTGCTATTACGGTGGCATGCTGGTACGCGCCGGAAACGATGTGGTGTTGATTGGTCGCCTTCAACACGTCGAGGTAATCGAACGTCAGGGCCTCAGGCTCGAATCGCAAACCTTCGACGAACGAATTCAAGTCTCTGCGAGCACGAACGTGAGCGCGGTGCAGGGCGCGGAGCTGGTACTCTTTTGCGTGAAGTCCACCGACACTGAAAGTGTGGCAGCTGCTATTGCGCCGCATCTTGCGCCGGACGCGCTGGTGCTATCGCTACAAAATGGCGTCGACAACGCGGACCGCCTTCGCGCAATATTGTCGCAGGATGTGCTCGCCGCCGTCGTGTATATCGGGACGGAAATGGCCGGACCAGGGCATGTCAGGCATCACGGTCGAGGCGAACTGGTCATCGAACCGTCGAGGGCTAGCGCAGAGGTGGCAGAGACATTAATCGCAGCCGGCGTGCCGACCCACATCTCCGACAACGTACGCGGGCGAATTATGGGTAAAGCTGATCCTGAACTGTGCGTACAACGCACTCTCGGCGATTACGCAATTGCCATACGGCCAACTCGTGAAAGGCGCGGGCGTAAGCGCTGTGCTGCGTGACATTGTCGATGAATGCATGGCCGTTGCGAAGGCAGAGGACGTGACGATTCCGGGCGACATCGATGCCGCCGTCCGGAGAATTGCTGAGTCGATACCGGGCCAGTATTCATCGACCGCTCAGGATCTAGCGCGCCGCAAGCCCAGCGAGATCGATCATCTGAACGGCTTGATCGTGGGGCGCGGTGAAGCGCTCGGCGTCGCAACGCCCGTCAACCGGCTGCTGCATGCGATCGTCAAGCTGCTCGAGAGCAAGTAGGGGATTTGGTTGTGGCTCAAGAAGCTGCACCCCATTTCGAGAAGACTTATCCCGTGCGCCGACATGGAGTTAATCGCAAGCCATCGACTATGTTCCGCCGGTCACGGGCAGGTGCCTCCTCGCGGCGTTCTTGTGAGAGGTCGGCCAGACAGAAGGCCGGTGGGCTTCCTGTCTTCAAGCTCGATACGGCCATTGATAATGACGTCGACAACCCCGGTCGATAACAATTTTGGCTCAACGTATGTGGCTCGCGCGTGGTAGGTCGTGGGGTCATTGCGGTGCTGGTCGTGGCATTCCTGCTAAATAGCCGGCGAGGGCGCACGCGGCTCTAAACAGACTCTGCACGATGGAAGTTTGCGCGACTTAGGCAGATGGGTCGCAAAATATGAAGTCGCATGAATGCGTCTTATACGCCTCCAGTGCTGCGCGAGATGACTTTGAATGAGCCACCAGCGCGTCAATTGTAGACGGGGGGCGCGGCGGCTGCGGTGAGTGCGGTCGAGGCGCGAATAATGGCTGCTGCCGAGACCGATACCCTTCTCATCGAAATCTGACGGTCGGCGCGATCGCTCTAAGCGATCGCATCGTTGCGAGCGTGGATAAAGAAAGGCGCTCCGCGGGAGAGAATGAGGGTTGCCGCGCGGTCGCTGCCGCTCTCAGCCGTCCGCATCCTCTGCGGTTGCGACGACACTTGTGCAGAAGCATCCCGGCTGGCTGCCGGGCCAGACCGATTTCCCATTGAGAGTCACCCCGGTGGCGAGCGGATAGCGTCGCCCGTTGAAGGCGAGATGCTGAGGCTCTGCCGGCTCTTTCTTGTTGCAGATCCACACGGCCTCGGTCAGGCCGAGCTCCATGCGGTGGACGTTTTCGATGACCGCGCGCGCCATGGTGCATTGGGTACGCGCAACGTATTGGGCCCGTTCCGGTGAAATCCCGAAGCGGTCGCGCAGATCTCGCGCCAACGCGGCCGCATCATATCCCTGCAGGACGGCTCTCCAAACGGCTTCATGCGCCTCTCGCCGATACTTCGAGGGGAGACGATCGATGAGCGCAATTTTTTCGGCGAGTACGCTCTCATAAGCGGCCAAGGACTTGGGCGTCGGCTCAAAAACCGCACGCCGCCCGAATCTGCGCAGGGACTACGCACGAAAACGTCGGTGCTTTGCGCATCGCTCCACGCGAGATCGCTCGCCGATTGGACCAGACCTGAGAGTCTGCTGAGTAGGCCCATGGGATCACCGCTTGGTATATGTTCATTGAGCCTAAGGGATGCGTAGGACGCAGTCTCAGATGGGGGTCTAGGAATTTGACCCCTCGGACCAGGCCGCGGGCTTTTCCGGGGAGGTATACGGTGGCGCAAGCGAGGTTGTCCGTGCGCAAGATTCGGGATGTGTAGCGCCTCGATCAGTACGCGCAGGCGGTGCGAACTGCCGCAGAGTGTTACGCCCGCGAAGCTGTCTCGCCTTGTATGGGCAATTACGCAAGGGATATCAGTGCAGGCCAAGGCCGGAGCCAGTCGCGCGCAGCTTAGCGAAATAATCGACGCCGCGGTCCCTATTCGGATTAGAGGGGCGGGCGTCCCGACCCCGCTACAAGCAGTGACCGTAACTCGCAATCAAGGATGCGGCAACGAGGCTGAGGTCTTGACCGACGATGTGAGGTTGAGGCCCTCGGGCGAGGGGTGCATTACCGGGCCGAACGATCAACGCCGCGTCCCAGCCAGCGGCCACCGCTCCCAGCGTATCCCATGTATGGCAGGCGATCATGCAGCAGCTGGAAGATGAAAGCCTAATTGCTGCTCCACGAACCGATAGGTTTCTGGCGCGGGCTTGTAAACAAGCGATGTACCGCTTCGACGCTGAACTGCCGGTCAAAGAAATCCGCCAATCCGGCTCGCTCAAGCTGCTCGGTCGCCGCGACAGCAGGGTTATTCGTGAGCGTGAACAATCGAAATCCGGCGTCGCGCAATCGGCGCAGAGCCGCGGGCACTTCCGGATGGGAGGGCATCGAGGAGATCGCTTGCTTGACGGAAAGCACGTTCTCCGCGCTAATGGGTTGACAGTGCGTATCCGCCACCATCTGGAGAACCGCCCCTCCGAGCTCGTCAAACGCCGCATACTCGCCCGCGAGGGTGAGCGCTTGGGAAGACAGGATCAGCTGGCCAAACCACTCCCTCATCACGCCGCCGCTCCCGAAGATTCGCCCAAAGTGAGGCCTCAGCGCTTCAAGATCAAGCAGCGTCTCATTGACGTCAAAGACGAGAGCGGGCAGCTTCGCGATGATCCTTCTCCTTCGCAGGTTTCCAGTCTATCAGCAGTTCTCGACGGAGGTGATCAATCCGTCTTGAAGCCATGAAGCAAGAAAGCTCCCCGCCACCTCCGCGGCCTTCGAGTGCCGGCGGATTCGATGGTCGTACAGATGGTAGCGAAGGTCGCGCCTTCGATTACCATCTGGAGTGCATGCTGCTCGAGCGCATCGATGCTGCGAAAACGCGGCGTAAGTCCAACCCGCCAGACGCGAAGCGCCATGGGCACTGCGAGTCGTTGCACGCCCGGAGGTGATCTGCCGTCTGACAAGGCAGTCCAGATTGCCGCGCAGTTCGTCGATATCGGTGCAATACGTAATGTGGGCACCAAATACAAAATGGCGGTATTCCAATCCACACGGCTGAGATCCACGGCCTCGAGGGAGTTCGCGTCCGGGCCATCGAAGGCTCTGCGTAACGACCAATCGAGCCATGCCAGCTCGGCGAGCTCGGGATCGTTGGGGTAGAGGTCCTTGAGCGTGCGATCGAAGCCATTGCCATAATCGGCGAGCGTCCAGCCGTGCGGCGGATGCAGCTCGATGTGCTTTTGCCCTGCGGTCTCGAAGCCGGCATCACCGAGCCAGGCCCACACGCGCTCGAACGTATCGCGCAAGCAATCCATGAGTTGGGCGCGGTAAGCATGGTGATACACGGCGAGTCGCGCCGACGGGTCGCCGCGGATCTCTCGGCCGATATCCGCGGAGCCCCGAATCAAATGATCTCGTAGGTTGCGCTGAAGGGCGAGTAGATTCATGCGGCGCACTGCCGTGTTGCAGCGAGCGCTCGTGCCAAGTAGAGCTCGGTCAGGAGCTCAGCCAGCGGCGGAATCTCATCGTCGCGCTCGATCATCGTAGCTATTGCGCCCAAGCGGCCGCGCGCCTTCTGGTAAAGCGACCAAACCGGGTCGGGAACAGGGTGATCATGCGTATCGATGAGGAGCCCCCGACCGTTGTCACTATGCCCCGCCAAGTGAATTTGTCGCACCCGCTCGGCAGGCACGCCCGCGAGATAGGCGCTAGGGTCGAAGCCGTGGTTGGTGGCGCTTACATAGACATTGTTGACATCGAGCAAGAGAAAACAACCTGTTCGCCGACAAACTTCCGCTAAGAATGCCCATTCGGAGAGCTCATCATCGGCAAATTGCAGGTAGGTCGACGGATTTTCGAGTAGCAACGGGCGCTCGAGCACATCTTGCGCAAGGCGGATATTTGCGCATACGACCCGCAGCGCCTCCT
>CAVWME010000012.1:0-76271 GCA_963755935.1 uncultured Gammaproteobacteria bacterium
CGCATCCTCTGCGGTTGCGACGACACTTGTGCAGAAGCATCCCGGCTGGCTGCCGGGCCAGACCGATTTCCCATTGAGAGTCACCCCGGTGGCGAGCGGATAGCGTCGCCCGTTGAAGGCGAGATGCTGAGGCTCTGCCGGCTCTTTCTTGTTGCAGATCCACACGGCCTCGGTCAGGCCGAGCTCCATGCGGTGGACGTTTTCGATGACCGCGCGCGCCATGGTGCATTGGGTACGCGCAACGTATTGGGCCCGTTCCGGTGAAATCCCGAAGCGGTCGCGCAGACCGCGCTGCAACGCGGCCGCATCATATCCCTGCAGGACGGCTCTCCAAACGGCTTCATGCGCCTCTCGCCGATACTTCGAGGGGAGACGATCGATGAGCGCAATTTTTTCGGCGAGTACGCTCTCATAAGCGGCCAAGGACTTGGGCGTCGGCTCAAAAACCGCACGCCGCCCGAATCTGCGCAGGGGACTACGCACGAAAACGTCGCGGCTTCTGGCGCATCGCTCCACGCGAGATCGCTCGCCGATTGGACCAGACCTGAGAGTCTGCTGAGTAGGCCCATGGGATCACCGCTTGGTATATGTTCATTGAGCCTAAGGGATGCGTAGGACGCAGTCTCAGATGGGGGGTTTAGGATTTGACCCCTCGGACCAGGCCGCGGGCTTTTCCGGGGAGGTATACGGTGGCGCAAGCGAGGTTGTCCGTGCGCAAGATTCGGGATGTGTAGCGCCTCGATCAGTACGCGCAGGCGGTGCGAACTGCCGCAGAGTGTTACGCCCGCGAAGCTGTCTCGCCTTGTATGGGCAATTACGCAAGGGATATCAGTGCAGGCCAAGGCCGGAGCCAGTCGCGCGCAGCTTAGCGAAATAATCGACGCCGCGGTCCCTATTCGGATTAGAGGGGCGGGCGTCCCGACCCCGCTACAAGCAGTGACCGTAACTCGCAATCAAGGATGCGGCAACGAGGCTGAGGTCTTGACCGACGATGCGAGGTTGAGGCCCTCGGGCGAGGGGTGCATTACCGGGCCGAACGATCAACGCCGCGTCCCAGCCAGCGGCCACCGCTCCCAGCGTATCCCATGTATGGCAGGCGATCATGCAGCAGCTGGAAGATGAAAGCCTAATTGCTGCTCCACGAACCGATAGGTTTCTGGCGCGGGCTTGTAACGATGTACCGCTTCGACGCTGAACTGCCGGTCAAAGAAATCCGCCAATCCGGCTCGCTCAAGCTGCTCGGTCGCCGCGACAGCAGGGTTATTCGTGAGCGTGAACAATCGAAATCCGGCGTCGCGCAATCGGCGCAGAGCCGCGGGCACTTCCGGATGGGAGGGCATCGAGGAGATCGCTTGCTTGACGGAAAGCACGTTCTCCGCGCTAATGGGTTGACAGTGCGTATCCGCCACCATCTGGAGAACCGCCCCTCCGAGCTCGTCAAACGCCGCATACTCGCCCGCGAGGGTGAGCGCTTGGGAATACAGGATCAGCTGGCCAAACCACTCCCTCATCACGCCGGTGTTCCCAAAGATTCGCCCAAAGTGAGGCCTCAGCGCTTCAAGATCAAGTAGCGTCTCATTGACGTCAAATACGAGCGCGGGCAGCTTCGCGATGATCCTTCTCCTTCGGAGGTTTCTAATCTATCAGCAGTTCTCGACGGAGGTGATCAATCCGTCTTGAAGCCACGAAGCAAGAAAGCTCCCGGCTGCCTCCGCTGCCTTCGAGGGCCTGGCGGATTCGATCGTCGTACAGACGGTAGCGAACGTCGCGCCCTCGATTACCATCTGGAGTGCATGCTGCTCAAGCGCATCGATGCTGCGAAAACGCGGCGTAAGTCCAACCCGCCAGACGCGAAGCGCCATGGGCAGTGCGAGTCGTTGCACGCCCGGAGGTGATCTGCCGTCTGACAAGGCAGTCCAGATTGCCGCGCAGTTCGTCGATATCGGTGAAATACGTAATGTGGGCACCAAATACAAAATTGCGGTATTCCAATCCACACGGCTGAGATCCACGGACTCGAGCGAGTTCGCGTCCGGGCCATCGAAGGCCCGGCGTAACGACCAATCGAGCCAGGCCAGCTCAGCGACCTCGGGATCGTTGGGGTAGAGGTCCTTGAGCGTGCGATCGAAGCCATTGCCATAATCAGCGAGCGTCCAGCCGTGGGGCGGATGCAGCTCGATGTGCTTTTGCCCCGCAGTTTCAAAGCCGGCATCACCGAGCCAGTCCCACACGCGCTCGAACGTATCGCGCAAGCAATCCATGAGTTGGGCGCGGTATGCATGGTGATACACGGCGAGTCGCACCGACGCGTCGCCGCGGATCTCTCGACCGATATCCCGAGAGCCCTGAATCAAATGATCTCGTAGGTTGCGCTGAAGAGCGAGCAGATTCATGCGGCGCACCGCCGTGTCGCAGCGAGCGCTCGTGCCAAGTCGAGCTCCGTCAGGAGATCAGCCAGCGGCGGAATCGCATCGTCGCGCTCGATCATCGTGGCCATCGCGCCGAAGCGGCCGCGTGCTTGCTGGTAAAGCGACCAGACCGGATCGCAAACAGGGTGATCATGCGTATCGATGAGGAGCCCCTGACCGTTGCCACTATGCCCCGCCAAATGAATTTGTCGCACCCGCTCGGCAGGTACGCCCGCGAGATAGGCGATAGGGTCGAAGCCGTGGTTGGTGGCGCTTACATAGACATTGTTGACATCGAGCAAGATAAAACAACCCGTTTGCCGACAAACCTCCGCTAAGAATGCCCATTCGCAGAGCTCATCATCGGCAAATTGCAGGTAGGTCGACGGATTTTCGAGCAGCAACGGGCGCTCGAGCACATCTTGCGCAAGGCGGATATTCGCGCATACGACTCGCAACGCCTCCTCGGTATAGGGAAGCGGCAACAAATCGTGCGAGTTGAATCCCTCAAGGCCGGTCCAGCTCAGTGCGGCCGGAAACCAGCTCGCTTCCGCGGCGGGGCAGCCGCGTCTGCGCAAAATTACTGCAAGCCCGGTTTCTCCGCAGCGCGCAAATCAGAACTAATGACCTGGCCTGTATCGAGGAAGGTAGCCTTGTCGAAAGCACCGCCGTGCTTCCCATCCCGCAAAGGGTTAAAGACGAGTTCGACACGATCGCCGGGCTTGAAGGAATGCCGAGTCCAGCCGCCTCGAGTCAGGTTGCCAGGACTTGTGAGCTCCATCGACCAAACTTCCGACGGTGCGCCGGGTTGTGGGGAAAACTCGACGAGCAACGCCACATGCGGATTTGTCCATCGAAACTCCTTCACGGTAGCTTTGACGGTCATAGTCTTTGAGAAATCGAACATGGCAAATGAATGGTGTGCCGCGGCGGGCAGTGCCATCAGCAGGGTGGCGAGAATCGCTGGAGATTGAAACAGTTTGCTCTTCATCGTGGCTTTTCCGGTTCGTTGCTTGGAGGTAAGACATTCCCGCCCTCGGTTTGTGGCACAGGGAGGAACACGGCATCGCCCGCGACATCCGTCCCTTCTGCGTAATTACCCTGTAGACACACGCCCTCGACAATGTCGTATTTTCTCGCTCGCTGGCGAAACAGAAATCGCGACGTCTTCCAAGGCTTGGTGAGCACGTGCGGCGCGATGATCTCGAGGTCATCGCGCAGAATCTCCGGCGTCTCGAGATGAATCCGCTCGATCACGTGCAGCTCGCCATTATTCGGAACGCCGACGGCTTCACTCACTGCAATATAGGTCTCGGGTAGCACTCCTACGGTGTCGACGACGAGGGTGTCATTCTCCCAGTGGCCAATAGAGTGCCCGTGAAAGGTGGGATCAGGATCGGCAGGATGACCACGGCCATCCGTGTAAATCCTGCGCAGTCGGTTGCCGTCGGACTCCCCCAGAATCGTGACGCGTCCGGGTGTAAATAAAAACTCGAGGGCATTATGGGTGATCAACATCCAGCTTGGCATCGACTCCGGCAGACAATTAACGAATAGTCCCTTGGGGTCGCCTGCGCGCTCGGCCGCCTCGAGCTTTGCAATCTGTGCGGCGGCGCCCTTGTTCCACGGAACCGGATCTGCCTCGATCCGCCGCCGCTGATCAGTCATGTTCGGCGTCCAAACGCCACTCCAGTCGGGAAGGCTCGCGAGTGCCGACCAGTCCTTGGGCTGCGGAGGGGGATTCATTACGGTCGGCTCCGCAGCCGAACTTGGTGACGACACGCCTATTCCGACGACGGCCGATGCGATCAGGATCCACTCAAAGCAGTTCTGTCGCATACCGGTCTCCGAATCAAGTCGGTGCATTAATAGTAAAGCCGATCCACCGACCACATGCAGCGATAGCGATCCAGATTGCGAGGGAGGCACCGCCGACAACTCGCGCCTTGAACGGCGTCGTTGCCGCATTTTGCCATGACGAGGCGTCACGTCCCACAATCAGATGATAACCAAGCATGTTCAGACCGGCCAATACCAGTAGACTCATCTTTGCCTGAAAAAAGCCGTTATGGGCGTAGGTTACGGCGTTGGAGGCGAACATCAGCCCCCCGCTGACGAGCGCAACCACGAATGCGGCCCACGTGATGGGAAGCACATCGGCCGTGGTTTCGAGCACGGCTCGATCACGCGAGCGGATACCGAGCAAGCGCAAGTCCACGATGGCGATTGAGCCGATAACCAGCGTGAGCGCCAACACATGCACGCATTCGATCCAAGGAAATAAGGAGTCGCCCTCGCGGATCGCGGTGGCGATCGATGTGTCTTGCACGGATTGCAGGAGCGAGTCGATCATCAGTGGCTCCGCACGTAGGCGATCCAGCGGCCGGCGAAGACAATCGCAACCCAAACCGGCAACGATAGGCACGCAACTAACCGGGCGAGACGACGGCGCGAATTGGAGACTTCCCAGAATCCCTGATCCCTGCGCAGAGGTATCTGACTGACAAGTGTGAGACCCGCAGCAAGCAATACGAGCGTCATTTTCAGAATGAACACCGGGTTCTGCAGTGCGCGCGCCGGCTCCGCGATGATCAAGATCGCCCCTGTCCCTAGAAGAATAGGCAACCCGTACCAGACGACGGGGATAAAACGCCCCGCGACAGCGACGACCGACTCGCCCCGAGCGCGTATGCCCATAAGGCGAAGGTTGAACATGAGGATCGAGCTCATTACCGCCGCAACCGCCAGGATGTGCACGGTTTGCACAGTCGGAATGACCCAGTCGGTCGACTGGATCGCCTGGCTCAGTGCACTTGCGGATAGCCGGTCGCAGAATGAATCAAGCGATGGCAACACTACTTGCGACCCTCCAGTTGCTGAGGGTACCAATACACGACATGACAGGCCTCGCAAGCCGCATCGATGACCCCGCCCGCGCTCATTAATGCATCAGCATCCTTGGCGTCGATGGCGGCGAGAGCCTGTCGGGCGGCGGATTGAAGGACTCGAGCTCGCTTGGCAAAGGCAGCGGAATCCCCATCGATCCGAAGCTGAATGTCCGATGCAGAGAGCTCGCCGGGGCCGGGTGATGTGAGGAGAGTCGACACTTTTCTGCCCGGCACCTCAAGCTCGGCGGCCGCCTCAATAAGCGAACGCGCCGTTTTCCGCACGGCTGCCCATTCGGCCGGCGTCCGGGGCCGGCGGTCTTCTTCGCCCTTCTCCGAAGCGATGAAGGCGACCGAATCCCACAACGAGTCCGCCGCAGGATCGATGCGAGTTTCCATGAGTTCCTGGAGAGTCGCTGCCGGCGCAGTGGATTCGATGCCGCTCGCAGCCGGCGTAGCCTCCCCGCACGCGAACGCAATTACAGCTATCGGTACGAAGCTATGCAGCCTGAATCGCATCATCGACATGGTCAGATTCCAGCAATCGCTCGCTAAATAATTATCTCGTCGGCGGATCGATCCCGCTTCGACAGATGCTACAGGGATTAAAGCACAAATGCATACGGGTTACGCTCGCTGGAACTCGAGCTGCCCGCTGCACCGATACGCCCAGCCGGACCACGTAAGAATACTCGTATCCAAAGGGTCAGCGACGGAGAAGTGCCGATCGCTTTCCTCAACCGCAATATTCCTGATCGATGTGGAGCCAGTGCTTAGACTTGGCCCTACCAAATTGCAGATCGGATAATCAATCCGACTACGACTCACTAATCAAGTCGACACGGTTCGGATAAAAGGCTAAATGGTCCTTGATCTCTTCGACCGCCGGAAACGGCGCCTCGTACGTCCACACAGCGTTCTTCGATTTGTCGCCGCCCATCGGAATGCTGAAATAGAAACACTCGCCTTTGTAAGGGCAATAGGTCGTCAGCTCCGATCGCTCGAGCGCGGACATATCGGCGTCGGACCGAGGGACATACAGAATGGGCGGATAGCTCGCTTCGCGAAGTACCAGCGCCTTGCGCGTGTCGACGATGGCTCGACCCGCCACCGTCACGACTACCTGCGTCCCCGACAACTTGACGCTTATGGGATGGTCCGGTCCTGGCTGTTTTAACATTCGGTCGTTCACATTTAGGTGCCTTCTAAAGGAATGGGGCTTCACTCGGTAGTACCGTATCAAGATTGTCGGACCGAAGGAAAACACGCCGCCAAGAAGCGATGCTGCAGAAGTTCGCGCCGCCGGAGGAGCAGGTGACCGCTCGCCAGTCTATCGCCGATGAGCCAATCCCATCCACACATTGCGCCGCCATGGTGCATTGCAGTCAGCGCCTCGCATGACGAGCCCTCTGTCGAATTGCATCTTCAGCACCAGGAACGCAGAATCAGTGAGAGACTATCAATAGAATAAGTAGTGCATCGCGATCCTTTTTTTCGTCTCGGACAATCGCGCCGGCAAGTTTTGGAGGTCCTTGGCTCCGCTAGAGGAAGTCGAAGCTAGCTTACCGCCTAGGTCATCATCAAACGAGAGAACGCCGGCACATCCGGGAACAGACCGCCAAACTTCCCACAGAGCATAACGCCACGTTGAATCGGATCACGTTCGAATTGCAAACCATTAATCGAGAGTGGCGCGGTTGATAACAGAACTCACAGGAGCAAGTGATCATGGCGCAATTAAACGAACAGAAGTTTCACGCATTCATTGGCAAGATGCTCGGCGATCTCGGCGGCGCCTTCTGCGTGCCAACCACACGGATCGGATTTCGCCTCGGCTTATTCGATGCACTACATGCCGGCGGTCCCACTACGGCTGCTGATCTGGCGACGCGTGCGGGAGGCTTGGCACCGCGATATGTTCGAGAGTGGGCGCTCGCGCAGGCGTCCAATGGATACATCGATTTCGATCCGACTACCGACACGTTCAGCCTCAATCCCGAACAGGCAATGATCTTCGTGAACAAAGATAGCCCTGTTTATTTGGCCGGTGCCTTCGAACTCGCCGCCGCCATGATCGAAGCGGAGCCCAAGGTTGAGCGAGCGTTTCGCGACGGGTCCGGTGTACGTTGGGGCGACTCGGCCGGGTGCCTCTTCTGCGCGACTGGTGCGTTCTTTCGGCCTGGCTATGTCAACAATATCGCTCAAACCTGGATTCCCGCGCTCGACGGCGTTACGGCAAAACTTGCCGCGCGCGCCAAGGTGGCCGACATCGGCTGCGGTGTCGGCTTCTCGACCATTCTCATGGCGCAGGCGTATCCCAATAGCCAATTCGTCGGTTACGATTTTCACGAACCTTCCATCGCCGAGGCGCGCAAGCACGCGAAGCATCACGGAGTCAGCGATCGGGTGCGATTTGAGACTTCCCAGGCGAAGGAGATAGGCGACAGCGAGTTCGACTTGGTCACCATGTACGATTGCCTGCACGATATGGGCGATCCACGAGGATGCGCCGCACACGTGCGTAAGATTCTCAAGAAGGACGGCACATGGATGATCGTCGAGCCGATTGCGGGCGACAAGCCTGAGCAGAATATGAATCCCGTGGGCCGCTTGTATTACAACGCGTCGACCATGATCTGCGTTCCGACCTCGCTCGATCAGGAGGTCGGTGAAGGCCTGGGTGCTCAAGCGGGCCAAGCAAAGCTATCTGCAATCATCGGCGACGCCGGATTTTCAAAAGTGCGACGAGCCACCGAGGGACCCTTCAACATGATCCTCGAAGCTCGCATCTAAGCCGATGGATTCGCGAGGAGCGTCCGCGGGCTAGCGCTCATGACAGTGGCTCATAATGAGCGGCGGGCCATCATCCTCGGCGCCAGCATCGCGGGCCTGCTGACGGCACGGGTGCTCTGCGAGCGCTTCGCCCAAGTCGTGCTGCTCGAGCGCGATGCGTTGCCCGACCGACCCGCGCCGCGCAAGGGCACCCCGCATGCGATGCATCCGCATGGCCTGCTGGCGCGCGGATGCGAGATCCTGGAGAGGCTCTTCCCTGGATTCAGTGATGCGCTGATCGAGCAAGGCGCCATCGCCGGCGACGTCGCCGCCGATGTGGCAGTCGATGTCAACGGCCGGCGCCTCGCGCAAGGAAAAAGCGGTCTCATGGCCTTGGCCGTTAGCCGGTTGGCGGTCGAGGCGGAGCTGCGCCGCCGCGTACGGGCGCTGCCGGGGGCCCGCATTGTGACCGACGTCGACGTGCTCGCGCCTGTGCACGACTCATCTAGGGGCCGGGTCACTGGGATACGCTATCGCTCCCGTGCTGACGCGCGCGACGAGCAAGTGCTGACCGCCGACTTGGTGGTGGACTGCACGGGCCGTGGCTCGCAGAGCCCCGTGTGGCTCCGCGATTGGGGCTATGAACAGGTGCCGGAGGAACGGGTCGTCATCGGACTCTGCTACACCAGTGCCTACTTCCGGCGCGACGCCAGCACGCGCCCGTCCCCGGCCGCAATCATCGGCGCCGCCACACCCCAGCTGCCGCGCCCCTATGGACTCATAGCGCAGGAGCCCGACGAGAACGGAAGCGCGCGCTGGGTCGCCGCTGTAGGCGGATATGCCGGCGATCATGTCGAACCTACGCTCGAAGCCATGCGGCACCGAGCTTGCTCAGTGGGCGTCAACGAGATTGCCTTGCTCGCGGAGCGCGGCGAGGCGATAGGTCCAGTGATCCGCTATGGCTTCCCACACAGCCAGCGCAGGCGCTATGAGCGGTTGCAGCGCTTTCCGCGCGGGTATCTCGTGCTCGGAGACGCCCTCGCCAGCTTCAATCCGATCTATGGCCAGGGCATGACCGCTGCGGCTTGCCAGGCGATTGCGCTGCAGGCTGCGCTGGCGGGCGGTGAGGATGGCGTTTCCAGGCGCTTCTTCCGAGCCGCCGCGAAGGTGATCGACGCGCCTTGGCAGTTGGCGGTCGGCGGCGATCTCGCGCTGCCGACGGTGCCGGGCCCGCGGCCGCTGGCGGCCCGCGTCATCAATGCGTATATCGCGCGGTTGCAGCGAGCCGCCGTGCATGATCCTGAGGTCTCTGTCGCGTTCATCCGCGTGATCCATCTCGTCGCGGCGCCTGCTTCGCTGTTCGCGCCCCGGGTTTTCCTGCGCGTCATGTTCCGTGGCGGCCGCCTCGCGCCCAACTTGGCGCTGCCGATGGGGCAACGTGCGGATGTTTCGAGCGCCCGGGACCGGTGCAAGGCGGGTGGGCCAAGGTAGTACTATGCCCCGATGGCGTTGAGCTCTACGATATATGTGTTTACGGTGCGCATCGCGGATGCCGACCGCAATGTCTACGAATCACTGACGTTGCGCGTAGCCCAACACCCGTCGGAGGCGGCGGAGTATTTGGTTACCCGGGTCCTGGCATATTGCTTGGAGTATACGGAAGGGATCACGTTCTCCAAAGGCTTGTCCGATCCTGAGGAGCCCACGATCGGGGTGCGGGATCTCACCGGCGTCTTGCAGAGTTGGATTGACATCGGCGCTCCGGAGGCGCCGCGATTGCACAAAGCTGGCAAGGCAGCGCGACGGGTTGCAGTCTATGCACATCGAGAGGTAACACCATGGTTGGCACGCCTTGCAGGCGAACGTATTTACCGCGCCGACGCATTGGAAATCTATGTGATGGATCGAGATCTGGTGGCGGCGCTGGTCGCACGGCTTGAGCGACGCATGGACTTTGATTTATCCGTATCGGAGAAAACGCTCTACGTATCGATTGGCGAGGAGACGCTGACGGGGACGATGGAGTTACGCCGTCTCTAGCCGCGCGGCGATCAGGGCTGGCGGCAGAGAGATCGCGGGCGGCCGGGGTCCAGCTCCCATCTGGGATTCGGATCGGTGGCGAAGGGTGGCGCGGGTACTGTTCGGCCGCCCGCCTCTCGGCGCAGCCGAACACCGTCGCGAGCACGTAGGATCCGCGCCAGTATCCTCCGGCGGCGGGGTGGGGACGACCTGCCTGCACGCTCCTCGAATCAATACCAAGGGGCAATCGATGCCGGTTCACGGATCTTATGTCATTAGTCCGAAGAGCGGCCACGCTCACGATGCCGAGCCCTGGGCACTCGCCTCAAAACGCGTATTGTCCGAGCCAGAGCCTTCCGGCACTATGGACAGAGAACTCACGCGGAGAATGTAGATGTCAAGAGTTTCGATCGCCACGTCGGAGAGCGCTCCGATTGTGCAGACAAGACTTGGCTTTAGCGGTGAGGTGGAAACTCGAGCGATATTTGGTGATGAACGCCAACCAATCCATCTTTGCTTGTATCGACTGGGCGCGGGGGCGACCGTCGATATCGACGCTAGGCCTGCTGACGTTGCGGTCTTTGTCTGGAAAGGGAGCGTTGAGGCGGGTGGAGCGCACCTGGAGTCCGGCTCGAGCGTCGTTGTGGAGTATGGAGCTTCGATAACGCTCGCCGCCCGTGAAGAAAGTGTCTCTCTCCTTGCCTTTAACCAACGCAAACGAGGGCCCGGCGATCGTCCGGGAATGCATGTTCATCTGCTGCCCAACGAGTGTGTGCCGCGTTCGGCAAAACTTGGCGGGACTGAAGGCATCAGCGGAGCCATCCATGCAGATTCCCAGTGCCCCACGTGCATGGTTTGGATGCACGAGAATGGCTATGACCTGGCGGACAAAGAAACGACCGTACATTCTCACTCGGAAGATGAGGTGATCTTCGTGACGGCGGGGAGTATGCGACTCGGCAAACGCCTGTACGGGCCGGGGACGGCGTTGGCGATCGCCGCCAACACGAAGTACGGATTCTTCTCGGGGTCGGGCGGACTCAGCTTTGTTAACTTTCGAGGGTCTTCTCCGACGTATACCTCAGGCGATGGCTCAGTCGTGATGGATGAAGCCGAGTTGTGGCGCTCGCTTCTCGGGAGGCCGAAATATCTGGAGCCCGCGCACAATTGATCTTCAGAGCCAGTCGGATATCTAGAGCCGAGAGTCAGTTCCTCCACGAAAGATGACTACGGCTCAAATCCGCCAATCTGCGGACGCCCACCAATGCCATGGCCCGGTCGATCTCTGCGCAAAAGATCTCAAGCGCGCGAGTGACGCCGACTTGACCGCCGGCGGCAAGGCCAAACAGGGTGGCTCGCCCGACCATAACGCTGGACGCACCCAGCGCTAAGGCTTTCAGCACGTCAGCGCCGCGCATGAATCCGCCGTCCACCAGGACAGTCACTTTGGGCGCAACGGCATCAACGATTTCTGGCAGCGCCTGCATCGAGGAGACGCAGCCATCGAGGCTGCGACCACCATGGTTGGATACGATGACGCCGTCAACACCGCACTCGGCCGCTTTTCTCGCGTCTTCGGCCGTTGACACTCCCTTGGCGATCAGCACGCCGTTCCACCCCCGCCGAATAGACTTGAGATCGTCCCAGCAAAAGTCATCCGCCGTAGCGGCCCAGGAGAACGTGCCGTTCCAGAACCGGCGTTCGCCTTGTGGCATATCGGCAAATTCTGGCAATCCACCGTTCAGAAAATAGCGTAGCAGTGTGCCGAGGGTCCAGCGCGGCGCGGCCAATATCTGGCCGATCGTGCGCGGCGTAACACCGCCCGGGATGAAGCCACTTCGCTGCATATATTCGCGGTTTCCCACGACCGGCGAATCCATGGTGATTATCAGCACACGAATGCCAAGGTCGCGGGTGATTGCGAGGTGATGATCCAGCAGTTGGCGCCGTTTCGGTGGATAGATTTGACGCCATAGTAGATCGCCGCAAATTCCCTTAAGGTCCGCCTGTGCCGTGAAATTGCTGCTACCGATGGTAAAGGGGACGCCGGCGGCAGCGGCGGCTCTTGCCAGGCTTCGCTCGCCATCATACGAAAGTAAAGCTGCCAGGCCGGTCACGGCCAGGCCGAGGGGCATTGTTTGCCTTACCCCGAACAGGGTCGTCGACATGTCGCGTTGTGAGACGTCCACGCCGACGCGTTGTCTGAAAAGAACTCGCTTGATGCTGTCGTTATTCTCGCGCAGAGTGATTTCGTCCTCTGCCCCACGAGCGATGTACTCATAAAGGCCCGCGGGAAGATTTCGTTTGGCGAGCGTCGCCAAATCATCGATGTTCAGCGCGCGCGACACGCGATGTCGCGATCTCATGCGCGATTGCGGGCGTAATTCCGAAGAATGCCGATGTTCTCGATTTCGATTTCAACGACGTCGCCATCGCGCATGGGCTGCACCCCGGGGGGAGAGCCTGTGGAGATCACGTCTCCCGGCAACAACGTGAGGTAATTCGAAACTGCGGCTACCAGTTCGGCAGGCTCATGGATACGGTCGGATGTCGAATGGTCTTGTCGAATCTCGCCGTTCACGCGGCATTGAAGTCTCAAGTCACTGATGTCCAGATCTGAAACGATGCAAGGACCTAAGGGAGCGAAGCCGTCGCAAATCTTCCCGTGAACGAAATAGGGCGAACGGCCGAAAGCTCCCGGCGTTGAAAAATCACCGAGGGTGACGTCGTTCATACACGTGAAGCCGAAAATATACTCGGCTGCATTCACCGCGAGCACTTGCTTGGCGCGCTTGCCAATTACGATCGCGAGTTCCGCCTCGTGATTTACTGCGGGATGGCCCGGCGGTAACTCGATCACGCCCTCCGGATCATTCAGGCAGCTCGCCGGCTTGGTCCACATCATCAATGGAACGGCCTCAACGCCGGGATACGCTCGATAATTGGGACCTATAGCGATGATCTTGCTTGGGACCGCAGGTGCCAGAAGGCGGACCGCGTCCAATCGAACAGGGGGCTGTGTTGAAGGCTTGAATTCGCCGAACGGGCCCTCGAGCGGAGTGATGCGGGATCCCTCGAGAATACCGTGGGAAATGGACTGACCCTGCTGATAACGGACATATTTCGTCATGAGGATTAATCCGCGATCCGCGCCGATTGTCCTTCGACGTCTTTGTCGAAATACCGGCCCGTACGCAACGGGCCTGCGAGCGTGGTCCTCAACCCCCAGCGCATCTCACTGACCAAGTTGCCTCGCGCCGCGTGCAGGAATCGTCGGTTATCCCAGATGATCGCTTCATTCTTGACCCAGCGGTGTTGATAGACATAGCGGGGTTGGGTCATGTGTGCCACGAGATATTGATGCAGCTCGGTGCTTTCACTCGCGTCCATTCCAAGGAAATGGTCGACATAGGTTGGGCTGATGAAGATGCATCTACGACCAGACTCCGGGTGAGTGATGACGACAGGATGAACGACCGGAGGATAATCCGCTTGACCACCCGAGCTGAATGCATCGGCAGGAGGGCCCTGCGGGTCCTCCGCGTCCGTGGCGACTCGCGCCGTGCTCCAGAACGCGCCGGGCCTTGTCTGGGCCACAGGGTCGAGGCGCAGCGTCGCCCGATACTCCAGGCCCTCGAGCCGCGACTTCACATCGGCCGGCAAGTCATCATAGGCTTTGGCCGTGTCGGCAAAGAGGGTCTCACCCTCAGTCCGCGGAACTTCGACCATGCGAAGCATGGCGCCCTTGCAGATGTCTGGCGTATAGGCCGTGTCACGATGCCAGCCGACGCGGTTGATTCGGATCTCGCTGCCGTCGAAGACATAGGCTCGGGCTCGCTTCTTCCCACCAATCTCGATCAAGAGCGGATTGAGTTCCGATCGAACGGCCGGAAAAGGATGAATCTCCAGTTCACCAAAGCAACGACTCATCTCCAGATGTCGCTCGATCGAATCGATCCCCTTGAACAGGAGAATGCCGTGCTCGAGCCACGCGCGGTAGAGCGCAGCGCGAACCCCCGGGTCACGCTCACGTCCGGCGTCGAGCCCAAGGACTTCGGCCCCTACGGCAAGCGCACGAATATTGAGTTCAGTGTTGCTCATCAGTCACCTCGGCAACAAGGTAAGCCGTGACTTCGTTGTTCACTTAAAAGATCCAAGATAGCCGCTCCCCCGATGAGGCGTCTACCGTGCGGCAAGCACCGCAGGATTCTATTTTTTGCGACGGTTTCGAAAACTAGATGTAAGTGATAGTATCCACTATCATCATTACTATCAAGTGGCGCTTGGAGCCCCTATTCCATGAACGCGTCGCGGTGTGAGCCCAAGGCCAAGGGTCCATATTGCTGAAAAGTAAAAGAATCCGGTCGGTTCGTTCGCCCGCCAAGCGCAAAGGGCAGCGGTCAACCGCGGACAATGTGGCGCGCATTCTTGGCGCCGCAGCGCAGGAATTCATGGCATCGGGCTTCGCTGGCGCAACGACTGCCGCGATTGCACGCAACGCCGAGGTCACCGAGGCCCAGTTATTTCGATACTTTTCCTCGAAGATAGAGCTATTTCAAGAGTCAGTCTTCAAGCCCCTCAATGAGCATTTTCTCTCCTTTACCTCGAATCAGCGCGCTGACGGTGCCGGTGCGGAAACGCATCGCGACAAATCCGAGCGCTATATCAGCGAACTCCAGCAATTCTTGAGCCGGCATTCGAAGCTGCTCATGTCGCTCGCGGTTGCTGAGACCTATGCGCCCGATAGCGTGGAGGGGCTTCATGAGATCGCCAGCTTGAATGAATACTTCGAGCGCGGGGCAGCCATGATGGCGAGCCGGATGGCGGAAACTCCGCAGGTCGATCCCAGCCTCATGGTGCGAGTCGCATTTGCGGCTGTGCTCGGCTGCACATTATTCAAGGATTGGATACTTCCCGCGGGTCTGGCCAGTGAACAAAAAATCAATGCTGCCATCAAGGCCTTCGTAATGCATGGCATCAACACCAATGCGGATTCAGGTCGCTAACCATCCATACGATGGCGACGAGACGCGCCATGTGTGATGCGAATCATTCGACGCTTGATTAAGGCAACGGGCCTTTTTAATGAAACACATGCTTCCGAGGTCGCCGGCCCGCTGCAATCCCAGCGAGGGCTTATTGCTCGCCGAGCATTTTCAAATGGCCTATGTCACGACCGACATGGAGCGGGCCCTCGATCTGTTCAAGAGTCGTTTCGGCATTCAGAGATTCAGCCGGCTGGAGGGGCGGATGACCGCGGGCGGGGATATTCGCGCCGAATTCGCCTGGGTCGGCACGATCATGTACGAAGTGATATACGCCTCCGGTCCTGGATCTGATCTCTTCATGGATCGCCTGCCTCGCGGCGCCGGCTTCCACATCAAGCACCATCATCTTGGCTTTCTGCTTCGAAGCCGCAAGGAGTGGGATGCCGTGCTGGCTAAAGCCGGGGAAAGCGGCTGGTCGATTCCGTATCGGAACGACAACCCGCTGGTGGAAGTCTGCTTCGTGGATGCGACCGAGTTAGGACATTATCTGGAATATTTTCTACCCAAGCAGGCGGGTTTGGACTTCTTCGAGAGCGTTCCGAGGCAATGACTCGCGAGGCGGCTGCCGCTACTGTTGCCGAAGAAGCCCGCCGCGCGCTCGAGGCGGGTGATTTCGATCGGGCACTCGTCCTCGCCGAGCGCTCGGTCGAGGGCGCGACTTCGTGCCTGCCCTCGCACGGGCTTCTGGCGCTCGTGCTGCTGCGGCTCGGCCGCCTCGAGGAGATGCGACAGGTGATCGCACAGGCCGCGGGCCTTGGCACGGAAATTCCGGACGCCTTCGACAGCCTCGGCTTCGTCGCGGTCGCGGCGGGCGATCTCGAACACGCGAGTGCGCTCTATCGGCAGGCGATCCAGCTCGCGCCGCAGGAGCCGCGCTTCTGGTACAACCTCGCCTGCAGCGAGCGCGGTCAGGGCAAGCTCGCCGATGCGGAGGCGGCGTGCGATCGAGCGATCGCGGCCGATCCTCTCCAGTACCCGAGCTATCTGCTGCGGTCAGAGCTCCGCGTACAGTCGCCCGGGGCGAACCACGTGCGCGAGCTCGAGCATCTGCTCGCGCGACACGCCGGCGATTACCGCGCCGAGCTGTTCTTGGGCTATGCCCTCGCAAAGGAGCTCGACGATCTCGATCGCTTCGACGAGGCGTTCTCGTGGTTCGCGCGCGCGGCCGGCGTGCGCCGCTCGCGCCTGCAGTACGATGTCCAGGCGGATGAGGCGAAGCACGGGCGCATCGCCGCTGTCTACACCCGGGAATTCCTCGCACGCGTGACGCGCGGCGATCGCGGGTCCGAGGCGGGGCGGGTCTCGCGTCATATCTTCATCGTCGGCCTGCCGCGCTCGGGCACGACGCTCGTCGAGCGCATCCTGACGGGACTTGCAGGCGTGCGCTCGAACGGCGAGACCGATCACTTCTCGCGAGCGCTGCTCGCCGCCGCGCGCGGCTCAGGCGATGTCTTCGAGCGCGCGGCGGCGGCGGATCCCGAGGCAGTCGCGGCAGGCTACGCGCGGCTCGCCGAGCCTGGCGTGACCGCATCGCACATCATCGAGAAGCTGCCTCTCAATTATCTCTACGCGGGTGCGATCCTCGCGGCGCTTCCCGAGGCGCGCATCGTCCTCGTGCGCCGCGCGCCGCTCGACAGCTGCTTCGCGATGTTCCGCACGCTCTTTGGCGCGGGCTATCCTTTCAGCTACGACCTCGCCGACCTCGGCCGCTACTACGCCGCCTACGCGCGCCTCGTCGAGCACTGGCGCGCCGTGCTCGGCAGCCGGCTGCACGAGATCGTGTACGAGGATCTGGTGCGCGAGCCGAAGCGCATCGCTGCGACGGCGGCGCAGCACTGCGGGATCGAGTGGCGCGATGTCGCCGTCGAGATCGAGAAGAACCGCTCGGTCTCGCTCACGGCGAGCGCGGCCCAGGTGCGAAGGCCCATCTATGGCAGCTCCTCGGGCCGCTGGCGGCATTACCGGCGGCACCTCGACCCGCTGCTCGCGACGCTCCGTGCGCGCGGCATCGCCCCCTCCGACTGATCGCGGGCGCGAGGCTCCCCGAAGTCCCGCGTGCACGGCACCGCGGATGTCTGCTACATCAGAACGAGTAGCCGATGCGCACGCCGAGCTCGCGGGGCGGATTCACGATGAAGTCGTTGGTGAGGTTGCCGACCTCGTTGGGCTGCGAAGGTGGAGCGAGGATCTCTTGCCGGTTGAGCAAGTTGGTCACATACCAGGTCGCGTGCCATGGCTTGTGCGTGACGGTTGCGGAGAGGTTCATGACCATGTATGAGGAGGAGTGCTGCACCGTCAGCGAGCCCACCGAGGGGGCGACCTGCAGCGCCTCGGCGCTGCGGTACACGCCGTTCACGGGAGAGCGTCCCCTCGTATCCCGGAACCAGCGTGAGGTCGTACATCAGAGCCGCGTTGACGCTCGTCTTCGGACTCCCGGGAAGCTGTTCACCCGACTCGCCGTGCAGCAGTCCGGGCGTGATCACGCCGAGACCATTGTTCGCGGGGAGCGAAAAGTCGCTCGCCAGCGTTGCATCGACGTAGGCGAAGCCCACGAGGTAGCTCAGGCCGTGCATGAGCAACGGTCCGCTCGACTCGAGTTCGAAGCCGCGCGAGCGCGCCGTATTCGCGTTGTACACGGCAAGGTTGCCCGAGGGCAGGCTCCCTGAGATCTGCGGGTGGTCCCAGTCGATCCAAAAGCCGGTGAACGCGTAGTAGATACCGTTCGCGAGCCGTCCCTTGACGCCCGTCTCGTAGTTGTTGGTGCTGTCCGGCGCGTAGTTGCGCAACAGCGGGCTCTCCTGGAACGGGCCGCTCGCCGGTACCGAGTTCGCCCCGCCGCGGCGGAAGCCTTGCGACCAGAGCGCGTATAAGTACTGCCGATCCGTGAACTCCCAGGAGACATTCGCCTTGCCGACTGTCTTCGAGGCGGGCGAGTTGTACGGGATTGGCGGCACGTAGGACGGGAACGAGAAATCCTGGTAGAGCTGGGAGTCGGTGAAGGTCTGGCTGTAATGCCGCGCACCGCTCGTAACCTGAATGTGCGGCGTCAGGTGATACGTGAGCTCGCCGTACACCGAGCGGTCCTGGAACTGCTGCGTGTCGAGCTGCTGGAACGTGAGGTCGTTCGGGCCGCTGAGGACCAAGCAGTTGGGGTAAGCCGGCGGCCCCGAAGGGGGATAGCCCGTGCACCCTTGAGCGACCGAGTACTGCGGCGAGCCGGGATTCGTCACGAACCAGTCGCCGTGACTCGTCGTGTTCTCGTAGTAGGCTCCGATTACGTAGTCGAATTTGTTCGCGGGGTCCGCCTTCGATACCAGCCGCACCTCCTGGCTGAAGGTCTCTACCTCGTCGGTGAATTGGAACGGATAGATGAAGCGCGGATTCGTGGGCACGCCCGCGTAGTAGGGCAGGTAAGCGCCGCCCGCGTACCCCGTATAGTCGAACGTCGAGTCCTGGATCACCGAGCCGCTCGTCGTGTAGTACGAGCTGGTCGAGGAGACGGTGGCGAAGCCCGCATCGTAGCTCAAATCCAGGCTCGAGAGGTTCGTCGTGCGGTAGTACGGCTGGTCGATGAGCGAGAAGTCCGTGTAATGCCCGCCGGCCGGAAAAACTGCGTTCGGATCGAGGGGCGAGACCCCGCCGCCGTAGGTCGGATTCACGAGCGGGCCGCCGTCGCCCGACACGTGCGCGTGCAGGATCGCGGCCTCCGCGCTGAAAGCTTCGTTCGGCTTCCACAAAGCGGCCGCCCGCTCGGTGGACGTTCTCTGCCAGTTCCAATCGTTCCTTGAGGTGTAGATGGGCGAGCTGTGCACCGGGTCGCTCGGGTCGGCGAGGACCGGCGCTCCGTAGAGGTCGCCGCCGTTGCGTACCTCCGGTCCATAATCATTGATCCAGCCAGGCTCGTACGCGATGCGCGCCCAGGCGCGGAACGCGAGCTGATCGCCGACCGGCATGTTGAGAACCGATTTCAGCGTCCAGCCCGTGCCGTCCGAGTGATCGATCTTCGAGCCGCCGGCCTCGATCGAGCCTGCCCATGTGTTGAGCTCGGGCGAGTTCGGAATGATGCGCAGCGCCCCGCCCAGCGCGCCCGCGCCATAGAGTGTGCCCTGAGGTCCGCGCAATACCTCGATGCGGTTCAAGTCCTCCAGCTGGAAGTAGCCGGCTACGGGCGAGTTATCCACATACATGCCGACCGGCGACTGCTCGAAGGAGCGAAAGCTACGGGCGGGGCTGCCCGTGGCGTTGATGCCGCGGATGATCGGCGTGACGGCGCCCGTGAACCGCGCCCCGTAGTCGAACATGGCGAGTCCCGGCACCTGCACGGCGAGCGAGGCGATGTCGACCGCGCCGCTCGCGGCGATCTGCTCGGGGCTCACGACCGAGATGCTGTAGGGAACCGCCTCGACGGTTTGCGTGCGACGCGTCGCCGTGACGGTGATTTCCTGAAGCTCCGGGCTCGAGTCGGCAGTACTCGCCTGGTCGGCGCGGGCCGCGGGCGGCGGCCCGTAGAGCGCCAAGCAGACCGCCGCCGCGAGGCTCATGGACAGCTGGCCGCACGCCCGGTCGGTGTTCGCGATTCTTATTTTTCTGTGGGCCATGAATGTTCCCTTTGGGATCTTCTGGATATAAATTGCTAAATCACTGCGGCCGTGAGCGATGCGCGCTCATGGCGTCACACGAAAGACCTTGCCGGGGAAGGGCGGCTTCCACTGCTCGAACGCCCCGGTGACGTAGACGGTTCGCGTGCCCGCCGCGCCAAACGCCATGTTGGTGACGAACGGCGTCGGCACCTCGATCGTGCGCACGAGTTTCCGGTCGTCGTCGACCACGAGAACGCGGCCCGAGCCGTTTTGCGCGATGTAGTAATTGCCGTCGGGTCCGAGTTTGAGGCCGTCCGGTCCGTTGTATGCGTCCTCGCCGGGCGTCGGCGGTGCGAGGTCGGCGAGACGCGCCCACACGGTGCGAGGACCCAAGGACCCGTCCGGATTGAGCGGGAAGGACAGGATGCGGCCCGCAAGCATCTCCGCGACGAGCAACTGTTTACCGTCCTTCGCGAGCGTAAGCCCGTTCGAGTAATGAATCGTGTCGGCGACGACGTGGATGAACCCGCCGTCCGCAGTCATGTGCAGCACGGCGCCGGTAATGGGCGCCTTGAGGTCGTACTTGCCGGATGCCGTGAAGAAGATGCCGCCCCGACCGTCGGCCGCAAAGTCGTTGGGTCCAGCGAACGGCCTGCCGGCGATGTCCCTGCGCAAGGTGCGAAGCTCGTGCCCCTGCGCATCCAACTCCACCAGCGAGTTGTCGTCGTAGCAGGCGATGAGCAGGTGACCGCGGAATTCGATGAGGGCGCTCGGCCCGCAGCCCTCGCGATGCCAGTAAAGCGCGACGCTTCGCCCGTCCCATCTCTTCACGTTGTCGGCCGAGTATTCGACGTAGAACAGCGAGCCGTCGCGCCAAAGAGGGCCTTCGGGGTAATGGGCGTCCGGGTCGATGACCGACACCTCGGCGCTTCGAGCAGCGGGGCTGCCGAGCGCGAGCACGCCGGCGAGCAGGCTCGCGGCCAGTCGAAGCATGCCAGGCCCTGCCGCCCAGGCCAGAGAGTTCGCGAGTTCCATATGAGCGATCCCCAAGAACTTATTGTTTGACGTCATTCTCGCGCATCGGTGCTTGTGCGTCGAGCACTGCGATGCGGGCATCCGCCTTGGCGAATCCGGGTGCAGGTGGTGCATCGGCGTTGTAGTGCCGCGGAATCACGTCCACGTGGCCCGGGGCGTGATGTCACGAGCTGATGGCAGCCGAATCACTCGGTCCGGTCGGTGCTGTTCCGGAAGCTACGCGCCGACAGCAATAAATACCGATGTCGACGATCGAACGCGTGCATATTGTCCATGTCAGGTAATTCTAAGAGTAGGACGTGAGAGCGCAGGGACAGGACATCGCGGCACTAAGTCCCGGCATGACGAAGGGAAGAATCATGGTTGCGATGACACAGATGGTTGACTCCGGCGAGAGAAAGGCGACACCTGAGGCTCGATGCGGACGTCGTTGTAGGGCGGCATGGGGAGTCCCGGCGCTGTTGGCGCTCGCGGCGGCCGGCGTATCGGCGGCGGAGGTGCGGCCGGCCGATGCCGTATATGAGAATGGCTATGTGTACACGGTCGATGCCCACGACAGCGTGCAGCATGCGCTCGCCGTGCGCGACGGCGAAATTGTTTACGTTGGCGACGATGCGGGGGTAAAGCGCTTTATCGGCACCGGCACCCAGGTGGTCGATCTGCACGGTCGAATGACGATGCCGGGACTGGTCGATGGCCATATGCATCCGCTCGACGGTGGCGTCGTGCTTCTTGGTTGCAATTTGGACTACGAGCGGCTGACGGTCGCGCAGATGCAGGCCAAGATCCAAAGCTGCCTCGATCAGACGCAGGACAAGGAGCCGGACAGCTGGCTGATGGTGTCGAACTGGTTCCAGGAGGCCATGCTACCCGCGGGAACGATCACCAGCCGAGCGACGCTGGATGCACTGCATACCCGACGCCCGATACTCGTCGTATCTTCCTTCGGGCACACAGGACTTGCGAACACGCGCGCGTTGGAACTCGCTCAGATAGGCGCGAAGACGCCCGATCCGCTGGGCGGAGTTTTCGCGCGAGACGCATCCGGAAATCCCACGGGCCTGCTCCAGGACGCGGCCATCGACGTCGTGCAATCCAAGGTTCCCGAGCGGACGCCCGTCGAGGACGTTAAAGCAGCCGAGGCGGCTGTGGATGCGATGCGTGCTCAGGGCATCACCACGTTCCTCGACGCCGCTGCCACACCGCAAACGCTGGCCGCTTTTGCGGGTGCGGAGAAAGACGGGCATCTGACGGTGCGAGCCCACTTCGCGGTTCTCATCCGGCCGCCCGAAGGGCGGGATCCCAAGAAGGCCGTGGTGTTCCTGACGAGTATGGCGCGGCAATACGACCAAGGGGAGGTGGTCCCCGAGCCGCGCATGACCGTGCGCAACTTCAAGATGTTTCTGGACGGGGTGATCTCTGCGCCCGCGCTGACCGGTGCGATGCTGGCACCTTATTTCGCGAATCAGGGAACGGTAGCCAATCCGCACTGGGTTCCTGGCAATAATCGCGGGCCGGACGTGTATTTTCCGGCGCCGGTGCTGAGCGCGCTGATGATCGAGGCGGCCAAGGCGGGCTTCGAGCCGCACATGCATGCAGACGGCGACCGTGCCGTTCACGAGGCGCTCGATGGGATCGAGGCATTGCGCAAACAATTCTCCGGGCATGACATCCGAGCCGCGATCGCTCACGACGAGATCGTGGATCCGGCCGATTTCCCGCGCTATGCGCCGCTCGATGCTATCCCTGTCTTGTCGATGCAATGGGAGAAACCCGCGCCGGATACGATCGACAATGCGCGCGATTATCTGGGGCGGGCGAGATTCAAGTACATGGAACCGGCAGGCTTCTTGGCTGCGGCTGGTGCTCGCATTGCCTACGGCAGCGACTGGCCCGTCGATCAACTGAACGAATGGTTCGCGCTCAAGGTTGGCGTCACCCGCACCAACGCTGCCGCCGCGGGGCCGCAGTATGGCGGGCGCCTCAGCCAAGACAAGGGCCTTACCCGCGAGCAGGTTTTGCGGGCGATCACCATGAACTCCTCGTACGAGTTGCACCAGGATGCCAAGACGGGCTCGCTTGAGGTGGGGAAGCTTGCCGATTTTATCGTACTGGATCGTAATTTTTTTGACATACCGGTCGAGCAGATTGCCGAGATCAAAGTGCTCACAACGGTAGTTGGTGGACGTGTGGTGTATCAACGTATCCAGTGATCTCGTGTTGCGAGCCCACTGCGCGTCGTAGAATGCCGGTGAGCTCCTCGGGTAAGCCGATCAGGTCGCCTTCTGATTGACGTGCTCCCAGACCTTGGAGATCACAACGGAGCCTTCGCCCACGGCCGAGGCTACCCGCTTGACCGACCCGGCCCGTACGTCGCCGACAGCAAAAATGCCGGGGTAGGATGTCGCGAACGGCGAACCCGGTGAGCCGACGCCGGTGATGACGAACCCTTTGTCGTCGAGCTTCACCAGACCCGAGAGCCATTCGGTGTTCGGCGCCGCGCCCACCATGATGAATAGCGCTCGCGTCACAACCTTGCGCGACTGCCCGGTCTCGGCATTGCGGATGGTGAGGCCTTCCAGATGCTCGCCACCCTCCAGCGCCGTGATCTCACAGTTGTACTCGATCGTGATGCCCCGATCGGCTTCTAGCCGACTGGTAAGATAGCTCGACATCGAGGCGGCGAGCGAGGCGCCTCGTACCAGCACTCGGACGCACCGGGCGTAGCGGCTAAGGAACATTGCGGCTTGACCGGCAGAATTGCCGCCGCCGATGATCACGACCTCGGTGTCTTTGCAATAGCGGGCCTCCATATCGGTGGCCGAGTAGTAGACGCCCGAACCCTCGAAATCGGCCAGTCGTTCCAAGGGAAGCCGCCGATACTGCACTCCGCTCGCCACCACGATTGCACCGGCGCGGACGCGTTGGCCATTCTCAAAGATCGCACAGAAGTCGCCGTTCTCTTGCACCTCGAGCGCCGTGACTCGGCGCGGCATTGCAAATCGTGCGCCGAACTTCATGGCCTGCACCTCCCCGCGCCACAAGAGGTCCGCGCCCGAGATGCCGGTTGGAAAACCCATGTAGTTCTCGATTCGGCTCGACGTTCCCGCTTGGCCCCCCAAAGCGATGTCCTCGACGAGCAACGCGCACAGACCTTCGGCGCCGGCATAGACGGCTGCCGCCACGCCGGCCGGGCCCCCACCGACGATCAGCACATCGAAATGCTCGTCGCCGCTGAAGTCGATGTTAAGCCCGAGGAGCCGCGCTATCTTATCCGGCGTCGCATCCGTGATCGGTACTTTGCTGCCGAAAATAACTGCCGGGGTTCGGGCATCGATTGCGCAACTCTTAGCCGACGCCTCGGCTTGCGGGCTGTGGAGAGGGACCGACGTGTAAGGCAACCGATTGCGACTCGCGAACTCCGCGATACGACGCACGTTCCGATCGGCCTCCTCCCCGATCAGATACAGGCCGCTGCGGCGCTCCTCGAGTTGCCGGCGACGTCGAGCAGCAAACACGGTGATGATGATGTCCGACATCTCGGGGATCTGAGACAAGAGCGTAAGGAAGATCTCGCGCGGTACCTCGATCACTCGCGTATCGACCACCGTGCGCAGCGGCAGGGAGGCGGTACCGCCATACAGCAGGCTGATCTCCCCCATAAACTGGGTTGGGCCAATGGTTGACGAATAGTGACGTTCGCCAGTGAACGGATTGACTACCTCAATCTCACCTTCCTCGACATAGACGAAGCGATTCGCTTTTTCGCCGGGCTGGGCCATGATCGTGCCCTTGGGGTATGTCACGACCTTGCCCGCCGCCCGCAACGCCTCCACATGCGAGGAGGCAAGTGGTGTCCGTATCATCTCGCGCAAGTCTTGGCCTATGGTTTCCACGGACGCCTCCAAGGATTACAGTTCCATGAATGGTACAAGGTTCCGCGAGACACGGAGTCCATTCAGTGCCGTAACATTGGGCGACATTCGCCTTTAGTCGCCGCCGCGCCGGAATTCAAGAGCATGGCGGCAGCGGGGGTGGAATCTGCGGCATGCTATAGCCCCTCGCGAAGGATGGCCGAGATCGCCTATTTCTTAGGGAATACCGTGTTCGGCTCACCCGTCCTCACCGTGTAAGCGATTAGAAACTTCATGGGCCTGGTGTCACTGCCGTTGCGTGCGATGCGGTGATAGCTGGCCCGATCCACAAAACTTTGACCGGCGACGAATGTCTCCTCTGGGTCGTCGTCGAAGGCAGAGACCATGGAGCCTTCGAGCACAAAGCCGACACCCACCACCGGATGCGAGTGATCGTTGGCATCGGCACCCGGTGGATAAGAAATCAGGAACAGGCGCACCTCCCAGCCGGGCAAGTCCACCAGCGGAGTTGTCTGCAACAATTCGCGCGTGATTTCTGTGCTCATAAATCCTCGCCCTGACAATCTCAAATGGCAATCCGTGTGTCAGCGGGGCCCTAGAATGCGCTCTTCACAACGCCACCATCAACCCTCAAGGCAGCACCCGTGGTGGCTGACGCAAGGGGACTCGCGATGTACGTCACGAGCGAGGCGACTTCGTCAGGCGCGGCAAAACGCTTGATGAGCGACGTCGGCCGGATCTTTTCGAAAAATTCAGCCTCAACCTCTTCGGGGGTCTTGCCCCCAGCCTTTGCGAGGGCGCCGACGAAATCGACAACTCCACGGGACTTGGTGGGTCCCGGCAGAATACTGTTCACGGTAATACCCGTGCCGGCGACTGATTCCGCCAAGCCTCGGGCGACGGCAATCTGGGCTGTCTTGCTCATGCCGTAATGGATCATCTCAGCAGGAATCTGCAGCGCACTCTCACTTGAAATAAAAATGATCCTTCCCCAGTTGGCGCGCTTCATCGCGGGCAGAAACAGGCGTGCAAGACGGATACCGCTCAAGACATTCGTTTCGAAGAAGCGAATCCAATCCGCGTCGGGAATCTCTTCGAACGGCTTTGGTTCGAAGATCGCGAGATTGTTCACAAGTATTTCCACATTGGGATGACGATGCGCGATTTCATCCGCTGAGGCAGCCGTACTGAGATCGCCCGCGAAGCCCACGACATTTCCGCCGGTCGCCGCCCTCAACTCGGCAACTGCCTTGTCCACGGAGGATTGCGCACGGCCATTTACTACGACGCTCGCACCCTCCTTAGCCAAACTGGCGGCAATGGCGCGTCCGATGCCGGCGGTGCTGCCGCTGACCAGCGCGCGTCGGCCCTGAAGTTTCAGGTCCATCGTTTTCTCCGATAATGAGGTAATGGGGTAATGGGGTCTGCACATCGAACAGATGGAAGGTCTGAGCGTCTGGCAGCGGGAGCTCAGACGGTAGTATAGATTCTGCCCCGACCCCAGGAGATCTCCAATTGCTGCACCGCCACGTAACATGTGCTTGGTCAAATGACATTTTTAAGCATAATGAAAACAGGATCGGTGCGAAAATATCGATCGAATAGGCGAAGGTCTGGTGCTCGAGCGGGCCAAGTAGAGCTGTAGCAATAATCAGGGAGGCCGGGTTTCCAAGAGTGCACCGAGTCCCCGAAGGACCCTTCAACATGATTCCTCGAAGCTCGCCTCTGAGCCGATGGACCTGCGAGGGCCCTCGTCTTTTGCGATAGGGGCGATTGCCGGGCGATCGGTGTAGGCGGCCATGCGGTAGCGCGCCGTGAACGAGAGTCTTACTGGGTCGAGGGGGGAAATGGTGGGCGAAAGCGACGACCTAACGTCAGGCGAGGACCGCCCGCTAACAGCGCAGTCCTACCTTGCAGCGCGCGAGGATCGGATCAGTTCGATTCAGGAGCGCGGCGTCGAATTAATGAGCAATTTCGACTGGGCATTGCGGATCGCTGCTGTTCTTTTGACGTTTGCCGCTGCATGTTTTGTTTTGATTCTGGGAATCTTCGCCTCGGTAATCGATACATCGACAGCCTTGCTCGTCGGAATGGGCATCGTACTGTGCGGCTTATGGGTGATTTTGCTGATGATCATGGCCCGTCTTGCGCCTCGGTGGTACTCGTCGGTTGCGCGGTCGCCCAACCGAAAGGCATTCCTGGTGACCGTTATCGTCGCGAGCCTCGGTGGGGCGATGCTGATTTTTGGTACCTGGGAGGGGGTAAAGATTTACATGCAACGACCCGTCTATCAAGACGCGGCGATCGCACCCACGACCCCGAGTTCCTTCTGACCGACACGACCTGGAAGCGCTGACCAGATATTTCTACTCGACGGCTACAGCGGTGACATCTTTTTTGATTTGGGCCGGGCTGCGCACGAACAGCAGCAGCGGCAACGCCATGAGGATGGCCACCATTAAGAATTTGAAGTCATCGATGTAGGCGATCAAGGCCGCCTGCGTTGTCACCTGCTGATTGAGCAATTCCATCGCCCTCAAGCCTGTCGCACCGGCCAGTTGCGGTGTCGTGCGACTGTAGGGGGTGATGTGTGCTGCGAGTGAGGCGTGAGCCGTCTGCATATTGTGTACCAGCAGGCCCTGCATGAGAGAGATCCCAACGCTGTTGCCAAGGTTGCGGATCAACGCGTACAGCGCCGTGGCTTCATTGAACTCTGCAGGCACCAGCGTAGCAAAGGCAAGCGTCGTCGCCGGTACCATGGCAGCTGCCGAGTCCAAATCCCATGATCAGACCGGGCAGCATGATCGGCCACGTATCCATTAACAAGTTGTACTGCGTCATCTGCCAAAGCGAGAATGCGGCCAGCCCGAGGCCGATAGCGATCAATAGGCGCGCATCAACGCGGCCCACCATGCGACCGACAACCAGCATGCTGATCATCGTGCCGACGCTGCGTGAAGACATCAGGTAGCCCGACTGGAGGACAGAGTAGTGCATCAGTCCCTGCAGGAATGGCGCCAACAGCGACATCACCGCCAACATCACCATACCGATCAGAAAACTCATCACGTTGCCGCTAAAGTAATTGGGGTCCTTGAAAAGCGCGAATCGAATGAAAGGCCGATCCGCCGTCAGTGTATGGACAATGAACAGGTACAAGCTCAGTGCAGCGACGATAGCCTCAAGCTGTATCTCGGTAGAATCGAACCAATCCTTGGTCGGCCCGCGATCCAAGAACAGCTGTAACGTTCCCACGAACAACGCCAGCATCGCGTAGCCGAAGAAATCGAACGACTTGCGCGCATGCCGGGTGTCGGGGAGGTAGGCCAGCACGCCGAGTACGGCGAGCGCGCCGACCGGCACATTGACGAAGAACACCCAGCGCCAACTGTAATTGTCCGTCAGCCATCCGCCGATAACGGGACCTAACATCGGCCCCAGCCCCACCCCCATGCCCCAGATCGCCATGGCGCGGCCGGCCTGAGACTTCGGGTAGATATCGAACAGCACGGCTTGGGACATGGGAAATAACGACGCGCCGCATAGCCCCTGCAGTAGTCGAAATGTGACCACCTGCGGCAGCGACTGGGCCATACCGCACAGTGCCGAGGCGATCGTGAAACCAATGACTGAGAACAGAAACAGGGGCTTGCGCCCAAACCGATTCGCGAGCCAGCCGGTCAGTGGCGTCATGATGGCGCCGGCGATGATGTACGAGGTCAGCGCCCAGGTCATCTGATCCTGGGTTGCGGACAAGCTTCCCTGCATGTGGGGGAGCGCGACATTGGCAATGGTGGTATCCAGCGCCGTCAAGATAGTCGCACTCATGACGGTCACGGCAATCATGCCGCGGTGTTCCCGTAGACCGTAGCCCGGAACCGCTGACGCTATAGGTGTACTCGACGTCGACGACATTAGGGCAGGTTAAAGAGAATGGCGGGTTTTCGCTAATGGTAATCGCCTGCAGCCATTTACTATGGCGTCTGGCAGGCGCGGCAGGCTGCAGCGATCAGTCCGGATAGGCTTTGAGGCTGTCGGCGACCGAATCCGCGACATGCTCCTTTGTAATCACGCCGGCCGGCTCGCCCGAAGAAGCGACGACCGCCATAATCGCATTCCGACGCCACATACGCCGGATGACGTTGTACGCCGTCTCGTCTTTTCGCACCACGATAAAGTTTCGGCTCGCGACATCGCCGAGGCTCACGCCCGTACGCGCCGCCTCGAGTCCGCGTCTCAAACCGGTGTTGACGCGAATCACTCCATAGATATCGCCATTAGCAGTAACCACAACGTGACGGAGGCGCCCGGCATGTTCGGGTTGATGCAAATAGTCATCGAAACTCGCCTCTTTTGGCAGGACCTGGATGTCGGCATCCATCACCTCAGCGGCGGAGCGGACGAGAAACATGTTCGCGTGACGTGCCTTGGGAATAGCCTGACCGCGGCGCACCAGCTTCAGCGTGTAAATGGTTTCTCGGGAGAGCATTCGGCGTACGCCAATGCTCATCGCCACGGCCACGATCATGGGCATCACAATGCTGTAATCGAGGGTCATTTCGAAAATCATCGTGACGGCGGTCATCACGGCGCCGGTTCCCCCGCCAACCAGCGCGCCCATCCCCACCATCGCAAACGCCGGAACGCTGAGATGAATCGGAAAGCCGACGGCGTTCAGTAGCGCAGCGAACCCGCCACCGAGCGTCGCGCCCATGAACAAAGAAGGTGAAAAGATGCCGCCGGAGGAGCCTGATCCCAAACTGAGAGCGGTCGCCAAGACCTTGCAGACGCTTAACAAGCCCAGTAGCCAGAATGTCGAGATCCCTCCCGCCAACACCGCCTGGACCGTCGCGTAGCCCACGCCGTCGACGTAATACTGGCCGAGGGTGCGGAAGAGGAGGTACATCAGCACACCGACTGCCGCCATCCCAAGTACGTGTCGCAGATAGACGGATTTGATCCGCTCAAATAGATCCTCGGCCAGATGCAGTGCGTGTATGAATCCCGCCGCCCAGATTCCGCTGAGCGCGCCCACGACCGCGAACAGCACCAACACGAGCAGAGCGCTCGAATCGATCGCCAATGCTTGGATCGGTGGCACATGGAAGGCGGGCGCGTCGCCGAAGAACCAGCGGCCCACGAACGTAGCCGCGCCGGTCGCGATGGCAACCGGGAGAAAGGTCTCCACACTCACCTCGGGCATCATCAACTCAATGGCGAACATGACCCCGCCGATCGGCGTATTGAAGGTGGCGGCGATGCCCGCGCCGGCTCCTGCGGCAACGAGAGAGATCCGCTGCCATGCCGGCAGGCGGATGATTTGCCCCATGGTTGATCCAAGAGCAGAGCCAATCTGGATGATCGGTCCTTCACGTCCGACAGATGAACCGCTTCCGATGGCGATGGCCGATGCAAGTGATTTCACCAGCGCAACAACGGGTCGGATGATGCCTCCCTTGTAGTAGATCGCATCCATGACCTCCGGTACTCCGTGCCCCTTGGCCTCGGGCGCAAAGTTATTCACCAGGAAAGTCACGAGGAGAGCGCCGAGCACCGGCACTAAAATGATCAGCGGTCCCCACGGGGAGGGCGGGGTGAAGACATTAGCGTCGTAGCGGATCACCGCGTGGCCGGCGAAAAGCAAGTTGTGAATAAAGCCGATCAAATCCCGGAAAATCACGGCTCCGAGGCCGGTGACGACACCGAGACCCAAGGCAAGCAGAGAGAGCCGAGCCAGCGATAACGGCCGATCTTTCTCGCTGTCGATCGCGCCGGTGGGCACTTGCTTTGTCACGGTTCTGCTCAGTTATCGCGAATCAACACGTGCCCGACTGGCGCTTCTTTTCGGCAGGCAGCGTAACAGAGACCAAGATTGCCGTGGTACCGACATCGACGGGCGCCCGCTAGTGCCAGCGGGCGCCCTGGTGCATGTCAGACGGTCGGCCGTTCGCGATTAACCTTGGCCCTGATCGGCCTTCACCACCTCGCATGGCTGGTGATCTCGCTTGAGCGAGGAGCAAGCCGCATTGGCGTCTTGCCGATCCATCAAGCCCGACATCACTCGAAATTCCTTGTTCGCCGAGTCGGGCGCCACGACGTCGATTTCTGCAAGCGTCTTGCTGAACCTGGATTGCAGCTGCGAGAGCTTGCGTTGGGCGGCCCGCTCACTGTGGAAACTGCCCAACTCGGCTCGATAGCCGGACTGGATGAGCGCGAGTTTCTGCCTTGCCTGGTCCGCTTCAGGCCCTTGCGGGTATTTTTGTAGGAATGCCTGCAACGCGGCCGCCGACCCGTCCGATTGCGCGGTCTTCCAGGCGTTCGCTCGCTCGAGCCCCACTAAGACGTCGCGGGCCGCTTGGACATGAGTGCCACTCGGCTCGGCCTGCAGGTAAGCCTGGTAGCTGTCCGGGGAGTTGCCGGCCTGCGCCGTCTTCCATGCTGTCCCATCTTGCAATGCCGCGATGCGCGTTCGTGCTTCTAGCGCATGCTCATCCTGTGGATGCTTGTCCAGGAAGGCTTGATAGCCGGAGAGAGTATTTTCAGTGCTCGCGTTCGTCCAATCTTTCTGCGCCATGCCGCATGCCGCGAGGCCAAGCGCGCCGCAGAGAGCCAAAGGTAATAGACACCTGTACCAACTCGTCATATGAGACCTCCAGTTGATTTTCTTTTGAGCCGGTCCCTGCCCCTCGTGATTGCGGCCTTTGGGCAAGGGCTTTCAGCTTGCACTCGTCGCCAGACTCAGATATACGATACACACTGTATGAAAAAGTTCCGTATATATGTCCGCCAAGAGTAGACATCGAAGGCTCGCAACGCTCCGCGACAAGAGCTCGGAGTCCGCCCCCGCGGCTGTCCGAGCCCGTGGCCGGCCGAAGAACCCATCAATCGATGCCGAGGTCGTGGCCGCGGTCCTCGAAGGGTTGCGCTCGCACGGTTATCGGGGAGTCACAATCGAGGGTATTGCGCGTCAGGTGAAGCGTGCCCGCACCAGCCTTTATCGTCGTTGGCCAAGCAAGCGTCACTTGGTCGCGGATGCGGTCGTGGCGGAACTCGGGGCGCAGCCCGCGCCCGATGCAGGGTCCCTGCGCAAGGACCTAAAGGCAGCGGTCGCGACTCTGCTGACCGCCTTTAACGGAACGTTGGGAAAGGCGCTTCCGGGACTCGTCGCCGACATGGCGCTCGATCCCATGCTCGCGCGAATGATTCGGGAAAAGGTGCTGGTAGCGCGGCGACGGTCAATCCGCGCAGCTTTCGATAGGGGCGTGGCGCGCGGAGAGAGCGGTCGGGGATTCGACATCGAAGTCTTGATTGACATGCTCACTGCGCCGTTCTACTTCCGAGCCTTGTTCGGCCATCTTCCGTCGACTCCGGTGACGGTGAATACCGTCGTCGACTACGTGCTGTCGATCGTGCGACCGAGTACGCGCGCCCGATTGACGTCAGGGGCATGACGGTTGGTGTTCACCGCAGGTCGGCCACCCCGTATGGGGTATTCACCGCTGCGCTGTCATGCAGCGAAAAGACACGGATCGGGGTCAAATGCGCAATAAGGCGTAGGGTCAACCCGTAGATAGGAACATTCGCATACAGTGTGTATCATATATACAGTAGCATCTAGGTGCCTACGGTAACTGGAGCATATATGGACACTCGACGCCTCATCCCTGAGTTTCTGTGTTGCGCCCTCCTCCTCGCTGCGTGCGGCTCTGCCAAATATGAATGGTCGCAGGCAAGTCACCTCGACACTATCGCCGCGTATCAGGCGTTCGCGTCGAAGTACCCGAACGATGTACACGTCGCCGATGCGAACAGTCGAATCGCAGAACTTAAGGACGTGCAGGCGTGGAACGCTGCGCAGATCGCCTCGTCGGTAGAAGGATACCAACAGTACCTAACCGTCGAGCCGAGCGGTGCCCACGCGCAAGCTGCGCATGAAGAAATAGAGACCCGGGAGCGCGTCGCGGCGTGGAGAGTTGCGCAGACGAACGCAACGGCGCAGTCGTTACAAGATTTTCTACAAAAATATCCGACGGGTGCGGAAGCGGACGCAGCCCGCGACAAACTCAAGAGCCTTACTGGATATCGAGCCGAGTTGGGGACGGCCCATACTAAGCGAATTGCCGAGCGCGAGCGCGACGCCCTCGCGAAACGCTTCGGCAAGAGCTTCCAGCAAGTTGTCGTGCTGGAGCCCGATGCGAGTAGTCATGACTATCGGATCACGTTGGCGCCGATGAGTCAGGACGATGCGAACGCCGCGTGTGCGACCGTCAAGAAAAGCGGTCAGTCCTGCGAAGTCATACAGGTGACCGGTTAGAGCGCGGGTAACCCGCAAGCTCCGATCGGATCGATGAAATGTCTCCATTCGAGGACGAGTCCGTCATGTCGGCGTTGGGCCGCAACCTTCAGTCGCGCATCGCGAGCGGCAGCAACGTCGCGCTCGGCATTTGGCTGATCGCCTCACCCTGGGTATTCGATTACAGCGGCAGAGCGCCTGTTTTGAATAGCGTGCTTGTCGGCGTGCTGATTGCGATGATCGCCGCCCTTCGCCTCGCCTCCTTGCATCAAAGTGCGCATCGAAGTGCGGGTCTGAGTGGCATCAATCTATTGCTCGGATTCTGGACGATTGTCTCGCCGTGGGCGAATGGATACGCCGTAAACAAAGCGGCGGTCGCGAACAACATCATGGTGGGGGTCTTCGTTACAGCGCTCGCCATATGGAGCATGCGTGCTACCGTGACTGATGCGGAGCCGCGGCCGAGCGGGCAGGGGTACTAGAGGAAACGATACCTTTACTCGACGACAACAGTGGTGACATCTTTTTTGATTTGAGCCGGTTGCGCACGAACAGCAGCAGCGGCAACGCCATGAGGATGGCCACCGTTAAGAATTTGAAGTCATCGATGTAGGCGATCATGGCCGCCTGCGTTGTCACCTGCTGATTGAGCAATTCCATCGCCCTCAAGCCTGTCGCACCGGCCAGCTGCGGTGTCGTGCGGCTGTCAGACCGGGCAGCATGATCGGCCAGGTACGCGAGCATCGCGTATCCGAAGAAATCGAACGACTTGCGCGCATGCCGGGTGTCGGGGAGGTAGGCCGGCACGCCGAGTACGGCGAGCGCGCCGACCGGCACATTTGTTCCCGTAGCCGTAACCCGGAATCGCTGCCGCTATAGGTGTATTCGACGTCGACGACATTAGGGCACATTAAAGAGAATGGCGGATTTTCGCTAATGATGACCGCCTGCAGCCGTTTCTATGACTCTGATCCACGGCAAGCGGCGTCGCAAGTGCGCAGCGGACAAGCGCATATAAACCCCCGTGACAATGACAATAGTGGGTACAAATCCCCATTGCCACAATACGAATCGCGATGCAGTGTGCGATGCGGATTCAGAAAAATCATTCGAGAACCCGGGCTAATGCGGGGGAAGGGGGACACTAAGATGACCGACTTAAGCTCAGGTCCGGGCTGTCCGCTGTGAGATTTTCAAGACTCGGCGCCGTGGCCACACTGCTCCTCGGCGGATCAGCGTTGATGCTTGTTGCGCAGCCGGCAAGCGCCATCCCGCCTTTCGCCCGGCAGACGGGTTTAGCCTGCGAGGCCTGCCACACCGTGCCGCCCGAGCTCACCGCATTCGGCCGACGGTTCAAGCTCAGCGGATACACGCTGACCACGAGGCCGCCGCTGGTGAATGACATCGATGACCACAAGAAGAACACGCTGTGGCTCACCGATCTGCCGGGAATGGCCGTCCTCATGCAGAGTGGCTACGATCACTATAACCGGGCGCCGCCGGATACTGGTCAGCCTTATCCCGCCCACGCGCAAAGCGACACAGTGCAGTTTCCAGACCAGTTCAGCCTGGTGTACGCGGGAGCCGTCTCGGATCAAGTGGGCGGTTGGTTGCAATTAACCTACAACGGGCAGTCAGGTAGCGTCGGTGTCGACAATATCGATATCCGATACAGCGATCACACCGCCGACAATAAGTGGCTGTGGGGCATCACGGCCAACAACTATGTAACCTTCCAGGACGTCTGGAACGGAATTGGCAGCTATACCATTCCGAACTTCAATACCGTGACCTTGTGGAGCGGCGGCGTCGCCGGTGCCGGGACGAGTGGGCCGATCATCAATGCGTTGGGGCCTGGAGTTGCGGCCGGTGTGGGCGCTTATGTTTTCTATGACGACTCGCTGTACTTCGAATTTTCGGAATATCACTCTGCTGTTCCCGGCGGCAGTTCACCCGTCGTTGACAGCGTCAGTCTTGCCGCCAATGGCGGTGCTATCGATCGTTTTGCGCCTTACGCGCGCATCGCCTACGAGCGTGACTGGGGCTACCACTCCGCGGAAATCGGCGGCAGCGCGCTGTACGTCAACTGGATTCCAGCGGTCGGCTACATCTCGGCGCAGCAACAGCTAGCTGCGAATGAGGCGGCAATTGCGGCGGGGACACCGGGGACGCCACCCTACACGCCTGCGCAGACCTTCAACCCCGGCGTCATCAATCGTTATACCGATCTCAGCGTCGATTGGCAGTACCAGTACAACGGTCAACACAATATCTTTGGCTTTCTGGGTCATGTCACCCACGAGCGGCAGCAGAACAGCAATCAACTGGTAGCCGCGACCTTTACCGGTGCGTCGTCACCGATCTACACGAACCCAACGGACACGCTGACGCAGTTTTTAGTCACGGGTGAGTACTTCCGTGATCGTCGCTATGGCGGACTCGTCAGCTTCACGCGGACGACCGGCACGTGGGATCCGCTCGCGAATGGGGGCAATGGCTCACCGGCCAACCAATACGAGGTTTATGAGCTGGATTACCTCCCGTGGCTCAACTTCAGGTTCATCTTGCAGTACAACGTCTATCAGGTGGTGGCCAACAACCAAAGCCCCTTTAATCTGAGCAACGCCACCTTTCCCACTTCCCCCGGCTTTCCCAATATCAAAGCGGGGAACAACAACACCTGGATATTTGGGCTATGGATGGACTTCTGATGAAAAAGCTCAAGTCCCACTTGCTCACAGTTGCGGCGGTCGCGCTCGTGACCATAGGCGTTCGTGATGTGCACTCGGCGACTCTGGTCGTGCCGCCGGATCCCTCTACTCTGGAGGGCAAGGCGCTCGTCAGTGCCGCGTGCTCCAAGTGCCATGGTGTCAGTGGCAATGGTGTCAGCATCTCGCCGCTTTTCCCGATTCTCGCCGCCCAGCTACCCGGCTACATCGAGGCGGAGCTGAAGCTATTCCGGATACGTGGCCGTAGCGATCCCCGCGCGCGAGCCTTTATGTGGGGTATAGCCCGGGGTCTTTCGGATGAGCAAATCAAAGGGGTCGCGCAGTATTTCTCGAGCCAACCGGCCGTAAGAGGCACCCCGTCGAGCAACCCCGCCCTGGCTGACAAAGGCAAGGCAATGTACGAAAACGGGGCGCCGGCGCGCGACATCGAGGCTTGCACTGTGTGCCACGGCCACAGTGGCGAGGGAGTCAACACCCAGCCACGGCTCGCGGGCCAGCATAGAGACTATGTTGCGACAGAGATGTTCCAGTACCGCAGTGGCTTGCGAGAAAACAAGGTCATGCAACGCGTCACCGGAAAGATGACCGACGATGAGATCGCGGCTGTAGTTGATTATGTTTCCACCTTGTAGGCGTTCTGGTTTCGAATCGCGATTCCGGAGTTGTAAACACTAATGGCCACCCGCGACGCGGCGGTCCCCCCGGCTCTGGTCACGCTGTTGCTATTGGCGGGCGTGACTTGCGCACAGGGTGTGGGAGACGTGCCGCAGGGTAAAGTCGTCTATGAGAAATATTGCGTCCTCTGCCATGGAGAAAAGGGCGACGGCAAAGGTCACTTTGCCGAAGCGACAACCCCGGTGCCGCGCGATTTCCGGCAGGGCACATTCAAGTGGCGTACGACGCCGTCGGGCTCGTTGCCGACCGACGCCGATCTTGAAAAGATCTTGATCACGGGCCTGTATGGCACGTCCATGTCAAGCATGCGTACTACGTTGAGCCATCAACAAAGGCTCGATGTCATCGCCTACATCAAGACTTTTTCGCCCCGCTTTGCGACCGAAAAGCCTGAACCGACGATTACTATTCCACCCGAGCCGCCGTACACGGAGAAATCCGTAGAACGCGGCGCGGCCGTGTATCAAAAGTTCAACTGTTCGCAATGCCATGGCGATGGCGCCGAAGGCGATGGTCCGTCGGCGGATGATCTGACGGATGATTGGGGCAACCCGATCGTGCCGTATGACCTTACCGAAGGCCACGTCAAATGCGGCGACACCGGGCCCGACATATACCGCGTGTTCATTGCCGGCCTGAATGGCACGCCGATGCCCTCGTTCGCCGACTCAATCAGCCCCGAAGAGGCTTGGGATCTGGTGCATTTCATACAGAGCCTAAGCCCGCTTTACCCGAAGAACGTAGCCGGGGGGACCACCCAAGCCCAACGGCGAGGGTGGGCGATGAAACACTCTGGCACGGAACGGCTGGCTGGTGCTTCTGACTGCGAAATGCGTGGGTACTTCTACCCATTGCGACAACTTCGATCGCGGTGCAGTGTGAGACGGCTCGCGATCGACTCGCATACTCGTTCCAGAAAGTGACTAGCGATGCAAGTAATTAGAAATCGCATTGGGGGGATAGTGATTGAATTTGCCGCTGAATCATCCTTAGTAAAGGCCTGCTCCAAGCGGCGCCTTGTGTCGCTCGGCGTGGCGGTCGTATGCGGCACGGTGCTGCTGGCACAATCGGCTCTGGCAGACTATACGGTCGTTGCGGTCGCCAATGGAGGCACCATCCAGGGGGTGGTAAAGCTCGCCGGCGCGGCACCCACCATCGCTCCGATCGTGGTCACCAAGAACCAGGACTATTGCGGCGAGTCCATTACCAACCCTGTGTATGTAATCGGTAAGGATGGCGGACTGCAAAACGTCGAGGTGTACCTGAAGGACATCACCAAGGGCAAGGCGCTGTCGACCGATCCCACGACCATTTCTCTGGTGAACTCCCACTGCATGTTCAGACCAAGGGTGCAGGCTGCAACCGTCGGTCAGCAAATCACGATTTCCTCAGAAGATCCGGTTCTGCACAACACGCATCCGCAAAACAGCGAGACGAACGCTACGATCTACAATATTGCATTGCCTTATAAGGGGTTCTCGGTAACCAAGCCGTTGCCTGCAACCCCGGAGCTCATCAAGGTCAAATGCGATGCGCATGAATGGATGCACGCATGGATCTGGGAGTTCGACCATCCCTACTTTGCGACCACCGGAGAAGACGGCAAATTCACGATCAAGGATGTGCCGCCCGGTACTTACACTCTTGTGGCATGGCAGGAAGCCGCGGGCGAGAAATCAATGCCGGTGACGGTGACTGCAGGCAAGACCGTGACCGCGGACTTCCAGCTCACGCCCAAGTAAAAGACACCGCGGCGCGGCCGCCACTCCGACACCCGATGGCAAAGGCCCACCGCGCAACAGGATGGCGAGCACGAACACGGCCCAAAGCGCCGCGAATTCTCTCCGGCATAGAGGCCCGATTGATTCGCTGAAGAGCAGATAAGCACGGAGTGAGCGTTCATGGCTGAAGCAACGACCGCAACAACATCAGACGCTTTGCACGGTCCGTACGCGGGGCTCGACCTGGACGCATTGGTCGACTGGCCGGTCGTGCGGGCGTGGCTCTACTGGGGCATGTTCTGGCTGATGTTCGCCCCCACGGTGGGAGCGTACATCTCCGGGATGTTCAATTTTCCGGATTATCTCGGGGGACATCTACCGCTGACATTCGGGCGGCTGCGCCCCGTGCATGTCAATGGCGTCATCATGGGCGCGTTCTCGGGACTGTTCATCGGCGAATGCTATTACCTGGTGCCGCGACTGTGCGGCGTGCGGGTTGCGTTCAATCGCTACGGCGTGCTCGTCGCCTGGGTATGGAACCTGTTCCTGGCTGCGGGGCTCCTGTCGCTGCCGCTCGGCTACAATCACGGTCTCGAGGCGGGTGAGCTGCCTTTGCTCGCCGAGATTCCGATCTTTTTCTGCACCGCCGTCGCCACCTTGCAGTTTCTGACGACCATCGGTCGGCGGCTCGATCCATCGCTCTACGTGTCACTGTGGTATCTGATCGGCGCCTTCGTGTGGACCACGCTCAATCTGGTGCTGGGCAGTTTTATCCTGCCCTACTCGATCGCGGGCATCAACAGCGCCGCGTTCCACGGACTCTATATCCATTACATCGTCGGTCTTTGGATCACGCCGGCGGGTTACGTGCTGATCTACTATTTTCTGCCGCTGAGCGTGCGCAATCCGCTCTACGCTCACAAGCTGTCGCTGGTCGGGTTCTGGTCGCTGGCACTGTTCTACCCGTTCGTCGGCATTCACCACTATCTCTATAGCCCGATCGCGGATTGGGCCGAGACGCTGGCGATCATCACCTCCATGCTGCTGATCATTCCGGTGTGGACCGTGCTGGTGAACTTCTTCGGCACGGTGAAGGGCCGCTGGCGTGAGTTCGGGCCGAATCTGCCGGCGAAATTCCTGATCATGGGCTCGCTCATGTATCTGTTCGGCTGCTTTCAGGGTTCGGTCGAGGCGTTGCGCTCGATCCAGCAGCCGACCCATTTCACGGACTTCGTGATCTCGCACTCGCATCTCACGGTCTTCGGCACCTTTGTCGTCTGGGCGATGGGCGGGCTGCTCTATCTCTGGCCGCGCATGTGCGGACGAGAACTGTGGTCGTTCACGCTTGGTAACTGGTCGTTTTGGCTGATCACGTGCGGCATTTCCACCATGGGTCTGGTGCTGAGCGCCGCCGGCCTGCAGCAGGGGTTCCAGTGGATGAACGGCACCGAGTGGGTCGATACGGTGGTTCAGATGCGCGCGTATTGGCTGGTACGCACCCTCGCGGGGACTTCCATGGATATCGGGATGTCGCTGCTGATCATCAATCTGATGATGACCGCGATCAAGAGGTCGCCTACGGCGGTTGGCTTCAGGCCTGAAAGTCCCCCGCCTAACGGCCTGGCGGCGCTGCCCGCCGGAGAGCCTGCAAGATGAGCGCGCGCTTCGTTGCATTGGTGGCCGGCGTGGGCTTCTTCTTCCTCGCCCTGATCACCCAAGGTGTGCTCCCCTTTTTCGAGCCCTCGGCAACCACCAATCATGTCACGGCCGTGATTCGCAATGACATCGGTCAACTCAAGTGGGTGCAGACCTCGGCCACCGACTACACGCCGCTCGAGAGCCTGGGCCGGCGTATCTATCTGCGAGAGGGCTGCTGGTATTGCCATTCCCAGTACGTGCGGCCGGTGACCGGCGAGACGCGTCGCTGGGGACCGGTGAGCGAGGCGGGTGAATATGCCTACGATGTGCCGCATCTGTTCGGCACACGGCGCATCGGTCCGGACCTGACTCGGGTGGGGCTCAAATACAGCGACGAGTGGCATCTGGCGCATTTCTGGAATCCTCGGATGCTGACGCCCGATTCCATCATGGACCCCTATTCGGGTCTGTTCGATGCCCCGTCCGAAGCGGTGAAAATCGTCAAAGGCACCGCGTCGGGCAACACGCTCGAGCGCAATGCAGTGACCGAAAGACTGTTCGACTTCGCCAGTAAGGAGCAGGTGAGGATCACGCCCAACGCCGATGGTCTGTTGTTCGTGCCGAGGGTCGCGCAGGGCAAATACCCGGTGGTCTGGACGCCCAACAACGAGTACACCGGCGGCAGCGTCAAACTCGTCATTGAGACCAAGGAGGTCGAGGCGCTGATCGCCTACGTGCAGAAGCTGGGAATGAACCGCGGCAAGTGGCGGGATCTGTTCGAGCCGCAGGAAATGGAGGCGGCCGGGATCACCATGCCGCGCTCGGCGGAGTGGATTGAGCATGGCAAAGAGGTGTATGGGCGTCGCTGCGTCGGTTGCCACGGAGTGAAAGGCGACGGTAATGGGCCGGCGGCGACCTTCCTGTACAACCAGCGTCCGCGCAATTTTACCCAGGGGGTCTTCAAGTTCAGGCTGACCGAGGACCCCGTGCCGAGCGATGGCGACATGCTGCGCACCATCACGCGCGGGGTGCGCGGCACCGCAATGCCGCCCTGGTACGACTTGCCGCTGAATGATCGACTCGCCGTGATCCAGTACATCAAGTACGTGCTGGCGGTGGACCGCTCCGATCCGAAGAAGCCCGCACTATTCTTCGTCAATGCGCCGCCGGGTCAGCCGCTGTATATTCCCGCGCCGCCGGCGCCTACGCCGGCCTTGATCGCACACGGCAAGGAAGTCTGGATCCAGGCCAAGTGCTGGGAATGCCACGGGGACACCGGTAAAGGCGACGGGGAAGAGGCCGCCGGGTTGAAGGATGACTCCGGTTTCACGATTCACCCCGCGAACCTGACCAGCGGCCAGTTCAAATCCGGCCCGGCGGTGACCGATATCTACAGGACCATCTCCACGGGCCTCAGCGGCACACCGATGCCATCCTTTCACGACTCGTTCCCGGATGCGGATCGCTGGGCGTTGGCTTACTATATTTTGTCGTTGTCCGCTTTCACTGACCCACTCACCGGGGAGCCGTTGAAGATCTCCGCTGCGGAGCGTGAGGCACTGAACAATCCGAATTTGGAAACGCCGGGTCCGGAGCAAGCGTATGGACTGTTGCAACCCTAGCGCCGGATTCCGAGGAGGGTAGATCATGGCGGACTACGAAATACTGGGCCCGTACGCCCTCGCAATTCTGATGGGATTGGGCTCCACCTGTATTTTCATCTGGGGGGTCATGGCCGGAGCGCTGAGCGAGACCGACCAGGCAGCCCTCAAGTTCTATCACGCGGAGATGGCACATGACCGATACACAGACCACGCTGACCGGCCATAAGGCGGAGGACAAAGGGCCGGAGACGCACGACCTGCATGAGTATGCCGGTGGCTACATCAAGGCGCACGAAGGCGTGATTCCGATCTGGTTGTTGTTTGTCTATTTCGGCCTGTTCGGCTGGGCCTGCTACTACATCCTGACTTACTGGGGCGGAGTCGGGCCGGGCCGGGTCGGGTGATGGCCGTCGAGCAAGCGGAGATCAAACAAGTGCTGGGCGTAAAGATCATATTCACGGTCGCCATCATCAATCTGATGTTCCTGGGTTTTGAAGCTCGCCATGAACGTGATCCGCACCGCTTTCGGCTGAAGAGGACCAAACCATGTGGGCGCAAACTGGATTCTCGTTTGCCCGGGCCAGCGTGCAGCAGGAAGTTGCATTCGTCGGCTTCGCGATCTTCGCGATCGGGTTCTTTATCTGGCTCGCTTTGCTGGCGCGCAGGAAATAGCGGCCAGTCACCCGCCGTTGCCCGCCGGCCATGACCTATTACGCGCTGCTGTTCATCGCCGGCTTCGCGGGCAGTTTTCATTGCATCGGCATGTGCGGAGGTTTCGCCTGCGCCTTGGGTCCTGATCGGGCGCGGCGCCGGCGCCACATCGCTCCGTCATCTGCTATACAACACGGGCAGGTTGTCGGCCTACTGTTTCCTCGGCGGCCTGGCCGGCGCGCTGGGCGGGGTGATCTGCACGCTCTGGCACCAGGCCCGCAACGCGCAGCTCCGCTTCTGAGCGCATCGCTCGACCTCGGGCAGCGTGCTCTGGCCGTGACGGCCGGGCTGCTGATGATCTTCATGGCGCTGAGCTTCTTCGGCCTGCGGCGGCTGGCACCGGGTCCCGAGCGGATTCGGGGCTCGACGCTGGTGGCCTCGCTGCGGAGCCTCCTCGGCAGGCGCGGCTTTGCGGCGCCGCTCGCCTTCGGTGTTCTCAATGGCTTTCTGCCGTGTCCGCTGGTCTACGCCATGATCGCCCAGGCCGCGAGTACCTTTGACGTGCTGTCCGGCTGTCTAACCATGGCGGCCTTCGGCCTGGGAACGTTCCCGGCCATGCTCGCCATGGGCGGCATCGGCCGTCTGCTTGCGCCCAGCTGGCGGCAGCGCGGTGTCCGACTGGCCGGCAGCTTTATTCTGGTGCTGGGGCTGGTCACACTCAGCCGGGGCATCATGCCGATGATGGTGGGCCATGGCCTGCACCACCTGTGGCATTTCGCATGACGCCGTCCCCCGACGCCTTGTGCCGCCACTGCCTGCTGCCGGTCGGCCGGCGGGGTTTTCTGCGCACCGTGAACGGCGAGGGTTGCCAGTTCTGCTGCTATGGCTGCTGCATCGCCCACCAAGTCAAGAGCGGCAGTGGCGATGCGTCGGAAGCCGCGTGGTTCCTGGTGCGTCTGGGCGCGGGCAGCTTTCTGTCCATGAACATCATGCTGTTCAGCCTGCTGATTTACTCGGGGGCGTTCACCGGCGCCGACCGACGGGTGCTGCCCACGATTCATTGGCTGCTCTGGGGGCTCGCGACGCCCGCGGTGCTGATCCTGGGCGAACCTTTCCTGCGCGAAACCTGGTCGCAGGCCCGGCGTGGACGTTTGACCTCCTCGGCGCTCATCGTTATCGGCAGTCTTGCCGCCTATGCCTACTCCACGCTGGCGGTGTTTCAGCGGGGCGGCCACCTGTATTTCGATACCGCCTCGATGGTGCTGATGCTGTTCACGCTCGGCCGGTATCTCGAGGCCGCCGGGCGCGCCCGGGCGTCGCGCGATCTGGCGCCGTTGTTGGCCGCGGAAAGTGAATTGGCGACGGTGCTCGAAGGCGGGCAGGAGCAGCGCCGCCCGGTGCGCGAGGTACGTGCCGGAATGCTGATCCGGGTGAGGCCGGGCGAGCGCATCCCGATCGACGGTCTGATCGTGGAGGGTCGCTCGCATAGCGATGACTCGGTGATTACCGGCGAGAGCCGACAGATCGCGAAAGCGGTCGGCGACGCCGTGCTGGCGGGCAGCATCAATCTGGACGGTCCGCTGCTGATCCGCAGCAGCGGTTCCGGAGGCGAGAGCCGCTGGGCGCAGATCTGCCGATCGGTCCGAGAGGCGTTACGACAGTCGAGCCGCACGCAGCGTATCGCCGACCGGCTGGTGGGTGCCTTCGTGCCGATGGTGCTGGCCCTGGCGGGCATGACCTTGATCTATTGGGCGCAGCGCCTGCCGCTCGATCAGGCGCTGCTCACCGCGCTCTCAGTGCTGGTGGTGGCCTGTCCCTGTGCGGTCGGCCTCGCCGCGCCGATGGCCCACTCGCTCGGCATCGGGCAATTGGCGCGGCATGGCTGCCTGGTGCGCAGCCCCGGTGCGCTCGAGGCGCTGGCCGGCGCGCGCTTGATCGCCTTCGACAAGACCGGCACGCTCACTCAGGGTCGGCCGCAGCTGGTCGATCTTGCGAGCGATGGGGTCGCGGAGGACGAGGTCGTGGCCCGCCTGGCAGCACTGGAGTGGCATTCCGAGCATGGCCTGGCGCGCGCGATCGCGCTGGCCGCGAGCGCGCGCGGGCTCGATCCGATCGCCGCCGAGGATGTACAGATCCTGCCCGGGCGTGGTCTGCGGGGCATGGTGCATGGAGAGGCGGTCGCGGCCGGCAGTGCGGCTTTGATGCGCGAGCTGGGCTGGGTGCTGCCGCCGGTGCTCCTCCAGCGCGCCGAGGTGATGGCGGCGAGCGGCCATTCGGTCGTGTTCGTCGGCTGGTGCGAGAATGCTCTGGCCGGGCGGGCCCGTGCCGCTCTGTCGTTCGACGACACGCCGCTGCCCGAGGCGCGCGCGACCGTCGATGCGTTGCGCGGACTCGGGCTGCACGTGATGCTGTTGAGCGGCGATCACGCCGGCGCGGCTGCGCGTGTCGCGGCCATGGTGGGCACGGATGATTGGCAGGCTGGCCTGCTGCCGGACGCTAAACGGACCGCCCTCGATGATTACCGGGCACGCTACGGCGCGGTGGCGATGGTCGGCGACGGCCTGAATGACGGTCCTGGGCTGGCCTGGGCGGATGTCGGCATCGCGGTGGGCTCGGCCACCGATCTGGCGCGCGAGACCGCCGATCTGGTGCTGCCGGCGGACGGCCTGTGGCTGCTGCCCTGGGTAGTCGGCCGGGCGCGTGCGGTGCGTTCCACCATCCTCGCCAACCTGGCCTGGGCGTTCGGCTACAACCTGGTAGCACTGACTTGCGCCGTGCTTGGACTGCTGCAGCCGATTCTGGCGGCCGCCGTCATGGCCGGTTCGAGCCTCCTGGTGGTGCTGAACTCGCTGCGCCTGGAACGCCTGCCCGGGCCATCTCGTCCCAGCGTGCCGGAATTGGCCGCGGCCGCGCGCGCGCCAGGCGAGCCCGCTCCGCCAGCGCAAGGCCGAAGCCGTGCGCTGGCGTTGCTCAAGGCGGAGTCTTGAAATCCCCGGACCGGCTGGGGAGGGAGCTCCCCGCGACCAGAGACCTAGTTGCGCTTCCTCGTTGCGAGCGGGGAGTTTCTTCCGGCCATGTGCCGGCCTCGGTGGACCCATGCACCGAGCCCGGCTCCTGGGCTCCGTCACCGGTGTGAAGGAGACCGTTATCCATCGCATAGCGGGTCGCAGCCGCTGCGTTCCGCAGCCCCAGCCGGTGCATCATCTTGAATCGATGTTTTTCGATGGTCTTGACACTGCGGCCGAGATTGCCGGCAATTCGCTTGTTGGAATATCCCAGCGCAACGCCTATCAGCACCTGACGTTCTCGCGCCGTCATTTCACCGATCTGCGTCTTGGCGGATTGCGCGGCCGCATGCCCCTGCGCTGCCGAAGCGCGCAAAGGCAGTTCAGAATGCTCATAGTCAGAACCCTCGAAGTGGATCGCGCGAAGCAGGACCTCGAATGGCGAGTGTTTGAGGATGTAGCCGTGGACACCCGCCGTCATCGCGGCGCGCATGCATTCCGGGCAACTATGGCCGGTCAGCAGCAGCACGCGCACACTTGGACATTCGCGCCGCAGCTGGCTTAAAGCCTGAACTTCGATGCCATTCGAAAAGGCGATATCCGTGATCAGCACATCGGGCAACAAGCGCCGCGATAACGCGATGGCGTCCTGCATATTGCTCGCTTCACCGATAACCTCCAAATCGGGCTCGGCATCCAGAATTGCCCGCAGGCCGTGGCGAAATATCGTCTGGTCATCGGCCAGAACCACGCGCAGCAGCGATGGCCGGTATGGAAGCCCCCGCGCGCGCTCTTTGTATTTTCTTGACATTAGAGCGATCCAGCCCTTCTTCCCGCTCCGTCCGACAACGCCGAAGTTTCGTTGTACGGGACTTGTCGCTCTCCGGACGGTTCAATCCCCTCGCGGCAACGCTTTGTAGCATAAAGTCGTTGCCGCTCTCCTGCAAGCCTCAATCTCGTGGGGAGGTCATGCGCGTCTCATGGCACGGCTAAGGGCAACTTTTTGGATTTACGTCACCGCATGCGTGGTGGTGGTGCACTTGGTGCTGTTGCCGGCGCTCTATTTCGGCATGGGTTACGTGATTCGAGAGAGCCACGAGGACTTGTTCGTCGATCATGCCAGGACCTTTTCGCGGGTGCTTGCGGACGAATTCGAGGTCGGGGTGGCAATGGACTCCCAGACGCGAATCGAGGACCTGCTCGACTTCGCGATCACTCACGGCGGCGCCCGCTATGCGGAGCTCTACGACCGGGGCCGCAGTATCCGCAGCCTCTATGGATCGTCGGATATCAAGACGCCACGTTCCACGGATTTGAGTTTCGGCGAAGGGGGCGACGGCATTTACTTCGTCGTACGGCCGATCGAGCACGCGTAGCCATCGCGCCGAATTGCGCCTGGGCTTCGACGAGCAGCCTACGCAGGAGAGAATCCAGCTGGCACTGACTCGAATGCTTTGGCTGCTGGCGGGATATATGGTCGTGGCGATCGCCATCGCCATCATTCTGAGTCATCGCCTGTCGCGCCCAATCCAACGCTTGCAGGCCGTCTCTCGCGCCATCTCCTCCGGCGACTACACGCGGGCGCTCAACGTCAACACGGGCATTCGCGAACTGCATGAATTGGCGGTGGATCTCGAGGCCATGCGCCATGAATTGGTGGGTGTGAATGATCGGCTCGAGGCGAAGATCAAGGAGAAGGAAATATCCGAAGTCAGGCGCGAGGAATTGCAGAAGCAATTACGGCATCGTCAACGACTGGAGACGGTGGGTACGCTCGCGAGCGGTATAGCTCATGAAATCAACAACGTGCTGGTTCCCATCATCCTTTTTACCGACACGGCACTGCAGGATCTGCCGCCATCCAGTGCGCCACGTGCGAATCTCGAGCGAGTGCTTGCGGCCGCGCGCCGTGCGAAGGATGTCGTGAAGAAGATTTTGACATTCAGCCGCGAGCTCGGCGAGGCGAAGCTCGCGCTGATCGACCTGCGAGGAGGTGGTGGCCGAGGCTCTACACCTTTTTTCCGTGCTTGCCCCGCCGACCATCGAGATACGGACCGAAATCGACGAATCGCTTCCATTCGTGAGAGCCGACGCCACGCTCGCAGCGCACCTGCTGATGAACTTGTGCACCAACGCCTACCAGGCGATGGAGGGCGCGAAAGGCGTGTTGACGATCGGCCTGAGATATCAAGAACATGCCGACGAGTCCGGGATATCGCGGCCGCGCGTCGAATTCTGGGTTCGCGACACGGGACGGGGAATGGACTCGGCTACGGTTGAGCGCATATTTGAGCCGTTCTTTACCACGCGGTCCGTTGGACAGGGCGCAGGTCTGGGGCTTTCCGTGGTCCATGGCATCGTGGAGAGTTTCGGTGCTAGCATCACGGTCGAATCGAAGATCGGCGTGGGGACCACGTTTCGAGTATTTTTCCCGGCTGTCGCCCGCCTCGAAGTGATCGGCGATCTAACGGCGCCGGTGGTGTGAGGTGAGGATGCAAAACATTTTGGTTGTCGACGATGAGCCGGACGTGCGCGATTCGGTGAAATATGTGCTCGATCGCGCGGGATATTCGGTCCGTACCGCTGAGAGTGCAATGGACGCGCTTGCCGAACTCGCGCGCAACCCGACGGATCTGGTCATTACCGATATCATCATGCCTCAGATCAACGGCGTGGAAGCAATCGAATCGATTCGCAAGGCATTCCCTTCGGTGCGCATAATCGCAATTTCCGGCGGCGGCAATTTCGGCGTCACGGAATACCAACCAACGGCGATAACGACCACCGCCTATCTTGCATCGGCCGAAAAGGCGGGAGCACATCTGGTCCTCACCAAGCCGTTCGAGACCGTTGAGTTGATTCGATCGGTCGAACAAGTCCTCGGTGTCGGCCACGCTTGAGCGGCCCGGTCGGCAGGGAGTGCGAGTGCTCGAGGACCTTGTATGCCAACGAGGAGAGCGAAATCTATGAAGTCGTATTTGCTTGCATTGTCCCTTGCCGCTTTTCCTGCGACGATTTTTGCCCAACAGGCAGATCCATGTGCCGGATTGGTGGGCTCTGCTTTAGGTCAGTGCCGAGGCGATCAGCAGAAACTTCAGCAGCAGCAGCTGGAGCAACAGCAAAAGCAGCTTCAACAACAACAGGAGCGACAGAACCAACTCGCCGAACAACAGCGGCAAATGCAACTGCAGTTGGAGAATATGCGGCTTCAAAATGAGCTTCTTCAAAAGCAATTGGAGAATGATAAATCGGTAATTCAAACCGTTCGGGCATCGGCGACGGATTATTCGAAGACTCCGGACGTCAAGAGTTGGAAATCCGAGAATCCATGGTTCGGGACAGATTATGCGAAAACGGCGTTTGCCATGCGATATGCCAAGCAACTTCAGCAGGAGCGACCGGATCTGGTTGGCCGTCCATTTCTTGACGCTTTGTCAGCAAAGGTCAGCGATACATTCGGCACCAGCAGGTAACTGGCCTACCGATTCAATTCTGCGATCGCGTCGCGCAGTGGCGCATCGGAGATAGCGAGCAGCCCCTCGAAGGGTCGGTCGAGCTCCAAGATCAGGAAAATCGCGCTTGAGACGGACAACGCACAGGCAAAGATCACCGCATAGACAGTCAGGTGGCGGGGTGCGAGCAGGCCGAAGCTGCAGAAGATGACGGCAAGCCAAAACACCAGCGCCACCAGGAAAGGCGACGGTATCGAGCCACTGTGCTGGTCAATTGAAAGCCAACGCATCTGCGCGAGCTCACTGCTGAGCTCCAATCCCCGTGTTTGCAGCCACCTTTGGCCGTCGGTGGCTGGCACCAGCACTCGTAGCTTTTCCTGTACCTCCTCGATCCCAGGGGCGACGTCTCCGGTGCGAACGCCCGCGTCCATACCGTTTCTCATCCAGGTCAGAGCTGTCTTGCTTGCCGACAGGCGCCGCAGAATGGCGCGTGCCGGATCGGCCTCCGGCCCGTAGTGCCGAAGTGTGCGATCGAGAAGGATAATTTTGGCGGCCCCCTGCTTGACCTCATCCTGCTTGGCGTCATACGAACTTTTCGCCGACGCGATCAGCAATCCGAGCACCAAGGCGGCCAGCGTTGCGATCAGACCTATACCCAACTTGAATATGTACTTCGAGTCGTCGTTTACATGATGGTCGGGCAGGAGCCTGCGCATAAACACGCCCAGCACCGCGCCGCCCAGCACGCAAGCAAAAACGAGAAATGAAATCACCAGTGCACTCAAGACCAGCTCTCCCAGTACCCGACTTTCGACGTTTCGTTCTCTGAGGAGCGCGTCCCTCCGACTCGCCGGAGGCGATGTATGAATTTTCGCGCGGCACTGGAAGCGCGTAAATTGGCTTTAGGTGCAACGCGACCGCCTATAGGCTGGTAGCCACTAGGTCTTATTGAGTCATTTTTGATGAGTCGGTACTTTCGCTTAGAACCCTCCGGAATCTGAAGCCGCAATTCGAGAGGTATCTCCATGGCCAGTGGCAACTTCGCACCCCATAAAAACGCGCCGGGTCCGGCGCGCCTGCAGATGGAAATGGCCGATGGCTCCGGCAAAGTGAATACCGATATCCAGTTCATTGCGGACCGCCAAGCCATCGTCAACACAATCACCGCCTACTCTTATCTTTTTGATGAAGGACGTTGGGAGGAGTTCTTCGCTCTGTTCTCGGAAGACATTTTGTTTGAAAACACCACGCCGGCGATCGGCACGATTATCTCGCGCGGAAAAAAGGCATTTCGACAGATCTTTCAGGACCGATACGTCACCCCAAGCAAGACCTCGGCCGCTGTGCGTCGTCATACGCAGGGAAATGTTCACGTCGCTCAGCAAACCGCCACGACCGCGAAGGTGAGGGCGTACATGTTGATCTCCAACGTTCCTCGCGCGGACAACTTGCAGATGCTGACCACTGGAACCTATAACGCAGATCTCGAGAAGCGCCAAGGTCGGTGGGTCATCACCCGTTGGTATATCGAGGCCGACTCGCCTTTGGCATCCAGCCCTCTGCCGGAAGGCTTTACGGGAGAGGAGTTCAAGTGGATCCCCGATCCCTCTACAGCGATGCGAGGTCCCGAATAGGAGGACGGGCCCTTTTGCGTTAATCCTCTTACGTGAGACAACCCGGGAAGGCCGCCCATCTGACCTTCTCTTCTGTGTCTCCTATCGCGCCGCAGAAACGCCGACATATTCGGCGCGCTTGGGGCCGCCAAGACGGCGAGCCACCTGGTTGAATTTCTTCACCCTGTTTGTCATGAGCACCACGACATCGGGCTTCGCGCGCGGTAATGCCGGCGAATGCCGTCGCCATTGCTCTGCGTCGGGCGTCAACCTCCAACCCAGCGTATTCGAGTTGACCGCCATAGTGGGCTCCAGTGCCGCTCCGATGCTCGCGCCGAGCCGCACGAGTTCCGGCACAGAACGTGCGCCCATCTTGGACATCACTCGCGCGCGGTGCACTTTCACTGTCTTCTCACACGTCCCGAGCCCGGCGGCGATTTGTTTGTTAAGGCGGCCCTGAATGACGTATGTCATGACCTGCCGTTCGCGATGTGTCAATGTCTCGAGCCGACTCTTAACCACGCTACGGATCGACCGTTCCAGCCGTTCCCGCAAGTCGCATTGCAGCGCTTGGTCGATTGCTCCGAACAACCGCGCGTTGTCGACCGGCCTGGTGAGGAAGTCGATGGCGCCCGCCTTCATGGCTTGCACCCCGGTTCCTATATCACCTTGGTCGGTGAGGAATATGATTGGGCGCGCGCTAGGCGACCCGAGAAGCGAGCTTTGCAGGTCGAGTCCACTCATGCCGGGAAGGACCACGTCGAGCAACACGCATCCGGGGATCTCGGCATTCTGCGCTGCGAGATAGCCTTCCGCGGACCGAAACGAGCGGACGTGATAACCCGCGATCGCGAGCTCGCGTGATAGCATCAGACGAGAGTCCCAGCCACCGTTTACGATGAACACCGTATATGCAGTTCTATCCATCGCTGTTCATCCTTCCAGGCTCTGAGCACAGTCATTAAACCCTTCGGGGTGTACCTTTTATCCCGTATCGGTGGCGTCGGCCACTAGACGTTGGTTCAGTCATTTGCGACTGGTCTTCGATTCAGACGTCTACGCCAAGTGCGGTCCGCAGCGCTTTTAGCAGGTCATGATTGGAGAAGGGTTTGCGCAGCAGGTCGACGGCACCGGCGTCGATGACCTCCTGGGCAAGCGATACGTCTTCGCCGCTGGTAATACAGATCGCAGGGATGGCGATAGATACGGAGCGCAGCCGCCTCTGTACATCGAGGCCGGACATGCCGGGCATATTAATGTCCAGAACGACACAGTCAGGGCGTTTGAGTCTCGAGTGATTCGAGAAACGCTTCACCCGATGGGAACAAGGTGACGTCGTAATTCGCAAGCCGTAACAGTCGGCGCAGCGCCGTGCGCACCGGCACTTCATCGTCGACGACTGCGACACGCACTCGGGGGGTCATTACCTGCAAACCCTATAACAGGGCGGGGCGCGCCGGAACTCATCTAAAGGTCAGTGGTCACCGCTCGCTTTTTTGGATCAGCTTCCGATGCGGCGTCGAGTTCGGCTCGATTGGCTCGTTATGTCTCATCGCCGATGGCGAGTTTTGCTGCCATCCGCATCAACTCGGCCGCGGTATGCGCCTGCATGCGCTCCATTACGCGCGCGCGATGAAACTTGACGGTCTGCTCAACAATGCCGAGATCTGCGGCAATCTGCTTATTCAACTTGCCCGCGGCGACCGCCCTGAATACTTCTCGCTCGCGGATTGTCAATCTTGCGAATCGTTGGCGGAGGAGGTCTGATTCATTGCGCATACCTCGTGCTATGGACTCCTTGTCCATAGCCTGACGTATCGCCGCGCAAAGGTCTGCCGCGGCTACGGGTTTCGTAAGAAAGTTAGAGGCGCCCGCCCTCATCGCCCGCACCGACATCGGAATGTCGCCGTGACCCGTAAGAAACACGATTGGCATCATCTCTCGCATCTCGAGCAAGTGCTGTTGCAGCTCTATGCCGTCCAAGCCGGGCAGCGACACATCCAGCACGAGACACGCCGTTGCTTGCGGCGCCCGGCGTTCGAGGAATGCTTCCGCCGACTCGAACGTCTGCACCCGCCAGCCATGCGACCGCAGTTGGCGAGACAGTGCCTTCAGGACCTCGGGTTCATCGTCTACGATGTAGACTACTTCACCCGCCTGGGTCTGAATATTGCTCATGCGCCCTGTGCCACGGGAAATACGACGAGAAATGTAGCGCCCGCGTCTGGGTTGTTTGCCACCGTCAAAGTGCCGTGGTGAGCGGCTACGATCGCCTGGCAGATCGATAATCCGATACCCATGCCGCTGGGCTTTGCACTCCAAAAGGGTTCAAACACATTCTTGAGATCCGTCGGAGCTATGCCGGGTCCGTGATCCGTGACACGCAGGCGGATTTCGGCAGCGGTCGCTTCGGTGTGGACGATTAGTTGCCGCATGACCACCGGGACGCTGCGCATGGCATCGGCGGCGTTCATGATCAGATTGAGCAATACCTGTTGGAGCTGAACCTTGTCACCGTCGACGGAACGAAGGCCCTCGGCCAATTCGGTGGTCACCGTGATGCGATCCGTCCTCAGGTTTGTGTGAAGGAGATCGAGGGCTTCCGACAACAGAGCGTTCAAATCGACCGGCTGTATCTGCATCTCGCCGCGTTTGAACAGTGCACCCAGACGGCGTATGACGGCCGCCGCACGTTGATTCTGGCCTACGATGTCGTCGCAGATCTGCTTCACCTCTTCTAAGTCGACGGGCTCTAGTCTCAGCATTTGCTGCGCGGCTTCGGCGTTTGCGAGTATCGCAGTGAGTGGCTGATTGAGCTGGTGCGCGATCGACGCAGACATTTGTCCGAGCATCGACACACGCGCGAAGTGCTGAAGCGCGTTACGATCCTGCGCTGCCTGGAGCTGCGCCTGTTTGCGATCCGTTATGTCGAGCACAATGCCGAGCCAGCGGCGGCGGTCGTCGAGATCCGGCCTCCCGCGTATCGCGATCCAGCGTACGTCGCCATTCTCGGCAATCGTCCGGTATTCCAAATCGAGTTCGCGGTTCGCGGCGAGCGCCCCCCGCACGGCCTGGTTCATCTCTTCTCTGTCAGCGGGGTGCACCACCGCCAGGGTGTCGGGGAAACTGACCGAGGTAGGACTGCCGGTTTGGAAAGCCGTTTGTGGGGGAGCAACCGCAATCCGATCGTCGGCCACGTTCCAGATCCACATGGCGAGTTTGGCGGCGCGCGCCGCGATGGTCATGCCCTGTTCGCTGGCTTTGAGCGCCGCTGAGGTGCGCGTTAGCGATCTGCGTTCAATCAGCAGGCGGATCGACAGCGCAACGAGCAGAAGAAAAGCGCAACCGGCGGTGACAGTTTCCTTTCGATAGGCATCCCACAGGGCGGGTGCGCGGAAATATACGATTGCTTCCTTGGGCAGTTTGGCTTCGTCGATTCCCCAGCGCTGCACCTGTCGCCAGTCAATATGTAGGTCGGTATGCACGACAGTCGGCAAGCGGAGGGCGCCCGGCGCGGAACCGTCGAGTAGCGCCGTGACGATGGCCCCCGCCTGACGTCCAATGGACTCATAAGTCGGCATGCGGCCGCCGACAATGCCTGTGCCGATAAACGTATTGTAGGGGCTATAAATGGGCGCGGTCGAGGCCGCCGCCATCAACTCCACGGTGTCACGTGGGATAACAACACGGCCGGTGCCATCTTCATAGTATCCGGGCGTAAAGACGATCGTGTTAGGGCCCAATGCGGCCAGTCGACGCATGAGTATCGCGGTCGGCAGGCCCGCCAGAAACTCGACCGAGACGCGCCCGTCCAATCGCGCGGTCTCGCCCCTGAGTTGCCTCTCCCAATCCCGATCGGATGACGCCGTGCCGGTGACGATCACCAGTCGGTGGGTTAGCGGATGTAAGCGCAGCGCTTGTTCAATCGTGCCGAAGGCGTCGTATTGGACCGGAACGCCAACCACATCGGCGGGCAGGTTGGGTATCGACCGCAGGAAGGATCTGTCGACACCCATGTGGACCACGGGAACCCGCGGAAATAGCTGCAGGCGATTGCGGAGTATGAAATCGAGCGCCTCGTTTCCTCCCGCTACAATAATCTCAGGAGCCCGTGAAGAGTACTTATCGTGCAGATACGTATAGACCGTTCTTTCATAGTCGGGCGATCCACCGAAGTGCGAATGATCGAGATGCTCATCGAATAACTCGACTCGGCCGTCGGCCGGCACTCGCGAGGGCCGCACGAAATCCACGATCGCCCTCGATATTCGCCGGCAAAAAACGGTCGTCCGAGTAAAGAACGACGACCGTGTGGGATGGTTCGGCGACTGCAAATACGCTCGGCGTCATCGGGAGTGCGGCGCAGAGCAAGGCGAACAGGCGCGTCGCGCTTTTAGGCATTGGCGGATTTACCTAACCAGTGGGTCCCCCGCGGCAATTATTCGTAAGAATGAGGTCGAAAGCGGCCCGCTGCGATATCCTCCCGCCCTCGCCGATCCGCCCGACGAATTATGCGTGTGCACACACACCCGTCACGAGGGCGTGCGCTTAAAAGACAATAAGGCGGGGATGCAAGGGGTGGCTATTGGCCTAAAGTCTCAGGTGAGCGGCCAGTCTATCGTCGATAGGAGAAACTCAATCCCACTGTTCGCGGGATATTCACGGCGTACCTTAACCGATCCGGCACATCGAGCGACACGTCACGTTCAAGGGCCGTGCGGGAGATTCGATCTAGGAGATTTCGCCCGAAAAACGAGAGCTCAAGATTCGATCGCCTGAGGGTCAATTGGGCGCCCACCAGCGCCACTGACCCCAAGTCAGGGCTAAAGGAGGTCCCCGACGCGTACGTCGAGATGGACTGACCTGTGTAGGAGTAATCGGTGCGCACGGTTCCGGTCCACGATCCGAACGCGCCCCGGTGGTATTCCAGAAAGGCTCCGCCGGTCGTCTTCGGAACGTCCGGCAATGGCTGGCCCCGGGTGCCTGGGATACCAAAGATATCCTGCTGCAGAGCGCTATTCACATAGCCAACCGCAGCGCCCGCGGAGAGTGCCTTTGTTATGCGGGCCTCGACCTCCGCTTCGCCTCCTTTATTGACGACACTGCCGAGATTTTCCTTCAAGGCGAACCCGCAGTTGAGAAGAACCGACTGCTGTACATTGGTCCAATCGATTCGATAAAGAGAAATATTGACGCGCACACGATCATCGAGCCAGCTCGTTTTGGCGCCGATTTCGTAATTCCAGAGTTTGTCTGCCGCTACTTCGCCCTCTGCTGTCGTGCCCCCGAGCTGCGCCGCATCCGCCGCACAGACGTTCGGTAGCGCGAAACGACCGAAGGGCCCACGAAACCCCTCCGCGGCTTGCGCGTAATACATGACGCTCTGCGACTGTTGCCAGCTTATGGCTCCCCGGTACACGACGCCGTTGGCCGTTCCGCGCACCGTCGGTGCCGTGTATGGATTCGGAGTCGAGCCATTATTGGGCGTGGCGGCAAAAAGTCCCGTCTCTGGCTGCGCATCGGTACGAGAATAAAAATACCAACGCGCACCCGCCGTAAGGCCCAGTCTCTCTACGGGTTCATACCTTAACTCGCCGAACGTAGCCGACTGCTTTATCCATGAAAGTGCCCGTTCCTCGTATATATTATCTCTCGGCACAGGCCCGGTGATCGAACCAAAAGCCCGGGAAAATCCGGGATCCAAGAGTGAGATGTCCGTCCAGCCTTTTTGATAACCGTAAGATGCGCCAATTAGCCACTGCAGCTTGTCCGCTGTCGGAGATTCCGAACGTTTCGAGGACAGGCGCGTCTCTGCGAAATAGGCATCATCGCGACCTTCCTCAAACATCGGTGCGGCAGAGAACGCGGGGGAGAATCCGAGGTATTCCAGTGCCGCCGCGGTTTCCTGTTCAAGCGACAGTAACCGCCGCGTGTAGGACAGGCTCGTCAGCCAATCGGCGATGCCGACATCCGCCGTTATTTTGAAGTTGCTAATCGTCAGCCGATTACGATTCTGCTCCTGTTGGTTGAAGAGAAAATTCTGCACCAGAGCGTTGCTCGGATTCTGCGCTCCCGTGGTGATATCTTGAAACCCCGAGTAATATTGTTGGTCGGAATACAGGCTTGCTTCCAGATCGACGAAGTCGCTCGCCTGAAATCGCAAAGCGCCGCGGGCACCAAACACATCGCCGGCAGGAACGCTTGCCACTGGCTGAAACACGAGTGGCGCGCCACTTGCCGTATTGGCTGCCAAGCTGTCGGGTGTCGCGACCTGTCGTCGAATAAAGCCCGAGTCCCAACTGGCCCATGTGGAGATGCGCAGGGCGACCCGGTCGTTAATCAGCGGGGTATTTAAGATCCCGCTGACCACCTCGGCAGGGCCGTTGGCGTGCTCGGTGCTCGAGAGGATGTCCTTGACGGACAATTCGCTCTTCGTTGAGTCGGGTTCGTTCGGAACAATGCGAATTGTTCCCCCCATGGATCCGGAACCAAAGATGGTACCTTGAGGTCCGCGGAGGACTTCGACGCGTTGTATGTCGACAATCTCGGGGTCGAATGCCACCTTTTCGGCGCTCACAGAACTACTGTCGGGAATGGGTGTTTCCCCGAAGTAGTAACCCACAACCGCTTGGCCAATCTTGGAATCGACACCGCGAATCGCTATGCGCTCGCGTCCGTCGCCTAAATCCGTAAAGGAGAGGTCGGGGACCGCCCGTGCATAGTCATCGAAATTCAGGGCGTTCCGCGCCTCAAGGTCCTGACCCGAAATCGCCGTAATCGAAACAGGGAGTTTTTGGAGCCGTTCCTCTCGCTTCGTCGCGGTGACCAGGATCTCAGCAAGGGAGTTGCCATCCGGTGCCGCTGCACCGTGTTGCGGCGCGGTCGGGTCATCCGATGAATTCGCAGCCGGCTGCGAGCGCGCCGATTGGTGCATCGCGATATGGCACAGAAGCCCCGCGGCCGCTACAGCGGCAATCCGGCGCGTCCCCATTGCTATCTAGCCGCTCATGGCCGTGCAGGGGATGGCTGCGCCTGCATTAATAAGGCGAGCGACGAGTGCCAGTCAGCATATTGGGTCGAATTGGCCACCATGGGCTCCTTGGCAGCGTAGCGACCAGGTCGAGCAACCCGGGGATCTTCATTTGCGGGCGCAACCTTGAAGCTACTGTGCGGCCGCCCCCCCGCGGTATTGGACCTTGTGCCTCTAACGCGAATAATTATTCGCAGGGTTGCCGCAAAAGAACAATGCAATGCGAATGCCGTTTCCAGCCGGACGCGCCGGCCATGTTCTTCCCGACACTGCCGCTGATTCGGGTCCATTCGACTACCCTCGCATTGAATGGGCGCACGCCACGGCACGTTCAGGATAAAAAAGGTCAGGCGTGGTGGTCGTGGCTCGACACCTGCGCCATCACCGAGTACAGATTAAATGATGCGGTCTTTTGGCGCGGCGGGAAGGCGTCGTCTTCTTTGGGGATCTGGGCGGCAACTTCACTTATAGCCGCTGAACGGTGAGCAAAAAATTGCGGTGGCCGACAGATTCACGAGGGTCGCCTGGCCGACGAAGCCTGGAAGCGCGAGGGTCAGCATACTGGGCCGTGACGGCACCGCGTCCGGTCAATGAGGTTCCAGGATTCTGCGCATTCGCCGTAGTAGTATTGGGAAGCGGCGGCGGCGTTGCGCCATGGGATGTGCCAGTAACACGCTGAGCCCAGGGTCAAAAACGACCGCTCTTTCGGCGCGGGACCTATCTTGTTAGCGCAAACCAAGTGAATTCAGTCACTGTCATTCTGTCCATGACTGCCTCAGCCTGTCTGACGCTCGCGCTCATCAGCGCTTTGGTCTGGTGGCGCGACCGCGGGGCGTTGGCCAACTTGATGTTCGCGCTGGCGGCGCTGGGTACTGCCGGATACGTCTGGTGCAATCTCGCGATAGTGAAGGCCGCGTCGATCGCAGACCTCGATTTGGCAGTAACCTGGAATCAGGTGACATTCTGGCTGATGTTTCTGTCATTGGCCGGATTTGTGAAACTCTACCTGTCCGCCGGACGCACCTGGCTGCTTTGGAGCATTTGCGGACTACGCACGTTTTCCTTGTTACTCAATTTCACAACGGGAAAGAACTTGAATTATCGATCGGTCGCAGGTTTGCGTCCGATACGGTTTCTTGGCGATGTGGTATCTCTGCCGGTCGGAGTCGTCCCGAATCCCTGGATAATCGTCGGCCAGCTCAGCCTATTCGGCATGATCGTATATACCGTCGATGCGGCGGCGACAGTTTGGCGGCGCGGCGACCGACGACGGGCACTTTTGGTGGCCGGAAGCATTGCGTTCTTCACGTTCGCCGATGCTGTGCAAACCCTGCTGGTCGTGTTTGGCATTGGGCACTGGCCTCCAATGCATTCTATGTTGTATCTAGGCCTCATTTTGGTCATGGCCTACGAAGTCGCTGGTGAAATGATCCGAGCCGCCCGAATTGCTCGAGACCTGCGAGAGCGCGACCAGCAAATCGATCTCGCCTCCACGGCGGCCAATTTGGGCTTTTGGTCGCAGGATCTCGAGTGCAACGAGATCTGGGCTACCGATCACTGGCGCTCCCTATTCGGGTTCACCCAGTCAGAGCCGCTACGGGTCGACAATTTTCTGCAGTCCGTGCATCCGGAAGATCGAGACGTGGTATCCGCGTCTCTAACCGGAGCGAGCTTCGGCACCCATACTTCTCCGGTTGAATACCGCGTAATTCAATCCGACGGAGGCATACGCTGGATCGCTTCTTCGATCTGCGTGGAACAGGCCAGCGACGGTCGACGGATTCGATTGCAAGGCGTGGCGATGGATATCACCCAAAACAAAAAAGCGGCAGCGGACGCGGTAGCTCAACGAAACGAGGTCACGCATTTGTTGCGAGCCGCAACGTTGGGGGAACTCTCGTCGGGGCTGGCGCATGAGCTAAACCAGCCATTGGCAGCTATTTTGTTGAATGCGCAAGCCATGCAGCTGCGGCTCGATCGCGATCAACCGGATTTGAATAAGATTCGTCAGCTCGTAGATAACATTATCGCGGATAATACGCATGCTGCAGAAGTCATTCGACGCCTTCGAACCTTGCTAAAAAAGGGCGAATTTGTCCCCCAGCCGATTGAGGCGAGGGACGTTATTGTGGATGTCTTAAGGTTATTGAGCTACGAGCTGACCGCGCGCGCTGTGCGGGTCGTGTCTAACCTGGTCGAGGACTTGCCGACTATTCGAGGTGACCGCGTGCACCTTCAGCAGGTTCTAATTAATCTCATAATGAACGCGGCTGACGCGATGTCCCGGCAAGCCGGAACCAGGACGCTGACCATCCGCTCATGCCTGACTGCAGGCGGATTTATTCAATTGTCAGTCCGGGACACGGGGGGTGGCATACCGGCAGGCGACGAGGATAAGATTTTCGAGCCCTATCACACCACAAAACAGCACGGACTCGGCCTGGGATTGTCCGTGAGTCGCTCGATCATCGCTGCTCACGGTGGGCGCTTATGGGCTGAGAATCACGCATCCGGAGCAATTTTTCACTTCACGGTTCCACCATGGGAGGATGTGGGGGGAGTGGATGTCGCTCAGCATGACAACGATCCCGCGAACAGCCGGGTGCCGTCCTAGCAGCGCCGGCTAACCCGTCTTGTTCCACACGATATCCCAGCTCTCGCGCCGTTCGATAAAGCCGGTGACTCTGCCCGTCGCGTCGTACTGGAAGATCTTGCGGATGCGCGGGTCGCCCTTGATGAAGAACACGTCGCGCGTCTCCGCATTCCACTCCGAGGGCGCCTTGCCCGTGCGTCCGCCCATCAGCTTTCCGTCAGTCAGTGTAATCGTGTAGGTCGGCTCGGAATCCTTGAGCTTGTAGGTTCCCGCGAATTTTTGCAGATCGCTCACCGGCAGCGCGATCGACGGTGGGTCGGTCTTTTCGGCCAGAACCTGTCCCTCGATCTGCCTCCAGCCGTCGGCGCGCTTCTTCCATACCGTGCTCAGAAGATAACTCGCATGGATGGTTTGCCCGTAATAGCGCTCGATCTCGTGCTGGCGGAAAAGCGCCACCGCGGTGTCACCGTCTTCGTGATAGGAGAGAAGTTCGACCTTTATCTCTCCGCCGAGACCTGGCGGCAACGGACGGATTTCCTTGATCATCCCGTCCTTGCCTTTGTAGCTGTCGTCCTCTTCGGCGTAGATCACATCGGGGTCGAGATATTTGTCCCACACGGCAGGCGTGCCGTTCGTGATGGCGTCAGATAGTTCTTGCTCGTACTGTGTGATTGCGCGCGATTATCGGCGAGCGCAGGCGCTGTGAGGGCCGTTAGTATCGCTATCGTGAGGTTTCTCTTCGCATTTGCGCATGTAAAATCCAAGAGCCGGCGAACCCGTTGCCCAATGCTCATAATGCTCGCTTTGCCAATCCCTAAATCCGTCATTTTGACTTCCAGTCGGGTTCCGAATCGGCGAACAGCGAACTGTGCGTCCGTTCTATTGGGTTTTGCGATGGCGTTGCGATCCCGGCGGCCGCCCCGCGACGCTCGTCGAGGCGGCTCATGGGATAGTCGGATCGCATCTGCCATCCACGTGGCAGCACGCTATCGATGATTACACATTTCGTGGCTGTCTACGAGACTTGGGGACGGCGAGGAATACCACGCTCAGGGCAACCAACAAGTGGGTCTGACGGAGCGCCGCAACGCAGAGGAGACCGGGTTGTACACGAAATGGTCTCCGCACTGTTCAGCGATGCAGGCAGGGCGAGTCAGCTAGCCAGCACTGTTCCCGATAATGGCGATTTCTTGAGCGCTCCGGCGTTGTTCCTCAAGCCTCGATACGACCCTTACATTGACGAGTAGGGCCTCATCCTTTTAGAGGAGCGGGCTCGGCGTGATGGATAGCGAGGTCAGTTCGCAGGTATGATCACGAGATCCACGAGCGATCGAAAACGGTAGGTCGCGGCGAGTGAGGAAAATCACATGGCGCGATTCACATACATCTGGGAATTTCGCGTAGAGCCTTCGGCGGTTGCCCAGTTCGAGTTTGAGTATGGGCCACGAGGTGCATGGGTGGCGCTGTTTAGCTCGGCACCCGGGTACCTGGCAACGCTCCTACTTCATGACAACGCCGATCCGTTGCGGTACGTGACGGTGGATCGGTGGGAAACCCAGGAAGCGCACGACTCGTTTCGGTCGAAGCACCTCGGGCAGTATCAGGAGATGGACCGACGGTGTCAGGGATATACGACGAGCGAGCGGCCGTTGGGAGAGTTCAGCGAAGTTTAAGGTGGATTGCGCGGCCGGCGAAAGGCGAATGAGTTGCGAGGCGGTCCGAAATGACGACAGCGAGCACGGATTCTGATGGGTAAGGATTCGCACATATTCATTGCGTCGATCGGCAAGGTCTCGATAGCGATGTGGCTCATCGCGGCGCTTTTTGCTCCGACGCGGTACGCGCAGGCCCAGAGCAACCCCGCGCCGAAGTATGAGAATGGCTTTACGTTATATGGCGGCTACCGATTCGGCGGGAGCGTGACGGATACCGCCAACGACACCACTATCGATCTTGGTAATGGCTCGAGCTTCGCCGTCGCGGGTGACATCGGCTTGGATCCCCACCGCCAGATCGAGCTCTTCTATAGTCAACAGCGCACGACTCTCACTTCCGGCGCGTTCTCGCCGTCGGCAGGCAATCGAGGGCTCACTCTCCACAACTATCAGATCGGCGGGACGAACTTTATCGAGGAAACCGGTCGCGGTCTCTATGTCATGGGAGGGCTTGGAGGGACGACTGCCACCCCAAACCAGGCCGGTGCAAACTCCGAGACGTTCTTCTCTGGCAATCTCGGCATTGGATGGATGGTGCCGCTCGGTGCCCATGTTGGAATTAAACTTGAAGCCCGTGGCTACGGCATTCTGCTTAACCATAATGGCGCGTTGTTCTGCGGAGGCAGCAATGGTTGTACGGTCGCGATTAGGGGCACCGCTTTGTTTGAGGGAGAGGTGCTCGCAGGTCTCGCGGCGCGGTTCTGACCGATAGTCGACGGGCAGGCTACATTTTTACGGGCGTGTCTTGGGACGCAACACACTGCCACTTCCCGCTTGGCATCTTGGCCCAGGTATCGGTATAGCGTGAGCGGTCATTGACAGGCTTGCCGGAGGAGTCCGTGCCTTTGCCTACGAACTCGCCCGTCGCGATTGCCGTAGTTCCGAATACCGTTATTTGCGTGTCTTTATAATCGACACTTGTCCACTTCGTCGCCTTGGCGTCCGCCAGCATCGCGTTTTTACTGACAATTTTTCCGTCGCCGCCTGTATACACAAATTTATCGGCCAGGAGCGGTGCCACGAGATCCGGATTATTGGTCTGCTGCGATTGGAGCCACTGCTTTTCGAGCGCGGCGATCGCCGGCTCGTCGCCACTACTGGTTTGCTGAGATTGAGAAGAGGCCGCAGTCACCAATGCGAGCAAGCCGAGCAAGCCCAATACCTTTCTGTGAATCATATGCTCTCCCTGTTCTTATAATTGATTCCGAGCAGGCTGGATTACACGCCCAACGACGGGAAATGTCCAATCCCGTAGCCGCACTTCCTTCCACGTATGACAACCGGATGACACGAGAGACCGCTGGTAGCGTTTGCCGTTTATTCGACCTAGGATGCTGCATGGCGAAAGAACGGGAGCCGGTCGACGATCTGCTCGATGCGCTGGTATGGATGCGGCGCAAGGCGAAGAATCGCGCGCCCGTAGACGATCTGATCGCCGCGTTGGTGAAAATGCGGCGTCAAGCGAAAAGGAAGTTGGCCAAGCGCAACGTCAAGAAGCGGGTGCGCTCGAAACCTAAACAGCCTCGACGCAGATCAAGTCGATAATAAACTGGTCAACAATTCGCCAGTTCAACCTAACCGACTGAAATTTCGTGACGATTGGGTGACACGGCAGCGGTTGTGCACCGGGTTATCCACCGAGATTGGGGATAGGTTGCACCCGCGATCATGGGCGTTCGAAAACCAAGTGATTCTTGTACTGCCTGCCGTTCTCATCCTTCCCTTGATCAACTTCGCGAAAGACTTTGCCGTCGGCGGAGATCGTCTCGATTTCGCGTTCGACTATCTTGCCGTTCTTGGTCCACACGGACTCCCATGTGGTCGCGTTGATCATGGTGTCGGTGACGAAATCGGCGATGGGATAGTCGATGAGCGCTATGGGTTTGCCGTCGAATGCCGTGGAATACTCGACGTGACCCGGAGTGCCGTCAGCGTCGATCCAGTCGCTCTTGATCAGCAAATGATTGGCGCCGGCATCAATCACTTTCATCGTGTACTTTTTCATGGGCGGACTGGGCTCGAACCTCGATTTCGCGATATTCAGATCCCAGTCCCCGCGCAGCACGTCCAGCTTTCCCGCGAAAGCGGCGCTAACCAACGCGGTCATCCCCAGTCCGGCGAACGCCGCGGACGTCCCGATCAGCTTGGTAATCCTCGCAGGTTTCATGCTTGTCTATTCCTTGGGATGCGCGCAGGGTGCGGGCGAGATGAGGCCTGTCATGGGGGGGTTGGGACCAATTGCATCTCCTGTCGCGGTATCTCGGAGCGTCGAGGAAGGAGCAGCGGGGTGGCCAGCAAAAGGACACCCGCGATCGCGATCGCCGCGCGCGGGCCGATGATACCGGCGAGCAGACCCCAAAGAGCGGTCAGGATCGCAATGGTGACGTTACCGGTGACGGACCACGCCGATAGGGTGCGGGATATTCGCTGGCTCTCGGTCTGGTCGAGTCGGTAGGTGGCGAAAACCGGGTTGAACACGCCGATGCACGTGACCAGGCCAAACTGAACGGCCATGATGAGCGTGATCCCCGAAATGCCCGGGTGAATGAAGGCCAATCCGACCGACCAGCAGGCGCGTAGAGCGCCGGCCGTGAGCAGGACGTGGTACTGCCCGAACCGGGCGACGAGCGAGCGCGCGAGGCGGGAGCCAATGAGGCCGCCAATACACGGTAGTCCGAAAGCGAGGCCGTACTGCCAGGGTTTGAAACCCAGGGGGCCGAGCATGAGCACGGCGATCAGGGGCGAGGTTGCCATGATCAGACCGTTGACCAGCGCCGTATTGAAGAACAGCGCGCGCAAAGTCCGGTGACTCAGGATGTACCGCCAGCCTTCGAGTAAGTCGCCGACTCGAAGCCGCGCCGTATCCGCTTGTCCAGCCGGCGCCTCTCGCCCACCGATTGCGCCGATTCCTATCGCCGACAATAGGTAGCTAACCGCATCGATCACTACCGTCGTGACCGGGCCGAACATCGAGATCGCCACGCCGCCGAGGGGCGGTCCGAGCGCCGTGGCGGTCCAAGTGGTCGATTCGAACCGACCGTTTGCAGCGAGCAGGTCCTCAGACCGCACCAGCGCCTTCAGGTACGCGCCGCTGGCCGCCCTGAACGCGATGTCGGCCGCGGCGACGATGATCGACACGATCAGGAGTTGGGCGAAGCCGAGCCAACCGAGCGCATAAGCGGCGGGGATGCTGATGACGGCCGCAAACCGCAGCAGATCCATCGCAATCATCACAGGTCGTTTCTGGCGGAATTCCACCCACGGTCCGAGCGGCACCGCCACCAGGGCTCCCACCACCCGTCCCGCCGCGGCGAGCGCCGACACCGCGGTGGGTCCGGAGTGCAGCACGATAATTGCGATCAAGGCAAACGCGTCGAACGCGAGCCAGGTCCCGAACGTGCTGACCGCAAACGCTACCCAAAGCCAGGCGAATGGTCGCCCCAGCGACCGCACTGCCATCATTCCCGGAACACCCCATACCGTCCTGCGCGAAAAAGAAAGCTTACTGTCAGGAGCATGGCGGCGCATCAAACTTTGATCAATTCGTCTTCAAATTTCAGAAGCCCTGAGCTCTCTCGGGCCAAAGGCCTGTTCGCAGCGTCGTGGGTGAGAACTCCCCGAATGACCACCGCAGCGGCAAGGAGCCACGGCGTCGCCAGCCCTGCACGATGTGGAACCGCCACAGCCGCTCGGCGCCGGGAAACTCCTCTGTCGAGCCGCTCCAATCCACTTGCGCCAAGCCTTGTACTTGCAGCAAGTCGCCCGTCTCAAAATCCACGAACAACAGGGAAGCTCGGGGTTCGGCAATCAGATTGCCCAGCGTGTTGAAGTACCGGTTGCCGCGAAAGTCGGGGATGGTGAGCACATTACCGTCGATGCGGACGAAGCCCGGGCGCCCGCCGCGATGAGAGATATCCGCACCGTAGGCTGCGCCGTCGTCGGGGCGAGAGCGGCTCGCCACGAAGAACGTGTCGGCGCCGGTGATCGTGGCCTGCGCCGCCTCATCCGGCTGCCTCAAGGATTCGACGGCTGCGGATGCGGCCGCAGCTACTGCAGTTCCAGGGTCAGATGCGAGGGTCCGCAGCTGGATGTATTGCGGACAGTTGCCGAAGCTCTGGTCGACGGCAACCCCGAGGGCGTGCGCGTTGCGGCGGAGGATCCGGCCATTCACGCGATTGCGCCGGCGTGTCGATAAATCGATGCCGAGGACACCGACATGACGGCCGGCGACGAGCGCCTCCGCGGCGGGATCGCCTTCACCCGGAAGGGCTGCGATATGCAAGGTCGAGGGATCCGGCGACTGAACGAAACCGGGCCTCCCGGTTAGTAGGGTCGCAAGCGGCCAGCCGGCGGCATCGATTGCAGCGACGAATATATAAGGCAGCTGGGTGAAGAAGAGCCGATGCTGCTCCGGCATAAAATGACGGATGCCGCTGCCGCCGCGCGGTCCGCCACCGGCCAACGCCTGTGCGGCGAGCTCATCGGGATTGAAGGGCCATTCGTCCATACGCTTCTCAGCTAGGTAGCGGGGATGGCGGAATGGGCTTGAAATGCGGCAACGCCTCGACGCGGCGAAGCCAAGCACGCACCGACGCATAGTCATCGAGCGCGATACCGCCTTCAGGCGCATGCCCGACATAGGAATAGCACGCGAGGTCGGCGATGGTGGCATGGTCGGCTGCCAGAAACGTCCGGCTCTTTAAATGCTCGTCCATGAACTTAAGGAGCACATCCGCGATCTGCTTTGTCGGTGCGAGGGCGCCCGGGAAATTCCATAGTGTGATCATCCGTGCCATGGCCGGCCCATACCTCAACTCTCCGGCGGCGATCGACAGCCAGCGCTGTACGCGCGCGGCGGCATCCGGTTGTTCCGGCAGCCATTGGGTGTCGAGCCCATAGCGTTTGGCGAGGTAGACCAGGATGGCGTTGCTGTCCACGAGCGTGAGATCGCCATCTTGCAACACGGGAATTTGACCGAGCGGATTCAACTGATGAAAGGCGTCTGAGCGACGCACGTCGGCACCCGCCGGCTCGAATCGATAGGGCAGGCCGAGCATCCGCAGCAGAAGCTCTACGCGGTGGGTGTGTCCGGATAATTCGGTTCCATAAAGAATGATTTCGGAGGTGGCCACCGTCATTGCCCTCGTGGAGTTGTGGTCGACAAACTCATCCTACTATTGCAATGGCTGAATTAAATACCTATAAGAGAAAATCAGTATTCCATGAATAGGAATAATAGCTTGGACCGCCTCGACGAACTGGCTATCTTCCTCGCGATCTTCGAGGCCGGCAGTTTGGTCAATGCCTCACGGCGCTTGCGCCGCTCGCCGCCCGCGGTGACGCGGGCGCTCAGCGCATTGGAGGATCGAATCGGGCTGCGGCTATTTGAACGGACAACGCGCAGACTCGCGCCAACCGAAGCGGGCCGCTTGCTGGCCGAGCGGGCGCGCAGCGTATTGGCCGACTATGAGGGAGCGCTGGTCGGCGCCTCGCAGGCGCCGGTCCGCGGCGTCCTGCGCATCACCGCGCCCGTGCAGTTTGGGCGTCGCCATGTGGCGCCCATCGTGTCGGCCTTTCTCAACGATTACCCCGACGTGCGGATCGAACTGACTCTGAACGACCGGAACCTCGATCTCATCGAGGAGGGACTCGATTTAGCCGTCCGCATCGGGGGGCTCCCGGACTCGACGTTGATCGCGCGGCAAGTCGGCAGCGTGCGGCGCGTCGTGGTTGCGAGTCCGCGCTATCTCGCGGTCCGAGGCATGCCCCGAGCGCCGTCGGACTTGGCGAAACACGACACGATCTTCGGCATGGCGCGATCATCGGCGCGCGAGTGGCGTTTCGGACAAAAGAGGCGAGGCGCCGTCGTGCGACTCTCGCCGCGTCTTCTGGTCGATGATGTCGAGACGCAAGTGCAGGCGGCGAAAGCCGGCCGGGGTGTCGCGCGGGTGTTGTCCTATCAGGTGGCGGAGGAGCTGGCCGCCGGCACTCTGCTGCGCTTGCTGAAGGAGTTCGAGCCCGAGCCCCTGCCCGTGCAACTTGTTACCTTGAGCCGCGTCCATATGACACCCAAGGTCCGCGCTTTTATTGACACCGCCGTGAAGGTCCTGCGCGACGTGAGTGTGATTCAGTGATTCAACAAACCGGAGAATTCTACGATGACCGCCCCAGATGTAACGAACGCCAAGCATTATCGGTGGGCAGATCTATCCGCGGAGCAATTAAAAGGCGGTCTGACGCGCCGATTGATTACCGGCGAGCGCATGATGATCGCCCACGTGTACTTTAAGAAAGGCGCCGACGTGCCTCAGCATTCGCACGAGAACGAGCAGATTACTTATATTCTTGACGGCGCGCTGCGCTTTTGGCTCGGCGCCCAAGGCGAGCATGAAGTTGTCGTCCGTTCCGGCGAGGTGCTTGTGATTCCCTCGAACCTGCCGCACCGGGCACTCGCTCTCGAAGACACGCTCGACGTTGACATCTTCAATCCGCCCCGGCAGGACTGGCTGGCGGGTACCGATGCCTATCTTCGCGGATGAATGCTCCCGATGCGCTGACGGCAATTAGGATCCCTGATACTGTGCAGGTAGTGGCCAAGATGACAGGGGAGACTCACCGTGAGAATTAAAGTCCTGGGGTTTTTGTCGCTCGCACTGACAGTGACAACGAGTTTCGCCGCATTGAAGCAAGGCGACACGGCGCCGGACTTCAAAACACAGGCCTCGCTCGCGGGCAAGGAATTCCCTTTCTCGCTGCGCGATGCATTAAAGAAGGGTCCGGTGGTGGTGTATTTCTATCCCGCCGCTTTTACCGGCGGCTGCAACCTCCAGGCACATACCTTTGCGGAGAGTTACGAGAAATTTACCGCCGTGGGCGCCTCCGTCATCGGCGTGTCGCTCGATAGCATCTCGCGCTTGAACGACTTCTCGGCCGATCCTCGATATTGCGCCGGCAAGCTGCCGGTGGCCTCGGACGAGAAGGGTGAGATCGCGAAGTCCTACGATATTAAAGTCACCGACACCTATAACGGCCAGCCCATCGCCACCATGAAAGATTCCCGTGGCACCGAAATCGGACATAGCACGGCGGAACGTACGACGTTCGTCGTCGCGCCCGACGGCAAGATTGTGGCGACGATCGGTGGAGTTGCCGGCGATGCCAATGCCGAGCAGGCGCTCGCCGTGGTTCAGCACATGGCGGCAAAAGGTACCGCGAAGAATTGATAGACGGTTGTCGCCATGAAGCGAGAAATCATCCGCGTAGAGCCCTGCCGGCGATTGCGCGGTTATCGAGACTCGATATGCCTTGAATGCGCGAATGCAGGGGTCGCTTGTCCAGCCGGGGCCGTGAGCAGGCGCTGCAACTGAGCGAAGGCGGCGTCGGGCGCATCGACGAAGGTGAATAAGTCGAGGTCTTGTGGGCTGATGACCTCGTGGCGCACCAGCGCTTCAAAATTGATGATCTCTCTCCAGTAGCTCTCGCCATACAGGAGGATCGGAATCTTGCGCTCGAGCTTGTGGGTTTGCGCGAGCGTGAGGATTTCCATCAGCTCATCGAGCGTGCCGAAGCCGCCCGGAAACACGATCAGCGCCCTCGCCAAGTGGGCGAACCACAATTTACGCATGAAGAAATAGTGAAACTCGAACTCGAGGGCGGGAGTAATGTAGGGGTTTGGGCGCTGCTCGTGGGGCAGACTGATGTTGAGGCCGATGCTGCGGCCACCGGCGTCCGCCGCCCCTCGATTCGCCGCCTCCATGATGCCGCCGCCGCCGCCGGAACAGACGACGTAATGGCAGGTCGATGAGGGCAAACTCATGGACCATAGGGTGATGAGCCGCGCGAGCGCTCGGGCCTCCTGATAGTAACGCCCCAGCGCGCCTTCCTCGCGGAGCCGAGCGGACCCAAAAAAGACGATGGTGTCCTTGATACCCTCGCGGCGAAAGGCCTCCAGGGGCTCAAGGTACTCGGCAAGAATTCGCAGCGGCCGTGCCGCCTCGCTCGTGAGAAAACTCTCATCGAGATAGGCGAGGGCGGAGGTGGATGTCGGCGTCGGCATGCTCAGTTGACTCCGGCGAAATCGATAAAGCCGCGGGCAACGTCGACATGCACGAGCTGCACTTGAACGTGATTGCCCACATCGAGTCCCTGAAAGTTTTTGACTACTCGGCCTTCCGCGGCAGGGCTCGCGATTCGAACCCAGGTCCCTTTGTCGGAGGCGCCGGTCACAATCCCCTCAAACCGCGAGCCGATACGAGAACCCAGCAGCATGGCGGCCGCAGACTTTTCGATCTGTCGCTCGACCTTCTTGGCGTTGGCCTCCTGCTCTGTGCAGTGGGACGCCAGGGTTGGCAGCTCCGTATCGCTGTAGGGGGGCGGTTGGTTTTGCAGGACCGCTTTGAGCAGCCGCTGTGTCATGAGGTCCGGGAAGCGACGGTTGGGCGCCGTTGAATGCGTGTAATCGCGCACGGCCAACCCAAAATGGCCCTCCGGCTTCTGCGCCGGGCCTTCAGCGATGTACTCGCCGGGGCCCAAGCACTTGATGACCGCGAGCGACAGATCAGCGAAGTGCGAGGGATCCACCTGCCGCCGTTTGCTGAGAAACGCGTTGAGCGCAAGGGCATCGGGTGCCTGCGGCAACTCTTCCCCGGCATCTTTCGCCAGCTGTACGATTCGGTCCCAGCGCTTCGGCGTCCTCAAGATGCGTCGCACCGAACTGCGGCCGTGCTGCTGCAGAAAACGCGCCGCCACGCCGTTCGCCGCGATCATGAATTCCTCAATGAGCTCCTGCGCGCGATTCTTCGGATCCGGCTGCAAGTCGATCAACACGCCGTTCTGATAGACCGCCCGATTCTCGGCCGTATCGAATTCCAGCGCGCCCTGGGTCTGCCGACTGCGCTTGAGCGCCTGAGCGACGGTATCCTGCAAGCGGAGCTGCTCCTCGAGTCCCGCGACGCGCGCCCACGCGTGAGGGCAGAGGTCCTGTGCCCTGCAGCCACGCCGCGACACTGCGGTAGGCGAGCTTCGCGCGATTGCGCACTCGAGCGCGGTAGATCGATGACGCACCCAGCACGCCGTTCGCTTCGACGGTCATCTCGACTACCACGCAGAGTCGATCCTGATCTTGCCCCAGGGAAGTCAAATTGGTCGATAATCGCTCCGGCAACATCGGGAATATCTCTGCCGCCGTGTATACCGAAGTTGTGTTGCCGCGAGCGTGCTCATCGACCGCCGTGCCGATTTTGACTACGCTGTCCACATCAGCGATTCCCACCCGCAATTTGCACCGGCCGGCGTCCACGGTCTCTGCGACTTCGATCTGATCGAGATCGAGTGAGTCGTCATTGTCGATGGACGACCAGAGCAGATTACGCAGATCGCGGATTTCCGCTCCCGATTCAGTCGCTGCGGTTGCCGCGTCGGCTTGTGCAACGGCGGCGGCCGGTAAGTCGGGCGCGAGGCCATGCGCCCGCATTGCGTCAGAGGCCAAGCGCTTAAGTTCGTCGCTTTGTGAGGCGGTAAGTGTCATTGCTTATAGTATCGGCTTTGCACACCTGCTGGTGAGCGCAGGCTTAACCCACGCTTTGAGGTTGCGCGATATTTGAGTCTGATGGGGGAATAAACAGCTCATGACGCCCTTTGACGGCTTTCATGACGACCAAAGAATCGACCCGCTTGACTGACGGGTCCGCCGTGAAATAGCGATCGCTCAGCGATTCGTACTGCGCCATCGAAACGAGCTTGAATCGCACGACATAGTCACAGTGCCCCGCGACGTATTCGCAATCGAGCACCTGCGGCAAATCCAGCATCGCCCGCCGGAAAGCGGCATGTCCATCCGGCGTATCCCGCTCCAGAGTCACCAATGCAATGACGATCAACCTCTCACCCAGCACATCCGGATTGACGACGGATACATCGGCGACGATGGTCCCGTTACGGCGCAGCGCGTCGATGCGGCGGCGGCAGGAAGACGGCGAGATCGAGACGCGCTCAGCCATTTCGTTGCACGTCAGCTGATTGTTCGATTGCATGATCGCGAGAATTTTTTCGTCTATTCGATCGAGCTGTTTCAATGAACACCTGCCGGGTCGAGGGGAGGAGGTCTGCGACACAATTCGTCAAACTCGGTGCGAATTATGGCGAAAAACGCCATCGGATGGCGAATTTTGACTGCGACAGGCGCCCTACCCCGATAGAGTGCTCGCCTGTCCGATGAACTGCTGCAGGAGATCGTCATGAGCCCGCCCGATTTTTCTAACGGTACCCTCGCGGTACGCGGTGGTGAAGAACACCCCTTGGCGCTGGGAGCCGCGCAAGTGCCGATCTTTCAAAGCGCCGCATTCGCCTATCCCGATATCGAAACGTGGCAAGCCGCGGCCCTCGGGCAAGGCCACGGGCGATATCTACAGCCGCAACAGCAATCCAACCGTTACGGTTTTCGAGGAAAAGGTCCGGCTACTCGAGCGAGCAGAGGCGGCGACCTCGTTCGCCAGCGGCATGGCCGCCATTTCCAATACCTTATTTGCTCTGCTGCGACCCGGTGATCGGGTGGTATCCGTGACGGATACCTATGGAGGCACCTCGAAGCTCTTTCTTAAATTCCTGCCGGAAATGGGTATCAACGTCGACCTCGTCGATACCGGAGACCATGCTCGGCTGGACGCCGCGATCGCACAGGGATGCAAGGTCGTCTATCTGGAGACGCCCACCAATCCGACTCTCAAAATCATCGACCTGCGTCGGGCGATTGCGGCCGCGAAGCGCGTCGGCTGCGACGACCATCGTCGACAATACGTTTGCGACGCCCGATCAACCAGCTGCCGATGAGTCTCGGCGCCGACCTCGTCGTACACAGCGCGACAAAATTCCTGGGTGGCCACGATGATGCCATGGGGGGCGTTTTGGCCGGCCGCTCGGAGCTCGTGTCCCAAGTGCATCACTACCGCGAAATCAACGGCGCCTGCCTGAGCGCGATGTCGGCGTATCTGCTGCTGCGCGGCCTCAAGACGATCGAATTGAGAGTCGCGCGGCAGAACGCCACCGCGCTGTCGATGGCGAGGTTTTTGAGCTGCGCATCCCGCCGTCGAATCGGTGTTCTACCCCGGCCTCGAGACGCATCGCGACCATTCGATCGCCGCAAGTCAGATGAGCGGATTCGGCGGGGTGCTGAGTTTTGCGGTGAAGGGCGATGTCGAGGCCTCCACGCGCTTCCTGAATGCCTTGCAGTTGGCGCAACGCGCCGCAAGTCTCGGCTCGGTCAATACGTTGGCCGGACCGCCTCGCACCACCAGTCACGTCGAATGCTCGGTCGAGGAGCGCGCCAAACTCGGAATTCCGGAGTCCCTCGTGCGCTATTCCTGCGGCATCGAGAATTTTGCAGACCTGCGCGCGGATGTTGAGCAGGCATTGCAACATGTCTAAGCGCTCCGACAGCACGCCGTTGCATATCGAGACGCCCCTGCTCGAATCGCGTCCGCTGTCGACGTTGGCCGGAAAAACAATCTGGTTGAAAATGGAGGCCTTGCAGCCTTCCGGCTCGTTCAAGATTCGCGGCATCGGGTTTGCTTGCCAGGAATACGCTCGCCGTGGCGCCACGCGCTTCATCTCGTCCTCCGGAGGAAACGCGGGTATCGCCGTGGCTTATGCCGGCCGCCACTTGCGAATCCCGGTCACGGTCGTCGTGCCGGAGACCACGTCCGAGCATGCCAAGGCATTGATACGCCTCGAAAACGGCGAAGTCATCGTACACGGCGCGTCGTGGCAGGAAGCCAATGCGCTCGCCCAATCGATGATCGCTGCGCAGACCGCGTTCATTCATCCCTTCGACGATCCACTGCTCTGGCGCGGGCACGCCAGCATGATCGACGAAGTGAAACGTGCGGGGATAGAACCCGATGCGGTGGTGTTATCCGTAGGGGGCGGTGGCCTGCTCTGCGGAGTGGTGGAAGGATTGCGTCGCAACGGCATGGGGCATGTGCCGGTGGTTGCGGTCGAGACCTCGGGGGCCGACTCCTTTGCGCAGTCGCTGGCGGCTGGCCAGCGTATAACGCTCGCGGGCATCACCAGCATTGCCACTTCGCTCGGTGCGCGGCAGGTATGCGCGGAAGCGTTTCGCTGGTCGACGGCATATCCCGTGAAAAGCGCGGTCGTTTCCGACGACGCCTCGGTATTCGCCTGCAAGCGCTTTCTGGATGACCATCGCGTGCTGGTGGAGCCCGCGTGCGGTGCGTCGCTGGCATTGGTGTACGAGCGTAGCGCCGCATTGGATGCGTACGCCGCGCCATTGGTGATCGTCTGCGGAGGTGCTACCGCAACGACCGACCAATTGCAGGCGTGGTCGAAGAGCGCCGTGGGTCGCGAGAGGGGGACTCGTTAAGAATCGAAATTACATTCGCTCGGTGGGACGAGTCGTGTTTTGTAGCGAAGCTTGTGGCCCAGATACAAGATCAGAAAGGCCGGCAAGATCAGATACCCACTGATGAAATCGAACCAGGAAAAAACCGGCGCTTGAAAGACTCCGATGTTTGCGCCGAATAGCACGATCACAAATAGCACGAGCGCAAACCAGGGTCCGAACGGATACCATTTGGATCTGAACTTCAAGTCCGTCAAGGGGCGGCCTTGTGCCACCCAGGCCTTCCGGAATCGCAGATGGCACACGGCAATTCCCAGCCAGATCAGAAATCCGCTCAAACTCGATGCGTTGTACAGCAACTGATAGATTTTCTGACCGCCGATGTAATTGGAGAGGAATGCGAATCCGCTGACGAGACCCGTACCCCAAAGAGCCGCCACCGGCACACCGCGTCGGTTGAGTCGACCGAATGCCCGCGGCGCCTTATTGCCGTGAGACATCGCATGCAGCATGCGCGAGGCGACATACAGAGATGAATTGCCGCAAGAAAGGACAGAAGAGAGAATCACCGCATTGATGAGGTTGGCGGCGTAATAGCCCCACGGCAAGCGCTGAAAAATGATCGTGAACGGCGAAAAGGCGATGTGAGTTTCATCGGCGCGCAGCAGGTTCGGATCTGTGTAGCCGATCAGCGTCCCGATAACAAAAATGGCTCCGATGTAAAACAATAAGATTCGCCAGAAAACGGAGCGAATCGCCTTGGGTACGTTTCTGCGCGGATCCGCGGTTTCGGCTGCGGCGATGCCCACCCCTTCGGTGCCTTGAAACGAGAACCCGGCCACAAGGAACACGGCGAGCGCGGCGGTCCAGCCGCCAACAAAAGGTGCGTGAGTATGCGTCGCGGGATCCGCCAGGACCCAATTGTGAAAGCCGGGGTGCTCGTTGGTCAGCATGCCGGCGATCATCAAAAAGCCGACGCCCACGAAAATAATGACCGTAACGACCTTTATCCCGGCGAACCAATATTCTGCCTCGGCATAAGCTCTAACCGACAACAGGTTTAAAATCATGACCAAGGCGAAAAATCCCATCGCACAAAGCGACGGATTGGAATGTGGAAACCAGAATTGCACGATGAGGGCGCCGGCCACCAATTCTGCCGCCAAGGTGACCGCCCAGCTGAACCAGTAATTCCAGCCGACCGCGAAGGCGAGCGAGGGGTCGATGAAACGTTCGGCGTAGGCCTCGAATGAGCCACGAATCGGCAGCTGCGTCGCCATTTCGCCCAGCGACTGCATCATGCAAAAAACCGCCAATCCCATGACCGCGTACGCGAGCATCGCGCCGCCGGGTCCCGCTTGCGCAATCGCCCCGCCGCTGGCAAAGAACAGGCCGGTGCCTATGGCGCCGCCGATGGCAATCATGCCCAGCTGTCTGGAGTTGATGCTGCGATGAAGATCTGATGTTGAAGGGGAATCTGCGGAGTTTTCTGGTGCCATCCCGCCAACAATAACTGATTGGCCGCAATCCGACCGATTTTTCAGCCGCTAAGAGGGGCTATTGAACCCGGGTCCAGATGAACACCGTCGAGCTCTGTTTTCCGGTCATGGGACTTTTGCCCGGCCCCGTCCTTATGAATAGGGACTGCCCATCGATGTTGAATTGACTGACCTGGGTGGTGCCCGTCCACACTTGATTCCATGAGGTTTCTATGTGGTGCGTGATTTTAGAGCCGTCGATGGAGTAGCTGCCGGCGTAAGCAATCATCCCACGATAAAGCTCGATACTCTCGGGATCCGTTGCCACCAACGCGGCCGGTCCCTGGCGGCTCTCCTTGACCAGGATGGCGGACATCCGGCAGTCGGCACCGTAGGAAAGATAGCCGCTCGGATGCACGCCGAGAAGATTTTGCTTTCGAGCGGTCTCGAGATCTTCGGTCTCCATGGACAGCAGAATCCACGTGCCGAGTAGCGGACCGGCGCACGTCGGATGCTGTTGAGCAACCGAACTGCCACTCCAGAGAAGCAGCGCGCAACAGCGCATGGCCCAGGCAGACTTCATGACTCCGCTCCCATTGAGGTGAGACCTGATACGCGCATCTTCGGCTACCGGGCGCTTCCCGGCAATCTCGCGGACCCGCTTGGCCGATGGGGCGGCAAACGCCGCGGGTCACTTCGCAGCGGATCACAGGTACTTCGTGAACGCCTGAAATTCCTTGAGGAGCGTCTTAAATTCGCGCGGCAGGGCGGTCGAGGTCTCTTCCATGCAATGTGAGATGTGATCCTTGATGAGCTCCTTCTTCGCATTGCCAATGGCTTTCTCCACGGCACGCAGTTGCTGCGCGAGATCGATAGACCGCCGATTCGCTTCGAACATCTTGATCACGGTAGCGAGGTGGCCTTCCGCGCGCTTCAGACGAGCCGCGATTGCGGGAAATTTGTGCATGTCCGTATCCTATCGCCCTAGACAGGATAAGGGAAGACGCATAATATCCCCGCCGCAGAGGAGCGGTGCAACCAATCGGCAGTCCAAGACGTGCAGCCACGTCTTTATCTAGATTTCGCAACCGCACCTA
>CAVWME010000013.1:0-123420 GCA_963755935.1 uncultured Gammaproteobacteria bacterium
GTCCCCGGGGAACCCTCATGCCGATACACGATCATCAGCCTTCAAGACGCGGCGGCGCCTTTCTTTGGGGCGGCATCGCCCTGGGCCTGCTCTTTCTCGCGGGCTGCGTTGACCCACGGATTCGGCCTCTTCAGAGGTTCTGCGGGCGGCTCTTCGCAGCCGGATTTGATGACCCGGCAAGGGGACAGGATCCTCGTCCCCGAAGGCTCGGCGCTGCGTACTCGCTTGACCGTGATGCCGGCACAAACCGAGCGAGTCGTTCCCAAACTGGCGCTCCCCGGGGTGGTCGAGTCCAATCCTGCGCGAACGGCTTCAGTGCTGCCGGCACTCGGCGGCCGGGTGCTCGAGTTGAAGGTCGCGCTTGGGCGAGCGAGTGGCGCGGGGCCAGCTTCTTGCGGTCATCGATTCGGCGGATCTCGCCCAAGCGTACGACGACAACGACAAGGCGGCGGATGCGTTCCGGCTCGCGGAGAAGGCGCTGGGGCGACAGAAGGAGCAATCCAAGATTGGCACCGTCTCCGATCAGGATTTGGACCAGGCGAAAAGCAACTACGCGCAGGCCGCAGGCAGAATATCTTCGAACGCAGGCGCACCTGAAAACACTGGGCGTTCCCGCCGCGGCGAGGCCCGCCCGCCGACGGTTGCGGGTCCTGGCGCCCGTCGCCGGCAGCATCACTGCGCTCGCCGTGACCCCGGGCACCATCATCAACGATCCCACCCAGTCGATCATGACCATCGCCGACTTGAGCACCGTCTGGGTAACGGCCATGGTGCCGGAGAAAGATGTCCGTGATGTTGCAAAGAACCAGGACGCCGAGGTGAGCCTGGTGGCGTATCCCGGGCGGGTGCTGCACGGCAAGGTGCTGTTCGTGTCCGATGTGATCGAGGCCGATACGCGTCGCAATAAGGTGCGTATCGCCTTCGCGAACGCCGATTACTCCCTGAAGCCCAACATGTTCGCGACCGTTACCCTGCTCGCGGCCGAAGAGTCGCGCATCGTTCTGCCCGCTTCGGCGCTTCTGATGAATAACGATCGCACCACGGTTTTCGTGGCGGTCGCTCCGTGGACGTTCGAGCGGCGGACCGTCGATCCACAGCTGGAGGAGGGCGATAGCGTGGCGATTCGCTCAGGGCTCAATCCCGGCGATCAGGTCGTGGTGAAGGGCGGAATTCTGCTCAATGATTGATCGATTTGTCGCCTTCTGTCTGCATCACCGCGTGGCCGTCATCGTGCTGGCGGTGCTTCTGGCTATTTTCGGCATCTACGCTTGGGAAACCCTATCGGTCGAGGCCTATCCGGAGCTGGGGGACGTGGCTTCCCAGGTCACGACGCAGATACCGGGACTTGCGGCCGAGGAAGTCGAGCAACTCATCACGGTGCCGCTCGAGCGGGCGATCAACGGCACGCCCGGCATGATTCTCATGCGCTCGCAGAGCACCTTCGGCCTGTCGCTGATTACCGTGCTGTTTCGCGACGGCTACGACGACTATTGGGTCCGGCAACGGCTCAACGAGCGCATCAGTCAAGCGACGCTGCCGGCCGGGGCCTCGCCGTCGACCGACCCGGTGTCCGGGCCCGGCGGGGAGATCTATCGCTACACGCTCGAGTCGGATAGCAAGAATCTTCAGGAGCTCTCGGAGATTCAGCGGTGGAAGGTGATTCCCGCGCTCAAATCCGTCCCTGGTGTCGTCGATGACGTCAATTTCGGCGGATTGACCACGGAATACCAGCTCGACCTCGACGCCAAGCAGCTCGAGCACTACGGCCTCGGCATCGCTGACGTGATGACGGCCATCAACAATAACAACACGAATGCCGGCGGCGGGCGCGTTTCGCGCGGCGATCAGAGCTACGTGATCCGCGGTGTGGGGCTGATTCGCAGCCTCGATCAGATCGGCTCCATCGTCGTCACGCAGGTCAACGGCACACCGGTCTTGGTGCGGGACCTCGGCCGCACGACCCTGAGTCACCAGGAGCGCGAGGGCATCTTGGGCAAGGACAGCAATCCGGACACGATCGAAGGCATCGTGCTCATGCTCAAGTACCAAAATCCCTCTGAAACCTTGCGCGGCGTCCACGCCAAGGTGAAAGAGCTCAACGCTCTGCTGGCTGAGGACGGCGTCAAGATCGTCCCGTACATCGACCGCGATAATTTGGTTCGAGCGACGGTGCATAAGGTCGGCCGGACGATTCTGGAAGGCATCGGACTCGTCTTCCTCATTCTCATTCTGTTCCTCGGCAGTCCGCGCAGCGCTTTGGTCGTCGCGGTTACGATCCCGCTGGCGCTCGTGTCGGTGTTCTCGCTCCTCAATCTCACCCACGTATCGGCGAACCTTCTCTCGCTCGGTGCGATCGACTTCGGCATTTTGGTCGACGGCGCGATTGTCGTCACCGAGTCGGTATTGCGGCGTCGGGAAGCGCTTCCCAACGAGGTGTTGAGCGAGGACGAGGCCAAGGCAGCCACGCTGCAAGTGACACGGCCGATCTTCTTCGCGAGCCTCATCATCATCACGGCCTACTTGCCGATGTTCTCGTTCGAGCGGGCGGAAGCCAAACTGTTCACGCCGATGGCCTATACCATGGGCTACGCCTTGTTTGGTGCGCTGTTGACGACCATGGCGTTGGTTCCGGGGCTTGCGTACATGGCGTTTCGCAAGCCCGGGGCGGTCTATCACAACCGCTGGCTCGAGCGGCTGACGCTGTGGTATGACCGCTTGCTCGCGGCCTGCCTCGATCAGCCGCGAATCATCTATGGCGTCACCCTATTCGCGCTCTTGGCGGTGGTTGGGCTGGGGGCGACCGTGGGCCGGGATTTCCTGCCGGATCTCGATGAGGGGGCGCTGTGGCTGCAAGTGCAGATGCCAACGGGTCTCGCTTTGAACAAGGCGAGCGACATGGCGAGCGATCTGCGCCGCGCCATCCTGAAATATTCCGAAGTCTCCTATGTCGTCACTCAGACGGGCCGGAACGATGATGGTACGGATTCATGGACCATGTCGCACATCGAGGCGCCGGTGGGCCTCACGGACTATGACACCTGGCCGCACGGGGAGTCCAAGAAGCAGTTTCTCGATAAGCTCGCCACGGGGCTTGCAAAGGATTTGCCCGGGTACTCGGTGGGCATCAGTCAGCCCATCATCGACGGGGTCAACGACATGATCGGCGGGGCTCACAGCCCGCTGGTCATCAAGGTGTTCGGCGACGACCTGAACGAGTTGCGCAGGGTCGGCGGCCAGATCGTGAAAGTCCTGTATACCATCCAGGGCACCTCGAGCGCCTCGCTCTTTCAAGAGCCGCCGATCCCGCAAATGGAAATCAAGTTGGATCGTGAAAAGGCGGCGCGCTACGGCGTGAACATGACCGACGTGCAGAACGTCATCCAGACGGGAGTGGGCCAGGCGCCCGTCTCGACCGTTTATGTCGCTGAGCGGACCTATCCTCTAACGGTGAGATTCACCAAGGACGTCCGCAACTCGCCCGAGACACTCGGCAACCTCCTCGTGCGCACCGCCAGCGGGATCCAGGTGCCGCTGTCCCAGCTTGCCGAGGTTCGAGCACGCACCGGGGAAAGCACGGTCACCCGCGAGAACGGCCAGCGCAACCTCACCATCCGGATCGACAACCGCGACCGAGATCTCACCACTTACCTCGAGGAGGCGCAGAGGAAGATCGACGCGCAAGTGCACTTCGACAAGAATAGGATCAGGCTCGAGTGGGGCGGGCAGTTCGAGAACCAGCGCCGTGCCGAAGCGCGTCTCCTCGTGATCCTCGGGCTGGTGATGGGCATGATGCTGCTTTTTCTCACCGTGGGGCTCAAATCCTTCCGGCAGGCGGCGCTGATTTTGGGCGTCGTCCCCTTGGCCACGCTGGGCGGTCTCATTTCTCTGCACATCACGGGACAAAATCTCAATGTGGCGAGCGGCGTCGGCTTCATCGCTCTCTTTGGTGTCGCAGTCCAGAACGGCATCATCATGGTGTCCAACCTCAATCGCATGAGGAAATCGGGACTCGAGCTGCACGAGGCGATCATGACCGGCGCGACCGAGCGCCTGCGGCCGGTGTTGATGACCGCCACCGTCGCGACCTTGGGAATGCTGCCCGCCGCCATCCACACCGGGGTCGGGAGCGATGTGCAGCGAGGCATCGCCACCGTCGTAGTCGGCGGACTCGCAATCGCGACGCTACTCACGCTTTTCGTCATACCTTCGATGTACCACGTGATCGAGCATTGGGCCGAGCAGCGTCACGGTGAGCCACGGTGGGGACGATGAGGCGCCCGCGCATCGCACTGGGGGTGCTGATTGCGGGTCTTGCCGCCTGCGCGGTCGGGCCCAATTTCAAGCGCCCGGCTCCGCCGAAGGCCACGAGTTACGGGACCGCACCGATGGCGGGGCAGACGGCCTCGGCCGAGAGCGCCGCTGGGGACCCGCAACGCTTTGTGGCCGGCATGGATATCCCGAGCCAGTGGTGGACCCTATTCAAGTCCGCCTCGCTCAACCAGATGGTGGAGCAGGCTTTGCAGGCAAATCCGAACGTCGGTGCCGCGCAAGCGGCGCTGCGTCAGGCGCATGAGCTGTACTTGGCGCAACGCACGGCTTTTTTCCCCAACATCCAAGGCGGCGTAACCGGAGACCGCTCCGAGTTCCCGCCCGCGACCTTGACGAGCCCCACGGTCGCACCGAGTAACGTCTATACCCTCTTCACCGCCCAGCTTACGCTGAGCTACACGCCCGACATTTTCGGCGCCACACGCCGCGCCCTCGAAATGACGAAGGCGCAAGAAGCCGGCACGCGTTTCCAGCTCGAGGCGACTTATTTGACGCTGAGTAGCAATGTAGTCGCCACCGCCGTCCAGGAAGCCTCGCTCCGCGGCCAGATTGCAGCGACCCAGCGGCTGCTCGAGTTGCAGCATCAGTTGACGGATAAAGTGCAGAAGCAACGCGCGGTCGGTACCGTCAGCGATCTTGAGGTCTTGGCCCAGCAATCCCTGGAAGCGCAGACCGCCCAGACGCTTGCACCCTTGCGCAAGCAATTGGATCAAACGCGCGACGCGCTGGCCGCGTTGTTGGGTCGACTCCCCTCCGAGGCGCCGGCCGAGACTTTTCAACTCGCCGATCTGACCCTGCCGGCCGACCTCCCTGTCAGTTTGCCGTCGAAACTGATCGAGCAACGGCCCGACGTTCGGTTGGCCGAGGAGAATCTTCACGTAGCCTCCGCGGCGGTCGGCGTCGCGATTGCCAACATGCTGCCGCAGTTCACGATCAATGGAGATCTCGGGTCGAGCGCGCTTAAGTTGCAGAGTCTGTTTTCCCGGTACACGCAGTTTTGGGATGCGGGCGCCTCGCTCACCCAGACTTTATTCGATGCGGGCGCCCTGCTGCACAAAAAGCGGGCCGCCGACGCGGCCTTGGATCAGGCGGGCGCGCAGTATCGCGGCGCGGTCTTGCTCGCCTGTCAGAATGTAGCCGATACACTGCACGCGCTGGCGGCGGACGCCGATGCGCTCCGGGCAAGCGCCGAGGCGGAGCGAGCCGCCAAAAAGACGTTCGAGCTGGCGATGCGCCAGCGGGAGTTGGGGACGATCGCGCTGGTCGCGGTACTGAACGCCGAGCTCGCCTACCAGCAAACCGAACTGGCGTTTGTTCAAGCGCAAGCCAATCGATATTCGGATACCGCCGGACTTTTTCAAGCGCTGGGCGGTGGGTGGTGGAATCGTCGGGAGGAGCCTCGCTATGAGCAATCTGGTCCAACGTGAGGACAGCGGCGGCGTCGCAACGCTGACGTTGAATCGCCCGGAGAAATTGAACGCGCTGTCGAGGGACCTGTTCGAGGAGCTTGCGCATCACGTGGACCGCATCGCGCGGGCAACGAAGCAAATCGGCCTCGTGATCTTGCGAGGTGCGGGTGAGCACTTCTCGGCAGGCTACGACATGAATGAAGTGCTCGCGCACGTGAAGGCGCACGCCAAGCCGCACTTTCATTCCGAGGTCATCCAAAAGATAGCCAATCTGCCCCAGCCGGTGATTTCTGCAGTTCGCGGCTATTGCTCGACGGGTGCCATGGAGCTTGCGTTGGCCGCGGACCTCATCGTCGCGTCTGAGACCGCGCGGTTCTCGGACGTCTACGCACGCTGGGGTTTGACGCCGGTCTGGGGCTTGAGCCTGCGCCTACCGCATCGCATCGGCACGGTGAAGGCGGCCGAGATGATGCTCTCGTGTCGTTCCTATTCAGGACGACAAGCCGAGGCAATGCACTTGGCCAACTTCTGCTTCCCCGACGATGTCTTTGATACCGAGCTCGCATCCCTCGCCGCCGATATCCTGAAAAACTCCTGGTACGCCAACCAAGTGAATAAACGCGCCTTGATCGAAGTCGACGGATTGAGCCTGCATGAGGCGCACGGTCTGGAAATATTCAAGAACGAGGGGCTGGCACCCGACGCGGCGCAGCGAGTCGCCACGTTTACCGCCAAGAACGAATGACCGTTCCACCGGACTACAGTCCCCAGCGCTAGTGCTTGTGTCGATGGTGCTCGTCAGGAAAGTGCGGATGAGCGTGCTCGATCGGCTCGTGCGCATGAACGTGAGAGTGCGATTCCTGATCGTGCGTACTATCCGCGTGCTGATGCCGATGATGCTCATCGTGGACGTGCCAGTGTTCGTGCACAACAGCCGAATGATAGTGCACATGGGCGTGATTCTCGGTGATATGTAGCCAGACCCCCGCTGCCATGAAAACGGCGGCCAACAGCAAGGGCCCTGTCAGCGGCGCGCCCAAGGCTACGGCTAGCGCAGCGCCGATGAACGGGGCCAGCGAAAAATATGCACTCGTCCGCGCGGTACCGAGATTGCGCAGCGCGATTACGAACAGCGTGAGGCTAAGGCCGTAGCCAACGAAGCCGAGTAATCCGGCGCGAACGATCACGGCCACCGCTGGAATCGGTGCGCCGAGACGCAGCGCGAGCAGGATACTGATAGAGCCGGCCACCACCCCCTTGACGCAGGCGATCAACATGGCATCGTTCCCGGCGACCTTACGCGTCAGGTTATTGTCGATCGCCCACGCGAGGCAAGCCGCAGCAATCGCCAAGGGTCCGCCGATGCCGGCCGCTCGGACTGCGGTGCCGCTCGATAAGACCACGCCGCCGGCCACGATCAGCGCCATGCCGGCGGCGATTCGGCGGTCGAAATTCTCCTTGAACGCGAACCATGCCAGGAGCGCGGTAAACACGCCTTCCAAGTTCAAGATCAGCGATGCCGAGGCGGAATCGGTCAATTGCAGGCCGTACATGAGGAGATACGGGCCAAGGACGCCGCCGAAGGCAACGGCCCCGAGCAACCAAATCACATCGGCGCCGCGCGGCCGGACGATGCTCGTTCGGCCGGATCGGATCGCGCGCACCGCCAACAGGAGGCTTAGGCCGACGCCTGAACCCGCGTAGAGAACGCCCGCCAGCAGCAGCGGCGGCATCTCGCCGACGAGTTTCTTCGCGAAGGGCGTGCTGAGCCCGAACAGCACGGCCGCACTCAGCGCCGCCAATATTCCTCGATCCAGTTTCACGCGGTAGGCTCCCGACGACATGAACGGGCTCACGGTGATCGTGACGATCGGCGGCGGGGCGTCCGGTCCGGAGCAGACGTGCTCGGTGCCTCACCGCCCATGATGAGCAGGCAGAACTCAATGAATGCCCGGACCTTCGCCGCGCGATGCAATCTCGAGGGATAGATCGCATAGAGCGGAAAGCGTTCGTCCGACCATTCTGGAAGCAGCTCGACCAGCCGGCCGCTGCGCAGCAATTGTTCGCAGCCGATTTCCAATATCTGGGCAATGCCCGCGCCAGCCTCGCACGCACCGATCATCGTCCCCGAATCGGACACCAGCAGACGGGCCTTGACCCGCAGCGGCAGGACTTCTTTTTTGCGTCTCATCTCCCACTCGTAGGGCCGCGCGTTAGCAGCGTCATAAAAGTCGATGCAGTCCCGTTCCTCGAGGTCTTTGGGATGTTGCGGTGTCCCCTGGGCTTTGATGTAGGAAGGCGAGGCCACGGTCAATACGCGCGTCTCGATCAGCTTGCGGGCCACCAACGAGCCTTGCGGCGGCTCGCCGAAGCGCAGGGCGAGATCGAACCCGTCCGCGACCAGATCGCCCACGCGATCGCGCATGATCAGCTCGATGGCAAGGTCCGGATAGCGTGCCAGGAATGTTGCGAGGTGACGCGACAAGACGATCCGCGAGAAGAAAGGGTCAATATTGACGCGCAGCCGCCCTCGTACTTTGCTGCCTGAGCCGGCGGCCTCGATGGTCGCCTCTTCGATGCCGGCCAAATGTGGCCCGACTTGCTCATAAAAGCGTCGGCCTTCATCCGTCAACGAGAGCGAGCGAGTGGTACGCGCCAGCAGCCGGGCGCCTACGCGTCGCTCGAGCCGCGCGAGGGCTCGGCTCACTCCGGAAGGCGAGAGCCCGAGCGCCTCGGCGGCGCTCGCGATGGTCCGCGCCTCGACTACGGCGATAAACACGGTGACCCCGGAGAGCAATTTGCCGTCGAAAGCCATGTTGATTCCTGCCAAAAACGCACGACTGCATTGACGTAAACGCTATTTAATCACGGATTCCCCGGTGAGATAGTGTGGTCCAGCGTCGCTGTCGACGCGCGCCGAACCAGGAGCTCTTATGTACGCAGTCACCGGCATCACGGGAAAAGTAGGGGCCGCCGTGGCCCGGAGCCTCCTTGCCGCCGATCAGCCCATCCGCGCGGTGATCAGGGATCGCAGCAAGAGTGCCGCATGGGCACGACTCGGTTGCGACGTCGCCATTGCCGATATGCAAGATACCGGCGCGCTCACGACGGCGTTCGAAGGGGCAGCCGGGGTTTTCGCGATGCTGCCACCCGTATTCGACCCGACTCCGGGCTTTCCCGAGGCGACGCGCCTCATCGACTCATTGAGGGAGGCTCTGGTCCGCTCCAAACCCGCAAGAGTCGTGGCGCTGTCGACGATCGGTGCGGATGCGCCGCATCCGAACCTTCTGAATGTGCTCAGTCGGCTGGAGCAGGCTCTCGGCAGTCTGCCCATGCCGGTGACCTTTCTGCGCGCGGCATGGTTCATGGAAAACGCCGCCTGGGACATCCCCTCGGCGAGGAACGGCCTCATCCAAAGCTACCTGCAGCCGTTGGATCGAGCCGTGCCCATGGTCTCAACTGACGATGTCGGTCGCGCCGCCGCGGCGCTCCTGCAGGAGCTCTGGGAGGGCCGGCGTGTCGTGGAGCTCGAGAGTGCGCAACGCGTCTCTCCCAACGCGGTGGCCGCTGCGTTCGCCCGGGCGCTCGGCGCACCGGTGCGGGTCGAGGCGGTGCCGCGGGACCAGTGGGAAGGGATTTTCCGCGGCCAGGGGATGAAGAATCCCACGCCGCGCATGCAAATGATCGACGGATTCAATGCGGGCTGGATCGATTTCCCGGAGCACGGCGCGCATGCCCGCAAGGGCCGTATCGACATCAACCAGGCGATTGCCGCACTCGCGACGATGGCGCCGGCCAGTTTTGAAGGCGACAATTGATGCGTGCTACACCTAATCGGGCTGATTGGACAAGCCGTAGGGCTTTTCATTTCCACGGATCTGGATGACATCCTTGTCCTGATTATTTTTTTCGCCGATCCTCGATTCCGCGTTTCGCAGATCATTGCGGGCCAATACCTAGGCATCGCGATACTTTATGCCGTGAGTATCTTGGGTTCCTGGATAGCGCTCAGCGTGCCGCCCGCCTTCGTCGGCCTCCTCGGCTTGGTGCCCATCACGATGGGCTTAAAAGGCGCCTGGAATCTATGGAGGCCTGCCCATCCGGGCGAGCAAGCCTTGCCGGGCGGGCGCATTAACATCGCGGCGGTCATCGCCATGACCGTAGCCAATGGCGGTGACAATGTCAGCGTGTATGTCCCCTTATTCGCCCTGCGCTCCGGCCTCGATGTCGCCCTGATGGGTGTCGTATTCGCGGTCATGACAGCGCTTTGGCTCATCCTCGCGTACTGGCTGACGCGCCATCGCGCGATCGGAACACGAGTTCGACAGTACACGCGTCTATTGATGCCGCTGGTGTTCATCACTCTGGGCGTGCTTATTCTTTACCAAGCGGGGACTGTGAGACTGCTTTGCTACCACCGTGCGCCGCCCTCCGTCTTCAGCGGCCGCTCGTACGAGGGATCGTTTCTGTCGCGTGAACCCTTCAAATAGCCGCTGCCCGACACCCTCTTTCCATTGGGCAGTTTGGCGTTGCCTTCCAGCGGAATCTCCACGGTCGCACGGCGCAGCACGATCTTCCACTGCCCGTCACGCTTTTCGAGGCGATCAATGTATCGTCCGGCGAGTATTCGCGCTGTCTCGCAACCCTTGTCGAGGAACAGCCCGATCACGTAGCTTTCTGCGTGCGCAACGTCACCGTTGATCTCGCACGAATGCATGGTGACATTGTGCAGATTCGCCTCGCTGATCGCCGCATGTGCGTGATTGGCATGTGCGCCGTAGTCGGCACCGGAGATCTGCCGCGACCCGAGCTCGTGCAGTCCGTCGGAGTGGTAGGAGCCGGATATACGCTCGACGTCGAAGCGATCGTTGCCACGTGAAGTGGAGACAATGCAATCCAGAATTTGCTGACGGTCTGTGAGGTATTCGAGTCTGCGCTCCAGTGCGGCTAGGCGGTCGTCGTTATTCATATTGAAGTCCTCCTCTGCAGCGAGTTACGGCAAATCGGCTTCGTAGCCACGCAAGGCCGCGGCCGTCAAGGTCACGTGATTGTGGCATTTTTTTGGCCCTTGCTGCCGAACGCGCATAGGCTGGGTAGCCCGTGAGGTGAGCGCCCTGGTTGGACAGTTGCGCTCATGCCGCCGTCGAGTAGGGTACTGACTCAGAGGCCTTCGATCAGCCGGGCTATACGACCTGCGACTCAGCGCTTGGCGTCAACAAGGATGCGTGTCGGCGCAGTTATATGCGGTCTGATCCGTGCGATCATCGCCAAGGAAGAGGCGCTACTTACTATCCAACTTGGTGATCTTCGAGCCTTGAAGGCCGAGGCCTGCCATCAGGCCCTTCTGATCGAAGATGAAGGCGTAGACATCGTCCTGCAGGGTGGTTGTGGTCAGTGACTTCGCCTTGCCTTTGTCGACGATGACAATGCTGGGGCCCACACCGAGCTCCCAGCCGTCGCTCTTGTGCAGATACTGCAGTGCATTGTCGGTCATCAAGAACATCGCATAACCGAACGCTTGCACGCCGGCCTGCAGACCGTACGAGGCGGCCACAGAATTATAGTGGGCTACCACCTGGCCATTCACGAGCAAGGCGCCCTCGCCATATTGGGCGCCGACAATGAAACCCGCCTTGACGATGTTGGGAAACACGAGCACCGCTTTCGCCTTCTCGCCGATCAGTTTTGCCGCCGGTTCGCCCTCATAGAGTTTGTTCAAAGCGGCCTTGGCATCGGTATCGAACCCATCGTCCGCAAAGGCGGTGCCAATCGACAGACTCAGCATTGCAACGGCGACGACGGCTGCGACTCTCACGATTTTCATTGCATCGCCCCTTGAATGTGCAAATAAAAGGATGAAACCGGCAAGCTAGCAATCGCGCCGGACGGCTGACATTGGACTTTGGTCCAGCGATCTTCAAATTCCTTGTGCAGAGCCTTAACGGCAGACGCTCCCGAATGAGCGGATAGGGTCGAGCCCAGACTAAGCTCCGAGCGGGGCGGCAGCCTCGTAATTCGCTAACCTGCGTGACCGCGGCAGCGCCCCGTTCAGTTCGCGATCAAAAGGAGAGTTTTTCCTGACACTGGCCAGGCGCCATCGATGTTGCGACTAAGAGCCGACCTCAGTCACCGACAGATTCACCCCTGGAGCGGTCTTCCCATCGCCTCCCTGGTGCTGCAGCTTAGCCCAAGTTGCTGGGTTTACCGCTGACGGACAATTCGGTCCGGACCCGACCGGCGGTGCAGTCAATGTCCGCTCCGTTTCCTATGAAGGGCACCTATCGGGAGAGTCGTCGGACCGCTCCGGTCCGCGAGGAGACATCTGTGAGGCGCTTCACCGCCAACACTTGCTGCCCACCGCGGTGGAATACCTGCTATAGGGCAGCCACCCACGACTTAGGGTAGGCTAGCGAATAGATAACGATGAGCCTGTCAATGGCCGACCGCGCCGAATCACTCTACTTCCGAGACCCCGCATGACAAAAACACCGTGACCGACCCTAGCCGGGCGGTGTTTCTGAGCTATGCGTCCCAGGACGCGCCCGCTGCCGAGCGGTTATGCAATGAACTGCGCGCTGCGGGCATCGAGGTGTGGTTTGACCGGAGCGAGCTGCGCGGCGGCGATGCCTGGGATGAGAAGATCCGCCGCGAGATCCGCGACTGCGCCCTTTTTATTCCCGTCATTTCCGCGAATACAGCCGCGCGGCATGAAGGCTATTTCCGGCTCGAGTGGAACCTTGCGGATCAACGTAGCCACATGATTGCCCGCAACCGCGTATTCGCTGTGCCGGTATGCCTGGACGAGACTCCCGAAGCAGCGGCGGACGTTCCAGAATCGTTTCAACGGGTGCAGTGGACGCGTCTGCCGGCCGGAGCCACACCGGAGGCATTCGTCGAGCGTGTACGGCGTCTGCTATCAGGCGAGCCGGCATCGCCGGCAGGGATTCCGGCACCGCCTCCCATGCCTGCGGCACCTTCGATGCGAAAGCCCGTCGTGGCATCCTGGCGCTCGAAGGCGGCGCTGCTCGCGACAATCGCTGTAGTCGTTCTCGCGCTCGGGTACTTCGCGGTAAGCCGGTTCATCCTCTCGAAGCACAGCGCGGAAGTTACGGCAGTACCTGCCGCCGTCACTGTAAGTACTCCCACGACCGACTTTAACCCGCCGCCACACTCGATTGCGGTGCTGCCATTCGCGGACATGAGCGAAAAAAAGGATCAGGAGTATTTCTCCGACGGGCTCACGGAGGAGCTGCTCAACTCACTTTCCGAGATCAATGGGCTGCAGGTTGCCGCTCGCACGTCCTCCTTTTATTTCAAAGGGGAGCATGCCGATCTCGCCACCGTTGCGCGCAAACTCAATGTCGGCGCAGTGCTTGAAGGGAGCGTGCGGCGCTCGGCGCATACGATCCGCATCACCGCGCAGTTGATCAATGCGGTTACCGGCTTTCATCTGTGGTCGAAGACCTATGACCGGGACTTGGGGGATGTGCTCAAACTGCAGACCGAGATTGCCACCTCGGTGGCGAGCGCTCTGAAAGTCACGCTCCTCGCCGATGTCGCGGCCAAGGTCGAACTCGGCGGGACGGATAACCCGGGCGCCTTCGATGCGTATCTGCGCGGCGCAAAGGCGCAAAACTCATCTCGCGACACCAACGACCTCCCTGCCGCAATTGCCGCGTACACGGAGGCGATTCGCTTGGATCCTCGCTATGCGGTTGCGTTCGCGGCCCGATCGATAGCCTTTACCGACGTCGCTTCGCAGGCCGAGACTCCGGCGGCGGCGCGTGAAGGCAATGACAAGGCGCAGGCGGATGCGCGCCAAGCTCTTGAGCTTGCCCCGGACCTCGCCCAGGCCCATCTTGCGCTGGCGACAGCTTCGGCCAACACCCTCAATTTCACGCTCGCGAATGACGAATACGAGCGGGCGCTTGCACTCGCGCCCGGCAATGCACAGGTCTTGCGCATCAGCGGCACCTTTGCGGCCCTCATGGGACACTTCGACGCGGGCATTGCCGCTGCCCGTCGCGCGGTCGTGCTCGACCCCCTTGCTCGCCCAAGCCATAATGGACTCGGCCGGACGCTCTATGCGGCCCGCCGCTTCGAGGAGGCGGTGGCGGCCTTTGGTGAGGTCATGAGTCTTGGTCCCGACTACAAGGAAACCTACGGGCAGCGTGGATTTGCCTATTACGGGCTCGGTGATCTTGAGCATGCGCGTGCCACATGCGAGATGAAGCCCGACTTCTGGTTGAGCCAACAGTGCCTCGCGGTGACCTACGACAAGCTTGGGAAGCATGCGGACGCGGAAGCCGTGCTCTCGAAAATGAAAGCAGAGGACGGCGATACCTCGGCATATCAGTACGCCACGATCTACGCGCAGTGGGGCGATCGGGCGAAGGCGCTCGACTGGCTCGAGACGGCGTTGCGGCTGCGCGACGGGGGTCTGGAGAGCCTCAAGACCGACCCGCTCCTCGACCCCTTGCGCAAAGAGCCGCGCTTTCAGGCTGTAATGCGGGAGTTGAAGTTTCCGAACTGAAGTGCCACGCGGGAGTTGGAGCCAAATCTGATCTGAGGTCGCAGTGGGCAGTTGGCGGGTGCGCAAGAGCGCTATCGGCTTGTTTCCGACGAAAGCGCAGGAGGCGTGTATGTTCAAAGTCAAAATCCTGCCGGCGCTTTGCCTGGCGACGGGCGTCGCATGGGCGGCGGAAAGCCCCTTCATCGGCGAGTGGAAGCTCGATCCATCGAAGAGCAGAATACCCGACGAGATGAAGATTGAGAGCGAGGGCGGCAATAAGTACGCGTTCGATTTTGGCCTGGGCGCGGAGCGGATCGTGGTGGATGGGACCGACCAACCGGGCTACGGCGGAACCCTCCTATCGGTGAGCGCCGAAGCTTCCGACACATGGATCGTTGAGCGCAAGAAAGATGGCCGGTTGGTGATCAAGGCGACCTGGAAGCTCTCGAAGGACGGCAGCACGCTCACGGACAATTTCCGCGAGTTCGAGTCCGACGGCTCGACGCTCAGTATGGATTACGTGTACCAGCGCACCGCTGGGGGATCGGGCTTCGCGGCAGACTGGCAGAGCATCAAGGAGACGATGAACTCGCCCTATCTGATTCAGGTGAAGGAGTTCCAGGGCGACGGCCTATCCTTCATCACACCCTCCCAAAATAGGACGAGAAACGTGAGATTCGACGGCAAGGATTATCCCAACGAGGGACCGGGCGCGCGCCGAGGCGTTTCCTCTTCCATCCAGCGGGTGGACAAGCGCACTCTCGTGATTACCGACAAGACCGACGGGCAGGTGACGGATACCGAAACGATTGGGCTCTCAGCCGATCTGAAGGCCTTGACGATCACGGTGCGCGTTCCCGGCCGCGACAAGCCGATTGTGATGGTGTTCGAGCGACAGTAGGACCGTCACAAGACTTCTTGCTATTGCCCGGTCTTGAATTTCTGCCAGATGCGGGTGATTGCGCGGGATTGCTCGGGTGAGTCAACGGCTTGGACAAATAGACGTGCCTGTTCATCGCGGGTGGGGTAGACGGCCGCATCGGCCACGATTGATTTCGTAACCAGCGGCGTCGCGGCCGCATTGGCGTTGGCGAAGCCGGTGGCATTGGTGATATCGGCAATGACCTGTGGGTCCATTAGATAATTCAAGAAGGCGTGGGCGTTTTCGGAATGGGGAGCGTCCCTCGGAATCGCCAGGGTGTCGAACCAGAGCAGCGATCCTTCCTTCGGAATGACATAGTTGATGGTGATGCCATTACTTGCCTCGAGCGCTCGCTTGCGCGCTTGGACCACGTCGCCGTTATAGCCGACAGCGATGCAAATATCGCCATTGGCGAGAGCCTCGATGTAGTTCGATGAATTAATGTTACGGATAAAGGGACGGATTTTGAGCAGCAATGCCTCGGCATCCGCTAGATCTTGCGAACTCGGCGTATTCGGCTCTTCCCCCAAATATTTGAGGACTATCCGGATCACGCCCGTCGGCTCGTCGACGATATTGATTCCGCACTTCGCCAATTTAGATGCGAATTCGGGGTCGAATATCAATCGCCAGCTGTCGATGGGGGTTGTTGGCAGCGCGGCCGCAATCATTTTCTGGTTGAAACCCAAGCCGTATGTCCCCCAAGCGTAGACGATCGCGTGGGCGTTACCGGGGTCGTTAAGAGCCAATTTGGCCATGATCCCCGAGTCGAGATTCGCGAGATTAGGAAGTCGCTTCTTGTCAAAAGCCTGATAAGCGCCGCTCTGAATTTGGCGCTGTAAGAACGGCGCCGTTGGCACGACGACATCGAAGCCGCTGTGTCCGGTGAGGATCCTGGATTCCAATGTTTCGTTGGAGTCGAAATACGCGACGCGCACCTTGATGCCGGTCTTCCTCTCGAAATTCGCAATCGTGTCGGGCGCCAAATAATCATTCCAGGTGTAGAGGTTGACGAACGCCTCTTCGGTTGACCTCTGCGTCGACGCAGGATTGTGTGCCGGCGAGTCCGGTTGGTTACAGCTGACCACCGCCGGCAATATCGACATGAAGAATATTGTCTTGAGCAAACCTTTAAGGGGGTACATCTGTCTGCCTCAGATCCGGTAGAGGACGATCCTTGTACGCCTTGGCTACCTTGGCCAAATTGGCTTGGTGTGCCTCGCGGTAGGCCCACCAGGGAGTCACCCACCCCTTGGCGACGGAGTCATGGACATAGTCCTCCATCGATCCTCTTAGATAATCTGGATCGTGCGCGTGTGCGACCATCCGGTCCAGGTAATCCATCGTGGCATCGATGAGAGTTGTCCGATAGCCCCCGTTCGCGATAACAGCCGGGTTGCCATGGTTCGGAAAGATTCGGTCGATGCTCCAGCGCTTCATTCGCCGCAGGTTCTCCATTTGCGCGGGGATCTGTTCGGGCTCTGCGATGAACGTCAGCGTATCTTCGAGCGTATCGCCCGCCAGCAGAATGCGGTCATTGGGAAGGTAAAGAACTAGGCCATCTTCCGAGTGGATATTGACGGGCCGAAGTTCGACCTTGATGTCTTTTACAAAGTAGCTGGTATCGGCGCTGATGGTGATATTCGGAAGAACCAGCGGATTGATCGACGGCGGGCCCCATTCCGTACCCGCTTCGATTGCAGCTTTCTTCGCAGTCAGCTGCTGAAAGGTCTTGTCTGTCGAAATCCGGTCGACGTCGGCATAGACGGCGTTGCCGCCGACATGGTCTAGATGCCAGTGACTGTTCACGACCGTGAAATGGCGGATGCCGATCTTCTCGAGGTAATCTCTGACCCATCGAGCCTGCGGCGTGCTCGGATAGGTATCGTAGACCAGCGCCCGGTCGCCGCGGTGAATCACATACGTCGCCACGCCCACATTCATGGCACCGAAATCTGCCCAGTTTTGCTTGCCGGCTGGGACCGAGGTTTCAGCCGGCCTGCCGTCGTAGAAACCGAGAAGATGGTCATTGATTTCGAACACGCGCCAGTTCATCGCGGCCGCGTCGGCGGACCCAGCCCCCAAAAGTGCCGCGAGCGCCGCCAATAGTCGGAGCTTTTTCGAGTTCACGTCATCCTCCCCTTGTTGCGCGTGATAATCGCGGGAACTGCCTAGATTGGCAACGGAGCGTCACGGATGACGCAACCCAGCAGCGGCGGTTGCGTAGCGAAGTGAAGCAGAGACGCCGGCTGCAAGTGATACTGGCTCACGCCGCGCTCGTTCCCGCATTTCTGGATGTTCAGTCGAGATTTGAGCGTTGTTCGGCCGGCCTGGACTCAGGTAAGTTCGGTTGAATCATGGCGATCAAGATCCAGCACCCGATTCGTACCTTGCGCCTGAAGGTGAAAGCGGAAGGGTATGCCTGGCTCAATGAGGCTACGATCGAAGTCAATGACGTCTGGAATTTCGCGAATGCGACGAGCTACAAGGCAGCTCGGCCATTCGCCGGTCCCTCAAAGTGGCTCTCAGCCTTTGATCTGGACAAGCTGACCGCGGGGGCGTCGAAGCACTTTCAGCGCATCGGCTCCGAAACCATCCAGCGGATCAACGCCGAGTTCGCCACCCGGCGAAAGCAGTTCAAAAGGGCGAAGCTGCGTTGGCGACCGAGCAGAGGCTTCCGGCGCGCGTTGGGCTGGATCCCCTTCAAGGCGGCGCAGCTGAAGCGTAAGGGCAAGTGTCTGCGGTTCTCCGGCAAGGCCTTTCGGGTGTTCGAGCGAGAATTACTCGAGAATGCCCGCTGGAAGTGTGGCTGTTTTGCCGAGGATTCGGTCGGCGATTGGTGGCTTTGCCTACCGGTAGAACACGCGGTCGCACAAGTTCCTGCTCCTAAGGCTGAGGTGGGTTTGGATTTGGGCCTCACGGACACGGCGGTGACCAGCGATGGGGGTAGGCTCGAAGCGGGTCGTTTTTACCGATCCATCGAGCAACAGATCGCCAACGCCCAGCGCCGCGGCCATAAACGCCAGGCCAAGCGCCTGCACCGAACCGCCGCTCGGCGCCGAAAGGATGCCTTGCACAAGTTCTCAAGAACGATTGTGAATGAATATCAGAGGATCGTCGTGGGCGATGTGTAGCCTCAAACTGGCGAAGACCCGGATGGCCAAATCCGTGCTCGATGCCGGCTGGGGCCTGCTCAAGACCTACTTGCAGTACAAGGGCCAGCAGGCCGGCAGGTGCGTTCTCATCGTCAACGAGAGAAACACTACGCGAGAATGCAGCAGCTGTAAGGCCCTCTCGGGTCCTTCAGGTCTGGACATGCTCGATGTAAGGACTTGGGTGTGTCGTGAGTGCGGTGTGACTCACGATCGGGACGTGAATGCCGCCCGAAACATGTTGTCCGCGGGGAGGTTGCCCCCGTCCGTCAGCGGGAACGAGTCATCGCTTTCAGTCGCGGAGCCGAGCCAGACATATAGTCGATGCGAGGCAGGGATCACCGCGATGGAAGCGGCGGCGTGAGCACCGGATAACTCGTCGGAGGGAATACGGGTGCAGACGTTCGGGATGAACGTGGTTACTCTTCCATGGGCGGCGCTTGACCTTGGCGTGGCAGTGCAATGTCACAAGAGGGCGCGGATACTATAGATCTATCGCAGAGGTCCCCCGTGACGCTGCAAAACCCAGTCCTAACAAGCCACGAGGTTTCCCATGTCGGCAGTATCCAAGCTGAAGATCGTTGCGATCCTATCCGTCTCCCTGAACGCTTTCGCCGATGCACCCGCATCAGCGCCGGCGCCGGTACGGACAATCCTCGAGCGTCACGATCAGTCATCCGTAGCCGGTAAAGAAATCGTTCTTGGCACGGCGCTCTTGCCGGCCGGAAGCGCCATCGGCTTCCACACCCATCCGGGCGACGAAGTCGGTTACGTTCTGAAGGGACCTTTGGTGCTGAAGAAGAAGGGCGAGCCCGATCGGATACTGAAAACCGGAGATACCTTCTTCAATGCCCGCGGCGAGGTACATAGTCTGGCTACACAGCCCGGCAGTGACGGCGGCGCGGCCGTATCGACTTGGATCATCGACAAGGGCCAGGCTCTCGCCACCCCTGCGCCAAATTAGAAACGTTCGGGCGCGAGCCCGGGTGATTTTGTTGCAGTGCAGCTTTACCTGACTATACAGGCTCAGCGCACTTCCAGTACCCGATTGCGGGCAATACCACTCTTATATACATGCGCGTCGGCCATCCCGGCCGGCGTGCCGGCGTCGGATGCAACCCGCCGGTAGATCAGCGTCGAGGTAAACTTAAAGAGTGGCGCTGTCCGGTGATGAGTTCAACCCGGTTGCTGCGAGCGGCCTTAACGCCGGCGCATGCGTCGGTCCCTACGAGCTGATTCGCCTTCTCGGAGTCGGGGGGATGGCGGAAGTCTGGTTGGCTCGGCGTGCGGACGGCGCGTTCAAGCGCGACGTCGCGCTGAAGTTGCCGCTATTGACACGTCGGCGCAAAGACCTCGAGCAGCGCTTCGCGCATGAACGCGACATTCTCGCGAGTCTCGAGCACCCCAACATCGCGCGCTTCTACGACGCAGGGATCGACACCGAGGGCTTGCCTTATTTGTCGATGGAATATGTCCAGGGTCAAACCCTGATGTCGTGGTGCGACTCACAATCGCTTGGCATCCCGGAACGCTTGGCGTTGTTCTTGCAGGTTCTCGACGCCGTGAAATATGCGCATGAGAAGCACGTCATTCACCGCGACCTCAAACCCTCGAACATATTAGTCGCTGAGTCGGGTCACGTTCGTTTGCTCGATTTCGGCGTCGCCAAGATGCTGCAGGGCGAGGATGCGTGGGATCAAACACAGCTCTCGCGTGTTTACGGCCAAGCGCTCACGCCGGACTATGCGAGTCCGGAGTTGCTGGATGGTGCTCCGGTCGATGTCCGCAGCGACGTGTATTCGCTTGGCATGGTGTTATATGAATTGCTGACCGGCGCTCGACCCTACCGTCTGAACTCCCGAGCCTCCATTGCGTCCCTAAAAGAAGCGGCCGCCGCCACTGATATCAAGAATCCCAGCTCGCAGGTCAGCGCGGAGGCGAGCGTGGCACGCGCCACCACTAAGGACCAGCTGGCACGGAAGCTGCGGGGCGATCTGGACGCCATCGTGCTCAAGGCCTTGGCCAAAGCACCGATCGAGCGATACGACAGCGCTGCAAGTTTGGCCGAGGACCTGCAGCGCTACATGCGCGGGGCACCCGTCAAGGCGCGATCGAGTCCCATCCTTTATCCAGTCGGCAAGTTCTTGCGAAGAAATAGACCGACCCTATGGTTTGCGGCCATGTCGGTGATCGCGATTGTCGTGGCAATCGGCGCGGACCGCCTGATCCTGTCGAAGCGGGTCGATAGCGCGCCGCCTACTGCGCTCACCACCCCGGCGCGTTCGGTGGCGGTGCTGCCGTTCGCCGATATGAGCGAGAATCACGATCAGGAGTATTTCTCGGACGGCCTCTCCGAGGAGCTCATTCAGTTGCTGACGCAGGTTCCCAACCTGCAGGTTCCCGCGCGTACTTCGTCGTTCTACTTCAAGGGCAAATCGGCGACCATTCCGGAGATCGCCAGCACGCTCCATGTCTCGCATATACTCGAAGGCAGCGTGCGCAAGTCGGGCAATACGGTCCGCGTGACCGCTCAGCTCGTTCGTGCGGATAACGGCTATTACCTGTGGTCTGAAACTTACGACCGGGATATCCAAGACATCTTCAAGGTGCAGGACGAGATCGCCGCCGCCGTAGTCACCGCCTTGAAAGGAAAGCTCGCGCTCGCGCCCAAGGTATCTGCGCGGCGCACCTCGAACGCTGAAGCCTACAATCAATTGTTACTGGGCCGACAATTCTTCAATCGCTCGAACGCGGACGGTCTCGGGCGTGCCGTCGCCGCTTACCGCCAAGCGATTGCGCTCGACCCAGGCTACGCAGCGGCCTATGCGGGGCTTGCCGACGCGGAGGACAATTTGGCCGATTGGACCGGCGATACAGCCGGGTTCAAGCGCGCTGCGGTAGCTGCGGATAAAGCCATCGCGCTTGCACCCGATGAGGCGGATGGCTATTCGGCGCGTGGCTCGCAGCGCATATATCATAGTTGGGATTGGGCCGGTGCCCGAGCGGACTTCGTCCGGGCGCTCGCGCTCAATCCCACCGATAGTGGGGTTTTGCGCGCCTACGGAATAATGCTGGGTAGCCTCGGTCTGTTTCCGGAAGCAACGACGGAGATTAGAAAGGCCATTGCGATCGACCCACTGTCGAGCCGGGGCTGGGAGGCCCTCGGTACTTTCCTGCTCGCGCAAAAGGACTTTCCGGCAACTCACGAGGCGCTCCGCCGAGCGCTGGAGATCCAGCCGGACGACGCCCTCAACCTGAACCGTTTAGGTGTGCTGCAATTACTGCAGGGCAAGGCACAGGATGCGCTGTCCACGTATCGGCGCGTCGATGACGATGGCTTTCGACTCTATGGAATATCCATGGCCGAACATACCCTGGGACACGCGAAGGCATCGCAACAAGCGCTTGACGAGACCATCGCGAAACATGCGTCTGATTCGGCCTATCAGATTGCCGAAGCCTTCGGGTGGCGCGGCGACAAGGACAACGCATTTGCATGGTTGGAGCGCGCGTACCGTCAAGGCGACGGCGGTCTCGGCGAAACCAAAATCGATCCGCTGCTCGAAAGCCTGCACGGCGACCCGCGCTACGTGGCGCTGCTGCGCAAGCTGAATCTGCCGGAGTGACCCCGGTAGGCGCCGACTACGCGCGCCCGCCGGGTCGCTTAACCGACGTGTTCCTCGAATTGACCGCTGAGTTTTCGATACAGAGCCTTGGCCAGTGGGTCGTATCCGAAAAACGCGACCGCTGCATCCATCCATGTCATAGGTCGCGAGCGCGTGAGATCGCGCGCGCTTCTCAGCAGCTGCGACGGTACTGAAGCGGGAGAAGGGTCGAAAATTTCCGCCTCGTGAGTATCCTGCTCTTCCGCGTACACGCTTCGAGTCACCTTTGAGAACACATGTTTTCCGCCGTTCGTCTCATAGATCCGGTACTCCAGCCACTGCCCCTTGGGGGCCGAAGGCGGCGCAGCGGAGGCGAGCAAGGTTCCGGTGAATGCCAGGTCCGCTTTGCCATCTCTGATGACAACGTGTTCCTTCTGAACCCCGACCTCAGAATCGTCGTCGAGGTTGGGTAGCCGACTCTGCATTCTCACTTTGGTTTCCGAGACTTCCTTGCGCGGAGACTTCTCCTTGGGCGGCGATTTTTTGGGCGGTGACTTTTGGTCTTGATCGCGAATCGTCTCACCGCGCACTAGCACTGTGGCTTCATGGCGCGACGCCTCGTCGGCGGGCCCAGGGTCGCCGGCAGCCTCGCTGTCGCGACCAGCGTTGGACGGTTGTTGTCCGCCCCTGCTGACCGGGGAGTCGGACATTTCCTCAGGGCGTTCAGAGCTCATAGAATGGCCTCACTGCTAAGCGGTTGAAGCTGCAGTGTGGGCCCAAGCCGTGCCTGGATCAGCCGGAAATCAGCGCGGCCAATCGTAAGCGCGCGCTCACAGGGTTGGGGACAGTGGTCGTTGCTGCTGAGCAGCAAACGGCTATTGCCGATCGCGATCGATCAACCTTCAACGGTGGTCTTAGGGCGGTCGGTGCCGCTGTCCACCTCGTTGTGCCAGCGTCCTTTCTCGTCCTCGTAGGAGATCTGGGTCGTCTCGCCGGGCGCTGCCTGCTCACTCGCTGCGAGTCTCGCGGCCTTGCGAGCCGTTTCGCGCGTGGGGAACGGCTCGGAGTATGTGCCGTTCGCCTCATAGGCCCAGCCGCCGTCGTGCTTGATAACTTTGTATGTGATTTTGCTCATATCCGGATACTCCAGTCATGTTGGCGTGGGCTGACGCAGGCGTACCCAGCGATGGGGGCAACATACGAAGAATTCAATACCGAGGCAAACGCATGGCGCGTTTTTATCAGCGCTTCAAGTGCGATTCTGGCTCGGTCGCGCCGCTGCGGGCTCACCCACCGCCGGCGACCTTCGGTCCCGCCAGCAACAGCCGCTTCCGCGCGCGGATCTGATTTCCCTGATAGGCACTCAAGCTCTCGCTGTGCACGTTGCTTACCGCGGCTGCGACCGCCTGGTCGACACATCGGTCCCAGACCAGCTTATCCAGCAATTTTGCGTTGTCAGGCTGGCCGCAGACGGCTCGCGCCGCCTCCCGTATGCGCCGGTACAAACCGGCGATCCCCTGCGGCGTGTCGAGATCGCCGCTGTGGAATCGCACGGTAACGGAGGACGCCAGAGGATAAAGAATTGCGGCTTGGATAGGCTCGACCATGAGACCGGAGACTAGCGCCACTGCGAGGACGTAAGCGTGGGTACGTGCACCATTAAGCATGGGGGACTCCTGTACTGTTTCGATCCGCCTTGTGTTCCAACACACAGGATGCCAGCCGCAGAAGCGCGCGGATTGCGACGTTCTTAACCACTCGTAAGTTTCGCTTAACAGCAGCGCTCGAAGCGCGCACTCATTGTCCCACCGCACCTTATAATCGAACTCCCGATAGACCCTGCCGGGGGAACAGAATGATCGATGCTTCAGGAATTCCGACGAAATATTTGAGGACGGCCTTGGCTGGCCGTGACAGACCGAGATGTCGAGTCATTCTGCCGCCGGCGCCAGGGGGATGGTCCGAGCCAGCGTTGTTTGAGTGGGAGCTGACCGGGGAGTCGTGGACCGATCAGCACCCGCACAGCGAGTATAACTTCGTGATAGAGGGTCAGCTGTTCGTAGAATCGGGCGGTGTGACTCTCGAGGCGCAGACAGGCGACGTCGTGCGAGTTCCCGCCGGCGCAGTGGGCAGATACTGGGCTCCAAAGTACGCTCGTCTACTCGCAATATATGGACCCAGCGGGGGCGGCCTCAGCAAAACCCTCGGCTACGAGAAAATCATGGGGGAAAGATGAAGGTCGCTACTGCTGCGGCGGTGGTCGATGAAATCGGCCCGCTCACCAAGATCGTGAACGACTTCTGCTCGAAGCAATTCGAGGTGATGACGGCCGGCGTCAGCTCGCCACTGGATTGGGAGCCCGTGGCGGAGTTTGTCGACGTAGACAAATTCAAACGCGTGGGCGCTTACCTCGAGGAGTTCAACTGGACCGACTACCGGAAGTTCCTTACAGGCTGGGTGGGCGGCGGCACGCGGTTCGAAATGACGGTGTTCTACATCACCGAGATTGGTAACGCGGTATTCCAGGAAATCGAGGAGCGGCACTACCGGGCTGAGGAATTCATTCGCAAGAACGTGATTGCGGTCTATCGGTTCAACGACCGCAATAAGATCATTCACCTCGATATCTACGAGCAGGCACGCGATTCCGGTCGGTGGATCGTCGCAGCTGCCGAGGCTGCGGTCGCCCCGGCCTCTAGCCGATAACCTGAGGGGCTCGGGAGGGATGCCTGCGGAGACGCAGCGCCGAAGCCCATGCTAGGATCGTTGATGCACTCGCATTTTATACTCGCGGCGCTGCTTGCCGCGCCCGCGACAGCCATCGGCGCGCCGGCACTCCATGATTTCACGAGCGTGGCCATCGCGCCGGATGGCCGTCACATCGCCTCGATCGAAACGCAGGATGACGGCAGCGACCGTGATGCGCCCGCCTCGCTCCTGATTCGCGATTTGCAGGGCGGCGCGGTGACCGTGCCGTTGCCGTGCACTGCCGGGCCCAACTGTAAGGTGGCTTCACCCACCTGGAGCACGAGCGGCGAGCTGGCCTTCCTCGTGTCGCGCCCCGATGACGGTGTGGCGGAAATCGATGCGATCGGGGCGAAGGGAGGCGCGCCGCGTCGCGTGCTCACGCTCGACGGCACCTTGGATCAGCTGCGTTTTGGGCCTGGCGACCGGCTCGCGGTATTGGCCACGCCACGGGCGCACAAGTTGGTCGGCCGCACTGAGGCGGGCGTGCCTTTGGTGGGCGATATCGGCAGCGAGTCCGATGAACAGCGCATCGCCGTGGTCGACGGCGCCGCACTCAGGTTCGTCTCGCCGGCGGATCTCTACGTTTATGAGTTCGATTTCCTGCCTGACGGCGGGTTCGTGGGCACGGCAGCGCCGGGAGACGGTGACAGCCAATGGTGGCTGGCGAAGCTGTATGTGTTCGACCAGTCTCAAGCTCGCGTGGTGTTTGCGCCGGGGTCGCGCGAGCAACTGGCGGCGCCAGCGGTGTCGCGCGATGGGAAAAGCGTCGCGTTCATCGGCGGTTGGATGAGCGATTTCGGCTCAACGGGCGGCGATGCCTATGTATTGCGGCTCGATCAAGCGGGCGCGGTACCTCAGAACCTCACGTCGCTATCGCACGCGACGGTGACAGCCTTGGATTGGACCTGCGGGAAGGGACTCACGGGGATGATGCTCCGAGGCGATACCGTAACTATCGCGAGACTCGATACGGTGGAGTCAAAGCCCGTTTGGTCTGGACAGGCCTCGCTCACCGGGGGGACGGGAAACGGTCTCTCCTGCGGGCCGCATGGTGTCGCCGCGGTGAGCTCGAGCTTCGGGGCGCCGCCGGAGATCGTGGCAGGACGTCTCGGCCACTGGCACGAAGTCACGCACGAGAATGCGGCGATCCCGGCAGTTGGGGTCACTGCGCAATCGGTGACATGGCGCAATGATGGGTTCGATGTGCAGGGTTGGCTGTTGCGGCCTGGGGGTGGCGATCCCGGACTCAAACGGCCGATGGTCGTGCTGGTACATGGTGGGCCCGAAGCGGCTGCCACCAACAAGTTCTTGCCCCCGTCCAACGACGCCCGAACCTTGCTGGAGGCGGGATGGGCCGTTTTCGAACCGAATTATCGAGGCAGCTTTGGGCAGGGCGAGGCATTTGCCGCCGCCAGCATCGAGGATTTGGGCGGCGGCGATTGGCGCGACGTGCTTACGGGAATTGACGCTGCAGAGCGAGTCGCGCCGATCGATGATACCCGGGTAGGAATCATGGGCAGCTCCTACGGAGGCTACATGGTCATGTGGGGTATCACGCAGACGCATCGATTTCGCGCGGCTATGTCGCATGCAGGTGTCTCGGACTGGCTGTCCATCGAGGGTGAGGCGCCACAGGCCGGATCGGATGAAGTGAACTTCGGCGGATCCGTATACGACAATGCCGCGCCGTATCTCAAGGCATCACCGATTATGCACGTGCGTGGCGTCAACACCCCGACGCTGCTGACGGTGGGCGAGCGCGACCTCGAATGTCCGATGCCGCAGAGCGAAGAGTTCTATACCGCTCTTCAAGCGCTCGGCGTGCCGGTCGAATTCCACGTGTATCCCGGCGAAGGCCATCATCTGCAGAAGGCGGCGGATCGCGCGGATTTCCGTAAGCGGACCGTCGACTGGTTTCAACGCTGGTTCGGGGCCGCGACTGCGTCAGCGCAATAGCTCGAGGCCTTAAGTATTGGGCGAATCCTGGCGGCGCACGGTCCCCCAGTCGAGCCGTCGGGTGGCCAGCATGAGCGCTGAGAGAATCACGAACAGAAGCAGCGAGCCAAACAGCAGCGCGTAGTCTTCGGAAAGCAATATAACGAAAAGTACAGCGTATGACGCGGCCAACGCCGCTCCGATCCAGCCCGCGGCTCGGCGATTGCTTGTGGAGCCACCGATGTACGCGGTGATCAAGCAGATTAGGGCTGCGGCAGCGATCGTGTAGGCCGCCGCGAATCCCACATGTTCGGAGAGCGCCAGCAGCAGCAGATAAAAGGTGGCGAGAGCGAGACCGACCAGCAGATATTGCATTGGATGAAGTCGCAGACCGCGAACTGCGTGCTCCCAAGCAAAGAAGCACGCGAAGGTGATGGCGATGAACAGGATGCCATAGCGCATCGCACGGTAGTTTTGTGTGTAGACGCCAGACGGTTGGAACATGCGAACACCGAATGAGGTTGCCATCAACGCCGAATTGGAGACGGTGGTGCCGGGCCACATCTGCGGAATGGCGCGATTCAATTCGAGGACATGCCAATGGGCGGAATACCCCTTCGCCGCGCTTTCATGGGAGATCGGCAAGAACGCCCCGTCAAAGTCGGGATGCGGCCAGGCGACCCGGGCGCTCACGGTCGTGTCTGATGCAAGCGGCAGGAAATGCAACGAGTCCGTGCCGGCAAGCTCAAATTCGAAGCGGAAGTCGAGCGGCGTCCTGCGATCGAGAGACTGGAGATCGATAGGGGCGGACAGCGCTGCAAATCCCGCCACTTTCTCGTTGGTCACGCGCAACGGCTGGCCATTGACTGCGAAGAGGGTCACTCCCCTTAAGTATCTGACCCCGGGCAATGGCAGTTGGATAACAGCTTGCGACGGCAAAGCACGAGTACTTGCATTCGATGCGAGTGCGTGCGCAATCGAATCCGGTGCGAATTGACCCGTAATCACGAATTTGGAGACGTACACAGGGATGGAATAAATCCCCTTGCTCCTGAGCTCTACGGCAACGTCGCTCTCGATCCGCAGCTTGTCCGAAAGAAGATGCATTGGCGCGCCGGCTCGCCACACCTCTGTGGCGGCCGATGTATCCGCGATAAGGTCTTGCCTATCCACGCTGAGAATCGGGCCACTTATAGTCTGCGAGCCTCCGAACCCTGCTGAGATCACCTCATAGGCTTGATGCTGAAGTTCCTGCCTTTCGCTCACCAGGTTCTCGACGCGCGCAAGCGGCCACAACATGAGCAAGGTGAGGCCGCCAATGATCAGCGCCTTGGCCCAGATCGATTCTAGGGGGTGCTCCGGTCGTTGCATTGTCGTCGCTCCTTATACTCATGAGGCCCGGGAGCATTAGACGGCGCGATGCTGGCGCTCTGCGGATGGAATTGGGGCGAATTCTGGCCAGGCGTGGCTTGGCGGGAGATGCCCGATTTGCCAATTTAACCGCGCCGCACAAGCATTTTCGCGCAGAGACCTGCAATGGGTGGCGGAGTCTTCAGCCCCGCGCTACGCTCTCACATGTCGCAGCAGCGGGAGACGGCCATGGCGATCAAACGTCCAACAAAAAGCCGGGGTACGCCATCGCACAAGCCGGTCGCGTCGGCGCCGTTGCGCCACGTCGATGTCAGGACACCACAGCGGATGGCGCCGGGCGAGCTCTATCTCGGTTGGCTGTGCAAGAATCGATCGTGCGGGCTCGTTATCGCGATTGCAGACCCGACGCTAGGCGGTAAAACGGGGGCGGAATTCGAAGATCCGCTGACCGCGATCAAATGCCCGCATTGTGCGGATGAAGACTTGTACCGCTGGAGCGCCCGGAGCGAGCTGCCGTACACGCCGAAAAGCGTGGGAACCTGAGCGCAGCCCTCTCGGGGTCAGCGCGCGGCCGATCCCTGGTTAGCGGCAGAAGCGCCCGCAATCCTCCCTATTTAGCGGGATGCCAACGCATCCATATCCGCTTGCATACGCTCCTTATATTCATCTGACCATTGAGCGCCGGGCTTCAGCTTGCCCTTCTTGTCCTGCTGCGGCGTGATGGCTTTTTTGGGTTCCGTCGGTCGGCGGGCACCGGCCTTGAGCTTGAGGGTAGGGCGGGGAGACGTTGAGTTTGGGTTGTCCATGACCTGATGATCGGTGGTTGGGGCACCCTAGAGTTTAACCTGAGTGCAACTATTCCGCTCCGCCGCATACAGTCGCGCGCATGCGGGCGTACTGGATGGACGCCCCACACCGCGAGACATGACAATTCTCCCATGGCGCGCAGAGCTGTGGAGCTGACGGTCGGCCGAGGCGGACGGCCGGTCCTCGCCGATCCGTTCTATTATCTGAATAACTTCAGGGCGGTGCTGACGTCGCTGGAGACCCGCTACGCGGCGCTGTTGGCGCGCGAGGAGCAGGAGTTCATCCAGCAGTTCGCCGTCTATCGCGCGGCAATCAACTTGGCAGGGGCGCGTCAAACATGATGGCAAAGGATCACGCGGCGTCTGGATCATGCCGCTGATGATTGTCGCTGGCAAGCGCTACGTTGAAGGTTGATTGTCGCTCGGCGTCAACGATTCAACGTTCTTGATTGTCGCGTGCTGTGTAGGCCGTCCGGATCCGGGCTTTTTCCGAGCAAGCGCAGTCCGCCTTCTGAAGCTCTCTACGTTCATCTCGAAGATCGTGGCGTGATGAACGAGACGGTCCACCGCAGCGAGAGTCATTGCCGGATCTTGGAAGACCTTGCCCCATTCGCCGAACGGTTGGTTTGCCGTGATCAGGAGGGAACGGCGTTCATACCGGGTACTGATCAGCTCGAACAGCACGGAGGTCTCCGCTTGATCTTTGGTCACGTAGACGAGATCGTCCAAGATCAGCAGGTGATAGCGGTCGAGACGCTGGATTGCGGCCTCCAGGCCGAGCTCACGGCGCGCGATTTGCAGTCGTTGGACGAGATCGGAGGTGCGAGTAAATAATACCCGCCAGCCCTTCTCGATGAGCGACAGGCCGATCGCCGCGGCCAGATGCGACTTACCGCCACCGGGTGGCCCGAACAGCAGCAGGTTGGCGCCCTTGTCGAGCCATCCATCGCCGGCGCACAGCGCCGAGACCTGGGCCTTCGAGATCATTGGCACCGCGGCAAAGTCGAAGTTATCGAGGATCTTGTCGGTGGGCAGCTTCGCTTCGCCGAGATGACGCTCGATGCGGCGTCGATCACGTTCGGCGATCTCGTGCTCAGCGAGTGCCATCAGGAAGCGGGCCGCCGGCCAGCCCTCTTTGTCAGAGCGCTCGGCAAACTGCTGCCACAGGTGCTTGATGGCCGGCAGCCGCAGTTCGTTCAAGAGTAGCGTCAAGCGTGAGGCGTCGATGGTGGTGCTCATGCGGCTTCTCCGATGTAGGCGTCGTTGAGCGCTTCGTAGACGGACAGCGGCGTCAGATGCACCGACACCTCCGGTAAGCTCGCCAGATCTGGCACAAAGCGTTCTCGCAGCCTCGTCAGGTCCGGCAGCCGGTCCGCGGCCAGATCATCGCTCAGCAGTGCGGCGAGCTGCGCTTCGCAGGCGCGTTCATGCGCGATGCTCAGCAGTTCGACCATCAGCTTGCAGGCGGCACGTTCAGACAACCGCTCGCACAGATGATCGAACATGTGGCGGTAGGCCTCGCGAGGCCAGAGCTGATCTCGATACACCAGGTTCAACAGCGCCATCGGCTTGCGCCTGAGTGCGTGGATCACGTGCCGGTAATCGATGACGTGACCGTGCTTGCCGTCGCGGCCGGGGCGGCCTCGTACCAGGGTCAGCACCCGCGTGCCGCCGACGAACAACTCCACCCGGTCATCGTACAGGCGCGCTCGCGGACGGTGGCGGATGAGGCGCGAGGGTACGGTATAAAATACCTTGCGCAGGACGAAGCCGCCGGAGGTGCTGACGTAGACCAGTTCGTGCTCGTAGTCGGCGGTGCGGTTGTCCGGCAACGGCTGCAGCACGGCGCGTTCGGCATCAATGCGTTGGCGGTTGCGGGCGTTCTTGCGACCGACGATCTCGTCGATGAACGAGCGATACGCGACGAGGTCGTCGAAGTCGACCGTACCGCGCATCAGCAGCGCGTCACGGATCGAGTTCTTCAGATGGCCGTGGGGACTCTCGATCGCGCCGTTCTCATGCGCGACACCGCGGTTGTTACGAGTCGGTTCCATGCGGTAATGCCTGCACAGTGCATCGTAGCGGCTGGTCAGATCCTCGCGGGCCTCGTGATCAAGATTACGGAACGCGGCTGACAGACTGTCGCTGCGATGCTCGAACGGTGCACCGCCGAGGGCCCACAGGGCGTTCTGCAGGCCTTCGGCAAGCGCCACGTAACTCTCGCCTCCCAAGATGACATGCGCGTGCTCAAAACCCGAGCAGGCCAAGCGGAAGTGATACAGCCGATGATCGAGTTCGAGACCGGCAACACGCACGGCGAGGTCTCCCATCTCGGTAAAATCCGACAGTCCCATGCGCCCGGGTTCCTGCACCTGCCGGAAGATCACGTCCCGGTCTTTGCCGTTCAGCGCGCGCCACTGGTGGATCCGGCGCTCCATGGTTCGGCGCACGCCTTCGGGCAGATCCGGATGCCGCCGCAGCATCTCTTCGAAGATCGCAATCGGTCGCAAGTCCGGAGCCGCCTTCAGCATCGGCACGATCTCTGCTTCAAAAATCGCGACCAGTGGATCGGGTCGCCGCCGACCTCGTGGCCGCGGCGTCTGCGATGGTAATCGGGGGTCGTTCTCGATGCGATACGCGGTGCGTAAGCTGATCGCCGCTTGCGCGGCCGCTGCCGGCTTCTTCACAGTCAATCTGGACTTCATGTACAGCCTCATCTGGTGATCGTTGATGTGTCGACCGGGCATAAGGCAGGTACTCCGTCACTGGAAACACCTCCTCAATACCCCATCGGCCTCGATCACCGACGAGCTGGACCCTCAAACCGGGCCAGAATCGCCTCTCAGAGGGTTAAATCCGAGCAAAAAGGCTCGAAAACGACCCCTCCCAAAAATTTGCCATCCTGATTGTCGCGCTTGCCACCCTGATTGACGCGCGACACACCAGGTCGAAGGGCTCGGCCACATTGTATTGGGCTGGGTTCCACTCCCAGCTGCGATACTCCGTGAGCGACCAGATCTCCGACTCCAGCTGATTCTCGAGTACGGCGCGGTCGGTTTGCGTGGCGATATCGAGCGACGCCTCGGGGATTTTTTGAAGGCGAGCGAGGGCCGCTTGCAGAAAGCGCAGCAAGTCAGCGCGCGACGTGTCGTCCGGCACGATGAGTAGGTCCGCAACTTTGTAGTAGCCTTGGTAGATCGCGTCATCCGGGTGCAGCCGCCAATAGCGATCCAGAAATGCTGCCCCGAATTCGCGCTGAAATTCGCGGTCGGCAGCGGAGCTCACGTTGGCTGTGGCTGCAAGCGTAGGCTGCGCGCCCAGTTGCGTGAAAATTAGGCTGGTACTAATAGGAACGGAATGGCGAGATGCTTACAACTAAAATGACGCACGGAGGCTTCCCCTTCGAGTTCTTCTGGTTGGGATCGCGTTCCCTAGCGTACGCGTGAGCAGCCCTGACGGGAACTGGCAGGAGGCATGCAATGCGCTAACGATTTGCCAGGGTATTCGACGCCGGCCTATTCGTCTTTGTAACCCGCTTCCAGCTGATGGCGAACGGCAAGAATCAACGCGACATCTTCCGCCGGTACCCAGCGATACTTGGCCACATAGCCGAACTTTCTCCGAGAAAGGATCAATTCCCGGCGCCCGTCCTCCGCTTCGCGGCCCAGCAACGGATGGTCCGCAAGCAACTCGAAGGAACTGATATCAGGCTATAAACCAAGTTGGCCTGGCATTGGCCAGCGCTGGCTGGAAGTGGAGCGGCGATGGGAATCGCAAATACCCGCGGCGCACATTAGCCTTTTTGAATCAATAAGTTGGAAGCTCGACGAGCCCTGCGTGCGATTTTTGTGCGAAAAACGGTGCCGCACCGGCCAACGCCAGCCGATGCGGCCATGGTCTAACACAGCGCGCTTCAGCGGTCCGCCCGAAGCGAGTCAAGAGCGCACCTTTTCAGTGAGCCATTAAAAATGGTATACTATCTATACCTTTAATATACCCAGCGCGTGACGGATCCGATGGCATTCGAGTACGACGCCAATAAGAGCGCTGAGAACAAGCGGAAGCATGGAATCGACTTCGAGGAGGCTCAGGAACTTTGGACCGACCCCGATCTGGTGGAAATCCCTGCTCGTACGATTGACGAGCCGCGATGGTTACTGATTGGAAAGGTCGCTCAGAAACATTGGTCTGCAGTGATTACCAGGCGTGAAGAAAATATACGTTTGATCTCCGTGAGACGCTCGCGAGACGAGGAGATTGCGATTTATGAAAGCCAAGACCTTTGATCGTAAGTTTGATGCTGGCGAGCAGATCCTGGATCAGCTCGACTTAGGCAAAGCACGACGCGCCGGCACGGACACGAAGCGGGTGAATGTGGATTTTCCCGCATGGATGGTTGGCTCACTCGACCGGGAAGCTCGCCGTTTAGGGGTAACACGACAGTCGCTCATCAAGTTGTGGCTTGCAGAAAAACTTCGAGCCTGATTGCAGATATCGCCTGCGAGTATCGGCCACAACATTCACGCATATCATCATGCGGACTGTGACACTTTACCGGCCAGTTGGGCCGAAGGAACTCGATCTGATCCAGGCGTCAGGTTGGCGTGAGTTCCCGCCCCGACTGCCCGATCAACCGATTTTATATCCAGTCACGAACGAAGATTACGCCGCTCAGATCGCGCGTGATTGGAATGTAAAAGCGAGCGGCGCAGGTTTCGTCACGAAGTTTGAGGTGCAGTCTGATTACCTGAGTCGCTTTAGCGACCAACAGGTTGGTGGTGCGCTTCACACGGAATACTGGATTCCAGCGGAGGACTTGCACATGTTCAACCAAAACATCGTCGGCGAGATCCAGGTGATCCAGGGGTTTCGTTAGCTCAACGTCAAGGACTCATATCCATCAGGCAATCAAGTGCGAACGGAGGTCTTGGCTGGCATGGGCCGGCGATGGCTGGAAGTGGAGCGGGCGATGGGAATCGAACCCACGGCTCAAGCTTGGGAAGCTTGGGTATTACCATTATACGACGCCCGCGCTAACCGGATCATAACTCGCTCGCAGCGGCCCGCCAACTGCAACCCCGGAGGCCCGGGTTAACCCCTCAACTCGGCCGAGACGGCGACTCGCCCGTTGCCTCGATCTCGACCAGCAAATCCTCCCGGCACACATCCGCCTGCAGGAACACGATGGAGGTCGATGGCCGCAGACGGGGTGCGAGCGCGCGCCGGATCGCATCGAGATCTGCGGGCCGGCGCACATAGACCTTGAGCTTCAGCCCGTCGAGCGCGTAACGCGGGGTGCCCACGACTCGATTCGCTTCCTCGAGCAACGCGTCGATGTTGGCGAGCGTCTCGCGCGTCTGCGCGGTGACATCGCCCGGATGGATGGTCTCATGACCGACGATGCTCGCCGTGCCGGAGACGAACAGGTTCGTGCCACCCGACTCGGTCAGCACGCACGCTCTCGAGAAGCTCGGGCTGTGAATGCCGAATTTCTTCGGATAGTGATAAGCGCTCGTCTGGCGCGGGTTCTCGATCATCTTCGCCGGCTCGCGCGACGCCAGGAAATAAATGGATATCGGGCTGCCGGCCGGCGAGCCGAGCGCGCTCGCCGCAGGCACGCTCACGACGGTCGGGCGTCCCGAGGCGCGAAAAGCGGTCTGCCGCGCGGTATTGAAATGCCGATAGCGCTCATCGCCGTCGGCCTCGCGATTGATCTCGGGGAGATAATTCCACACGCGAATGAGGTGTTGATGCTCGCAGCGCTTGAGCACCTCGAAGATGCGCGCATAGGCGGCCATGGTTGCTTGCGAGAGAGCCGCGGAGTCCCCGAAGGCGCGTTCTTCGATGGTCACCGAGCCGAACAACAGATCCTCACAGAAGCGGTAATGCACGCGCTCGTGTGGGCGCGACTCGCTCGCCGTGCCGTTCGCGAGCTCGAGGTGCGCATCGCCCGCGACCCGCCACACCTCGCAAAGATCGTCCGTCGCACCGAGCGACGGTGTCATGCTGGCGGTAACGGGTACCCTCGGAGACTCGATGTGCGGGGGCTTGGTGAACCCGACGACACCGAGAACGTTGCGCCACCACGATGCGGGGCGCGCCGCGATCTGGTCCATCGGCAAATAGTCGAGCTCGAGAGTGGTCATGTCCCGAAGTCTATCCTGCCGCCCTCATGGCCGGTAGGCGGCGCCCCCTGGGGTTCGCCCGAGGTCGCCGCCGGGCTCAATAAGCGATATAGGGGCCGCTGCCGGCCGAGGTCGTATAGCCGTCAATGGCAGTCGCGACGCGGCGGCCGAAGAAGAACGGCAGCCCCCAATCGAAGCTGTTCGGCGCCGGATTGGTGCCGCCTAGGCCGGGATAGACGAAATACGTGGCGTTGATCTGTTCGGCGCTGGCTACTTCAAAATCCACGCTGCCCGTTCCGCTCGAGAGCTGCATCTCGGCGCTCAGGCTGGTCGCGCTCGAGGGGCAGTAAAAATCGGCGAAGCCCGAGCTCGTGCACGGAGCCAAGCTCGCGTCCGTGAAGAAGTAACCGTTCGAGCCCGAGTCGATGAAGCTCTCGGCATAGGTGGTGCCGTTGAAAACCGTCGTCGTATACCCCGGGTACGTCCCGCTCGTCGCGACCGGCACCACCGTCTCTGTGCCGGAGGCGTTGTTCGATTCGGTATCGATGCCAAAGATCAACGAGCCCGTCAGCGTCGTGGTACCCGCACTCGGCGCGCTCGGCAGCGTGATAATGGTGCCGTTGTTGTCGGTCGCGAATAAAGTGACAGGATTCGGGACCTGGCTCGCCACCGGCACGGTGGTGGCCGTGCACGAGGATTCGGTGCTGCAGGCATAATAGATCGCGGGCTCGGATACATTCTCCGCGCAGAACTCGCCGCAATCACTCGTGAAGGGTCCGATGCCGAGGATGCCGTTGGCGCCGAAGGTTGCGACGGTATCCTCTTCCGTAGCCACAGTACCCGAGCAATCCGCGGGCACGGAAGGATAGCGCGAATCGCCGATGATCTGCACCGGAACCGAGCTCGCGGTCTCGCCGGAGACCTGCACGTCGGCAAGCGTCACCGGACCCCAGCTGTAGCCGTCGACGAACGTTGTGCATTCGACGAGCGCGCTGCCGTTGCTGAGCGCCACCACCGGGAAAGTCAGAGTCAACACGGGCGCAAGGATGCGCAGTCCATACGATCCGGTATCGACCTGAATGTTGTCGATGGTCTGGCAAGTCGATGTGCCGGGCTGGCACACCGTCACGCTCGTGTACAGAACGTTGAGGGCTTTGTTGCCGGGACCGCCCGACACGGTGACGCTTGCCACGTTGTTCGCCGGCGCGACTCCACCGGGACCGCTCGAGGAGCCCAGGCCATCGCCTCCGCCGCCGCAAGAAACCATGCCCAGACAAAGCGCCATGCCAAAGCAGCCGCGCAGCGCAATTCGAAAATAAGCACTCACTCAAGATCTCCCGCCGTCACGCCGCTGGGCAGCGCTTGGGGCAGGTAGGCGCGGCCGCTGTAAGCCCGCATGTGGCCGCCGACTTGCACCACGAGATTGCTCTCTTTCACTTGCACGTGATTGCGATCCTGGCGGCCGGCCGGCGCCGCGGCCGCATACTGATCGAAATAGCTTCCGAGCGTCTGCCGCAGATTGGGGGCGAACGGTCCGTGCCAGGTCACGGCGAACACCTTGCCGTCGAGACCTGCGTACTCGCGAATCACCGTGCCGGAGGGCTGTTGAATCTCGTGAACGCGATAGCTGCCGCGCATTGTTTCCTTGATGGAAGCGCTCGCAAGTTGCGGCTCGGCGGCTATGGCGACCTCCGTTTCACCCAATGTTGCGGATGCGACACAGGACCACAGGGTGCCGACAACCGCCGCCCCCGCCAGCCAAGCGCATTTTTGTGCCATATAAGTCATTCGAGCCTCACCCGTGTCGCGAATCAGCCTCGTTGGAGCGATTATGATCAATTTGGTTCACCGACATACCCGGTCGCGCTCGCCGAATGGCGCGGAATTCATCAAACTGTGCGCTCGGTCACCGCGTCGAGTGGCCGCCGCGTCCCGCGTTTCGGGGTCCTGGTTCCTCAGCCCTCGGGCCACGAATGTCGGACCTTGATACTTCTTTTCTCAACTGCATGGCCCGCGCGGCGTGATTTGCGCGGTCTATGGTCTTAGAATCGCCGTGCCCCGGATGGGCAGAAGGGAGCTGCGTGAGAACGATCATCAAGTTGGGAGGGCTGGCGCTCGCGTTCGGGCTCGCGGGCTCCGCGTGCCACGTCGGCGGCGGCTATACCGTGGGCGGCGCGGTCACCGGCCTGCGGGGATCGGGACTGGTGCTGCAGCTCAACGGCGGAAGCAACCTCGGCTTTTCCTCGGGCGGCACGTTCACCTTCTCGTCGGGCATCGACCAGGGCGGCGCTTATTCGGTGACGGTGCAGACTCAGCCGAGCGGGCAAAGCTGCTCGGTGCACAACGGCTCGGGCACCATCGGCACCGCGGACATTTCGAACGTCGTCGTGACCTGCACGCTGCCGGGCAGCTACGCCTACGTGGCGAACGAGTCCTCGAACAGCATCTCCGCTTACGCGATCAACGCCTCGACGGGAGCCTTGACGGAGATCGCCGGCTCACCATTCGCCGCGACCGGCACGGGCCCGATCGCCGCTGCGGTGGATCCCAACGGCGCCTATCTATACGTCGCGAACAACACCTCGAACACGGTGTCCGTGTACGCAATCGACGCGGCCAGCGGCGCTCTCAGCGCCGTCGGGCAACCCGTCGGTTCGGGAAACGGGCCCTTCGCCCTGCTGGTCGATCCGTCCAATCAGTTTCTGTTCGTGATCAACAAAACCGACAATAGCGTCGCTGTCTTCGAGACCGGCAGCGGTGGATCACTCACGTCCATCAGTGGCTCGCCGTTTTCGGCGGGCAACGAGCCCACTTCGCTCGCAACCGATCCGGGCGGTAACTTTCTCTATGTGACCGACTATCAGCAGAACGCCGTTGCGGTCTTCTCGATCGAGCCGGGCGGCGGTGCGCTCGCGGCGATCGGCGGCTCACCCTTTGCCGCGGGCACCGGGGCGCTGTCGGTCGCGGTCGATCCGACCGGAACGCTCGCGTACGTCGCCAATGAGACGGGACACTCGCTCTCCATGTACTCGCTCAATGCCGACACCGGTGCCCTGGCTGCCGTGTCGGGCTCGCCCTTGGCCCTCAGCAGCCAAGGCGAGTCGGTGGCGATCGATCCCGCCGGAAAATTCCTGCTGGTCTGCACCTCGGGGAACGAGCTGTTGAGCTATGCGATCACGCCCGCGAGCGGCGCACTCACCGCCGTTTCGACGGTCGGCACCGGCACATTCCCGCTGAACGTGGTCATCAATCCGCAAGGCACGTTTGCCTACGTTGCAAACGCGAACTCAGCCGACGTCTCGGTGTATGCCATCAACGCGACCACGGGCGCTCTCGCCCAAGTCGCCGGATCGCCCTTTGCGGCGGGCGATGTCCCGCGGTCGATCGCGATCGATTGAACCGAGGCCGCGAGTGGTTCCGAACGGCTAGACTGCCGAGGTGAACACACCGTTGCCGGGAATTGCCACCACACCGGGCCGTTTCGGGTTGGTCCCGCGGCTCGTGGTGATTGCGGTCGTGGCGTCGGCCGAGGTACTCCTCGGCTCCTACTTAGTACAGGCCATTCCGATCGACGCGCTGCATGGGGCACCCGAGGCGCTGCGGCTCGCGCAGCACTGGCTGTTTCGCTTCATCATCGCCTATGCAGTGTCGCTCGCGCTGCTCGCGTCCCTTCGCGGCACGGGCGTCGCCGCCGCGCTCAACGTCGCGGATCTCGCGGCCCTGCGGCCGCGCTGGGCGCTCGCGCACATCTTGCTGCTCGCGCCTTTCCTGTATCTATCGGCGACGCTGTACACGCCGTTCGTCCCTTTCGTCGCCGTTGCGGTGGCGTGGCACCTTATCGCTGTCGCCGCGATGCTGACGCTGTTCGCGACTTTCGCACCCGCCGCAGTCTGGATCGGCGTGCTGCGCAAGTCCGGGGGATTACCGCTGTTCGCCATCGTTCCGGCTGCGGCAGCGGTCGCCGCGATCAAGCTCAGCCAGATGCTGTGGGTTCCTGCCGCCGAGCTCACGTTCCGCTTCGTGAACCTGATCCTGAAGCCCGTGTTGCCCGGGCTTGTGAGTGATCCCGCCGCGCGGGTCCTCGGCACCAGCCGCTTCGCAGTGCAAATCGCGGAGGTGTGCTCGGGACTCGAGGGCGTGGGGTTGATGCTCGCCTTCTGCGCCGCGTGGCTCTGGTTCTTCCGCCGCGAGTACCGCTTTCCGCGGGCGCTCGTGGTGATCCCCCTCGGGGTGATCGCGGTGTTCTTGCTGAACGCAGTGCGCATCGCCGTTCTCATTCTCATCGGCGACGCCGGCTACGAGCGCGTCGCCGTCGTCGGTTTTCATTCGCAGGCGGGCTGGATCGCGTTCAACCTCGCCGCCTTCGGCGTCGCCATTCTCGCGCACACCAATCCGTTGCTGAGCCGCGTGGCCGCCGAGCGGCGCGCGCGCCGCATGCAGGCCGCGGATGCCGCAGGGGCAGGGGCAGCTGCGGGCGGAGCGGCGCAGGTGTCACCCCGGCCGCGTGCCGCCGACGGCAATCCGACCGCGGCCTATTTGATGCCGCTGCTCGCGATCCTTGCCGCCGGCATGATCGCGCGGTCGCTTTCCGGAGATTTCGAGCTCTGGTATCCGCTGCGCTTCGCCGCGGCATTAGCTGTTCTGTGGATCTACCGCCGCTCGTACGCGGCCATGGACTTCGCGTTTTCCTGGCGTGGCCCCGTGACGGGCGTGCTGGTGTTTGCCGTGTGGATGGCGAGCGCCGCTTGGTTGGGCGCATCGGGCGCCGAGCCCGCCGCACTCAATGCACTCTCGCCGGGCCTGCGCGGTGCGTGGATCGGCTGTCGGCTGCTCGCGGCGGTGGTCACCGTACCTCTGGCCGAAGAGCTCGCGTACCGCGGCTATCTGCTGCGCCGGCTCACCACGACGCAATTCGAATCCGCGCCTTTCTCAGCGGCACGCTGGCCCGCACTCGCCGTGAGCGCAGTTGCGTTCGGCATCGTTCACGGCCAGCTGTGGATCGCTGGCACCGTTGCGGGCTTCGCCTATGGTGCGCTCGCGATGCGCACCAACAAACTGGGAGAAGCTGTCGCCGCTCACACCACCACGAATGCGTTGATTGCGGTGGAGGTCCTGTTATTTCACCATTGGGAGCTGTGGTGAGAACCGCGCGTCGCTATGCGACGCCGCGGCCGGCCGCGCCCTGAGCGGGGAGGGCGGGACCGGCCGTCGCCGGCTCAACCACGTTTGGTGGTCTGAGAGACCGCGGCAAGTCGCGGGTTGTGCACCTTGGCCACGGCGTTTTCGATCGCGTGCTCGCGGCAGAGCTGGACCTCGTGGGTGACCCAGTGCGGATCGTAGGCCGGGCAGACCTCGGCGGCCGCATGCTCGAGGCGGGCATAGAGCGCGCGCGCGCCGCTATCGGACTCGAGGGTCGCGGGGTCGTACTTCACTGCAATCGTGGGCTCGTCGAGATCGGGGGTGGCAGCGCTGGCGGCGCCTGCGGCAGCGATGGCGCCGATGCCGCACATCAGCATCGCGAGGGTGATCTTGTTGTTCATGGAAGTCTCCTTTCGGGGTGGTGTGGTCGACGGGTCTATGAAACGCCCCGCGGGGGGCCGGAGTCTGCGGCGGCGGGTCGAGGTCGTCCCCTAAACCCACGGATTCGTCCCGAAAGCGCCTCGCCGGCACCCGCGCCACCCCGTTTTTGCGCTAGTCTGAGCCCCATGAGATGGCCCGCCTGGCAACGCTATATCGGCGCTCTGCAGGGGCATTACGCCTCGTCGCTGAGCCGCCGTCAGTTCTTCACCATCGTGGGTCTGTTCTGGGCCTATGTGACGTTATCGAACGTGCTTTGGGCCTACGGCATGCGCACCGGAATCGCCAAGGTGACGACCCTGCCCCTGTTCTCTCCCTGGGACGCTCGCGTGCTGCAGCACGCCTATCTCTTGCCGCTCATCCTCGTGTCCTACTGGGCGTCGATGCGCATTCAGTGGCGGCCGCTGCTTGTGGCGCTGCCGTTGCAGATCATCCTCGCACTGTCGTTCGCCGCGCTCGCCTACCCTGCCCTGATCCTCGGGGAATACACGGTCGCCGACCACGCCTGGCATGCGCAGGTGGCCGAACACGGCAACAATCCGTTCTCGGACCCCATGGTGATGTCGCTGTGGCTCGCGAGCTTCGTGAGCTTCCTGCCGACTTACGGCTTCGGACTCACGCTGGTCACCGGCCTTGCCCTATATTCGCAATTTCGGAAGTCCGAGGTGTCGCGCGCGGCCCTCGAGCGCGAGTGGAGCGCGGCACGCCTGGCGGCGCTGCGCATGCAGCTCTCGCCGCACACGCTGTTCAACTTGCTGCACACCATCCGCGGCCTCATCGAATGGGATCCGAAAGGGGCACAATCCATGGTGGTGCAGCTCGCCGACCTGCTGCGCCGCCTGTTGAACGCGGGGGAACGCGACTTCTCGCGCCTCGCCGAGGAGCTGCAGTTCGTGCGGCTGTATCTGGAGCTGCAACAGAAGCGATTCTCGGACCGTCTGAGTGTGATCCTGCCGCCGCCCCAGGACATCGTCGATGCGTGGGTGCCCAGCTTGATCCTGCAGCCGTTGGTCGAGAATGCCGTGGTGCACGGCCTCGCGGGTCATCAGGGGCCGGTGATCGTTCGACTCAGCGTCGGCCGCGTGGACGACGCGCTCGTCCTGCGTGTCACCAACACCATCGCGCCGGACAAGCTCATCGGTCCGCCGGGCATCGGCGTGAGTAACGTGCGCGAGCGCCTCGCCGTGCAGTTCGAGGGGCGCGCCAGTCTCATCGCCGGACCCGTCGAGCGCGAATGGGTGAGCGAGATCAAGCTGCCGGAGATTCACGCCTCGCCGGAGCGACGCGGCCTCAAGCCGGCATCGGCGCTGATGCCGGCTTGAGTCCTATGCTGAATGTCATCATCGTGGACGACGAGCTGGCCGGCCGGCGTACGCTGCGCGAGTTCTGCGCGGCCGAGAGCGATCTCAACGTGGTGGGCGAGTTCGGCGACGGCACCGCGGCGCTCGCCGCCATCCGCGAGCTGCGCCCGCAGCTCTTGTTTCTCGACATTCAGATGGATCCGCTGAACGGCATCGATCTGGCGCGCGCGCTCTCGCCCCAGGAGCTGCCCTCGCTCGTGTTCGTCACGGCCTACGATGCCTACGCGCTCGAGGCGTTTGAGCTCTGCGCCGTGGATTACCTCTTGAAGCCCTTCGACCAAGACCGCTTCCGCAAGACCCTTGCGCGGGTGCGGCCGCGTCACGCGGAGAGCGGCGCCGAGGAGCGTCAGGCATTGCTCGCAGGGCTGCTCGCGCAGCTCGAGCGCGGGGCGCGCCCAAAACCCGAGGAGCGCGGACGGCTGCTTGCCGAATTCAACGGCAAGCTCCACGTCATCGATGTAGCGCAGGTCGAGATGATCGAGGCGGATCGAAATTACGTCAGCATTCGGGTCGGACGGGAGACCTACCATGCTCGCAGCACCTTGAGCGAGGCCGAGCAGGCGTTGGGATCGCAACCGATGCTGCGCATCAGCCGCTCCTGTCTGGTCAACATGAATTACCTGCGTGAGGTCAATCGCACTTTGCGCGGAGACTTCATTCTGGTGCTTGCGGGGGGTGCCACCGTGACCAGCAGCGAGGGTTACCGCGCCAAGGTGCGCGATTACCTCGGCACCATGCGACTCACTCCCTCCTGAGGCCGCTCCCTAGAGCAGCTCTTCGGGCGCAAACGGGGCGAGCAGCTTGATGCTGAACCGCTGTATCAGCGTCGTCTCGGGCTCGTTGTGCCAGACTTTCTCCTCGCTCCCCTCCCCGCTCGACCAGACAATGTGCCCCGAGGCGTCGAGCGACAGGCGGTAGCTGCCGTCGGCGTTGATGTCGTCGATGAGGCCGATCACCTGGCGAGCGATCTCCGGACTGCGCATCACCAGGCCGAGCTCGGAGTTGAAATGTTTTGAGCGCTGATCCATGTTGAGCGAGCCGATGAACACGGTGCGCCGATCGATGACCAGCGCCTTCGCATGCAGGCTCGCGTTGGCACTGCGAAACGGGTGAAACCGGGCGCGCTTCTGCCCGAGGCGCGGCCGCACTTCGGATAGCTCGACGCCCATCTTGAGCAGCGCCACCCGATAGCGCTCATAACCGTTATGCACGAGCGGAGCGTCAGTGGAGGCGAGCGAGTTGGTGATGATGCGGATGTGCACACCGCGCGCGACGAGCTCACGCATGAGTGCGACGCCCTCTTTGCCGGGCACAAAGTAAGGCGAGATCACGCGGATCTCCTGTTGCGCCGAGCGCATGAGCGCGGCGATGTTGTTGGCGATGGTCTCTTCTTGATCGGGGGATACATCGCTCGCAATCTTGGCCGGCCGGTCCGCGAGTACCGTGGCGGGCGCCCAGACGAGCTTCAAAAGCTGCGCATCGAGCTCGCGCCGCAGCCAATCGGCGTCCTCCTCGGCGACGCCCTGCGTCTGCGACACCTCAGGGGCCTCGGGCACGGCGAGCTGCGCCTCGGGCGGCGGGGGCGGCGCAGGCTCGGCGAGCGAGGCGATCGGATAGGCATATTTGCTGTTCCAGAAGGCATCGAACGAGGCCGACAGCTGCGGCACGATGGGCCCCGCACCGACCAAGTCGAGGTCGATGAAATTGCTGTGCTTGTCGAGCGTGAAGTACTCATCGCCGATATTGCGACCGCCGGTGATGGCGAGCGCGTTGTCGGCGACGAACAGCTTGTTGTGCATGCGGTGGTTGATGCGCGGAATATCCGATATCGAGGTGAGGATGCGGCTCCAGATTGCCGAACGGCCGCCGGGAAACGGGTTGAATACGCGCACCTCGACGTTCGGATGCTGCCCGAGATGCATGAAGCGGCGATCCTCGCCGGAGGTGTTCAGGTCGTCGACCAGCAGGCGCACACGCACGCCGCGATCCGCGGCGCTGCGGACGTGCTGGAGCAAGGCGCGGGCGGACTCGTCCTGCCGAATGATGTAATACTGGATGTCGAGGGTGCGCTCGGCGTGATCGGCGAGGGCGATGAGACTGTCCAGGGCCGCATCGCCCGAGGACAGCAAGCGGATTCCGGAGAGATTGCGTCCCTTGCCTTCCTCGCTCGCGGCGACGATGCGGCCGAGGGTGGTGTCCTGCGGATCATTGAGGGCTGCGCTCGCAGGCTTCCTGACGTGCTGCGGCAGACTCGCGCAGCCCGCAAGGATCGTGAGCGCGAGAGCTAGCCAGGTTTTGCGCATAATCCGATCATATCAGGGAGAATTTGCCCCCATGCATGCACGGCGTCCCATTCGCAGCTTCGTGTTACGCGCCGGCCGGGTCACGGCGGCGCAGGAGCGCGCGCTCACCGAGCTCTGGCCGTCTTTCGGCGTGGATTTCGACGGCCGGCCATTCGACTTCGACGCGCTCTTCGGGCGCCGCGCGCCGCGCTGTCTGGAAATCGGATTCGGTGCGGGCGAAGTGATCGGCGCTTTGGCGAAGGCGCATCCGGAGAGCGATCATATCGGCATCGAGGTGCATCGAGCGGGCGTCGGACGGCTGTTGCTCTATGCGCAGGAGGCAGCGCTCGCGAATCTGCGCATCGTCTGTCACGACGCGGTCGAAGTGCTTGCGAGCGCGATCGCGGATGACTCGCTCGACGCCATCCTGATTTTCTTTCCCGATCCCTGGCATAAGAAGCGCCATCACAAGCGCCGCCTCATCGACACACCGTTCATGGACACCCTCGCCGGGAAGCTGAAAGCCGGCGGAGTGCTGCGTTTGGCGACCGACTGGCAGGCCTATGCCGAGCAGATGTTGAGCGTGGGCAATGCCTGCGGGCGGCTGCAATCGTTGAGCGCGGATCGCACGTACGTCGAGCGCCCCGACTTTCGCCCCGCGACGCGCTTCGAGCGGCGTGGCGCGCGCCTCGGGCACGCAGTGTGGGATTTGGCTTACATCAAAGCCAAGTAGACCTAAGGGCAAGGTCTTTGCCCGCTCACACAATTGAAATAATTTTGATGTTGCCGTTCGATCAGTCATGTTGCTTCGCGCAAAAATTTTTCGTTGCGTGCGACGCGCATTGAGAGTTGAATTGATGTCGCGTGCTGATTGGATCTCGTGATAAGGAGACGGCGATGAACGTAGTCAAGCCGATCGTTGGTCAATGGTATCGGGGTGCAACCAACGAGCTCTTCGAGGTCGTCGCCATTGACGACCAAGATGAGACCATCGAGGTCCAATACTTTGACGGCACCGTCACAGAAATCGAGTTCGACTCCTGGAATGAGCAGCTGCTCGATGAGCTCATCGACGCGGCGGATGCACCCGAAGATTGGTCGGGTGCCATCGACGTGGAAGCTGAGGATCTGGACCGCGACTTCGAAGACAATGCGCGCGCCTCCTGGTCGAGCTCGCACGACCGCTCACTTCGCCGCTGAAGCCTAGGCACCGGCTCGGGCCGCCTCGCGGGCGGCGCGCTCGTTGAGGGGCCGGCGCATGATCAGCAACAGAATCAGTCCGGGCGTCGCCGCGAGGCAGGTGATAAGAAAGAAGCGCGCCCATCCGACAATGGGAACCAGTGCGCCCGCCGCGGCCCCCGAGAGATTCCGCGGTAGGGTGGCGAGCGCCGACAGCAGCGCGTACTGAGTGGCGCTGAAATCGGCGGAGCACAGCGACATCAAGAAGGCCACGAAGGCCGCCTGCCCCATCCCCCCGATCATGGTGTCGAGCGAGGTCGCGAGCACCAGCAGCCAGACTTTCTTGCCCGCCAGCGCGAGCCACATGTAGAGCAAGTTGGTGAGCGCCTGGCCAATGCCGAAAATCAGCAGCGATCGGAACGTGCCCCAGCGCAAATACATCCAGCCGCCGAAGGTCACTCCGATCATGGTCGAGATGGTCATGTTGAGCTTACCGGCGATGCCGAGCTCATCCAGGGAGAACCCTACGCCGCGCAGCATGAACGTGCTGTAGAGGCTCAAGGCGAGCGCGTCGCCGACCTTGTAGAGCAGCACCAGCAGCAAGAATCCCCACATGCTTTTTTCGCTGAGCAGCTCCCGCAAGGGGTGCCACACCGCATCGGCCAGAGTGCGCGGTGGGTTGCCCGGGACTTGCGGCTCGGGCGCCCAGAATGTCGCGAATAAAGTCATGGTCATGAGACCGGCCACGAACAGGAACGCGAGACGCCAGCCGAAGTGGCCGGCGATGACCACCAGCACCGTGCCCGCAAGCATCGCCGCCGTCCGATAGCCGAACGCGCTCGCCGCGGCGGCCAACGCTCGCTCGCTCGGGGGAATCGTGTCGACGCGATACGCGTCGATCACGATGTCCTGCGAAGCGGAGAGAAAGGCCACCGCCAGCGCAACCCCCGCCAGCAGGTACAGCTCTTTTGTGGGGGAGCAAAATCCCATGGTGCCGATGCAGATCGCCAGACACACCTGAAAGACCACGATCCAGCCACGCCGGCGGCCGAGAATGGGCGGCAAGTAGCGATCGAGGAATGGGGCCCATAGGAACTTGGCGTTGTAGGGCAATGCGACGAGCGAAAGAACCCCGATGGTCTTGATGGCGAGACCGGAGTCCGCCAACCACGCCTGCAGGCTGAAGTTAGTCAGGTTGAAGGGCAGACCCGATGCAAAGCTCAGAAACAGCACGGCCGCCATCCGCTTGTCGCTGAGCGCCTGAAGTAGTGTGGGCTTCGCCGGTTCCGCCAAAGACGTGGAGCTCAAGGAAACAGGGCGCGGGGGGGTGTAAGGGACATCGCGCGAGATCATAGCAGGCGCGGCCCGCGGGCTGCGGATCGGGTTCACGCTTGCGGCGCGGCGTGTCCCTTGCGAGACTGCGCCCGCATGACCTTGCCTTATCAGACCGAGTTCATCGACTTGTGCATGCGGACGGGCGTGCTGAAGTTCGGGGCGTTCACGCTCAAGTCCGGGCGTGAGAGCCCGTATTTCTTCAATGCGGGCCTGTTCAGCGCGGGCGCTGCGATCGCGGCGGTGGGCCGCGCCTACGGCGATGCCATCGTCGCCTCCGATATCACGTTCGACATGCTGTTCGGGCCGGCCTATAAGGGCATCCCCCTGGTCACCGCGGCAGCGGCTTCGCTCGCCGAGCGTCACGGCATCGATGTGCCCTTCGCATTCAATCGCAAGGAATCGAAGGACCATGGCGAGGGCGGCTCGATCGTGGGCGGAGCGCTGTCGGGCCGCGTGCTCATCGTGGACGATGTGATTACCGCCGGAACAGCCATCCGCGAATCGGTCGAGATCATCCGCGCGGCGGGGGCTCACCTGGCCGGCGTGCTGCTCGCCCTGGACCGCCAGGAGCGCGGCTCCACCAGCCCGCTGTCGGCGGTCGAGGAGGTGCGGGAGCAGTTCGGAATCCCGGTGCTCGCGGTGATCAGTCTCACCGACTTGATGCAGCATATGAGCGCCCAGGGCCGCTTCGCCGAGCTCGCCGCGATGCAGAGCTACCGGGAGCGCTATGGGCTCACAGTTTGAGGAATACACCCTGGAAAACCCCCGGCGCGGGGCTCAAAATGACGCGCCTTAAGGGGGTCCCTATGTATCGTAGCCGCCTTTTCTCCGCTTCAGTCCTGATCGCCGCCGCTGTGCTCGCAGCCGGCGCCTGGGGTGCCAGCTCGACCCGCAAGGTCTACAAGTGGGTGGATGATCAGGGCGTCACGCACTACGGCGACCAGATCCCGCCCGAGTACGCCGCCCAGGCCCACGGCGTCATCAACAATCAGGGCATCGAGGTCGAACACACCGATGCGCAAAAGACAGCCGAGCAGGTCGCCGCCGAGGATCAGAAGAGGCTCGACGCGGAGCAGCGCGCCAACCGCGACCGCAATCTCTTGACCACCTACGGGTCCGTGCAAGAAATCGAGCATTTGCGCGATCAGCGCTTGAGCCTCCTTACCGACCAGATCAAGCTCAAAGAGCAGTTTCTGGAGACGCTCAACGTCAAGATGAGCAAGCTGAAGGCCACGAGCTCGCACTACAAGCCGTACAGCAGCGACCCGAAGGCTCCGCCCATGACCGATCAGCTGACCGAGGACTTGGTGCGCGTCGGCAGCGACATCCACACCCAGGAAGAGAACCTGCGGCAGAAACGCTCGGAGCAGGCGAACATGAATCAGGAATTCGATGGCGATATCGCCCGCTTCAAAGAGCTCAAAGGCATCCATTGACACCCAAGACCCGAATCCTGTTGGGAGTGACCGGAGGCATTGCGGCTTACAAAAGTCCTGACCTGGTGCGCCGGCTGATCGAGCGCGGTGCGGAAGTACAGGTCGTCATGACCCCGGCCGCGCAGAAATTCGTGACACCGATGACGTTCCAGGCGGTCTCGGGCCGCCCGGTGCGCAGCGATCTATGGGATGAGAGCGCGGAGGCCGCCATGGGCCACATCGAGCTCGCCCGTTGGGCAGAGCTCGTGCTCATCGCGCCGGCGAGCGCGGACCTGATCGCCCGTCTCGCCGGCGGACGCGCCGACGATCTGCTGACGACCCTGTGCCTCGCCACCGAGGCGCCCATCGTGATCGCTCCCGCCATGAATCGAGTCATGTGGGCGAACAAGGCGACGCAAGCCAACGTCGCCGCGCTGGTCGCGCGCGGCGTGCGCTTTCTCGGGCCTGCGTCCGGCAATCAGGCATGCGGTGAAATCGGCGCGGGTCGCATGTGGGAACCCAATTTGCTCGCGGCGAGCCTGCTCGAGCCGCCCGTCAATGCGGGCCTCCTGGCCGGCGTCAATCTGCTGATCACCGCGGGACCGACACGCGAGCGTATCGACCCGGTGCGCTACCTCACCAACCGCAGCTCCGGGAAAATGGGGTTTGCCATCGCCGCGGCAGCGCGCGAGGCCGGCGCACACGTGACCCTCGTGACCGGCCCCGTGCAGTTGCCGACGCCGGTGGGCGTGACACGCATCAACGTGGAGAGCGCGCGCGAGATGTACGCCGCGGTGCATCGTCACATCGCCGATGCGGACGTGTTCATCGCCGCGGCGGCGGTCGCCGACTATCAGCCGGTAAAAGTCGCCAAGCAGAAAATCAAGAAAGACGGGGGTGCGATCAAGCTCGATCTCGAGCCCGCTCCCGATATCGTCAAGTCGGTGGCGGACATGGCGAAGCGGCCACTGGTCGTCGGCTTCGCCGCGGAAACGAATGACGTCGAGCAAAATGCTCGCGCCAAGCTCAAGCGCAAGAACCTCGACATGATCGCAGCCAACCAGGTGGGCGAAGGCCTCGCCTTCGATTGCGAGGACAATGCCCTCACGGTGCTGTGGCCGGGCGGCAAGATCGAGATCGCGCGCGCGCCGAAGCTGCAGGTGGCTCGCGAGCTTATTGCGCTGATCGCAAAACGTCTGCCGCCGCCGAACGGCGCGCCGCGCCGCGGTGCGCGCAAACGGCGCCTGGCGGCCGCCGCCCCGCGAAGCCGGCTGCGCACGCGACGTACCCGCCGCTGATGGAGCGGCGCGTCAAGCTCAAGATCCTCGACCCGCGCATCGGCCGCGAGTTCCCCTTGCCGCATCACGCGACGGCGGGCTCCGCCGGCATGGATCTGCGCGCCTGCCTTGCGGCACCGCTCGTGCTCCAGCCGGGCGCCGCCGAGCTCATTCCCACCGGCATCTCCATCTATATCGAGGATCCGAGTCTCGCCGCCCTACTCCTGCCGCGCTCGGGGCTCGGTCATAAGAACGGTATCGTACTCGGCAATCTCGTCGGCCTGATCGATTCCGACTACCAAGGCCCGTTGATGGTGTCGTGCTGGAACCGCGGCTCCGCCTCCTTCACCGTGAATCCCGGCGACCGCATCGCGCAGATGGTCATCGTGCCGGTGGTGCACGTGGATTTCGAGGTGGTCGAGGAGTTCACGAGCACGGCGCGCGGCGCCGGCGGATTCGGCAGCTCGGGTCACGGCTGAGAGTCGGCGGCCGCAGGGCGGCTGGTCCTGGCCGGTGTTCGCTTGGAGATCGGATTCGGTAACGGCGGCTTTCTCCCGTGGGCTCGCAAAACCGGTGCGGAAACCTTCGGCGTCGAGACGAATCAGTCTCTTGTGTTGCGCGCAAGGCAAATGCTCGGGGAGTCCCATGCGTTTGCCAGCGTCTACGATGCTGAACTCGATGCGCACCGCGGCTCGTTTACTCACATCGTGGCCTTCGACGTACTCGAACATATTTATTTCGCCCTCGGAGCCGGATTGAACTCGGACGGCATTCGCGCCCCTGCCCTGCCGACGAACAAGCTCGGCCTGCGCTGGGCGCTGCGCCGGCACTGCGCGCTGTTGCTGCGCTTCGTTATCGAATCCGTGGTCGGCTACGCCTATTTCGGTCGCAGAGTCTCGTTCAACCAAAGCTTGCTCGTGGTGATCGTGCGCGAGCCAGAGGGCATCCCGCATTAATTCTCGTTCCGGATCGAATCTTCGTGTTTGCGAGAAAAATGCTTCTGGTGCAGGAGTTTGTCTCACGACCATGCTCGCACTCATGGGCATCCGGGACTGGCCGATCCGCGAACGGCCGCGCGAAAAACTGCTCGAGCGCGGCGCGGCGGCGCTGTCGGATGCGGAAATTCTCGCCATCCTGCTCGGCAGCGGCCGCAAGGGCCGCTCGGCCCTCGATGTGGCGCGCGATCTGCTGCAGAGCTTCGGGTCGCTCCGTCAGCTAGTCGGTGCGGACCGCGCGCAGTTCTGCGCCTGCGCAGGCCTAGGTCCCGCGCGCTACGCACAAGTGCAGGCCGCCGCCGAGCTGTCGCGGCGTCAGCTGTCGGAATCGCTGCACGCCGGGCCGCTCCTCGCAAGTCCCAAGGCGACGCGCGACTACTTGACTGCGCGACTGCGCGCGCTCGAGCACGAAGTGTTCTGCTGCCTCTACTTGGACAAGCGCCAGCGCCTTATCCAATTCGAGGAGTTGTTTCGAGGCACGATCGATGGAGCGAGCGTTCATCCGCGCGAGATCGTGAAGCTCGCGCTGCAGAAGAATGCCGCCGCAGTGATCGTGGCTCACAATCATCCGTTATGTTGCATTGCAGTGTCACCACCCCAGCTTGGTGCCACCGCGTTCAAGCCGGTTGCGGCCCCGGCGCAGCACTAGCCCGATGAGCGCGCCAACCCAACGCTGCCTGCCGCTGGCCGGGTCGATGCAGCCAAGTGACACCCTGGAGTTCCCGAACGTCGCTGAGGAGTCGGAGGCGACGGACCGGCTCTTCATCCGCGGCGACTACGACGAATTGCGAGCAGCGACAACCGCCGAGATCATCGCGGCCGCGCGACGCGCAATGACCCGTCGCGTCCACCGCGGGACTGCCATGAGCTCACCTCGCGCCGTGCGAGAGTTTCTCGCGGTCAAGCTGGGCACCCTCGAACACGAAATCTTTGCAGTATTGCTGCTCGACACGCGCCATCGACTCATCGAATACGTGGAGCTGTTTCGCGGCACGATCAATGGGGCGAGCGTTCATCCCCGGGAGGTGCTGAAGCTGGCACTTGCCCGCAACGCCGCCGCTTTGGTGCTGGCTCATCCGCATCCATCGGGTTCGCCGGAACCGAGCCAAGCGGACGAACTCATTACGCAGAGGCTCAAAGATGCATTGGCGCTGGTCGATATCGTCGTGCTCGATCACGTCATCGTTGCCGGCGGGGAAACAGTCTCGTTTGCCGAACGCGGAATGCTGTGAGCCTGCTCCTCCGTACCCCGTTCGCAGAAACTGGTCTTGTGATCTCCGAAGTCGGTCCCCAGTCGGATCCTAAAGAGACAATCACGACCGTCAGCCATCAGGTAATCTGAACCACATTTCTGTAAGGCCTGAAAATCCAGAGTGGGTGGTCCAAATGCTTCGAAGGCTCATGCCCCTGCTGCTGCTAGTAACGGCTATCTTGTTCGTATTCGTCATGGTCTCCCATTATGTCCAGAAAGTGAGGCTCAATATTGCCCGCACGGACCCGCTGCGGACCGTCGCCACGGTCCGCTTTGAGGTAATTCGGCGCAAGCTGCTCCAAGATTGAGGGTCATTCAATCAATTGGGAGTTGTGCCCCCCACGAAGAAGAAGATAATTCCCTCGTGGTCTCCGTGATCCATAACTTTAACGCTCAATGTACCACTTCCATAATTTCCGCCCGATAGCTTTAAGCTGTATTGAAGTTGGTACATAGGCAACGTCCCAGGCGACTGAATTTTTTGCCATCCTATATAGCTGGCTGTCTCTATCTTGCCAATTGAAGGTCGGAGTGAGTCGAGCTGTTTTTTAAGAGTGCCCGCCGAGATTTGAGCACGCGCGGCGGGGTCGAAGACGCTGTAGAGGGCGTCAAAATCTCCGGCATTGAAGGGCTCAACAACACTCTCAGCGATGCTGGCAAGCCGCTTCTCTGAAAGATATTGGGGCAGCGCCGAATCAGCGGCACGCTCGCTATTTGTCCTAAGCAAGAGAAAGCCACCGATTAGGAGCGACACGACCAGACTTACGCACGCGATGATTAATGCGGCAATAGCTAAAGTCTGAGTACCGCGATCGTCGTTACTCATATCCTTGAACCCCTAACGATGTGAGTTGTTGTTGTAACAGTGAGATGGAACGATGCGGGGGACCCGCCTTTATTGATCGTTTCTACGTCCACTTGCGCCAATAGACCACGCACTGCTCGCCTCGTCAAACGAGGCTCGAGCGACCGCTTTCCTCGGGGCATTTCGTTATGTGGAATTGGAGGTAGTGGCCGGTCGGCGACTGTCAATTTGGCTCAGCGTCGAAGCTGAGTAGGCGACGATTTAAGTCCGCGCCGCAGCTCCGCCACCTCCCGGTCACGACGCTCCAGTAGAGCCAGGGTCTCCCGATAGGCAGCATAATAATGGTCGACCAGGGCGGCGAGTTTGCTCAGTTGAGCTCGCAGGGAGTTCAGCTCCGGTCGTAGATCGTGGCGAGCCGCACTGGCCTCGGCCGTTGTGGTCTGCTGTTGTTGCCGATGTAGCAGGCGCAGCGCCTCCAACACATCTGGATAATACCGGTAGAGCGTGTTGCGGGAGACGCCCGCGCGGCGGCATAGTTCCGCGACGGTAGTTCGGTTGCGCGGTCCGGCAGCCGATCCCGAATTACTCATGACGGCAAGAGCCTCGTGGAGGCGCTCGGCAACGGGGGCTGCCGAGGGACAGCGGTTCGGTCTGTCAGCGACTGGCATGATCGGTCGCTTGGGCTGTTAGATCGATCGAGCGCACCATCATGATCGCTTCTCCCAGACGTTCACGCGCGATTTTGAGCGTCTGCGTGGGTAGCGACGGTTCGTTAAGCAGTGCCTGGTGTCGCTGGGCTTGCGCTTCCCAATACCCCCGGTGCTGGGGTCCGACGACGAAGTTGCGACACCGCGCGCAGGTCGATGGCTCACGGCGCACGGGATTTGGCGCGCTCGTGCTGCCGAGGCAGGCGCTGTGTTCCTGGCGGTAGACGCAGAATCCCCAATCACAGACGCCGAGGGTGAGGCCCGCGTCGACCAGCATACGTGCATAGCGCTTAAGATCCAGTTTGACGCGCGTGCCGCGAAACCGCGGCCGCTTCGCCAAAATCTCGGCGCCCGCCCGACCGCCCAATGCGGGAGCGCTCAACATCTGTTCCCAGGCAGAGACCGATTGCTCGAGGATCGCCGCGTCGATCTCCCGGTTCAACACGTAGTCCGTGCCGGCATAGCAATAGTCGGTAATACCACGCTCGCGGTGACCCAGGTGTTGCGCCAAGGCGAAGAGCGCCGAGCGGTCCCGCAATGCTGCGAAACGCACGAAGGTCTTGCGACCCTGATGGGTGGAGAGCGGCCACGGCTTAGCGCCATGCCACGGCAGATCGAACCACGAGGCCGAGCGTCGTAACAGCAATCGCATGGCCTGCGTACTCAGGATCTTCACCGTGCCCAAGCAATCGTAACGCCACTCACTCGCCCCGGGCCAATGCCCACGTACACGCAACCAGATCTCGGTGCGCCCAGTGCGCGCTCGATGCGGTGCGGAGAGAGCCTCGAGGATGCTGATCGCGTGCACCGCAGGCGGCGGCGCGACCCACTGGTGAGCGCGACCATGGAAATCCGCCTCGCGTTTGAAGATAGTCCCGACAATCGCGGTGAGTCCGGTATCGGCGGCTTCATTGGCGCCCTGCAGCGACCGCACACACCCGACCCGCAAATGCAGGATCTCACTGGCGCGTGGACCTACCAGGTAGGAAATCGCGACGAAGCAGGCGGCGTAGAGGACATCGAGAAGGCGGCCAAGATCGGCAGCTGACTTGATCGGACGCGGCCCGCGGGGGGTGGCCAGTATGATCCGCTGCAGGGAGCGAGCGGCAGCCTTGCGCCAAACCTCGGCGGTGTGGCCGCGGCGTTGTACGGCGGCCACCGTGGCTGCGTATATCTCGCGCGCGCGCAGCAGGTCCAGAGCACAGCTCGACAAGAACTCGATCGCCCCCTGGACCAGGGGAATGGCGACCGCGTCGGGGGTATAAGGCCACCGACGAATATCGTTCTCGCGCACATGGGCAAGCGCTCCGGCGCTCTGGCCCGGGCAGGGATCGATCGTCAACCCGTCGCCGATCTCCGTGCGATAACGATGCAGGTAGAGCAACAGGTGCAAATATTTCTGCACGGTCGTGGGCGCGAGCGGAGCACCCTTGGGGTTCGCGCGCTGCGCGATCGCCCGCTGAAACTGCAGCAGCGATGTCGCATCGAGATCGGCAAAGCGCGTGAACCCTACCGTCTCCATCCAGCGAACCAACTGTCGCAAATAATCGAAATAGCCAGCGACTGTGGTGGCGCGTTGTGCAAGCCCAGTGCTTAGCGAGCGCGAGCGAATCAGTGCCAGGAGCTTGCGTGAGGTCTCGAGCAGCGGGGCAAACGGCCGATCCGTAAAGCGCCGTCCGCTCGGCAGGGTGAATCCCCAGAGGATCCGCACGGGGCGTTCCTGTTCCAACGCGTTTGTCGGCCTCATCACCCAAACCGCGTCGTGCCAGGAGGAGTCGCGCAGAAACCAATCGCGCGCGACCTGCTCGCCGGCGGCTTGCTCGGAGCTGGCGGTTCTGCCGGCCAGCGGTTCAGGGGCAGTCACCGCAACTCCGGAAGCGACGGCAGCGTGCTACGCAGCGGCTCCGCAGCGGCGAGTTCACCGGCGCCGAAGCGCGGCAGGATGTCCTCCTCCAAGATCTGCAACGGGGGCCGGTAGATCACCTGCCAACGCGCGGGGTGGACGTAGGCGCTGGCGGCCCGCAAGTGATCGCGCGCCTGCAGCAATCGGGCAAGCGTCCTGGCATCGGCGGGAATGACGGCGTTCGGGCAGGTAAAACAGGCTAGGAAATGCGTACACAGCTCGCCGCGGCGCGACTCGGCGGCAATGCCTGCGAAGGGATCCTTGCAATCGAATCCGAACATTGACACCGCGGCTTGCGGCGGAGCTCTGGGACTATCTGAGGTAGCGCGCGTCGTTGTCGGCAACGAGGGTGGCCCATCACTTCGACTCGGGCGTTCGATGTAGCCTATGAACGTCTGCTGCAGAGCCGCCACCCGTGTTCGATGTTGCGCCTCGACCTCCGGCCCTTCGACGTATCGGACTGTCGTGCCACTCTGGCTATGGTTAGCCACCGCCTTAACCTGCCGCAAATCGCCGGACGCCCGATAAAACGCGCTCAAGACGCTCGGCCGAATAGAGGCGAGCGAGAAGGCGGTCAATCCGTGGCGTGCGAGAAAGTCTCTGCGCAGCACATGCTTCGCCAGAGAGCTCGTCCAGGCGTTCGCGCCCTGCGGACTCTTGAATAGCAGCAGCAGCCGCCCGAGCCTCGGCGGCAGGTTGCGCCGCAGGGCCTTGGTCCATGCGAGCAGCTCGCGCACCAGTGCCGGCGGTTCGAACGGGTTCCCCATGGAGAACGAGCGTCGTTGCATCGTACCCGCCCGGCGCTTCGCCCATACGATCATCTGCCGATCATCGAGCAGCGGGATCGGCTGCAGGCAATCAGTCGCAAGGGCCGCGATCGGATCCGGGTTGCCGGCCGTATGGATCAGGAGCGCGAGGTAGTACGGCAGAATCGAGTTGGCGTCGGGATAGAGGAGCGGCGCAATCTGTCTAGCGCCGCCGAACCTCTTCAGCCCTCGTAAAACTGACCGATCGCCCGCTCGATACAGCGCCTTCCAAGTCGGGATGATCCCTGCATAACGCGCCTCAATCGCACCCAGTAGCGCGCCGAGCGAACTCGCTGGATCGCCACCACCCCGGTACGCCGAGTCCGCGCGCGCCACGTCGCCTTCGGCGCGCCGTGCGCGCGTCGCCGAAATATCCCGCTCGCAGGCCTTCAGGATCGCCCGCAGCCGGGCAGCTGGCAGCTTGCGGTTCGGCTGGGTATCGCGGTTACGCCACGGGAAAGGGTTGAAAGGATACTCCATGGCGCCCAGGACTCCCGGGCGGCACCGCTCGATCCATTGCAAAAGCTTGCGCAGAGTCGTGTACGCGCACGATCGAGTCGCCTTGGTCCATGGCTCGCCGCTCGCTCGTTGCTGTGCGTTCAGCCACTCCACGTAGCGAGCCAGGAGTGCCCGATTTACATCGACAAGACGCGTCGGGACGGCAGTCTCGGCGGCGAAGCGGCCGAAGACCTTGAGGTACGACCAGGCGGTCAGGATGGACCGATCCTCACGAATGCCAATGTGGTTCCAAAAGGCGTCCGCCAATGCGTGCGACACGTCAGCGGGCAACTTCAAGGTCGCGAAATCGATCAGCGTGTGCCGCACTTCGCGAGGTCGATCGACGCGTAGCGATTCGACCGGTGCGGCAGCGGCCCCGGCCGCTGGCTGGTTGAATATCCGCTCCATGTGTTGGCGGCGCTGGGCCATCATGGACTCGGGTCAGCCAGCAGTGAATCAAAGACATCGCCGAGTACACAGGCATCGACGGTGATCGCGCGCAGGTATCGGTCGGTGGTCTCAATATGCTCGTGCCCCATGAGCACTTTGACGATGAGCAGCGGATTAATCGACTCGCCCCCCTTGGCGAGCTGCTCAAGCCGGGCAAGCATCATGCACGCGAATGTCGACCGCAAAAGATGGGTCGTCGCCTTGTGGCCGCAGACTTCCCCGGCGCGATGAATCACCTGCTGGTAGCGGTTCTTGCTCACCAAAGTGCCGCGCGTACCGATGAACAGGGCCTTGTGATCAGGGCTACGGCCCTTCCTCCCGCCGCGCCGCAGCCAAGCGCGGCGATAGCCACCGATGAAAACGGCCGTCTCCTCGAGAAGACTGCGCGATGCGATGACGTACCCGTTCTTGCGTCCCTTGCGCAGAATGTCGATAAGCTGAAACTGCAGCCCCGAATGCGACTGCACGTGCGTCACATCCGGCACGGTGAGCCGCAGCAACTCGCTCACCCTGAGGCCGGTGTAGACCTGCCAACGCGCCATTAGGTCGTAGGGGGGCGCAAGCGCCGCCAGGAGCTCCCGCGTCTGCGCTGCGCTCAAAGGACGCGGCATCGTCTCGTATTGCCGGATCACGAAGAGGCTCCGGTCGGTGTTTTGGTCCTCACCGTGCCCACGCGTAAATCGAGCGCGGCATGCGACTGAGAAATCGGTCCCTCGTTCGGTCAAGGGCGATGCGATGAGCCAACCGCTGCGCACGGACCACTCATAGAAGCGTAGTACGCCCCGGACGCGATGGTTGATGGTGCGGATGCTGTAGCGGCGCCGGGTATGGTCACTCGGTTGCGTCATCATGCGGTTGCGATAGGCGATCAGATCCATCGCCGCGGCGTCGCGCCAGTGGATGTGGTTCTGCTCAAGCGTCTCGAACCAGTCGTATAGGATCTCGAAGTAGGTGCGCACGGTGTCCGCCGTATGAGCGCGCTGAACTGCGTGCTCGTGCAAAAATGCGAGTACCGGCTCGATCAGCTCGAGGCTCGCGTCAAACATCAGCGGAAAGCCGCCCGGTCGCGGTTCACTTAGCGTGATCGTGTGCGCTGCCGCGGCTACCGCGCGCAGACCCGGCGGCACCTCATGAGCCTGCGGTAACGCCACCTTACGGATGACCTGGACCACGATCAGTCTCTTTGGCCGACAACCGCTTGCCCGCCTGGACAAACGACGCTCGCAACACGTGCATCGCAAGGTCGATGGCGCCGCCGCCCCCTTTCTTTGCCCGGGTGTCATACCACTTGATGCCGGTGGCCAGGATCTCAAACTCGCCACACGTCGTGCGGACTTGCCATCGGCGGCTTGTTGGTTCCTTCATCGGTCGATAGGTCGCATCCGCCTTAATGTGAATCGCGATCCGCGCCAATGCCTTCTCGATCGGTAGCTCGCGAAGGGCAGCCAAGACCGATGGACTGAATGACCTACCCACGCGAAGGCCTCCGCAACCCAAACCCTCCCCGGACCCCTCCCGGCTACTCGCCTCTCACAGAGGCTGGGGCTACTTGAAGTGTGCGGAAATGTACGGCCGGAACCCAGCCGAATAAATGGTGGTGACACCCAGAAATGAAACCTAACATCCGTCGGGTGTAGCAGAGCCTAGTCAGGCGGACGAGCTTATTACGCAACGGGTAAAAGAGGCGCTCGCTCTCGTGGATATCCGGCTCCTCGATCACATCATCGTCGGCGACGGAATCAGCGTATCGCTGGCGGAACGTGGGCTGATCTAATCTCCGGAGCGTGGATGACGGCGATGCCGTATAACGCCATCGTCTGCCCTTGCCACTCCACATTTTCTTGTCTGGCGTAACGTTGCGCCATCGACCCGCAGGCCGCTCCGCGATCGGCAGCGGTCAAGACCGAGAAAACTCTTGACTGCTGGATGATATAGTTGCGTTCTAACAGGCCTCGGGGAGAATCGATATGAACCGACCATCGTTCATCATTCTTGCGCTGCTGCTGTGTTTGCCCGTCTTTGCAGCGCCGCAAAGCGACAGCGGCCCTCCCGCCGACATCCTCGCGGTCCGTAATATCGAGATCATATTCCACACTGCAGGCAGCGTCCTTCCAAGCAAGGATCTCGATCTGATGATGAGCCTGTACGCCGACGACGCAGTGCTCACTGACACCGCACACGACAACAAGGTGTACACGGGCAAGGAACAGGTGCGCGCCTACTGGAAAGATGTCAGCGGTCCATTTCGTCCCGAGCATCACTGGATTGGCTACACACCGGCGATGCGGATTGAAAGTCACGTCACAGGAAACACTGGCACGCTTGACTTCGAATGTCTGTGGATGAACGTGGACGACAATACCATTGGCGCACACTCCTTTTCCTCGATGACCCTCGAGCGTGTCAAGGGACAGTGGCTCGTCAAGGCCGTCAAGGTTGGCAAGGTCGACAACCTCTAGTTGGTTTTCTTCGCCAAAGCATCACGTGCTTCGTTGATTTCGGGTTTTCCTAATTCAGATACTGTCGCCGATTAATGCGCAAGGCATCGAGAAGTCGAAACATCAACGGAAAAATAGCTACAAAGGCGAGCCACAGCAGGATTAGTTTCGGAACCGGCGCGACGATTTGCGAACTGTCGGCATCGGATCGTCGGCGTCAACAGGCGAGGACGCGGCGCGATCGCGCGCCGACGTTGCGGTAGCGGCTAAGACCAATCCCATTCCGACTCCTGCCGACGCGACGACTATCCCGGCAGCCCCCGACCATTTTCCACTCTTGTACTTACCGAAGCTCTGAAGCGCAACCACGACAAACATTATCAGTCCGAGGATGGCGCTCGGAATTGTCATCTTGAATTTCATGATGCAAATGTCGCGGCCGCGCGATCCCTCCTTGGTCAACGGCGTTTACCGCAAAAGCCGCGAATGTCGGCCCGCTTTTGGTCGAGCGGAGCTATTGTTAGCTGCTGAAGATATAAAGCTTGCCGCTGGAATTGCAGTCCAACACACGCGACACCAGAAGCTCAGTCAGCTCGGCGTATCGCCCCTCGGCGGATAAGCGATCATAATCATCATCGAGCAGGGTTAGAGCCATACGCACCTCGCACAAGCGTAGAAGAAGTGGCGCACCCTCCGACGGAAGCCCTCCCTTTGGCAAACTCCAACCGACGCTAGCAATGGTTGTCGGAACCCACGGTTCCTCTGCATAAACGGTTGGCTCTTGCCAGATTGCCCCGGCTGTTCGTAACTCCGCAAATCCTTAACGATGTCTTGGAGGATCATACAGCCCGAAGTTTCTCACAGCGGAATGGAGGCCGGTGCGAGCGGCAGCTTCGGGGCGACCTCTCCCAAACGCCCACAGACCGGCCGGAACGCACCCGACGGGCCTCCCCAGACCGGACATTCAGCGCCGATGTCGGCCAGCGGCGCGGCGCGAGCACCCCGTTTCGCAATAGGCGGCATTTATCGGCTCACTATGCGCTTTCGATCGCGGTGGGATCACGGATGATCGCCGGCTTCAAGTCACTCCTGATTTGGATTCAACCTAAACTTCTTTGATATGCACGGTGGCCTCGACGGCTTTGACCTCAAGTAGGCTTGAGGTTCTAGACTCTGTTCGTGCGCACTCGCCCCCATCACTACCTCGCCTTATTGCTGATCAGCAACGTCTGCGCCGGCGCATCCTGGGGCATTCTTACGCCGACGATTATCGCCAGCTGTCTCGGTCGTGGCAGCAGCACGCTCGTAATCGGGATTCTGACCAGCATTTGGGCCCTGCCGTTTCTGGTTGCCGCGCCTATCTACACGCGCATTGTGGGAAGGGTGAGCGCCAAGCCCGCTCTCCTGGTCGGGATGTCGGCCGACGTGGCCTGTGTGTGGCTGTTTCCTTTGTTCCCGTACGACTGGGCGTGGATCGTTCTGCAGATTGTCAGCGGTGCAACGCTCGGACATTTCTCGCTGATCACCGAGGCGTGGCTCAACCTCTTCTCTACCGAGCGCTCCCGTGGCCGGGTGACCTCGCTCTATGGAATTTTCCCGGCGATTGGCTATGCGCTCGGTGCGGGTATCTACGCACTGGTTGGATACCAGGGGCACGCCCCCTACATCGCAGCCTCGGCCGCCATGGCCATTGGGATTCTGCCCATCATCCTGATACCCAAAGCGGCCGCCGATATCGTGCTCGGGGGAGAGGAGCGACTGCGTCACGCGTTTGGCAGGGCGCCCTTGTTGCTCACCGTCGCCCTTCTCGCCGGTGTTCTGGAGATGGTCCCCTGGAGCCTCATGCAGGTGTACGCCATCGACAACAAGTGGTCCGTTCGCGCTGCCGCTTTGGCGTTGCCAGTCTTCTATTGGGGCCAGGTATTACTCACCTATCCTATCGGGTGGGTCGCGGATCGCAGACCGAGACGAAGCGTATTGCTGGGCACAAGCGCAGGAGCGCTTCTGTGCATGGCGTCTATGGTGCTGTTGGCGCGTTCGCCTGCGCTGTGGGCGGTCGTGTTCCTGTCCGGCGGCATCGCCACGGCGACTTACACGTTGGGCCTGTCTATTCTCGGTCAGCAATTCGACGCCGGAACCCTTGTCAGTGCGAACGCGGCGTTCATTGCCTGTTATGGCGTCGGCACCATTCTAGGTCCGCCTGCCGTGGGTGCGCTGATGGATCGTCTTGGACCGAACGCTCTTCCCACCGCGCTCGGCGGCGTCAGCGCTTGCATCTTCCTCTGTGCGTCCGCAGCGCGGATCGAATGGCAGCGGCGCGAGACGCTTCCCTAGCGACACGTCGCGGCTATAGAAAGGTTCTGCCTGCCCGCCACATCGCTCGTACGAAGCGGCTCACATGCCCCGCAAGCGCTGTGGCTAAACCGCATAAAATTCAATCTGTTAGCATGACGATGGCGGCGACTGGTTGCCTCCCCCGGCGACCCCTGGTATAAAGCGCGGCTGCTTTTTCTTTCCAGCATCCAGGTGTCTGATCATGTCGCGAGTCTGCCAAGTTACGGGCAAAGGCCCCAAAACCGGTAACACGGTGTCCCACGCGAACAACCGCAAGCGCCGGCGCTTCCTGCCGAACCTGCACACCCAACGCTTCTGGCTGGAGACGGAACGGCGCTTCGTCAGTTTGCGAGTGTCCACCCGCGGCCTGCGCACTATCGAGAAGCGCGGCATCGAGGTGGTCGTGGCCGATCTTCGTGCCAAGGGCATGAAGGTCTAAAGGAGCATTCTCCATGCGCGACAAAATCAAGCTGGTCTCCTCGGCGGGCACCGGACATTACTACACCACCACCAAGAACAAGCGTCTGCATCCCGACAAGATGGAGACCAAGAAATTCGATCCCGTCGTGCGCAAGCACGTCGCCTACAAAGAATCGAAGATCAAGTAGCTCCTGCCCGAGCTACCTGAAGTAGAAACCACCCGGCGAGGCATTGCGCCCGCCCTCGTCGGCAAGCGCATTGCGGCATTGCATGTGCGCGACCGTCGTTTGCGCTGGCCGATCGACGCGGACATGGAGCGTGCGACTCGCGGCCGGCTGGTGCGCCGGGTCGATCGCCGTGCGAAGTATCTACTGATCGGCTCCGATGCGGGAACGCTCATCGTGCACCTCGGCATGTCGGGGAGCTTGCGCCTCGTCTCGCCGGATGTGCCGCCGCGCCCACACGATCACTGGGATCTGGTGGTCGACTCGGGAAAGGTATTGCGCTTTCACGATCCGCGCCGCTTTGGGAGCCTTCACTGGGTCTTGGGCGACCCGCTCGAGCATCCACTGCTTGCGAAGCTCGGTCCCGAGCCGCTGTCCGCGGAATTCAACACCGAATATCTATACCGCGCAACGCGCAAACGCTCCGTCGCCATCAAGCAGCTTCTCATGAACTCTCACGTGGTGGTGGGCGTCGGGAACATTTATGCCAACGAGGCGTTGTTCCGTGCTGGGATCTCGCCGCGCCGCGCGGCGGGCCGGCTGACGCGTGCAGAGGCGCAGGCTCTCGTGCGCGCAACCCAGAGCGTCCTCAAGGAGGCCATCAAGATCGGCGGGACCACCTTGCGCGATTACGTCAACGCGTCGGGCACGCCGGGATATTTCAAACAGAAACTCTTCGTGTACGAGCGGGCCAAGCAGCCGTGCAGGGTGTGCAAGACGCCGATCAAACAGATCGCGCAAGGCCAGCGCTCCACCTATTGGTGCGCAACCTGCCAGCGATGAGGCGATCTGCCCACGCCGATCAGTAAACGAGCCCCGCGCCCACGCCCCTCGGATCAGAGGCTGCTTCGACCTTGCCGCTCGCGAAATCCCAGGTGATCACTTCCATGTTCCCCCAGCGGCGGTTGCCCTCCTCCAGCTTGTGGCCCATGGCCTGAAGGCGCGCGATCTCGCTCTCCGAAAATGCCCCTTTCTCGTACTCGACGACGTCGGGAAGATATTGATGGTGATAGCGCGGATCCGCCACGATCTGCTCTGCGCTCATACCGTCGAGATAATTGAGCGTGCCCAGGATCACCATGCTGATGATGTAGCTGCCGCCGGGCGAGCCGATGATCATGAGGCCATGGGGCGTCTCGATGAAGCTCGGCGTCATGCTGGAGAGCGGCCGCTTGTTCGGCGCGATGGCATTCTCGGCGTTGCCCACCAGGCCAAAGGCGTTCGGTGTTCCGGGCTTGACGGAGAAGTCATCCATTTCGTCGTTGAGCAGCACACCGGTCTTCGGGACGATGTCGCCTGAGCCGAAGAACAGATTGATGGTGATGGTGGCGGCAACGCGATTGCCCTGCGCGTCGAGCACCGAAAAATGCGTGGTGTCCTGGCCGGCGGGCGCCGTCTCGATGCCCGGCAGAGAATCGCTCGGCATGGCCTTGTCCGGACGAATGCTGCTGCGCTGCCCGGCGGCGTAGTCCTTGCTCGTGAGCTGCGAGATCGGCATGGTGACGAAATCGGGATCGCCCAGATACACCGCGCGATCGCGATATGCGCGCTGCATCGCCTCGACCACCAGATGCTTGCGTGTCGCGGAATCGACCGATTTGAGATCGTAGCCCGCGAGAATGTCGAGCGCATCGAGCAACGCCACTCCGCCCGACGAGGGCGGCGAGGCGGACACAATGCGCGCGCCGTGATACTCGCCGATCAGCGGCTTGCGCTCGACCACGCGATAGGCGGCGAGGTCTTGCAGCGTCCATATGCCGCCGCCGGCGCGCACCCCCGCCACCAGGTCGCGCGCGACCCGTCCCGTGTAGAACCCTGCGGCGCCTTGCTCGGCGATGGCTTGGATGGTGGCCGCGAGGTCAGGCTGCTTGATCAGAGCTCCGAGCGGCGGCACGTCGCCGCTTGCGGTCAAGAACACGCGGGCGGCATCGGGCGAGCGCAGCAAACCCGAGCGCTTGTACTCGATCGCGCTGCGGAGCTTCTCGTAGAGCGGGAAGCCTTCGCGCGCCAGGCGAATCGCGGGCGCAAGGCTCACCGTCAAGGGCAACTTGCCGTAGTGGCGGGCGAGATACTCGAAGGCCGCCGGTTCTCCGGGAATCGCTGCGGCCAGCGGGCCTGTGGTCGATGCGTGCTGGATCGGATTGCCTTGGGCATCGAGGTACATGTCGCGACTCGCGGCGCCGGGCGCCTTCTCGCGGGCATCGACCATGGTGTCGAGGCCGTCCGCTTGGCGGTGCAGGAGAAAGAAGCCGCCCCCGCCGATGCCGGAACTGCGTGGGCTCGACCACCGCGAGTGCGGCGGCGACGGCGATGGCGGCGTCGAAGGCATTGCCGCCGCGCTCGAGCATCTGCTCACCCGCCTCGCTGGCAAGCGGATGAGCGCTCACGACCGCACCCTTGTGCGGGACGGCGGCGGCCTCCGCCGCGCGCGGCCGCGGGAGCATGGGGTGGGATCGCGCCGGCACGGGGGGTGCTTGGTCCGCGTACACCGGCGCGCCGGCGATCGACAGGGTAAGCCAGGCGGCGGCGAAGAGTGTCCGCGGCGCGGACCCCGCCGCGGCGGTTTGCGCGCGTGACGTCCTCAAGCTTGACGGTGCCGTTTCAGCTCGACTTCCACCAGAGGATGGACGAACTCGGACACGTTGCCGCCGAGCACGGCGATTTCACGCACCAACGTCGAGGAAATAAAGGTGTATTGCTCTTGCGGCGTCATGAAGACCGACTCGATTTCCGGGGAAAGATGCCGGCTCATGTTAGCCAATTGAAATTCGAATTCGAAGTCCGACACCGCCCGCAGGCCGCGCACGATCACGGACAGCCCGTTCTGGCGCGCGAAGTCGACGGTGAGGCCCACGTAGCCCCGCACCTCGACGTTGTGCACATCCGCGAGCACGCGGCGCGCCATCTCGACCCGCTGTTCCAGCGTGAACATGGGCGCCTTGTTGGGATTCGCGGCGATGGCCACGACCACCTTGTCGAAAATGCTCGCCGCACGGCGCACGAGATCGTGGTGACCGTTGGTGATGGGATCGAAGGTCCCCGGATATACAGCGGTCCTTTTATTCATTGTCCCAGCCGCGGCCTGACGCGGGCCAAATGATACCCCACCTCGCCCGCCGACTTCGATTTAACCAAATCCCATGCCGCCGGCAGGAGCGGCGCGCCCGTCTGGCGCTCGGATTCGAGGTACACCCAACCGCTGGGCTTGATCCAGCCGCCGGCCTCGATGAGCGCCACCGGTTCGGCGAGGGCGTTCTCTGCGAAGGGCGGATCGAGAAAAATCACATCGAAGGGCTCACCCGCCTGCCCGAGAAAGCGCGCCGCGGTCGTTTGCAACACCCGGGCGCGCCCTGTGCCATCCAGGCGCCCGAGCTCCTCGCGCAGCGATTGGACCACCGGGCTCACTTCGTCGACGAACACCACCTCGCGGGCGCCCCGCGACAACGCCTCGAATCCGAGCGCGCCCGAGCCGGCGAACAGATCCAGACAGCGCGCGCCGCCCAAAGAAAATTGCAGCCAGTTGAACAGGGTCTCGCGGACCCGATCGGGCGTCGGCCGCAGCCCTGGGGAGTCGGGAAAATGCACGCGCCGGCCGCGCCAACCCCCGCCGATGATGCGCAAGGAGTTGCGCTTGCCGGGTGCCGGCTTCTGGGACTTCGGGATGGTCACGGCACGTATGATATCCCACGCCGCGCCGCGGCCGCCCTCAACCCGTCGCGCCGGGCCCGTCTGCTAAGCTTTGCATTATGACGAACGAAGCCGATAAGCCGGGCGTGCGCGGCTTCTTCAAGCGCTTGCGCGCCAAGATCAACGTGGGGCCAGCGTGGCTCACCACTGACATTAATGAGCTGATCCCGGGCCGCAAGATTGACGCCGAAATCCTCGATGAGCTCGAGACTCGGATGATCACCGCCGACGTGGGCACGGAAGCGACCCGGCGCATCCTCGATGAGCTGCGCCGGCAGGTGGCCCGCAAGGAGCTCGGCGATGTGGACGCCCTGCTCGCGGCGCTCCGCAAGGCCATGGTGGACATTCTCGCGCCGGTCGAGTGCCCGCTGGTCGTTGATCCTGCCGTCAAACCCTACGTCATTCTCGTCGTGGGGATCAATGGCGCGGGCAAGACCACCACCATCGGCAAGCTCGCCCACCGGCTGCTCGCCGAGGGGCGCAGCGTCATGCTCGCCGCGGGTGACACCTTCCGGGCCGCGGCGCGCGAACAGCTGACCATCTGGGCAGAGCGCAATGGCGTGCCGATCATCGCGCAGCAATCGGGCGCGGAGCCGGCTGCGGTCATATTCGATGCCCTGCAGGCCGCACGGGCGCGCAACATCGACGTACTGATCGCCGATACCGCCGGGCGGCTGCACACCCAGACCCATTTGATGGACGAGCTCAAGAAGGTCAAGCGCGTGCTCGCGCGCTTAGATCCCGCGGCACCACACGAGGTGCTGCTGATTCTGGACGGCACCATCGGCCAGAATGCGGTGGCGCAGGCGACGGAATTCCATAAGGGGCTCGGGGTCACGGGACTCGTCGTCACCAAGCTCGACGGCACGGCCAAGGGGGGCGTGGTGCTCGCCATCGCAGAGCGACTGGGTATTCCCATCCGCTTCGTCGGCGTGGGCGAGGACACCGAGGATTTCGGCGTCTTCAATGCAGCCGAGTTCGTATCCGCGCTCCTCAAGAGCGCGGATGAAGGCGCGCCGTGATCCATTTCGACCAGGTGTACAAGCGCTACCCCACCGGCCGCGAGGCGCTCGCGGGCGTGTCGTTTCGCATCGAGCCCGGCGAGCTCGTGTTTCTCACGGGTCATTCCGGCGCGGGTAAGAGCAGCATCTTGAAGCTGATCGCGCTCATCGAACGCCCGACCCGGGGTCAGGTGTTCATCAATCACCAGAACACCGCGGCCATCAAGGCGCGCAGCACCCCGCAGTTCCGCAGAAGCTTGGGCGTCGTGTTCCAGGATCATAAGCTCCTCCTCGATCGGCCGGTCGCCGACAACGTCGCCCTGCCGCTCATCGTCGCGGGCGTGCCCCGGCGCGAGATCGACAAGCGTATGCGCGCGGCGCTCGATCAGGTCGGACTCCTCGGCAAGGAGCGGAATCTCCCGCTCGAGCTTTCGACCGGCGAGCAGCAGCGCGTCGGCATCGCCCGCGCCATTATCGGCAAGCCGCCGCTGCTGATCGCCGATGAGCCCACCGGGAATCTCGATCCAGACCTCGCGCTCGAGATCATGCAGCTGTTCAAGCGTTTCAACGACGTCGGCGTGACGGTGGTCATCGCCAGTCACGACGTGCACCTTATCGATCGTCTGGGCGCCCGGCGTATCGTGCTCGAGGATGGCCGCGTGGTGGGGAGCGAGCCGCCGCATCCGGGGGCGGCACCCTACGCGGCGGCGGGCTGATGCCGATCGGGCTCAACACCTGGCTCGCCCGCCACGCCCAGACATTGATGGGCTCGCTCGGGCGCATCGTGCAACACCCGATCGCGACCACGATGACCATGGCGGTCATCGCACTCGCACTCGCACTGCCACTCTTCTTCAACGTGCTGCTGGAGAACACGCGCGCCGCGACGGCCGACTGGAATCAGGCATTCGAGCTGTCGGTGTATCTCACCAAGAAGGCCGGAACCGAGCGCGCCGAGGCGCTCGCCAAGCAGCTGCGAGCCCGGCCCGACGTCGCGCGGGTCCGCGTGATCACTGCAGAGCAGGCGCTGGTCGAGTTTCGCGAATCCTCGGGATTCGGCAAGGCGCTCGAGCTGCTCGATACCAACCCCCTGCCGAATGCGCTCGTGGTGACGCCTGCGCTCGCCGCCAGCACGGCGGAGGGCACCCAGGCGCTCAAGACACACATCGCCACGCTCCCGGACGTCGACACGGTCGAGCTCGATACCGACTGGGTGCAGCGGCTGAACGCACTCCTGGACGTCGTGCGGCGCGTGATCTGGCTGACCGGCGCGCTGCTCGCACTCTCGGTCGTGCTGGTGGTCGGCAACACCATTCGCCTCGACATCCTGAACCGCCGCGCCGAAATCGAGGTCATGAAGCTGGTCGGCGCCACCGATAGCTTTGCGCGGCGCCCTTTCCTGTACAGCGGCGTCTGGTATGGGATCGGTGGCGGTGGCGGCGCGGTGCTGGTGGTTGCGGTGGCCACGGCACTCCTCGCGAAGCCGCTCCAGCGGCTCATCGGACTCTACGGCAGCCAGTTCCAGTTGAAGGGCTTGAGATTCGGCACGGCTGCCCTGATCTTGGGGTTATCGATGGCTCTAGGGTGGGTGGGCTCTTGGATTGCTGCGACGCGACACATCCGCGCCGTGGAGCCCTAAGTCCTTATTGGGCCTCGGTTTTTGTGCCTTAGAACTTTACAGTAATAACGCACTCTAATCGTTAGCACTCTCAGTTTGGGAGTGCTTACGAGGAGTGGTACCATTGAGTCGAGGAATGATTGGAGGCCGCATGAGTTCTGCCCTGATCGCTAAGCAAACTGGATTGGTATTCGCAGGCCCCGTGGGGAGCCTGGACGCCTACATTGATCGCGTTTCGCAAATCGCCGTGCTCTCCAAGGAGAGCGAGGTGGCGTTGGCGGCGCGGTTTCGTTCGGAAGGTGACCTGGAGGCCGCACGACAGCTGGTGCTTTCGCATCTGCGCTTCGTCGTGCACATCGCCCGCGGATATCTCGGCTATGGCTTGCCGATGGGCGATTTGGTGCAAGAAGGCAATGTCGGCCTGATGAAAGCGGTGAAGCGGTTCGATCCGGGCGTGGGCGTGCGACTGGTGTCGTTCGCCGTTCACTGGATCCGCGCCGAGATTCACGAGTACGTGCTGCGCAACTGGCGGCTCGTCAAAGTCGCTACAACCAAGTCGCAGCGTAAGCTGTTCTTCAACTTGCGCCGCATGAAGAAGAATCTGGCGTGGCTGTCGGAGGAGGAAACCCGGGCGGTCGCGAGGGACCTCGGGGTCGACGAAAAAGACGTGCGCGAGATGGAGCAGCGTCTGTCCGCGCGCGATATGTCCTTCGACCCGACGCCCGATACCGACGAGGAGGAGAGCTACTCTCCGGCGATGTACTTGCCGGCGAGCAATTCCGATCCGGCGATCGAGGTCGAGCGCGAGGAGTGGGAAGAGGATTCGAGCGATCGCTTGGGAATGGCGCTCGAGAAACTCGATGAGCGCAGCCGGAACATCCTGAAGCGTCGCTGGATGACGGACGATAAGGCGACCTTGCACGAGCTTGCGGACGAGTACGGCATTTCGGCCGAGCGCGTGCGCCAAGTCGAGACCAATGCCATCAGCAAGCTGAAAGGCCTGATGGCAGTCCCTGCCTGATCCGAAGCGAGCGGGAGGTGGGTGCTCGGCATCTTCGGCCTGCTCTGATATCTACCGTCTTGGCGGGCGCCCTGATATTCATGGGCGCCCGCGGTTTCGGGGGCGCAAACTTCAAGCTCGAGAGCACAGCGGTCGTCGCGAGCGGCTCCTTCGACGCCGAGCAGGTCTACAACGACTTCGGTTGTCGGGGTGGAAACGTGTCTCCGCCGCTTCACTGGAGCGGCGTGCCGAGCGGTGCGAAGAGCTTCGCCGTCACCATGTACGATCCCGACGCCCCCGGCGGCTCGGGCTGGTGGCACTGGGCGATTTACGACATTCCGGCCGCGGTCACGGCATTGCCACCGGGTGCGGGAAACCCCGGTGGTCAGCTGCCCACCGGCGCGGCGCAAGGTCGCACGGATTTCGGCTTCGCCGCCTATGGCGGCCCTTGTCCGCCGGCGCACGACAAGCCGCATCACTATGTGCTCACCCTTTATGCGCTTAAGACCGAGCACCTCGATTTGCCGGCAGGCGCCCACGCGCGCGAGGTCGACGCGGCCGCCAAAGCTCACGCGCTGGCCGCGGCACGCTTCACCGCGCTCTACGGCCGCTGAAAAGCCGACGCCGTGCGAGCGACTGCCTACTGGCTCGACGAATACGACGTCAGCCATCGGCATCCGGTCAACAAGGCCTTGCACTGGATCTGCGTACCGCTCATCGTCTGGTCGCTGATCGGCTTGTTGTGGTCGCTCCCGGCACCCGGCCGCACGCAGCTCGAGTATGCGAACTGGGCGAGCTATGCCGTCGCTGCCGCGGTCCTTTACTACGCCGCGCTGTCGATGCCGCTCGCGCTCGGGGCGCTCCCCGTGCTCGCCGCGATGCTGTTCTCGGTCGATGCGTTGAGCCAGCTCGTCCATGTGCCATTGTGGGCCGTATCGGCGGCTGTTTTCGTCCTGGCGTGGATCGGCCAATTTATCGGTCACGCCATCGAAGGGAAGCGGCCGTCCTTCTTCAAGGATGTGCAGTTTCTGCTCATCGGTCCGATCTGGCTGCTGGCCGCGCTGTACCGGCGCGCCGGAATCCGTTACTGAAGCACCCACGCGCCGGCCACTGCCGCCCGAATGGCATGCACGTGCAGTTGCGCTGTCTGTGCGCGCGAAGCGGCGTAGCCGCCCGCCAGCACGATCACGAGCGGCATTCCGCGAGTCCGCACCGAGCCGATCACCTGCTCGTCGCGTCGCCGGATGCCGTCCTCGCTGAGTGCGAGTTTGCCGTAGCGGTCGCCGGCCGCGACGTCTACGCCAGCCACATAAAATGCGATATCGGCGCGCGCGCGCTCGAGCACGTCGGGCAAATGTCCCTGTAGGACGTCGAGATAGTCCTCGTCGCCCATCCCCAACGGCAGGGAGATATCGAGGTTCGAGCGCATCTTCTGCAGCGGATAGTTCCTCTCGCCGTGCATCGAGAACGTAAACACTTCCGCGACGTGTTCGAAAATCGCCGCGGTGCCGTTGCCCTGATGCACGTCTAAATCGATGATGACCGCGCGCTCGATACGTCCCTCCTCGCGCAGCTTGGCAATAGCGACGGCGACATCGTTCACCACGCAGAATCCTTCGGCGTGATCTGCAAATGCATGGTGCGTCCCGCCAGCAAGGTTCGCGGCGATCCCTTCGGTGAGCGCAGCGCGGGCGGCAAGCAGCGTTCCGCCCGCGGCGAGTCGCGAGCGCAGCCATAATGCTTCCGACCACGGCAGACCGAGTCGCCGCTGTTCCGCACCCGACAGCCCGGGCCCATCGAGCTTCGCCAGATACTCGCGCGTGTGGATGAGCGCAAGCGAATCGAGATCGATGGGATCCGGGATCAGAAAGTCGCTGCCCGCCACGAGTCCCTCCCGAAGCACGAGGTCCTTCAAGATCTCGTATTTCGAGATCGGAAAGGGGTGGCCGGGTGGCAGGGTGAGGGCGTAGCCGGGGTGATAGACGCACTTCATCGAGATAGTTTCGCCCAGATCCGCGCACTATACCCGGCGTCTTGGATCCCGGGTTTGCAGAGGTGCGCGGCGCCTCGCCCTACCAATCCACAATCCTGATTCTGTGACCGGCCTTGGCTCAACGGGTCACATTCCCTTGCTACGATCGGCAAACTCCGTTCCTTGCCACGACGATCGATGCCTCATGCGACCCCGCTACGACCCCAACTCCTATCCTCTTTCGAGCTTCGACGATGATCTTTGTTTGAGGCCCCCGCTTCTCATATGGATCGTGGTGCTTTATCTAGCGAGGGCAATCTTGATGCCTATCGCCGTGTGTATCGGACACTATGCCGGCGTGAACCAGGAGGCTATTCACCTGCTGCGCGGCTTTTGGCGAGTGGACACGTTGCTGCCCTCGTTCCTGGCGCTGCCCGTGCTCTACGCCTTATGCCGGCGGTCGCCCGCGGCCTCCAGCACCGTGCGCTGGATTTGGGGGAGTGGGCGGGTACTCCTGGGAGCCTCGCTCGCGGTCGATATCGCGCTCAATGCGCGCGAGTTGATTCCATTCGTCGAAATCGACGATCAAACTCTGTTGCCGCTCATAAGCGCCGCGACCGATGCCTATTTCCTGATCTACGTACTCGCAGCCCGCCGAGTGCGCGACACCTTCTCCGATTTTCCGCCGCCGCTCGAGACCGCCGCTCCGAACAAGCGCCTCCGGGAAGGCTAGCTCGCTGCGCGAGAGCGGCATCTCTTGCATCCGTCAACCTTGGCTGAGCAACCGGTCCTCGAGCCTCTCGATCTTAGCCATGATCCTGGACTTCGCCGCCTCGGCGCGATCCAGCCGCTCGCGCGCCGCGTCGAGGAGCTCTACCTGCGTGTTGCGATTGGCCGCAAGGGCTTGGTATGCGGCGCGTGCGGCAATACTGGCTTCATAACCTTGCCGCCACTCGAATTCGAGGTGGCTCATTTCGATGTCGAAGTCTGCGTCGAACCGGGTCATCTGCTCATGCTTTTTGCGCCAGCCGCCGGTTTCGGCGGGCTTGAATTGGATGTTCGAGATGCTGCTGCGGAAGCTAGCTTCGCCGCTCATCTCAACGCTGTGGCTTTGCGCTAAGCTCCGTTGCAGGGCGTGCCAAGGAAAACTCCACGACTCCAAGACGTCGCTTACAGGGGTCCGGCCAAGGATCATATTAGATCGCGAGGATTTGACATCTTTGTGAAGGGCCCGTGGCATTTCGGTCAAGCCGCCTGGCCCACGGGGATAGCGAGCGGTACCGCCGCAAGCTGCTCTTTGAGCTTCGGCCAGTCGATCAAGCGCAGCTGTCCGTTCATGTCTTCGACCAGGGCGGAGCAACTCTCCACCCAATCGCCGTCGTTGCAATAAAGGACGCCATCGATCTCGCGCATTTCCGCGCGGTGAATGTGGCCGCAGACCACCGCATCGACACCGCGCTTGCGCGCGGCTTGCGCGACGGATTCCTCGAAGCTGCCGATGTACTGGCAGGCCTTCTTGGTCTTGTTCTTGAGATAGGCAGAGAGCGACCAGTGCGGCAGGTCGAACAGCCGGCGCCACCAGTTGATGTACGGGTTGAGCGCGAGAAGGATGTCGTAAATATTGCTGCCGAGCTTGGCGAGCCAGGGACTGAACTTGACCACACTGTCGAACTCGTCGCCGTGCAGGATCAGCAGGCGGCGTCCGTCGGCGCCCACGTGTATGTAATCTTTGTGAATTTCGAGATTGCCAAACACCGCACCGTCGCACTCGCGAAAGACTTCGTCGTGGTTGCCCGGGACGAAGATGACCTTGGTACCGCGCTTGGCTTTGCCGAGGATGGTGCGCACGACGTTATTGTGCGCTTGCGGCCAGAACATGCTTTTTTTCATGCTCCAGACGTCGATGATGTCCCCGACCAGGAACAAGTAGTCCATTTCCACGGAGTGCAGGAAATCGAGCAGCAACTCGGCGCTGCAGCCCTTGAAACCGAGGTGAATGTCGGAAACAAAGACCGCTCGCAGCTTGAGCGGCCCGGGCGCATTGCGCTCCACCATATATCGTCCTCCGAAGCTACTAGGCTTCGGGGGGCCAGAATTGCAATTTGATGTGACGAATGGATGACTCGCGGAAGAACTTTCGCTTACAAGACAAGGAACTTACACGTGGAATGTCACGGAAAACTCGAAATGTGAGACCCGTCACAACTGCATGGGCCGCGCGAAGCGATACCCGAAATGGCGTACCGTCTGGATGTAGATTCCGTAGCCCGGCGCTTCCAGGGTCTTGCGCAGCCTCTGCACGTTCACATCGACCGTGCGCTCATCCATCTCGCTGTCGTCACCCCAGACCTGGGCGAGGAGTTGGCTGCGCTTGAAGGTCGTTCCCTGATGGGACATAAAGAACTCGAGCAGCCGGTACTCGATGCCGCGCAGGTTAAGCAGCCGGCCGCCCGCGGTCACGCGATTGGTTTGCGAATCCAGCACCAGCTCGTCGCACTCGAGCGCAGGCCGCTGGCGCTCGTGATGACGCACACGCAGGACCGCGCAGACGCGCGCGACGACTTCGCGCAGCGAGAACGGCTTGCCAATATAGTCGTCGACCCCCAGATTGAATCCCGTGACGACATCCTGCTCGGCGGTGAGCGCCGACAATATGATCAGCCGGATGGAGGGCGTGGAAAGAACACGGCGAGCACCCTGGATCAAGTCCAGAGCGAAGCATCCGGGCATGTTCCAATCGATGATGACCAGATGCGGAGGCCGTTCCGCCACCGCGGCAACCGCCGCAGCACCGTCCGTGATGGCGCGCACCACGAATCCCGCTTCCGAGAGCTTCTGGCGCAGCGGCTCGACCGAGGCGACATCCCGATCGACGATCAGGATCTGTTTATTAATTTCGGCGGCGATCATAGAGGCCGCGACATTAGAGAGATACAGCTTTACATCCAGTTGACGCTTTTGTGACCTTTGGAAAAGAATTTCATCGGCGCGATGGGAGCACGCTCGGATCCGCCGCGAGATTCATCGCCGTGCTGCGCTCGACGGCGCGCACCGAGACTTGCGAATAGCCGCGCAGCGCCTCCGGCCGGTGAGCCGGCGGCTCGCCATCATCCGCCGCATTCCATGCCGCGAGCAAAAGGCCGAACGCCAACCAGTTGAGCGCCGCCTCGCGACGCTGCGACCAGAGCTGCTCCGGCAGGCCCGTCACGTTTCCCGAGTTCGACTTGAGCATACTTTGATCCTCGTTGCCTTCGTACGAGAACCAGTGTCGGGCGTGAGAACGCGAACCTTGGGCCGCGGTCGGGGCAGATCTCTGGCGGATTCTGGCGAATTGTGGCGGCGAGGCGCGGCGCTCGATTTCGCGGCCCGGCGCACGCCTTCGCCCGGCCACCTTGAGCTATGATCCGGCCGTGAAAAAGAGCATTGCGATCGTCGAGGATGAGCCGGCGCTGCGCGAAAATTACGCGGCGGCGCTGGCCCGGCACGGCTATCAGGTCAAGACTTACGCGAACCGCAAGGTCGCCATGCAGGCCTTCGCGACACGCCTCCCCGATCTCGCCATCATCGACATCTCTCTCGAGGACGAGGCGGAGGGGGGCTTCGACCTGTGCCGCGACCTGCGCGCCATGTCCGCAGAGCTACCGATAATTTTCCTGACCGCTCGCGACAGCGAGCTCGACGCCGTCTCGGGGCTGCGGCTCGGAGCCGACGACTTTCTCACCAAGGACGTGAGCCTGCCGCATCTCGCGGCGCGCGTCGCGGCGCTGTTCCGGCGCATCGACGCGCTGCGGTTGCCGCAGAACGCCACCGACATGGTGCGCCGGGGCGCGCTCGCCATGGATGCCGGCAAGATGCAGACCACCTGGAACGGCAAGCCGGTGACCTTGTCGTTGACGGAATTCTGGATCGTGCATGCGCTTGCCTTGAATCCCGGGCACGTCAAGAATCGCCAGCAGCTCATGGATGCCGCGAACGTGGTGTTGGACGACAGCACCATCACCTCGCACATCAAGCGCCTGCGACGCAAGTTCCTGGAAATGGACCCCGCTTTCGACGCCGTTCAAACCGTGTATGGAATGGGCTATCGCTGGGTCGAGTGAGCATCCGCTTACAACTGCTGATCGTCGCGCTGACCACTTTGATCTTGCCGTGGGCCGGCTGTCAGTATGCCCGTGAGCTCGAGAACGCCTTGCGCGTCTCGCAGGAGAACGCGCTCGAGTCGACCGCCGACACCATCGCCCTGGCACTCTCGGCGCAGCCTGCCCGGGTCTTCCACGGACCCGAGGACTCACGGCCCTACGTCGAGGAGCAGGGGGATCTGTATGTGTTCGCGTTGCACAGCCCGCCGCTGCTCGATGGATATCGTGAGGACTGGGGTATTGCGGCGGAGCCGAAGCGTCTGCCGAGCGCGGACGGCTACGGCGCGCGTCTGCAGGCAGGGTCCACTGATCGATACCTATTCCTCTACGTCGAGGTCGACGAGGCGCACTTCGCCGCCGAACCCGCCAATCCCGATGTCGACAAGGACCGTTTCGATCGCGTCGACGTGACCCTGGAACAGCCCGACGGCTCGCTCGAATCTTATTTCTTCGCGACCGCCGCCCCCGGCCCGATCGAAGCGCAAAAGACGGTCATCCAGGGCGACGGCACCGCGCGCGTCGCAAGCGAGCCGCGCATCCAGGCCTACTGGGTCGAGACCACCGGCGGCTATCACCTCGAGGCGCGCATGCCGCTCGCTTTGGTGGGGAGCCGGCTCTGGGTCGAAGCGCGCGAGGCGAGCGGCCGCAAGGCGGGCTTTACCGCCGATTCGGCTCAAGGTGGGCGTCTGTTCATGGCCACGTCCGGTCTTGGCGAGCTGCTCGCGACTTTCATCCGCACCGGCACCCGCGCAACCGTTGTCGACGCGAACGGCCTCAAGCTGGGCACCGCGGGCACGCTGAGCGCCGCCGGCCTCGAGGACGATACGGGCGGCACCTGGTATCGCCGCTTTGTCACCGTCGATACCTCGTCATGGCCCGTGCTGGCGGCGCTCCCCGATCGGATCGCCAGCAAAAGCCTCACTGCCGCGCTTGCCGGCCGGCCGGCGGCCGAATGGCTGCGCGCCAGCGGAGGCGCGCAGGATCTCGTCCTGCTCGCCGCGGCGCCGATCGCGGTGGATAGCCGAACCCGGGGCGCCGTGGTGCTGGAGCAATCGGGAGACCAGCTGCTCGACCTGCGCGACCGGGCCCTCGCGCATCTCTTCGATCTCACCTTGCTTGCGACCGCGCTCGCAGTGGTGTTCGCCTTCAGTCTCGCGACTTTCATCAGCGTACGCATCGGGCGGCTGCGCTCCGCCGCCGATTCAGCCGTCGGTAACGACGGCCGCATCCGGCTGGAGATGCCGGAGTCGGGCAGCGCCGATGAGATCGGAGCGCTGTCGCGCGCTTTCGAGCGGCTGCTCGCCCGCCTCAATGAGCACGCGCGCTATCTGCGCACCCTCGGCGGCAAGCTCTCGCACGAGCTGCGTACCCCGCTCACCATCGTGCGGTCCTCGCTCGACAACTTGGAATCCGAGGGCGTGCGCGGCGACCAGCGCGGCTATGTCATCCGCGCCCGCGAAGGCACTGTGCGGCTGCAGTCGATCCTCGCCGCGCTCGGCGCGGCGAGCCGGGTCGAGGAGAGCATCCAGCAAGCCGAGCGCGTGAGTTTCGATCTCGCAGAGCTCGCGCGCGCGGCCGTGGCGGGCTATCGCGACGCGTTCCCGAAGGCGCGGTTCGTGCTCGAGGTGCCGGCGGATGGCTGTCTTCTATACGGTGCGCCCGAGCTCATCGCGCAAATGCTGGACAAGCTGGTCGAGAATGCCGTCGACTTCACACCGCCCGGCGGAGCCATCACCGTGAAGCTGGTGCGCGCCGGCGGGCGCTACGAGCTTAGCGTCGAGAACGACGGGGCATCGATCCCGGACGCGATGCTCGGACGGTTATTCGAGTCGCTGTTCGAGCACCGCCAGGGAAGCGATGACAAGCCGCACTTCGGGCTCGGCTTGTACATCGTGCGGCTGATTGCGGAGTTTCACGACGGTAACGCGCTCGCCGTCAATCGTCCGGACGGGACTGGCGCGGCATTCATCGTCTCCCTGCCGATGATCTAGAGCTTGGCCGCGCGGCTAGTGCGCTGCCCCCTCTGCCAATAGTTCGAGGGTCTGTCCCACGACCGCGGTCCGGTCACTCAAATAGCGTCGTTCATGCGCGAGCAGCCAGCGCTTGCGCGCGATTCCTCCGCCGAATCCGGTCAGCGAGCCGTTCGCTCCAATCACCCGATGACACGGCACCACGATCGCGATGGGATTGCGGCCGTTGGCGAGGCCCACCGCGCGCGATGCCTTCGGATTGCCAATGCGCTGCGCCTGCTCGCCGTAGGACCGCGTTTTCCCGTAGGGAATCTCCATGAGGTTCTGCCAGGCACGCCGTTGAAACTCCGTGCCGTCGAGACGGAGCGGTAAGTCGAAGTCGCGCCGCTCTCCCTTGAAGTACTCCTCGAGTTGGCGCGCGGTCTCTCGCAAGGGCGCTGCGGCCGGATCGAGCACCCAGCGGTCCAGATCGGACGGCACCTGACTGGGCGTGTCCATGTAGGCGCCGCTCATATAGAGGCCGGTAAGCTCCTCGCCCTCGCTTTTCAGGATCAGAAGACCCACGGGACTGTCGACTTGGCTGTAGCAAATCATGTGACGACTCCTAAAGATTGCCAAAGATAATGTGTCGCGTACGCGCGCCACGGCCGCCAGCTCTCCGCACGCGCGCGCAATTCTTTCTTGCCGAGCCCGGCAGCGCGCAGCACCATGAGATCTTCCGCCGGGAATGCATCCGGCCAGCGCAAAGCGCGCATGGCGATGTACTGCGCGGTCCAGGGACCGATGCCGGGGAGCGCCGTCAGACGCTCGATCTGCTCCTCGACGTCCGCCGCGAGGCCGAGCACGATACGCCGCTCCGCCGCTGCATGGGCGAGCGCGACTAAGCAACGCGCCCGCGCGCCCACCACCCCAAGCGCCGCGATTTCGTCGGCGACCACGCTGCACATGCGGGTCGCGCTCGGCGCGAGCACCGACAGGTCCGCATGGGGAGTGGCGATGGGCGTGCCGAACGCGGCCGCCCAGCGACCCGCGAGCGTGGTGGCCCCGCGGACCGATACCTGCTGACCGAGCACCGCCCGGACCGCCAGCTCGAACCCGTCGAACGCTCCCGGTACCCGCAACCCCGGCAGCCGGCGCACGACCCCGGCGAGCATCGGGTCTTGCGACAGCACGTCCGTCACCGCGTCGGGCGTCGCGCCGAGATCGAACAGATTCTTCACCCGCACGATCACCGCACCGATCACTGGCGCAAGGCCCGGCGAAAGCTCGACCTCGAGCGCCGTGCCGCTCGCGGCGAGCGATACGCCGATGAAGCCCTGGTGCTCACCGAGCGCGACGGTGCGCCGATACTGAGTAGCATCGACCGATTCCACGCCTGGAATGGCCCGCAGGCGCAGATAAGCGAGCATGCTCTCCCAGGCGAGCGGCGGGCGGAAGTCCAGTAGGCACTTCAGACCTTGCGTGGCATCGCCCGTCCGGCGGATGCTGCGCGGGTTCAAGCCGTAGCGTGATTTAAAGAGTGCATTGAATCGCCGCACACTGCCGAAGCCGGAAGCAAACGCGATATCGGTCAGCTTGAGCGAAGTCTCGCTCAGCAACCGCTTCGCGAGCAGCAGCTTCTGCGTTTGTGCAAGCTCGATCGGCGACACGCCGAACTCCGCCTCGGTGACCCGACGTAGGTGCCGGTCGCTCACGCCCAAGGACGCCGCGAGATCGCCGACTCGGGCGTTCGCGACCGCATGCTCCTCGATGCCCGCGATCGCGGCCCCCGCGAGCCGGCTCGCCGCATCGATGCTCGCAAGTCCCGGTGCCCGCTCCGGGCGGCAGCGCAAGCAGGGTCGGTAGCCCGCGCCCTCGGCTGCGGCGGCGCTCGAGAAAAATCGCATGTTCTCACGCTTCGGCGGCCTGACCGGACAGATCGGCCGGCAATAGATCCCGGTCGAGGACACCGCCGTGAAAAAACGGCCGTCGAAACGCCGGTCACGGGCGCGCACTGCACGAAAACAAGCTTCCGGGTCGAACAACATGGCGCTAGATTAGCCCTTGCCGAGGGCGAATACTCGCCGTTTTCGGACATGATATCGCGCCCGGTCTGAGCTGCGGCGCCCGTGCGCCGGGGTCTACTTGGCTAGCCGCGCGTTACCGCAGCACGGCTCGCCGCTATGCCGGGTAAAGTCCGTGAAGTGGCATGAGCAGGTGCAGACCCCGTAGCGCAGGAGTTGAGTGCGCAAGGGGTCCGTCGCTTCTTTACGCCGCTCTGCGAGCCGCGCTTTGGCAAGCATCTCCAAGTGTCGGACGCCTTGGAGCAGTTCCGACATGTCAATCCCAAAGGTCATGGTGCATCCCGTTTGTGGTACATCCCGTTCGCTTATTCGAATTCACATCAGCCGGCTAAATATGCCGCATGTACCAGACCGCGCTCAACACTTACTGCGGACATAGGACTCAGAAGATGACTTGAATACCTGTAGGAACTGCCCGACGATGGGGCACACGCTGCGCCGATGCCTGCGAAAGGAGGCTCTGTGGATTTTGCCGAGCGCTATGGACCATGGGCTCTAATTGCGGGTGCTTCCGAGGGAACGGGACGCTCTTTCGCCGACCAAGTGGCCGCACGCGGTATCAATTGCATTTTGATCGCGCGTCGCAGCGGCCCGCTCGATGAGCTGGCCGAGGAGCTCTGCGCGCGCCATCGGGTCGAGTGCGTGACCGCCTCGGTCGATCTCTGCGCGCGCGAAGCCGTGCGTCACGTTGTCGATGCGGCCGGTGGACGCGAAGTCGGGCTGTTCATCAACAATGTCGGCAGCGACACCAACGACTCGAAGTTTCTCGATGGCGGGATCGACAATTGGGAGCAGCTCGTCGACCGCAATGTCATGAATCCGATGCGGATGAGCTACCATTTCGGCAAGCTGATGCGCGACCGCGGACACGGCGGCATCATCCTGGTCGGATCGGGTGCCTGCTATGGCGGGGCCACGGGAATGGCCGTCTATGCCGGCAGCAAGGCATTCGATCTATGTTTCGGTGAAGGGCTGTGGGCGGAGCTTCGACCGCATGGTGTCCACGTCCTCAATCTCATTCTTGGCCGCACGAACACCCCGATGTTTCGCGCCTTCATGGCGAAGCGCGGGTTACCGGTGGGAGCAGGAGCCGCCGAGCCCGACGACGTCGCGAAGCTCGGTCTCGAGCGCCTGCCTCATGGACCGGTGCAAAACTGGGGCGCGGCCGACGACCAGCCCGGCTTTGCGCCCATATCGGCCGCCGCGCGCCGCGAGCGCATCTTGAAGATCGAGGCGGCCTCCAATAACTTGTTCAAAGCGAAATGAGCTGCGGACCCCGACGGGGCCGACCAGCGAGGTGACCGAACATGCCCGTCCATGGCATCAATCACATCAATATCCGCACGACCGACATCACGGCCTCCGCGAAATTCTATGTAGACGTATTGGACTTCGAATTTCGCAGCATCCCGATGAGCGTCGGTCAGGCGAATTGGCTGTTCGATAAGAACGGCCGGGCGATTATCCATCTGCGCAACATGGCGGCCGACTCGGACTCGACCGGCCCGATCGATCACGTCGCGTTGGATTGCGAGGGACAATCGGAGATTTTAGAGCGCTTGAAGGCGCGCGATATCGAATATTCCGTTTTCAATCTCCAGGCCGACCACACCTTGGTGCTCGTCAAGGATCCGCATGGCGTGATGCTCGAGTTGAACTTCAAAGGTCAACACCCGGATCGCCCGGCATAGAGAGAACCCTCGATGAGTGCCCTCGGCAGCTGGAAAGTGACGCTGGTCGCCCCGATGGCGACCCAAGAGATGCTGCTGCGTGTCCTCACCCTGGGTGCCGATTTCACCGGCATCATTGAAAGCGCGATGGGAAACATGAACATCGCGGGCACGGCCATCGACAACCGGCTGCACTGGGTCATGGACGTGAAGAAGCCGATGCGAATCAAAGTCACTTGCGAGGTCCTCATCGAGGGCGACAGGCTGAGTGGTACTGCGAAGCTCGGTATTTTCGGCAAGGCGAAAATGTCCGGGGAGCGTATTGCCGGCGACGAAGCCTCGACGATCGTGGCCGATGACTCGGCGTCAGAGCGCGTCGACGCCGAGTCGGTCGATCCGCAGTTCAACCGGCCTTTTGTCGAGTTGAACGAATGGCGTGAGCACCCCGTGCCGCACCGCTACGTGCGCGGCGGCTTCGAGGGCACCGATGCGCGCTTCTCTTTCTACTTCCCGCCCAAGGAAAAGTATCAGGGGCGTTTCTTCCACAACACCTATCCGCTGGCCGTAAGCTCCGACATCGGGCCATTTCCGATCCAGTTCGACGTTGCCATCGGCAACTTGGGCTTTACGATCGATAGCGGCGCTTATTACGTGCAGACGAACTTGGGCGGCGCCGATCGCATGCCGCCGGCCGACCCGGCCATCGCCGCCTATCGGGTCAATGCAGCCGCCGCGAAGTACTCGCGCATACTGGCAGTCGAGCTCTACGGTCAACATCGTCCGTACGGCTATCTGTTCGGCGGCAGCGGCGGCTCGTACCAGACGATCGGCAGTGCGGAGAATACCCGCGGCGTATGGGACGGATTTCTTCCGTACGTCATGGCGGTGCCCAACGCCATTCCCAGCATGTTCACCGTGCGCATGCATGCGCTGCGCGTCCTCAGGCGGCGGAACAAATTTTTCGCCATCATGGATGGCGTCGATCCCGGCGGCGGCGGCGACGCCTTTGCCGAGCTGAACGAGGAAGAGCGCGCGGCGCTGACGGAGGCGACCTTGCTCGGTTTCCCGCCTCGTGGCTGGTGGAATCATGCGGCGCTGACGAGCGGCTATTTCAGCAACGTCGCTCCGCTCATACCGATGCTGGACCCAACCTACGTCGATGATTTCTGGACGAAGCCCGGATATCTGGGTGCGGACTCGAAGTCGACCCTTCGCGCCGAGCGCTTTCAGTTCGACACGACGGTGGCCTCTGTCATCGACGGTTTTCCGAGGCAGCTCGAGCTGGCCGGCGTGCCCGAAAGGGACTTCATAGATGCTCACTTGGTGATCCTGAGCGGTGCCGCTGCAGGAAAAAGCGTGGCCATCGCTTCGTCGCACGGCCAAACAGTCGGATTTGCGTTCGCCGCGGATCACCCGGTACTCAAGGCCATACGACCAGGCGATCGGGTGCGCATCGACAATGCCTGGTCGCTGGCCCTTGAGACCTATCACCGTCACCAGGTTCCCACACCTGATCTCTACGGTTGGAACCAATATCGGGACCGCCAGGGTCAGCCCATCCATCCGCAGCGCGAGATCCTCATCGGCCCGATAGCCGCCGCGGGTACCGCCGGCTCTGTTCCAAACGGACAGATCAACGGCAAAATGCTCGTACTCGAAGCGCTTATGGATATCGACGCGATGCCGTGGCAGGCGGACTGGTATCGATCCAAGGTGAGAGAGGCGTTGGGGCCCAACTATGAAGACCATTTCGCTCTCTGGTTCATCGACCACGCGCAGCACGACAATCCGTTGACCGCGGCCGCTCATGCCCGCACCGTAAGCTTCGCGGGCGCGCTGCAACAGGCACTGCGCGACTTGAGCGCCTGGGTCGAGACGGGCGTCAAGCCGGCGGTCACCCGATACAGCATCGTCGACACACAGGTCAAAGTTCCCGACCGCGCAGACGAGCGCGGGGGCGTGCAACCGGTGATCGCCCTCAAGGCCAATGGCGCCGTCCGCGCCGAAGTGGCGGTCGACGAGTCCGTCACGTTCGAAGCCACGATCGAGGTGCCGTCCGGCGCCGGTCAGGTTGTCGCGGCCGAATGGGATTTTGAAGGCGCGGGCAACTATCCGATCGATGCGGGGATTGATGCAGCCCTGCCGCTTGTCAGCCTGTCGGCGACATTTAGCTTCGCCAAGCCGGGGACGTACTTTCCCGTGCTTCGCGCCACCTCCCAGCGGCAAGGCGACATGAAGTCGCCCTATTGCCGGATTCAGAACATCGGGCGCGTGCGGGTGGTAGTCCGTAATTAGACGCGAGCATCCCTTTCGTGCAGGTGGAATGCCCTTTCGTACAGGCGGGAACACGAATAGCCGCGAGTAAACTCGCGAGGCCGCCAACAGGAGAAGAGCATGAAGCAAGCAACGACGATGCTGAGCGCGTTCGCAGTAGTCTTGGCCCTCGCTCCGCCCAGTTGGGCGCAAATCAAAGAGCTCCCGAAAGAGACTGTCACCGTTGCCGGCACTGTAGAGACGATCGATAAGAGCAGTCGGGACGTGAACATCAAGACGGCAGATGGCAAGTTCGTCGCCCTCGAAGTGCCCGCGAGCGCCAAGCGCTTCGACGAGCTCAAAGTAGGGGACAAGGTGGATGCGACGTATAACAACAACGTCATGGTGCGCCTGAAGCCGGCGGGCGAGGCGGGGGTCGACACGGCCAACACGTCCTCCACCGCGGGTAAGGACGCGCGGCCCGGGGGCACCGCGTCGATGGTGCGGACGATGACGGCAACTGTCGCCAACGTCGACAAAAGCACGTCGTCGATGACTTTTGTCGGGCCTAACGGATGGAAGTACAGCCGACGGGTCGTCGATCCAATGGTGTTCGATCAGGTCAAAGTCGGCGACCGCGTCGACATAACCTGGAGCACCGATCTCACGGTCGCGGTGGAGTAGTCCAGCGCGATGGCAAGCGCGGAGGCGGGATCGAGATGAGTAATGACACTTGGGTTGCGCGCCCTGTAGGCGCGCATCGCCAACGTGTCGGTCTAGACGAACTTCAGCTGGGCGGAACAACGCCGTTCGGGGTGAGCTTGTCGACCGCCTGCGGCAGCACCTGCGCCAACTTCCCGGCGAGCTCGTCGGGATTCACACCGAATTTGGCCGCCAGATTCTTGACCACATCGGAGCCGAACGCGGCATGGACTTGATCCGCCGAGATCGGCATGTTGGTGCCGGTACCCACCCAGGATTTGACCGTGGCGCCAAAGCCCTGTTGCTCCATCTGCGCGACGATGCCTTGCACCCCGCCATGCTTCTCGATGAGGCCAGACACCACGGTCACCATCTCGGCGCCGACGACGCCACCCAGTACTCCGTCGAATAATCCCATGACGATTCCCTCCTTGAGTTAAACGACGTTCGAACGAGCCGGCGCGATCGGGGTTTCCAGTCCGCGCCTTACTTGCAAGCCTTACCGTGATCCGCGTGCGCGCCTTTGGCGATGGCATCGGACTCCGACATGTATGCGCCACTTTTCGTTTTGCCGTAATAGGGATCGGATGGGCAGTGGTACACGTTGCTGTTGGTATTGACCCATACGAGGCCCGGACCACCGCCTGCGGCCTGAGTTGCGACCGGCTTGGATGTCTCCTTCGCAGCCGCAGCAGGGGCCGGAGCCGGAGCGGCGGGGGCGGCGGCCGGCGCCGGGGCGGCAGCCGCGGCGGGCGCAGCCGCGGGCGCGCTTGCGCCACTCGCGCCGTACCATGTCTGAACTCCCTTGTGGCCGCTGCACGCGCCCTTTTTAGTTGCGTTAGTCCAGTAGGTTCCGTCCTTGCAAAGACCGGTCGATCCGGCCGGCGCACCCGCGGGGGCTTGAGCAGCCGCGATTCCGGACGAGAGCACGCTTATCACCACCGAGATCATTGCGATGCGTAGAAACATGGAAGTCCCCCGTTATTGAGTTCGTGGTCCGTGGCGAGAGCGATAAGCCGCTTGGTCCTTGCGGCGTTAGCTCAGGAGAGGCACAAGTTTACAGGAAAGACTCCAATCGCCGTCAAAGGGACCGTGCAGCGCTCTGTTGCAGCGCGGGCATGCCCGGCGCTGGCGCTCTCACAATCCGAGATAACGCAGGATTCCGGTGGCCGCCTCGCGGCCCTCGAACACCGCGGTGACCACGAGGTCGGACCCGCGCACCATGTCGCCGCCCGCGAATACTTTGGGATTCGTGGTCTGAAACTTGCTCGATGCAATTCCTGAGACGCGCACGCGGCCGTTGCCGTGCAGGGCGATCCGATGCTCGTCGAACCAGCGCGGCGGGCTCGGGTTGAAGCCGAACGCCACGATCACGGCATCCGCGGGAATGGTCTCCTCCGTTCCCGGCACCACCTCGGCCACGCGCCGGCCGCGCGGACCCGGCGGACCCAGACGCGTCTGCACCAGCTTCACGCCTTCGACGCGGTCGGAGCCCACGATCTCGACGGGCTGGCGGTTGAACAGAAAGGTGACGCCCTCCTCCTTGCTGTTCTTGTAGTCACGCCTCGAGCCCGGCATGTTCGCCTCGTCGCGCCGGTAGGTGCATGTGACGCTGAGCGCGCCCTGGCGGATGGCGGTGCGATTGCAATCCATGCCGGTATCGCCGCCGCCCAAGACCACGACGTGCTTGTCGCGCATGTCGACGAACCCTGTGCCCGCGTTCGCAAGCCCAAGCTCGCGATTGATGTTCGAGACAAGATAGGGCAGCGCCTCGTACACGCCCGGCAGATCCTCGCCGGCGAAGCCGCCCTTCACATACGAATAAGTCCCCATTCCCAGGAACACCGCGTCGAATTCGCGCAGCAGATCGTCGAACGCAAGGTCGCTCCCGATCTCGACCCCTAAGCGAAACTCGACCCCCATCTCCTCCATGATCTCGCGACGCTTCTCGACGACGTCTTTTTCGAGCTTGAAGGGCGGAATGCCGAAGGTGAGGAGTCCGCCGATCTTGGGGTAACGGTCGAAGACCACCGGTGTGATGCCGTTGCGCACCAGGATGTCGGCGCAACCGAGTCCGGCGGGCCCCGCACCGACGATGGCGACGCGCTTGTCGGTGCGCACGACGCGCGACAGGTCCGGCTTCCAGCCCTGCTTGAACGCCTCGTCGGTGATGTACTTTTCGATCGCGCCGATGCTCACCGCGCCTAAGCCGTCGTTCAACGTGCAGGCGCCCTCGCACAAGCGGTCTTGCGGGCAGATCCTGCCGCACACCTCGGGCAAGGAATTGGTCTGATGCGACAGTTCCGCCGCCTCGAACAGCTTGCCGGCATTGACCAGCGCGAGCCAGTTGGGAATGTAGTTGTGGACCGGGCATTTCCATTCGCAGAACGGATTACCGCAGGACAGACACCGTCCGGCTTGGTTAGCGGCGGCCTCGCTGTCGTATTGCGAATAGATCTCGCGAAAATGCCCGGTGCGCGTCTCGACGTCGAGCTTGTCGGGATCGCGGCGCGGGATATCCAGAAATTGCAGGTACTTGTCGGCCATGATGAAGCGCTCGGCGGCCGTCAGGCCGCGCGTCGCAGATTGACGAGGAGCGAGGCGATGGCGGCCGCTTTCGGCTTCACCACCCAGAATTTTCCGATGTAAGTGCGAAAGTCGTTGAGCAGCTGCTGACCCCAGACGCTCCCGGTCGCTTCGACGTGCTGCTCGATGAGTCCGCGCAGATGCTGCACGTGAGTGCCCATGCCCTCGGGCGAGACGCGATGAATGTCGATCAGCTCATGGTTATAGCGATCCACGAAATCGCGCTCCAGGTCGAGCACGTAGGCGAATCCGCCCGTGAAGCCCGCACCAAAATTGACGCCGGTGCGCCCGAGCACGCACACCACGCCCCCGGTCATGTACTCGCAGCAATGATCTCCCGTGCCCTCGACCACGGCGAGCGCGCCGGAATTGCGCACCGCGAAGCGCTCGCCCGCCGTGCCCGCGGCATAGAGCTCGCCCCCGGTCGCGCCATACAGGCAGGTGTTGCCCATGATCACCGTCTCGCGCGCGCTGAACGAGGCCGCAGCGGGAGGCTTCAAGACGATCTTGCCGCCCGCCATGCCCTTGCCCACGTAATCGTTCGCCTCGCCTTCGAGATGCAAGTGCAGCCCGCCCGCGTTCCACACACCGAAGCTCTGTCCCGCGGAGCCCTTGAGCGTAACGACCAACGGCGACTCGGCCATGCCGTTGTTGCCCCAGTGCTTGGCGATCTCTCCCGAGACACGTGCGCCGATGGAGCGATGAAAATTGCTGACGGCATAGGCGAATTGACCGCCGAGCCGGCCGTGAATGCTGGCGCGCATGTCGGCGAGCATCTGCTCGTTGAACGCTCCCTTGTCGAAGGGCGCGTTGCGCGGCTCGGTGCAGTACTGGGGAGCGTCCGAGACGAGCGCTCCATTGGCGAGCAATGGCTTAAGATCGAGCTTGCGCTGCTTGGAGGTCTCGCCCGGCAGGATCTCCAGCCGATCGGTCGCGCCGACGAGCTCGGCGAGGCTGCGCACGCCCAAGCTCGCCATGATCTCCCGGCATTCCTGAGCCACGAACCGGAAGTAGTTCATGACCATCTCGGGCAGGCCGATGAAATAGCGGGTGCGCAGCACGTTGTGCTGGGTGGCGACGCCGGTCGCACAATTATTAAGGTGGCAGATGCGCAGGTACTTGCAGCCGAGCGCCACCATGGGCGCCGTGCCGAAACCGAAGCTCTCCGCACCGATGATCGCCGCCTTGATGACATCGAGCCCCGTCTTCAAGCCGCCGTCGGTCTGCAGCCGCACGCGATGCCGCAGATCGTTGGCGCGCAAGGTCTGATGAGTCTCGGCGACCCCGAGCTCCCACGGCGTCCCCGCGTATTTGATCGAGGACAAGGGGCTCGCGCCCGTGCCGCCGTCGTAGCCCGAAATGGTGATGAGGTCCGCGTACGCCTTGGCGACGCCCGCGGCCACGGTGCCGACACCGGGCTCGGCGACGAGCTTCACCGAAACCAGCGCCTGCGGATTGATCTGCTTCAGATCGAAGATGAGCTGCGACAGATCCTCGATCGAATAGATGTCGTGGTGCGGCGGCGGCGAGATGAGACCGACGCCCGGACGCGCGAAGCGCAGGCGCGCGATCATGTCGTTTACCTTGTGCCCAGGAAGCTGGCCGCCCTCCCCGGGCTTCGCGCCCTGCGCGATCTTGATCTGCAGCACTTCGGCATTGATCAGATAACTCGGCGTCACGCCGAACCGTCCCGAGGCGACTTGCTTGATCTTCGAGTTCTTCTCCGTGCCGTAGCGCGCCGGGTCTTCCCCGCCTTCGCCGGAGTTCGAGCGCGCGCCGAGGCGGTTCATGGCGATGGCGAGGGCCTCGTGCGCCTCCGGCGAGAGCGCGCCCAACGACATGCCGGCGCTGTCGAAGCGCGCCAGGATCGCGGTGATGGACTCGACTTCCTCGAGGGGGATCGCAGCGCCGCTCTTGAGCTTGAGCAAATCGCGCAGGCACGACACGGGTCGGTCGTTGACCAGCGCGGCGAACTGCCGGTATTGCTCGTAGTCGCCCGCCGTGACGGCGGCTTGCAGGGTCGCGATCACGTCCGGGTTGTACATGTGGTACTCCCCGTCGTGCATGTACTTGAGCAGCCCCCCTTGGCTCACGCTGACGCTCGCATCCCACGCGCGCCGCGCAAGGTAGTCGGCGTCCGCCTTCAGATCCTCGAAGTCCGCGCCCTCGATGCGGCTCTCGGAGCCCTCGAAACACAGATCCACCACGGCGGAGGAGAGGCCGACGATCTCAAAGAGCTGTGCGCTGCGATAGCTCGCGATGGTGGAGATGCCCATCTTGGACATGATCTTGAAGAGGCCCTTGCGAATGCCGCGCCGGTAGCTGCGGCCGAGCTCCTGGCGCGAATCGGCGTCGGTGAGCGCACCTTTGCGCATCAGATCGAACAGGGTTTGGTAGGCGAGATACGGATATACCGCGGTCGCGCCGTAACCGATGAGGCAGGCGAAGTGATGCGCGTCGCGCGCCGTGCCCGTCTCCACCAAAATGTTGCAGCGGCAGCGCAGGCCGGTCTTCACGAGGCGGTGATGCACGGCGCCCGTGGCGAGCAGCGCGTGAATGGGCGTCTTGCCCTTCACGAGATAGCGGTCGGACAAGAGCAGCACCAACTTCCCGGCGCGCACCGCCGTCTCCGCCTGATCGCATACGCTCAGAATCGCGGTCTCGAGGTCCAGCCCGTCGGCGGCCTGCAGGTCGATGAAGGCGTGCGGCACACCCGCATCCTCGAGGCCCATGATCTGGCGGAGCTTGCGCTGCGAGAGCACGGGCGAGCTCAGCACGATCTGCTCGGCGTGCTGCGCGGCGGGGACGAAGATGTTGCACTCCGGCCCGATCTGAGTCTGCAGCGACATGACGATGCTTTCGCGCAGGCTGTCGATCGGCGGATTGGTGACTTGCGCGAACTGCTGACGGAAATAATCGTAGAGCGAGCGCACCTTGGTCGACAGCACCGGCATCGGCGTGTCGTCGCCCATCGAGCCCACCGCCTCGCTCTCGTCCTCGGCGAGCACGCGGATGATGTCGTCGCGCTCCTCCGCCGAGACGTTGTACATCTTCTGAAACACCGCGAGGGTGTCGCGATCGAACGGCTCCGCGGCGAGGCGTGGATCGATCAGATCGGTCTGCAGATAGCGCACGCCTTTCTTGAGCCACACCTTGTAGGGATGGCGGCTCTTCAGGAGATCGTCCACTTGCTTCGAGTCCATCAGCTCAGAAGTCTGCAGGTCGAGCGCCAGGATCTCTCCCGGCCCGAGCTTGCCCTTGCGCACCACGTTCTCGGGCAGGTAATCCCACACGCCTGCCTCGGAGGCAATCGTGATGTGGCGGTTCTTGGTGATCACCCAGCGCGCGGGACGCAGGCCGTTGCGGTCGAGCGTGCAGCAGGCATAGCGCCCGTCGGTGAGCACGATCCCGGCCGGACCGTCCCAGGGTTCCATGTGAGTCGCGTAATACTCGTAGAACGCCTTCAAGTCCGGATCGATCATGTCCACCGATTGCCACGCCGGCGGCACGAGCATCCGCATGGCGTGCATCGGATCGAGGCCGCCCATCAGGAGAAGCTCGAGCATGTTGTCGAGCGATTGAGAATCGGAGCCCGTGAGCGAGACCACGGGCAGCACTTCGCCCAAGTCAGGCAGAAGCGGTGAGCGAAACAGAGGGCCGCGCGCGACGGCCCAGGAGCGGTTGCCTTGCACGGTATTGATCTCGCCGTTGTGCGCGAGATAGCGGTAAGGGTGCGCGAGCCGCCACTGCGGCAAGGTATTGGTGGAGAAGCGCTGGTGGAACACCACCACCGAGGCCTCGATGCGCGGATCCTGCAGATCGGGATAGAACTCCGCGAGGTGCTGGGGCATGACCATGCCCTTGTAGACAATGGTGCTCGCGGACAGCGACGGAATGTAGAACACGGGGTCGCTCGCCTCGAGGATTTTCTCGGTGCGCCGCCGCGCCATGTACAGCCGCCGGTTGAACGTGGCCTCGTCGATGTCGAATCCGGCGTTCACGAACAGCTGCTCGATGTGCGGGAGCGTGCGCAGGGCCTCCTCGCCGCAAGCCCCCGGGTCGACGCGCAAGGGTCGAAAGCCCGCGACGCTCAAGCTCTCGCGCTCGATCTGCTCGCCGAGCACGCGGCGCGCGGCATCCGCCTTCGCGGGATCCGGATCCAAGAACACGAGGCCGGCCGCGAATTGCGGCGCGAGCTTGATTTGCGACTCCTGCGCAACCGCGCGCAGGAATCGACGCGGCATCTTGATGAGCAGGCCGCAGCCGTCGCCGGTCTTGCCGTCGGTCGCAATCGCGCCGCGGTGCGTGAGGCGGTTCAAGGAGCTGATGGCGGTTTGCACGACCCAGTGACTCGGCTGATCGTCGAGACTCGCGATCAAGCCGAATCCGCAGGAGTCGCGCTCATAGCGGGCGCGATACAGGCCCCAATCGGTTGCCCGGGGGTCCTCCGCGCGCGAAGGCAGGCCGGCCGGATTTGATCGCTTCGACATGGTAGACGCCCGTGCGCAGCCGCACCTTAAGCGCGCAGACGCTTAAGATTGGCCGCAAAACAAATTAAATCGGTTCCGGGCGCTCGGTTCGGGGCGTCCTATAAGGACCCGCCGGGTCGGGCAAACGCCGTGCAAGCGCGCCTAATATGAGGTCATGATACCGGGGCGGCGAGTGCCGTCAACCGGCGATGTAGCGCTCCAGTTGCTCGATTTGGGCGGTCTGCTCCTCGATCACCGCCTTGACCAGATCGCCGATCGACAAGATACCGAGCACGCGGCCGCCCTCGACCACCGGAAGATGCCGGAAGCGGTTCTGGGTCATGATCTCCATGCAATGCCGCACGGTGTCGGTAAGGGTCACGGTGACCGCCGGAGCCGTCATGATCTCGCTCACCGGGGTGTCTTGCGAGGAGCGGTTCTTCAAGATCACCTTGCGGGCGTAATCGCGCTCCGAAATGATGCCGACGAGGGAGCCGGGGGGTGCTCCGGAACTCGCTCCGGGCGTCATCACCAGCAGCGCGCCCACATGATGGGTGGCCATGAGCTCGATGGCCTTGCGTACCGAGTCGGCGGGTGTGACCCAGAAGAACTCGTTGCCTTTCTGACGCAGCAAATGACTGACGGTCTGCATGGAAACCCCCAACCTACCGGCCCGCGACGATCCCCGCCCCCAGGGCAAATCGGGTTCGTCCCGAATGACTATACTCCGGCCTCTTGCCAGGACAAGTGACGCTATGATGCCTGAGGACAGCGCCCCCGACACCCCGCCCCAGGCCGATATCCGGCCTCATGTGGTCGCCTCGCCGCACGGCGATCGGGTCGATCCCTATTACTGGCTGCGCGACGACGAGCGCGGGAACCCGGCGGTGCGCGCCTATCTCGAGGCCGAGAACGCTTACAAGGAGCGACACCTTGCCGGCCCGTTGCGCGAGGTGCTGTACCGCGAGATCGTCGCACGGCTCAAGCAGGACGACGCGAGCGTGCCGTACTTCAAGGATGGGTATTGGTATTACACGCGCTTCGAAACCGGCAAGGAGCACCCGATTTTCGCGCGGCGCCCAGCCACCCTCGAGGCGCCCGAGGAAATCGTCATCGACGGGAACGAGCGCGCGGCCTTGAGTCGCGCCCGGGGTCAGGAGTACTACCAGCTCGGTGCGGCCGAGGTATCCCCCAGCGGGGAATGGCTGGCCTTCTGCGAGGACTTGGTCGGCCGCCGCCAGTACGAGCTGCGCTTCAAGAATCTGCGTACGCGCGAGGTGTTCGAGAATCCCATCGCGAACGTCGAATCCGACCTCGCCTGGGCGAACGACAACGCCACGTTGCTATACGTCGAGAAGGATCCGGAGACTCTGCTCGGGCTGTACGTGAAAAAGCACACGCTCGGCGCCGATCCTACGCTCGACCCGGTCGTGTTCACGCAAACCGACACGAGCTTCTACACCGGCGTCGCCAAGTCGAAATCGGAACGCTACATCTTCATCTCCATGGAGAGCACGGTGTCCTCCGAGTGGCATTACGCCGATGCGGACGATCCGGCGCTCGAATTCAAGGTGTTCCTGCCGCACGAGCGCGATCACGAATACCAGATCGAGCATCTTGGCGTCTCATTTCATCATCCGCACCAATTGGCGCGCGAGCAATTTCCGCCTGATGCGCGAACGGGTGGGCGCGACCGGCGATCGGTCGGGCTGGCAGGAAGTGGTCGCCCACCGCGATGACACCTTCCTCCAGGATTTCGACGTGTTCGAGCACTTCATCGCCTTGAGCGTCCGCTCGGGGGGTCTGCAAAAGATCAGCATCCAGCCGCTGGGGCTCGAGCGCGATGCGGCGGGCGCACCTCAGTTCTTTGTCGCGAGCGAGGAGCCCGCCTACTCCATGGCCCTGGGCACGAACCCGCGGATCGATACCGACGTGCTGCGCTACAGTTACTCCTCGCTGACCACGCCGACCAGCATCTATGACTTCGACGTGCGCACGGGGAAGCGGCAATTGCTGAAGCGCGATCCGGTGCTCGGGCCCTTCGATCCCGCCGACTATCAGACGGAATATCTGTGGGTGCCCGCGCGCGACGGCAAACAAGTGCCGGTGTCCCTGGTATACCGCCGCGGCTTGGCGCGCGACGGCACGGCGCCGCTTTTGCAGTACGGCTACGGCGCCTATGGCCTGTCGATGGATCCTTATTTTTCTGCGTCGCGGTTGAGCTTGCTCGATCGCGGCTTCGTGTTCGCCATCGCCCACGTGCGCGGTGGACAGGAGCTCGGCCGCGCCTGGTACGACGACGGGCGGCTGTTGCACAAGAAAAACTCGTTCTACGATTTCGTCGATGTGACCCGGCACCTCGTAAGTGAGCGCTACGCAGACCCCACCCGGGTCTGCGCCATGGGAGGTAGCGCGGGCGGCCTGCTCGTGGCGGCGATCGCCAACATGAGCTCGTCGGAATACCGCGCCATCGTCGCTCAGGTGCCATTCGTCGACGTGGTCACCACCATGCTGGATGAGAGCATCCCCCTCACCACGAACGAGTTTGACGAGTGGGGCAATCCGAGCGACCGCAAATTTTACGAGTACCTGTTGTCCTATTCCCCCTACGACAACGTCCGCGCACAGCGCTATCCGTCGATGCTCGTCACCTGCGGCCTATGGGACAGCCAGGTCCAGTATTACGAGCCCGTCAAGTGGGTGGCGAAGCTGCGCCACTACAAGACCGACCACAATCCGCTGCTGTTGCATATCGAGATGGAGGCCGGCCACGGCGGCAAAGCCGGCCGCTTCGAGCGCTACCACGAGACCGCGATGGAATACGCGTTCTTGCTCAAGGAGCTCGGCATCGGCGAATGAGAAAAAAAAGGCGCCGCGAGCGGGGAAGCTGAATCGCGGCGCCTAAGTTCCAACCAAAGGGGAGAACGCAATAAACCTCAACATCAATCTAGACACTTGAAGGCAATGAGCGTCGAGCCATTGCGATCCGCGCCGGAAGCTTCCGCAGCCGACCATCGCGCAGCGGCACGTGCGGCGAAAGCCACCCGCGCATCGATTCTCTCGAAGGCAAACTGGCCGTCCGCACGTCGTACCAGCAGAGCGGCTCCAGGGCTGCCCGCCGGCATCAACATCGCGACGACCCTCGATTGCATTCCCGCTGACCTCTGGCTCGAGACTCGATGCTCTATATCTAGCAAACCGCGTGCCAGACTGAGAACCCCGTCAGATCAATAAGTTGAGTGCATCGTGTAGGACGCAGACTGACAAGAATTGTCAGTGCAGTGACGCAACGTGTCCACGATGCGGGCATTAAGTCAAAGCGGGCCGCCTCCGCCCAAGCTTACCCCCGCTCGGTGCGCACGATGATGCAGGGCTGAGATTTGGCCTTGAGATCCTTGCAAATCCTGCGTGCATGACTCTCGGTCAAGCCGGGAGCCTGGAGCCGATACAGGGTGCCGCTCGCGGTTTTCTTCGGCACGACTTTGGAGTTCAGGCCCGCGAGCAAACTCGGATACTCCTTCTGCAAGTGCTCCCAGCGCTTGTTCGCCGCGGCGCTGCCCGAATGGAAGGCGCCGAGCTGTAGCGCATAGTCCCCCGTGGCTTCCTTCGCGCCCGATGAGTGAGCATGCGTCGGGGCGGCCGCGACGGCAGGCGCCCGATGCGGGGCCGGCATCGGGACTTGAGGCGCGGTGCCGCTCTTGGCGGCGGGGGGTGCGGCCGCGGGCGGCTCCTCGTCACTCGAGCCGGGCGAGCCCGCGCCGACGGGGCCGGACGTGCCGGCGGCAGCTTGCGGCGCGCTGCCCGGCGCGGACGGCGTCCCGGCGGGAGATTGCGCCATGCTGAAATTCTCCAGCCGATTGCGGGCCTCGATCGCGGACTGGCCGTCGGGGTACTGGTTGAGGTAGGCCTGATAGGCCTCCGGGGTATCGGCATCGCGTGCCTTTTGCCAGTCGCGGTCGTCGTACAGCTCCTTGAGTCTCGCCTGCGCTTGCGGAGTGAACTCCCCGCTCGGATATTTCTTCACGAACTGCTCGTACGCCTCGGGTGTGTTGCTCTCCCGGGTTTTTTGCCAGTCGCTTTGCTGCCGGCTGCAGCCTGAAAGCCCCATCGCCAGTGTGATGCAGCACGCAAGTACGAATTGTTTTCTGAGCATTTTCCCTTCTCGAGACGGCCGAATGATTTTTTGGATGCGCCATTCTACTGAGATTTATGGCCTCTGTCGGCGACGCCAAGCTCGTCACATCAGCCTTAGCCTAAGTTGCGCTACAACTGGCGGATGAGAGAGCCGAAGCGGCGATTCTTCGACTTTGATCTCGGCTTGCCGACTCCAACCGTCATCGGTGCCGACTCCGTCGTGGTCGGCGACATCCGCGGCGCGGGACAGTTCGTCGTCACCGGCGAGGTGCATGGCGACGGCGAGATCGCGGGCAGCTTGAATCTGGCCGTCACCGGCGTGTGGAACGGGTACATTCAAGCGGAGCGAGCCATTATCGCCGGCAAGATCACGGGCGGCCTTAAGGTGCTGGGCAAACTGGAAATCGGCTACACCGCAGTGATCCGCGGCAAGGTGAGCGCGAGCGCCATAGCGATCGCCAAGGGCGCGATCGTCGACGGCGAGATCGAGGTCACCTCCGAGGCCCCGCTGCAGGAATTCGAGGAAAAACGCGGCGAGTGACGCGCGGCGGCGCTGTGCCCGATTAGCGACACACACGGCAGGCTTTGTGTGTTGGCGAGGATTCGCTCATCCTAGGCACTTTTTGGCGCAAGGCCTCGATCTTAAGGGACACTCCAAGGGTAGATGCGAGCATTTGACGTAGTCATCGTGGGCGGAGGTATCCACGGAGCCGGCGTGCTGCAGGCGGCCGTCGCAGCCGGACACAGCGCGCTCCTCATCGAGAAGGGCGCCCTGGCGAGCGGCACGTCGAGTCGCTCGAGTAAATTGATCCACGGCGGACTGCGCTACCTCGAGTCGGGCCAGTTCGCGCTGGTGCGCGAGAGCCTGCATGAGCGCGCGGTGCACCTGCGCATCGCACCCGACCTGGTGCAGCTCAAGCCCTTTTTCATCCCGGTCTACAAGGAGACGCGCCGCCGTCCGTGGCAGTTGAAGCTCGGGCTGTGGATGTACGCCTTCCTCGGCGGATTCGATGCGAGCATGCGCTTCGGCAGCGTCGCGAGGAGCGAATGGCCGCAGCTCGACGGTCTGAACACGCACGATCTCGATGCGGTCATACGCTATTACGACGCTCAGACCGACGATGCCGAGCTCACCCGTGCCGTGGTCGAGTCGGCACGCGCCCTCGGCGGAGAGGTCGCGCTGCCGGCGCGATTCGTGGGCGCGACGCTCCGCGATGATGGCGTGCAGGTGACCTACGAGAGCGGCGGTGAGGTCACGGAATGCGGCGCGCGGGTGCTCGTGAACGCCGCCGGTCCCTGGGCACCGCAGGTCGCGCGCATGATCCAGCCGGCGATCGCCATCCCCGACGTCGATCTGGTGCAAGGCACGCACATCGTTCTGCCCATGAGCGTGACCCAGGGCATCTATTACGTCGAGAGCCCGAGCGACGGCCGCGCCGTGTTCGTGATGCCCTGGCGGGAACAGACCTTGGTGGGCACCACCGAGACACCCTTTCACGGGGACCCGGACCAGGTCGTGCCGCTGCCGGTGGAGGAGGACTACCTGCTCGACGTCGCGCGGCATTACTTCTCGGCCGCGAACGGCTTCACGCGCAAGGACATCGTGCAGCGCTTCGCCGGCTTGCGGGTCTTGCCCGCCGCCTCCCAGCAGGCCTTCGACCGGTCCCGAGAGACGATTTTTACCACCGACCGTGACCCGTATCCGCGCGTGCTCGGAATCTACGGGGGCAAACTCACAGGTTGGCGCGCGGCGGCCGGGCATGTGCTCGAGCGCATCCAGCCCTCTCTCGGAGAGAGCCGGCGGCGAGCCTCGACGGATCAGCTGGTGTTGAGGAGAGCACTATGATGAGACCTTGCAGGGCGACACTCGGCAGCGCGGCGCTGGGACTCGCGCTGCTCGCGCCGCTCGCCCACGCGGACAGCGACTACGCCAGCCCGAGCGACGATCGGCTGCGCGTGTCGCTCGGCGTCATGAAGGTGTCCTCCTCGACCACGCTTCGCGCGGACAGCAGCACGGGAGTGCCCGGGACGGTCATCGACGGCGAGAGCCAATTCGGATTGGACAAATCGGATTACGAGCCGGCGTTCGAGGTCATGATGCGCGCCGGCACGCGCAACCGTCTGTGGTTCAATTACTTCACGCTGGATCGCGACGGCAGCCCGGTGCTGCAGGAACCCATCCTGTTCCGCGACGCGCTGCTGCAGCCCGGCGAGCCGCTGCAGTCGGAGCTCGACCTGCGCGTGCTCACCATCACCTACGGCTATTCATTCTGGCGTAGCGAGAAGCTCGAGCTCGCGGCGACACTCGGAGTCAGCTCGGTGCAGATCAACGCCCAGGCCAAGGTGGCGACCGAGGCCGTGCACGTGAATGAAACGCAGACGGCGGCGGGCCCCTACCCCACGCCCGGATTCGCGGCGACCTGGTCAATAACCAAGCATTTCTACCTCGACGGCCGCGTCCAATATTTGGACCTGCACGTCAGCGATGTCAGCGGCTCGCTCGGTTTGGGAGAAATCGACGCGATCTACCGCTTTCATCCGAACCTCGCGCTCGGCTTGGGGTACACCGAGGTCAAAGCCCACGTCGACTCGACCAAGCTGTCGGACTCGGGGCTGTTCGACTTCAATTCCAAGGGGCCGCTGCTGTTCGTGAGAGTCTCGTTCTGAACGAGCGACCTCGCGCGGCGAGCGCTGTCACGAGGCAGGCTCGACGCTATATTCCACGCGGTTGTTGGCGGATGCGGCACGATTCCAGTCGCCGGCGGTGAGCGTATCGCTGTGCGGTGGATAGGCCACTGCGGTGTGCGCTGCAGGCACATTTTCCGTGATGACGTTGATGCCGCCGGCGGTCCGCTGACGCACGCCGGCCACGAGATTGGCGAACGAGAGCGATTGACGCTGCTGGCCGGACAAGGAATCCTCGAATGGATTGCCGACCAAGTCGCATTTGCTCAGCAGCAGACTTGCGGTGGCCGGCGCAAAGCCATCGGCCGCATTGCCCGTAAGACAGAAAATACCGGCGGAGCTCGTGACCTTCACCACACCTCGAAACCCCTGCGCCTCGAGTTTGCTCAGAAGATCGCGCAGCACGTCGACCCGGCTGTGGTCGAAAGGCAGCTCGCCATAAGGAACCGGCTCGAATCGGGGCAGGGCCGCAGCGGCGCCCGCCCGCGCGCCTCCATCGACCCGCCCGGCGCTGTCGGCAGTGGCACCCGAGTCCGCCGCGGCGGTGCCGTCCGCAGGGGCGCCGTCGACCCCCGCATCGGCGGCCTTCGGCGCCGCCGCCGTACCCGCGGCGACCGCGGCGGCCAGATCCTTGAGCGTGGCCGCCATCCGATCGCTCGCCTGCTTGAGGTCGGCGTTGGATGAGCGCAGGGCATCGAGCTCTTGCCGAGTTCGCATCAGGTCCGCGTGCGAAAGCCCCCAGAGCGCGCCCATGCCGCCGAGCAGGCACAGCGCGAGGACCGCAAGCGCCCAGGCCCAAACGGGCTGCGCTACCCGAGCGGGCGGCGGCAGCTCCGGAGGCGGTCCGGATGAGGGCACGGCGCGCAACTGATCGGCCTCGAGCCGGCCCGCCAGGCCGTCCAGGCTCGCAATGATGAACCGGCGCAGGTCGACGGATTGCTGTTTGATCGCCGCTTCGATCCGCCGGCCGACATCGGAGGAAGGCAGGCCCGACGCCGCCGGTCGTTCGACTTGACCGCCCGGCCCGATCTCCACGGGCACGAGTGCGGGCTCATCGCCTTCGCGCCGGTCCGGCAAGAGATGCAGCTCGTAAAGCACTTTCGACACATCGACGGGCCTGACTTGTTTCGGCAACACGCCCATCGCGCCGAGTGCGCGGGCCTGCCCGACGTATAGCTCTCCTTCCTGGGAGGTATACATCATGATCGGGATGGTCGCCGTCTGCGGATTGCTCTTGATCGCTTTGACCGCTTGCAGGCCGTCCATCCCCGGCATGAGATGGTCCATGAAAATGGCGTCCGGTCTGCCGTGCTTCAGATATTCGATGGCTTGCTCGGCCGACTCCGCCATGTCGACCTCGATATCGTACTTCTCGAGCATTCTGCTCAAGATCACTCGGGCCGACTTCGAATCGTCGACTACCAGCGCACGCTTTTGCCCCATGGCGTTAGTTTAGCGCACGAGGCGAATGGCGCGATGCTCGCGCGCGACGTCCTGTCGCGTACTGCATACAGTGCATGACGCGCTGCCGATGTCAGGCGGCGGGTGCGCCGCTCTCTTCCTTGTTCTGGCTGATCCAGGTCAGCGCGGACTCCACGTCGGCGAGCTCGCTGGCGGTGAATCCTTCGATCCTGACGCCCGTCGCTTCCGCTTTTTTCTTGGCGAGCTCGGCGGTCGCGATCTGATGCACCCAGACGAGCCCGCGACGTACCTTGGCGGTGAACTTTTGCTGCTTTTCTTCGTTCATCGTTCATCTCCTTAATATGCTGTGAACCCTGAGCGGGCACGATACACGACAACGGCGCCGATGAGGAACCTGGCGGCCGGGCAGGCGCGGGCGGCGAGGCTGCCGCCGCAGGCCTCATTCGCGGGTGCCGGTGCCTCTATTCAGCAGTACCACGGCGAGCGCGAACATCGCCACGGCTGCGCCGATCATGATCCCATAGGCGAGCCCGAGGTCGACGTCGGACTCGCCGAGGAAGCCGTAGCGGAATGCGCTGACCATGTAGAGGATGGGGTTGGCATGCGACAGGGCTTGCGCCCAGCCGGGAAGCATGGTCACCGAATAGAATACGCCGCCCAAGTAGGTGAGTGGCTGCAGCACGAAAGTCGGAAACCAGGTGATGTGATCGAAGTTCTTCGCGAACAAGGCGTTGATGAACCCGCCCAGTGAAAACACGGCGCTGGTCAACAACACCGCGGAGATAATCGCAAATACGTGGTGAACCGACAGGTGCGTGAAGAACAGGGCCACGAGGGTGACGACGGATCCGACCGCGAGGCCGCGCACCATGCCGCCCGCGATGTAGCCCGACAGGATGAGCCAGTTCGGCAGCGGCGAGACCAGCAGCTCCTCGAGATGTTTGCCGAATTTCGCGCCGAAGAACGAGGACACCACGTTGCCGTAGGAGTTCGTGATGACCGTCATCATGATGAGGCCGGGCGCGATGAACTGCATATAGCCGTAGCCGCCGACCTGCCCGATCCGCCTGCCGATGAGACTGCCGAAGATGACGAAGTAAAGGGTGGCGGTGACCACGGGCGGCACGATGGTCTGCCCCCAGATGCGGATGATGCGGTTGAACTCGCGAATCACCATGGTGGAAAATCCCACCCACTCCGCGCGCGCCAAGGACTCGCGCATGATCAGACTCCCTTGTCCGCCGCGCGGACGCTGTTGTCGACCAGGCGCATGAACAGCTCCTCGAGCCGGTTGACCTTGTTGCGCATGCTGTTCACCTGCACGCCCTGCGAGCTGAGCTGCGAGAAGATGTCGTTCAAGCTCTGACCTCGCGACACCTCGACCTCGAGAGTGTGGTCGTCGGTGAGCTCGCTCCTGAATCCCGGCAGCGCGGGCGGCGTGCGCACGGACTCGCTCAAGTTGAACACGAAAACCTCGGTCTGAAGCTTGCGCAGCACGTTGGCCATGGTGTCGCGCTCGATGATGCGGCCGCCCTCGATGATGGCGACGTTGCGGCACAGATTCTCCGCCTCCTCGAGATAGTGCGTCGTCAGGATGATCGTGGTGCCCTCGTCGTTGATGTTGCGCAGAAATTCCCACATCGAACGGCGGATCTCGATATCCACGCCGGCGGTCGGCTCGTCAAGAATGAGCAGCTTCGGCTCGTGCATCAGCGCCCGCGCGATCATGAGCCGGCGCTTCATCCCGCCCGACAGGGAGCGCGCGATCGAGTTACGCCGGTCCCACAACTGCAACTGCTTCAGGTACTTCTCCGCCCGCTGTTTCGCGAGGCGCCGCGGGATGCCGTAGAAGCCCGCCTGGTTCACGACGATCGTGAACAGCGACTCGAACATGTTGAAGTTGATCTCCTGAGGCACGATGCCGATGCAGGACTTCGCGAGCTCAAGCTCGCGGTCGATGTCGTAGCCGAATACTTCGACCTTGCCGCTCGTCTTGGTGACGAGCGAGGTGACAATCCCGATGATGGTCGTCTTGCCGGCGCCATTCGGGCCGAGCAGCGCGAAGAAATCTCCCTCATCGACTTCCAGGTCGATGCCCTTGAGCGCCTTGATGCCGTTCTTATAGACCTTGGTGAGCTGGCGTAGGACGAGGGCGTGCATAGGAGCCGCGTAGACTAAACTGCGGGGGGCCGGACCCGCAACTTGGCACTTCTGCGCCGCGCCGGCGTTTAGGGCAGCAGACGTGCGGCGCCGAGCTGTAAACCGAAGAGCTGCACCCGACGCAAACGCCGCAGGTCGCCGCGCGCCGCAGCGGACGCGAGCGCCTTCCAGTAGAACGTGCTCGTGCTCCATCGCGCCGACAGATTGACGCCCTCGCTGGCGGCCAACGCCGGCAAGCGCTCGAGGCTTGCGGCGCGGAAGGCGGCGGCCGTCGAGTCGGGCATGCCGAGCCACAGCTGCGCGCCCGGCTTCGGAGTCGAGGCGAGGTGCCACGCGTAGAACAGCGCCAGACGCGTGAAGGCCGTGACATCGTCCGCAACGGCCGTCTGGTCCGCGACGCGCCAGCCTTCGCCGAGACGTGCGCGCCAGTGCGCATCGTCGTGGAAGCGCAGATCGAAGAGCGCATAGGGACAGCCCGCCGCCGCGGCGCGTGCCTCTTGCGACAGGCTGGCGATGGGCGCGGCCGTATCCTGCTGCATCTTTAGGTCGCCGGGGCTCTCGCTGTGCGCCGCGGCGAGATCCAAGAACCGGTGATTCAACTCGCGGAGCGAAGCGAGCGTGTGTGCCGCAAAGCCCGCCTGGCGCGTCCACAAATGAGCATCCTGCATGTCCGCCTCCCACCATCCGCGAAGCAGCTCGCGCATTTCCATGCGAATGCGCTGCTTGTGGCTGAAAAAATCCGCTGGCAGGAACGCTAACTTTGTGATTAATTTCTGTCAAATTCTTTTGGCACGAATTCCCCTCGAATCACACGCACCAAGGAGCCGCCCATGAGAGTTTCCGACGACCGTTACACCCGCGACCGCGAGCGCTTCGATTTGGCGCTGCGCCTGATCCGCCACGAGGCGCGCACGTTCACCATTCGCCAGTGGACCGGGCTCAGCGACGATCGCATCCGCAAGCTCTACCGCAGCTACGTCATGAGCGACGCGGCGAGCGGCGTGCTGCGCCATCGGGGCAAGTCGCCGCGTCAGGCGGCCTTCTTTTTCCGCAACCCGGAGGTGAATTTCCAGGCGGCGCAGCTCGCGAGCTTGCTCGTACTGCACGGTTTGCTGGGCGGGACGGCGGTCGGAGTCGAATCGCGCTATCGCGTCGGCTCGCTCGACTCCGGGGCGCTGTTCTGCAGAACGTACGAGGAGTACACCGACCTGCATGCTCCTGCGGCGATCTCCTTCGAGCACGCTTGGTTCTTGCTGCTGGCGCTGGCGCGCGGCGACGAGCTCGGTATGACGCCCTGCGCGGCCTGCGGCGGCGTGCGCCTCAGGGATCTGCTGTCGAGGCGCCGTACCGACTGCGCGAGCTGCACCGTGCCGTGGCTTGCGCCTGCGCTCCTGGCCGAAGGCTGTCCTGCGCCCTGCTAGAATCCTGGGGATGCAGGAGAGGAACGTTTTCGCGGGGCCCTATCTCGACCGGGCCGGGCACCTCCGCGCCGATCCGGCCTGGCTCGAGAGCGCCCTCGCCGATCCTCGCAGCCGCGTCGTGCCGGTATGGGATTCGCTGAATCTCGTCGCGGACGCGAACGATGCGACGTTGCGCGCGGCCTTTCTTGGCATCGACGCAATTGCCGCGGAGCGGCGCTCTGACCTGGTTCTGCTCGGCCGCCGTAACGGCGCGGATTTCTTCGCCTCCGAGGCCGAATCGGCCGAGTCGCCGCCGATCCCGGAGGGAACGCGCTTTGCGGATCTGCGCACCGTGGCCGCCCTTCTGCCCGACGAAGAGGCGGGGCTTTTGAGCTATGCCCGGGCGATGATCGGCTGGCGGCGCACGCACCGGCATTGCGGGCGATGCGGTGCGCAGACGCTGTCGGCGAAGGCCGGCCATGTGCTGGTGTGCACGAACCCCGTTTGCCGGCACGAGCAATTTCCGCGTCTCGATCCGGCTATTATCGTGTTGGTGGTCGATGGCGACCGGGTGCTGCTCGGCCGCCAAGCGGGGTGGCCCGCCGGGCGCTATTCCACGATCGCAGGCTTCGTCGAACCGGGCGAATCGCTCGAAGATGCCGTGGCGCGCGAAGTACACGAGGAGACCGGCATCCGGGTGACCGGGATCGAGTATCACTCCTCACAGCCCTGGCCCTTCCCAAGCTCGCTCATGCTGGGCTTCACCGCGCGCGCGGCGTCGCAGGACATCGACCTGCGCGATCTGGAACTCGAGGATGCCCGCTGGTTCACGCGCGCAGACATCGGCGGCGGCACGCCGTACCTGCCGCCGAACGTGTCCATCTCGTTCCGCTTGATCGAGCACTGGTTCGACGCGGCAGCGCCTGTCCCGCTGCGCGAGCTGCACCGGCCGACGACCTGGAACCAGCCGCGCGGCTAATGGCGGCGCCGCTCAAGGATAGTTAGCCGCGCACCCAGTGCCCCGGGCGCAACCGCCAGCCGTCGCCTTGCCGCACCCACTCGTAAGCCACCCAGTGATGCCCCGGACGCGGCGCGGTCCAATGCCCGGCGACCCAGGTATGCCGGCCCCCCACCCAGTTCCAGTAACCGCCGATCCACACATAATCGGGCTGCGGCGGCGATGGGATGACATCCACTTGCGGTGCCGGCGGGGCGACCATGACCACGCCATCGACGACGTGCCCCTGATCAGGCGGTACCGCACAAGCGGAAAGCGCCAAGCCAATCGCGGCCATGCTCAATAGAGATAAAAGCCGTATGCGGTTCATGCTCGAAAGCATAGCGCCGCGGCGGCGCTGTCACCACGGCCGCTTAGGTCTGTCCTCGCTGCGGCGGCGCGGCTGCGTCGCCAACACCGCGCCATCGTCCGGTTCGGTGCCTTTCACGCGATACATTTCCGCATCCGCCCGCTCCAGCAGTTCCGCAGCCGTGCCACCGTCCAGCGGGAAGACCGACACACCGATCGCCGCCGTCACTCGCAGCTCCTCGCCCGCAACTCGGCAGGGCAGCGCGACTCGAGCGGCCAGCGTGGCCGCCACGTCCAGCGCTGCGTCGCGACTGGGGATGCGCGGCAGGAGGACCAGGAACTCATCGCCGCCGTAGCGACACACCACATCGCCGCCGCTGCGCGCCCGGCTCGCAATGCGCCCCGCCACCGTGGTCAGGAGCTCGTCCCCTGCCGCATGCCCATAGTGGTCATTGATGCGCTTGAAGCCGTCGAGGTCGACGAACAGTATCCCGAGCAGATGGCCGTCACGCTTCGCTTCGTCCACCGCTGCCGCAACGAGCTCGGACATGCGGCGCCGGTTATACAGACCCGTGAGTCCGTCCCGATCCGCAAGGCGTAATGCATGGGCCTCGCGCTCCTTGAGCACGGCAATCTCGCGCAGCAGCCGCGCATTGATGGACCGCAGCGCGGCCACCTCCGCCGCCGATTGCGTCGATCGACCGCGAGCTATGACCGCCGTCCCGGCGCCGTCCTCGCCTTTGTCTTTCCGCCAGTCGGTCATGGCATCACCTGCATCTGACATAATACCAAGTCGATCAACAAGTTAATTATGTCCGGAAGCAGTCCAAGCCGGAGTCAGCGACCGCACCCGACACTATGTAAGACCGTGCCGACGCGCGCGGGTTGCAGCTCGAAAGGTTAAGGATTGTGCAGGAACGATGCCGGGGTGCGGGCATCGTGCGCCCGAGCGCAGCAGGAAAGGTTAAGCACCGACGGCAGCGCGGCGCGCATCCCTCCGCGGTCGATGCGCGCGACGCTGACTCGCCGATCGCCGATCTAGGCGAAAGGATCCGTGCTGGTCGACGGCGGCGGCGGCTCGTGCCCGAAGTCGCTGCTCGGCGTAACTTCCGGCGCCGGCGCAGACGGCGGTGCGACGGGAGCCACGGGCTTCGGCCGGGCCATCGGACTCTTCGGAGCCGATGCAGCCTTTGCCGGCGGTGCAGCCTTCGCGGGCGCCTTCTTCGGAGCGACCTTCTTCGGAGCGGCCTTCTTCGCGACTGCCTTCTTCGGAGCCGCCTTCTTTGCCTTCTTCGCCTTCGTTACAACCTTCGCCTTGCTCGCCTTCTTCGCTTTCTTCTTGGCGACCTTCTTAGCGACGCCCTTCTTGGCAGCTGCGCGCTTTGCCTTCGCTGCCGGACGCTTCTTCCCCTTCGCTTTCTTCTTTGCCATGGTCAGTCATCTCCTCGCGGTCATAGGGCTGTTCGTCAGAGTAGCCCTGAAAAAGTCTGCTGTCATCTCGCATGATGCTGGAGTCGATGATGAGGATTGCGTACGCTCGATCGGTGATCCCGAACGAACCGATCCGTCCGTTGCAAGATGTTTGGTTGCGACCGCGGCGCGTCTTTCGAGAGCTTGCGTCGCACCCCATCGGTGTCGCCGATCACTTGCTCGGCGCGGCTCAGGGCGTCGTCAACATGCTCGGGGTTTGTCGCGCGAAGGATTTCGGCGCGACATTCGGGCTGGGCGAGATCTTCTTTACCGCCGCCGTGACCGGCGCGCTGGGCGGCATCGCGAGCTTGCATATCATGGCGGCGATCTACGCGCGCCTCGGCAGCCGGGTGGGACGGGTGATGACGCGCCGGCAAGCCGTCCATGTGCTCGCCTATGGGGGCGTGCCGATGACGGCGTCGCTCGGCATCTGGGTGTTGACCGCCTTGATCGCCGGCGAGGTCACCTTCGTCCAGGCACCGAAGGACGTCGATGAGTTCGTCACGGTGCTGCTCGGGATGCAGTTCCTGAGCTATTTATTGCTGCTGATGTGGAGCGTGGTGCTGCAGGTCATGGGATTCAGCGAGATCCTCGCGGTCTCGAACGTCAAGGCCTTCGGCGTGTGGGTGTTCGGTCAGGTCGTCGCGATGCTCGCGATCCTGTTCGTTTACGTCTTGACGGCGACCCTGGTCGGGTCGCCGTGAGGCCGCCTGCGGACTCGCAGGTCAGGACGCGGCGGCCGGGGCGCTGTCCGTCGACTCGGGCGGCGAAGGCCGGGGCTCCGCGGCGGCGGGAGGTGCGGCCGGCGCAAGGGCGCGTGCCGATTGACCCGATTCGTCCTTGCGCATGCGGCGGATCACGGAGCGGGCCACTTCGGCCGGCCGCCGTCGTCGCGCCGGCGCCTTGGCCGTCGTGCGCTTGCGGTGGGATTTCGGAGCGGAAGCACGCACGCTGGGTGCGGCCGCTCCGCGTGCCGCCGCTGAGCGTGCGGGGACCGCGCGGGTGGGCGCCGCGCGCTTCGCGGCCTGCGCCTTCGCCTTCTTCAGCGCAATCTTCGCGGCTTTCTTGGCCATTTTCGCCAGCCTACGCAACGATTTGAGCTCGACCTTGGCGTCGCGCACGCGTTTCTTCGCCTCCGCGGCGCGCTCGACCGCCTGTTGCGCAGCCGCGGCGAGACGCCGGCTCGCCGCACTGTTCTTGCTTCGTCCAACACCCGATTGCTTGCTCGCCATGATGCGCTCCGCTGCGATCCTGAACAGCAAGCTTAGCGCCGCTCAGGGCAGAACGCGAAACAGGAAATGCCGGATGTCGGCGATCTCGGCCTCACTCACCGAATGCGGCATGCGGTATTGATGCCATTCGACGTCGAATCCCTGCGATTTGAGAAAGTCGCGCGACTGCAGGCCCATCGACATCGGCAGGACCGGGTCGTCGATGCCATGCGCCATGAAGATCGGGACTCCGTCATTGGCCGCTGCACGCTCCTGTTGGAGCGTGTGGCGCAGGGGCAGATAGCTGGAGAGCACCACAAGGCCCGCGAGCCGCTGCGCATAGCGCAGCCCGGTATATAGGGTCACGGCGCCCCCCTGGGAAAAACCTGCGAGAACCAGCCGGCCGGGCGCGATGCCGCGCTCGAGTTCCCGACCGATCAGCGCGCTCACCTCGTGGTCGGTGGCGCGAAATCCTGCCGTGTCCTCGGCGCTGCCGCGGTCGAATCCCACGAGGTCGTACCAGGCACGCATGCTCATGCCGTTGTTGATGCTGACCGGACGAACCGGCGCGTGCGGGAACACGAAACGCCAGGCCCGCTCACCGCGGCGGACGATCTCCGGCACCACGGGCTCGAAGTCGTGGCCATCGGCTCCCAGGCCGTGCATCCAGATGACCGCGGCGTCCGGCGCGGGCGCCGTCTCGATTTCGATGGTTTCCAGCATAGGCCGCCTAGCCTACCGAATCCGCGCCTGCATCGGCGGCCGCTTGGGGGTTTTATGGGTGGTTGACTGCTCTTGCATTTTTATGCAGAATGCGCGCAACTTTATGCACGCTCAGTTCGACAATTCCGGAGCTCCCGCGCGCCGCCTGGCGCTCGCGAAGATCATTCGCGAGCAAGCTGTGGGGCGGCAGTCGGAGCTGGTCACCATGCTGCGCAAGCACGGCCACACTGCGACGCAATCGAGCGTCAGCCGCGACTTGCGCGAGCTCGGCGTCGCCAAACTGGGCGATCGCTACGTGCTGCCCGGAGAATGCGGCGCCGGTCAAGGAAGACTTTCTCGACGCTCAAGCAATTCGTGCGCTCGCTGCAGACTGCGGGCACGAATCTCACGGTGTTGAAGACCGCCGTCGGCGCCGCGCAAAGCGTCGCGGTGGCCATCGACACGCGCCCGCTGGAGCGAGGTCATCGGCACCATCTCGGGCGACGACACGATATTCATCGCCACCGCCGGCGCGCGCGAGCAGCAAAAGCTCGGCGAGCGGCTGCGCGCTCTCTTCGGACTTTAAACCCCTATGACATCCACATTCGATCCGGGCGCTGCGCCCATTCTGCTGGCATTTTCCGGCGGCCTGGACACCTCCTTCTGCGTGCCCTGGCTCAAGGAGACCTACGGCCGGCCGGTCATCACCGTCACCGTCGACACCGGCGGACTCGACGCCGACTCGCGGACTGCACTCGCCGCGCGCTCGGCCGAGCTCGGCGCGCTCGAGCACCACCTCATCGACGCCCGCGCCGCCTATTTCGATCAGGTGCTCAAGTACCTGATCATGGGCAACGTACGCCGCGGCGGCACCTACCCCTTGTGCGTCGGCGCCGAGCGCGTTCTGCAGGCGCAGACCATCGCGCAAATGGCGTTGTCGCTCAAGACACCCATGGTGGCGCACGGCTGCACGGCGGCGGGTAACGATCAGGTGCGCTTCGAGGTCGCGCTGCGCACTCTCGCCCCGGAGCTCACCATCCTCGCGCCGGTGCGCGACCGGGCGTTCAAGCGTCCCGAGCAGCTGCAGTACCTCAAGGATCACCGCCTGCCGATTCCGCCGTTCGGCGCCGCCTATTCGGTCAATCGCGGGCCTGTGGGGGGTGACCATCGGCGGCAAGAGACACTGACCTCCGCAGGCAGCCTACCCGAAGAGCGCCTGGGTGCTGTCGAAGGACGCCTTCACTCATCCCCGCGCACCCGAGCGCCACGTCGTCGGCTTCGTCGCCGGCGTTCCGGCGAGCCTCGACGGGGAGCGTCTGCCGGCGGTCGCCCTCATCGAGAAGCTGGAGCAGCTCGGCGGGCCCTTACGGCATCGGGCGCGGCATCCATCTAGGCGACACGGTCATCGGCACCAAGGGACGGGTGGCCTTCGAGGCCCCGGCCGCCGAGGTGCTGCTCACGGCGCATCGCGAGCTCGAGAAGCTGGTGCTGACCGGCAAACAGGCGCGCATCAAGGAGTCCGTCGCGCAGCCCTACGGAGATCTGGTGCACGAGGGACAGCATCTCGACCCGGTGTGCCGCGATATCGAGGCTCTGCTCGTGTCCTCGCAGGCGCGGGTAACGCGGCGAGGTGAGCGTCCTGTTGCGTCCCGGCTCGGCGTTCATCGAGGGCGTCAACTCGCCGCACTCCTTGATGGCCGCATCCAAGGGCGTCTACGGCGAGGCCGCCGGCGAATGGACGCCGGCGGATGCACTCGGCTACTCGAAAATGCTGGCGCTGACGGGCATTTTCTATCAGCGCGCCGGGCGCGACCCGGCCATGATGAGCGCCATGCGCACCGTGGTCGTCGACAAGATCGCCTCGGTCACCCAGGCCTCGGTCTCACGCACGAGATCCGCATCGCGCCCGAGATTCCCTGCGAGGAAGGCGTGGTGGTCGTGGTCGAGATCCTCAACAACAAGTCCACCTACAACACGCTCGAGCTCACCAGCGGGCGCATGGCCAAAGGTCGCGCGCGGCGACATCGTGGTCGGCGCGCTCGGTCATCGCAAGGCGCTGTTCGGATATTCCGGCCACATTCCCGAGAGCTCGAAGCCCGGCGATGTGATCCAGATGCTGAACATCGGCGGCGTTCTCGGCATTTGCGACTCGGCGACGCCCGACAAAGGCAAGCCCTTCGACTGCAAGGTGCTCGGCTCCGTGCTGACCTTTCCTTATCTCGGCGAGCGCATCGGCGTCACCGCGCAGACCGGCTACAAGCCGCTCGGACTACGACGCGGCGCTTCGATGCGCGCGGCGTGCCGGTGGTCGCGCTCGCAGGAACTTGCATGGAGGCCGGCAAGACGGCCGCCGCGTGCGCCATCATCGCGCGCATGCGCCACCGCGGCCTCGTCGTCGATGCGTTCAAGGCGACCGGCGTGTCATTGCGCCGCGACATCCTGGCGTTCGAGGACTCGGGCGCCCGCCGCACCATGATCTTCACCGATCTCGGCATCGTCACCACCACCGAGCGCTGCGGTCCGGCGCTCACCCGCACCATGCTCAACGAAATGGCGGCCGGCACACCGGACGTCATCGTGTTCGAGCTCGGCGACGGGCTCCTCGGCACTTATGGTGTCGAGTCGATTTTGCGCGAGCCCGACATCAAGGCGGCGCTGACCGCGGTGGTGCTGTCCGCGAACGACCCGGTGGCGGCCTGGGGCGGCGTGAAGCTGCTGCGCGAGCGTTTCGGTATCGAGCCCGCCGCGGTGACCGGCCCGGCGACCGACAATCTCGTCGGGGTCGATATCATCCGCCAACAGCTCGGCGTCGAGGCGTTCAACGCCATCAGCTCGCCCGCAGATCTCGGCGACTATTCTGATATCCGCGGCTGTCGCTGCGCAACGTCGGCGAATCGAAGGTGGTGGGCGCGTGAGCGAGCGCACGCCGGCGTTCGTGCTCGGCGGCACCGGCTACGTCGCCGGCGAGTTGCTGCGGCTCATCGCGCAGCATCCGCGGCTCGAGCTTGCGGCGGTGATGTCCGACGGCCAACCCGGCACGCAGGTCGCGGCGGCCTTTCCGCACCTCGCGAGCGCTTATCCGGCGCTCGAGTTCGCCGACTTGAAGGAGCTCGAGGCGCTGCATCCAGCATACGCACCGCTCGGCGCTGTTCTGCGCCGCGCCTCACGGCGCCGCCGCGGCGCTGATCGATCGGCTGCTCGCAGCGGCCGCGGCGGGCGGCACGCAGACCCACTGCGTCGACATCTCGGCCGATTTTCGCTACCCAAGCGCGGACGCCTACCAGGCGGTCTACAAGCATGCCCACGGGGCACCCGCGCGCATTCGCGAGTTCACCTGTGCCGTGCCCGAGCATCTCGACCTCGCGCCCACGCCGCACGTGGCGCATCCCGGCTGTTTCGCGACCGCGGCGCTCCTCACGATCGTGCCGCTCCTCGCCGCAGGCTTGGTCGAGCCGCGGCTGTTCATTGCCGGCGTGACCGGCAGCACGGGCTCGGGGCGCAAGCCCGTCGAGGGCACGCACCATCCACTGCGCCATGGCGACTTGTACGCCTACGCGGCCCTCGCACACCGGCACGCGCCCGAGATCGCGGCTTGCGCCGAGCGCGCGAGCGGGGTCGCCGCGCAGATCCATTTCGTGCCCCACTCCGGCCCTTTCGCCCGCGGCATTCACGTCACGGTGCAGGCGGTGCTGCAGAAGCCGCGCTCGAGCGCCGAGGTGCAGGCGGCGCTCGCCGAGTACTATCGCGACCGTCCGTTCGTGCGCGTGGTCGCCGCGCCGCCGCGGGTGAAGGACGTCGCCACGAGCAATTACGCGCATTTGCACGCCGTCGCCGACGGCACTTCGCTCGCCGTCATGTGCGTGCTCGACAATCTGAACAAGGGCGCCGCCGGCGGCGGCGTGCAATGGATGAATCGTTTGCTCGGATTCGACGAGACCTGCGGGCTCACCGCCGCCGCGCCCGGCTGGACTTGAACCGGAATGAAACCATGAATACACGCAGTCGTCCCGATGCTGCCACGCCCGCGTCCGGGACCGCCATCAAGAGCCATCTCGCTCAGGTCTTCGCGCAATTCCCCATCGAGGTCGCGCACGGCGAGGGGGTGTGGCTGCACACGCGCGACGGCCGCAAGATTCTCGATTTTTACGGCGGACACGCCGTCGCCGGCTTGGGCTACGGCCACCCGCGCTGGGTGGCGGCGCTCGAGCGCCAGGCGCGGCAGATGAGCTTTCAGACCAATGCGCTGCCGCTCGCGGTGCGTGCGCGAGCCGCTGCGCGGCTGGTGAAGTTCGCGAATCTCGGCTTGGATACGGTGTTCTTCATCAACTCGGGCGCTGAGGCCAACGAGAACGCCCTGAAGCTCGCGTTCAAGATGACCGGACGCAGCAACGCCGTCGCGCTCCAGCACGGCTGGCACGGCCGAACCGCGGCGGCGGCGGCCGTGACGTGGGGTGCGCTCGAGAAGTGGTATGGATTTCCGCGTCGGCCGTTCGATGTGACCTTCGCGCCCCGCAACGATCCCGCGGCGCTCGAGCAGCACATCGACCGGCACACCGCCGTCGTCATCGTCGAGCCCGTGCAGGGTCTGGGCGGCGCCTACGATGTCGGCAAGCCGATGCTGCAGGCACTGCGCGAGCGCTGCGACAAGGTGGGGGCCCTTTTGGTATTCGACGAGGTCCAGTGCGGCGTGGGACGCACGGGGGCGCCGTTCGCCGCAAACTATCACGGCGTCACGCCCGACATGCTCACGTGCGCCAAGGCGCTCGGCAACGGCTTCCCGGTGTCCGCGCTGATGCTCTCGCCCAAGATCGCCGCGCAGATCAAGTACGATGACATGGGAACCACCTTCGGCGGCGGCCCGATGGCATGCGCCGCGGTCGAGGCCGTGATCGAGGCTATCGAGGCGGAGTCGCTGCTCGCGAACGTGCGTCAGGTATCGGCATACATTCGCGCGCATTGCCTGATCGGACCGGTGACTGACGTGCAAGGCGCCGGCTTCCTGCTCGGTCTCAAGACTTCCCGGCCTGCCAAAGAGGTGCAAGCGGCCCTGCTCGAGCGCGGCATTCTCGCGGGCACGAGCGCCGACCCGCAGGTCCTGCGCCTGCTGCCCGCGTACATTTTGAACGAGGGGCATGTCGACATCCTGTGCGACGCCCTGGCGAAGATCCCGGCATGATGCGCTTCCTGGACCTCGCCGATTTCGATCGCGCCGAGATCCTCGATTTGCTGGCGCTCGCGCAGTCCCTGGCGGAGCACCCGCCGGGGCCGGTGCTCGCGGGCAAAGTGCTCGGCCTCGTATTCTTGAATCCGTCGCTGCGCACGCTCGCCTCGTTTCAGACGGCGATGGGCCGGCTCGGCGGCACCTCGTTCGTGATCACGCCGGGGCAGGGAACCTGGCAGCTCGAGACGCGGCCGAACGCCGTCATGGACGGCACGGCAGCCGAGCATATCCGCGAGGGCATTCCGGTGCTCGCCTCGTATTGCGACGTACTCGGCGTGCGCGCCTTCGCCGAAGGCAAGGATCTGCGCGAGGATCTCGATGAACGCGTGTTCCGGGCCGTCGATGCGCTCTGCGATGCGCCGCTGATCAACCTCGAATCCGCGATGAACCACCCGTGCCAGGCACTCGCCGATTGGCGCACGCTCGACGAGCTCGAGGTGCCCAGGACGCGGAAAATTCGTTCTATCCTGGAGCTATCATCCGCGCGCGCTGCCGCTCGCGGTTCCCGCGGCCGACCTGCACATGGCGGCGATGCGCGGCATGGAAGTCGTGGTGGCGCGTCCCGAGGGGTTCGCATTGCCGACCGCCGTCATGGACAAGGCGCGCACAGCCGCGAGCGCCGCCGGCGGCTCGGTCTCGGAGACCGCCGATCGCGCCGCGGCGCTCGAGGGCGCGCACGTCGTCTACGCCAAGGAGTGGGGCAGCACGGCCCACTATGGCGATGCCGAGGCCGATGCGCGGCTGCGCGCCGGCCTGAAGGACTGGTGCGTGCGCGAGGACTGGTTCGACGCAGCGGCGCCGGGCGCCAAGCTCATGCATTGCTTGCCGGTGCGCCGCAACGTCTCGGTCGCGGACGAAGTGCTGGACGGACCGCGCAGCGCCGTTAAGCGTGAGGCGCGCAATCGATTGACGGTGCAGACGGCGGTGCTCACCGCATGCTTGCGGGTTCCCTTTGAGCAAGAATTTCAGCGGAGTACTTCGATGATCATGAGCCGACCCGATCCTTCGGTCGCCGTGCGCGCACTGAAAAGCGCGGCGCCCTACATCCGCATGTACAAGAACAAGGTGTTCGTCATCAAGGCGGGCGGCGCGGTGTTCGCGACGATGCCTCGACGCGCGCTCTGATCGAGCAAGTCGCGATCCTGCACCAGGTCGGCATCAAGACCGTGCTGGTGCACGGCGGCGGCCCGCAGCTCGATCACCTGCAAGCGACGCTCGGCATCGAGACGCGCATGGTGAACGGGCGCCGGGTCACCGATCAGAAGTCGATCGACGTCACGGCGATGGTGCTCAACGGACTCATCAACACCCGCATCCTCGCGATTTGCCGCGCCCTCGACATCGAGGCGATCGGGGTCTCGCGGCGTCGATGCCGGCCTCATTCGCGCACACGGCGCGGGCCGGTGCCCGTCGCAGCGGGCTCGCAGGAGACCGTCGACTACGGCTTCGTCGGCGACATCGACTCGGTGAACGTCGCGGTGGTCGAGAGGCTGCTGCAGAACGGCTTGATGCCGGTGGTGAGCCCCTTGAGCGCCGACTCGAGCGGCACACTGCTCAATATCAACGCCGACACGGTGGCCGCCGCGATCGGCGGGGCCCTGTCGGCGGAGAAGCTGGTGCTGTGCACCGGCGCGCCGGGAATTCTCGAGCGATCCACCGATACAAGCTCGCTCATCTCCTACACCGACATCAGGGTCTCGGCCGCCTGCGCGAGGCAGGCAGCCTCACTCACGGCATGCTGCCGAAAGCGGCGGCGATCGAGAACGCGATCCGCGGCGGCGTGCGCCGCGTGCACGTGATCACCTACAAATCGCCCGACAGCCTGCTCGCGGAGATCTTCACCAACGAGGGCACCGGAACGCTGGTGGTGCCGGACTTGACGGCGCTCTCTCCGGCCGAGCAACAGAGCGCGAGCTCTGCATGAGCCGGCTGTGGGACAAGGGCGCGCCGCTCGATGAGCGCGTGCTCGCCTACACCGCCGGCGAGGATCACGCTCCTCGACGAGCGGCTGGTGCGCTACGACATCGAGGCCTCGATCGCGCATGCCGACATGCTCGCCGCGTCGGGCCTCTTGTCTGCCGCCGATCACGCGGCGATCCGCGCTGCCCTGCAAGCGATCGGCGAGGAACACGCGCACGGCCGCTGGCGCGTGTCTCTCGCGCAGGAGGATTGCCAGACCGCCATCGAGAACCTGCTGACGGAGCGCATCGGAGCGGCTGGCGGACGGCTGCACGCGGGCCGCTCGCGCAACGATCAAGTGCTGGCGGCGCTGCGCCTGTATGCGCGCGACGGTCGCATGCGCTGCAGGCGGGGGCGCTCGCCGTGGCCGAGGCACTCGAGGCGCTCGCGGCGCGCGACGGCGCCGATCGCGCTGCCGGGTTACACCCACATGCAGCAAGCCATGCCGAGCACGGTGGCGCTCTGGGCGACGGGGTTCGCCGCCGAGATTCGCGACGACGCGGAAGGCCTGCGGCTCGCCGCGCGGCGCTCCGGCAAGAACCCGCTGGGCTCGGCGGCCGGATACGGCACGCCGAACCTCGCGATCGACCGGGAAGCGACGCGCGCGCGTCTCGGCTTCGCGGTGACGCACGAGCCGGTGACCGCCGTGCAGTTGTCGCGCGGCAAGGCCGAAGCGCACCTTCTGTTCGAGATCACGCTGCTCACGCAAGACATCGGCCGGCTCGCCGCGGATCTGCTGCTCTTCTATACGCAGGAGTTCGGTTTCGTCGCGCTGAGCGATGAGTTCACCACCGGCTCCTCCATCATGCCGCAGAAGCGCAATCCCGACGTGTTCGAGCTGATGCGCGGACGCAGCGCCGTCGCCTTGGCGGCGCTCGTCGAGGTGCTCGGCGTCACGCAGAAGCTCACCTCCGGCTATCACCGCGATCTGCAGCTCATCAAGCCGCCGCTGTTCCGCGGCATCGACTCGTGCAAGCAGACACTCGACATCCTGCCGGCCGCCCTCGCCGGCGTGCGCTTTCGGCCCGAGCGCATTCGCATGGATCCGAGCGTGCACGCGGCGGGGGCCGCGAATGCGCTGGTCGCCGAGCACGACATCCCGTTTCGCGATGCCTACCGGCAGGTGGCCGCCAAACTCAAAGACCCGAAATGAGCATCTGGCTGCGCACGCCGTCGCTCGAGCAGCTCAACGCCGCCACCGCGGGCACGATGATGCGCCATCTCGATATCGTGTTCACCGAGATGGGTGCGGATTTCCTTCGCGCGTCGATGCCCGTGGACGAGCGCACCCGGCAGCCGTACGGGCTGTTGCACGGCGGCGCCTCGGTCAGCCTCGCCGAGACCTTGGGCAGCACCGGGGCGAGTCTTTGCATCGACTCCGAGCGGTTCCTGTGCGTCGGCCAAGAGATCAATGCCAATCATTTGCGATCGGCGAAAAACGGGCGGGTCATCGGCACGGCCCGGCCCGTGCACATCGGCGGCCGCAGCCACGTCTGGGGCATCGAAATCGTGAACGACGCCGGGGCGCTCATCTGCATTTCGCGCCTGACCATGGCCATCATCGAGCGGCCGCAGCCGCCGGCGGCGGCGCCGTCCTGAAGGACGCTGTAAGGGAAAAGTCACTGGCAATTGCAGACCCGAGTGAGTATCGTTCGGGGCCATGAAAAACACCACCCGTCGCATGATTCGCCGCGCCTGTGCGGGCGCCGTCCTGGTTTCGTTCGCGCCGCTGATCCTCGCGCAAAACGGCTCCCCGCCGCCGACTTCGGCATCGCCCCCGGCGGGCGCGCAGGCGCCCCAGGGCGCCCCGACGCCGCCACCCGCTCCGCCGCTCACGAGCGATCAGGCGAGCTATCTGTTCGGGCTCACCTTGGGCGAGCAGCTGCACGGCATCGGCGTCCCCGAGGTGCAATCCGAGGCGGTATCGAAGGGTCTGAAAGACGCGATGGCGGGCAAGAAATCCACGCCGGCCGAGCGGCAACAGCTGAACGAGTTTGTGCGCGGCGCGGCGCAGGCCGCCGGGGCCCGCAATAAGGCGGCAGCGCAGGAGTTCCTCGCCAAGAACGGCAAGGAAAAGGGCGTGCAAACCACCGCCTCGGGACTGCAATACAAGGTCATCAAGGCCGGCGACAGCAAGGCGCCGCTCATCGGCGCAAGCGACGAAGTGACCGTCAACTACCGAGGCAAGCTGATCGACGGCACCGAGTTCGACAGCTCGTACTCCCGCGGACAGCCGGCCAGCTTTCCGGCTAACGGCGTCATCAAGGGCTGGCAGGAGGCGCTGGTCATGATGCGGCCGGGCGCCCACTGGGAGCTGTACGTTCCGCCGGAACTCGCTTACGGACCCGCCCCGCGTCCCGGCATTCCGGCGAATTCGGCGTTGATCTTCGACGTCGAAGTGGTGAGCGCGAAGTCCAAGCCCGCCGCGGCCACCGCTCCCGGGGCTTCCGGGAACGCGGCGCCTAAGCCGGCGACACCGCAGTAATCAGCTCCCTCAGCGGGCGAGATCGAGCGCGTTGGTGAGATCGCCCAGCGGCGGCTCACCGTGCTCGGCGATCGCGCGGTCGCGGCGGACGATGCCGGGCAAGCTCTCCAAGTCGAAGCGTCGAATGATCAGGCGCAACACCGAGGCGGTGTCATAGGGGGTGTGATCCACCGTCGCATGTTTGGCGAGTGGCGAAATCACGATCGCAGGAATCCGCGCCCCGGGTCCCAGCAAGTCGCCGTGTGGCGGGGCGACCTGATCCCAGGCGCCGCCGAACTCATCGTAGGTGATCACAATCACCATGCCCTTCCACTGCGGACTCGCGTGGAGCTTTGCAACGAGATCCGCGATGTGTGCGTCGCCGTCCGCAATCGATGCGTAGCCGGCATGCTGATTGAAGTTTCCCTGCGGCTTGTAAAAGACCACGGGCGGCAAGCGACCGGCCGCGGCAGCCGCGATCAAATCCTCGTAATCCTTGAGATGAGCCGCGCGCGCCGCGGCACCCGCCGTGGGATCGAACTTTGCGTAGTAGTTGAACGGCTGATGATGCGGCTGAAAATCCGGGCTGCCGCCCGGAATATCAGGCGCGTAGATCGCGCGCCGCGCTTTGGCCGGCGGCTGGCGGCCGTCGGCGAGCGCCGTGTTCCAGGCGCCCGCATACCAAACCCAGGGCACGTGCCTGGCGTCGAGCCGGTCCCCGATGGTGACGGCGGTCTGCGGCGGTAACGTCGTTGCGCTCGCGGGATCCGCATAGAGCTCGCTGGCATCCGCGACGGCGGGCGGATTGCCGCTCGGCTGAAAGGGCGGCTGCATGGTGTTCACCGCGTAGAACTTGCCGTCGCCGAAATAATTCGCCGGCGTGATGGTGCCGCTCAGGGCGAATACGGGCTTGCCGTCGAGCGCCGAGCGCGGCGACAGCGGGGCGGTCTTGAGCCGCGGTAGATCGTGACCCGCCGCATCCTTCTCCAGGATCGCAATCGAGGGATGCGCGGCCGCGCTGTCCGCGGAAGGGTACTCCGGCGCACACGCGCAGATGAGGTATTGGTGATTGAGGAAGGATCCGCCGAAAGCACCCTGGAAGAAGTGATCGGCGAGCACGTACTGGCGGGCGAGCGCATAGAGCGCCGAGCCGCTCGTATCCCAGTAGCCCATCGCGAGGCCGCCCGCATCGCTCCAGGCAGCGTAGCCGTCATTCTTGCCACCGTCGATCTGCATCTGATGCTCGAAGAATTTGTGCACCAGATCGCGCGTGATTGTCGCGCTGCCGAGAGTCACGCCGGACTGTGCCGTGAAGGCGTGCTCGATCGAGAACGGGGCGTTCGGCAACCCCATGCTCTGCGTTTGCGTGACCACGGGCTCATAGCCTGTGGCGGTCACACCGTGCCAGGTCGGCGGCAACACCGGCAGCACCGTCCCGTCGCGATCGCGTTGCGGAACATAGGCGGGACGCGGCCGACCGTCCCGGTCGAGCACCTCGCCCAGACCCACGGCTCCGGGGAAGTTGCCATACAGGTTGTCGAAGGCGCGGTTCTCGGCGTAGATCACGACAATGGTCGAGACCTTGGCGCGCAAGGCCTCGGTCGTCGCCTCGCTCTGCGATGCGCTCTTCACTTGCGCGGTGGAGGCCCCTGCCGCGGGCGCCGTGTCGTGCGTCGAGCACGCACACACGAGCGCGCCGGCGCAGAGCGCGCTCGCGCGCGCCAGGTCATGCAAGCGACAAGAACTGACTGCGGTCACCGCGCGAGTATAGCCTCGGCGCAGGTTTCGGGGCTCGCCTCAGAACTGCCAGGTGGCGTTCACCGTGAACGCCGACGGATTGCCGTACTGGGATGCGATGCGCTCGTACTCGGCGCGAAAGCCGAAATCCTGCCAGTGCGTTCCTACCCCGGCACCCCAGGTGAATTTGGTGTTCCACTGGTCGATGCGATAAGCCACCGGCGCGCTGCAGTTCGAATAGGGCGGCGGGCAATAGCCGCCGCTCGTGTACTGGTACGTCGTCATATCGGTCTGCAGCCGGGCGACGCCCGCCTTGCCGTACACATCGAGGAACGGAAAGGGCATCGGCAGATAACCGACACCGTACAGCGCTGCCGCCTTGGGATGCGAGACCGAATTGGCGTAGTAGTCACCGAAACCGTAGTAGCCGCTGTCGCCGTGGCCACTGCCGAAATCGATCCACTCGGCCTCGGCTCCGAGGAAGGGTATCGGGCGAATGCCCACGATCCCTTTCCAGGCCACATCGTCGTCGTGGTAACCGCCGTAATAGCCGTAGTCATAGCTGCTGCCGACGTTCGAGGCGCCGACACCGGCGCCGACGTACACGCCCAACGGGTTGTCGGCGAGGGCTGCGGTCGAGGCGTACAGCGCGCTCACGGCAAACAAGGCACACCAAGATGACGAACGATTCATCTACGTCTCCGTTCTGATTCCTGCACTCTCGGACAGGTAGGCCGTCGGAGAAGTTCCGAGACGGGGGCCAGGGCGCGGCGAGGTATAATTGGCGTTATGACAGTCCTGCGCGTTTTGGTCCTGCTCGCCCTCGCGGCCAGCGCTGCGGCATGCGGCCAGAAGGGCCCGCTGGTGCTGCCCGATGCGCAACATCCTCGCAAGAAAGTGAAGTTACCCAGCGCACCGAAACCGCCGTCGACGAGCGCGCCGGCATCCGCGCCGGACGTGCCTCCGCCGCAGGCCGCTCCGGAAACGAATTCGACGCCGAACCCCGGCCCGCAGCCTTAAGTTCCGCGCCCGTCATGACTGCGCGCAAATTGCTCCTGGTCGACGGCTCGTCGTACTTGTACCGCGCCTTCCACGCATTGCCGCCCTTGTCGAGCTCGCGCGGCGAGCCGACCGGCGCGGTGCTCGGCGTGCTCAACATGCTGAACAAGCTGATCAAGGAGGAATCGCCGGACCGCATCGCCGTGGTGTTCGATGCCCCGGGCCGCACGTTTCGCGACGACTTGTTCGATCAGTACAAGGCGCATCGAGCGCCCATGCCCGACGATCTGCGCTCGCAACTCGCGCCTCTTCTCGACGCGGTGGGCGCCTCGGGGCTGCCGCTGCTGCGCATTGAGGGCGTGGAGGCGGACGATGTCATCGGCACGCTCGCACTGCGCGGCGCCGAAGGCGAATTCGATGTGCTCATCTCGACGGGCGACAAGGACATGGCGCAGCTGGTCGGTCCGCGCATCACTCTGGTCAATACCATGAGCAATACCCGGCTCGATCGAGCCGGCGTGAAGGCGAAGTTCGACGTCTATCCCGAGCAGATCGTCGACTATCTCGCGCTGGTGGGCGACAGCTCCGACAATATTCCGGGAATCACCGGCGTGGGACCCAAGACCGCGGCGAAATGGCTCGGTCAGTATCAGACGCTCGATGCGCTCATCGCGCACGCCGCCGACATCACCGGCAAGGTCGGCGAGAATCTGCGCAACGAACTGCCCGCGCTCGAGCTGTCGCGCAAACTCGCGACGCTCGATACGCGGCTCGCGCTCGATATGACCCCCGAGGACCTCGTACCCGGCGTTGCCGATCACGCGCGCTTGCGCGAGCTTTACACACGACTCGAGCTGCGCGCGCTCTTGAAGTCGCTCGAGTCGACGCTGCCCTCCGCCGAGGCCGCGCGAGTCGCTGTCGTGGCGACCGAGCTCTCGCCCACCGCCGTCGACGTGTCCGGCGCATCCGCCACCGTGTTCTCCTCACTCGAGCTGCCGCAGCCGCGCAATTACGCCACGGTCCTGACGCGCGACGCTCTCGACTCTTGGATCGAGAGACTCGCCGCGGCGCCGCTGGTGTGCTTCGGCACGGAGACTGACCGCCCCGACGGTATTCGCGGTCACCTGGTCGGTTTATCGTTTGCGATCGCGCCGGGCGAGGCGGCCTACGTGCCTCTCGGGCACGATTATCCGGGCGCGCCGGCGCAGCTCGATCGGGAGCGCACGCTGCGGGCGTTGCAGCCGCTGCTCGAGAATGAAGCGCTACCCAAGCTCGGGCATCAGCTCAAGCTCGATGCGCATATCCTCGCAGGCCACGGCATCGCGCTGCGCGGGCAGCGCTACGATTCCATGCTCGAGTCCTATGTGCTCGACAGTGTCGCGACGGGTCATGACATGGACTCCATCGCGGAGAAGTATCTGCGTCTCAAGACCGTGCGTCTCGAGGACATCGCCGGCAAGGGCGCGAAGCAGCTGCCCTTGAGCCAGATCGATATCGCCCGCGCCGCCGAGTACGGCGCGCAGCATGCGGATGTCACGCTGCGGCTGCATCAGGCCATCTGGCCGCAGCTCGAGGCGGTGCCGACGCTCAAGAACCTGTACGAGACCATCGAGCAGCCGCTCGCGCCGGTTCTCTATCGCATGGAGCATGCCGGCGTGCTGGTCGATAGGTCGTTGCTCAAGGCGCAGAGCACCGAGCTTGCGGTGCGCATGCTCGAGCTGCAAGCGCAAGCGCACTTGGCCGCGGGTGGGGTCTTCAACCTTGACTCGCCCAAGCAGCTGCAGGAAGTGCTGTTCGGCAAGCTGGGGTTGCCGGTGGTTCGCAAAACCCCGACCGGACAGCCGTCGACCGCCGAGGATGTGCTCGAGGAGCTCGCCATTTCCTATGAGCTGCCGCGCATGATTCTGGAATATCGCGGCGTCACCAAGCTCAAATCGACTTACACCGACAAGCTCCCGGGTCAGGTCGACGAGGCCACCGGACGCATTCATACGACCTATCAGCAGGGAGTCGCCGCCACGGGGCGTCTGTCCTCCTCCGACCCGAACCTGCAGAACATCCCGATCCGCACGCCGGAGGGGCGGCGCATACGCCAGGCGTTCGTGGCGGCGCCCGGCTACCGCCTGGTCGCCGCGGACTATTCGCAAATCGAGTTGCGCATCATGGCGCACCTGTCCGGCGACGCGAGTCTCGTCACCGCCTTCACGGAGGATCGCGACGTCCACCAGGCAACGGCCGCAGAAGTGCTCGGCATGCCGCTCGCGGAGGTGAGTGCGGATCAGCGGCGTTCTGCGAAGGCGGTTAATTTCGGGCTGATCTATGGCATGTCCGCTTTCGGACTCGCGCGTCAGCTCGGCATCGGCCGCGGCGAAGCACAGCGTTACGTGGATCGGTATTTCGAGCGCTACCCGGGCGTGCGTCGCTATATGGACGAGACACGCAACCAGGCGCGCGAGGTCGGCTACGTCGAGACGGTGTACGGGCGGCGGCTCTATCTGCCGGATATCCGCTCGCGCAACGCCGCCTTGCGTCAGTACGCCGAGCGCAGCGCCATCAATGCGCCCATGCAGGGAACCGCCGCCGACATCATCAAGCGCGCGATGATCGCGGTCGACTCATGGCTCGAGCGCACACGCACGGCGGCGCGCCTGATCATGCAAGTGCACGACGAGCTCGTGCTCGAAGTGGCGGAAGAGGCGGTGGACACCACCGTCAGCGAGCTGCGCCAACATATGGTGCAGGCTGCCGAACTCTCGGTACCACTGAAGGTCGATGTAGGCATAGGCCTCAACTGGGACGAGGCGCATTGACGGCTCTCGGTACGCTGCGCTGAAGCAGCGCATTGCAATTGCCCTAAGGGCGTATTGCAAAGAATTGATGAGCAGTGTGCAGTAAGTGCAGATTTTCAAAGCGCTTTGCGCCTGCGGACCTGTGGACGCCGGCATGGGGCGCGACGCCATTTCAACTGAAATATTTCGCCGCGGAGGGGCTGGAACTTTCATAGGGCATCCCCATCTAATCCTGCGAGCGTTAACGCGCTCCCCACTCTTCTCCCTGAGCGGGCAGACCCGGTTTGTCATCCCCATGCCGGGTTGGTCTGCCTCGGTGGCTGCGAAAGCACCACCGGGGCCTTTTTTTTCCTGCCCTTGAATTTGCGACCCCGGTTCGGCAATTCGCGCCCGGCGAGTCCGACTCCGGACGATTCAGGCGCTCGCGGATCGATCCTCGCTGAGCCAGCGCTGCATGAC
>CAVWME010000014.1:0-37501 GCA_963755935.1 uncultured Gammaproteobacteria bacterium
CCCCAGTCGCACGCGGCCAGGCACTTGTCGCCTCAAGCCAAGAAACTGTCGCTACCGGCGCGGTAGTCTCGTGACCATGGTCAGCATTTGCATGAGAGGCGCGCAGATAATGGGCATGTGGGATAGCTCCGGAACTCGACATAAGCCGGCGATCCGACTGTACCGTCGTCGAACTTGTCGCCATTGCGAGAGATGAGAATACTAGAGAGATGAGGTTAAAGCGGGGGAGTGGACATGCAAAAAATCGAGGTTCTGGAGCCTAGTAGAGTCGGCCGGATGCTGAAGCCCGAACTACCGTACAAGGAGCCGCGGCCAGTTCTGGCTCGAGCAGAGGCCTTGAGAGGGTTCGTCCACCTTGTCGATCGGCTGGGTGGCGAGGGAAAGAGGTTACTGCAGTGGTTCGATATCGATCCCGCAGTGATGGACGATGCGAACGGTCAGATCCCGTACCGCACCATGGTACAGCTACTCGAACAGGCAGCCCTGGATCTTAACTGCCCGGACTTCGGGTTGAAGCTCGCGGCGATCCAGGGCTCGGTCAAGGTCGTCGGACCTCTAGGCGTCGCCGTGCGCAACTCCCGGACCATGGGGGAAGGTCTGCGCTACTGCGCGGAACACGTAAACGTCTTCAGCAAGGCCGTAGGCATGAGCCTCGAGAAGAGAGCGGGCAAGCTCTGGTTCCTGCGCCTCGAGATCTTGCTCGACGGATTGCCTAATACCACCCAAGCGGTCGAGCACGCACTGGCCTTGATTCATCATTCGATCCCCATTATGAGCAGCGACCAAGTGCACACCCGCGAGATCTGGTTCGCGCACGCGCCCTGCGCCCGAAAGTCAGATTATCGGAACTATCTGGGCACCGACCTCCGCTTCGCGCAGCCGATGAGCGGGCTAGTGTTCCATGAGGAGGACTTGGAGATACGGCTGGTCAATCCGGACCGCCAGCTCCATGCTCTCGCCACCAGCTATATCGATCACAGCTTTCCGCCAACCTACCAACGAATCAGCGAGCGTGTGCGAACCTTGATCACGAATCTACTGCGCGAAGGCGAATGCACGCAGGAGCGCGTGTCTGCCGAGCTATGCTTGCATCCCAGAACCCTGCAGCGCCGGCTCAAGGAGGAAGACAACTCATTCGAATCCATCAAGGATTCGGTGCGGCGCGACGCGGCGCTTTACTACCTGAGTCAGAGTCAGATGCCGCTGGTCCAGGTCGCCGCGGCTTTGGGCTACCTGGAGGTGTCGACGCTCTCGCGCAGTTGCTACCGCTGGTTCTCGATCTCACCGCGACGACTGCGCAAGGCGCTGCGCAACGGCGAGGCCATCTTGTCGATGCCCGACAATCGACACTAGTCTCGCGGTATATGTGCGGCGAGACTGCGCAGCTCACGGCGCATCACCTTACCCGTGACTGTCATCGGGAGCTCCGCGATGAAGCGTACGACACGCGGATACTGATGGCCGCCCAGACGTGAGCGGACATGCTCCTGCAGCGCCCTCTCGAGATCGCGAGTGGGCTCGAACCCCGGGCGCAGCACGACGAAGGCGGTGACAATCTCGGTCCGCATCGGATCGGGCGTACCGACAACGCCTGCTGAGCCGACCGCCGGGTGCTGGGTGAGACAGTCTTCGATCTCGCCGGGGCCGATTCGGTAGCCCGCGCTGGTGATGACGTCGTCGGATCGACCCACGAAGGTGATGAAGCCGTTCTCATCGACTTTGCCGCGGTCGCCGGTGAACAGCGACGGACCGCGAAACTTGTCGTGCGTCGCCGCCGAATTTCTCCAATAGCCGAGGAACATCACCGGGTCGGGTGCGCGTACAGCAATGTCACCTTCCTGACCCGGCAGGCACGCTTCGCCCTCCTCATCGATTACCGCGACATCGTGCCCGGGCACCGGCTTCCGATCGCGCCCGGCCGAGGAGTAAACCAGGAATCGCATGACGAAACCACCATGTTGCATTCGGTCTGGCCGTAGAACTCATTGATTTGCACGCCGAGCGCCTCTTGTCCCCAGGACAGGAGCTCGCCACCCAGCGATTCGCCGCCGCTCGCGACCGAACGGAGCCCCAGCTTCCAGCGCTCGCGAGGATGGCGCTCCTGCCGCAGCATCTTGAGCGAAGTCGCGGGTAGAAAAACGTTCCGCACCTTAAGGTCCTGCATGAGTTGGAACGCCGCGTCGGCCGTGAATTTGCCGAAGCGACACGCAACGACCGACACGCCGTGATGCAGCGCCGGAAACAGCACGTCGAGCAACCCGCCGATCCACGCCCAGTCCGCCGGGGTCCAGATGCGATCGCCCGGCTGGGGAAAGCCGCCGTGCGACATCTCGACCCCGGGCAGATGTCCCAGCAGTACTCGATGGGCATGCAAGGCTCCCTTCGAGGACCCCGTGGTTCCCGACGTGTAGATGATCAGCGCCGGATCGTCGGCCGCTGTTCGCACAGGCGCGAACTGCTCGCTGTGCCGCTCGAGCCATGAAGACCAGTCATCATCGTCGAGACAAAGGATGTGCGCGAGGTTCGGCAACTGATCGCGAATTTTCGCGACCTTCGCCGCGCCCTCGGCGTCGCAGATGAGGAAGCGCGCACCGGAATCCGCGAGCCGGTGTCGGAGCGCGTCGAGACCGAAAAGAACGAACAGCGGGACGGCGATGCTACCGCTCTTATAGATGGCGACGTGTGCGAGCACTGTCTCGAGCCGCTGCGAGGCTAGGACGCCGACTCGATCCCCCGGCTCCAGGCCGCTGGCGCGCAATAGGTTAGCGAGGCGATTGGACTGCCGCGACAGCTGCTCGAAGGTAGTGGCGACGACAACGCCCTGCGTAACATCGAGGATCGCGATCCGCTCCGGTTCACGGCTCGCCCACACGTCCGCGATGTCGACACCGATGTTGAACACATCGGGGATTTGCCATCGAAAGGACTCGCGCGCCTTGCGGTAGCCTGTCACGAAACCGGCTCAGCGGCCTCCGCCTTGTGCCGATTGATATTGGCCAGAACGCGCGGAATCTCGCTTGAGGCAAAGAACGGCAGGAAGCGGGTGATCTGGCCTTCCGCGTTCACTTCGATGTGATCCACGGCCGAGAGCGTGAAGTCGGTGTTCGGCTCATTGGTCTTGTGACCGAACTCGAGCAGGCACCCGTTCTCTCCGATGGGCACGGCGTGCTCGAGCTTGAACTTCCACGGTTTGCCCATGTTCTTGAAGCCGCGGTCATAGCCGGCGACGATCTCGTCGGGATCGCTGAGCTTCGCGCCGCTGGGGCCGGTGTAATTCGAAGCCGCCGGGAATAAATCGCGCAGACCCGCGACATCTTGGGCCTTCACGTACTGCAGATACAGCTTGGAGATGCGGCACGCCAGTGTCTCGCTCGACTTTGCCTTGGCCACCGCCATGCGTGCCGCTGTGGCGCGGGCGGCTGCGCCCTTCTGCAACGAAACGCCAAAGTCCGGCCCCTTGTCGATCACGATACTCCAGAGGGTCCGAACATACTTGCCGGGCGTGCCACTGGCAGCATGCAACGAGCGCCAGTTGTCCCAGATCAACGCGTCACCGAGCTTGTATTTGTGCCAGTACTGGTACTTGGGCTGTAGCACATGCGCCTTGAGGGTCTCGAGGAGAGCCTCACCGTCCGGTCCCGGCATCTCCAAAATGCCCGAATCGTACAGCGGGATGACGTTGAGAATCTTCTTCCCCGTGATTGGGTGCGGATACACGAGCGGATAGATCTGGTCCAGAAATTTGCCGACGACCATTTCCTTGTCACCGCCGATCCGGTAGCCCTTGTTGCGATTGAGGTACGCCTCGGCTCGATCCCAGCTTTGGATGACGTGCAATCCCTCGATCTGCTCCCTGAGATCGTCGGAGAGCTCCTCATAAGTCAGTTGGTTATCGATGAAACCCGTCATGCCGCCCTCTTCGGGAACAGCGACCGAGTAAAGAATCTTTCCGCGGTTCGGCGCCGGCACATAGCCCTGATCTGTGTGCCATTCCAGATCGCCCACCAGCTCGTTCGGATCCTTCGGCACCACGTCCCCGGTGGTGCCTCGCGTGCTGATCACGACGATACCGGGCACCTCGGGATCCCGGACGGTCGCCGGCGGATCGATCATGGTGCCGCCGAATGCGGCACCCGTATCGACGAGTTGCTGCTTACTCAGCTTCTGACCACTGAACACCACGAGGCCATGCTCGTCGTAGAGCTTCTTGACGGCCGCATTTTGCTGTGGCGTGGGCCTCGACAAATCAACGCCCTCGACCTCGACTCCACCCGCGTCCGACAGGCGACGAATTTGCATGTGATTTTCCTCCGTTCTTCGTTCAGTTGCCGGCAGCCGCGATAGCTCTCGCCTGGGCCGCTTCGGCGTGAAAGGCCTGACGAGAACCTATCAATGTCACCGGAGGCCTTCTTGGCAGCGGACGACAAATAGGACCGGCCTGGCGACATTGCGGTGCACCATGGGCTTTCAGCTGTTGGGTCCTACCGGCGAATCGAACTCCTCGACGCTCATGACCGGGTTGCTGTGCGTGGCGAAGACTTTTTTCTCGTCCTCCATCAGCGCGGGCAGGATCTCCGGGTTACGCAGATGCGCCATCGAGTCCTCAAAATCCTTGCGCGAGTTCCACCAGATTTCCATGATGCAGTCGTAACCGGTCTCAATGATCTCGCCGGTCACGGGGTTTTTCTCCGGCGTGATGTAGCGGCGCACGTAGCGCTGCGCCGTGGGCATGAACGGCTTGCCGTCACCCACCTTCTTGTGCAGTTTCGAGTGCTGATTCTCGTAGTAGTTCTTGAACTCCTCGAACGAAAGACCCGGTCGACGCTTCAGAAACACCACTTGCTTGAACATGCCAGGGCTCCTCGTTGAATATTGATGGCGCCTTAAACCGCGTCAGCGGCCGCTGCCGCGAACTCGCGCGGATTTCGCTGGAAGTACGCCTCTGCGAATGAGCGCGGTGCGTCCGGTTCGCCGATCATTCGCGCGAACTTCTGCGCTTCGAAGGTCGCGTGCGCGAACATTCTCGCGGCCAGTGCATCGCCGATGGTAAAGAGCTGCAACCCCTTATCCTCGAGCTCCGCCTCGAGCGTATTCACGGGCGCTCGCGAAGTGGCAAGAACCACGCCGTCGACCGCGTCGATGACCTTTTCCTGATCGGTATAGACGTTGTACGCGGTGACCGAATGATCGCCGATGGACCGCAGATAGGTTGTCGGTACCAGCGTGACCTTGGCCGCGTGCAGCCGCTGCATGATGAACGTATGATCCTGATTCGCGATCAGACGCGGCGACATCGGCGCGAAGCTCGGGGTCAGCAAGTGCACATCGGCACCCCCGCGGCCCAGCGCTTCCGCCAGACCGAGTCCGGTATGCAGGCCTTCCGCATCGAGAATGATCACCTTGCCCGCGAGGGTCGCTCGCCCGAGCAGGACGTCCTCGGGACGGTAAACGAAGCTCCTGTCATAGCCTGGGATATCGCGCTCGAGCAAGGCGCTGCGTCCGCCCACGCTGTAGCGCGAGCCGGTGGCGAGGATCACGGCATCGGGCCGCTCGGCAAGCACATCCGACGATGTCGCCTCGACCCCGAGCTTGACAGTGACTTCGAGCTGCCGGAGCTCGCGAGTCCACCATTCGATGCTCTTGCGGAAGAACTCGCGCCCCGGAAGACTGGCCCACAGCGCGAGGGCGCCGCCGAGTTGCTCGCGTGCCTCGTATAAAGTCACTCGATGACCTCGGAGCGCGCAAACCCTCGCCGCCTCCATGCCGCCGGGACCGCCGCCGATGACCGCCACACGGGACGGCCTGTCCGCGGGCGCGAACTCCCCATAACCCCACAGCCGTTCTCGATAGCTCGCGGGGTTGACGGTACAACCCTGCGCACCGCCCTCTTGGCCGGCCATGAGGCACCAGTTACAGGAGATGCAAGTGCGGCTGCGATGCTCTCGACCGTAGTAAGCGTTCTTGACGAGCTCCGGCTCCGCAATGAGGGCGCGCGTCGCACCGATCATGTCGACGACCCCCGACGCGAGGGCCGCCTCGGCCTCCGCAATCGAAGTCACGCGGCCGAGTACGCTGAGCACGGGAATCGATCCTGCGGCGCCGCGGGTCTTTTCCACGAAGGGACGGTAGACCTGCGGCGACACGAACACCGGTGGCATGCCGTAGTGCAGCTGGTTCGGCTCGATTGCGACGTCGAGATCGACAAAATCGATCAGTCCTTCGCGAACCACATGACCGAGGATCTCGCGCGCACCTTCGGTGCCGTAGCCCCCGGGCAGTAGTTCGTCGCAGTTGAGCCGCATGCCGATCGCCAGTTTGCCCGCCGCGCCCTTGCGCGCAGCCTGCAGTGACTCCACCAGGAATCGGATGCGGTTTTCGAATCCGCCTCCATACTCATCCGTGCGGTGATTGAAATACGACGATGCAAACTGCTCGATCATGCCGCCATGCGAGGCGTGCAGCAGCACGCCGTCGAATCCCGCCTCGCGCAGATGCGCAGTCGAGCGCGTCATCGCCTCTGCCATACCACGAATCTCGGCCTTGCCCATCGAACGGGTGGACACTTGACGGTCGGCATAGTTGAACTGAGTGACCGATGCCGACAGCGCCGGCGCGGGCGGACTGAAAGGCTGCCAGGAGCCAGTGGTTCCCCACCAGTACCAGATCTGCCCGAAGATCCGCCCGCCGGCCTCGTGCACCGCATCCGCCAGCGCGCGAAAGGCAGAGATGTTCTCGTCGAGGTAGACCGAGGGCTGCGAATTACGGGCGCGATCGGTCACCGTCATGCTGCACACCACCAGACCGCAGCCGTGATCCTTGACCCGCGCGACCTTGTAGTGAAGATAGTCCTGCGACGGTTTGCCGCCCCCGACGGTGAAGTGAACGCCGTGCGGCGAGAAATAGAACCGATTGGGTATCTCGATGGGCCCGAGCTTAATCGGGCTGAACAGGCGGGGATAAGTGGGGTGCATTGTCGCCTCGTTGTCGTTGTTGGAGCTCAGGCCTTGGCGGCGAGCTGTTCGATGAAAGCGAGCGCTTCGAACGGGTCATAGTGCTCCAGCGCCTCGACGATGAGCCCGTCACGCACGATGAAGCGAATGAGGTAGTGATTCGAATAGCCCGCGCCGCTGGGGCTGCGACCCTTGACCCGAGCCTCGACGAATACCGTGTCGCCGTTCTTGGCCCACGACAGCACCTCGAAGGTGAAAGATTCGAAGGTCGGGAGCGATGCCCTCAGCCCCTCGATGAACTGTGTTCTCGGCTGCGGTCCGCCAAACGGGAAGCGATCCTTGCGACCCACGATGCTCCACACCGCCTCGGGCGCCAATTGATCGGCGATCCGCTGCACATCACGGGCATCCATCGCGCGGCACAGCTCGGCGACCGGTCGGGAGGCTTCGAGGAACAAGGCGGCTTGCTGATTGTTCATGACGCTCCAGAGCTAGACAACGCCCGCGCGGCGCGCCGATGAGTGAAACATCCAGCTCGAGACGGCTCGCCCCGCCCGGCGGGCTGGTGAAAATCGAGAGGATAATCCGCCGAGGAACCTGCTGATCGCGGCTTGCGCGATCGGCTCCTCGAGGGTCGGCGTATGACCGCGGTTCGGGACCTCGACGACCTCGAGCCCCGGCAACGCCGCCTGCATGCGCTCCGTGGTCGCACGCGCGAGTATGTCGGAGAGACTTCCGCGGATGACCAGCACGGGAATGTCCTGCAGACGGCGGAGGAACGGCCATTGATCGGGGGTCGTCGCGGGGCTCGAGAAAGTCTTCGCGATCGCCAGATCATAATCGAGTCTGACCTTACCATCGGCCTCTTCGACGTAGCGCCGCCGCGCCGTTCGCATCCAGTCATCGGCCTCGTAGTCCGGGTACACGACCCGGTCGAGTCGCTCCACCGCGAGCGCCGCATCGGCCCACGTGATGACCGGCTGTGCCTTGCCCACATAGCTGCCGATACGCTTCAACCCTTCGGGGTCGATCTCCGGCCCGACGTCGTTCAACACGAGGCCGCGCACCTTGTGCGGATACACGGCGGAGAACAGCGTGCCCACCATGCCGCCCAGAGAGGTTCCGATCAATGCCACGGGACCGCATTGCAGATCGCGCAACAAGGTTGCGAGATCGCGCACGTAGCTGCGCGGCGTATAAGTCAAAGGGTCGGGCGCGTAGCCGCTCCGGCCTCGACCGCGGAAATCCGGACAGAGAACGCGATACTCTGTGGCCAGGTACTGCGCCAGGCGCTCGAAATCGCGCGCATTGCGGGTGAGTCCTGGCAGGCAGATCACCGGAAAGCGCGCGGTGGAGCTCGCTGCGTAATCGCGATAGTGCAGGCTCAAACCGTCCTTCGTCCGGAAGTGACGGGATTCGAAAGCGTTGTCATTCGCCGCGCCGTTCATCCGCCACCCCGCGGCTCAGTCGAGTTCCGCCAGCATGGCCGGCGAATAAGGTTTCACGTCCGTCAGCGAGCCGTCACGCAGTTTGCGTGGCCAATCGGGATTCGCGACGAGCGCCCGACCCACCGCCACCAGATCGAAGTCGCCCCGCGCCAGGCGTCGCTCGAGCTCTCCCAACCACTGAGCGCTGCCCGACCCACGACCTTCGCGCAAGGTGTTGATGAAATCCACGTCGACTCCCACCGAGCCCACGGTGATGGACGGCTTTCCGGTCAGCTTCTTGGCCCATCCGGCGAGATTGAGGTCGCTATCGAATTCGCCCTCCCAGAAGCGCCGCTGCGAGCAGTGGAACACGTCGGCACCTGCCTCCGCCAGCGGCTCCAGCACTTCGGCGAGCTCTTGCGGCGTGGCGGCGGTGCAGGCACCGTAGTCCGCCATCTTCCACTGCGAGATGCGGATGATGATGGGAAAATCCGGCGCCGTGCTCGCGCGCACCGCGCGCAGGATATCGGCGGCGAATCGGCTGCGGCCGCGCCGGTTACCGCCATACTCATCCGTACGCCGATTGGTCTCCGACCACAGGAACTGATCGATCAGATAGCCGTGCGCCGCGTGCAGCTCGATGCCGTCGAAGCCGAGCGTCCACGCCGCTTTGGCGGCGGTTGCGTAGGCATCGATGACTTCCCGGATCTGTGCCGCGGACGCGGCGACTCCGCGGGCCTTCAGCGGACCGCCGTGGGTGGCAACCAGTCCCGAGGGACCGAACAGCCGCTCGCGGCAGGCCGAGTCGTCCGCGAACAAATGAGCGTCCTCCGGGTGGTACGACTGCCCCACATGCCAGAGCTGCGGCACGATCTTTCCGTCGGCCCGATGCACTTCGTCGACCACGAGCTTCCAGCCGGACAGCGCGTCCTCACCGTAAAAGCGCGGTACCTGGGCAGCAGCCTCCAGATACTGCGCTGCGCACGGATGCGGGACCCACGCGCCTTCGGTGATGATGAGGCCGACGCCGCCCTCCGCGCGGCGACGATAATAGGCCGCCACGTCGGGACCCGGCACGCCGTGCGGACTGCAGCGGCGGGTCATGGGCGCCATGACGAGACGGTTCGGCAGGCATAGCGAGTGTCCCAGCCGCAGGGGCTCGAACAGAGTCTGCATCTCCTCCACGAGGGCGCGCTCGGGTCGCTGCTCGTTGTTAGGCCCGCGGCAACTGATAGAGCTCTGCGACATTGTCCCGGAGGATCCAGCGCTTCTGCTCGTCCGACAGATGCGCCGTGTGCTTGGCGATGAGGCCCTGACTCCAAGGCCAGGTCGAGTCCACGTGCGGATAGTCGTTCGCCCACAAAAGCCGCCGTGGGTTCATGAGATCGGTCGTCTTGAGCGCGATGTAATCATCCTGGAAGGTGAGATATACGTTCTCGCGAAAGAACTCACTAGGAAGCTTCGCCATGTCGTTCTGCGTCGCCCAGTAGCGATGGCGGCTGTACCAGTGATCCATGCGGTACATGAAATGCGGCGCCCAGCCCGCGTCGGCCTCGACGCACACGACCTTTAGTCCGGGAAATCGCTCGAAAATGCGGCCCCAGATAAACATCGAGATGATGTCCTGCACACCGCGGATGATGCCATGCTGATAATTCGCTTTCGCCTTGCCGCGATGGGTCACTGCCCCGCTGAAGCTGCGGGTATCACTCTTGCTGGTAAGAATGTGGAAACTCAGCGGCATCTTGAGCGAGACCGCCGCCTGCCACAGCGGATCGAATCGCTCGTCGTCGTAATCGAACTCGGTGCAGGGCTCTCCCGGCATCATGACGCCTCGAAAACCCCGAGCCTTGAGAGACTCGAACTCGGCGATACCTTCCTCGACGGAGCGAATCGCCGCCTGGCCCAGGCCGAAGATGCGATCGGGCGCGGCCCCCATGAACTCGAGCATCCAGCGGTTGTACGCATCCATGCACGCCTTCTTATAGTTGGCGTCGGGGTGATTGCAGATCAGCATGCCGATGGTCGGATAGACGATCTCGCCACCGATGCCATCTTGATCTTGCGCGATCACACGTTCGACGCCGTCGAAACCGCCACGATGAATCGTGTCATAAGTGCCCGCCGCCATCGAGCGGCCCATGGTGCGCGGATTGAGTCCGGCGGCGGACATGCTGCCGATCGGCACGGTGGTGTCGATGCCGTGGATCACGTACACCGCACCGCCCTCTTTGCCCTTCACCACATGAGGTGCCGTATCGCGATACTTCGGCTCGATGTAGTCAGTGTAGCAATTCGGCGGCTCCGTAACGTGCGAGTCCGCCGAAATGGGTTTATAGGGTAACGGCTCGTACGCGACGTCCGCGAAATTCGAGACATGGGCCGCCGCTTCTTGGACGCGGAGCGCTTCTTCAGACGTTGACGACATACAGTTTCCCCTTGTGGCGAAAAAAATATAGTCTCTCAGCCGCCCAATTTCGCGTCTTCGGGCGACAAATAAAGCGGAATCCCCGACCGCGATTCTCGTCCGACGAAGGACTTCCTCTCGGCCCGCGAGAGCAGCAAAAACGACAGGCCACCGATCAGACTCGCGCAGCCGGTCATCAGCAGGAACAGGGTGAAACCGCCGCTGATCTGCAACGTCAGGCTGAGGATCAGGGCACCCCCCGCCGCCGAGAAGGCGACCACCGAGGCGACGAGGCCGATCACCGTACTGAATACCTCGACGGGGAAGTACCGCATGACCAAAAAGGACATGATGCTCACCTCGGCGCCGATAGCCAGGCCGAGCAGACCCACCGCCCCGCCGAGGATCCCGATGTAGGTAACGCTCGATGCGAGGATGAAAAGACCCACAGCGGGAAGTGACATGTTGATCGCGACGACAATATGGGTTGGCCAGCGATCCAGGCAAAACCCGCAGACGAGCCGTCCCAAGATCACCGCGACCGCATAGAGGGCCACGATCCAGGAAATGGCGGAGGTCCCGGCGCGGTGGTCTTGCAGCAGCACGCCTAACTGCGAGGCTTGCATCATGACCGGCAGGTTGCACAACAAGAGACCGAAAATGATCACCCAAAACGTGTGATTGCGACCGATCTCCCGGTAGAGGGCTGCGTTCGCGCCCCGCTTCACGGCAAGGGTTCGGGCCGATCCGCGCGGGATGAGCATCAGGGTCACGGCGCCGCCGACTCCGGTGAGGATGGCGAGCGTCAGATATCCCGCCCGCCAGCCGTGGGTCTCCATGAAGGCCGACAGCGGCCGCGCTAACAGAATGCTCGCCAGCGCCGGCGCGCATGCGGCGATGGCAAGTGCCGCACCGCGTGCGTAGGTGAACTCCTGCGCTAAAATACGCGCATACACGATCGAGGACGTCGTCAATCCCATCATCACCGTCTGCAGCACCGCGATCAGTACGAATAGCCGGATATCGCCGTTCATCGAGGCATATGCCAAATAGACGAGCGGAGTCGAGATGACCCCAGCCGCGGCCATCGGCCGAACACCGACTGCATCCGTGATGCGGCCCGCGACCGGCCCCAAGAACACTGTGGATAATGCGGCGGCGCCGCCTAGCGAGAGCTGCGCCTTCGACCAGCCAAAGGCATGTATCAAATAAGGACCGAACAGGTTGGTGAGAAAATTGGTCAGCTGATAGCCGGACGCGAGACCGAGACTCGCCGCCGCCAGGGAGCGACGGTGCTTGCGAAGCTCCGCGAGATAGGCGCCAGGTTCATAGCGGTACACGTCAAAGTCCTTTTAGGTCAGCCGCAGACCCTGCAATTCGTCATGCCTTTGCAGCGCGCGCAGGATCTGGAAATACGCAATCGGGCCGTCGCCGTAGAGCTCGTTCAGTACCGCAAACCGTTCCTTGCTTGGATCCCCTTCATGGTTGTACTGCCCGGGGGTGCAAGTGGCGAGGAAGGCGCGTCGGGGCGCCGCCTTCTCGATTACCTCGTCGACCCAGGCATCGACCGCTTCACGAGTCGCTTCGACCGTCGTGGCACCAGCCGCGCGAGTCTTCCCGATGATGTGAGCGATGTAATCGCTTTGCTCGCCGACAAGATGCGTGAAATTCGGTGAGTTACCCGCCTGCGACAGGCGGATGAAGAAGAGATTCGGGAATTGGTCGGTTTGGATCGCATGCAACGTACGCGGCCCCTCGCGCCAATGGTCGCTCAGGGCGAGTCCATCGCGACCGTGAATGTCGAAGCCGGCTTCGCGGGTCTGATCCGTCAGGAAATCGAAACCCGTCGCATAGATCATGCAGTCGAGCGGATACTCGCGGCCGTTCACGACGGCGCCCGTCGGCGTCATGCGTTCCACGCCCCGACCCTGCGTATCGATCAGGGTGACGTTGGGCTCATTGAACGCGCTCAAGTATTCATCATGGAATCCGGGCCGCTTGCAGAAGTAATGGTAATAAGGTTTAAGCGCTTCCGCGGTACCCTTGTCTTTGACCAACTGATCGATGCGCCGCCGCGCCATCTCCATCTTGCGAAAGCCCGCAATCTCCAGCTGCGCCGGGTCCGGAGCTTCACCGCCTGCCGGCGGCGCGACATGCCGCACGATATCCGTCCAACCGTCCTGGATCAGGTCGACGGGCTCGGGACGGCCCGAGAGCAAGCTCGAGAAATTCTCGACGCGCTCCCGCTGCCAGCCGCGCGCCAGCGATTTAAACCATTCGGGATCGGTGGGCCGGTTGCCGCGCTCATCGACGGAGCTCGGTGTGCGCTGAAAGACGTACAGCTCCTTCGCCCACGCGGCGACTTTCGGCACGACTTGGATAGCGGTTGCGCCGGTCCCGACGATACCCACGCGTTTGGTTTTAAGCCCCGTGAGATTGCCGTTCTCGTCGCCGCCGGTGTAGGCGTAGTCCCAGCGGCTGGTATGGAAGCTTTGCCCGGCAAAGGTTTCGATGCCCGGGATGTTGGGTAGTTTCGGATTACTGAGAACGCCAGTGCACGACACGATAAACCGCGCCGCGATCTCATCATCGCGGTTCGTACGCACGATCCAGCGTTTGCGCTCCTCGTTCCAGCGCAGCCCGACCACCGTCGTCTGGAACAGCGCCGACGCATACAGATCGAGGCGCTCGGCCAGCTTTTGCAGATACCCGCGGATCTCCGAGGCCATCGAGTAACGATGCGCGGGCATATACCCGGTTTCCTCGAGGAGCGGCAGATAGATGTACGATTCAACATCGCAGAAAGCGCCGGGATAGCGATTCCAGTACCACGTGCCGCCGAAGTTGCCGGCCTTCTCGATCACCCGCAGGTCTTTCACACCTTGTTGGCGCAAGCGGGCGCTGACCATGAGGCCGGCGAGACCTCCGCCGATGACCAACGCCTCGGTCTCCTCGACAATTCGGGGACGGGTCAACGAGGGATCGGCGTAGAAATCGCGATCCAGTTGCGCGAACCGGCCCTTCAGCTCCGGCTGGTCCGCTTGGGCGGCGGCGCGCGCGCGCACGCGCTTGTCGCGCTCTTCGGTATATCGGCGCGCGCAACGCGGTGACGTCGATCTTGATCTCATCGGCGGAATAGTCATCCAGCGCCATCGATACCCCCTGGAGTTTCAGCCCGGTGACAGCCATCAGCCTACGCCGCGGCGACGTCGGCCTCCCGCTGAATCACGACAATATTGCGTGTTCAAGCGACGGCTCGAATCGCCGTGTCGCGCCGCGCTCGAACTCTGGCGGCCAGAAACAAGACGCGCGGCCGGCATCCGGACTATGGTTCGCAACCGACCCACCGCGCGAGGCCAACCATGAGTAAGGATCGAGAAGAGAAGAACATCGCCATGGTGCGCTCGATGTCGCAGAACTTCGTCGCCGGCCGCCTGGACGAAGTGAAGAAACATGTCTCGGACACGATGACCATGAACGTTCCCGGCAGCTTGCCCTATGGCGGATCTCACAAGGGGTGGCCCGGTTACCTTGCGGTCGCAACCGGCATCGGCAATCACTTCAGCGAAATCAGCTTCGCCCCGGCTGAGTACATGGCCGAGGGCAATCGGGTCGTCGTCATGACCCACATGAAAGGGAAAACCAAGGCCGGCCGCACGGTCGACATGCCGCTTGCCGAAATCTGGGATATTGAGCGCGACAAGGTCGAGAGCATCACCGCCTTCTACTTCGATCCTCAAGCGGTCTGACCCCTCGGGCGTCCGCGACGCACAGGACTCATCCAGTATAGTTATCAACACCACTTTACCCTCGAAGCTCAAGATCCTCCTCTCCGTCCGCCGTGAGGATCCATGAGCGCCGCGATCACAGGGGCGCAGCCTGCGGGCCGCGTACCAGCTTCCCCGGCAAGCGCCCGGTGTGCTCCCCATGACGGTAAGCAATCTCGCCGTTCACGATCGTGGCTACATAGCCGTCGGCTCGCTGCTTGAGGCGCCGGCCGTTGCCCGGTAGATCGTACGCCGGGCGCGGCGCGTGCAGTCGTAGGGCCTCGAAATCGATGATGTTGAGATCGGCCTTGTAGCCCGAACGAATCATGCCGCGATCCAGCAGGTCGACCGCCGCTGCAGTATCGGCCGAGAGCTTCTTCACCAGGACGGGCAGGGATATCCGTTTGTCCTCGGAGACGTCGCGCCCCCAGAAGCTCAGCATGAAGGTCGGATAGCCGGCATCGCACACCAGACCGTAGTGCGCGCCGCCATCGCCAAGGCCGAGCACCGTATTCTCGTTATTCAGCATTTCGCTGACCGCGCCGAGCGTGCCATCCACGTAATTGCCGAGCGCCAGGAAGATGATGGCTTCGCCATTGTTTTGCAGCATCGCGTCGTAGACGAATTCTTCGGCGGATACGCCCTGCTTGGCGGCTCGCGCAACGATCGATTGATCGAGCGGTTGATTGTAGGTCGGTGGATCACCGAGCACGAACATGCGGTCGTACCAGCTGAGGAACGTCAGCGCGTGATATCTCGCATCACCGTCTTTCTCATGCAGAATTCTCGCGCGCACTTCGGGCTTGCGCAACTCGCGCACCTTATCCTCGAGCCGCAGCTTCTCGAGCGCTTGATACGTTGGGCGTCTGGAGAACGGGTTGTATGACACGGCGAAGCCGAGCATCAATCCCGTGGGTCGGCCAATCACTTGTCCCTTGATGCGCAGACCATCGTCGCTGGCCTTTTGCAACAGCGGCAGGCCCAGTCGCCAGGCATGCGGTTGATCGAGGGTCTGGGCCAACGTGAAACTCACCGGACAGCCGGTCTTCTCGGACACGCGGCGCAGGAGCCCGAACTCCTGCTCCATGTCGCCGAAATCGAATAGCGCTTCGATGACGCCGTGACCGGCCCGTTGCATGCCGGTCGCGAATGCCAGGAGCTCCGCTTCCGCCGCGCGTCGCGTCGGAATCTGGTTTCCATGGCTGTCCTTGTGCGAGATGCTCCGCGAGGTTCCGAAGCCGACGGCGCCCGCCTTCATGGCTTCCTCGGAGATGCGCGTCATCTGCAGGAGATCCTCGTCCGTGGCCTGCTCGCGTTCGGCCGCACGGTCGCCCATGACGAAGATGCGCACGCAGGCGTGCGGCAACATGGCGGCGAGGTCGATGTCTCGCCGACGCCTGGACACGACGTCCAGATACTCCGGAAAGGACTCCCATTCCCATTTGAGCCCGGAGGTCATGACCGCCTCCGGGATGTCCTCGACCCCTTCCATCAGGGCGATGAGACGCTCTCGATCCTGCGGCTTGCAGGGTGCGAATCCCACCCCGCAATTGCCCGTAACCACCGTGGTGACCCCGTGCGAGCACGAGGGCTCCGTGAGGCTCTCCCAGATCGCCTGACCGTCGTAGTGCGTATGGATGTCGACGAAACCCGGAGTAACCAGCTTCCCCGTGGCGTCGATCTCCTCACGCCCGGCGCCGGGCACCTTCCCGACCGCGACGATCTTGTCGCGGCGCACGGCGACGTCCGCGCGAAATCCCGGCTTGCCCGTGCCGTCGATGATCGTCCCGTTTCTGATCACCAGATCGTATTCGCTGATCATTGTCGTGACCGCCGTCGCGTCAATCGGCCGCTGCCGTTGATTTCATGCCGTAGGCCTCGAGCACATTGCCCTTGAAAATCCCGGCCTTCTCTCGGTCTGACAGATGCGAGGCATGTTCCGCCAGGAGCTGCTGGCTGTCGGGCCAGCACGCATCGGGATGCGGAAAATCATTGGCCCACAACAACCGCGCCGGATTCAGCAGATGCAGAGATTGAAGTGCCACCCAGTCCTTCTGGAAAGTAAGATAGACATTCTCCCGGAAGTATTCGCTGGGCTTGCGGGAGAGTCCGGTCCCGAATTTCTTGTCGGGTCGATCGAGGAAGTAGTGATCCGCGTATTGCATGTAATGCGGCGCCCATCCGGCATCCGCCTCGGTGCAGATCAGCTTGAGTTTTGGGTGGCGATCGAAGATTCCGCTCCAGATGAACATCCCGATGATGTCCTGCACCTCGCGCAGCACATCCTGGATTTGATTCGCCGACGGACCCCGGCCCGGAGACTTGCCGGTCAATGCGCTCGTGACGGCGCGTTTGATGGCGCGCGATGAGAGTATATGGAAACAAATGGGCATCTCGAGATCGGTACAAGTGGACCAGAGCGCATCGAAGCTGAGATCATCGAAATCCTCCTTCGTTGCCGGCTCGCTCGGCAACATCACGCCCCGGAAACCCTGCTTCTTCAAGGACTGCACGTCGCGCACCGCTTCCTCGACCGAGCGCACCGCCGTCAAGCCGAGACCGATCAGCCGATCCGGCGCATGCGAGACAAACTCCTCCTTGAGCCAGCGGTTGTATGCGGCGAAACACGCGTGCTTGTAGTCGGCATCCTCGCTCGCGCACACGTACATCCCGATCGTCGGATAGAGCACTTCGCCGACGACGCCGTCGCGATCCTGATCCTTGAGCCGCTGCACGGGGTCGAACGCGCCGCGATTGATCTGCGCCAGCGTCATGCCCTTGAATCCACCGGGCCCCTCGAGTTTGTGACCGATGGGGGCCATCGCCGCCGCCGGAATGGAGGGCAGATCCTCGAACACGACCATCTCTCCGCCCTTGTCGTTGACCTCGAAGCGCGGTGCGCGCGCGCGGAACTTGGCGTCGATGTAGTCGACATAGCAGTGCGCGGGCTCGACCACGTGCGAGTCTGCGGAGAATAGTTTCACGGAAGCTTGAGTCATGAGGCTTGCACCTCCTAAGGGGTGTAGCGGGGAGTGTGCAACACGGTACCCGGGAGCGTCTGATCGGTATCGCCCGGGTGCGTCAGAGTTCGGGCGCGGAGCGACAACCGTCGTAGGGCGCCGTGGCCTCCCCGGCGTGAGTCGTGATCAGGCCTTCGGAAACAGCCGTGCCAGGGTGCCACCCAAGGGGGCCGGCATGAAGCTGTCGCCGAACGGCCAATCGAGGAATCCCATCGCCGCGCTCGTACCGCCGTCGATGTGCAAGGTCTGGCCAGTGACCGAGCGCGACAGATCGCTCGCGAGAAACAGCACGCCGTTGGCCAGATCCTCGACCGGAGTACGTTCCTTCATCGGCACATAGATCTTGAAAGACTCCGCCCGTGCATTCTCGCCGAGAGCCGCGAGACGCTCGAAATCCTCGGCGTAGAGAGCGGCATTGGTGATCTTGGCCGGCGAGGCGTCCGGAGCGATCAAATTGACGCGGATCTTGTCGGCACCCAGCTCCACGGCGATCGCGCGGCTGAAATTGGTGGTCGCCGCCTTCGCCCCCGCGTACACCGCATAGGTGGCGGCACCGCGAAATGCCTCGATGGTCGTGAAATTGATGATGCTGCCGCCACGGGCGCCGCGCCGAATGAGCGGAATGGCGCGGCGCACGCTATCGATGACGTAGCCATAGTTGAGCCGAATGTCGCGGGCATTGGTTTCCCGCGTGGTATCGACGAACAGCGAACGCGCCACGCCGCCGGGCAGGTTCACGACGATGTCGAGCCGATCGAACTCGCCGGCCACTCGGTCGTAGAAGCGATCGAGTGCAGCCGCATCGGTCACATCGGCTTCCATCGCGAACATACGTACGCCGAGTCGCTCGACCAGCGGCACGATGGTCCTAACGGCGAGACGATCGATATCGCAGGCCGCAACGGAGACACCCGCTTCGGCAAGCGCCAGAGTGATCGCTCGGCCTTGTACCTCCCCGCATCCGCCGAGCACCACAGCCACCTTGCCGGCGAGGCCTGCATGGGCTTCGAGCAACCCCATCTGATATCCCGCGATGTCCTAGTGGTGAACCCCGAACGGTCTGACGGTAAAGCGAAGCCAGATCTCGCGACCCGCCTCCACGAAACAGACGGGCGAGGATAGACCGCCCGGACCCGGACTCGTGCCACCTGTGGTCGTGCCCGGGAACACCACGCCCGTCTGATAGGCCTGGTAGGAACAGGTTCCGGTCACGATGCTATCTCCAATATTTTTGCCGATGATCGCCACGCTCCAGACTTCATCCGGCGAATTGAGCTCGACACCGAGGTCAATCTTGGTATATGCCCTCTGAAGTTGATCATTGCCCGGCCTGCCCACGGCGAGCGTGGTCGGCGAGCTCGAGAAGTAGGCGTTGGCCTGAGTGAAGGTGAGCTTGTAGGCATTCGGTAGAACGAGGTCATAGCTCGCACCGACATTTATCTGCCACGCCGGCGCGCGCTCCATCTGGGTGCCGGAGAGATTCTGCGCGTTATACAGCCCCGTTGCCGGATTGTAATCCTGATTACAACCCTGGGCGATGGTCTGACTGGCCCAACACGGCACGTTGTTAAGCTCGGTATAGCGCGCGTGATTCCATTCCACCGCGGCGTTCACTTGAAGACCGTTGATCGCCTCGGGACGGTAGGCGGCATCGGAATCAATACCCCAGGTCCGCGCGGCTCCGGCATTCACGGTTCGGGTAACGAGCACGCCGTTCTCCGGCGGTTGGGTCGCGCCGACCTGCAATCCGCTGTAGTCATACAGATACCAGGTGGCATTGAAAATCAGACGGCGCTCGAGCCAGCGGCTCTTCAACCCGACTTCACCGCCCTGCGCGGTTTCATCGCCGAACGAGTTATCGAGAAAGGGTACGACCGGCGTGGCAATCGAGAACGAGCCTGACTTGAAACCCTTCTTGTACGCGCCGTAGACGGTCATATCGTCCGTCGGCGTGTAGGTAATGGTGGCTTCCGGCATCGTCTTCGCCGAGTGTATCTCGGGAACCTGCCCGGCGACAGGTAAACCCGTCAGTTCGTTGATAGGATCCTGTGTCCGGGTCTCCTCGGCATAACGCGCGCCCGCGGCCAACTCCAGGGGACTGATCACCTGGTATCGGCCTTGAGCGAAGCCCGAGATGGACTTGATGCGAATGGAGTCCATCGTGTCATCGGGGATCGCGGGGAAGCCGAAAGCCCCGTTGCCGTAATACGTGATGTCATTCGACACCAGTCCGTTCTCCGCATAGACGCCGGCCGTGAAATTGAACGGGCCGGAGAAGTCGGAATTCCCCCGCAATTCCTCGGACCAGGCATGCCGGTGGTAAACGTTCCCGGCTGCGATGGCGGGGGCGGCGTACGTGGTCTCGAGGGCGTTTTCGAGGGCATTGGCCGTGATCGAATAATATCCCGTAGTCGAACTGATGCTGAAGTCGCGCACGGGCCGATAGTTGAGGTCCAGACTCCCATAGCCCATTTTGGTATCGAGGAAGGGATAACCGCCGTTCGTGATTCCCGGGAAGAACGTGGGATTCATGGCGACGTTGTAGTAATTCCGGCCGATCCGACAATCGTTGTAGGGGCCGATGAAAGGTATGTTTATGGGCGGCGCGCCATTCACGCCACTGTAGCAACCGAAGATCTCAGGTGTGTCCCCATCGTTCGTATCGAGGCGATCGACGTTCGCTTTAAAGCGCGCAGTAAGTTGCTCAGTGGGATCCCATAGGGCCGTGAGCCGCACCTTGTAATCTTCCGAGACATGCGGGCCACGGTCGTACTCAGGCGCCTGAGCGCCGTATTGTTCGGCAGGAACCGCATCGTTGTAGAAGAACCCGTCGCTCGTCGAATATAGCGTCGCCAATCGGAGCTTTAGACCATCCGCCACAGGTCCGGAAAAAATGGCCTCGCCTCTCCAGGTCTTTGCCTGTGTCTCATACCCCGCCCGTCCAATGACCTCGACCTGGTCGGTCGGGTCGGCGCTGCGCAGCGCGATCACGCCCGCCGTCGTACTCTTGCCGTAGAACAGGGATTGCGGACCTTTCAGGACTTCCACGCCGCCCAAATCGAAGAGTCCGCTCTGGAACATGAGGCCGCTTCCCATCGAAATGCCGTCGATGTTAAGCCCTACCGAGGGATCGACGCCCTGGTCATAGGACGTCGTACCGACGCCGCGAATCGCTACCAACGTGCCGATGGTGAGCACGTTCTCGCCAATGTCGAGACCCGGCACGAGCTTCGGCAGATCGGCAATGTCGGTCACCTGCAAGCTCTCGAGTTTTGCCTGCGGAACCGCGAGTTCGTCCACCGGAACCTTGAGAATCGATTCCGGACGCTTGCGCGCCGTCACGATGATCTCATCGAGAGCCCCGTTGGGTTGCTCTTTGGGCGGGGCGGCCGGACCGCCGGACGCGTTCTCTGCCAGTGCCGCCTCGCTTGCCGCATTCGCCCAAGAATCATGGTGCAGAAGCAGCGCCAGCGTGAGACTGCACGATACGACATAGACACTTATTCTTTTCATGGTCATCTCCCCTGTAAACCGATTCCACGATATCCGCCCAGCTTCAGCGGATATCGTCCCTGCGCGTCAGAAGGCCGGCACAAAGCGACAACCGATTCGTCAATCTGCGACGAACGATCCACGCAGGCCTTGAAAGTTAGCCGGCCACGAACTGTGATGAAACAAGCGCTCCGGCAATGACTGCCAACTCATCGACAACTCCCAGTACAAGCGCCGTGGGCTCTGCGCTCGGCTTTTATTAGATGTCCGTATTAGTTCACAATTTCCCGGTGCGGCTCTTTTCGGTAGACGACAAATACCGATGATTTCCCGACAGCCATTGGCTGGCGCATCTCGTCGCGTGACGAATCGTGACGTCGCCTGTGCGGTGAAGTGGCGTGTCTCGTCAAGACGCCGCCTATCGGGGAGAGTCACGAGGTCGGCCATTTTCTCGAATAGGATAGAAGTGCATGCGCGCCTTGGTCATGCAGGGTTTTGGAGCGCCGACGTCCCTCAGAGTTGTCGAGCTGCCATGCCGTCGATTGGGGCCGGCGATTTACGAGTCCGCATGGACGCGGTGTCACTCAATCCGGTCGATTGGAAAGAGGTCGAGGGAATGTTGGCCGCTTTCTATCCGCCTTACCCCGATCGCTGGGTGCCCGGATTTCGACGGTGCAGGCGTGGTCGAAGCCGTCGGAGCGGCGGTGTCGGGATTCAAACCGGGCGATCGGGTCATCGTGCGGCCCGATCGCGCAACGGGACAAGGTGTGTTGGCGCAGTACGCCAAAGTGCCGGCGGACAAGGTGGTCGACGCCGTCCCGGGACTTTCCCAGGCACAATGCGCGATTCTGGCCACCGTGGCTCGAACGGCCTATCAGGCTTTCTTTCGGCCCGACGTGATGAGCCTGAAGGCCGGCCAGACCGTCCTGGTGGATGGAGCTTCCGGCGGAGTGGGCGGTTTCGGCATCGCCCTCGCGCATTCGGTCGGGGCAACGGTCGCCGGCACCTGTCGTGGCGGCAACGAGGACTACGTGCGTGACCTCGGAGCCGATGCGGTCTTCGACTATGCCCACCGGGATGTCGTCGAGCGGATCAAGGCCTGGAAGCCGCGCGGTGTGGATGTGGTGCTTGACACTCACAGCGGTGGCCACAAGACCGAGCTCCTCGACGTACTCGCGCCGGGAGGTCTCTGGATCATCGTTGCTACTCTCAACAACGACGGCGATATCGGCGCCCTGAAGCGGACGGCGGAATCGCGCGGGTTACGCTGCCACTTTTTGCTGCTCGACTACGGTCCGCTGCGCGAGGATATCGATAATCTACGGGCGCTCATCGGCAAAGGCGGCATCAAAATGCCCGAGATCACCACCTTTCCGCTGGCCCGTGCCGCGGAGGCATTGCAGGTTGTAAAAGCCGGTGGCGTACGTGGCAAAATCGTGATCGACATCAATGGGGCCTGATCGCGGCAAGGATAAGGCGACACGCCGTCGGCTTCAGGCGAGGGCGAGTCCCTCCATCGCGCCCTTGCTCTGCAGCTGCCGAAGCATTGCGAAATACGGCAACGGCCCGTCACCGTAGAGCTCGTTCAACAGCGCGAAGCGCTCGCGGTGCGCTCCATCATAGTTGTAGTAGCTCGGCGTACACGCTGCGAGGAACGCGCGTCGCGGGCCGGCCTTGGCGATCACCTCCTGCACCCAGGCCTCTTCGGCCTCGCGCGTCGGCTCTTCGCTCTTGATCCCGCGGCGCATGCATTCGGCGATGATGAATGCGATGTAGCTGCTCTGTTCCTCGACCGTATGGGTGTAATTGAACGATGCACCCGCCTGTGCCACCCGTATGAAGAACAGATTCGGGAAGCCGTGGGTCTGCACGCCGTACAGCGTTCGGGGTCCATCGCCCCAGTGATCGCTTAGCTTCACGCCGTTGCGGCCGTACGCCTCTAGCCCCGTTTCGCGCGTGTACTCGAGCAGGAAGTCGAAGCCCGTTGCGTAGATCAACAAATCGAGCGGATACTCGCGCCCTCCCGCCACAACACCCGCCTCGGTGACCCGCTGGACGCCGCGGCCCGCCGTATCGACCAGAGTGACGTTATTGCGATTGAACGCGTCCAGATACTCATCGTGGAAACCAGGTCGCTTGCAAAAATAGTGGAAAAAGGGCTTTAGAGCCTCGGCGGTCGCCTTGTCCTTCACCACAGCCTCGACACGACGCCTCACCATTTCCATCTTCTTCATGCCCGCCACCCGCATTTCCTCCGGATCGGCGGCACTGCCGTCACCCCCGGCGGGCAGCGGAATGTGCTTGATGATATCCGTCCAGCCATCATCGACCATGTCTAAGGGCTCACGCCCGCCCGAAAGGATACTCGTGAAGTTATCGCGCCGGGCTCGTTGCCAGCCGGCCGGCAAGCCGTTCATCCAGTCGACATCCGTGGGGCGATTATTCCGCTCATCGATCGACGACGGCGTGCGCTGAAACACGTAAAGGTGCTTCGCCGCCTGGGCGAGGAAGGGCGTTGCCTGGATCGCTGTCGCGCCGGTACCAATGATGCCGACCACTTTGTCCGCGAGACGATCGAGATTTCCCTGCGCGTTGCCGCCGGTGTAGTCGTAATCCCAACGACTGGTATGGAAGCTGTGACCCTTGAAGGACTCGATCCCCGTAATCTTCGGTAGCTTGGGATTACTCAGAAAGCCCGCCGCCGAGATGACGAAGCGCGCATGCAGCCGATCATTTCGGCTGGTGATGACCTCCCAACGATTGCTGGCTTCTCTCCAGTGCATCTCAGTGACAGCGGTCTGGAAAAGCGCCTGCCGATAGAGGTCGAAATGATGTCCCAGCCGCTGACAGTACTTATAGATCTCCGAAGCCGTGACATATTTCTGAGTCGGGACGTATTTGAGCTCCTCGAGGAAGGGCAAATAAATGTACGACTCGACGTCACAGGCACAGCCGGGATAACGGTTCCAATACCAGGTGCCCCCGAAATCGCCGGCCTTCTCGATGATGCGCACCGTCTCGATCTTCTTCTGGCGCATGCGGCCACCGGCCAGCAAGCCCGCGAAACCGCCACCGATGATCACCACGTCGAGCTCTTCGACGATCGGCTCGCGCTTGAAATTCGGGTCGGCATGGCGGTCCTGATCGAATCCCGCGAAACGCCCCTTGAGCTCGGGGTAGGGCTCGTCATTTTCCGGTCGAAGCCGCTTGGCGCGCTCTTCGGCGTATTTCCGATCGAGCGCCGCTACATCAATCTGGATATTCCTTGGATCGCCTTTACTCGAAGTCAAGCCCCCTCCTCGGAAGTCAGTGATCGACGGTCCTGAGCAACGATCGACGTTACACCGCGATGTCACGTCGCACTTGACCATGGGCGACAAATTGCCGACAGCGACGTGCACGCGATGCCGCGTCGGTGCCGGAACGCAATGTGGCATCTCGGGTCAATACCTCGCGGGTCGCAGAACCACATGCTGCCGGAGAGAGAAGCCGCACCGATCGCGCATGCGATTTCAAGACGAGAACAGAGGGTGATGCGCTTGAGCGATCTTGAGGAAAGTAATCTTCGCATCGTCAAAACGATGCTCGAGAACGGGATCCTCGGGCGTTGGGAAGTCGTCAGGCCATACGTCGCCGACGACTTCGTATGCTACCTGCCGGAAGGATTGCCCTATGGCCGCACGTATCACGGCTGGCAAGGTTACAAGGACGTGCTCGGTGAGGTCTTGAAGTTCTGGACGGACGTCAAGTTCGGCCCGAATCAGTTCGCCGCCGCTGACGACACGGTCATCATCCTGTCGCACATCCAGGGGCGCATCGTGAAAACCGGGCGTGAGGTGTCCATGCCGCTGGCGGAGACTTGGGTACTGGAAGCGGGCAAGGTCATCTCCATAACGGGCTTTTATTTCGACACCAAGCTCATCTCGGAGCTCGCCGCACATTAACATCGCGGCTCGACGAATTCGGCCTCGTCCGACTTAATGTAAAACCCCTCAGTTGACGTGATATCGGAAGAGTTTCCATGGTTCCGGTTGCGGCGCATTTTGCTCGCACCGCAGCATGTGTCATCCTTCCACCCAGTACGGCTGGAGTTGACATGGTCCAAGAAAATCGCGGGCGCTCCGACCTCCTGTCGGCGGACGCCCTCAATGCGAGTGCCGCCATCGTTCGGATCACTGCCCTGAGCGGAATCCCCGCCCTGGTCACCCGACTCGGCGGGGATCCGGCATCCCTCCTCCATCAGTTCCAGATCGATATGGCGACCCTCGCCAATCGGCACGCCGTGATCCCCTACCGAACGCTGGCGCGAATACTCGAGCACGCGGCTCAAGCGCTTTCTTGCCCGGATTTCGGGCTACGGCTCGCCACGTTGCAGGGCGTCAAGGTGCTGGGTCCGCTCAACTACGTTATGGGCAACTCGCAAACGGTGCTGGACGCGTTTCGCTATTCCCAGGATCACCTCCAGGTGTACAGCACCGCCGCCTTCATGTACTTGGAAAAGCGCGGCGAAGTGGGCACGAGCTTCTTGCGCATCGAGTTGCCTCTTGCCCGCGTCGTTGACCATGCACAAGCCGTGGAACGTGCCTTGTTGCTGTCGCAGAACGCCGCACTGAGCATCAGCGGGAGTCTCGTGAGGGCGCGCGAGATCTGGTTCACACACTCCGCCAAATCGCCGCCGGCCACTTACAGTGAGTACTTTGGCGCCACGATTCGCTTCGAGCAGCCGGTGAACGGTTTGCTCTTCGATGATGCCGAGCTCATGACGCCCATTCCGAACGCCGATCCGCAGCTCTATGAGCTCGCGACCGATTTCATCGCGCAGCGATTTCCCGCGAGCGACTCGGTGTTTGGGCCGCGCATCCGAGACATTGTCGAAAGACGCCTGCTGGCCGGCGATTGCACGTGTGCGAGCGTCGCTACTACACTCGGGATGCATCCGCGAACCCTGCAACGGCGCTTGCGAGAGGAAGGCGAGTCCTTCGAGACCATCAAGGACGATGTGCGTCGCAAAATCGCCTTGCGCTATCTCAAACAGTCCTCGATGCCTTTGAGCCAGCTGGCGAAGCTCTTGGGCTACTCCGAAACCTCCGCCTTATCGCGCAGTTGCTATCGATGGTTCGCGGCTTCGCCGCGCCAGCTGCGGGAGCAGGAGTCGGTCGAACGCTAAAGTCCGGCCGGTGCACGCCCGCTTTGAGGCGCGACGGGCGACTACTCGAAATTCTGCTCGCATTCGACCACGGTCGCGAACTTGGTTTTCGAGCGATCCATGAACTTGCCCTCATCCACCTCGACTTCGTGCGACAGTTCACCGCGCGAGACACGCTCTGCCACGGCCTTGAACTTCTCGAAATCCCTGAACCACACTTCCGTGATCTCGTCATACTCGAATTCGGGCGCCCGGACACTAACGTCGCCTTCGAGCGGTTGCAGATAACGCCGCACATACTTGATGGCGCCCACATCAGGCGCGATGGTGCGCCCTATCTTGGCGTGCTTGTTTTCATAGTAATCACGGAATTCCTGCGGCGTCATGCCCGGCTTGCGCTTGACGAAAATCAGAAATTTATAAATGGTGGTCGCCACGCTTCGTTCCTCTAATGAGCCCGCAGGCTCTCAATGGATGTTCGGTGCATCGATCTGCCGGAGCCGGCATCGTAAGGAATAACCCGGTGCATCACGCCGTGATTATTCCAGATCAAAAGGTCGCCTTCTTGCCACTCGTGGCGGTACTTGAAATCAGGCTGCGCCGTCCATTCGATCAGGCGACTGAGGAGCGCCCGCCCTTCGGGAAGCGGCATACCCACGATATGGTCCGCCGTCGTGCTGAGGAGCAGCGAGCGGCGGCCGGTCGGCTGCCGCCAGACGATGGGGTGCTTCTTCTCGAAGGCATGTGCTCCCCAACGTGCACGCTCCTCTTGCGTGGGCTGGTCCACCACCCAGCGAAACCCCGCCGCCGGCGTGTGCAGCGCCTCGAGCTCCGCGATCTCGGTCTTTTCGGCCTCCGGCAAGCGCTCGTAGGCGATGATCGTATTGGCGAACTCGGTCTGCCCGCCGCGCTTGGCCACCGAGCGCGCCGTGAGCAGAGCCGCCTTGGGAAGCGGCGCATTGGCACACATGCCATCGATGTGCCAGAAGAAGCTCACCTTGACGTAATCGTTACGCCCCTCGTCGTTGGGGTCGAAAGCGATCTTGAAAATATTCTCTTCGACGGCGGCACCGCCGGGGAACTTGACGCTTCCCCCGCCGTTGCCCAGCTGGGCCGTAAACGCCAGCTGTTCCTCGTCGGTCAATCCGAGGCGAGGAAATACCAGCACGCCGTGTTTTTCCAGCGCATCGGCGCACGCCGCCACCCCCTCGCCGCTACGCAGATCGCCCCGGTCGGCGTGCACGCGCGCGCCGATGGCGGGCTTGATGGGCTCGATTCTCACAGTTGGGAATGTTTGTCCCAGGAACGGTCCGTACTGGTGTCCCAGGTATGAGCGCCACGCTTGAGCGCGAGCTCCACGACCTGAGACTTGTCGGTGCCGAAGCGCGCGCGGAAGGCGGCCTCCGTGACGAGAGGCAAGATCTCCTCGATGCGCTTGGAGTCAACCAGGCTGTCGGGATTGTCGATATCGGCACGGCCGAGCATGATCGGCAAGCGCGTGCGCAACAAATCGAGCGCCCACGTCACGGGATCACCCGTCACCGTCTTATCGATGTGAATCACATCCTGGAACTTGTTCTTGATGGATAAGTAGTGATAGTGCGGGTCATTTTGAAAACAATCGAACCGTAAGCGCTCGAAGTTGCCCTCATCGTTGTTGACGAATACGTGGATCGAAACGCCGTTGTCGTCGAGCGTCGGATACTCATTCGAGGCGGCGATCTCGGTCAATCCGAGCGAGGCCACGACGGCATCATTCAGTACCCGAAATTCAACGCCGATGGTGATGGCGCCGGCGTTGAACTCCCGCATGTTCTCCTTGATGGGCGGGATCGGCATTCCGGTGTACCGCTCAAAAAACTTCTCCGAAGTGTTCGTAGTCATAATAGTTTCCTCTGGGGCGCTCGAACATTCTAAATCACGCGATGGCACCGGGGCGGGCGTGCCATTTCGAGACTAGATAACCCGCCTGTTTGCGTATCGGCGCGACGCGCCAGAATTCAGGTTGGACGCGACAACGGCAGGCGGCGGCGACCCCCGGGCCGCGGGGCCCGCGCTGTCGCAGCATGCATGGGAACTGTCGGCCGACGGCGAGACCGACCTTACCGAACGACCTAGGATCGGCGGCGGACCGCAGGAGACTTGCGTGGAAAACGAAGACCTATCCGAGCCCATGACCTTTGGGGTCGAGCCCTATCTCTCCAAGGAATGGGCCGAACAAGAGGCGGACCGCCTGTGGGCGAAAGTCTGGCAGCATGCGTGTCGGCTCGAGGAAATTCCGCACGTGGGTGACTTTGTCACCTACGAGATCCTGAACGATTCGATCATATCGTCCGCACGACGCCCGATTCGGTCCGCGCCTACCACAACGTGTGCCTGCATCGCGGGCGTCGCCTGATGTCCGGCTGCGGCCATGCGAAACAGTTTGCCTGTCGCTTTCATGGCTGGCGCTGGAATCTCGACGGGGAGAACATCCACGTCGTCGAGCGGCCCGACTGGGGCGGTGCGCTCAAGGCAGAGCGTATCCGGCTGCGTGACGTTCGCTGCGATACCTGGGGCGGGTGGGTATGGATCAATCTCGATCCGAATTGCGTGCCGCTACGCGAATACCTGGAGCCGGCGGCCGGCATGCTGGACCCCTTCCATTTCGAGAACATGCGCTATCGATGGCGCCAGTGGGTGCAGTTCGACTGCAACTGGAAGACCGCGATGGAGGCCTTCATCGAGACCTATCACGTGGAAGGCACCCACCCGCAGCTGTTGAAATGGGCCGACTTCTACACCTGGAGCAGGGCCGAGGGTTTGCATAGCGTCCACGGTTTTGCCGAACGCGAGGCGGATCAAGGCATCAGCGAGAACAACACCATCATGCGCGCCGGAAAAGGAGGCGATCCCCGGATTACCACGGCCGAGCTGCATACCGAGGTCATGGAGACCGTGAATGCCAGTACTACCGAGACGCTGGTCAGGGCGGCCAAACGGCTGGTGGACGAGCTGCCGGAGGGCACCCCGGCCGGGACGGTCATGGCCCACTGGTTCGAATCGGCGCGCCGCGACGATGCGGAACGCGGCGTGCTTTGGCCGGAAGTCAGTACCGAGCACTACGCCAAGACCGGCATCGACTGGCATATCTTCCCGAACATGAGCATCCAGCACGGCTACAGCTTCGCGCTGGTCTATCGCGCACGCCCCGCGGGGTTCGACCCCGACAAGTGCCTGTTCGAGGTCGCCGTCCTCGAGTTGTTCCCGAAGGGCCAAGAGCCCAAGACTCAATGGGTGTACGCCGAGGCCACGCAAGACAACTGGCGCAAAGTTCTTGCCCAGGATTTCAACAACATGGCCGAGGTGCAGCGGGGCATGAAATCCCGTGCATTCCCAGGGACTCTGCCCAATCCCAAGCAGGAGCGCCCGGTCACCAATTTCCATCGTAACCTGGCTGCTTATATGGGTCGTGGCGGTCCGACGCCGCTCCGGTGAGCTCGAGTCCCTATCTACGCGAGCTCGGCGAGCGGTGGCGAACGCTGGTCGCCGCCAGCCTCGGTATGGCGGCGGGGTACAACGCGACCCTCTATCTGTCGAACGTGTTCACGCCGTTCCTGCTGGCGGAATTTCATTGGACAAAGTCCCAGTACTCCCTCGCGGGGACGATGACGCTGTTCACCATCGTTTGCGGACCCATCGCCGGCCGTCTGGTCGATCGCTTTGGTGTGCGCGCCGTAGCGACCGTCGGGGTGAGCTCTGCGCCCCTTCTGTTCCTCGCGTATAGCGTGATGAACGGGGATTTCAGGGTGTTTCTCGCCATCAATGCGGCTCAGGTCATCATCATGGGGATGCTGACCACCTCGGTGGTCTACAGCAAGGCCCTCGCGGCGCGCTTCACCGTCGCGCGCGGGGTGGCGCTTGCTATCGCCTTCTCCGCGCCCGCGCTGCTCGGCGCCTTCGGGGCACCGCTACTGACTCGGCTCATGACGGATCATGGCTGGCGCGCCGGCTACCGCGTGATGGCGCTGGGATCCGCGGTCGCGGGCGCGCTGGCGCTACTCTTGTTGCCAGCGGGTTCGGGAACGAGCTCACAATCCGCACCGTCGGGTGCGCGCGCCCTGCGCAGGGACTACCCCGCGATATTCCGCAACCCGGCGTTCCGTATCATCATCGGGGGCATGGTGCTCTGCAATTTGCCGCTGATGATGAATGCCGTTCAGTTAAAGGTCATCCTGCTCGAGCGCGGCCTGACCTCGATAGGCGCCTCTTGGATGATTTCCCTGTATGCGTCGGCCGTCGTCGTGGGCCGGCTCGGTTTTGGGCTTGCGCTCGACCGTTTATCGACGCGCTACGTCGTGGCGTTTGCCATGGCGCTGCCGGCGCTCGGGCTGCTACTCCTCGCCTCGGGCCTCACCTGGCCCCTGGCGCTCGGGTTGGCGGTCGCCGTGCTCGGAATCAACACCGGTGCCGAAGGGGACATCATGGGCTTTGTGGTCATGCGATTTTTCCCGGTGGAGATCTTCAGCTCCACCATCGGTCTGGTAGGAGCCTCCGTGGCCCTGTCGGCTGCGATCGGAGCGTTGCTATTGAGCGCCACTCTCAAAGTGACCGGCAGCTATTCGCTGTTTCTGACGACCACGGCACTTGCCGCGCTCGTGGGCGGCGCGCTATTTCTTTTCCTGGGCGCGCGACCATCGGCAGCCGGGCTCCCGTTGTCGGCTGACGCCGCGGAGGCTCTCGGCCGAAGTGGGTAGCCGGGTGGGGACACCGCTAGAGGAGATCAGCGTGCAAGCCAGCCTTATCGGCGAAGACGTCACCTATCCCGCGGGCGATGTCAGTATGCGCGGTCGGCTATTCAGCGATCCGCGGCAGCCTGGGCCGCGCCCGGGCGTGCTGGTATTTCCGGAAGGATTTGGCATCAGCGAGCACACCTTCGGCGAGGCGCGGCGCATCGCCTCGCTCGGCTACATCGCGCTCGCCTGCGACCTCTATGGCGGCGGGTATTTTCACAACGGTCCGAGTCCGGTGACACTCGAGAAAAAAAATAGTGTGATGTCGCGGCTGGGACTCGCGGGCATCGGATCGAGCGCGCTGCGCTTCCTGGCCTCGCGGCCTGAGGTTGATCCGCGCAGAATCGCGGCCTGTGGGTACTGTCTGGGTGCCACTGTGGCGATAGAGCTGGCCCTGCGCGGCGAGCCCATCGTTGCCGTTGCGGCCTTTCACCCGAGTTTCGATGCCCTCTCCCTCGAGCCGCCGGTTCGACTATCGTGCCCGGTCCACTTGTTCATGGGCACCCGCGATTACGCCAATTCGCCCGAAAAACGTGCGCCGTTCGAGAGCGCCCTGAAGCAGGTACGGGAGCCGTCCTGGCGCATGACCCTGTACGGCGGGGTCAAGCACAGCTATACCAACCCCAATATCGTCGGGATGGGAGAGGCGTGCGGCTATGATCAGGAAGCGCACGAGCATTCATTCAACTCGCTTGCGCAGCTCTTCGGACAGTGTTTCGCCGAAAGCGGGGACGTTGCAACGACCCGCTCGAGCAATAGCGCAACTTAGGTGGCCGTGCGCCTCTGTCGCGGAGCCATTCAGCTCTCATCATTCTCGCTGGGGCTGTGCCGCAAGTGCCGCGGCGACGCCGCGAACCAGCGATGGCAGCTGCGTGACAGCACCGACGTCTCGGAATAACCGAGGATCTCCGTCAGACGCGCCAACGAGACATTGGGCTGTTGCAGGTAAAGCATGGCGACATGCCGCCGCACGCTATCCTTGATCGATTGAAAAGAAACCCCTTCCTCGCGAAGCCTGCGTTGCAGTGTCCGCGGCTGCAACCCAAGCGCCGCTGCCACCTGGTCGTGGGTGCAGCTGCCTTCGATCAGTAACCGGGAAACGATGATGCGCACGCGGGTGGTGATGTTCATCGCGGTAGGTGGGAAACGTAGATCGATGAACGAGGTCGCGATCTCGTAGAGCTCGGGATCGGCATCCGGGATGGGGCGCTCCAGATCCCGCTCATCGAAGAAGATGCCGTTGACACATTGCCCAAACTTCAACGGAACCTTGAAGCTTGCGCGATAGGCGGGCATGGGCGCGCCGGCGTCGTGAGTGAACCACACTTCACGAACTCGCGAGTGGCCGCCGCTGATGGCTCGGGTCGCATGCTGCACCAGGGCAAGCGCGTGCTCGGTGACTTGACGTCGAGGCGAAGCGCTATGCACGAGAATCTCGAACTGCATGAAGACGCGCTGATCCGGTCGCTTCTCCAAATAGATCTCGGTGGCGTCGCTGTAGGCATGGACGTGCTCGGCGCAGTAGCGGAACGCATGCCCGAGGGTGGGCGCGTTGCGCATGGCGACGTCGAGGGGCCCCAACACCCTCGTTCCATCCTGATTAGCCGCGAGGCGCATCCCGAATTCCGGACACCGCAACTCCACGGCGGCTCGCTCCAACAGCTCCATCATTGCGGTGAACGGCAGCTTGGCCTTACGATCCTCGAGCCACTCGGGATCAATCAGACACGCACGCAGCAACGCCAGAGGGTCACCGCCCAGCTCCGATACCAGGGTCTTGAAGTTGCGCAGTGCATCAGCGCGTACGAGCGGGTGAACCGGTGCGGACTTATCCGTCGCGGGATCCGACCACTTGTCGTCCCTATAAGCCACCTGCTCCGCTTGTCGTTTCATAGTCGACAGTCCTGCCAGGGTTCGTACATCCACCCGCGGCTGCCACGCCCCATCGCGGCGCGAATCCAATGAACGCCCCGCGCCGCCTCACACGTTATGTAGAACGCTGTGGACGGCCAACATTCCCCGCAGCCCTCATAGATCATAGCCCCTTTTCGAAAGTCGCGGGTCGTTTAGCCCTGAGTAATTGTCGCGACGAGTCAAGAAGTGTGGCGTCCCCTCGTGGTTAAGTGCCCACCCGCGCGCCGCACGACGCGCGCGCGTTGCCGCAGCTTCTGGAGTGCCCCATGGACATACAAGTCAACCCGTTATCGGAGTCAACCGGAGTAAGCGTTACCGGAGTCGATTTATCGCGACCCCAGTCGGCTTCCGAGACCCGTGAGCTGAACGCCCTCTTCGACCGTCACGGGCTGATTGTGTTCCGCGACCAAAAGCTGACCAAGCAACAACTCCTCGACGCGACTCACATCTTCGGCGGCCCCGAGCTGGATCCACCGGTCACCGCACGCGACCCGGAGGTCCATGGCGTCGTCGTCATCAGTACCCGAGGTGCGGTCGGTACGGTAGAGCCCAAGGAAGAGGAGGAGGTCGTCGGCGATATCGATTGGCATACTGATGAGGGTTATGTCAGCACCCCCAATCGCGGCAAGATGCTCTACGCGGTCGAGGTTCCCGAAAAAGGGGGCCGCACCGGTTTCATCGACGGGCGGGTCACCTACGAGGCGCTGCCGGCCGAATTGCAGCAGCGCATCGATTCCCTGCACGTCGTACAGAGCTGGGCCAACGCCGGCAAGGACATCGAGAAGAACAAAAAATATCGCGTCGATGCGGATCTCATGAAGCTCGATGCCTTTCCGGACATCGTCTACCGAATCGTTCATCAACATCCGAAGACAGGAAAGAAGATCCTCAATGTGCCGCCGCTGTGGGCGACCGGCGTCGTGGAGCTACCCGGGGCCGCCGGCGAATCACTGGTCGCAGATTTGAAGCGGCACCTCATGTCGCCGCGTTTTCAGTACTGGCATGCCTACCGCCCCGGCGATGTGTGTCTCTGGGACAACTGGCGTTTCATCCATTCCGCCGGCGGGACACCTCGCCGATACCGCAGGACTATCTGGAGCGTGGTCATACGCGGTGAGGTCGAGTTCGGCCGGGTGCCGGCGTCGCGAATAACCTAGCGACGCGAATGCAGGCGGCAATTGACGTCGGCGCCCGTCCTACTCCATGGCGTGCTGTCGTGCCGGCTCAGGCTGCGCGTCGTCATCGGCATGGGCATTCTGCAGAAATCGCCGTAGCACGCGATGAAAATTCGCGATTGCTCTTTCCTGGACCGGGCTCGTGCGTGAGCCCTTGAATCCGCGTGAGGCGATACCTCGCTGGACTTTCGGTATATTTTCGAAGTCCTGGCGAAAGATCAATGGCCACTCCCCTTGTCGCCAATCTTCATAGAACTCCTTCTTCAGAGGAGGTTCCTTCCCTGGCGCATATCGCTCGAGAGACCAAATATCGAAAAGGCAGCTTTCTGGATCCATCCCGTTCGGACGCATTCTGTACCATAACACCGCTTCGACCGCGCCGTGCAGGAAGACGGTGTTCGGAAACACATGCCAATCGAATCCCGAGGCGGCAGCGTATTCCGGCGTGAGATCCTGAGGCCAGCCTGCTCCGGACTCGATGGCGGAACTGTAGATCAGCTCTCCCCACCGCGAAAGAACCTCTGCGGCACCTGCGGAGGCCGGCAGCTCCGTCCTCAGCCGTTGCACGGCCTGATAGGCTCTTTCGGTCTGCATCGCGGCCAGATCGTTTTTGAATTGCTCCGCGTATTCGAATACGTACTGACGGAAATCCGGCTCCTCCTTGGGGGGCAACCGGCTGGAGCGACCAATGGGCAGCCCAGCCGCGCAATCATAGGAAATCGAGCTATGCCGGCCCATGGCACGGCTGGTGGAGTAGTCTTGAGTGTAGGTCAGCATCTGCGGGTGCGTCGTCTGCAGATGGTAGAACTCGATGAAGGCTTCAACCACCGTTTTCCAATTGGCGCGAACGATCGTCGTCTTGTACCAGGCAAAGCGCAGCTTATCCAATTCGAATTTGTCGCACATGGAGCGCATCGGCTCGAGAAATTCGAGCAGCGGCTGGCAATCCGGATCCATGTTGATCCAAACCCATCCGCCCCATAAACCTGCCTGTACAGGTGCGAGAGTAAGTCCCCTGAGGCGGCTTCCCCAGTCCTTGCCATCGATAATGTGTGTACATCGACCATCGAGCGCGTAGCGCCACCCGTGAAAGGAGCAAATGAACTGCCCCGTTTCCCCGCTACCGTTGACCAGCTGGTTGCCGCGATGCAGACAGGTATTATGGAATGCCTTGACCTGTTCGTCCCGCTCGCCGGAACGCACCACGATGATCGAATCCCGACCAATCTCGTACGTTACGAAGGAGCCGACCCTCGGCAACTCCTCCAGTCGGCAAGCGATCTGCCAGACCTTCGGCCAGAGATTTTCGAATTCGAGTTTTGCGAACTCGGGATCGACGTTGTCTTCCTTCGGAACGAAGTCGTCTTTGATTTCATCCGGGGAAAAGCGATTGGTCGCCATGGAAGTCCTCCAACTCTGTAAGGGCGACGAAAAAGAACGCCTAACGCTTGGCGAGCGCGCGAATCGCGCTATCGACCTCTTCCATGGAAGGAAGTGATGCGGTCTCGAGCGGTTGCGAGAAGGAACCGGTGCGTACTTGGCTCCGATCCGCTTCACGGGCGCCCGCAAATCTTTATGCGCTCGCTCATGGATGGTCGAGGCGATCTCCGCGCCGGGCCCGAATTTCTTGACGGCTTCATGCACGACTATCGCCGCCCCGGTCTTCCGCACGGACTTCAGAATCGCATCGACATCGAATGGCGCGATGGATCTGAGGTCGATGAGCTCGATCGAGACTCGGTCCGCCGCGAGTTTCTCAGCCAATTTGTCGATGAAATTCACGATGCGCCCGTAGGCGATCACCGTTACGTCCGTACCCTCGCGAACCACTCGGGCCTTACCGATGGGAACCCGGCTTCCGCGGACGGGGGCTGCAGCCGGCGTGAACAAGGCTGGTAGCGTTTCCACGAAAATGCAGGGATCCGGGTCCTCGATGCACGACCGCAGCAGACCGTACGCATCAGCGGGGTTCGATGGCAGGACCACTTTCAGGCCGGCCGTGTGGGCAAACCAGGCTTCGAGGTAATCGCTATGTTGGCCACCGTTGCCCATGCCGGCACCGGTCATCGTGCGGATAGTTATCGGCACCGTCGTTTGACCGCCCGACATGAAGCGCAGCTTCGCGGCATGATTGACTACCATGTCGGAGCAAACCGTCATGAAATTCATTAGCATGATTTCTGCGACCGGCTTGAACCCGATCATGGCCGCGCCGATCGCGGCGCCGATGATCGCCTGCTCGGAAATTGGTGTTGATTTGACGCGAGCGTCGCCAAACTTTGTGGATAGGCCCTTCGTAATCCCCACCACACCGCCGCCCTCGCGATCGCCGACGTCCTCTCCTAATAGAAGTACTGTATCGTCTTCTTCCATCGCGTCATGCAACGCCATGTTGATGGCCTGGAGCATCGAGACTTTCTCACTCATTGGCGAGCTCGTGTTCATACACGTCCAAGAAGACTTCAGATGAATCCGGATAAGGACTATTCAGCGCGAACTGAAGCGCGTTCTCGATAGTCTCAGCATGCGCCCGGTCGATGCCGATCAATTGGTCCTCGGTAGCGTGGCGCCCCTCGAGCAGCCAGTTTCGATATTGCACATAAGGATCGTTTTGCATCGCTGCGGCTCTCTCTCCAGCCAGCATGTAGGCGTCGTCGTCACCGAAGACGTGACCGAAGAACCTGAAGGTCTCGGCTTCTATGAGCGTCGGACCGCGCCCCCCGCGCGCGGCCTCAATAGCCTCCGAGGCCGCGGCGTAAATCGCGAGAGGGTCATTGCCGTTTACCGTTACACCCGGCATCGAGTAAGCGGCCGCGCGCTTGGCGATGCGATCGATCGCCGTGCAATTTTCAGTGCGCGTGTGCTCGGCAAATTTATTGTTGGCGCACACGAAGATGACCGGCAGTTCCAGAGAGACGCCAGGTTCAGGCTTTCATGGAAATGGCCGATATTCGTGGCGCCGTCTCCAAAGTAGGCGACCGTGACGGCATCCGTACCTTTGAGGGTACTGCCCCAAGCCAGGCCATTGGCGATAGGCAGGCTCGATCCGACGATGCCGGTGGTCACCATGACTCCCGTCTCGGCGTGGCTGATGTGCATCGCGCCGCCCTTTCCCTTGCAGAAGCCGGTGGCGCGGCCGGCAACCTCGGCCCAAAGCCTGTCGACGGGGCAGTCTTGCCGAGCATGTCATGAATACCGCGATAAACGGTGCAGACAAAATCCGTGGGACGAAGGATTGTGGAGATCGCCGCCGGTATCGCCTCCTGCCCGCGATAGCTGTAGTAGGGCGCGAAAATCTTGCCCTGCCGAACGTGGCAGCATTCGCTCGTCGTTTTGTTTCAGCAGCGACATCTTCGAAAAGATGCTCAGCAACACATCGTTGGGCGGGGTTTTTGGCACCGAGTCAATCCTTGGGGGGAACGAAATAACAG
>CAVWME010000015.1:0-98348 GCA_963755935.1 uncultured Gammaproteobacteria bacterium
CCAGTGCACGCTCGACGTAGCCCATCGCCGCGGCAGTTGACAGCACGGGCGTGTAACAGTTGTTCAACTGCTCAAGGGATTGATCATGTAGCGGCTGCACCGTGCCGCAGGCGTCGCCGATCACGATCGGCATGAAGCCCAGCTCGCGCGCATGCCGGGCCGCCATCTCGATGCACCAGTCCGTGTGATAGCCAGAGAGAATCAGCGTGTGCACAGAAAGCTGCGTCAACCAGCGGGCCAGGCCGGTGCCGGTGAAGATACTCCAACCCGGATACACGAGTGTCACGTCTTCCGGCCGAAGTATCGCCTTGACCTCGGGGATCAGATCGCATTCCCAGTCCTTCCGCGCGCGATCCCCCGCATAATCCTTGTTCCAGAAGTGGTACTGCGCTTGGTCCAGAGGAGTTGACGGTTGAGTCTCGCCGATAAAGCGGTCGTAGCGCAGCCAGAAGAACGGCAGCGACGCGCGGCGCAGCACGGACGCGAGTTGTAGCGCGTTGTGCAGAGAGCCTCCGGGATCCCGCGCTCCTTTCCATATGCCTTCGTGCGCCAGCACGCCCTCAGGATCGAGGATGCCGTTCTGGGCATCGACGCTGATGAAAGCGGCGCCGTCCGTCAGCAGCGCGCCGAAGTCCAGCGCGCGCCATTGAGGATGCAATTCGGGCACCATAAGTATTCTACTTTCGGTAAGTGAGGGATTCAGCCGATCCGGATACATGTACATGTTATATCAAATGAGCTCCCGGGACTTCGACAGAACCGTCGGACTGTCGCGTACGCTTTCACCAGCCGTGAAGTCGGTCCCAGATAACAATGCTGTCGTCTTTGGCCAGCACGTGGTACTCGGAGAACTGGGCGCCGGTGGCACACGCATGGTTGGGGAGAATGCGGAGCCGCGTGCCGGCCGGCGAGGATCAGATTCAGGAATTCGCGGACGGCATTGGTCAGAAGCCTTGATCAGGGGAGCAATATATATTAATAGTAGATGGCAATGGGCTGGGAGGACGCGGTTGCCGACAGACCGTGTCCTATTGGCTACAGAAGGAAAGGAGGAAAAAGTACCGTTTTGGTATCCGCGGCGAGTTGGCGATTGTAGGGACCGTGGCGACGATTGAGCAGAACAGTTGGATAACAAGAGAGGCTCTCAACAGAGCCCGAAGCAGTCGATCGATAGCAATTCCTAAACAATCGCCAAGGGGATGTAAATGTCACGTAGCCGCAAGCGGAAGCTTCTGTCCGAGTGCCTCCGGTCGAAACTTAAAGGGGGTCCAAAGTCTCCGGTAGGCTCCCGAGGTGTCCGAACGGAAACCTACAAGATCACCGCGAATCAGTTGCTATTTGCTTCCGTCGCAGCGCTCCTGGGAATCCCCGCTGTCGCTCAAACTGTCGAGAACAACGCAGACACCTCCCGGCCATTGGACGAAATCATCGTGACGGCGACCAAACGCGCGGAGAGCATACAGGACGTGCCGGTGAGCATCTTGGCGCTGGACAGCACCACGCTCGACGAGCACCAAGTCGCCAGTTTGGATGATTACACCAAGCTGATGCCCGGTGTGAGCATCGATTCATTTGGCCCGGGGCAGGCGGACATTTCATTTCGCGGAATTACCACAAGGACGGGCACCCCGACGAGTGGGCTCTATATTGACGATATCCCCATCGCCTCCAGCGGCTCCAATCCCGCCGGCGGTGTCTCCGCCCCCGACCTTCATCTCTACGACATCAATCGGGTCGAAGCGCTCTCGGGTCCCCAAGGCACCCTCTATGGAGCCAGTTCTTTCGCTGGTACGCTGAAAATTGTCACGAATCAGCCGGATACCACGAAATTTGCCGCCGGCTATGACGTACAGGGCGACAAATTCGGGCCCGGCGGCTACGGCGGAATCGTGGAGACCTTCGTCAATATTCCACTAAGCGACACCATGGCATTGCGTCTGGTTGGGTTTTACGAGCGCGACGGCGGCTATATCGACAATACGCCGGCTGACAGGACGTATCTTCGACCGCACACCTTGCCGGACGGAACCGTCGAAAATGCGCCACTCACCATCAACAACGCGGCGTACGCCAAGAATGACTTCAACAATGCCGAGATCGTCGGCGGCCGTGCAGCTCTCAAGGTCGATCTTGCAAGCGACTGGACCATCACGCCGTCTCTCATCGCTCAGGAGACGAGGACCGATGGCGAGTTCCTCTACGATCCGCGAGTCGGTGATTTGGAACTCCATGATTTTACGCCAAACGATCGCCGCGACACGTGGTATCTCGGCTCGCTCGCCGTCCAAGGCAAGATCAGCGACTGGGATGTTACCTACACGGGCGCTTACCACGATCGGGTCATCGATCAAGTCGCCGACTATTCCTATTTCAACGTGGCCTACGATAGCTACGTCGACTACAACTATCTGAAAGACGCTCTGGGGCACGATATCAATCCCACTCAGCTCTATCATACCCACAGTTCATAACCAGCAGACCGCACACGAGCTTCGAGTGGTTTCCCCTGCCGAGAACAGGGCGCGCGTCACCGCCGGGTTGTTCTATCAGCGGATCTGGTCCTACGTCGTCGACGACTACGAAGTCCCCGGCTTATCGAATGCCGTCAATCCGTTCAGTCCGCCCGTGCCCGGTGCCAATCCAAACGATGTTTTTGCGGATTTCTCCGCATAACCCACAAGAGAATGCGGCCGTGTTCGCCGAGGGGCAGTTCGACCTGCTGAAAAACCTCACGCTCATCGGCGGAATCAGAGGGTTTCATGCATCCAACTCCAGCGTCGGCTTTGCCGGCCAGGCGGGTTCCATCACGGCGGATTGTCCGGGACCGGACAGACGGAGCAGACGTGCCTCAATAACAACACAAGCTATAGCCAGAACGGCGAAACCCACAAAGCGGGCTTGAGCTGGAAAATCGATCCGCAACATCTCCTGTACTTCACCTACTCCACCGGCTTCAGACCGGGCGGCGGCAATCCGGGGTATGAAGCGTTGGGACAAACGATACCGCCCACCCAATATGTGGCGGACACGTTGACGAATTATGAGCTTGGCTGGAAGACGAGTTGGCTCGATCACAGACTCATCGTCAACGGGGACATCTTCCTGGAGAGATGGAAGAACATCCAGTATGCGCTGCCCGGCATATACGGCCTCTCGGCGATCGATAACGTCGGAGACGCCATTTCCAAAGGCATTGAAGGAAACTTCGATTGGCGCGTAGCGAATCACTGGATCCTGTCCGGCGCCGTGACGTATCTCGATGCGTACCTGACCACCAATTTCTGTAACGTGGTCTATGGCTGCGATCCGGCCAACGGCGGCGCGCTATACGCACCCAAGGGCACACCGCTTCCGGTTCAACCGCAGCTTAAAATTCAACACGACGGTGAGGTATGAGACGAAGCTCGGGGGCGCTGATGCGTTCGTACAGGCGGGGGCCAATCATCAGAGTTCGACGACGAGCTATGTCACCACCGTCGGTGAGCAAGAGCTCGGGCCGAATGCCGGGTTTTACGACGGCGGACTTCTCGGTGGGACTCGCCCACGGCAATCTGACGTATGAAGCATTCATTCAGAATGCCTTCGACGAGCGCGGCATACTCAGTAAGAATACCGTCTGCGTCGTCAGCGTTTGCGGTGCATACGCGCGAGATTACGTGACCAAGCCGCAGTTCTTCGGCATCAAGATCGGTCAGCGATTTTGATGATGGAGGGGACGGCAGGCTCAGAGCCTCCACTCCGGGCAGGAAGGACGCGCGCGATCGCTCGGGTTCAAGTGAGGTAATGGCCGCTGGAATCACACCAGATGTCCCCGATCCGTGGCGAGCACTAGCTGACCGGCTCGCCCTCGAGGGGGACGTTGCCGCCGCCGATCAGGCGTATCTCAAGCACGTTGCGACGGCGCAAAGCAACCCCGTGCTGATGCAAGCGGGAGTAGCGCTCGTGCGGAACGAGGTCAGCGGTGCCGAGCGCCTTCTCAAGCCGTTTCTGCAACGGCATCCGACCGACGTCGCAGCGATTCGCATGTTGGCGGAAGTGGCGGGCCGGATCGGTCGCTACGAAGACGCGGAGAATCTCCTCAGACGGGCCCTGGAACTTTGCCCGAGTTTCGCAGCTGCACGCTTCAATCTGGCGATCGTGCTGCATCGGCAGCATCGATCGGCCGAGGCGGCGACGGAGATAGAGATCTTATTGGAGGATGAACCGGACAGTCCGGCCTATCGGAATCTACACGGCGCGGTTCATAGCCGACTCGGCAATTACCAGGATGCCGTCGGCGAATTTGAGCGAGTGCTGAAGGGTCGCCCCGGCGACCCGCATTTGTGGATGAACTACGGCCACGCTCTGAAGACCATCGGACGTCGTGACGATAGCGTCGCGGCCTATCGCCGATGCATCGCGTTACGGCGAACCCTGGGCGAGGGCTGGTGGAGCTTGGCGAACCTCAAGTCCCGTATACTGACGGACGCGGACATCGATGCGATGAATGAGGTTCTGGCGGCCGAGGGCTTGACGGCCGCCGATCGCTTGCACCTTCACTTTGCGCTGGGCGCGGCTCACGAAGATCGAGCAGCGTGGGAAACCGCGTTCGATCATTATTCGAAAGGCAACGCGGTGCGTCGCTCCCAGATAAGATACGACGCGGCTGAGACATGGGGTATCGCTCATCGAACGACCGCTTTCATGTCGTCCAAAGGTTTTCGCGATCTGTACGGCGCCGGTTGCGACTCGACAGCCCCGATCTTCGTCGTTGGGATGCCCAGGTCGGGATCGACCCTGGTAGAACAGATTCTCGCGAGTCACTCCCTGATCGAGGGCACGAAGGAGCTTGCGGAAATCTCCTTGTTGGCCGGTGTCGTTGCGAACAAAACCAACAGCAGAGGAAAAGGGCTCTATCCTGATTCGATCGGATTGCTGGAACGGTCCGACATCAAGGCGCTTGGAGAATCCTACATCCGCAGCAGCCTCCTCTATCGAAAGACTAATAAGCCATTTTTCATCGACAAGATGCCGAATAACTGGCTTCACGTGGCGTTGATCTCTTCGATACTGCCCAATGCCAAAATCATCGATGTGAGGCGCGACGCGATGGACTGTTGCGTGTCCAACTTCAAGCAGCATTTCGCGCGCGGTCAACATTTCTCATATTCGCTGTCTGAAGTCGGCGAATTCTACTGTGCCTATGTTCACGCAATGAACGGCGCGCAGATCGCCCGACCGGGAGCCATTTACCGACTGCACTATGAGAGTCTCGTCAACGACATCGAATCCGAGACCCGAGCCCTATTGGAGTTTCTCGGCGTACCGTACGAACCCGGTTGTACGAGGTTCTGGGAAAACGCGCGGGCGGTTCAAACCGCTAGCTCCGAACAGGTCAGAAGACGCATCTATCGTACCGGTCTGGGCCATTGGCGACACTTCGCCCCGTGGCTCGGGATCCTGGGCGACACACTCTCCAAATACGGAGTCGCTCAAGAATGGCGCGAACCAGGTCCAGCACCGAACGACCGATTAGGTAGGTAAGCGGCTCGTGAAGTTGCCTTTAGCGCGGCGGTGCGGGTAAAACGATACGATCAACCTGGAAGTTAGATGTACCCGTGTCCACTACCGAACTAGTTATCGATCCCGGCCGGTGACGGCGGCGACGCCACAGCGCAATGTTCAAGGCAGAAGCCGTTGGGGCGCGGCAGCTGGTGTGTCGATCGCTACGGTGGCTTTGGCGCGTGTATCTATACCCCTAGGTGCTCATGGCGGATTTTGCCGGCCGCGACGTCGGGTACTCGTGCTGAACCTGCCTGCTCAAGCCCCGAGATGCCGGTTCATGAAATCCGCGTCGCTCCGCAGCGCTTCGGGTGTGCCTTCAAAAACCACGTGGCCATTGTTCAGAACGTAGCAGCGGTGCGCCAATCCGAGCGCGGCGTGCACATTCTGCTCGACTATGATGATCGTTTGTCCTTGGCCAGCGATTCGCCGACAGACGTTAATCAAATCCTGCACAATCAACGGCGCCAGCCCTTCGAACGGCTCGTCGAGCAGTATTAGCTGCGGTTCGCGCACCAATGCGCGGGCGATCGCCAGCATTTGTTGCTCGCCACCGGACAGATCGCGGCCGCGATTTTTGCGCCGCTCTGCCAGCCGCGGGAACATCTCATAGGCGCGCTCGTTGCTCCAGCGCTTGGGCGCGGTCAGGCCCGCCAGCGTCAAGTTTTCATCCACTGTAAGCCCGCCAATGATGCGGCGCTCCTCGGGCACGAGTTGTACGCCGAGGTGTGCGATTTTGTAGGGGGGTAGACCTTCGATCGCATGTCCGGCGAAACGTATGCCGCCGCTCTTCGGCGCCATCACTCCCATGATAGTCTTCATGGTTGTGCTCTTACCGGCGCCGTTGCGTCCCAGTAGAGCAACGACTTCATGCTGTTCCACGCGCAGCGAAACGTCGAACAGCGCATGTGCGTCACCGTAATACGTATTGACGGTATTGACCTCCAGGAGACTCATGTTGCCGCAGGGCTCCCGAGATAGGCGGCGCGAACATCCGCGTTTGCCTGAATGGCTTCCGGCGAATCTTCCGCTATCTTGCGGCCGTTGAAGAGCACGGTAACGCGATCGGCGAGACCAAACACGACATCCATGTCATGTTCCACAATGACGATGGTGATGCCGGCTGCAATGCGCCTGAGCAACTGTACGGTATCCCACCTCTCGCCTGGGCTCATACCGGCGGTCGGCTCATCGAGCAATAGCACGCGCGGCTTCGTGGCGAGCGCCAACCCGATCTCCAGCCTTCGCTTTTCCCCATAGGTAAGCTCGCAAGCCGGTGCATCGGCGCGGCCGCCCAGTTGCACTGCCTCGATGGCTTCGTCGGTTGCCCGCCTGATGCCGGCGTCGTGCTCAACATCGCGCAGTATCGACGGATGAAATTTCCCGTAGCGGCGAGCCAAGGTCGAAATGCGCACATTGTTGCGCACTGATAGGCTGGGGAATAGCTGGTTTATCTGGAAGCTCTTCGCGAGGCCGCGTTGGCACACCGCCGTGCTGCCGAGGTGTGTGATTCGTTCGCCGGCGAAATGAATTTCGCCCTTCGTCACCGGCACCGTTCCCGCAAGCATGTTGAAGAAGGTCGTCTTGCCTGCGCCGTTGGGGCCTATCAGCGCCCGAATTTCGCCCTCGGCGACTTGAAGCGACACACCGTCCACCGCGATGAGTCCATCGTAGCGCTTAACGACATTTCTAGCCTCGAGGATGGCCGTGTCCGTCGACGCATGGCGTTTACGCGCTAAGTTGTCGGCAGCGTCGCGCCGGCGTCGCTGCGCGCCTGCGGCGCCGACGGCAGTGCGGCCGCTGCCGGTCTGTGCCATAGCTTACGGGCACCGCCGTATATTCCCTTGGGGAGTAGCATTACGATAAGCACAAAGACGATGCCAAGAATCATCTTCCACAAGCCGCCGATGGCCTCCGCTTGCTGAAGCTCACTGCGCAGATAGATCCAGACGGCAGCGCCGATGGTGGGCCCAACCAGCGATGCCGTGCCTCCTATGATGGTTTGTACGACGAGCTGGCCGGACGTCTCGAGATAAAACGCGTCCGGAGGCATGTAACCCTGGAATAGTCCAAGCAATCCCCCGGCCAATCCGCCGTAAGCCGCAGCAATCGCAAATGCGGTCAGCTTGTATTTCCGCACGTCGTGGCCGAGCACGCCAACCCGTTCGACATTATCGCGGATGGCGATCAGGATGGCGCCGAACGGCGAATTGACGATTCGGCGCGCGAGCAAGAAACCGGCGAAAAAGATGAACGCGATAAGCCAGTACATTTCTTCCGGCGTGCGCAATTGAATACCGAGGCCGATGTTCGCCGCGGGCACGCCCGACAACCCATTCTCTCCACCGGTGAGTTTCGAGAGGGGCGAAACATCGAGGAAGTAGAACATCTCGCCGAAGGCAAGAGTGAGCATGGCGAAGTAGACGCCGGAGCGCCGCAGCGACAGAACTCCAACGACGATGCCAAAGATCGAGGCCAAAATCGTACCGGCGATGAGCGCGAGGAAGGCGTTCGTCAGGTAACCGCTGATCAGTAGATAGGCCGCGGTGAAGCCGCCAATCCCGTAAAATGCCGCCTGCCCAAACGAGAGCAGGCCAGCGAAACCAAACAACATATCGAAGCCGAGACCGAACAGGCCCCAGATCAATATTCGATCCATCATGTCAAATGTGCCGCCGATGATCGGAAACACGAAAGGAAAGATAAGGAGGCTGACTGCAGCGGCAAGCTCCGGCCGCCAGCTGGCTCAATGCCCCGTTCCCACGAAACTTCCGCATCATTGCCGCCCCTCGACGCCGAACAGGCCTTGCGGGCGCACGATGAGCACGAGCGCCATGGCGGCGAACAGCATCACCTGGGAATACGCGGGCTGCACCATGGCGGTCAGGCTGAGGATTTCACCGGCGATCAACCCGCCGACCATCGCACCCCAGAACGAGCCAACTCCGCCGATGACGACGACAACGAAGGATTGCACCAGCACCAGGGCGCCCATATCAGGCTCGACCGTGACGATGGGCGAGTTGATGACGCCGGCGAAGCCTGCCGCCATCGCGCCGAGGCCGAACACGGCAAGGAACGTGCGGGTGACGTTGATGCCAAGGATATTGACCATCAGCTGGTCCTCGATCCCCGCGCGCACGACAAGTCCCATCCGCGTGCGATAGAGCACGAGATAGAGAATCACCAACGCCGCTCCGACGATGCCGAGCACCTCGACTCGATAAGTCGGGTAATACAGAAATCCAAGGTTGACGGCGCCTTCGCCCCACTTCGGCACGGGCACGCGCTGAGCGATGCCGCCGAAATGGGCGCGCACTGCCTCGACGATGAAGATCCCCAAACCGAATGTGACGAGGATCTGGTCCTCGTGCGGGCGTTTGTAGAAATGACGAATCAAGCCGCGCTCGACGATTACCCCGAGAAGCAGCGAAACCAACGAGCCCGCGGCAACGGCCGCCACGAATGACCCGCTGGCCGTAAAGGCGACGTATGCCGCGTAGGCGCCGACCATGTAAAAGGCGCCATGGGCGAAATTGACGACTCCGAGTGTGCCAAAGACGATGGTCAGTCCCATTGCGACCAGCACGAGCAATGCGCCGAGAGTGAGGCCATTAAATAACTGGGCCCAAAGCAAAGGCCAGTTCATCGTGCGGCCCTCGGGAATTTCTAGGCTGCCATACTCAGATGGATGGCATCTTGCAGTCGACGGAGTCGCATGGCGGCACCACATCCGGACCCGGCGTGAGACCCACGATTCGGTACAGGTCTTCCGGATTGCGCATTTCGCTCGGTTTCTTGCCGACAACGACTGGAACCGCGCGCACTTGCTGGTGATCGCATTCGCGGTAGTAAACCTCACCAAGTGGCATCTGCAGCTTGTGTCCTGCCTCGAGCGCCTTGATCACCTCAACCGGATTGAAGGTCTTGGCGCGCTCGACCGCGTCGGCCCACAAAAGTAATTGGGTGTAGGCGATATGCGCAGGCCAGCGCGGCTTGTATTTGTTCTCCGCCTCGAAGCTATCGACGAACAGCTTTGCCGCTTCGTTCGTTTCGGCGAGCGTCCACCAGAAATCCTGTGTTCCGTAGACCCCTTGCATGATCTCTGCGCCTACCTCCTTGCCCTGGAAAGCGGACAGGTTTGGCACCACCATTTTCATCCTATCCAATACGCCAAACTGCTTCGCTTGCTTGGTAGATGCGACCGAATCCGCCCCGAACGCCACGTTGATGAAGACATCGGCGCCGCTATTGGCGATGTTCAGCAGATACGAGCTGTAATCAGCCGTGCCGACCGGGCAGATCTGCGCGCCGACCTCCGTCCACCCGATCTCTCTCGTGAACTGAGAAGTCGACTGATGCACGGAATGGCCGTACGCATAGTCCGGTACCAGGTAGACCGCCTTACGAGCTCGTCCCAATTCCTTCGCAAGCACTGGAGCGAGCGCCTTCGCCGCCATATAAGCCGATGGCTGCGACCGGAACGCATAGCGCTGACAATCCTTGCCGGTGGTCTCATTGGCACCGCTGCAGCCGACCATGTTCAGCACTTTGAAACGCTGCGCTACCTTCTCAAGAGCGATTGCCACCGCGCTGCTAACGCTGCCGGAAATCATGATCGCCTTGTTGTTGGTGATGAAGTTGGTCGCCGCCTGCACTGCAGGGTCGGGCTGTGTCTGGGTATCGGCGATCTTGTATTCGATCTTCTTGCCGAGTACGCCTTTCCCGGACAGCGTCGAAACCTTGCTGACGATACCGCCACCGTAATTGAGATGCTTGATGCCCAGCTTGTAACCCCGTTGCATGTCGTCGCCCTCGGCCGAGTAAGGCCCGGTGAGCGGAACGGTGAGGCCAACGAACACGCTGGAGCCGGATACACCAGCCGGGAAATTGCCGATCGTCTCGTCCGCGAAACTGCGCGAGACCTTGAGAAGCGGCATGGCGCCGATTGCCGCTCCGGCCTTGAGGACCGCGCGGCGACTGAAGTTCCTCGGAGGGGATCCCGACATTGCTTCGTCCTTGTTGGGCCGAACGATTGGCTCAGTGCTAGGCAGATGACTCCCTTATCCGGTCATACTCGCGTTTTTGAGGCTCCCCCGCAACACCAACGCGAGGTGCCTACCGCTGAAAGCACGTTGTCATATCGGCTTGGTCCGTCGATCGCTGCGGAATCTCTGCCGGCCACGAGCCGGAGCCGTGCCAAGTAACTGATTCCACGTGCTTTATGGCAGCGAGGAGCGGCTTCCGCCATCGGCTTGCCATGTGTCCGACGGGGTGTGAATACGCGGCGACGCATTGCTGCCTCTTTCAGAGCGACTCACGGTTACCGACCTAAGGGCTTGCCGACCTACAACCTGGTCGTCGAGGGTGAAGGTACCGCTGCGGGCGCTCCGATAGCCCGGATCGCAGCGCTGACCCAGCGCATCCGCGAGTTCTTCGATACGCCGCGTGCGCCGCGCCGGCCTAGCGATCGCAACCCGGAGGCCCCCGATATGGCGCCGTCGCTGAACTTGGAGGGCAGACTTACCACCAGCATGCCGACCATGTCGTCTGCCTTCTCGGAGTCCCGATGCTTGGCGAAGAACTGGCCGAACCCGCAAACTAATAGGTTATGCAGCCGCGCCCTCAGAATTCTTGGACACTAGAGGCTCAAGAGCGGACCGCAACCCCTAGTCGGGAGGCAATTCGTCGCGCCGTCTGCTCCCGCTGGGTGGTGATTCCCCGCAAGGATCGCCGGGCCTCCTCGAGGATTGCGGAAGGAGCGGTCTCGGGTGTGCCGGAGTCGAAGGGCGGTTCCGGCGCATACGCGATGTAGAGCTGAATGGATCTCGCCGTATCGTCGCCGCGCAACTCCGCAGCCAACTGCAAGGCGCCATCGATGCCCGCAGTGACGCCCGCCGCGAAGACACAACTGCCATCGACGACTACGCGTCGGTTCACGGGAAGGGCGCCGAAGAAAGGTAAGAGGTGAAACGACGCCCAGTGTGTCGTCGCGCGTCGCCCTTTCAGCAAGCCTGCGGCACCGCAAATGAGCGCGCCGGTGCAAACGGAAAAGATCCTGCACGCGCCGGCGGCTTGGCGGCGAATCCACGAAAGCACCTCCTCATCCTCCATCAGGGCCTCCTGACCGAAGCCGCCCGGGACATGCAGAACATCTAGGGGCGGAGCGTCGGCGAGCGTGGCGTCGGGTGTGAGCCGTAATCCCCTTACGTCGCGAACGGGCGCTAGCGTCTTTGCGTAGATGCGATAGGTCGAATTCGGAATTCGGGAAAGAACCTCGAACGGCCCCGTCAAATCGATCTGATCCAACCCCTCGAAAAGAAGGGAACCGATTTGCAAGTGAACATCGTGAGGAATCATTTGTGCTTCTCCCGTCGGAATGGACACGGGTACCCTATCGCGGCATGCTCTGGCGATGACGCCAAAACCCACTCGTTTCCCGCCAGATGCGAGTCGCGTAGTCGAGATCCTCGCCTTTCAGGGAGTGCAGCTGCTCGATGTGACAGGGCCGCTTCAGGTGTTCGCATCCGCCAATGACTTCATGGCCGACGCGGGCGAATCGCGCCCTTACGAAATCCGATTGGTAGCCCCCGACGGCCCCACGATCGAGGCGTCGTCGGGCGTCGCGCTTATCGCGCAACCTCTCTCACCACTCGAATCTTGTGTCGATACGCTCTTGGTCGCCGGTGGCGAAGGTTCCCAAACGGCGTTGGCGAATGCCGAGTTGATCGGCTGGGTGCGCGAACGCACGAAACGGGCGCGTCGCACCGCCTCGATTTGCACAGGAGCCTTTTTGCTGGCCGCCTCCGGGGTCCTCGATGGCCGTCGTGCGACGACTCACTGGGCATACTGCCGCGACCTCGCTCGCCGCTTTCCCACCGTGCTCGTTGAATCGGACCCCATTTTCGTACGCGACGGCGTGGTTTGGACGTCGGCGGGCGTGACCGCCGGCATCGACCTTGCTTTGGCTCTCGTGGAGGAGGACTTGGGGCGCACGATCGCGCTCAACGTCGCGCGATATCTGGTCGTCTTTCTCAAGCGACCCGGAGACCAGGCGCAGTTCAGCGAAGCGCTGTCCCTGCAGGCCGCGGACGATAAGTTCGGAGCGCTGCACGAGTGGGTCAGCAGACATCTCGCGCAGGAGCTTTCACTATCGGTGCTTGCGAGCCGAGCCGGTATGAGCGAACGGAGCTTCAGCCGGCACTATGCCGAATCAACTGGATTGACGCCCGCTCGCGCGGTCGAGCGCTTGAGGGTGGAAGGAGCTCGGCGCTTGCTCACGGACTCTCGCTTGCCAGTCAAGCGCATCTCTCAGCGCTGTGGCTTTGGCTCCGAAGAGACGATGCGTCGAAGCTTTCTCCGCCTGCTGAGCGCGACACCCCAGGACTACAGAGCCAGATTTCGCTCGTGAGTGACGGTCTTTGGCGCCCGGGCGTGCAGCGTCCCCCGCTGCCGCTGCACTCGGCCTCGGCGGCGGCTCAACCGTTCCAGGCATGGATTTGGAGCCAGTCCTCCAAAGGCGGCTTCGTGACGCTTCCGGTGTAGTTGGTGATGGTCGACGCGGCGACGATCGTGATGACTTCGAGCAAGAGCTCCCTGCTGAACCCGGCATCGAGGAAACGCACGGTGTCCTGATCATCGAGCCGGCCCCGCTTCTCGATCAGTGTGCGCGCCAGCTTCGAGAGTGCACTGAGCTTTTTGTCGGATGGCAATCGCCCCGATCGGATGGCCTCGACATCCGCCGCACTGAGACCGGCCTTGAGTCCGAGGGCTGTATGCAGCGCGACCGCCCAGGTACTTGCGTTTGTCACGGCGTCGGTGAGTAGCACGGTCTGAATCTGTTGCTCGCTGAAGCTTCCGCCATGAACCTGGTCGAAGATGGGCACGAAGCTCCTGATCAGCACGGGTGACAGTGCCATGGCGCCCGCCAGGTTTGGAACCGCGCCGAATCGTGCCTGCACTTCGCGCAGGGATGCTTTTGAAGCTTCGGGAGCGGAGTCGATCGTGTAGACAGAGAACTTTTCCATGGAAGTGACCTCTCGTGATAGTGCTGCCGAAAGTTAGTCCGGCGGCACGCTGGTTAGAACAAGTGCATTCGATGGGTGACATTTAACTTTGCTTGCCGATGACGGACTTGCCAAAGTCCCCACCTTCCGCGCCAAACGACGAAAAGGCCGGCCGCTAGACCCGGCACGCAGCCGCAGGAGGCCCGATCAGGTGTCCACGACGGCCATCGCCATCGAGGCGGGCGTGCTCCTCGGCGCCGCCGGCAAGGGAATCTTCGTCGTGGCGCTCATGATGGCGCAGGGTCCGCGAGTGACGGCGCGCAGCGGGTCTTCTTTCCATCCGTCGTCTTGGCGCATAATCGCCGCGAGGTATTTAGTACAAGTCTCCAGGGAAATTCGCGAGAATCAAAAAAAGGGGGATTTATGAGTCACGCAAAAGCATGGTGCCTGTTTGGTCTGCTTTCACTGGGCGGCGCTGCATGGTCCCAGGCTCAGAGTGGCGAAGCCGAGAAAACTGTCACGGCTCTCGAAACCCGGTGGCTTCAGTCGTACAAGACCAATAATCCCGACCTGATTGCCCCCGCGCTGGCCGACAAGTTCGTGACTACTGATGCCGACGGCAAACTCATGAACAAGGCTGAGTCGCTGGCGGATGCGAAGGCAACCAAAAATACGAGTGCCGATTACGAAAATGTCCAAGTGACCGTGTACGGTGATACCGCCATAGCGACGGGCAGGTACAAAGGCGAAGGAACGGATTCGTCAGGAAAGCCCTTCGACGTTAATCTGCAGTGGACTGACACGTGGGTCAAAATGCCCAACGGTAAGTGGCAATGCGTTGCGTCTCAAGATACGCCGATAAAAATGTAGAGACTGCACCTCAATCAAGCGCCGCTGCGGCGCTCACCACGGGGCGACTCTCGCGCGTGCCGCGCATCCGGCGATCAGGATCGGAGGGGTCATTCGGGGAGATTTCGACGTGGCCCTCGAACACGGCCAAGATCGTGCCCACAAAGGGCATCTCTCCGAAGCGCTCCGGAATGCGGTAGGAGACCAGATCTCCGGGCTTGAAAGTCTCTGGATCAAAATTGAATTCGAACGGGCATTTCTCACCCGCTTGACCTATGGATTCCAAGATGCCCTCCAGGCGATGTCTAACGGCCCAAAACCGTGCCAAACAACTTGCGCAACTCATCAAAATGCCGCTCGGCCGCGTCGCGCTTGTAAACCGGCAGATCCGCCATCGTCCAACCGTGCAGCGCGCCGGGCCAGATTTCGGCGCGATACTCGACGTGCGCCGCGTCGAGTGCCGCCTTCACGCGCGCTTCCTGCTCTGGCAGATAGTGCTGATCCTGATCAGCGCCGATAATCAGGACGCGTGCTTTGATTTTGTCGAAAACTAGGTGCGGGCTGTCGGGCTCATCTGTCGCCAAGTTCCCGCCATGGAAACTTGCTGCGGCAGCGAAGCGATCGGGATACGCGGCCGCGACCGTCAGCACGAAGCCGCCGCCCATGCAATACCCGGTCGCGCCGACCTTTTTCCCTTTCACATCCGGCAGACTGTCGAGATAAGCCAGAAAGGATGCGGTGTCTTCAGTCGCCAAGTGCTTGTTGATGGCAGTGCGCACCATCGACATGAGCTTCTCGCGCTGCACCGGATCGGTGAAAAGCGTCTTGCCATCGAACGGCTCGTAAGCACCGATGCGATAGAACATATCCGGCAGCAGCACCAGATAACCGAAATCGGCCAAACGCTGGCACATGTCGTAGAGCGTAGGGCGAATGGCGACGCCGTCCATGTAAAATATCACCGGCGGCCACGGCCCCGACCCTGACGCCGGGCGAAACACGGCCGTACGGCACGCGCCATCTTTGGTCTTGATGTCAACGTTCGCGCGACTCATGGGACTCCTCTGGAAGGTTCGCCTCAATCAAGGCGTCAATCTTATCCCCGTCATCCAACAAGGCGCCAGCGAGGCGTTCGTAGGACAACTCGATTGCGATGAGGTATCGTCCCCACTTTAGATCCGAGCGCGTGCATTATGGCAGTGGATTGTGCCTGCGAAGTTCTCGTCATGGGGGGCGGACCCGCAGGGAGTACGGCGGCTACTCTGCTTACCCGGATGGGCCGCAACGTTATCCTCCTGGAGAAGGCCCACCATCCACGCTTTCACATCGGTGAATCGCTATTGCCGATGAACCTGCCGTTGTTCGAGCGGCTCGGCGTCTTGGAGAAGGTTGCGGCCATGGGCGTGTTCAAGCCTGGCGCCGATTTCGAAGCTGATAACGAGCGCGGCTACAATACTTTCGCTTTCAAACGCGCTATTGGCAACAGTCCGCCGCACGCATATCAAGTATGGCGACAAGACTTCGACAAGATGCTGTTCGAGCACGCCCGGGCCACGGGCGCTGATGCGCGCGAAGGTCACGAGGTGGTCTCGGTCGAGCAAGCGGACTCTCGCCGCGGCATCATCGAAGTTCGCACCGATGACGGCCAGAGTTACCGGATCACGGCTCAATACATCGTGGATGCGACGGGACGGGATACGTTCCTGTCCTCCAAGAAACGCTTGCGTCGTTAAGAATGGCAAGCACCAGAGCGCCGCTATTTTTGGCCACTTTCGCGGTGCCGAGTACCGTCCCGGAGAGGACGCCGGCAATATCAGCATCTATCGATTCGACCACGGTTGGATGTGGATGATTCCGTTGCCCGATGATGCCATGAGCATCGGGGCCGTGTGTCGCCCTGCGTATCTGAAGCAGCGGAAGGGAAGGACCTCTGAGTTCCTCTTGGAGACTCTGAAACAGAACGCGGACCTCAGAAGGCGAATCGAGCATGCCACGTTAATCGGCGAAGAGGTGCGGGTAACCGGCAATTACTCATACGATTCTGTGCGCATGGGTGGCCCCGGATGGGTGATGATCGGCGACGCCTTTGCGTTTCTGGATCCGGTGTTTTCGTCGGGTGTTTATCTCGCCATGAGCGGCGCCGAGCAGGCCGCGGTTATGGTCGACGCCGCGCTGCGTGCGCCACAGCGCGAGGCCGGCTTGCAGCGCAAGCTCGAAAGACGCCAGCGGGCCGGCATGAGGCGGTTTGCATTTTTTATTTATCGGTTCAACAGTCCGATCATGGACCGTATTTTTCGGCAGCCGCGCAATATCTGGCGGATCGAGCAGGGTGTGATCTCCATGCTGGCGGGCGACCTGTTTGATTCGCCGAAAGTCGTGCGCCGATTGCGGGCGTTCAAGCTTGTCTATGCGATAACGGCACTGCGCCACTTCACGCGCTGGCGCCGCGAGCATCGCTACCGCCTGGAACAGGCGCGCTCGCAATTCAGCGGCGGCACCACGCCTCTCGACCGCACATAGGGCGGCGTAACGCGCCATTTGAGCTGCAACGCGCAGGGCCCCTGGTCGCCGACCGGCAAACAGCAGCCAAAGGGCGGATTTCTGCTGTCTCCGCGGGCGCATGTCACGCAACCTGTGGCAGAGTACCCGTCTTTCTTTTCAGACCAGACGGTACCCCATGATCTCGAACACCCTTCGCCAATGGCATGCATACGTGGGCTTGGTCATCGCACCGAGCGTATTGTTCTTCGCGGTGACGGGCACCATTCAGATTTTCAATCTTCACGAAGCACACGGTGGCTATCATCCCCCCGTGTTACTCGAGAAGTTGAGCGCGGTTCACAAGGATCAGGTGTTCGAGGAGCCGCGCGATCAATCCGCGCCGGATCATGACGCGACGCATGCGGCGGCCGGCGCCGCCGCGGATCAGCCCGGCGCAGACGAGGACGAAAAGCAGAGCGTGTCGACCTACGCATTGAAATGGTTCTTCACAGTCGTTGCGCTGGGGTTGATTGCCTCCACCCTGATTGGGATTTGGATGGGAACGACGCAGACTCGACGCAAGGGACTCGCATGGACGCTGCTCATCGTGGGAGCGGCGGTGCCGATTGGTCTTTTGGTAATCTGACTTTTCTCTAGGATCTGCCGCTCTAATCGCGGCCGCGGCCTCAATGTGCAGCGGGCGTCTGGAATTCCGCGTCAATCCAGTTTTTAAGCGCCGCAAGTTGCTGTGGCCGGCCGAGGAAATTGCGCACCAGGTCGTTGGCGGATTCGGAGCCACCCGGTTCGAGAACCATGCGGCGATAGCGCATCGCGGTCGAATCCGAGAGCAAATTCTTGGGATCGAATTGTGCAAAGAAATCTTCGGCGATCACCTTGTCCCACAGGTAAGTGTAGTAGGCAGATGAGTAGCCGGACAGGTGCCCAAACGATGCCCAGTCGTGGGTATCTGCAATCGCACCAAAGCGGGTGTATTTGAGTGTCTCGGCGCGGTCCAGGGCGTCGAGATCGACCGTCTCGGGCGGGCGGCTATAAATATCGTAGGAGAGGGCGGAGTAGGAGTTCTGCTGCGTGACCCAGCTCGCTCGGCCGAAGGCGTCTGCCCGGTTCATGCGCTCGACCAGTGAGGCCGGGATGGGCTCGCCCGTCTGGTAATGATGAGCGAAGGAGGCGAGCACTTGAGGACTATGCATCCACTCCTCGAGCATCTGTGAGGGCGCTTCGACGAAGTCATTTTCCATGGAGATACCGCTGATCCCGGCCCAGGCCTGCTGGCCGCCGAGGATCCAGTGCATCAAGTGCCCGAACTCGTGAAAAAAGGTCGTGGCCTCCTCGTGCGTCATGAGCGCTGGGTCGGTGGCCGTCGGTTTCGGGAAGTTGCAGATCAGCATGGCCTCCGGGAGTTGCTTGCCACGGACGCCATCGAGCACCGGTGACATCTCTGCGTGAGTGTATTTGCCGGGGCGGGGATGCATGTCTAGATAGAAGCGGCCAATGGGGCTGCCCTGATCCAGCACCACCCACGTCTCGACATCGGGCGCCCACGCCTGCGACTTCGTGTCCCGCTCGAATTTGATGTGAAATAGCGCGGCGGCCGTATCGAGGACGCCTTGGCGCACCTCGGTGTAGGGAAGGTAGGGCCGCACCGACTGTGAGTCGAAATCATAGTTCGCGCGGCGCAGCTGCTCTTGATAGTAACTCTTTTCGTTGAGCTCGATGGTGCTCGCCTGGGGGTGGTGCTTGCGCTTCTCGTCAAGCAGCATCTGGAACTCGCGATCGGCGTCGGGGCGCGCCGTGGCTTCGACATCTTGGATGAACGCCGCGATTTTCGCTCCCGAGCCGATCATTTTGTCCGCGGCGAAGTAGTCGGCCCAGGAGCCATAGCCGAGCGCGGTCGCGATGTCGTGGCGCGTCTTCAGCATACGCTCGAGCACATCGCGATTGGCAGGATAGGCCCGGTTCTGGAAGGCGAGATACATGCTTTGACGCAGCTCGTCGCTGCGGGCAAAGATCATGACCGGGAAATAATCCGGATAGTCCGTCGAGAGGGTGACTTCGCCTTTGGCGTTCGGTTTGTGTTGCTGGAGGTAATCGGATGGCAGCCCCTCGAGTTGCGCGGCACTCGTGACAATCGAGCGATGATCGTCGTTGATGTTGCGCTCGAAAGCCGATATTTCCTCGGTGAGTTGATCGTTCAGCTGTTTGAGGCGCGAGCGCGTCGCGGCATCCTTATCGACACCGGCGAGCCTGAACTCTAGCAACTGGCGCTCGAGATAGTGGCGCGTCGGCGCATCGGCGCGCGATACATCCAACGCGGCCAAAGCCCGGTAGACGATCGGATCGAGCGACAGGGCTGTCTGCGCCGCGCTCACCTTGCGGGTCATCGCGCTCGCGCGATCACGGAATGCGGCATCGGGATGCACCGCCTCCATGTTTGCGGACATGTAAGAGGCGGCGTTCAGCTCCCGCAGTGCCTCGTCATACGGCACAAGCGTGTTGCTCACCGTGTGTGGGCTCTGGATCGCGTGAATGGCATCGATAGCCTTCTGCGCGGCGGCGAGACGGCGATCCTCTCTCGTCTCGAAAGCCGCGACGTCGGGGTTGCCGCTCCACATCGGAGCTTGCGACTCGAGCAGCGTCGCGCCCGAGGCCGGCCTGCCCGCCTCGGTCGCCGCTGCGGCGATGGCTGCGCTCGTGAGCGCCGCTGCGGCGAGCACACGAAGCGGCTTGCTCGAACGCAGCCTCCCGGGAAGCCAAGCGCGTGTGACGCCTTCCATAGATTCGCCGTCCTTTTGTTCGTTCATCGATCGCCCAAGGCTTGTGCGGTACGACCCCTAACGATAGCGGCGACGCGGAAGTTTATCCACTGGCGGTCCTGCGTGTAATATAGATCCGGCGCGGAAGGGATCTGCAGCGGGAGGCTTCATGACGACGAGACGCAGCTTTCTCATGGGAATTGGGGCGCTCGGGACGGGCGTCGCCGCGGTACGGGCGGAGGACCTGTGCGGTGTGTTCACCAAGACCACGCAAAGCGCCATTTCTGCGCCGCAGGCCCTGGATCGGCTAAAGGAAGGTAACGCGCGTTTTGTCGCCGGTCATCCGATTCACTGCAATCCTCAAACGCAAGTGAAGCTCACCGCCGCGGGCCAAGCGCCCTTCGCCGCGGTGCTCGGCTGCATGGACAGCCGGGTAGCGCCCGAGCTCGTGTTCGATCAACGCATCGGCGACATCTTCGCGGTGCGCGTGGCCGGAAACTTCGTCAATACCGACATCCTCGGCAGCCTCGAATACGCGACCGAAGTGGCCGGCGCCAAGCTCATCGTAGTCCTCGGTCATTCGGACTGCGGCGCCGTCAAGGGCGCGATTGACCACGTCAAACTCGGCAATCTGACGGCGGCGCTCGAGAATATTCAGCCGGCTGTGGCGGAAGTGACGGCAACCGATGGGGGCGCCAACTCAAAGGACAAGAAGTTCGTACAGAAGGTCAGCGAGCGCAATGCACAGGACGCTGCAGGACAGTTAGTCACCCGCAGTAAGGTGCTCGCCAGTTTGGTCGACGGCCACAAGCTGACGATTGTCGCCGCCATGCATGACGTGAGCACAGGCGTCGTCACCTGGCTCGCCTGACGGCCCGCGACCAGCGACCCGGATAGGCCACTACCAGCCGGGCGGCCCATAGATCGGGCCTAGCGGTCCCCATGGCCCCCATGCGTCCCAGTTCCAGGCCGCGTCGTCGTATGCAAGAGCATCTATTTTCTCCTGGCCATACAAATCGAGCTGCCGATTGGATACATAGCGGTCGAAGGCCTGCTGGTTTCCGACATACAGGCAACTGCAGGCCACCGGGTCGGCGTAAACGTAGAGCGTCTGGTCACCATTTACGCGTCGCACGAACTGATTGGGAGGCAGGCGATGCAGCATGGCCTGCCGCTCGGCCGTATTGGCAAGATGGACCACAAATCCCGCCGCCGAGAGATTGTCCTCGTGTTGCACGATCGATTGTTGCTGGAACTGGCAGGCCGACAGTGCTGCGGCGACCAGGCACAGTGCGATGAGCGGCGCGCGCAAATAATCCGGGGCGCCTGCCCCGGTAAATCGCCGTGAATTCATGGTTGCTCTCCGTGCGAACCCTCGCCCTGATATTCGACCCCGAAATCGCGGCACATCACACGTTTACGCTCGGCCACACTTCTCGGATGATGTTGAATAGAAACGCGGTTGTCAGGCCGAATAGGATGACGCCATTCAATGCCTCGAGCGTTCCCATGAGCTGCCAATGCGGCGCCAGATAGGCGGATGCATGACCGTAGGTGGTCATGGCCCCCAATGAGTACAGTAGTGCCGCTTTACCGTCGGCAAGAGCGCCGAGAAACCAGTACATGCCCGCCCATATTCCCGCCTCGATCGCGTGCATCAAGGTTACCCAGAGCGTGGCGACGCCCATGATGGGGGCGAACGCCAACAGGAAGTTGTGCTTCCTTCTGAGGTAGGCCCTCGCGAGGATGATTCGCTCGTTGATGAAGACGAGCCCGACGACATGGAAAATCACAGTGACGACGATCAGCGGCAGGCTCCAAGCCCAGTTTCCGTTCCATGCCAGGGCGTCACCCACGGTTCTCTCTGCCGGTCTTACCAGCCGTAGGGAGGACCATATACAAAACCGAATCCGGGGCCGACCGGTGTCCACGGTCCCCATGCACCCCAGTTCCAACTGGCATCAGAGTAGGTCTGGGCGGTCATTTGTTGTTCATCCGCGAGATTTTGCTGCAGCTGATTCGCTTTGTACTGGCTGTAGGCTTGCTGCGTTCCCACGTAGAGACAGCCGCAAACCAGCGGGTCGGCATAAACATAGTGGACGACATCCCCATTCACTCGCTGCACAAACTGGTGTGGGGGGAGCCGATGCAACATGGCTTGGCGCTCGGGCGTGTTTGCCGGGCGGACAATGAAGCCGGCGGCCGATAAAAGGTCTTCACGCTGTTCGACCCGTTGTTGCTGAGACTCGCATGCGGTCAGCAAGCCGGCTCCGAATACGATGCCAGCCGCGATTGCCACGCCGAGGACTGTGCCGCGAGATTGCTCGAGAAATCGTATAGCGTCCATGAGTAGTCTCCCGCGAGTTGGTTGGTGTGTTAGTTGCATCCCGTTCGGAATCTCCCAACGACAGCGTTGAAGGAGCACCGGAGTTTGCGACCAACTATACTCTGAAGGCGCGCGCGCGGGGCGGTCCGCGTATCGCGCAGGGCTCGCCGAGGCGACGCTGTCGATTGCTTGGGCCAAACAATACCCTACGGAGGCTGCAATGATTCGGACCGTATCGCAGATCAAAGACGAGCTGGCGGATCGCGAGGCGATCAAGGACTGTCTGTATCGATACAGCCGAGGGATCGATCGATGCGACATGGAGCTCCTGCGCTCCGCATACTGGCCCGGTGCAATGGATACCCATACCGGATTCAAGGGCACGATCGAAGAGTTCATCGCGTGGGCGGAGCCCAGGCTCCAGGCCATGGAGCAGAACATGCACATGATCGGAAATATTCTGCTCAGAATCGATGGCAGTCAGGCGTCCGGTGAAGCCTATTTTTGGTCCGTCGCCGTCATTCCGGGAGACGTTCCGCGCGCCATTGTCGCTTGCGGCCGTTACTTGGATCGTTTTGAGCGGCGTAATGATGAATGGCGGATTGCCGAGCGTCTCGTCGCCCACGATTGGTTTTCCGAAACTACGCAGACGGGGGACTGGTCGATCGGACCCTTTGGGCTGACCGGGCTCGAGCGCGGCGCGAGCATGACGAAGGATAAAAGCTATACCTGGCTGAAGTTGCGCTGACTGCGCGAGGTCAAGGCGAAGCCGTGACGAGCCGAATGCGCGTGATCTCCGACGGGACGCCGAAACGGTTGGGCGGTCCCCAGTAGCCGGTGCCGCGGCTCACGTAGACCCAGAGGTCCTTGAGCCGGTGGAGACCTTCGGTGAATGGCTGAAAGAAACGCACGAAATGATTCCACGGCCAGAACTGACCGCCGTGAGTGTGGCCCGAGATCTGCACGTCGAAGCCCGCCTTTGCGGCTGCGGCAGCGGAGCTCGGTTGATGCGCAAGCAGGATCCTCGCACCGGCGGCCGCGGGTGCGCCGCGCAGGGCCGCGGCGGGATCGCTGCGTTGCGCCGGGTCGAAATGAGGAGCCCCGATGTCGTCGACGCCGGCGAGCACCAGCAGGGCGCCATCGTGCTGCAATACCACGTGCTCGTTCTTGAGTACCGTGAGTCCGAGCCGCCGAATCTCGCGCGTCCAAGCCCGCTCGCCGGAGTAGTACTCATGATTGCCCGTGACGAAAAATGCCCCATGGCGTGCGGAGAGGTTGGAGAGGGGCGCTGTGTGGCTGGACAGCTGCTCGACCGATCCGTCGACCAGATCGCCGGTAACTGCGATGAGATCGGCTTGCAGGTCATTCACCCGTGCGACCAAGCGCTCGACGAAGCGCCGGCGGATGGTCGGACCGACGTGCACGTCGCTGATTTGCGCGATGGCAAAGCCGTGCAGCGACGGCGGCAGCCGCTCAATGGGAATATCGACGTGCACGAGACGCGGCCGACGCGCGACCAGGAAGCCGATCAATGTGAAAACCGCGGTAAGCACGAGCGCGTCGATGGCCGAGGGCCGAACGAGAGCGCTGTACGCGGCGGCGCCGAACACGAGCCGGGCCCCAAGCAGCGCCACATCGCGCAACAACGTCATCACAAACAACGTGGAGAAAAATCCCATCGCGATCAGGCCGACCCAAGCGGATCGATCGCGCCGGCGTGCGGATCGAGGAATCAAGACACACGCCGCGATGAGGAGCGCGGCGCCGAGGCCGATCCCCCGGGGGCTCTGCGTGAGGCCGGGCAGCAAGCGCAGGCCGAGGTACAGCGGAAGAGACAGGGCGAGCCAGATGGGACTCAACAGCCGGCGACGATTGGGCATTACCGGCTGTTATGGGATCGAAACGGAGTCTTTCAAGTCAGCCGCGCGTGCCCCCGCTCGGCCCGTTTGGCGGCCGCCGCGGCCTGCGCAACCCTTCCATACCCTTGAACTCGACGAACTGGGTGGTGGTCGCCCACAGGTAGTCTCCGTACAGGAACGGCTCGAAGGCATCGATCGGGTCCATGGGTAACGGCCGGATCTCGGCGTCGGCGCGCGCCTCGTAGAAGAAAGGAACGGACATGCGCGCCTCACCGCTGCCGATCACCCGGTGTTCCGTGGCTTTGATGCGCCCCGCACTCCAGCGCTCGAGCACTTTGCCGAAATTGACTGCGAGCGCGCCCTCGAGCGATGGCACGTCCAGCCATTCGCCATGGCGGCCGCGCGCTTGCAGTCCGCCGACGCCGTGCTGCGCCAGCAAGGTCAAAAAGCCGCTGTCGACGTGCGGAGCGCCGGTTACATAGCGGCGGGTACCTGCGTGCACCACCCATACACTCGGATCGACTTCGGCAGCCTGTTGCAAGTCGATGCGCGGCGGGTAGCGGATAAAGCGCAGGGTCGAGAGCCCGCGATCGAACGCGTCGTCGAAGAAGTTCTCCGCAAGACGGAGGCTCCGCGCGATGGAGTGCATGAGGGCGCGGCTGGTCTCGATCATCCCATGGTAGTAACGAGCGACCGCCTCGCGCCAGCCCGGCAACGCCCGCTCGTCGGGCAGCGGCGTCCGCTCTTGCAGGGGATCGTCGCTGCGTGCGAGCGCTGAGCCGTAGGCGACATCCGGGCCCAGATCGATGCCTTCCTTGCTGGTCAGAAACCCCGCCTGCAGCGGAAACCAGCCGCGATAGACATTCGCGTGCGAGGGATCAAACTTCCTGCGCCACAGGGGGCGAATCTCACGCTCGGGCAAATCGAACAAGCGCAACAGCTCAAGGCGCGATTCACGATCGACCGGCACCGAGTGCGGCAGGTTGCGTGCGAGGAAAAAGCCGGGCGCGGCCGCGGCCTGCAGAATTGCCTCGTCGGTGCGCGCCCGCTCCATTCGCTCGCTCAAGAAGAGCGACGAGACGTCAATTACGGGAATGGAGGAATCGAGGAGCATGGCAGGCGCGCCGACATGCTCCTCCCCACGCCGTATAATGGCAAGTTTGCGTGCGAGAGGACTCATGGGCCCGTATGTCGACTCGGTAAGGTCCGATGAACAGATGCCGGCAGCCACCAGCGTCGTGATCATCGGCGGCGGCATTATCGGCACTTCGGCAGCACTGTCGCTGGCTGCGCGGGGCATTCCTGTCGTGCTCTGCGAGAAGGCGTATATCGCCTGCGAGCAATCCAGCCGCAACTGGGGGTGGTGTCGACAGACCGGCCGCGACGAGCGCGAGATGCCGCTGATCGTCGAGAGCTTGCGCCTATGGCGCGACATGGATCGGCTGACGGACAGCGCCACAGGATTTCGCGAAAGCGGCGTCATGTACGTCGGGGAATCCGCGCAGGACGAGGAGCGTTTCCAGGCATGGCTCGAGATGGCGCGCCCTTTCGAGATCGGCGCACGCCTGGTGCGCGGCGCGGATCTCGAGCGGTTGATGGGAGGTGCCCAGCGGCATTACCGCTGCGCGCTGCACGTGCCCGGCGATGGATGCGCGGAGCCCCAGAAGGCTGCTCCGGCCATCGCGCGGGCCGCACAGCGCATGGGCGCCGTCATGCTGGCTCACTGCGCCGTGCGGGGACTCGAGCGCCAGGCGGGGCGGGTGAGCGGGGTGATTACGGAGCGGGGATCGATCCGCTGCGAGGCGGTGATCTTGGCGGGGGGCGCCTGGACGAGCCTGTTCTGCGCAAGCCTCGGGGTTCGCCTGCCGCAATTGAAAGTGCTGTCCTCCGTGATGCGGACCGCGTCCGTGGCGGGCGCACCCGACACGTGTACGTACATGGACGAGGTGGCCTATCGCAAGCGCCTCGATGGCGGCTACACCATCGCTCGCGGCTCGGGATTTCTGGTCCCCCTGGTCCCGGATTCGCTGCGTTATCTTCGAGAGTTTTCGCCGACCCTCAAGAAGGAGCGCGGCAACATGAAGCTGCGCTTCAACGCCCAATCTTTCACGGAATGGACGGGACCGCGGCGCTGGCCGCTCGACGGCCCGAGTCCCTTCGAGCGCGACCGGGTGCTCGATCCGCCGCCGGACCGGGCATTGAACAGCGCGGCCCACGAGGCGATGATCCGGCTGTATCCGCAGTTTCGCGACGTACCCATCGTGCAGCAATGGGCCGGGTATATCGACGTCAGCCCGGATGTAGTGCCCTATATCGGGCCTGCAGGTGCGGTGCCGGGTTTGACCGTGGCGACTGGGTTCTCAGGCCACGGTTTCGGCATCGGCCCCGGTGCCGGCCGCCTCGCTGCAGATCTCGCGACCGCACAGACTCCCTCGGTCGACGCCGCCCCGTTTCGCCTGTCGCGTTTCGAGGACGGCTCTCCCGTCGTCATCGGGCCGGAAATCTAGCGGATCAGGTCACTGCGTCGGTTTGCGGAATCGCAGTACGAAGTTATCTGCCTCGCCCACTGCAATGTATTTCGCGCGGTCCTTGTCGCCCTGAGAGAGCGTGGGCGGTAACGTCCATACGCCATCCACCCAGTCCTTGGTATCTTTGGGATTGGCGTTTATCTCGGATGATCCGGCCAACACGAATCCTGCCTTCTTCGCGAGCGCGATCGTATAGTCCTCGCGCACGTAGCCATCCGCTGCCTTGGGGTCCTGAGGCTTGTCTTTGCGACCGCGATGCTCTTCGATGCCGAGGATGCCGCCCGGTTTGAGCGCCGTGAAGCATGCTGCCAGCGCCTGGTCGGCGTATCCGCCGTCCATCCAGTTGTGCAGATTGCGGAACGTGAGCACGAGATCGGCGGAGCCGGGCGGCGCGATGTCGAAATGGCCGGTGCCCAGGCTGGTTTCATGGATCGTGCCGATTTGGCTCTTCATGGCATCGATGCGCGCGTGCCATTTGGCGTTGCCTTGCTCGGCCTCGGTATTGTTCGAGGGCTCGAGCGCCACGTAGTAGGTCCCCTGCTTGGCGAGGTAGGGGCCGAGTATCTCGGTCCAGTAGCCGCCACCGGGCCACAGCTCCACCACGGTCATGTTGGGTTTTATGCCGAAAAACGCGAGCTCCTCGGCCGGATGGCGCACCTTGTCGCGCGCCACGAAATTCGAGGTGCGCGCCGGATTGGCGACCGCAGCCTTCAGGGCCGCGTCCGGGACGCCAGCCGCCGCGCCCAGACACCAAACAAGTCCCGCAAGGCTCGCAACGAGGTGAAAAGTTCGAGATGCCGAGGCATTCATGCGCAGTCTCCTGGAAGTTTTTGCCGCAACCATTGCGGCCCATATGACTTAGTTGGGCGGCGAATCGCCGCTGAAAGGAATTGCCGTCGCGCCGGTGATGGTACCCACGGTAGCCCGATCGCTCACATAGAGCTTCACCTCGCGCTCGAAACGCAGGTCCCCGCCGACGCTGGCTCCCGGTCCGATGACGATGCGCGGTACGCTGGTGTCGAAATTAAGCAAGCCATGATCGACCTTTTGCACGTGAATGCCGTGCTCGACGCGCGAGTCGCCGCGGATGTCGATATTGCCGTTGACGGTGGTAATACTTCCATCGACACGCGCGGCGGATAGACGGATGCCGCCGTTCACGTTCTCGAGAGATCCGCTCACGAGAGCGCCGTCGCCTAAGACGATGCGACCGTTCACCGAGTCGAGGGCGCCCGACACATGCGCGCCCGCACCCACGTTGATGTCGCCGTTCACCGTGGTCAGAGAGTCGGCCGTCGCGCGTGCACCGAGTGCGATATGACCGTTCACGGTCTTGGCCGAGGTCACCGCGGCATTGGCATCAATATCGATGCCGCCGTTGACGGTGTCCGCAGCGCCCGCCGCGCGGCCGGCCGGAATGTGCACCGAGCCATTCACCCGGCTCGAGGCATCGCTCGTCTCGTCGCAGCCGAACAGCGTCAGGGTGACGATCAGGAATCCGAGCAGCGGCGCGAATGGCCGCGGTAAAGCATTTGAATTCACGATCTCTCCCCCGGGTGCGTCGATCGATCCACGATCGGCAAAACCTTACGGTGTTCCGCACGCAACGCCGACAGACTTTACCACGCCGCGATATCAGCCTTGCAATTCATCACGAGACCCGTCGTCCAAAGGAGACATCATGCCGCGTCAAATTCCGTCACTCACACTTGCCGATGCCCGCAATCTGATCGCTGCCGGCGAAAAGAAAGCCCGCGAGCTCGGCATCCCCTACAACTTGGCGGTGGTCGATGCTGGCGGGGGACTCATCGCCCACGTGCGCATGGACGGCGCATGGCTCGGCAGCGTCGACATCTCGATCAACAAGGCGTGGACCGCCAGGGCGTTCGACATGGCGACGGAGAAGCTTGGCAAGATGGCGCAATCGGGCAAGCCATTGTTCGGCATCGACAGCACCAATCACGAGAAAGTGGTCATCTTCGGCGGCGGTATTCCCATCAAGATCGGGGACACGGTCGTGGGCGGTCTTGGTGCGAGCGGCGGCACGGTGGATCAAGACCTGGAAGTCGCCGAGGCGGCGGTCGCTGCCTTCGACCCGAAACACTAAAGCGGGAGCTGCGGGACCCCGTAGTCATCCAAAATGGCATGAATGCGAGGCGCCTCGGATTTCAGTGCGGTCTCGATGAGGGGCCGAAGCGGCCCTTCAACCCGTACGGCCATCGATATCTCATAGGTCATGGGGGCGGTCGGGTCCGCGGCAGGGGTCACCGGCTCGATATGCAGCGCCAGCGGCGAATGGCGCGCATAAAAGCCAGCCTGTGGCCCCCACACCAGGGCGATATCGATTTGCCGCCTCGCCAAGGCATCGAGGATGGTCGCGCTCGGGTTTGACTGTGCGGTGTCCCCGTAAACCATGAATCCTCTTACATTCGAAATGATTCCCCGTTCGGCGAGCGCGTGAGCGGGCGGCGTATTGTTCGACTCGGTGCCGAGCATCTGCACGCCGATCAGGCGGGAGCGCAGCCGGGGATCATCGAGCGTGAGGCCCGAGAGCCCATCGGACTCCCGCGTGACGAACACGTAGGTCGAGCGGTAATAGGGAGCGGTGCTGATCACCTGTTCCATGCCATGCGCCACCCCGAGCCAGAGGTCGCATTGCGCCGCGCCCAGGGTCTTGCGAACGAAGCCGCGGCGCTGCGACCACCAAACGTAGCTCAGCGGGTGATTGAGGTCGGCGGCGACGAGTTGCGCGATCTTGTTCTCGAAGCCTTGTTGCGCTTCGTTCGAAAACGGCAGGTCATTGGGATCCGCGCACACGGTGAGCGGGACGACCCGATCGTCACTGCGGGCGAACGCGGCGAGAAGCAGTGATGCAAGCAGCAACCCGCCGCGTGCGGTCGCCAGCGCCGTCATGTCGGGCCCTTGCTGTCCGCCGCGCCGCCCCCCTCGTAAGCGGAACCTTCCAGGGTCGTTCCATAGTCATTGGTGGTGCTCGCCGGTGGCGTCCAGCCCGGGTCCTCATCAGCAGCGCGTGGCACGACCGCAGGCGTTTGACCGGGCGTATCGTCAGCTTCGGCTGCGAGGGTTGCGGGAAGCGATAGTGAGCGCACATAGGTCGCGAGTTGCCAGAGCTCTTGATCGGGGATCTTGCCGCCCCAGGCGGGCATGCCATTCGGCCGACCTTCGACCAAGGTCTGATGGATCTGCGCCAGCCGGCTGCCGTAGATCCACCCACCGTCCATCAGGTCGGGCCCCATGCCGCCACCGCCGCTCGAATGACAGCCGTTGCAGTTGTACTGCGCGAACAGCCGCTTGCCCGCCGCGACTGCGTCCGCGTTATCGTAGTACTGGGCGGCGCGTCGATCTTCGCTGACCAGGCTCTTACCGACGCCCGGCGTCAGCGCACTGTCGATGACCCCGAAATGATCCGGTTGTTCCGCGGGCAACCCTTGCCCAGGCTCGTGGTTGCAGCCCCCGAGGAGCGCCGCAGTGAGGAGCGCCGCAGTGATCCCTGAGCGACGACTCGGCCAAAGTCCCGTTGAGTTAGTGCTGTGGAAGCGCGAACACATAGAGCGTTCCTCCGGCCGTGGTGTATTTCGGGAGATCGGACATCGCCGCCACCATGCCAAGCGCCGCCGAACCGTCCCGCGGATCGACCGGACCGGAGACTATGGCGCCCGACCAGCCGCCGACCCCGCTCAGTACGGCAATGTACTGACGGCCGTCGGGGCCGCGGTAACTCACCGGTTGGCTGATGATTCCGCTGTCGACCTTGAAGCGCCACAGCAGCTCGCCCGTGCGCGCATTGACTGCCTTGAACCACCCATCCATCGTGCCGTAGAACAGGAGGTCTGAGGCCGTCACGACGCTGCTCGACCAGATCGGAAAGTTCTCCTTGTCCTGCCAGGCCGGCTTGCGCGCGACCGGATCCCACGCCGTCAGCAGGCCGCGGTTACCGCCCGGTCCGGGTTTCATGTGTACGAGAGCGCCCACATAGGGAGTGCCAGCGATGTAGTTGACCTGCACGTCCTCCCAGTCCATGCACATGTTCTCGTGCCCGATGTACAGCAAACCCGTGCGCGGGCTGAAGCTCGATGGATTCCAGTCCTTCGCGCCCGACGCCGTCGGACAGATGTTGGTCACTGTCGCGCCGACTTTGGTCAACTTCGCGGGGTTCATATTGGGACGCCCGGTCTGCAAATCGATGCCCTGGATCGAGTTGACCGGCCCGAAAGGATCGGCCGAAAGCACCGTCCCCGTGTTGCGCTCGATCACATAGATAAAGCCGTTGCGATCGATGTGGATCAGCACCTTCTGCATCTTGCCGTCGAACGGCATGTCGAGCAGCAGCTGCTCGTTGATGCCGTCGTAGTCATGCTCGTCATGCGGCGAGTACTGGTAATACCAACGCGCGGCCCCGGTGTTCGGATCACGCGAGAAAATGCCGGTGGTCCACTTGTTGTCGCCCGGCCGCTGCTCCTGGTTCCATGGCCCGGGATTGCCCGTGCCGTGGTAGACCGTGTGCAGCTCGGCGTCGTAGTTGGCCCAGCCCCACATGTTGCCGCCGCCGATCATCCACGCCTGCGGGGGCCAGGATGAGACGCCGAGATCCTTGCCCCGGTCGGCGGCATAGTGCGGTTTGAACTCGGGGCCGATCAGCACATCCTTGTCGGGGCCCGTCGCATAGGCTTTCCACAGAAGCTTCCCGGTGCTCTCATCGAGCGCGATGAACCAGCCGCGAACTCCCATCTCGCCCCCCGAGTTGCCGACGTAGACCTTGCCGTCCGCCACCAGCGGCGCCATCGTGATGGTCTCGCCGACGGCGATATTGCCGAGCTGCGTGCGCCACACGGGTTTGCCCGTCTTCACATCGAGTGCGATCGTTTGTCCGTCGAGGGTGTTGAAGATGTACTTCCCATGATCGACCGAGCCGCCACGATTGACCACGTCGCAGCAGGCGATGCCCTGGCTCGCCGGCGCCGGACTCGGGGCGAAGCGCCACTTCATCGGCGCGCCGGGTTTGGAGAGATCGAGCGCGTACACGTAGTTCGGATAAGCCGTCACGATGTACATCGTGTTGTCCGCGACGATGGGTGCCGCCTCCTCACCTTTGATGACGCCGAGGGAAAACGTGAACCGCGCCGTCAGCGTCGCGACGTTCTGTGGTGTGATCTCGGTGAGCTCGGAGTAGCGCGTCTGCGCGTAATTCTTGGCAGGCATGGTCCATTGCCCGTCATCGGGCGGCGCATTCGCGGCGCTCGGCGCTGTGTGTCCTGCCTGCGGCGTGGGCGCGGCGAGGGCATGACCGATCTGCTCGGGCGAGAATATTTCCGACTCGGGAACGGGGGCCGGAACCGTCTGCGCCGTGGCGACAGCGGCGTAGAGCGCCGCCGACGCGAGTGCGAGATGCAGTGGAGTTCTCATTGCTTACTGGCCTTGCGAATAGAGATAAGAAGCGATGAGGCGCGCCTGCTCGTAGGTCACGCCGGTATCCGGCATCACATTGCCCGGCAGCATCGCCTGCGGGGCGGAGATCCACCGGGCGAGATTGTCGGGCGTGTTGACGAAGTGTCCGGCGATGATCATCTGCCGGCCGATGCCGTCGAGCGAGGGACCCACGCGCCCCTCTGTCCCCGGAACCCCCGGCACGCGATGGCAGGCGCCGCAGTTTTCAGCGATGAGCGACTTCGCCTCCAAGATGCGTGCATGGCGCGCCTGCCAGCGGTGACCATGGTGACATCCGCTGAGCAGCAGGAGCGATGCGAGCATCAGCCGGCGCATTGGGGCAGCACGAAATAGCCGAGAAGAATGAGAACCGAGCCGGCTGCGGCGCCCGCGCCAAAGATACTACCCCAGAGCGCCAGAAAGCAGGTTCGCTGGGCGCTCGCGCGGAGGACCTCTGCGGCGTCTGGCCGCAGCACCTCGGCACTGCGACGATAGGATCGCAGCGAGCTTGCCAACGCGAGCAAAGACACGAGACATGCAGCGATCATGACGATCGCAATAGCCGGGCGGGTCCAGACGAGAGGGGCCGGCAGCGTCAAACGCCGCTCGGATCCCGGGTAGCAGGACTGGCTTGCCAGCGCATAGCCCGCGTAAAGCTGCACGAGCCAGGCGAGCGGACCGGCAAACAGCGCAAAGAAGGTCCCATGCAGCTGTCTTCTTTCCTCCTGAGGTTGCGTATGCAGAGCGACCACTGGAGTGTTCATTGCCATTGACCGAAACCGAGGTAGGGCGAGAGGTAGAAGGTCACGAAAATCGCGAGCCATATCGCGGTGACGAAGTACCAGTACAGTGCGCTTGCCGTCACGACAATGCTGCGCCGTGCGCTGAAGTAGCCGAGCGCAGTCCACAGAATTACAAAGGCGAAAATGCCGATCCCGACCAGCCAGTGCAGCAGATCGAGTCCCGTGGTCACGAAATAGATCGATGCATAGCTCGAGGTGCCGAGTTGGTAGGGCTTCGCCTGCCAGTCGAGGATCTCCAGGCCGACGAACCCGATGCCGAGCAGCAGAGCGACGCTGAATGCGAGCACGGCGTTTGCCCGACGCTCCGAGAGAACCGCGCGCACGCCCCACCACGTCAGAGCGCACGAGATCAGCGCGATGACCGTGCTCGGCAGGGCATATTTGAGAGAGGGATGCGGTTCCAACAGCCAGCCCGGCGACCCTTGCGCGCCGAGATAAAAGTACGAGAACAAGAGATAGGTGAATAGGGCCGCCTCGGTGGCGATGACCGTCCACATCCCCCAGATACCGACCCCTCGCCGGACCGTCGGCCCGACGGGGAGATCCTGCGGCTGACTGACGGCATGCTCAGCCATGCGTCGGCTCCCGCTCCCGCAACTCGACGGCGGGCCACAACCACGCAATCAGCGCGAGTACGGCAATCACGGCGCCGATGATGCCGCCGGTCGGGCTCTTGAAGAGGAGCGCCACGAAAATCATTGCGGCGCCCACGGCAAGCCAGAACGGCGCATAGCTGTCCTCGGCCATTTGCAGCACGATGTCGGGCACTGCATCCACAGCGGTCGTGCCAATCGTCTGCTTGCCTTCCGTGAGCAGCATGCCGCGGTCGATGGTCGAGACGAGCCCCCCTTCACCGATACGGTCCTCCCACAGCGGATGGCGCGAGGCGACCGTCGGAATGACCGCGAAGTTATAGGGCGGGGGCGGCGAGGGCACGGCCCATTCGAGCGAGTAAGCGTCCCAGGGATTCGCGCCCGCGGGATCGCCGGACTTGCGGCTTTTCAGGACGTTCACGAGCAACAGCAGCAAACCGAAGGCGAACAGGAAGCTGCCGATCGATGTGAGGAGATTGAGCGGGCCCCAGCCTCCGTAGGCCCCATAGGTGTACACGCGGCGCGGCATGCCGAGGAGCCCCGTCAAGTGCATCGGCAGGAAGGCCAGATTGAAGCCCAAGAACATCGTCCAGAAGTTGAGTTTCCCGAGACGCTCGTCGAGCATGCGACCCGTGAATTTCGGGAACCAGAAGTAGATACCGCCGACCACCGAGAAGACGTTGATGCCGATCAGCACGTAATGAATATGGGCCACCACGAAATACGTGTCGGTCAGCTGCAAGTCGACCGGAACGCTTGCCGTCATGAACCCCGACACCCCGCCGATCACGAATAGCAGGATCATCGACGAGAAGAAGAGAAAAGGTGTCCGATACACCGGGCGTCCGTACCAGATGGTGGCGATCCAGGCGAACACCGAGACGGCGGAGGGCAGGACGATAAGAAACGAGGCTCCGGAGAAGAACGACATGCCGAGGCCGGGGAGGCCGGTCGCGAACATATGATGCACCCAGACACCGAAGCCAAGAATCATGGTCGCGACGGTGGCGAAGGCAACGAGCGCGTAGCCGACGATAGGGCGGCGGCAAAAGACCGGCAAACCGTCCGATACCATGCCCATCGCGGGCAGCACGATCGCATACACCCACGGGTGTCCGTATATCCAGAACAGGTGTTGCCACAGCAGCACCTGACCGCCGCCCGACGGCTGATAGAAATGCGTCCCGAAGTTGCGGTCCATCCAGAGCAAGAAGAAAGCGAGACTCACCGCGGGAACGACGATGAGGTTCGCGACGTTCGCCGTGAGCGTGCCCCAAATCATGATCGGGATACGGTTGATGGACATGCCGGGCGCCCGTGTGCGAAACGCAGTCACGATGAAGTTCGCGGCACCGACGGTGGTCGAAATGCCGAGCAGAATCATGCCGAGCGCGTAGAAGTCCTGGTTCAATCCCGGGTTGTAGTCGCGTTCCGCGTAAGGGACGTAGTTGAACCAGCCGTCGTTCGGCCCGTTGCCCGTGAGAAATCCGGCGTACAGGAAAATGCCGGCGGCCAGATAGACCCAATAGGAGAGTGCATTGAGGCGTGGAAAGGCCATATCGCGGCTGCCGAGCAGCAGCGGCCACAAATAGTTCGAGAAACCCGACAAGATCGGTGCGGCATACAGGAAGATCATCGTCATGCCGTGAGTCGAGAACAGCTGGTTGTACTCGCTCGGCGTTAGCAGAGAGAGGTTGGGTCCCGCTAGCTGCAGCCGCATTACCAGCGCCTCGATACCGCCGAGGCCGAGAAATACGAAGGCCGTGATGATGTAGCGGATGCCGATCTGTTTGTGATCGACCGTGCCGAAGAAGCCCTTGATGCCGGGCTTGGTTTCCCAGAGCTCCTGCAGCTTCGCCTCGTGCTCGACGCCGCTGATGCCGATCTTGGGAGTGATCACCTCAGGCATCATCGCAGCGTCTCCAAGTAGGCGCGGACATCCGAGAGCTCCTGCGCGGATAGGAACTGATTCGGCATGAGCGACTCGGGTTTCACTGCCTGCGGATCCTCGATCCAGCCGGAAAGGTTTCCCGGATTGTTGAGCAAGGTTCCCGCCGCGAGGGTGCGGCGGCTCGCAATGTGCGTGAGGTCAGGCGCCGAGAGCGCGCCGGCGAGCGTGCCGCGGACTTGATGACACAGGCCACAGCGGTATTCGACCAGCTGCTGTCCGCGCGTCTTGGTCCGGCGTGGTGGGTGCAGGGGCAGGTGCGAGTTGCGCCGCGCGCCATTGATCGAATGCCGCGCGCGATTCGGCAATGACCTCGAGCGACATGTGGGCGTGCTGAGAGCCGCAGTACTCCGTGCATTGACCCCGGTAAAGTCCAGGACGGTCGGCTCTGATCCAGCTGAAGTTGACCTGACCCGGAATGGTGTCGGTCTTGCCGGTGAGCTTCGGCACCCAGAAGCTGTGGATGACGTCGCCCGCCGTGCAGCCGCACTAGGACGGTCTCATCCACGGGGATGTGGATCTCGTTCGCCGTCAAAAATACCTGGGCGGGCTCGGCCGAGTCGTAACGCACTTCCCACCACCATTGATGACCGGTCACGTCGAGAACGAGTGCGGGGTCGGACGGAGGGCCGGAGGTGCTCGCGAGCGCGACCATGGTCCATACGAGCGCGATGATGAGCGGGATCGCGGAGATCGACACGCCGACGCTGATCCAGCGCACCGGATCGGCGCCGCGCACGAGCGGCACCTCCTTGATGCTCTGCGGAGACTCGGTACGAGACGCGGCCGCGGACGGGTTGCGGCGCACAGCCATCCAGAGGAGGACTGCGATGACGACGCAAACTACGACGGCGACCCAGAGCAAGTACCAGGTCAGCGGCAGTATGCGCTCGGCCCTCGTGCCGGCCGCGCTCAGATAGCTGAGTGGGAACTCGCTGAGTCCCGTGCTCATGCCGGCCGCGCCCTCGCGAGCCGGCTCCCAGAGCCGCTGCAACGAGCGCAGCGATGTCCACAGGAAAAGTCCGATTCCCGGCACCCACATCAGCGCTCCGCCCAGCTGCTGATCCTCGAGCGGCGTGAATCCCCACGCCGGCGTGGTCAATAGATGCGGCGCGAACAGGGGATGCTCGGCGAGCGTCAGGATTGCTCCGAGCAAGCCCATCTGCATCGAGGACAGCACGCCTACGGCGAGGGCCTCGAAGGCCCGCTCGCTCGAGTGATGCAGAATTTCGCGCCACAGGAGAATGGCGCTGCCGAAAAGCGTCACATGCATCGACCAGTACACGGGCGTCGATGTGAACGTGGCCTCGTAGGGCAGCGGCATGTGCCAGAACCACAGGAAACCGAAGAACGCGCCGGCGGCAGTCCAGGAACGCCAGCCGCCTGCTCGCTCGCTGTGGCAGGCCGAGCGCGATGAGCGGCGCTGCGATCAGGATGAGCAGCATATGCTGGCCGATGCGTGCGGAGAACAGCGAGACCGACAGTGCGCAGAGCGGCGAGATGAGAGCCGCGGCCGCAACGAGCCAGCCGCCGGCCACGTAGCCTGCGACGCGCGGATCGCCGGACCGCGCGGACGTGCAAGCCGGCGAGGATCAGCAAGATCACGATAAGGACAGGGTCGACGTTGAAGCGGCCGAGAATCTCGCTCGGCAGCGGCGGCGTTCCGCAATATGGGATCAGCGAATGCAAGTCGTCCTCCCCTCGAGCTCAGAGCGAACCGTATTCCGCTCTCAGCTACGAGTCTGTCAGGACCGTGTCAGCGGGTAGCGTAGGCGCAGCCCGACAGCGATAGGCTGCCGGGGCCAGGAACGATTCAGTTGCGACGCGGATTCTCCGCCGAAGTGCGGACTTGGAATTGAACCGTCGACGACGAGCCGTCGGCGAAGTGCAAAGTGATCGGAACCGCGCCGTGCGGATCGAGCGTCTCGCGCGGCTGCATCAACATCAGATGAATCCCGCGCGCCTCGAAATCGAGCGTTGTATGAGGAGCGATGGAGACCCGCTCGAGCGGCGACATCCGCACGGTGCCGCCGGTCTGCAGCGTCTGATGAAGGGACAGATCGTGAAACGCGTCGCTCGTGGCCGAAGTCAGCACGACCGGCTGATCGGACACATTGGCGAGCGTCGCATAGCCGGCCAGCGGCACGCCGCCCGGCAACCATCGGATCCACGCCGACTTGATCTGCACTGCCTGCGCTTGGGTCGTCTGGGCTCGCCGCAGTCGGCGCGACCACACAGGCGGAGGCGTCACAAACAGCGCCGCCGCGCAAAGAGCGACGGTGGCAGTGCGGCCAAGGCAGCGCGCTTATGCCTGCGAATTCTGCATAGGGCATTTGTTTGACGTCTTTACGGTCGTGGCGTTCAAGGATTCCGCCAACTCGACGGAGCGTGGCGCTGCAAGGCCGCCGAACCGGCTATCCAGCTTATCGAGGGCATCCCGCGCTTTATCGAGTCTGCCGGCTTGCGCGAGATCTTGCACCCCGCGAAGCGCGGTATCCAGCGATGCGTCGACCTGCGCGCGGCACGCGGCGAGCTTGCGTGAGTCGGGCGCTCTCGGCGCGTCCAGCTGGCCGAGCAACCGATCGATGGTGTTGCCATTCGGCAGCTCGTGGCCCAAGCCGGGTATCGAGGTGTCGGCCAGGTCGAACACGCACCAATCTGTCATCGATCTGCGGCTGACCCCGTCCTCCGCCAGATGGTAGGCATCCCGCGAGCCCGAGGCATACACCACGCGGCCCGACTTCTTGGAAGCGGGCAAAAATATCGGCGGGGGGCAGTGGCAGACGCGCGTCGCCCGCGTGGATCGCTGCCGGCGAGGAGCAAGCCGCCGCGAAACAGATCGGGATAGCCGATTGCGAGGTGCTCGGCTACACGAGCGCCGCCGGAGAATCCGGCTACGTAAATCCGCTGTGGATCGATCGCATAGCGGCTCACCACGTTCACCGCGCTGAGCAGCGCCAAAGGCTCGCGACGATCGAACACATCGGCGGCGTTTCCCGAACGGGCCGCAGTGACGAAAATCATGCCACGCCGGTCGAGCGCTGAGATCCAGTCCAACGGAATTCTGGCATCCTCGTACGGTGAGACGAATACGAGCAGCGCGTAACCCTGCGGCGGGCTCTCGCGCGGCACGTATAAGCTGAAGCGCTCCTTGGCAAGGTCAAGCGGCTGGCCCTCTAGGCTTTTACCGCTGCGGCTCGCTGCTTGCACCACGCGCCGCGCTTCGAGCGGACTTAGCATACGGCGCACGATTTCTGCGACGCTCGAGAGGGATGAATACTGAGTGAACACCACGTTGCTCTGCCGACCGACGGGCGCTGCCTCGCTCGGCGACTGCGCCGCAAGGGGCGTCGTGCCCAGGGCGCCGACTGCCATCAATGCCCAGATTCTAAAACACATAGTTCGTCGTATAACGAAGTGTCGTGGGTCAGCATGACGCAATATACCGCTATGAACGTTACTTGCTTTATCCGTTACCAGATTGATCCCTTTCAGCGCGAGGAATTCCGGAAGTATGCGGAGAACTGGGGACGGATCATTCCTCGCTGCGGCGGGCGTCTCGTGGGATACTTTCTCCCCCACGAGGGAACGAATGACATCGCCTGGGGTTTGATTGCGTTCGATAGCCTCGCGTCTTATGAATCCTACCGCAAGCGCCTGAAGGCCGATCCGGAGGCGCGCGAGAATTTTGCCTTCGCACAGGGCGGACGCCTGATCCTGCGCGAGGAGAGAACTTTTCTGGAGGCGGTGGCGGGAACGATTGGCTGAGCTTAGGTAAAATGCCGTGGAGCTGACTTCCGATTTGGTGGATAAGCACGGAGATCATATTCGCACTTGCTCGGTGCAGTTCCGCCAGTACGGCCGAGTGTTGCGTTTCTGTGGCCCGATTCGGACTATCAAGACATTCCGGGATAACGCTCTGATCAAAGCGACGCTGTCCGAAGCAGGCGGCGGCGCGGTGCTCGTTATCGACGGCGCTGCCTCGCTGGAGTCGGCACTGGTCGGCGATTTGATCGCCGGCCTCGCGCTGGGTAACGGATGGGCGGGTCTTGTGATATGGGGCGCCGTCAGGGACAGCGTCGCGTTGGGCCAACTCGATCTCGGGATCAAGGCGCTCGGCTCCAATCCCCGCAAGAGCGGCAAGAGCTTGCTTGGCCAGATGGATATACCGGTCGAATTTGGCGGAGTCACTTTTCGACCCGGCGATTGGCTCTACAGCGATGAGGACGGCATCGTCGTGAGTGATCGGCAACTCTAATGGGCTGAGGGATTCGAACAAACGCGATAACGAGCTGTATGCCTCCTTGACACTACGACTATTCTCGTAATATCGTATTGAGGTGAAAACCCCTGAGATTATCGAAGCGCTTGGCGCCCTGGCACATGAGCATCGGCTCGCCATCTACCGACTGCTTGTGCAGCGCGGTCCGGAAGGGTTGTCGGCCGGTACCATCGGCCAGCGCGTCGGGCTATTGCCGTCCTCCCTCACGTTCCACCTGCAGACGTTACAGCGAGCGGGGCTGACTACGCAGCGCCGCGAAAGCCGTCAGCTCTTCTACGCGGCCGACTTCGCTGTGATGAACGGGCTCGTGGGGTACCTGACCGAGAACTGCTGCGCCGATAGCGACGCTGAATGTTCCGCGAGCTGCGCACCGGCTACCGCCCCGAAGGTCACCCGGCGTGCGTCCAAAGTCGCCTAAAGAGTCTGTCCGTGTCCATACCGGCTTCGAGGACCTACAACGTCCTTTTTCTGTGCACAGGTAACTCCGCGCGGAGCATCCTCGCCGAGTCGCTGCTCAATCATTGGGGCTGCGGCAAGTTCCGCGCCTTCAGCGCCGGAAGCTTTCCCAAAGGCCAAGTGCATCCGATGGCTCTCGATCTGCTCCGGCGCATGAATCTCCCCGCGGAGAATCTTCGAAGCAAGAGCTGGGACGAGTTTGCAGCTCCCGGCGCGCCGGCCGTCGATCTCATCTTCACCGTCTGCGACAACACGGCCGGTGAGGTCTGCCCGATCTGGCCGGGAAAGCCGATGACGGCGCACTGGGGGATCGCAGACCCAGCAGCGGTTGAAGGCAGCGATGCCGAGAAGGCATTTGCCTTCCGCCAGGCGTTCCGAGAGCTGGAAACTCGCATCAAACTCTTGACGAGTTTGCCAATCGACTCGCTCGACCGGATGGCGCTGCAATCCAAGCTCCGCGAGATCGGAAGGACCGGTATGGCTGCCGAGTCCACCTGAGATGCCGTACCGGGCGCTCGGCGCCGAGTTGTTGGGATCCATTCTGCTGGCTGCGACCGTGATCGGCTCGGGCATCATGGCCGAGCGATTGGCAGGTGGCAATCTGGCCGTAGCGTTACTCGCAAACACGGGAGCGACGGTCGCAGCGCTCGCAACACTGATTGCGCTCTTTGGCCCTATCAGCGGCGCACACTTCAACCCAGCCGTGTCGATCGTCGAAGCGATCCGCGGAAAGCTGTCTGTTCAGCAAACAGCCGCTTACGTCATCGTTCAAGTCGGCGGGTGCTGTTTGGGCGCACTGTTGGCGCACGCGATGTTCGAGATGCCGCTGATACAGCCGTCACTGCACCTACGAACAGGGCCCGCTCAATGGCTGTCCGAGGCGGTGGCCACAGCAGGGTTGATTTTGGTCATCATCGGATCTTCCGGCTCGAATGATGCCGCTTGGCGCGTGTCAGCGTGGATTGGCGCCGCCTATTGGTTTACGGCTTCGACATCCTTCGCCAACCCGGCAATCACCATCGCGCGTTCTCTCAGCAACACATTCGCCGGCATCGCTCCAATGCACGTTGCTGGTTTCATCGCGGCGCAACTCGGAGGAGCCGTGCTCGGTCTGGTGTTGGCCAGGCTCCTTCTATCAAATGCAACTCGGAGCCAGGCCCAATCGTGGCGCGGCTAGCGGCGGATGACCGAGCCGCGCGGGTCCGGTATCCTTCCTAGCGGTCTCAGGCGTTAACTGGCGGCCGCGCATTGTTTCAGAACGGGTGCGAGTCGCTGATTAAGGAAGCGCTTACGTCATGACCGGGGCCGTATCCCCTCCCAGCCCAAGTCCCAGCTCAGCCGCTGCAGGCTCTCTGACGTGGCGTTGGGCGCACAAAATCGGGGTCACAGCTGCGGTCGGCGGGATTTATTTCCTGGTCGCAGAATTGGGCCTCGGCCTGTATGGAGAGACCAACTGGGTTTCCGTGTTCTGGCCTGCTTTCGGCGTTTCCGCAGGTATCCTAATCGCGCTGGGTCCGAGCGCTCGATGGCAGGTGGCGATTGGTGTCACAGCCGCGATCCTTGTGGCCCATGCAATCCTAGGAGACCCACGCTGGCTCGGTCCAGCCTTCGGCTTGGCGGACGCGGCAGAAGCCTTGGTTACGGCAGGTTTGATTGAGCACTTCTTCGGGGCGCATTTCAGCCTTGGGAAACTGCGTCACGTGCTCGGACTGCTTGGGGCGGCAATCCCGGGAAGTATCGCCTCTTTTATCACGTGGGTCCTTCCGTCCAGAATCTTCCAGAATTCCACAGAACCCATCCTGACCACTTGGCAGCACTGGCTTATGGGCGACATGGTCGGTTTCGTGGCACTTGGGCCGTTCGTAATCGGGCTTTTCGCAGCCGTGCGCCACCCGCCGGGATGGAGAGAACTGATCGAAGGAGCGGCGGGACTCGTTGCGCTTATGTTGATGACCGCAATAATCGTCTTGCTACCGCAAAGTTACTGGGAAATGTTGCTTCCGGTGGCTTGGCTGTTTCCGATGCTGTTTTGGCTTGCGGCGCGCTGCCGTCCCGTCTTCGCCGCAGCGGGCGCTTTTATAGTTTCGACCACCGTTGTCTGGACGACGGTCTTTGGGATCGGACATTTTGGAAGTTCCGGACTTGCGGTCAATGACCGTAACTTGCAAGCCCAAGCGATGATATTGGTCGTCGCGCTTGGCGCGTTGGTTCTCTCTGCACTGTTTGCTGAACGGAGGGACAACGAGGGTCGGCTCGCGCGCTCGAACGAAATGCTGCAGCGCGAACGCGACAACAAGCTGATGAGTGCGCAGGCGATTACCGCATCGATTGTCCACGAGCTCAAGCAACCTCTGACAGCGGTTATCGCAAACGGGTCAGCGGCGATTACATTTCTTGAAATGACGTCACCGAATTATCCCGAAGTGCGAGCGGCCTTGATAGACATCATCGACGACGCTCGGCGAGCCACCGAAACAATGGATGGCATTCGCGCCTTGTTCCAATGGGCTGAAGACAGGCGGGAGTCCGTCGACGTGAATGAGGTCATCGGTGACGTGCTTCACGGCCTGCGGGAGGACTTGAGCGGTCATCGTGTCACGGCTCGCGTCGAACTCACACACGAGATGCCGCTTGTCCAGGGTAACAAGCAACAATTGCGAGAGGTCATTGTTAATCTGGCCAATAACGCAATCGAAGCAATGGACGCCACGAACGATCGGGATCGAATACTGTGGGTGAGAAGCGAAATTCGCGACCGCGGGTCAATTGCGGTGACTGTTCAGGACACGGGACCGGGAATTGATCCTTCAGGATTGGACGCAGTTTTCGACGCATTCTTTACGACAAAGAGAAAAGGGATGGGGTTGGGGCTGGCGATCTGCCGCTTGATTGCCGAGCATCATAACGGCCGGCTTACGGCATCCTCGAACGGGAAGGACGGAGCGCTCTTTCAATTCGTGTTGCCCGTGGCCTCTGCATAGACCGCATGTCGCTGGGGGCAGCGGTATTGAGCTTTGGGCCAATAACTGCGGGTGCGCTTCCGTGCAACCCTTCGAAGTCGAGCGCAGTTTGCGTTCGACGGGAGGAGGGACCATGGCAGCAGAATTCTCACCATCGGCGAATCTCGTCGAGACTCGCGCAATCGCGAAAGAGGCTTATATTTACGGCTTTCCGATGGTCGATGGCTACCGTATTCAGCACGCCTACTTCGTGAATAAGGCGGGGCCGGAATATAAGGTGCCTTACAACCAGATAGCGAGCTTTGCCCGCGTGTTTACGCCGGACGATACAGTCGTACAGACACCCAATTCAGACACACCGTACTCGTTCGCCGGATTGGATCTTCGCGCTGAGCCGATGGTCCTCACGGTACCGCCGATTGAGAAGGGGCGCTACTTCAGCGTCCAGCTGGTCGACCTTTACACATTCAACTTTCACTATATCGGCAGCCGCGCGACGGGGAATGACGGCGGCAGCTTTCTAATCGCCGGGCCGGGATGGAAGGGCCAGTCGCCTGGCGGCGTAAAGAGAGTCATCCAATCCGAAACCGACCTCGTAAACGCCATTTATCGCACGCAGCTATTCGATGCGAAGGATATCGATAACGTCAAGAAAATCCAAGCAGGCTATAAAGTGCAACCGCTATCGGTGTTTCTCGGTCAGCCTGCTCCGAAGATGGCTCCCCCGATCAACTTCCTCAAGCCGCTGTCACCGGATCAAGAAAAAACGTCGCTGGAGTTCTTTAACCAGCTCAACTTCGTCCTGACTTTTTGCCCTACGCATCCATCGGAGGAAGCGTTGATGGAGCGCTTCGCGACGATTGGCGTCGGCGCAGGCAAGACTATTGAGGTGAGCAAGCTGTCGCCCGAGCAAAAGCAGGCGCTGCAAGATGGGATGGCTGACGCGTGGGTTGCATTCGGTGAATTTCGCAAAAACGAATTTGCGACGGGAAGAGTCACCTCGAACGACGTCTTCGGCACTCGTGCGGTCCTGAAGAATAACTATCCATATCGGATGGCGGCGGCGGTGCTCGGTATCTACGGCAATTCGGCGCAAGAGGCCATGTACCCAAGCTATGCCGTCGATTCCAAGGGAAAGCCGCTCGACGGCACCCATCGCTACACCATTCATTTTGCAAAGGGCGAGGTACCGCCTGTCAACGCATTTTGGTCACTGACGATGTACAAAATGCCCTCAAGCCTACTGGTGGCCAATCCGCTCAACCGCTACCTGCTAAATTCTCCGATGCTGCCGCAGTTCAAGCCTGATGCCGACGGAGGTATCACGCTCTACATTCAGAACGTCTCCCCCGGAACGGACAAGGAAGCAAACTGGCTACCTGCGCCAAGCGGGGCATTTGCCGTGTTCATGCGCCTCTATTGGCCGAAGACCGAGGCACTCGACGGCACATGGACGCATCCGCCGTTGGTCGAGGCTGATTGACGCTCAGGACCTGGACCTGCGAGCCACTATCGGCCCGGTTAGGAGAAAAGCGGGGTCTTGCCGGCTGAGGGATTCGAACCCCCGACCTACGGTTTACAAAACCGTTGCACTACCACTGTGCTAAGCCGGCACAAAAGTATAAAAAATTTAATTAAATCAATCTGTTAGGAATACCGGGTCGGCATCGGACCTCAACCGACCAACAGATGAGACCTGGTTACGGCCAGGAGAAATTATAACTCACTGATCGCGTACATGACTTTCCATGCGCGGACGAGTGAAATGGTCGCGACGGCTCGGCAGGAGTGAAACCGACGCTTTGGGGCCCCAGATGCTTGCCGGGGTCTTAGCTCAGGCTAACGGTTCGCTCTGGGCGATAGCCGCGAAGGACCAGCAACCCACCGCAGAGAAGCGTTAAGCCGGCCATCGCCGATGATGGATCGATCTCTGGTGCTGCTGCCGGTGTTCCAATGACGGTCATCGCGAGCCCTTCTTTCGGAACGAGGGGGGACCACGCAGAGTAGTTGGATATCACACCACCTCCATTGATCCCAGCATCCCAAACTTCTACACCTGCAGCGAGCTCTGAGCCGTACCCAGCTATTGCAAAGATATAAGACCCTGGGCCTAAGTTAATCGAGCCGGTATTGATCGTGACTTCGTTGAGCCACGAGCCTATTTGGCTTGATCCTGGTACGAGGTTTAAAGATGAATATGTGTTAGGCCCAGTCCCAGAACCAATCTCTTGTCCGCCGGGTGAGGCCACAACAGGTATCACTGGAAAGACTTGCGCAGGTCCGGTCGGGGCGCTGCCTAGAAGGCCTGTGGGTAAGCCATTGGGTCCTTCGGAATAGATCGACCAGGTATAACGTAAAGGGTATGCGCTGCTGTCCGACGTGAGGATGCTAATCGCCTGGATCGTGCTGTTTCCGGTCAAGGTAAAGCTTTGACCAACCTGGCTGCTAACGGCACAAGCTTCTTGTGAGGGGCATGCGCCTCCGACCGCCGGCTGGTTTGAGGTATAGGGATTCTCGAAAAGTACCTGCTGTGCCGCGAGAGGCCCCGACAGCGACACCAGAACGATCAACGGCAGAATCCTTTTACTCATCGCGGGTCCCCCACCCAGAATATTTCGCCGCAGATGCCAACGGCTCCCTAAAAAACAAATGTCGCTGATCCGCCGAGGCTCAAACTGATCCGCCGGCGCGTCACGCGCATGTGACATATCTCAAATTTATTGGTCACTCGATGTGATCGCCGTCGCAGTTCGTGGGCGATGAGTCAGCGAGCCTCGAATCAGGTCGATCCCCAGCAGGTCTGCGAGTTCGCCGCAGGGGTGGCGCCTTGTGTGCCGGCGTTGTTGAGCGTGAAGCTCGTGCACATGGAGTCGTTGGTTTGCGGCGACTTGAGCGGCGTGGCGGTGATCGTGAAGCTATTCGCCGTGGGGGCGACCGTGAGCGTGTAGTAGCCTTGAGCGGACGGACCCGAGACCGCGGATGCACAACCCAGATAGGTAAACGTCTGCGAGTAGCAGCGCTCGAGCGCCTGCGCGTCGTAGGTCATGCTGCGTGTCGCGTCGGTTCGGTTCGCGGTCTTGGTGTACGCGGTGTATGCGGGGATGGCGATCGCCGCGAGAATCCCGACGATTCCCATCGCTACTATGAGCTCGATGAGCGAGAATCCATTTTTTTTCACTGAGTTATCCTCAAGGTTGCGAGCCAGTCGCTATGGCAATCACTTCCGCTGTGGAGCTGCCCGGCGGACCATCGAGCGTGAGTTGCACCTCCTGACCGGTCGATAGGCTGCCGAGCGCCTTTTCCGCCGCGCTGCCCTTTTTGACATGGTAGGTGTGGCTGCCGACCTCTATCTCGTCGCCGCCCGGCAACGCGGTGATTTGCCCCGTGACCGACGGGACGTAGGCTCGGGTGCTCCATCCCACATTGGGCAGCATGCAAAGCGCCAGCGCGCCCGAGGCGAGAGCGATTTTGAGTTTGCTCATTGAATTGTTCACTGGTGAACCTCCCACCATGCAGTACGGCTCTTGGAATTGCCCTTCTCGACGACGGTTTGAATCGTGCCGTCGGATCGAGTGATCAGCTTGACGGCTCCCGCCGTGGTCATGTTAGCAGTGCGAATCGTGGGCGCGGTGGCGAAGACAGCGCCGAGCCCCATCCCGACCGGGAAGACCGTGCTGCCGGTCGAGTTGGTCGCGGTATCGCTGGAATTGATCTGCCCGTCGCCGTTGAGGTCGAACTGCGGGCTGGTGAAGCTCCCGCCGGCATAGTTCAGAACATAGAGGTACGAGTTGCCGCCCACCGTGCAAACATTGGCATTCGGCTGATAGGTCGTGAGTACCAGCGCGCCGCCGCTCTCTATGCGCGGATCGGTCACCCCGCGCTCGCGGGTGTGCGCGGCCTGGGCAGGCGTACAGCCGCCGCAAGCCGGGAGATTCAAGTCCACGTACCAGCCTTCCTGCGTGGGAATCGTCAACGCACTGCCGGTGACGATGTAAGCGGCGCTATTGCTGTAGGCGTACGAGAGCGGCTCGTTCTCCAGGGCCGCGCTCGTGCGCTGGAGTGGAGTGCTGTAACCCGCGGCCGGGTCGAAGATGCCGTAAATCGTCTGAACTTGAGTGGTGGCAAGGTCGGGGGTCCCGAGGAGCTGTCCGGTGACGAAGTACACCATGGTGCCGAGGACGGCCGGATAGCGCGGATTGAGAGTCGCCGCCGGCGACGTGGTGATGGGTTGCGCATTGTTGCTCGCATCGCGCGCCTGGAACATCACGCTCACCGTCCACAGGGTGGGGTTGGCATTCGAGATGTTGATACGCCACAGGTTGCCCTGCAGATCGCCGGCATACACGAGATTCGAGTACTGGCTGAGCTGTCCGCTCGAATTCACTGCGATGACGGTGGACAGACCATTCGCTTTGGTCAAATTGCAGGCCGTCGGCACCGCAGCGCACAGGTCAATCTTGGTGAATGCCGGGGTGCTGGGATTACTGGGACCGTATTGCGGATTGAGCGCATACAGAAACGGTTTCCCATAGCGGCTGTTGTAGCCATTGCCGAAGAACGCCATCCAGCCGGCCGCCGTATCGGTAATCGCGGGGGTGCTGAATCCGAGTCCCATGTCGGGATCCGTAAAATCCCACAGTACATTGGATGAGAGCTGACTCTCGGTCGTGATGCCCGCGGGATTGGTCACGTCGAGCGCATACACGCTGCCGCCGCCCTGAGCTTCGGCACCCACCAGGACCGTATGCCAGCTGTTGTCGGCGAATTGCACATCGGAGGCCTGCGGGGATCCGTTGACGTAAAACTGATGGACGGCGTTGTAATAGGGATTGACCAGCATGGGCAGATTGGCGTACACGCCGGTCGGAATGTAGGCAAACATCTCGTTGCCGGTGGTAGCCGAGAAGGCATGCATCATGCCGTCATCCGCTCCCACGTAAATCATCGGCTGACGATTCTTGTAGGTTTGCTGAAAAGCGATATAGGAGGCGCTCTGGTTGCTTGCGGATGGCGCACCAATGTAGAGAGGATCGCTGCTGACGATGTCTCCCAGTTTGTGCGTGCGGTTGCGGAACTGCCCGCCGTTGCGCACTTCCTGTGCGTTCGAGCCGCGCAAGAACTGCAGCACGTCCTGGCCGTTGGTATCTTGGGTAAACGTCTCGAGGTCCTGGCCGAGCGTTGTGGTGGACGCGATGCCCGTCGTCGGCGTGCCCGTATTCCATTGGAACGGCGTGCCTGCATTGGCTACCGGATCCCAAGTGGCAATGAGGCGGCCCGTAAGCCAATTCTGCCCGTCGAGTTGCGTCTGTGCGGACCACAGCGCGTTCGTCGGGAGCGTGCTTACCGCGCCAGTGGTTGGGTTGATGGGAAATGCGTAGAGGTTTCCGGTCCAGTCCTGGTAAAGGTCGGAGGTCGTGAATTGCGACTGATAGACGACGGAACTGGTATTCAAGCCCGTCGAGTTGACCGCCGCCGAGGCGGTCGATTGCGTCGCGGCCAAGATCGTCGTGATGATGGTCTGCAGATCCGCGGTCACCGCACCCGGGCTGTTGGCGGCGAAAAAGGTATTGGTGCCGCCCGCGACCGCCATGGCGGTAAGCGTGTTGGCTTCCACTTGCGCTTGCGCGCTCGCCGTCGGGCTAACGCCGGCGCCCACGCCGATGATGTAGGTCTTGACGGGGTTCGGTAAGCTTTGCAGGGCCGCGAGTTCCGTCATTACGTCGAGTAGTGCCTGATCGTTGCTCGAAATCAACGCCCCGTTCCCCGTCGTGTTGAAACTGGCAGTCACGCCCCACCCGGTCGCGGCCGAGCTGCCGAGCGGCGGCCAGGCATGATTGCTCAGATCGAGCGTGGGCAACCCGTCGGTGACCAGAACGACATATCGCTCTGCGGTACAGCCGTTGGTGCTTGCCGGGTTGGTGGTTTTGAAATAGTTGTATGCCGCCTTGAGCATGCCCGCAATCGGCGACTGGGTGGAGGCCGCTTTCATCTCGGTGGTGCTCAGCTGATTCGTTTCCGGCGCGAGGAAGGGCGTGAAGGCCGCGATCGCCGTGGCCACGGACGTGGGGGTCGGCGTTTGGCCTGACGTGGTCATCGGAACGATCATATTGGCGTTATTCGCGACTTCACTCGTCGTGTAATAGCCGAACCCGCGCTCCTCGTACAGCACCTGAGTCGAATAGGGGACATACCCCGCGTTGGTAGGGCCGGTCTGATTGGCACAGGTGCCCGACGGTTCCTCGGCGCTATAGGTTTCCAGCACTCCGCCCGTCTCGTAACTGGTGAGCGGGTAGGCGAACGGGCTCGCCGGGGCAGGACCGCCGAAAACCATGCACACCGGATCGGAGGTTCCGTACGGGGGACCCTGGTACAACACGTCGTTGATGGCCGGATCATCGCTGCTCGCGGAGATCAACATATAGGGATCGCTGGTGATGTTGGTTTGGTGCGGGACCTGCACGGTCGCGTACCAGTTGCTCAGCACCTGACAGTCGTATTGCACGGTGTGCGCGGCGGGTGAGCCGGTTATCGTCACCCCGTAACAAGGGTTGGCAACGATCTCATCACCCAGCGGCGGAGTCGGGTTGATGGTGAAAACGAATCCTCCCGTCGGACTCATCTGATAGACCCAGGTAGCCCACTCGTACTCAGTGCCCGAGGTCTCATAATCCATCAAGGCGAAATCCGCATCCGCGATGTAGTTGTTCAAGATCGATGTGATGCCGGCCTTGGCGACGTTCAGACGGCTGGCGGAGTTGTCGTACAGAACGCCGCCGCTGTTGACCGTATAAGGAGCGACGCCAGAGGAGCCCGGGTTCAAAGGAGGTGTGAAGCTGGTGGGGATCGTGTAGTTCACGGGCGAGCTCGACGCGTTCAGAGCCGAGAAGCTGGTGGGCAACCCGCCGGAGCCCGTCATGATGGCGCCGCTCAGGTTGCCATCCATGGATTGCGAATTACCCACAGCCAGCAGAATTTGCGGATGCGCCGGAATTTGCACGGTCATGGGCACTTGCGATATGGGCACCAGCGCCGGCGCCGTGGCGAGGGCTAAGGCGAACGGCCAGCCCGCCATGAGCGTCATCCCGGCGGCAATCGCGCTTCGTTGCAGGGTTACTGTTATCCGTTGCATATTCATAACGTTGTCCTTGAGCTCCGGCTAACGGAAAATGCTTTGCAAAATCGTCGTGGAGGACGAATCGGCGCCCGTGGCGTTGGCGGTGACGCGATACACGGTGACCGGTGAGACGGGCGCGGCGTACTGCACCTGAGTGATGCTGTCGCCGGGCATGGCGACCGCCGGAAGACTCTCGATAATGTACTTGGGCGACTGCGCCGCCGCCGGCAACGAGGTCAGTGCCGGCATCGGGTTCGCGGGATCGGGATAGGTGATGGCGGCCCCGGCAGCGCTCCAGTTGAGAGCGGGCGGTCCCTGCAGAACACTGCCGGTTGCGGGGTTGAGCTCATAAAATCCATTCGTGTTGGCGGCGAACTCGGAGGGTGTGTAAACGCCGCTGGTGAGCCCGGCCTCGGCCGCGCGCAAGGCTGCCTCGGCGGCTTGCGCGCCGATTTGACGATTGTCCTCGTTGCGCGCCATGCGCTCCTCCGTGGTCTGCATGCGCGCCGCCGTCACCCCGAGCAAGCTCAAAATCAGCAGCAAGATCAACGCGACGAACAAAACGACGCCGCGCTGTTGCGGCGGCAATTTTAGTTTTTGCGGATGGCGCATGGCCGCAATCTCCTCAATCTTCCATGTTGCGGGTTGAAACGGTGATCTCGAACACCTGGCGCGATCTTGTGTCGGCCGGCACGTACACCTGGTTTCCCAGCAATGTGTAGTAAGGATTGCTGCCCGGCTTGGGAGCCGCGCCGGGCTGGCTTGCGGCCAGCAAGGCGATCTTCACGCTCATCACCGTGTTGAAATCGACGACATCCACTGCCGGCACGTACTCGCTGACCGTTTGGGTGCCGGTGGTGTCGACGCCGTACAGGATTTGCATGTTCTCAATGTCCGGGACTAGCTCGGTCGGCGTCGCGAACGTCGTGGTGGCGTTCAAATCCATGGAGAACAGCGCGGCGTCGCCGTCCGCGCCTTGACCTAGGAAGTAGACCGTCGTGTCGACCGGCGTTACCTGAGATCCGACTTCGAAACTGACAGGAAACGAGGAGGCGGCATTCATGCCTGGACTGCCGCCGGTCGCGAACGAGACCGTCGCATTCGCTACGTTCGGGGTCGGCACCGCGCCTATCTGAAACACGACCGACTTGGCGCAATCGGAAATCACGGCGAGTTGTCCGGCTTGCAAATTGTACGAATTCTGAACCGTGAAATTGTTCGCTCCGGACGCGATATTGGTGACCAGCGCGGGCGGATTAGAGGTGCGCAGGGTCGAATTCACGACCAGAACATCGCTGTTCTTGATGACCTTGTTGGCGAGCGCCGAGTCGAGATTCCCGCCCCACGCAGGCCCCGTCGATGCGAGCCAGTCGCTGAGCGAAGAGTCGGGGGTGACAGGAGTCGCGGTTGCCGTAAGGGGCGCCGCGGCCAAAGTGAAGGTGCTCGACAGCGTGTTGTTTGCCTCGTAGCCCCCGAGAGGCTGGCCGAAGTTGTAGTAGAGCGGCTTTCCAACGGCGACATTGAGCAAGGAAATCTGCCGCTGCGTCGTATTGCACGCCATGTACCCGGCATCGCGGACGGCCGATTGCAGGAAGTCGAGCGCAAACCGTCCGTTGTCGGAAAGCGCTGCCGTGCCCGACGTCGACATGAAGTTCGACCGCGAGCCCAAGAAAGCCGACATCACCGCGGCGGTGACGATGAGGGCGAGGGTCACCGCGACCATCAATTCGACGATGGAGAATCCCCGCGTGCGGGACACGGCGCGAAGGGTGGCGGGTCTCTGGCGTGCGATGCTCATGGATGTAACACCGTCTCCAGGGTGACGCTCATGGGAGCTGCCGTGCCCACGGCGACGCCGCCGAAAATGGATTGCGCCGCCGCGTCGTCCCATTGCACGACGATGGTCGCCATGAGCGGAGTGGTGCCTGTCACAGTCACCGAGCCCTGGCCGGATGGCAGCGCCCCATTCGTCGGCGGACCGGCCGCCAGGCGCGACTTCCAAACATAAATGTCGTAAAGCGCCAGATTCCCGGCCGAGCACGTTGTGTTCAGGCAGCTGAATCCAGGGTTCGACGCGGCCGCGCCGAGCGCCGTGTTGTAATCGAGGGCCGCGACGGCCGTCGGATTTGCGCGCATGTTGTCCAGGATCTCGTACGCCAGCTGCGTCGCCTGGCTGCGTAAGTAGGCGCTGTCGTTCGAGTGCGCAGAGTAGAGCACGAGCTTGGCGATGCCGAGCAGCCCGATGCTCAAGATGATGAGCGAGACCAGGACCTCGACGATCGTGAATCCCGCCCCACGCGCAGCGACGGCAGGTCGGCGCTCGGCAGAGGCTCGATGAATCGCGGGCGTGCGCATGGCTGTTACGGGCAAGTAAGGACGGCTTTGGCTGCCGAATACCCCGGTGTGGTCGAAGATGCGATACGGCCGACTGCATTCACCTCGACGTCGCGCGAAAAGGCGCCGCCGCGGCTGTCGCAAATCTGGACCGTGAGCGCCGCATCCACCAATCCGGTCGATGAGAACGTGACTTCGGTTTGCGTAGGGGCGCCGACTTTCACGGTATTGCCCGGGGCAAAGGCGGGGACGTATTGCAGCACGGTGGGTGCCCCGGCGTTGGGGAGAGTCTCCAGAACGATCCAGCCCTGGTTCCACGCGGTGCCGCCGTTGCAGGTCAGCCCATCGCTGGACGTGCACACTTGCACGCCGCCGTTGTTCACCTTGATCGCTTCGTTGCGCGCGTAGTTGAAGCTCGCGACCAGCGAATTGATTTGCCCGACGTCGCGGTCGTTGAGCACGAAGTTGTTGAAGGCCGGCACCGCCATGGCGGTCAGCATTCCGGCGATGGCGATCGTGACCATGAGCTCGATGAGCGTGAACCCGCGAGCGATGGCGAGTCGAGGTAGCTTGATCGATGTAGCGTGTTTCATGGGTCCCATGCTAGGGACGTAAGCTTGCGGGAAACTGACGCGGAAGAGCCCGTTGCGGAAACTGTGATACGTTTCTGAATGAGATCCGCGAAAACGCGATCGGCGTCTGTAGGAGTCGATCGTCTGTAGGAGTAGAGACTACGGACAGACGAGCGGCGCGCCCGCGACGGATTTACCGGGCGTTGCCGAGGCGGCGACGCGGCCGGCGGCGTTCACCTCGACGTCGCGCGCAAACGCGGCGCCGCGGGTATCGCAGATGCTGATCGTCAACGCGCCGCTCGGCAGACCGGTCGATGCGAAGGTCACTCCGGTGGGCGATCCGGTTGCGGTCAGCGTATTGCCGGCTGCCAAGGCAGGCACGGCGGAAAGCACGCTACCCGTGCCGTTGATCACGATCCATCCTTGCGACCAGGCGCTGCCCGCGCAGGTCGTCGCGTTGACCGACGGACACACGGTGACGCCGCCGGCGATGTTCTGTTTGATGGACTCGCTGCGCGCGTAATTGAGGCTCGCTACGAGCGAGTTCGCTTGCCCGATATCGCGATCGCTCAGCACGAAATTATTGAAGGCCGGCACCGCGATGGCGACCAATATGCCGCCGACGAGCAGCGTGACCAAAAGCTCGATGAGCGTGAACCCCGGCGCGAGGCGGATTGCGTCGGAGGAAGATGAATGGTTCATCCGTCAAAATGATAGATACGCGAGCTTGCGGCAAGCTGACGACCGCCTGCGGTGGCCTCAAACTGAGAGGCGCATCGCAAAACGTCGGTGCCTCGGCTCAGCGATTGGTTTGCGGCAGCGGCCCGGGCAGCACGGCTGACAGGGCCGCCTCGAGGGAACGCACATTGTCAAAAAGAGCGTCGACGTGGCCGCCGAATCCGTCATGCGATGGCGCATCGAAGATGAGCAGGCGCTTCGGCTCCGCCGCCGCCGCAAAGAGCTTCAAGGCGTGCGTATATGGGACGGTCGCGTCGGCCCGGCTGTGGGCTACGACGACTGGAATGTGGACCGAAGGCATGCGCGCGAGCGAGTCGAATTGCACCGATGCGACGTAACGCACCGGCAACCACGGGTAGCGCTCTGCAGCGGCATCGGGGATAGAAGTGAATGCACCGAACAGCACGAGCGCCGCCGCACGGTGCCGGGTCGCGAGACGGACCGCGGGCCCGGATCCCAGAGAATGCCCGAGCAAGATGATTCGCTCGGGTGCGATGCCACGGTGAATCAGGGTGTCGAACGCCGCCTCGGCATCCTCATACATGGCGGTCTCGGAAGGAACGCCCGCGCTCATGCCGAACCCGCGATAGTCGACGCCGAGGACGCTGAAGCCCGCGTCACGCAGCACCTCGCCGTGGCGCAACTGATCCGCGGAAAACGCGGAAGCGGCGTTGCCGTGCAGAAGCAGCACCCAGTACCCCGTATCGCGTGTCTCCTGCGCAGGAAACACGATGCCGGCGATCGTGCTGTCGCCGTCGACGGCGATCGCCACTCGCTCGGTCCTCATCGGCAACTCGCCGACGAGCGACAGCTTGCTGCGGGCCGATGCGAACACGAGATCATCCTCGTGGAGCTTGAGCCAGCCGATGGCCAGAGCGACGATCAGCATGAGAGCGGCAAGCAGCGTGCCGAGGTATCGGGCGAGGCGGCTCAATGCCAGCCGCTGACGGCGTTGCGGGCGGCCTCGTTGAGCGGCCGGGCGATCAGCCCGGTTTGTGACGCGTTGATTTCGTACGAGCCCTTGTCCGCCATGGGCAGGAACGTCGCACTACCGTACAAGGCGTCCACCCACGGCAGCCAGCGATGGTAGCGCCGCGCCAGGTCCCACAAATCGATGATTTCCGGGGGACGGAGCTGATAGACCGTACGGGGCTGACCCCGCTCGTCCTCGATGTTGGTATAGCGGCCGCTGATGCGGTCAAGCCGCAGCGCTGCATCGAACCCGAGCAAGTTGACGCTGCCCTGCCATTTGAGAATGCGCGCATCCACCTGCCATTCATCGCCGCGCAGGAAGAAAACCGCGACTGTTCCATTGGGATAGGTGAGGACGGCATCGTATTGGTGAGGGGCTACGCGCGACAAATCGAGCTCGCCCACCGGGGACTCGTTGGTGAGACGCTGATACGTGCGCAGATCCAGCACCAGCGCGAAGACGGCGGCCGCCAATGCCAAGAAGACCATCGCCAGGATCCCGCTGAAGACCCCGCTGCCGATGTTCATGACGCGAAAGCGGCGCAACGCGACGATCAATAGGAGCAGGCCGATAAGCCCGAAAATGGCGATGAGGGCGTTCAACGGCATGGCGGTGACTCAAACGGACCGGAACCGAACTTCATGGGACTAACTGAAACACTTAGCTCGGTTCCGGTGTCTCGTTGCAGACCCGAATAGTTTGCTGTGTTTCCAATGTTTTGCAAGTGCATGGACCGAGATCGCACGCCACGACGGCGTCCGCGCATTAACTCACGTTAATGGTGGGCGCCGTGTAGGACATTGAATCGCGCCTCGCGGCGCCGGTCAGACTCGTGCCTTGGCGGGCGGCGCCAGCGAATCGATCGAGGCGGGTGGCGACATCGAGTGCGATTGCACGAAGTCGACCCCCAGGGCGGTGAGCCATTCTTGCTCCGCCGCCGTCTCCATGCGTTTCGCGACGGTGTGCATGCCGAGAACGCGGGCCATCTGCACGACCGCCGTGATGGAGGCCTGCGCGAGCTTGTCGGTGCGCATTTTGTGGGTGATTTCGGGAGCGAGCTTGACGTAGCGCACGCCCGGCAAGCGCAGCAGGTCGAAGCATTCGGTCCTGAGCGAGAAGTCATCGAGCACCAGCGGGCATCCGAGACGGTCCAGCGATGCAGCCACTTCGCCGAGACGCGCGGCCAAGTTCACTGCCGTGGCGACATCCACCTCGAAGGCGATCATCGACTTCGGCAGCGTCGATTTGGCAAGGCAGAGGCCCACGAATTTGATGAAGTGCTCGTCGTGCAGCGCTGTGGTCGTGAGATTGACGGAGAACATGACGGCGTGCTGCTGCCATACGTCCGGATGACGCACCAGCCACCCCACGAGCTCTGTGACGACGCGTCGATCGATCATCGAGCCGAGGCCGTTTTCGACCGCTGCCTTGAGCATGGCCTGAGGAGCGGCCTGGTCATCCGATCCGGAGCGTAGCAGCACCTCGTATCGGCGCAGCTGACTGCCCTTGGTGAGCGGCACCAGACGCTGCACATGCAGCGCGATGGGACTTTTGCGCAGCGCCGCGTGCAGTCGATCGATTTCCGGACTAACCGACGGCGCCTGCTTGTCGAGCGAGTCCTCGAGAACCCGCTCGACGGGCGTCGGGGGCGGCGCGGCCGCCGCGGCGGCAGACTGAGGCGCGGCAGTACGTGCGGGTGCGGCCTGCGCGCGCGGCGCTCGCGCGGCGGGTGGCGGGGGCGGGGGCGGGGGCGGATAGTCGATCGTGAGCTCGAGCGCTTCCGGGCTCGGCGCGGCCGGCATCGGCGGTGCGGCCGGCATAGGCGCGACCGCCGTGGGCTTTTTGGACGCGGCGGGAGGGGCGGGGCGCGTCGCTTCGGTCCGGGCGGCCGGCGCACGAGCGGCGGGTGAAGCCACCGCCGCTGCATTGCTGGCGGGGCGCGAAGCGCTCGCCGTGCTCGCAGCGGGACGACTGCGCGCCGTCCAGGCAACTTTACTCGCGGGCGCCGAGGGGGCGAGCGGCTCGGCAAGCTGCGGTTTGCGGCCCGGGGTGGCAGCCTTGGCAGGAGCCTTGGTGGCCGGCGCGGGCGGCGGCACCGGAGCCTTCGCTGCAGGCGGCGGCTCCGGGGCGATCTGCGCCTCGGGCGGCGGATCGATGTCTGGACGCATGCCCGCAAAATCCATGAGGACTCGCTGCAGCTTCGGCGTCATGAATCTAATCGCGCCGTGCTCATCGTGGCGAAGCACACGGCTGTCGAGGACGATCATGATCGCTCCGACCATGGCGCGACGCGTGCTCACCGCACGCAGCAGCACCGCGGAACGGGCATCGCCGAGATCGTAGGCGAGAATAGGCGGCGCCTTCGGATTGGCAAACGCCTCGATGGCCTCGAGCACCGCGTTGTGCTCGTCCGGCCCCATGGAGCTCTCGCTCAGCCACAGCACGTCGCCGTTCTCGTCGTGCAAAGAAACGGCATGCGCGCGCGCTGGCTCGACGGCGGAGCGCACTTTCTGGCATACCGCATCGAAATCAACGAGCGGACTTTCCATTACGTTTAAGGGCTTGCCCTGCTCCATAGACCATTCTTGCGAGATTAGCCTGCATATGTACAGGAGCAGCTACGGAAGTGGTGTGATGGTCTTCGCCAAACGCCCTAGAAATCAGCCAGCCGGCAGCCCGGCGAAGAACGGGCGACGGCGGCGCTGTATAACATATGATGGTCATCGCGTGCCTCACACGCCTCGAAGGAACCCATGTCAGCTCCGCGAATCCGTCAATTTCGATATTACGATTTTGTGATGGCCGCCTATGTTTGCGTGCTGCTCTGCTCTAACTTGATCGGGCCGGCCAAGGAAACATCGATCCACATTCCCGGCACTTCGCTCACGCTGACCTTCCTGGCGGGCGTGTTGTTTTTCCCGATCTCCTATATTTTCGGCGACATCCTCACCGAGGTATACGGTTACGCCCGCGACCGGCGTGTCGTGTGGGCGGGATTCGGGGCACTCGCCTTCGCATCGCTCATGGCCGCGGTCGTCGTGCACCTGCCGCCCTCGGACCGCTCGCGCGCGACGCAAGCGGCAGTGGACGCGATATTCGGCAACACGCCGCGTATCGTGCTCGCCTCGATCGTTGCGTTTCTGTGCGGCACATTCGTCAACAGCTATGTGCTCGCCAAGATGAAAATCTGGACCCGGGGTCGCTGGCTGTGGACGCGTATCGTCGGCTCGACTTTGTGCGGCGAGCTCGTGGACTCGGTAATTTTTTACGCGGTCGCCTTCTACGGCCTCATGCCCTGGCCGCATCTGCTCCTGATCATGTTCACGCAGTATGGGCTGAAAAGCGGCTGGGAGATCGTCGCGGCTCCGCTGACCTACCGTGTGGTTGCGTTCCTGAAGCGCGCCGAGCAGGAAGATTATTACGACATCGACACGAACTTCACACCGTTCTCGTTGCGCACCTAGGTTTCGCGAGCCGCCGCGTTTGATCTTTGCCTTGCCACATTTTGCCATCGCGCGATAACAAGAGCGCCCGAAACCGGGCGCCAAATGCTCCTCACGAGGCGGCAATGCCGCCGCGAATGTCCGCAACACAGGAGGAGCGTCATGAAGATTGCACAGTCGAAAGTGATATGGACCCTGAGCTTGATCGGGATGAGCGCGGCCGCGTGGGCCGACTCGGCGGCGGTTGCCGATACCGCGCCGAAGAAACCCTCGCCGCAGGAGCCCGCGGGTTTCGTCGCCGGAGCGCTGATCGGTGCTTTCGCCGCAGGTCCGATTGGAGCCGTGGTCGGCGCCGGGGTCGGTACCTGGCTCGGCTCGCGCGTGCATCGCGCGCACGACGCGGGCAAGGCCGAGGCGAAGGTCGCCGTCTTGCAGAACGACAGGGAGCTGCTCGAGAAGGAGACCGCCGAGCTCAAGGGCGAGAGCGCGGCACTCGCGAGCGCCAAGAACGATCTGGAGGAGACCAATCGCGCCCTCACGGCGCGGCTCGACCAGCTTGCGCACACCGTGGAGACGGCCCAGGAAGCGACCGACGACGCGGCCCGCGAGCAAGCGGCCAAGGTGATCGATGGGCTGCAGGGGGACGTGTTGTTCCGCACCGGCAGTGCGGAGATCGACGCGGACACCGCGCGCGACATCGGGGTGATCGCCGGCGTGCTCACCAAGTCGCCGGCGCTGACCGTGCGACTCGACGGCTATGCCGACCCGCGCGGGAGCGATGAGCTCAATCTCAAGCTCTCGCAGGCGCGGGCCGACGCAGTGCGCGATCTGCTCGTCAGTGCGGGGGTGCAGGAGCAGGCGCTCGAGGTAAACGCCTATGGCAAGAGTCAGAGTACGGCGCAAGACGTCGACGGCTACGCATTCGAGCGCCGGGTTCGCCTCACGCTGCAGGCCGCGCCTCCCGCGCCGCTTGCGCAGGTCAGCGAGGCCGTCCCGCAGACGGAGCCGCGCTGATAGAGAGCGGCTCGGCGCAACGATGCGTCGAGCCGCCCTTGTCTCTGGGCGCCTCGCGCACTTACGATAGGCCATGGCAGATCACCCCAAGATCGTGGCGCTCGATCGCTATCAGACCGGCGAATCTGCCAATCCCTCGCCTGAGAAGATCTTGGTCGGTATACCGCGCGTCCGGGTTTCCAATCAATTCACCGACCCGACGCAGCAATTCTTCTGCGGTTTCTGGTCGAGTACCAGTGGCAAATGGCGCGTGCGCTACACCGAGTACGAGCTGTGCGTGCTGATCGAGGGTCGAGTGCGCCTCGAGTCGTCACATGGTGAGAAGAACGATTTCCGGGCAGGTGATGCGTTTCTCGTCCCCGCAGGCTACGAGGGCACCTGGGAAGTGGCCGAGCCCTGCAAGAAATGGTACGCGGTATTCGAGTGCAAGGTCTGACGCGCTAGCCTGACCGGGCGCCGCGCTTGCGCGGCGCGCCCCAGCGTTTCAAGCCGTGTCGCGGATCGCCCCAGCGAGCGTCTCGACGATCTGCGCGATCTGCTGCTCTTCTATGATCAGCGGCGGGGACAGGGCGATCGTGTCGCCCGTGACCCGCACCATCACGCCACGCTCGAAGCACTTCAAGAACACATCGAAGCCCCGCGTGCCCGGTTTGCCAGGCCGCGGCTCGAGCTCGACGGCACCGATCAGGCCAAAGTTGCGGATGTCGACAACATTCGCGGGCCCGCGAATCGAGTGCACCGCCTCCTCCCAGGTTGGGGCGAGCTCGGCGGCCCGGGTGAGCAAGCCCTCGCGCGTATACACCTCGAGCGTTGCGAGCGCTGCGGCGCAGGCGGCCGGATGGGCCGAATAGGTGTAACCGTGAAACAGCTCGATGGCGTTGTCCGGCCCTTGCATGAAGGCGTCATAGATCTTGCGCTGCGCGAACACCGCGCCCATGGGAATGGCGCCATTGGTGAGTCCCTTGGCGGTTGTCATGAGGTCGGGGGTGACATCGAAGAGCCTGGGACGCAAAGGGCTTGCCGATGCGGCCGAATCCCGTGATGACTTCGTCGAATATCAGCAAGATGTCGTGCTTGTCGCAGATCTCGCGCAAACGCTTCAAGTATCCCACGGGCGGCAATATCACGCCGGCGGAGCCGGCAATGGGCTCGACGATGACGGCCGCGATATTCGATGCGTCGTGCAGGGCGATGAGCCGCTCCAGCTCGTTCGCGAGGTGCATGCCCCAGTGCGGCAGCCCGCGCGAGAACGCGTTGTGCCCGATGTCGAGCGTATGCGGCAAATGATCGACGCTCGGCAGCAGCGCCCCCGCGAAGAACTTGCGATTGTTCACCATGCCGCCGACCGACATGCCGCCGAAACCGACGCCGTGATAGCCCTTCTCGCGGCCGATGAGGCGCGTGCGCTGGCCTTGGCCGCGCGCGCGTTGATAGGCGATTGCGATCTTCAATGCCGTGTCGACCGATTCGGATCCCGAGTTGGTGAAGAACACCCGATCCATGCCCGGCGGGGCGATCGCGGCCAGCCGGTTCGCGAGCTCGAAGGCGAGGGGATGGCCCATCTGGAAGGTGGGCGCATATTCCATGGTGCCGAGCTGCTGCGCGACGGCCTCGGTGATTTCGCGGCGGCTGTGTCCGGCATTAACACACCACAGGCCCGCCACCGCATCGAGTACCTGCCGTCCATCGGCGGTCCAGTAGTGCATGCCCTCGGCGCGGGTGAGCAGGCGGGGATTTCCCTTGAACTGGCGGTTGGCCGTGAACGGCATCCAGAAGGCATCGAGATCGGTCGGCGCGGGATCGGGTGTGATGCGGGCATTCATGGCGAAAATCCTTTCCGATGCGGAGGGGCTTTATGCGACCCAGCACAGCCCCATATTGCGGGTCGGCTGATAAGAAAATTCAACACCTACCCTATTTTAGCTGAATCTTTGCTCAATACTGTTTAAAATAATCGACACTATGGCTCTCGACGTCGGTGCTCACCTCAAAGCCGTGCGGCAGATGTACGGTCTCTCGCAGCGCGAGCTGGCAAAGCGCGCGGGGGTGACCAACGGCCTCATTTCGCTCATCGAGCAGAACCGCGTCAGCCCCTCGGTGTCCTCGCTCAAGAAGGTGCTCGACGGCATCCCCATGGCGCTCGCCGAATTTTTCACCTTAGATCTTGCCGGCCAGGTCCAGGTGTTTTTCCCGCGATCGGAACTCGCCGACATCGGCACCGGGGCGGTGGAGCTGCGGCTGGTCGGCGGCCGCCTGGCGAAGCGCAGCATGTCGATCCTGCACGAGTGCTACGCGCCCGGTGCGGACACGGGCGAGGAGATGCTGACGCATGCGGGCGAGGAGGGCGGCGTGATCGTCAAGGGCCGCATCGAGCTGTCGGTGGGCGGCGAATCGCGCGTCCTGACCGCGGGCGACGCGTACTACTTCAAGAGCTCGATCCCACACCGCTTCCGCAATCCCGGGCGCGACGAGTGCGAGATCGTGAGCGCGAGCTCGCCGCCGACGTTTTAGCCTTTTCCAGGTAGCATACCGGCCATGAGCAAAGTGACGAGTGGCGGCGACGCAGATGGCGTGCAGCTGGGACCGCGAGGCCAACGTGGCGCGCGCCGAGAAGCTGATTCGCGAGGCGGCGCGGCGCGGCGCAAACGTCGTGCTGATTCAGGAGCTGTTCGAGACACCCTACTTCTGCAAGGATCACGCCGCGCGCTATTTCGATCTCGCCAAGCCGCTCGAGGGCCATCCGGCCGTCGAGCACTTCCGCGCGCTCGCACGCGAGCTCGACGTGGTGTTGCCGGTGAGCGTGTTCGAGCATGCGAACAATGCCTTCTACAATTCCGTGGTCATGGTGGATGCGGGCGGCGAGGTGCTCGGCAGCTACCGCAAATCGCACATCCCGGAGGGCCCGGGCTACCACGAGAAGTATTATTTCTCGCCGGGCGACACGGGCTTCAAGGTATTCGACACGCAAGTTTGCGAAGCTCGGCGTCGCGATCTGCTGGGATCAGTGGTTTCCCGAGACCGCGCGCGCCATGGCGCTCATGGGCGCCGAGATCCTCATGTTTCCGACGGCCATCGGCTCCGAGCCGCACGATCCGAGCCTCGATTCCGCGGCGCATTGGCAGCGGACCATGCAGGGTCACGCGGCGGCGAACGTGATGCCTCTGGTCGCCTCGAATCGCATCGGCGTCGAGGAAGGCGCGCACTATGCGATGACCTTCTACGGCTCCTCCTTCATCGCCTCGCATACCGGCGAGAAGATCGCCGAGGCGGACCGCACGCAGCGAGACCGTGCTCACCGCCGAGTTCGATCTCGACGCCGTGCGCCGCTACCGGCAAGCCTGGGGCCTGTTTCGCGATCGCCGCCCCGACCTCTATTACCCGTTGCTGTCGCTCGATGGACGCGCCTGAGGTCCGCGCGCTTCCCACGGACCTGGTGTTTGTCGACTTAGAGACGACCGGCGGCAACGCGGCCCATCACCGGATCATCGAGATCGGCATCGTCCGGTTGCGTGACGGGGTGGTGATCGAGGAATGGAGCACGCTCGTCAATCCCGAGTGCATGATTCCCCCGTACATCGAGAGCTTCACCGGCATCAGCAACGACATGGTGGGCGTCCGCACCGCGCTTCGCCGATATCGGCCGGACTCGTGCTGGAGAAGCTCAAGCCGGCGACGGCAGCGCCTGTGTTCGTGGCTCACAACGCGCGCTTCGATTACGGATTCCTGCGCGCGGAATTCCGCCGCGCGGACTTAGCCTTCTGCGCGCCGGTGCTCTGCACCGTGAAGCTTTCGCGCCGCCTGTTTCCGGATGAGCTGCGGCACAATCTCGACGCCGTGATGGAGCGCCATGGCCTCAGATGCAGCGCGCGTCACCGCGCGCTCGGCGATGCGCAGGTCATCCGCGACTTCTGGATCACGCTCTGCCGAGAGCTGCCCGCGGACACGCTCGCGGCCGCGGCACATGCCGCGATGGGCGCCGTGAAGCTTCCGCCGCACCTTCCCGAGGGGCTGCCGGACGAATTGCCGGAAGGCCCCGGGATGTATCGCTTCTTCGGCGCGAGCGCCGAGGGCGAGGTACTCCTTTATGTGGGCCGAGCGGGATCGTATACGTAGCGCCATCCTCGGCCATTTTGCCGCCGATGGCGCGGCGCGCGGTGCGCGGGCAGCCGCGGACGCGGCACCCCGCCCGCGGAGGCGGTGCGGCGCATCGAGTGGGAGGAGACCGCCGGCGAGCTCGGCGCCGCGTTGCTCGAGCTCAGAGCGCTGCGCGACCCAGACACCGCTCTACAACCGCCACATTCGGCCCCGCCGAGCGCAGCGTCACCTTGAAGCTGGCCGAGGACTCGGGCGCGCTCGCGATCGTCCCGTGGATGAGCTCGAGCCGTTCGAGCTCGACGAGTGCTTCGGGATATTTCACGCGCCCAAGGACGCCCGCAGGGCGCTCGGCGAAATCGCCGCGGCACGCGAGCTGTGTCTCAAGATCTGGGCCTCGAGGAAAGCGCCGGCTCCTGTCTCGCGCACCCGCTCGGCCGCTGCAAGGGCGCCTGCATCGGCAAGGAGCCGCTCGTCCTGCACGCGGTGCGCGTGCAGATGGCCCTTGCGTCCTTGAAACTCAAGGCGTGGCCGTTTCCGGGTCGCGTGGCATTGCGCGAGCGCAGCGCCTTCGGCGCCGAGGTACTGCACGTTCTCGATCGTTGGAGGTATCTCGGCACCGCGCACAGCGAGGAGGAGCTCGCCGCGCTCGCCGCAGCGAGCCGCCCCGCAGGAGTTCGATCCTCAGCTCTATAAGGTGCTGGCGCGTTATTTCGCCAAGCATCCGAAGCTCGATTGGCACGACCTCGAGGCGCAACCCCGCGCCGATTCCCTCGATCAGCGCTGATGTCTCCTGCGTGAGCGACGACGTCCGCTACTGGATTGCGACGGCGCCGATCGGCGCCGCCTCGGTTCTCGCCGAGGAGCTGCAGCAATTCGGCGCAAGCGACATTCGCGAGCGCAGCCATGACGTGAAGTTTCAGGGCGCGCTCGAGGTCGGCTACCGGGCGTGCCTATGGTCGCGCACGGCGACCCGGGTGTTGCTCAGCGTGGGATCGATCGAGGCTAAGAACCTCTCGCGAGCTGTTCGAGGCCGCGAAGCGAATCGATTGGCGCCGCCATCTTGCGCCCGGCGCGACGCTCGCTTGCGAGTGCAGCGGCGCGAACGCCGCCATTCGCCACACCCTCTATGGCTCGCAGCTCCTCAAAGATGCCGTGTGCGACGGGCTGCGCGAATCGACGGGCGTGCGTCCGGACATCGCGCCCGAGCGTCCCGACGTGCGGCTGCATTTGCACGTCGAGGCCACCACCGCCCTCGTATCGGTGGATTTCTCGGGTGAGAGCCTGCACCGGCGCGGCTATCGGACGGAGGGCGGACGGGCGCCGCTCAAGGAGAACGTGGCGGCCGCGATTTTGCTGCGCGCCGGCTGGGTCGATCTCGAGCGCGCGGGCGGCGCGCTGGTCGATCCCATGTGCGGTTCCGGCACTTTCCTCACCGAGGCGGCGCTTATCGCCGGCGATATCGCTCCCGCCCTCGGCCGGGAGTATTTCGGCTTTCTCGGCTGGCAGGGTCACGACCCGGCGCTTTGGGAGCGGCTGCGCGCGGAGGCGCTCGCGCGCCGCGCGGCGCGCACGCCGCGCCGCTGCATCGTGGGCTCGGATGCCGACGCCGCGGCAGTGCGCATGGCGCTCGCGAACGGCGCCAATGCCGGCCTCGCCGATTGGTTGCACGTCGAGCGGCGCGCGCTCGCCACCGCCGCGCCGCCGCCCCGCGCCCGTGAGCGGTCTGGTCGTAACGAATCCGCCTTACGGCGAGCGCATCGGCTCGGAGTCAGGCCTCGCCGAGCTCTATGGCGAGCTCGGCCGCGTGCTGCGCGAGAGATTTCATGGCTGGCAGGCCGCGATCCTCTCGGGCAATCCCGATCTCGCGCGCCACCTCGGCATGTACGCGAAGCGCACGCATCGGGTGTTCAACGGCGACCTCGAATGCCGGCTGCTGCGATTCGACTTGGGCGAGACGCGCGAGCCGCGCACGCCCGAGGTGGCGCGCGCCGAGCGATCGAAGCGGCCGGGCGCACAGATGTTCGCCAACCGGTTGCGCAAGAATCTCGCGCGCCTCGACCCTTGGGCCGAGCGCGAGCACATCGATTGCTACCGCCTTTACGATGCGGACATGCCGGAATATGCGTTCGCCATCGATCTGTACGGCCGCGAGCCGCGGCACGTATGCCTGCAGGAGTACGCCGCACCCAAGACGGTGGACATTCAGGGCGCGCGCGAGCGCCGCCGGGACGTGCTGGCGGCGTTGCCCCAAGTCTTGCAAGTTCCGCTCGAGCAGATTCATTCGCGCGTGCGCAAGCCGCAAAAGGGGGCCGAGCAGTACGAGAAACGCGCGCTCGACGCAGGCCGAATAGCGGTGCGCGAAGCGGGGCTAGGGTTCTGGGTGAATTTTGGCGACTATCTGGACACGGGGCTGTTCCTCGATCACCGTATCGTGCGCGGCATGCTGCGCGAGTGGGCCAGGGATGCGGATTTCTTGAATCTGTTCTGCTACACGGGGAGCGCCACGGTATATGCCGCCGCCGGCGGCGCGCGCTCGAGCGTGAGCGTCGATCTGTCGAACACCTATCTCGACTGGGCGCACGACAATCTCGTGCTCAATGGCTTCGCCGGTCCTAAGCATGAGCTCGAACCGCGCCGATTGCCGCAAGTGGCTCGAAGAGGAAGCGCCGCGCGGCCCGCGGTTCGATCTGATCTTCCTCGATCCTCCGACTTTCTCGAACTCGAAGCGCATGCAGGGCGTCCTCGACGTGCAGCGCGATCACGCCGTGATGATCCGCCACGCATTGCAGCTCTTGCGGCCGGCCGGCCGGCTGGTGTTCTCGACCAACTACAGCCGCTTCAAGCTCGACGCGGCCGCGCTCGGAGAGTTCGAGATCGAAGACATCAGCGCCCGCACCATCCCGAAGGACTTCGAGCGCCACGCGCGCATTCATCGCTGCTACGTCGTGCGGCACCGCGGGGCCGCGGCGTGATGCTCAAGTTCCTGACGAGGCGGTTGCTGCTGTCGCTCATCACCCTGGCCATTCTGTCGGTGGTGGTGTTTCTCGGCGGTCAGCTCCTGCCGGGAGATGTGGGCCGCGCGGTGCTGGGGCCGCTCGCCGATGCGCGCGCGGTGGCCGTGTTCGATCACCAGGTGGGCGTCGACCGGCCCTTGTGGATTCAGTACTGGGACTGGATCACGCACTTCGTCGCGGGCGACATGGGCCGATCCTTCACCTTTCGCGCGCCGGTGGCGCCTTTCATCGGCGAGGCGCTCGCGAACTCGCTGAAGCTCGGCGCTCTCGCCTTCGTGCTGGTGGTGCCGCTGGGCATCGCCGGCGGCGTGTGGGCGGCGATGCGTGCCGGGCGCTTGAGCGACCGGATGCTGGTGCTGCTCGGCCAATCGCTCGGCGTCGTGCCGGAATTCATCTCCTCGATCGTGCTCATCCTCGTGCTCGGCGTCTGGCTGCGCTGGCTGCCGATGTCGGCGGACTGGCCCGAAGGCACGCCGCCGTTGGCGCAGATCCGCTATCTCATCTTGCCGGCGCTGCCGCTGGTGCTGGTGTTCTTCGGCTATGTCGCGCGGGTGGCGCGGGTCGGCACCATCGAGGCGCTCGATGCGGATTACACCCGCACCGCCGTCCTCAAGGGATTGTCGATGGCGGCGGTGATGCGCCGGCACGTGCTGCGCAATGCGCTGCTGCCCACCATCACCGTTACGGCGAGCCTGCTCGGATACCTCGCCGGCGGTCTCGTGGTCATCGAGACCATGTTTCACTATCGCGGCATCGGCGCGCTCATCTATACGGCCGCACGCGCCAAGGATTTTCCGATGCTGGAGGCGGGCGTGCTCACGGTGGGCGCCGTGTACGCGGTGGCCTCTGTGGCCGCCGACCTTTTGAGTGCCGCGCTCAATCCGCGGCTGCGCACCGCCGCATGAGCGCTCCGGCCACGGCGCTACGGCAAGCTTCGAGGGCCGCGGCCCGCAGCCGGGCGCGCGAGCGCTGGCAGGCGGCGCTGCGCTCGACGACGCTGATCGCGGGCGTGTCGATTCTCGGATTCTGGATCGTGTGCGCGCTTTTGGGCGCGCGATTCGCGCCGCTCGACCCCTATGCCGACGATCTGCTCGCGACGCTCGCACCGCCGTCGGCCGCCCACTGGTTCGGCACCGATCAGCTCGGGCGCGACATCTTCTCGCGGGTCATCGTGGGCGCGCGCGACATCTTGATCGTGGCGCCGCTCGCGACGCTCTTGGGTACCGTGCTCGGGACCGCGCTCGGCCTTGCGCTCGGCTACCTGCGCGGCGCGCTCGACGACGTCGCAAGCCGCGTGATCGAGGCGGTGCAGGCGCTGCCGCTGGTGATCGTCGCCCTCATGGCGCTCGCGGCGGTCGGCACCTCGGATCTCACCGTGGTGCTGGTGATCGGCTTCGTGTTCACGCCGCTCATCGCGCGCACGGTGCGCTCGGCCGTGCTGGTCGAGAGCGAGCTCGACTACGTGGCGGCTGCGCGGCTGCGCGGTGACGGCACCCTCGCCATCATGTTCGTCGAGATCTTGCCGAACGTTCTGCCCATCGCCGTGGTGGAGATGACGGTGCGCCTGGGCTATGCGATCTTTTTCGTGGCGTCGTTGAGCTTCCTCGGCTTCGGCATTCAGCCGCCTTCCGCCGACTGGGGCATCGCGATCGCGGAGAATTACAGCCTGGTCGGCAGCTACTGGTGGACGGTGCTGTTCGATGCGGCCGCCACGGCTTCGCTCGTGATCGGCGTCAATCTGGTCGCCGACGGTCTCGCAGGAGTGTTCGAGGCATGAGCGAGGCCTTGCGCATCGAGCATCTCGAGGTCTCCTTTCGCGTCGGCCGGCGCGAGCGAAAAGTGGTATCCGACGTGAGCTTCGCGATCCGCCGCGGCGAGTCTTATGGACTGGTGGGTGAATCCGGCTGCGGCAAGTCGACCGTGGCGTTCGCCGCCATCCGCTATCTCGCGCGCAACGGCCGCGTGAGCGGCGGCCGCATCTGGGTCGATGGACAGGATTTATGGTCGCTGTCAGCGAGGCAGCTGCGCCGCCTGCGCACGCACAGCGTCGCGATGGTCTATCAGGATCCGGCGCGCGCGCTCAATCCCGCCATGCGCATCGGAACGCAGATGGCGGAGGTGTTCGAGGTCGCCGAGGGTCTGAAAGGGCGCGCCGCGCTCGAGCGCGCTGCGCAAATGCTCGCGCGCGTGCAGATCGCGAGTCCCGAGCGGGTGCTGCGGAACTATCCTCATGAGCTGTCGGGGGGCATGCAGCAGCGAGTGGTCATCGCCATGGCGCTGTCGATGAGCCCCGGACTATTGATCCTCGATGAGCCGACCACCGGACTCGACGCCACGGTCGAGGCCGAGGTGCTGGATCTCATCGCGCACCTGCGCGCCGAGCTCGGCAACGCCATCCTCTTCATCAGCCACAATCTGCCGGTGGTCGCGCGCCTGTGCGACCGCGTGGGGGTCTTGTACGCCGGCGAGCTCGTCGAGGAAGGGCCGGCCGCCGAGGTGTTCGGCGATCCGCGCCATCCCTACACCGTGGGGCTGCTGCGCTGCAGGCCCGCCTACGGTGCCCGCAAAGATCAAGGCCGGCTCGAGACCATTCCCGGCTTTCTGCCGGCGCCCGGTACCATCACCGGCCGTTGCGTGTATGCCGATCGCTGCGCGAACGCGACCGAGCGCTGTCGCGTCGAGGTCCCGCCTGCCGTCGATCTCGGGGGCCGCACTTCGCGCTGCTTCTATCCCGAGCGCGCGCCCGACTTGCCGCGTCAGGCCGCCTCGCCCAACCGCGACGCCAGCCTGCGCTCGCGCAGCCTGCGCACGCGCCGGCCGAGCAGGCGCAAGCCGTACCGCTCCTGCGCACACGCAACTTGTCGAAGACGTATCGGGTCGCCGGCCGGCCGCTCCAGGCGGTGCACGAGGTGACGCTCGATCTCTCGCCGGGCGAGACCCTGGGGCTCGTCGGCGAATCGGGTAGCGGCAAGAGCTCGCTCGCCAAGCTGTTGCTCGGCTTGTCCTCTCCAGATGAGGGGAGCCAAGTGCAGCTGCGCGGCGAGGCGTTGCCGGCGAGCGCCGACGATCGCACGCGCGAGCAGCTGAAAGCGCTGCAGATGGTCTTTCAGAACCCCGGCTCGGCGCTCAATCGGTCGCAGACCGTGCGCCGCCTGCTCGGGCGCTCGCTGCGCCTCGCCCGGCTCGCAGGTCCGGCGCGGGAGGCGCGGCTCGAGGAGCTGGCGGCATCGGTGCGGCTCACCCCCGCGCATCTCGATGAGAAGCCCCGCCGGCTCTCGGGCGGTCTCAAACAGCGCGTCGGCATCGCGCGCGCCTTCGCCGGCGGCCCGCGGGTGGTGGTGTGCGACGAGCCGACCTCGGCGCTCGACGTGTCGGTGCAGGCGGCGATCCTCAACCTGCTGGTCGATCTGCAAGCGCAGCAGCAGGTGGGCTACATCTTCATCTCGCACGATCTCAACGTCGTGCACTATCTATCGGATCGCATCGCGGTCCTCTATCTGGGACGGCTGATGGAGATCGGTCCGGCGGAGCGGGTGTTTTCGGGTCCGCATCATCCCTACACCGAGGCGCTGCTTTCGGCGAATCCGAGTCTCGAGAATGAGGACGCGCAGCGCATTCGCCTGCGCGGGGAGTTGCCGAATGTCTTGAATCTGCCGTCGGGCTGCGTGTTTCACACCCGTTGTCCGCGCAAGCTCGGCAGTATTTGCGAGCGCGAGGAGCCGCCGCTCATCGACGCCGGTCCAGGGCACGGGATTCGCTGCCACATTCCCGCCGCGGAGCTCGGCCGCACGCCGCCGCGGTCGGACTAGACTCGCCCGCGCCGGCCCGGTTAAGCGCGCGCCGTGCGCGCCTCCGCCAGGTTCAGCTGGCCGCTGGCGCCCGGCCGCACGCCGCTCACGTGCTTCGCCGGTCACCGATAGCCAGTCGTAGAAGTAGGCGATGATCACCGGGGTCTCCTCGAGCAGCAGCCGCTGGATGCGGCCGGCATAGGCGCGCTGGCTGCTCAAGTCGAGGGCCGCGATGTAGCTCGCGGCCAGCTCGTCGTATTCGCGATTCTTGAAATGCGCCGCGTTGAACGGTCCCCGGCTGCCGAGGCTCGCGGTCAAAAAGGTATTCGGCACACCGCGATGCCCGTAGTCCTCGATTCCCATCTGCGAGTCGAGCCAGTCGGACGACCCGAAGACCGCGCGCCCGTAGTACGCGGATTGATCCTCGACGTTCAGCGTGAGGTCGATGCCGATCTTGCGTACCGCGTTTTGAATCACCACCGCGTAGTCGGGGATCTCCTGGTAACGCTCGGTGGTGAGCATCGCCTGAAACCCGTTGGGCACGCCCGCGGCGGCCATCAGCTCCTTCGCCTCGCTGAGATCGAAGTGACGCTGCGGCACGTCGGGGTCGGTCGCGGGATAAAGGCGCGCGAACGGTGAATCGTTGCCGAGCGCGGCACGACCGCGAAACATGCCGTGCACCAGGTTCTCGCGATTCAACGCCAGCGCGACCGCGCGGCGAACGCGCTTGTCCGCAAAGTGCCCCTGGTCGGTGCGCATGTGCACTTGCTCGTGCGCGCTCGAGGGCAGCGCGACGATGTTAAGGCGCGGATCGGTGAGCAATCCCTGTCCGCCCTGCACGGGCACGTGCAACAGCACATCGAGCTGTCCGCCCTGCATGGCGAGCACCTGCGCCTGAATACTGTCGTAGAAGCTGAACAGCACGCGCTTGGGACTCGCCTGGGCACCCCAGTAGTCGGTGTTGCGCACGAACGAGGCGCGCGCCTTGGGCACGTAGCGCTCGAGGCGGAAGGGACCCGTGCCGTTGAAGTCGCGCTCATAGCCTCCGTCATAATCCGCGGGCAGGATGATGGCGTTGAAGTTGTCGGACGACACGAGATAGGGGAAGGTGCCGTTCGGCGCATCGAGACGGAACTCGACCGTACCGGCATCGAGCGCGCGCGTGCCGCCTTTGGAGAGCGCGCCGGCGAACGCCGACAAGGCGGTCGATCCGTTCGCAGGATCGGCGAGCCGATTCATGGTTGCCGCCACGTCATGCGCCGTGAGCGTGCGGCCGTCGTGAAACTTGACGCCGGGACGAATCTGGAACGTCCAGACGCTGCCATCCTCGTTCGGCCTCCAGCCGAGCGCGAGCTGCGGTCGCAGACGCAGATCCGGGTCGGAGACCGCCAGATACTCCCCGCACTGACTTAAAAGACACGCGCCGCCGGTGTCGCCCACGGTCAGGGGATCGATGAGCCCGGCAGGCACGGGCATTCCTACGGTGAGGAAATCGGAACCGCCCGGCGCCTGCGGCGCGCGGCTGCAGCCCGCGAGCGGGGCCGCCATGCCGAGAAGCGCGGCATAGCGTAGAAAGTCGCGGCGGCCGATGCGCGCCGAGCGCCACGCCTCCAGAAGAGCGCTCTCGGCCGCCGAGCGAGGCTCGCGCATCGTCGCGGCGTGCCTCACGCGGGCAGCGAGTCGATGAGCGCGTCGGGCGCGAAAATCCTTGCCGTGATCGCCTCGGTCAGTCCGGCGAGCTCGGGACCCAAGATACGGTCCTCCTCCACCGGAGCGACGTGGGTGCGGACGAGGTTCAGAAAATTCTCGAGCTGCGGCGCCGGTGTGCGGCGCGTGACGTGGAGCGCCTGCGAGGCCATGACCGCGAGCATGGCGAGCGAGGCATCGAGGCAGCGGCCAGCTTGCGCCTCCTTGCTCCAGGCGAGAAATGCGGGCGCCGCCACATCGTCCTGTCCGTTGCCGCCATCGCTGCCCGGAATGAAAGTGCGCTGCGCGGCGCTCTTCGCCTGCTCGATGTAGCCGTTTGCGGCCATGGGCACGTAGCCGACATTGCCATGTCCATCGCTTTGTCCCGGTTCGCGTCCCACCAACAAGAGGTCCGGTAGCTGCGATACGCGCCCGGTCAGCAGTCGGGCGCTGTGCCGGTCGCAGAGCAGACAGATATCCGCCCAGATGCCGGCGAGATCGTCGAGCGCGGGCGCCGCCATGGCGTTGTGGTAGCCGCCGGTGCTGATGCACCGGCCCAAGGGGTGCCGTGCGTCTGGCGGCAAGTACACCGGATTGTCGGAGATCGAGGCGAGGGAGATGCGCGCCGCCCGTTCCGCCGCGGACACGGCGCGATGCGCGTGACCCAAGACGCGCGGCACGATGCGGTAGCTCACAGGCGCCTGGAAGTTCCGCCGTCCGCCGCCATCGCCCAAGTAGCGGCGCAGCGAGCGCAGCACCGCCGTCTCATCCTCATCGCCCCACAAGTCCTCCAGCGCCTCGTCGTAGTGCTCGAGCGGTGCGCGAAAGGCATCGATGGACAGCGCGAAAGTCTCGATTGCGAGCTGCAGGCGCCGCCGCGCCGCGATGGCGGCGTCGGCGGTGAGCGCCGCCGCACAGGGCGAGCCGTTGATCAGCGAGCCGCGCTCTTTCACTTCGAGCTCGAAGCGCCCAGCGAGCTCGGCGAACAAGGGGTAGAGCGCGAGAATCTCGCCCGCGCCGCCCTGTCCGGAGGCGGGCACCGTCGGCATGGGTCCCCCGTCGAGCAGCGCCGCGACCGCGCGCGCGATGCGCGGCGTCGTGGCAGCGTGGCCTTCCAGGTAATTCGTGAGCCGGGCGAACACGATGCCGCGCACCGTGCGATCGGGCAAGTTGTCGCCGAACGAGGTCGCTGCCGCGAAGGGCTTTAAGCGCGCATGCTGATTGCGTTCTTCGGGGGCCAGCCGCTGGCTGGCCCGCTCGCCCATGGCAGTGGTCACGCCGTAGATCACGACCGCGGGATCCTTGTCGATCAGCTCGAGAAACGCGGCGCGGCTCGAGGCGATGCGCGCCAGGGCGGCGTCGCCGATGCGCACATTCTCCCGCTGCCAGGCCGTGCGATAGAGAGTCGTGAGATTGATGTCCGAGCGGATATTGACAATGACGGTCAAGCAGTCTCCACGGGTGCGCTAGGTCTGTCGGGGTCAAAGCGAATAATATGCGATCGCGGGCCACGTCGCGTGGAGGGAAAAATGTCCGATTTCGATCTCGTCGTCACCGGGAATCTGGTGACCGCACACCGCATCGTCAACGACGGGTTCGTGGCGGTGTCGAACGGCAAAATCGCTTTCGTGGGACGTGGCACGCCGCCGGCCGCACGCGAGCAGATCGACGCCCGCGGCCAGTGGGTGATGCCGGGCGTGGTCGACGGGCAAGTCAATTCCGGCGGTCAGGCCAATCAAGACGGCCTCGGTCGCGCCTCGCGCGCTGCCGCGGCCGGCGGCGTCACGACCCTGGTCGACATGCCGTACGACGATCCCGAGCCGGTCTGGCACGGCGAGCTGCTGCGCGCCAAGGCGAAGTCGGTGGAGCGCGAGTGCCACGTCGATGTCGCGCTTTGCGGCACGCTCTCCGAGGCGCACGGTACCTCCACCATCGCGGGTCTGATCGAGGCGGGCGCCTGCGCCTTCAAGTTCTCGACGTTCGAGGTGGCCCCGGGGCGATTTCCGCGGCTCGAGGAGGACCTCTTGCACGATGCGTTTGCACTGATCGCGCCGAGCGGCCTCGCCTGCGGCGTGCACAATCAAATGCAGGAGCTCACGCGCAAGAATATCGCCCGTTTCACCGACTCGAAGGAGACCGGCTGGGACGCGCACGGCCGGGCGCACACGCCCCTGATCGAGCAGCTGGCCACCGCGATGACCTACGAGCTCGGCGCCCTGACCGGCGCGCGCGCGCATGTCGTGCACGCCTCGCTCGCACGCGGCTTCGAGCTGTGCGAGATGTACAAGGCGGCCGGCCACAAGGTGAGCATCGAGACGTGCGTGCAGTACCTCATGCTAAATGGCGAGTCCGACATGCAGCGCCTTGGGGCGAAGGCCAAGCACTATCCGCCCTTCGGCCGCAATCCGAGGTGGAGCTGTTGTGGACGCACGTCGCCGCGGGTCGCTGCAATCTCATCTCCTCCGACCATCTTGCCTGGTCGCTCGAGCGTAAATCGAATCCCAACATCTTCAGGAACTCTTCCGGCGGTCCGGGCCTGGAGAGCTTGCTCCCCGCATTCTGGACCGGCTGCGAGCAGCGGGGCTTGAGCCCCAGCATGGTCGTGAGGATGCTGTGCGACGGTCCCGCGCGGCATTTCCTGCTGCGCGATCGGAAAGGCTCCTTCGATCTGGGATCCGACGCCGACATCGTGGTGGTCGAGCCGGGCCGGTTCGTGTTCGACGCCTCGAAAAGCCTCTCTGCGGCGCAATGGAGCGCGTTCGACGGCCGCGACATGCGCATCCGCGTCGGCGCAACGTTCGTCCGCGGTCAGCTCGTGTTCGACGGCACCCGCATCGTGAACAAGCCCGGCCATGGCCGTTTTTTGCGGCCGCGGGTGCCGGGTGGAGATCGTCCCCGGCCGCGCCCGCAAGCGCCGGCGCAGGCGGGCGCGGAGACGACCCCCGCTAAAGCAGATCCTTGATCCGGTAGTAAAGCATCGCGAGCACGAGCGAGGGTCGGCGCAGCAGCGCGCCGCCGGGGAAATCCCGATGCGGCAGGCGCGTGAATACGTCGAAGCGTTCCGCCGTTCCCGAAACCGCCTCGGCGAGGAGCTTGCCCGCAAGCGCCGCGAGCGCCATGCCGTGGCCGGAGAACCCCTGTACGTAGAAGACGTTGGGGGTGAGCCGTCCGAAATCCGGTGCGCGGCTCATGGTGATGTCCAGATAACCGCCCCAGGCGTACTCGACCTCGAGGTCGGCCGCCTGCGGGAAAATGCGCGCGAGGCGTCGGTGCATCGACTCGGCCAGCCGCGGCGGCTGCAACGCGCTGTAGCTTACGCGACCGCCGAACAGCAAGCGCCGGTCCGCCGACAGGCGGAAATAATCCAAAATCCAATTCAGGTCCGCGATCGCCGCATCGCTCGGCAACAGTGCCCGCGCGCGCGCCTCCTCCATCGGACGCGTGGCGATAATGTACGTGCCGACACCGAGAATGCGCCGTGCCAGGCGCGGCGAAAGCATCCCGACGTACGCGTTGGCGCACAGCACCAGGTGGCGGCAACGCACTACCCCGCGCTCGGTGTGCACGGTCACCTCATCTCCCTCGGCGAAGCGCAGCGCGCTCGTTTGCTCGAAAATCCGCGCACCGGCCGCCTCGGCCGCGCGCGCGAGTCCTTGGGTGTACTTGAGCGGGTGCAGATGACCGCTGCGAGGATCGATCAGGCCGCCCAGGTAGCGCTCGCTGCGCACGTGCTCGGCTAGCTCCCCGCGGTCGAGAAACCGCACCGAGTGGTAGTGGTACTCATCATGCAGCTCGCGCTCCCAATCGCGCAGCTCCTCAAGATGCCGCCGCTTGGTCGCGACATGCACGTGATTCGGCCGGTAGTCGCACTCGATGCCGTGATCGTGGATCAACGATTGTGTGAGGTCGAGCGCCTCCACGGACATGTCGAACAGGCGCCGCGCATTCTCACGCCCGACCTGGGCAACGAGGGACTTCTGACCGACGGCTAGACCGAAAATGAGCTGCCCACCGCTGCGGCCCGAGGCCCCGAAGCCCACGCGCTGCGCTTCGAGCACCGCGACGTCATAACCGCGCTGCGCAAAATGCAGGGCGGCCGAGCAGCCCGCAACGCCCGCGCCGATAACCGCGACGTCGACCCGGCACTCCCCGGCCAGCGGCGGCCGCGGCGGGCGCGCCGCCTCGGGGCTCGAGGCGGCGTAATAGGAGCGGGGCGGGGGTGAGGAGAGGCGCAAGGTTAGGATTAAGAAGTGTTTAAGATTTTGGGGCTATTGACAGCTGCAGCCGCCTGTGAGCCTACCGGGGGAAAGGGGTCACATGCAACAATGACGCGCCGCAACAATCGCGGCTAAGTTGCGGAAATGCCTAAATCTTAGCCAATTTCTCGCGGGGTGCCGGGACGAGGCGCGGCCGGTGTGGTGTAATAGCCTGGTTAACAAAGCTTGGGTGTCTCCCCAGGCGTTTAATATCTTAAACATGCCTCGCCTGCCCGTCATCGGAATTCCGGCCGATCGCCGGCTCTGTGGAAACCACTACTTCCACATGGTCGGCGAGAAATACATCAATGCCGTCGCGGCAGGCGCCGATGCGCTGCCGGTGCTGGTACCGGCGCTTGGCCCCGAACTCGATCTGGCGGCACTGCTCGAGGTGTGCGACGGCCTGATGCTCACGGGGAGTGCCTCGAATGTCGAACCCCATCGTTACGGAGGCCCGGCCAGCCAGCCGGGAACACTGCATGATCCAAGTCGGGATGCTACGACGCTTCCGCTGATCCCGCAGGCGATCGCCGCCGGCTTGCCGGTGCTCGCGATTTGCCGCGGGTTTCAAGAAATGAACGTCGCCTATGGCGGCACCTTGCACCAGCGTCTGCACGAGGTCGGATTCGACGACCACCGCGAGGACGAATCGACGCCTCTCGAGGTGCAGTACGGACCCGCGCACGAGGTCCTATTGGAGCCTGGAGGACTGCTGCGTCAAATCGCGGGACGAGATCGCCTCCAGGTCAATTCGCTCCACTGGCAGGGCGTCGAGACACTCGGCAAGTCCCTCACCGTCGAGGCGCGTGCGCCCGACGGAGTCATCGAGGCCTTCCGGGTGACCGACGCGCCGAGCTTTGCGGTCGGCCTGCAATGGCATCCGGAATGGGAGTTTCAGCAAAATCCGTTTTCGCGCGCGTTGTTCGCCGCATTCGGGGAAGCGAGCCGAAAGCGCGCCGCAGGCACAAGGTGATTTATGGCAAGCACGATTCAGCAATTCTTGAAAGAGCACGGGATTTCGGAAGTGGAGGCCATCATTCCGGACATGGCGGGCGTCGCTCGCGGCAAGCTCATGCCGGCCGAGAAGTTCGCGGAAGAGGAAGGCATGCGCCTGCCGGAGGCGATCTTTCTGCAGACCGTAACCGGCGACTATCCAGAGGATCAGAGCGCCATGAACCCCTCGGACATCGACATCGTGCTCAAGGCCGATCCGAAAACCGTGCGGGTCGTGCCGTGGGCGGCCGAGCCGACGGCGCAGGTGATCCACGATTGTTTCTACGGCGACGGCCGGCCGGTGACCATGTCGCCGCGCTACGTGCTGCGGCGGGTGCTCGAGCTGTACGAGGCGCACGGCTGGGAGCCGGTGGTGGCGCCCGAGCTCGAGTTCTTCCTCGTCGAGCCGAACATCGACTCGGATTACCCGCTGAAGCCGCCGGTGGGCCGCTCGGGTCGTCCTGAAATCGGCCGGCAGGCCTACAGCATCGCGGCGGTGAACGAGTTCGATCCGTTGTTCGACGACATGTATTCCTTCTGCGAGGCGCAGGACATCGAAATCGACACGCTCATCCACGAGTCCGGCGCCGCGCAGATGGAGATCAATCTGCTGCACGGCTACCCGATGGCGCTCGCCGACCAGGCTTTCCTGTTCAAGCGCACGGCGCGCGAGGCGGCGATGCGCCACAAAATGTATGCGACGTTCATGGCGAAGCCGATGGCCAAGGAGCCGGGCAGCGCCATGCACCTGCATCAAAGCGTGGTCGACGTGCGCACGCGCAAGAACATCTTCTCGAATGCCGACGGCTCCCCGTCTTCGCTGTTCTTCGGCCACATTGCGGGGCTGCAGAAGTACCTGCCGGGGGCGATGTCGCTGTTCTGCCCCAACGTTAACAGCTACCGGCGCATCAGCCGCTATTCTTCGGCGCCCATCAACGTGCACTGGGGCTACGACAACCGTACCGCGGGTCTGCGCGTGCCGATGTCCGGCGCGGAAGCGCGGCGCGTCGAGAACCGCGTCGGCGGCGCCGATGCGAATCCATATCTCGCGATCGCCGCCTCGCTCGCCTGCGGATATCTGGGGATGGTCGAGGGTCTGAAGCCCTCGGAGCCGATCGCCGGCAGCGCCTATGACCTCGCGATCGCCTTGCCGCGCACCCTCGCCGAGGCGCTGCGGCTGTTGCGCGAGTCCAAGCCCTTGGTGGACGTGTTCGGCGACCGCTTCGTGCTCGCTTATACGGCAGTCAAGGAGGCCGAGTACGAGACCTTCGCGCAAGTGATCAGCTCCTGGGAACGCGAGCATCTGCTGCTGAACGTTTGATGGGCCTGTCGCCCCGGGCGGCGCTGCGATATAACTAGCGCTCGAAATCACCAGGGGGACGCGTTCGATGTGGGGTGTTCGTCGGCTGACCGGGTCCGCCCGGATTCTCGCGCTCGGGGTGTTCTTGCTGAGTGCTTGCGGAGGCGGCAAGCCGCCGGCCGATCAATCGGCCTCCGCGGGCGGCGGGAACACCGGCCAGGCGCTCAATCTCTTCATCTGGTCCGATTATCTCGCACCCACCACGCTCTCGGACTTCCAGCATCAGACCGGCATCACCGTGCATGCCGCGTACTACGACTCCAACGAGACGCTCGAGACCAAGCTCCTCGCGGGCTCGAGCGGCTACGACGTCGTGGTGCCCACGGCGTCTTATTTCGAGCGCCAGATCAAGGCCGGCGTCTACCTGACGCTGGACAAATCCAAGCTCCCGAACCTGAAGAACATGGACCCGCAGCTGATGGCGCGGGTCGCGATGCACGACCCGGACAACGCGCACGGCATCATCTACATGTGGGGCACCAACGGCATCGGCTACAACCAGAAGATGGTGACGGCGCTGCTGCCCGATGCGCCGCTCGACAGCTGGCGCCTGGTGTTCGATCCGGCGGTCGCCGCGAAGATCGCCAAGTGCGGCATCAGCGTGCTCGACTCGCCGGCGGAAATGATGCGTGCGGTGCTCAACTATCTCGGCAAAGACCCCAATTCGCAGAAGCCCGAGGATGTGCAGGCCGCCGAGGCGACGCTGCTCAAGATCAGACCCTATATCCGCAACATCAACTCCTCCGAGTACATCGAGGCGCTCGCCAACGGGGATCTGTGCGTCGCGGTCGGCTACAACGGCGACGTGCTGCAGGCGCGCGACCGCGCGCGCGATGCGAACAAGGGCATCGACATCAAATACGTGGTGCCGAAAGAGGGCTCGATCCTCTGGTTCGACATGCTCGCCATCCCGAAGGATGCGCCGCATCCTGAAGCGGCATACGCTTACATCAACTACATCATGGAGCCGAAGGTCATCGCCGACATCAGCAATTTCAAGCGCTACGCCAATGCGAACTTGGCCTCGCAACCGTATGTCCTCGATTCGGTGAAGGACGACCCGGCCATCTATCCGCCGCCGCAGCTGCGCGAGAAGCTCGCCGTGCAGCTCGCAGATTCTCCCGAACAGACACGTGTCATCACGCGCATGTGGGAGAAGTTCAAGACGGGCCAATAGGCGATGGCGAACTCAGGCGATGCGGCCAAGGCCGTGGCGTGGCGCGATCCGAACGCCCGTGCCTATGTCGAGATCGAGCGCGTCAGCAAGTCGTTCGGCGACTTCAAGGCGGTCGACGATGTGAGCTTGAAGATCTACAAGGGCGAGATCTTCTGTCTGCTGGGAGCGTCCGGGTGCGGTAAAACGACGCTGCTGCGGATGCTCGGAGGCTTCGAGACACCCACTTCCGGACGCATCTTGATCGACGGCGAGGACATGACCGGCGTGCCGCCCTACGAGCGCCCGGTGAACATGATGTTCCAGTCTTACGCGCTGTTTCCGCACATGAATGTCGAGCAAAACGTCGCCTTCGGACTGAAACAGGACCGCGTTCCGCGCAACGAGATCGCCGAGCGGGTCGCGACCATGCTCGAGCTCGTCAAGCTCGGCGGCTTCGCGAAGCGCAAGCCGCATCAGCTCTCCGGCGGCCAGCGCCAGCGCGTGGCGCTCGCCCGCTCGCTCGTCAAGCGGCCGAAAGTGCTGCTGCTCGACGAGCCGCTGGGCGCGCTCGACAAAAAATTGCGCGAGCACACTCAGTTCGAGCTGATCGGACTGCAGGACAAGCTCGGCGTCACCTTTCTGGTGGTCACGCACGATCAGGAGGAGGCCATGACTCTGGCGACCCGCATCGGGGTCATGGATCACGGCGAGATCGTTCAGGCGGGGACTCCCTCCGAGATCTATGAGTTCCCCTCCTCGAAGTTCGTGGCGGATTTCGTCGGCTCGGTGAACATCTTCGAGGGGAAGCTCCTCGAGGACGAGCCCGAGTACGTTCGTATCGGCTCCGAGGAGCTCGGCGCCACGATTTACGTGAGCCACGGCATCAGCGCCGCGCCGGAGGCGGTGGTCTGGGCCGCCATCCGTCCGGAGAAAATCTTCATGTCGACCGCCCCTCCGGCGAGCACGGGGCACGGCAATGACAATGTGGTGCGCGGCGCGGTGCAGGACATCGCCTATCTCGGCGATTTGTCGATCTACCTCGTCAAGCTTCCCACCGGCAAGGTGGTGCGCGTCACGCAACCGAACACCTCGCGCCATGCGGAGGCGATCACCTGGGAGCAGCAGGTCTATCTCTCGTGGGATTCGTCGAGCCCGGTGGTCGTGACCCGCTGACCCCATGCGAATTCTGCCGCCGTTGAGCAAAGTCGGAGTCTCGGGGCGCGGGCTGGTGGTGACGTTGCCGTACCTCTGGCTTTTGCTTTTCTTCGTGGTGCCGTTCGTCATCGTTCTCAAGATCTCGTTCTCCGACGTCGATCTCGCGATTCCGCCGTACAAGCCGTTGCTCGAGTGGGTGGGCAAGAACTCGCTCGCCGTCAAGCTCGATTTCAACAACTATGCGTTCTTGTTCACCGACCCGCTGTACGTGCACGCGTTCTTGAACTCGGTGAAGGTCGCGTTCGTGTCGACGGTGCTGTGTTTGCTTATCGGGTACCCGATCGCCTACGGCATCGCACGTTCGACCCCGACCACGCGCAATCTGCTGCTGCTCCTCGTGGTGCTGCCCTTCTGGACGTCGCTCCTGCTGCGCGTGTATGCCTGGATCGGATTGCTCAAGGCAAACGGAGTCATCAACAACGTGCTGCTCGCGCTTGGGCTTATCCACGAGCCGCTCAACATGCTGTACACACCGTTTGCCATGTACGTGGGCATCGTGTACTCGTACTTGCCGTTCTTGATCCTGCCGCTGTATGCGAACCTCGAGAAGATGGATTGGCAGCTGCTCGAGGCCGCCGAGGACCTCGGCTGCAGACCCTGGCAGGCGTTTTACAAGATCACCTTGCCGCTGTCGCGCAACGGCATCCTCGCAGGCTCGATGCTGGTTTTCATTCCGGCGGTCGGCGAGTTCGTCATCCCCGCGCTCCTGGGCGGTCCCAATGCCCTCATGATCGGGCGGGTGCTGTGGGATGAGTTCTTCTCGAATCGCGCGTGGCCCGTGGCGAGCGCGGTGGCGATCCTGCTGCTGTTGCTGCTGGTGCCCTTCATGATGTGGTATCAGAGCGTGCAGGCGCGCGAATCGGCGTCCGCGCGATGAACCACCGCCGCTCGTTTTTCATCACCACTTGCTTAGCCTTCGGCTTCGCATTCCTATACATACCGATCCTTTCCATGGTGGTGTTCTCCTTCAACGCGTCCAAGCTCGTGACCGTATGGGACGCGGCGAACTCGCCCACGCTCAAATGGTATTACTCGCTGCTGCACAACGAGGAGATTCTCGACGCCGCCTGGATATCGCTGAAAGTGGCCGTCATCAACGCCTCGGGCGCCGTGATCTTAGGCACGCTTGCCGGATTCGGTTTGGCGCGATTCGAGCAGTTCCGCGGCAGATTCACCCTGAACGCCATGACCACCGCTCCTCTGGTCATGCCGGAGGTGATCACGGGGCTTTCCATGCTGCTCTTGTTCGTCGCGATGGAACAGTTGATCGGCTGGCCCGCGGGTCGCGGCATCACCACGATGACCATCGGGCACATGACCTTCTCCATGGCCTACGTGACGGTCGTCGTGCAGTCGCGCATGGCGACCTTCGACATCGCTCTGGAGGAGGCGGCCATGGACTTGGGCGCGCGTCCTGTGAAAGTGTTTTTTCTCATCACGCTGCCGATCATCTTCCCGGCGATCCTGTCGGGCTGGCTGCTGGCCTTCACGCTTTCGTGGGACGATTTGGTCATTTCGAGCTTCACCTCGGGTCCGGGTGCGAGCACGTTGCCGATGGTGGTGTTCTCGAAGGTGCGCCTGGGAGTGAGCCCCGAAATCAACGTGCTGGCGACGCTCACCATTGTTGTCGTCACGGTGATGATCATAGCTGTGGCCTTGTGGATGGCGCGCGCCGCCAAGGTGGCCGCAGCGGCGGCCACCGCTGCGGCCGAATAAACTTTCTCCCGATGCGCTAGTCTTACGGATTCAATCGGCTCGATCGGGAGAGGTGGATGGCTTTACGTTTCTTAGCATTGGCGGCGCTCGTGGTCTTATCGACCGCCGGCGTGTCTTCCGCCGTGGCTCCCGCGCAGCGCAATACTCTCCATGCCGCCTCACCTCCCGGCGCTGCCCGGCTCTATGCCGTGGGTACCCGCAGCGTACAGCAGCGCTCGAGCGTGCAGGCTCTCAAGATGGACTCCGTGCTCGCGGACTTGTCGCGCCACTTGGGCCGGGTGCGGCCTGCTTCCCAACTGGCGGATTTGCATGCGTTGAGTCCCGCGGCGAAATTCATGCAGCGGGCGCCCAAAGCGACGCCGTTGGTGGCGATCGATGCGATCACGCGCGGCGATCCGCAGAGCCTCCGAGCAGCGCTCGAGGGTCTCGGACTGGAGCATGCTGCGGTGTATGCCAATGACGTCGGCGGCTGGCTCCCGGTCACCGCCATCGCGGCAGCCGCGGCCCAGAGTGAGCTCGTCTCCATCCGCGCGGCCATGCCGCATACGCGCGGCGTGGTGGCCTTGCAGGGCGACTATGTGCAGCAAAGCGCGCTGGTGCGCGCGGATTACGCGGGGATCACCGGAAGCGGGGTCACCGTCGGCGTTCTTTCCGACAGCTTCAACTGCTTCGCCGTCTATGCTGCGCCTGGAAGCGGCGTGCCGGCGAGCGGCAACCAAGGCTACGCGCCCAACGGGTTCACAGCCGATTATGCGACCGATCAGTCCACGGGTGCGTTGCCCGCGGGTGTGAATGTGGTGCAGGAGGCGGATTGCCTCGATTACGGTGCGCCGACCCAAACACCGTTCACCGACGAGGGCCGGGCCATGCTGCAGATCGTGTATGCAGTCGCTCCGGCCGCGGGACTTTCTTTTTACTCGCCGAGCACCGAGGCCGACATGGCCACCGGCATTCAGTCACTCGCGACCGCGGGGGCTAAGGTCATCGCCGACGATCTCGGGTTTTTTGACGAGCCCTTCTTTCAGGATGGATTGATCGCCGACGCGGTCGACACGGTCGAAACGAGCGGTGTCGCCTATTTTTCCGCGGCCGGCAACGATTCAAACCTCACGTACCAAAACACGGCCCCGAGCTTCACGACCGCGGGCACCGGCTCCATGGCGTCCGAGACCTTGCTCAACTTCGACACCAGCGGGGCAACCAACACCACCACACTGCCGGTCACCGTCCCGCCCATTCCGCCGGGTGACTTCCTGGCCATCGTAGTCGAGTGGGATCAACCGTATGTGACGGGTGCGACCGGTGCGAGCCCCGGCGCCACCAGCAGCATCAATCTGTGCGTGACGGGCGCGACCGGCAGCGCCATCATCACCGACGTCGATGGCGATGTCGTGAGCTGCACCGGCGCGAATGCGGTCGGTGTCGATCCTGTGCAGTACTTGGTCATCGCCAATCCCGCCAATGCGGCCGGCAACACCGCGCAGCAGTCGCTCAACATCATGATCGGTCTCGCCGCCAATTCAACGGGCACCATTACGCCGGGCCGCATACTCGTCTCCGTGGAGGACGACGGACTCGGCAGCACGATCGACTCTTTTTTCAGCGGCGGCCCGACCGTCCAAGGACACCCCGGCGCAGCAGGCGCCGCGGCCGTGGGCGCGGCGTTCTACTTCGACACGCCGGCCTGCGGCACGAGCCCGGCGCAGCTCGAGGGCTACTCCTCGGTGGGCGGTGCGCCGATTCTCTTCAACACCGCGGGCACTCGCCTGGCGACGCCGGTCGTGCGTCAGAAGCCCGATTTCGTCGGACCCGACGGCGCCAACTCGACATTCCTGGGATTCACGCTTGCCTCGGCGGGCATGACGGTCACCACGTCGAATCCCTCCTGCCAGAACGACGCCTCATATCCGAATTTCTTCGGAACCTCCGCCGCCACCCCGCACGCGGCCGGCATCGCGGCCCTCGCGCTCCAGGCGAACACCGCCGCGACTCCGACGCAGATCTACGGATCGCTGCGCTCGAGCGCGCTGCCGATGAGCTCCACCACGCCGAACTTCAACTCGGGGTATGGGTTCATCCAGGCGAATGCCGCCTTCGTAGTGCCCACGCTCACGCTCGCCGCAACGTCCATTCCGTTCGGCAGTTCGACCACGCTCTCCTGGTCGACCCTCGATCCGACCTCGACCTCGTGCACGGCTTCGGCGAATCCCACGACGAACTTCACGCCGCCGACGCCGGCGGCGAGCGGCAGTCTTACCGTCACACCGGCGGCCGCGGGAGCGACGGTCTACACGTTTACTTGCACGGGGGCAGGCGGCACATCCGCGGCGAATTCCGTCTCTCTCTTCGCCACCTCAGGCACGGCCCCGGTCGCGCCGACGCTCACGCTCGCATCGCCCTCGGTCGAGGTGGGCAAATCGACCACCATCAGCTGGAACTCGGCCACCGCCACAAGCTGCACGGCCTCGGGAAGTTGGAGTGGGACGCTTGCCGCAACGGGCAGCCAGACGATCACGCCGGCGGTTGTGGGGACGCAGACGTTCACGCTCGTTTGTTCCAATCTTGGCGGTCCGTCCCCGGCGGCATCCGTGTCCCTCAATGCAACTGCGGCGGTCGTGAAACCTCCGGCACCCACCATGACCCTGGGGGCGGCCACCATTCCCGCGCAGACGACCACTACGCTCTCGTGGAGCTCGGTCGGCGCGACCAGCTGCATCGCGTCGGGGAACGCGAACGCCAATCAAAGCGGCTGGACCGGGGTCCAAGCGGCGAGCGCCACCTTTACCATCACGCCGATAGATCAAGGCACGTACGTCTACAGCCTGACCTGCTCGAATGCCGCGGGTACCTCGCCGACATCGAGCGTGACGCTCACCGTGACCACCGAGGTCGACACCGGCGGCGGCGGCGGCAAGCTTGATCCGGCCTCGCTGTTCGTCCTCGCGGGGTGCGTCGTGTTTCTCCGCCGGCGGTGGCTGCGGGGGCCAAGCGCCCCCGGCTAGACGAGCACGCGCTCGATACCTCCCGAGTTCGCGCGGCGTACGTACTCGGCCATCCAATCGCTGCCGAGCAGATGCCGGGCGATTTCAACCACGATGTAATCGGCCTCGAGGTCGGCGTCGTCCCGATAGCGGGCCAAGCCTTGCAGGCAGGAAGGGCACGACGTGAGCACCTTGATGGCGCCGTGATGGCCGCTCTCGCGGATCTGCTCGACGCCTAAGCGCACCTCCTGCTCCTTGCGAAAGCGCACCTGCGTCGACACGTCGGGACGGGTGAGCGCCAAGGTCCCCGATTCGCCGCAGCAGCGCTCGTTGGCTTCAATGGTCCCGTTCTTTGCGCTGTTCATGAGTGCGTTGACGACTTTGAGCGGGTCGTGTCGCTTCATGGGGGAGTGACAAGGGTCGTGGTACATGTAGCGAGTGCCGGTCACTCCCTTGAGCTCGACGCCCTTCTCGAGCAGATACTCGTGGATGTCCATGATCCTGCATCCCGGGAAGATTTGGTCGAATTCGTAGCCCTGCAGCTGGTCGAAGCAGGTGCCGCAGCTGACCACCACGGTTTTGATATCCAGGTAATTGAGCGTGTTTGCGACGCGATGGAACAGCACGCGGTTGTCCGTGATGATCTTCTCGGCCTTCGCGAATTCACCCGCGCCCCGCTGTGGGTAGCCGCAGCATAGGTACCCCGGCGGCAGCACTGTCTGCGTGCCCACGTGCCACAGCATCGCCTGGGTGGCGAGCCCGACTTGCGAGAATAGACGCTCCGAGCCGCAGCCCGGAAAATAAAACACGGCCTCCGAGTCGCTCGTGGTCGCCTGCGGATCGCGAATGATGGGCACATAGTTGCGGTCCTCGATGTCGAGGAGCGCGCGCGCGGTGCGCTTGGGCAGTCCGCCGGGCATCCGCTTGTTCACGAAATGGATGACCTGCTCGCGCACCAGCGGCTTGCCGGTCGTCGAGGGTGGGCGCTGCGTCTGCGCGCGGGCGAGTGGCTTGAGCGCTCGGTTGGCGAGTTGCTGCGCCTTGTAGCCCCAGTCGATCATGACCTTGCGCGCCAGCTTGATGGTCTGCGGATTCGTGGCGTTCAAGAAAAACAGGGCCGCCGTCGCACCGAGATTCAGGCGCTTCTTCCCCATACGCCGCAGCACGTCGCGCAACAGCATGGAGACGTTGCCGAAATCGATGTCGACGGGGCAGGGCGATGCGCACTTATGGCAAACCGTGCAGTGGTCGGCGACATCGGCAAGCTCGTCCCAATGCTGGATCGCCACCCCGCGGCGCGTCTGTTCCTCGTAGAGGAATGCCTCGATGAGGAGCGAAGTGGACAGGATCTTGTCGCGCGGTGAATACAGCAGATTGGCGCGCGGCACGTGCGTCGCACAAACGGGCTTGCACTTTCCGCAGCGCAAGCAATCCTTCACCGCATCCGAGATGCTGCTGATGTCGGATTGCTGCATGATCAGGGACTCGTGGCCCAACAGCCCGAAGCTCGGTGTGTAGGCGCGCCGCAGATCGCTCCCAGGCGCGAGCTTCAACGGATTGAAACGGTCGTGCGGATCGACGCGGCGCTTGTACTCGGTCCACTGCGCGAGCTCGTCTGCGGTGAGATGCTCGAGCTTGGTGATGCCGATGCCGTGCTCGCCAGAGATCACGCCGTTCAATTGCCGTGCGATACGCATGATCCTCGCCACCGTGCGGGTGGCGGCATTGAGCATCGCATAGTTGTCCGAATTCACCGGAATGTTGGTGTGGACGTTGCCGTCGCCGGCGTGCATGTGCAGCGCCACGAAAATGCGTCCTTGCAGAACGCGCTGATGCAGGGCGTCGCACTCGGCGAGGAGGGGTGCGAGCGCCGCCCCACTCAGAATCTGCGCGAGCCCGGCGCGCAGCTCCGATTTCCAGCTCACGCGGATACTGCGGTCCTGCAGCCGTTCGAATACCGTGCCTGCGGCGCCCTCCGGGACCGAGACGCCGACGCTCTCAAGCCGCGGCCGCGCGCGCTCGACCGGCTCGTCCATGGCTCCGAGCAAGGAGCTCCAGCGCGCGTGCACGCGTTGCAGCAGGGCGAGCGCATCGCCGCGCCGCTCGAGCGCCGCACCCTCAACTGCGGAACCCGTACCCTCGCCCGAAAGGTGCGCCGTGAGCACGTCGACGAGCTCGAGCTTGTTCTGGATGGAAAGCTCGATGTTGATGCGCTCGATGGCGTCCGTGTACTCGCCCAGCCGCTCGAGCGGGATGACCACATCCTCGTTGATTTTGAAGGCGTTGGTATGTTTGGCGATCGCCGCGGTCTTGGCCCGGTCGAGCCAGAACCGCCGGCGCGCGTCGGGACTTACGGCGATGAAGCCCTCGCCCGAGCGGCCGTTGGCGAGCCGCACCACTTCCGAGGTGGCGGCGGCGACCGCCGCCGAGTCCTCGCCGGCGATGTCGCCGAGCAGAATCATCTTCGGCAGCGCTCCGCGTTTGGACTTGGTGCTGTAGCCGACGGCGCGCAGGTAGCGCTCGTCGAGATGCTCGAGCCCCGCGAGGACGACGCCCGCGGCCTTGCCGCGCGTGTCCAAATAGCGCTTGATCTCGACGATGGCGGGAATGGCTTCGTGCGCCTGGCCGAAGAACTCGAGGCACACGGAGCGAATGTGTTGAGGAGCGCGGTGCAGGAGCCAGCGCGCCGACGTGATGATGCCATCGCACCCCTCCTTCTGCACGCCGGGCAGGCCGCCCAGAAATTTGTCGGTCACGTCCTTGCCGAGACCGGCCTTGCGGAACTTCGCACCGTCGATGCAGAGCTGCTCGCTGCGCAGAATCGCGGCCTGCTGCGGCGGCGAGCGGCCGTCCTTCCAGACGAGCTCGAAGCGCGCAGCTGCCGCGTCGTGGATTTTGCCGAGGTTGTGTTCGAGGCGCGTCACCTCGAGCCAATTCCCTTCCGGATCGACCATGCGCCACCAGGCGAGATTGTCGACGGCCGTGCCCCACAGCACGGCTTTCTTGCCGCCGGCATTCATTGCAATGTTGCCACCGATGCAGCACGCGTCGGCGGAAGTCGGATCGACCGCGAACATGAGGCCATCGCGCTCGGCCAGTTCGCTGACGCGGCGGGTGACTACGCCCGCCTCGGTGAACACGACGGCGCTCGCGACTTCCGTGCCGGGCAATCGGGTCCATTCCACGGGGCCTAAGCCTTCGAGCTTCTCGGTATTGATCACGGCGCACCAGGGAGTGAGCGGCACGGCGCCGCCGGTGTACCCCGTGCCGCCGCCGCGCGGGATCATGTTGAGACCGAGCACGATGCACTCTCGCACCAGCTGCGGTATCTCCGCCTCGGTATCTGGGGCGAGCACCAGGAACGGCAGCTCGACCCGCCAGTCGGTCGCGTCGGTGACGTGGGCGACTCGGGCATAAGCATCGAGGCGGATGTTGTCGGCGCGCGTGTGCTTGAGCAGCGCGCGCCGTGCCCGCTTGCGCAGTGCGATCATGTCCGCAAAGTGAGCGGCGAAGCGATCCACGGCGGCGCGCGCGGCCGCGAGCAGCTGCGAGACCTTGGGCGAGCGGCGCTCCTCGGTGGGATCGCGGCGCTTTTCCACTTCGCGCAGCCGGTGGTGCAGCGCCTCGATGAGCTGGGCGCGGCGCTTCGGATTGTCGATCAGGTCGTCCTGCAGGAAGGGGTTCCGATCCACCACCCAGATGTCGCCCAGCACTTCGTACAGCATGCGCGCCGACCGGCCGGTGCGCCGCTCCGCGCGCAGCTGGTCGAGCAGCTCCCAAGAGGCCTCGCCGAGCAGCCGAATCACGATCTCGCGATCGGACAGCGAGGTGTAGTTGTACGGGATCTCGCGCAGCCGCGGCGGGATGCCGTGCGGCGCGGACCGCGGCTCGGCAACTGAACCCAAGTCGGGGAGGGCACTCATGGATGCCGCAGTGTACGCGAGCCCCGGGGCTCAAGTCGCTTGGCGAGCGGCCGTTACCCGAGGATATGCGGATTCCCAGGCATCTTCCGGCCGGCGAGGACGACCGCTGCGGGCTCGTACGGTCGCTGCTTGCGCAAAGTCTCGAGCGCGGTACTTTCGTGGTACCGCGGCTCCCCGAGGCAGCCGTGCGCATCGTGGAGCTGCGCGAGAACGCCAACGCGCTGCAGCTCGCCGATGTCATCAAGACCGATCCGGCCCTCAGCATGTATGTACTGCGCATTGCCGCCTCGGCGCCGAACAGGCCGGCGATGCCGATCGTCTCGCTCACGCATGCCGTTGCGTGGCTCGGCCTCGACGAGGTCGCCAATATGGCATTCACGCTCGCGCTGCAGCCGAAGATGCTCGACGTGCCCGGGCATCAACGCAAAGCGCGCCGCTTATGGCGGCATTCGCTCGCGAGCGCCCTCTGGACGCGCCAGCTCGCGCTCGCTCTCGAACGCGAGCCGGGGCTTTGTTATCTGTGCGGTCTGTTGCACGACATCGGCAAGGCCGTCACCCTGCACGAGGCCCACGAGCTCGCGCGCTGGTCGGGCACGCTCCTCGACAGCACGGATTACGACCGGATCGTCGAGGAGTTTCATCGCGAGGTTGCGGCCTGTGTGGTCACCACCTGGGGTATGCCGGAGGCGATCGTCGCCGTGGCGACCCGCTGGGAGGCGCGCCCCGGTCCCGCGCGTTTCGAATGCAGCATCGTGAACGCCGCGCGCGGCCTCGCGGATTGCACCGCACAGGGATCGGCGTTGCCCACTCTGCAGCGGCTCACCGAGGACCCCGCGTTCCGCGAGCTGGGGTTGCGCGCCGAAGCGGCGGCGTCGATTCTCGAGTGCGACAGGGCCGTCAACGCCGAGCTGGACCGCTACCTGTCGCCGTGACGGGGGCGCCGAGCCCGGGGCGCGCAGCCGGACCGCTTTCAATGGCGCGACGCCTCGACTATCGTGTCCGCCATGAAAAACCCGACGTTCGTGAATCATCCTCCGGCGGTCGAGTTGCCGGCGGACAACCGCCCGCTGATTGCGCCCATCTATCAGTCCGTCAAGTTCTCGTTCGACGATGCCGCCGAGACGCTGCGTTACTCACGCGGCGACCGTCCGGGGTTCTACTACTCGCGCACTTCGAACCCGACCTTGCGCCAACTCGAGCTCACGCTCGCGCAGCTGCAAGGCCGGGAGGACTGCCTGCTGGTCGGTTCGGGGGTCGCGACCATCGCCGCCACGGTGCTCGCGCTGTGCAAACAGGGCGAGCACGTCCTTGCGTTCGTCGAGTCCTATGGACCGACGCGCTATCTCGTGCAGCACCTGCTGGCCAAGTATGGGGTCACACACACCTTGCTCTCGATCGAAGATCGAGCCGGCATCGAGCGCGTGCTCGCCGGCTCGCCGACGCGCCTGGTGCTGTTCGAAAGTCCGACCAATCCCGTTACCAAGATCGCCGACATCGAGCATTTGACCGCGCACGCGCGCCGTGCGGGATGCTTGACCGTTATGGACAACACCTTCGCGGGCTTTCATAACCACGGCCGCTACGACGTCGACGTGTTCCTGCACAGCCTGACCAAATACGCCTCGGGGCACGGCGATGTGATGGGCGGGGCGATCATCGCGCGCCGCGAGCTGATCGCCGGGATGCGCAAGGACATCGTTTCGCTCGGTCCGACGCTCGATCCGCATGCGGCCTTCCTGATTCAGCGCGGCATGCGCACGTATTTTCTGCGCTACGATCGCCAATGCGCGAATGCCTTGGCGGTGAGCCGCTTTTTGGAGGGGCATCCGCGCGTCAAGCGCGTCTTCTATCCCGGTCTGCCCTCGCACCCGCAGCATGCGCTCGCCGCGCGGCAGATGAGCGACTTCGGCTCGGTCGTGAGTTTCGAGCTGGACGGCGGATTCTCGGAAGGCAACCGGTTCGCCGAGGCCCTCGAGTACTTCTCCATCGCCGCGAGTCTGGGATCCGTCGAATCGCTCGTGCTGCCGCCGCAGCTGCTCGGCGGCCAGGAGTACACGCCCGAGCAGCGCGCCGCCTCGCTCATCGGCAAGGGAACCGTGCGCCTGTCGATCGGCATCGAGGATGCCGAGGACCTGATCGCGGACCTGTCGCAGGCCCTCGAGCGGGCCTTCGAGGCGACCTGATGTAACGCCGCGCGGCCGGGCGCAGCGCTACAAATTGCGAATCAGGTTGTCCGCGAACTCGCTGCACTTCACCTCGGTCGCGCCCTTCATCAGGCGCGCGAAGTCGTAGGTGACCGTGCGCTGCGCGATGGTCTTGTCCATGGCGCCGATGATCGCGTCGGCGGCCTCGGTCCAACCCATGTAGCGCAACATCATTTCGCCCGACAGGATCACCGAGCCCGGGTTGACCTTGTCGAGGTTGGCATACTTCGGCGCCGTGCCGTGCGTGGCCTCGAAAACGGCATGCCCGGTGAGATAGTTGATATTGCCGCCGGGCGCGATGCCGATGCCGCCGACCTGCGCGGCCAGTGCATCCGATAGATAATCGCCGTTGAGATTCATGGTGGCGACCACGTCGAACTCGTCGGGACGCGTGAGCACCTGCTGCAGGGTGATGTCCGCGATGGCGTCCTTGATGATGACCTTGCCCGATTTGCGGGCAGTGTCCATCTCGACGTTCGCTTCTTTCTCGCCGCGCGCCGCCTTCGTGCGCTCCCACTGCTCCCAGGTGTAGACGTCATTCGCGAATTCGCGCTCGGCGAGCTGATAGGACCAGTTGCGGAACGCGCCCTCGGTGAACTTCATGATGTTGCCCTTGTGCACGATCGTCACGCTCTTGCGCTTGTTGACGATGGCGTACTGAACCGCGGCGCGGAACAACCGCTCGGTCCCCTCCTTGGAGGCGGGCTTCAAGCCGATGCCGGAGGTTTCCGGAAAGCGAATTTTCGCGAACTGCTTCGGGAAGCTCTGCTTGAACGCGTCGAGAAATTTCTTCACGTCGGCCGAGCCGGCCTCGAACTCGATGCCTGCGTAGATGTCCTCGGTGTTCTCGCGGAAAATGACCATGTCCACTTTGTCCGGCGACAGCACGGGGGAGGGCACGCCCTTGAACCAGCGGACCGGCCGCAGGCACACATACAGATCGAGGAGTTGGCGCAGTGCGACGTTGAGCGAGCGGATGCCGCCGCCGACCGGCGTCGTCAGAGGGCCCTTGATCGACACCAGATAATCGCGGCACGCGGTCACGGTTTCATCGGGCAGCCAGCTGTTGTAGGCCTTATTCGCCTTCTCGCCGGCAAACACTTCCATCCAGCGGATCTTGCGCTTCGTCCCATATGCCTTCTGCACGGCGGCGTCGAACACGCGCACGCTCGCACGCCAGATATCGGGCCCGGTGCCGTCGCCTTCGATGAAAGGGACGATCGGCTGATCGGGTACGCGCAATTTGCCGTCGGCGACGGTGATCTTCTCGCCCCCCGCGGGGATCTGGATGGTGACGGGCCTGGCTTCCGACATTCGACGCCTCCTCTAAAAACAGCGGCAATGCTAGCATGCGCGCCCGGAGACCCGCATTGCGTACACTCACTTCGACTCCTGCCCGCGACGGCTTTCGCATGCCTGCGGAATTCGAGCGGCATTCCGCTTGTTGGATGCTCTGGCCCGAGCGGCCGGACAACTGGCGCGCCGGCGCCAAACCGGCACAAGCGGTCTTCGCCGCGATCGCGGCGGCGATCTCCCTCGGCGAGCCGGTGACGGTCGGTGTGTCCGCCGCGCAGTTTCAAAACGCGCGTGCGCGCCTCGGGCCGCGGGTGCGAGTCGTCGAAATGAGCAGCAACGACGCCTGGATGCGCGATTGCGGGCCGACGTTTGTCGTCGATGGCAAGGGCCGCCGCCGCGGCGTCGACTGGTCGTTCAACGCCTGGGGCGGACTGTCCGGCGGCCTGTACTTTCCCTGGGACCGGGACGACGAAGTCGCGCAAAAGGTGCTCGGAATCGAGGGTGACGATCGCTACCGCACCTCCTTCGTGCTCGAGGGCGGCGCCATTCACGTGGACGGTCAAGGCACCTGCCTCACGACCGAGGAATGCCTGCTCAATCCGAACCGCAATCCGGGACTTACGCGGGAGGAGATCGAGGAGACCTTGCGCCGCTACCTCGGCGTGAGCCGGGTGTTGTGGCTCGACCGCGGCGTTTACGGGGACGAGACCGGCGGCCATATCGATGAGCTGGCATGCTTCACCGCCCCCGCCCAGGTGGCCCTCACCTGGACCGAGGATCGGAACGACCCGCAATACGAGATCTCGCACGATGCGTGGCAGCGTTTACGGCGCGCGCGCGATGCGCGCGGCCGGACGCTCACCGTGCACAAGATCCACCAGCCCGGGCCGCTCTACATGACAGCCGCGGAGGCGGCGGGCGTCGACGTGCGCGCCGGAACGCATCCGCGGCGGGCCGGTGACCGTCTGCCCGCCTCGTATATCAACTTCTACATCGCCAACCGGTACGTGGTGATGCCGCTCTACGACAAGCGCCGGGACGCCGCTGCCGCGCGCGCGATTGGACGCCTGTTTCCCACCCGCAAAGTGATCGGCATCGAGACTCGCGAGGTGCTGCTGGGCGGGGGCAATATCCACTGCATTACGCAGCAGGTACCCCGAATCGCTCGAACCTGAGGGCGGCGAAAGGAACTTTGCTCAAGCAGGCGCTCTCGAAAGCCTTTATCCTACGCAGCCCCAAGACACCCACTGGTATGTTCGTGCACCCACGATTGAGCAAGACCCTCTCCAAGGCCGCGAGCGCACTCCTCTGCGTGGCGGCGATTTTTGGGGCCGGCTGTCACGGCACCAGCAACATCAGCAACTACGGCATCGCCTGGGTGAGCGTCACCGCCGAGCCGGCGCCGCAGTATGCCTCCTACGTCGTGACCATCGACTCGATTACCCTGACGCGGAGCGATAACACGATATATACGGCTGTGGCGACGCCGGAAGTCGTCGATCTCACGCAGATCCACAATATTGCCGAGCTGTGGAGCTCAGGGGCCATCCCGAACGGCACTTATATCGCCGCCACGATTACCCTGGACTATTCGTCCGCCGTCATCGCGCTCAGGATCGGTGACGGGTCGGTGTCTTGCACACCGGGCGTTCCTTCGGGATGCACGATCCTGGACGCCAGTAGCAAACTCACGCCCACGACCTACGCGATCACCGTCAACTTCGACCCGCTGAACGAGCCCGCGATCACGCCCACCTATGCGTCGACCAGCGCCGCCTTGATGGCCGTCGATATCGATCTCCCCGGCTCCGGATATGTCGACTATTCGACGACGTTGCCGACGATATACCTTCGGCCGTACCTGACCATCGGCCATCAGGCTTCCGATACGAAGCTCATCCGGGTGCGCGGGCCACTCGCCAACTCGAGCGTCAACGTCGATACCTACACGGTCTACATCCGACCCTTCTACGACGAGGCGAACAATATCGGTCAGTTGACGTTGTTCAGCCAACCGACGACCGTTTACACCCTCAACGGCCAGAGTTACATCGGTAATTCGGGCCTCAACGCGCTGTCCGTGCTGTCGGCGGGGTCGACCATGACGGCGGGATTTACGACGTTCCAGCCCGATTACAATCCCTTGAACGGCGCCTACGCGGGCCGCTTCAATCTGCAGTACGTGGTCGCCGGCAGTACGCTCGAGGACAACTACACCAACGGTATCAGCGGAGATGTCATCGCCCGTAACGGCGACACGTTGACGCTGCGCGGATCGACGATAATCTTCACCACCGATGACACCTTTGCATACCAAACCGACGACTGCTTAGTCCTGCTCGGCGCGGGCACCATCGTGACCGCCGACAACAACCCGCTGCTGAAGAACCTCACCCCGAGCTCGATCGCCGTCGGCGATCACATCACCGCTCGGGGTAACTATGTCGCGACGAGCACCGGTCAGTCGTGCGGGTTCTCGCTGTTCGGCCAGACCGTGGAGCTCGACTCCACCGGGACGACCGCCACCAACACGGGCTCGGTTCGCCTGCAGCAGGCCGAAACCTTCGGCACGCTCGTTTCCTCGGCGACGGGGAGTCTGGTGACCGATCTGACCAGCATCGACTACTGGCCCGTGGCGGCCTATAACTTTGCCGGTAACGGCACGACCACGCCTGTGCCGACCGCGTTTTCCGTCAACACCGAGGGCTTGGCGCTGCCCACGGGCACGGCGCCCGGCGATCCGATCTGGCTAAGCGGCTACGCCCCGCCTTTCGGCGCGGCGCCGCCGGACTACCTGACATTCGCGCTCAACAACGAACTGAGTGTGCAGACGGCCGGCGGCTCACTCGGGAGCGGTGCTGGAACCACTCCCGGTTCAGGCGCGTGCGGTGTCGGCAGCGAAGTGTGCGACCCGGCGGTCCTGCAGGTAAGCTGGCCGGCGGGCTCGACGACTCCCTTCACGAGCCTTACCGACCAATCGTTCACCATCGATTTGGCGGATCCCAAGCTCGCGACCGCGATCATCCAGATAGGCTCAGAGAGCATTTTGATGAGCTCCCTGCCGTCGAGTCCTGCGGTCGTGCCCACGGCTCTCGCGACCACGCAGACATTTGCGCCTCGGTATTCCTGGGGCAACCCCCTGACTTCGACCGTCACGGAGACCGTGACTACCTCGACCGACACCCTCAAGCTAACGTCCGTGTTCAGTGACTTCGTCAGCGGGGTCACTGCGATGCTGAGCACTACCCAGCCGGCCCTGCAGCTGGTGGCCCGCGGCATCTACGACCGGGCGACCAACACCTTTACCGCGACCCAGATCGACTTCGCGCTATAAACTAATCCCCATCATGGGGATGCGCCGTTTGCGGCAGGGTTTGGCGGGAGTGCTGATGGCGGGCTGCGTCGCGAGCGCAGGCTTGGCGCGCGCAGCGGGATCCGGCGCGCCCGCGCCTGCCACGCTACACGTCGCCGACGCGCCGCGCCCGCGCGTCTGTCTCGTGCTGTCGGGCGGCGGCGCCCGCGGCATGGCGCACATCGGGGTGCTGCGGGTCATCGAGGAGCTCAAGGTGCCCATCGACTGCATCGCGGGCACGAGCATGGGCGCCGTGGTGGGAGGGCTGTATGCGAGCGGGATGAGCGCCGCGCAGATCGAGTCGACCATACGCTCGGTGAACTGGCAGGAGGCATTTCGCGACGCGCCGCCGCGGCGGGATCTGAACTTCAGGCGCAAGCAGGACGACCGCAATTTTCTGGTGCGCCTGCCGCTCGGGGTCAAGCACTATCACGTGCTCCTGCCCAAGGGATTCATCCAGGGCCAGACGCTGCAGGAGACTCTGCGGCAATTGACGCTGCCTTTCAGCAACAGCACGAACTTCGATGAGCTGCCGACGCCCTTTCGGGCGGTGGCCACCGACTTGGTGACCGGGGATGCCGTGCTGCTCGACAAAGGCGATCTATCCATCGCGATGCGTGCGAGCATCTCCGCGCCCGGCGTGTTCGCGCCGGTCGAGTATCAGGGCCGGCTCCTGGTCGACGGCGGCATCGCGGAGAATCTCCCCATCGATGTGGCGCGCGCGATGCACGCGGACATCCTCATCGTGTCGGACGTGAGCTTTCCGCTGCAGCCGCGCGATCGGCTCGACACGGCGCTGTCCATCTCCAACCAGATGCTCGCCATCATGGTGAGGAAGAATGCCGATCGCCAAAAGGCGACCTTGGGTCCCCAGGATATTCTCATCGAGCCGTCGCTCGGCACTTCGCCGCCCACTGACTTCACGATTGGTCCGAGCATGATTCTGCAGGGAGAAGCGGCGGCGCGTGCCGTAGAACCGCGGCTCGCCGCGCTGCGCTTGAGCGATGCCGCCTATCAGGGCTACATGGCGCGGCGCGCGACCCAGCAGCCCGGGTTCCCCGTGATCAAGTTCGTGCGCGTGGATCCCGACTCGCGACGCTACGAGAAGACCATTCTCGCGGAGATGGAGCCGCTGGTCGGCAAGCCGCTCGATCTGGACGCCGTGGGCGCGCGCATCACCGATCTTTACGGGCTCGGCTACTTCGAGACGTTGGATTACACCGTGGTCGCGCAAGGAGAGGGACCCGCTCAGGAATACGGGCTCGAGGTGCGCGCGCGTCGCAAGTCCTGGGGCCCGAATTATGTGCGTTTCGGTCTGGCGCTCGAGTCGAATTTCCAGGGCAGCAACCAATACAACGTGGCGGTCGAATTTCTGCAGACGGAAATCGACGATCTGGATGCGGAGCTGCAGACGAACGTGCAGATCGGCAGCGACTCGAAAATCACCAGCGAGTTCTATCAGCCGCTCGATGCGCTCGCGAAGTGGTTCGTGGCGCCGGCGGTGCGCCTCGAGTCACGCGATCTGTCGATCTACCAGAACAACTCGCGGATCGCCGACTTCCGCGATCGGGAGGTGGAAGGAGATCTCGATGTCGGCCGCAATCTCGGCAACTGGGGCGAGATCCGCGTCGGCATCCACCGGATCAACGGCTTGACGTACGATTACTTCGGCAACCCGGATCTGGTCGATCCCCAGTACAACAACGGCGAATATTTCTTCAAGTTCAGCTACGACCAGCTCGACAACGTGCACTTCCCGCGCGAAGGCTCGTCCTTCACCGTGCAGTGGGACGCCGACCGCTCCAATCTGGGCGCGGATACGGATTTCGATCGAGTCTCGGTCGATTGGCTCGCGGCGGCCTCGCGGGGCCGCAACACGCTGCTGCTATGGACCTCGGCGGGCGCGACCCTGGACGGCCGGCTCAAGCCCTCGGACGTGCAGGATTTCTACTCTCTCGGCGGATTTCTCAATCTTTCCGGGCTCGCGCCTCAATCCCTGCTCGGTCCGAACTACGCGATCGCCCGCGCGATCTATTTTCGCAAGATCAGCCGCGGCGGCGAGGGCTTCTTCGAGTTTCCGGTGTATGTCGGCGCATCGCTCGAGCTCGGCAACACGTGGGAGCGGCGCAGCGACATCAGCTACGGCTCGGCGCACAAAGACGCCTCGGTGTTCATCGCCATCGATACGTTGCTGGGGCCCGTTTACGTGGGCTCGGGCTACGACCAAACAGGCCAGGCGGGGTATTACCTCTTCCTCGGCCGCACTTTCTAGGC
>CAVWME010000016.1:0-172348 GCA_963755935.1 uncultured Gammaproteobacteria bacterium
GCCCCCCGCAAACGCTTGCCCAAGCAGCAGCGCAAGGAATTGCAGGTCCTGCACGCCGCCCACATCTCGAAGAGCGCCAAGCTCGTCAAGCTCGCGGACAAGATCGCGAATTTGGCCGACATCATCTCGAGTCCTCCGGCGGGCTGGTCGCTGCAGCGCAAGCGCGAATACTTCGATTGGGCGAAACGCGTCATCGATCGGGTGCGCGGCACGAACCCAAGACTGGAGCGCCGCTTCGATTCGCTCTATCGAAGGCGTCCCTGACGGGCGCGGCGCTACAATCGGATCACCTGCAGGTCCCGGGAGGTTGTCATGCGAATGGAAGGTCAAGACGAGAGCCAGAATGTCGAGGACGCTCGAGGCTCGAGCGGATTTCGGCCGGTCCACGGCATCGGATTGGGCACCATCGCCCTGGCCCTGATCGGCGGATGGATTTTCGGCGTGAATCCGCTGCAACTCCTCGGCCTGATGAGCGGGGAGGGACGACCGCCTCGACGGCGCCACCTCGATGGCGCCCGATCAATCAGCAGCGGCGCCTCCCGCAGGTGATGCCCAGGCGCATTTCGTCTCGCAGATCCTGCGCAGCACGGAGCAGGTCTGGACCAACGTGTTCCGCCAGCGCGGTACCACCTACGAGGAGCCGAAGCTGGTGCTGTTCCGCGGCAGCTATCCCACGGCCTGCGGCCAGGGCGAGGCGGCCGCCGGGCCGTTCTATTGCTCCCGCGACCGGCGGGTGTACATCGACCTCGCGTTCTTCGATCAGATGAGTCGGCAACTGCATGCGCCGGGGCAGTTCGCGCAGGCCTATGTCGTCGGTCACGAGGTCGGGACATCACGTGCAGAATCTGCTCGGCATCCTCGATCGTGTCGACCGGGAACGGGCGCAAGCATCGGAAGCACAGGCAAATGCGCTCAGCGTGCGGCTCGAGCTGCAGGCGGACTGCCTGGCGGGCGTGTGGGCGACCCGGTCGCAGCAGGAGCAAGGTTGGCGGCTCGAGCCGGGAGACATACAGACGGCGCTGAATGCGGCCTCGCAGATCGGCGACGACACCTTGCAGCGGCGCTCTCAAGGGGTCATCGTTCCGGAGTCTTTCACACATGGCACCGGCGCGCAGCGCGTGAGCTGGTTTCAGCGCGGCGTCGATTCGGGAAAGATCGAGGGATGCGACACGTTCGCGGCGACGACGCTGTAGCTAGAAGGCGGCGCACTCCCGGCGAGTGATGACACCGACCGATTGCTGGTGGAAGGCTTTGCGATAGAGGTCCGAGACTTCGGTGATTTTCGTGCGCACCTCCGCAGTGTCCTCCGCTGCGATGATCATGACCTTCGAATTCTCGCGGACGACCGCATGGCTGTCCGGGTCGAGCCATTGGCCCTCGGCCTCATACACGGTAAAGCCATCCGGAAATCGGGGCGCGACACTGCGCCGCACGAACGCCGTCCACTCACTCCGGGTGAGGGGACCTCGACCCTTGATGCTCAGGCCGAAAAACAGCTGAGTCACCAGCATCGGCTTCTCATTCGAGAGAGGGCAAGCTGGCTCCTGCGCCGCCGCGATTTGCGGAGTCGCAAGAACGACGAGCGCGGTCGCAAGCGCGATGAGCCCACCCCCGTGGACCGCGACGCGGCGCGAAGACTCGCGAGACTCGGTCAATGCGCGGGTGGGTCCGAGCCGACCACGGCAACGGGTACGGGTGAATCACTGCTGACCCAGCGATAGATCGCACCGCCCAGGGCGCCTCCTACGATGGGCGCGAGCCAGAACAGCCAAAGTTGCGACAACGCCCAGCCGCCCACGAAGAGCGCCGGCCCGGTACTGCGCGCGGGATTGACCGAGGTGTTGGTCACCGGAATGCTGATCAAATGAATGAGCGTCAGGCACAGACCGATGGCAATCGGCGCGAAGCCCTTGGGGGCGCTGCCGTGCGTCGAGCCCATGATGACGAACAAGAAGCCGAACGTCATGACGATCTCGGTCAGCAGGCACGCCGTCAAGGAATAGCCGCCGGGCGAGTGCGCGTCGTAGCCGTTCGAAGCGAAACCGGCGCTGACATCGAAACCTGCGTGCCCGCTGGCTATGCCATAGAGAATCGCGGCACCGGCGATTCCCCCCAGCACTTGCACGACGATGTAGGGGACCAGGTCCTTGACCGGGAATCGCCCCCCGACGCATAAACCAACGGATACGGCTGGGTTCAAGTGGCATCCCGACACATGGCCTATGGCATAGGCCATGGTGAGCACCGTCAGGCCGAAGGCGAGCGAGACGCCGACAAAGCCGATACCGAGCGCTGGAAAAGCCGCCGCCAGGACCGCGCTACCGCAGCCCCCCAGCACGAGCCATAACGTACCGATGAATTCTGCCGCTAGACGTCGTGTCATGGAAGGCGCTCCTTATGCCTGGAGGTACGATGGTGACTTTAATCGCATCGCGTCGGCGCTGCAATCTCAGGGCGGTCCGTTGCCCCATCGGGCGCTTGGCGTATCCGGAAAACGTCGCCGCGCTCGCCTTGCCCAATGCAGCCTACAATCGCGTGGCCACCGACCAGCTGCGCTACTGAGTAGTCTCTATGTATATACCGACACAGTTCAAGAGTGATGACCTGGAGCACGCCGTCAAGCTGATGCGGGAGCACTCGTTCGCGACCCTGATCAGCAATGACGATGACGGACGGCCGTTCGTGACATACCTGCCCCTGCATGTCGACATGGTTGAGCGTGGCGGCAAGCCCTGGCCGGTCTTGCTCGGACATGTGGCGCGCGCCAATCCGCACTGGAAGTATCTGCGAGACCGAGGCACGGCGCTGGTGAGCTATCTCGGACCGCACGCCTACATGTCACCGTCCGTCTATGCCGATACCATGCGTGTGCCCACGTGGAACTATCTGGCCGTGCAATGCCAGGTGCGCGCACGGCTCCTGACGGAGCGTGTCGAGATGGAGCAGATGCTCGAAAAGATCATCAATGACAACGAGCCCGCGTATCTTGAGCAATGGCATTCGCTGAGCGAGGACTATCACTCGAAAATGGTCGCGATGATCGTCGGCTTCGAGCTGGAAATTACCGAGCTGCAATGCAAGTTGAAGCTGAACCAGCATCGGCCGGAGTCGCACGCCGCGCTGCGCCGGGTGTTCGCCGCCGGGAGCGCGGACGAACGCGAGCTGCTCGGTTGGATGGATCGGTTGAAAATGTAGTCCGCGAGGATCAACCCGCGTTCCACTTGCTCGGATCCACCTCCAGAGGCAACGGGTTGCCGTCGACTCTCAGCTTGTAGAGCAAATCCTTGTCGATCGCGTGCGAGGCGTCTGCGATGTTGATCTTGTAGAGCCGCGCGGCGTTAAGCCCAAGAATTTGCCGTTTCATCGCAGGCGTGATCACCGGATATCCTTTCGATTCGACGAGCTGAGCCGGAAATCCGTAGGCTTGAAAAGCAAGGATCTGCCAGTGCGGCGGGCCCGCCACCGGCGTATCGGTGCCCCACAGGACGTGGTCCGCGCCGAGGCCATTCAATACCGTCGCGAGCATCTGGGCGTAGCGCTCGGGCGTGCGGAACATGTAGGGTGCGAGTCCGCCCATCTCGGCGTAAATGTTTTTCACTTTGGCCTTCTGCGCATGCTCCGCGAGTTCCGCCTCGAACGGGAAAGAGCAATGGAAGGCGATGAAATTGAGATCCGGAAAATCGGCTGCCGCCTTCGCAAGATCCGCCGTGTGGCAGTACTCCTCGAGGAACAAGCCGGGTAAGCCCTTGTGCACGCAGACGTTCTTGACGCCGTGCTTGCGCAGCACCTCGTACAGCGGATACGTGGTCTTCTCATCGTCCATGCGCCAGCCGGTCGTGACCGGCCCCGGCGGATAGAGCTTCAGGCCGTCGATTTTCAGCTCCTCGCACTGATAGATGAGCGAGTCGACCGCGGATTGCCCGTCGGGCGGGTCGACGACTCCGAGAACCCGGATGCGCGACGGCGCCATGCCGCGGATGAACGCGGCCTCGCGCGGCGGAAACAGGTCGACTCCGTCGAAGGCGCCGCGCATACCGAAGCTGTTGAGGAACGCGATGTCGGTCTCGCTGTGCAGGAACATATCCTCGATGAACATCATGCGCCCCATGTCGGCGATCGGCACGGGTTTGCCGATCACCGATGCGCGCGAGCCGGCGAGCGTCTTCAGAAAGTGCTCACCGCTCGGAGTCAGGGTGCGCAATCCGCCTTCCCGCCACCAGACGTGAGTCTGGGCATCGACGATGAAGGGGGCCGCCGCGTCGGGATCCCGGTCCGCGATCTTCTCGAGTGCGGCGGCATCGAAGAACTGCGCGGCCGAGGGAGTGGAGAACGCAAAGGGTGGCAGTACGGCGTACGCCGCCGCGCCCATGAGCAGTTGGCGCCTGGTGACTTGCGACATGGTAGATCCCCCCTATCGAACTTCGACGACTATACAGCAGCGCAGGCTGCTGCTAGAAAGAGAAGGGTCAACAGGAGGTTCCATGAGCTCACCACCCACCTCATCGACGAAATCCCCCGACTTCGATGTCGCTGCGCGCGAAGCACAAGTGCTGGGCAAGCCGCAACGCATCGAGCCGCTCAAGGCGGAGGACTTCGATGACGATGCCCGCGCTCTCGTGATCAGCGTGCGCGAATCGCTCGGCGTCACCGAGCACTCGGTCATGCCGGAAGCTTTCGCCACCATGCTGAAACACCCGGCGCTGTATCGCAGTCAAATGGAGATGGGCGTCCAGCTGCTGGGCAAGGGCGTCTTGGGCGCTCGCGAGCGAGAGTTGGCCGTGCTGCGTGTCGGCTGGCTGTGCCGCGCGCCTTATGAATGGTGCCAGCACGTCGACATCGCGAAGCGTTATGGCGTGACCGCCGAGGAAGTCGAGCGTGCGACGCGGGGCTCATCCGCGCCGGGATGGACGGAACACGAAGCCGCCATCGTCGGCGCCGTCGAGGAGCTGCTGGGCGATCAGTCGATCTCGGATGACACCTGGAACGTGTTGGCGCGGACCTGGACAGAGCAACAGCTGCTCGAGTTCCTGGCAGTGGTCGGCTATTACGTCTCCGTTGCCTATTCGCAGAATGCGTTGCGCATGCGCTTGATGCCGGGCAAGAAAGGTTTGCGAGAGCGTTAGCGGCGCAGTCCTCGCGATGCGTATGAACGGTAAGTGCCGATGCGGACAAGTCCAGTTCGAGGTCGAGTCCCGCCCGCTGATCACCATGGTGTGTCATTGCGTCGGCTGCCAGCGCATGACCGGGAGCGCGTTCGCCTTGAGTGCTCTCTACCTGAGCGATGAGTTCGAGGTGACTTCGGGCGAGCCCGTGATCGGCGGTTTGCACGGCGCGACTCGCCACTATTTCTGCCCGCATTGCATGAGCTGGGTATTCACTCGTCCCGAAGGCATGGATGAGTTCGTGAACGTCCGGGCAACGCTCCTGGACGACGCTCGTCGTTTCACCCCGTTCCTGGAGACCTATACCGACGAGATGCTGCCGTGGGCGAAAACTCCCGCCGTGCGCAGCTTCCGTAGATTCCCGCCCCCGGAGCAATTCCCCGCTTTGCTGGCGGAGTTCGCGAAGCGCTCCGCGTCGTAAATGTGAAACCGATTGGATATACCCTGGATCGGTCTTGCTATGTTATGGCAAGTCGCGGAAGGCTTTGCTCATGAAGAAAATCCCCAATGGCGTCGGTCCCAACTACCCTCAGGTGGTGGTCCTCATCGGCGCCACCGGCGATCTGTCGAAACGCAAGCTCATGCCGGGACTCTTTCACCTGTCGAGCGCCGGATTCATCCCGGGCTGCCGGATCATCGGCGTGTCGCTGGATAATCTGGATACCCAGGGCTTTCGGGAGGAAATGCACAAGGCGGTGCTCGAATTCTCGACGCGCAAGGTCGATGACGCGGCCTGGCATTCCTTCGCGCAGACCCTGAGCTATGTGCCGCTGACCGGCGGGGCAGCCGCGCTCAAGGCGGCAGTGGACGATGCCGAGCGATCGCTCGGCAAGGAAAGCCGCCGGCTGCACTACCTCAGCGTCCCGCCGAACGCAGCCCTCTCGGCGGTGCGTCTGCTTGGCGATGCGGGCCTCGTCGATCGCGCTCGCGTCATCATGGAAAAGCCCTTCGGCACCGATCTCGCAAGCGCGGTCGAGCTCAACGCGCGGCTGCACGAGGTGTTCAGTGAGGAGCAGATCTTCCGGATCGATCACTTTCTCGGCAAGGAGCCCGCGCAGAACATCCTGGCATTCCGCTTTGCCAATGGACTGTTCGAGCCCATCTGGAACCGCAATTTCGTCGATCATGTGCAGATCGACGTGCCGGAAACGTTGGGCCTGGGCAAGCGCTCGGCCTTCTACGAGCAGACCGGCGCCTATCGCGACATGGTGGTCACGCACCTTTTTCAGATCCTCGGGTTCATGGCCATGGAGCCGCCGACCTCGCTCGAGCCCGCCCCCATCAGCGAGGAGAAGAACAAGGTTTTTCGCAGCATGCTGCCCATCAAGCCGAGCGATGTGATCCGCGGTCAATACATCGGCTATCGTGCGGAGGAGGGCGTCGCCGCGGATTCGGATACCGAAACGTTCATCGCCTTGAAGTGCAGCATCGACAACTGGCGCTGGGCCGGAGTGCCGTTCTTTCTGCGCACCGGCAAGCGGCTCGCCGAGGGCCAGCGCATCATTTCCATCGCCTTTCGCGAACCGCCGAAGAGCATGTTTCCCGCCGGGTCGGGAATCGGCTCCCAGGGCCCCGACCATCTGACCTTCGATCTGGCCGATGCGGCCAAGTTGTCGCTCTCCTTCTACGGCAAACGTCCCGGTCCCGGCATGCGGCTCGACAAGCTCAGCCTGCAATTCGCCATGCACGACACCACGCACATTGGTGATGTGCTGGAAGCGTACGAGCGCTTGATTCTCGACGCGATGCGCGGCGACCGGACCCTTTTCACGACCGCCGACGGCATCGAGCGTCTCTGGGAGGTTTCTGTGCCGTTGCTGGAGACGCCTCCGCCGGTGCGGATGTACGCGCCCGGATCGTGGGGGCCGAACGCGGTCCACCAGCTCGTCGCGCCGTACGCCTGGCGCTTGCCCTTCGAGCGCGCCTGGCGCGATCCCAACGCCACGGGCGGATGACCGCGTCGGATTGAGACGCCGGGGATCGCCCCTCCGCCGCGTGACATCTGAGCGGATCGGTGCTGATAATGATTGCACCGGGCGTCTCAGCATCCAGGCGCTCGGATACGCAGGGGACGTGCCGTGAAAGAGAGCTGCATCCATTCGGAAAGGGCGCTCGCAGCGGGACTGCCGTGACCTCGACATTTGCAAGCAACCGGTTCCCCGGCGACCTCATCGGGCCCTATCGGCTGATCCGGTTGCTCGGCGAGGGCGGCATGGCCGAGGTGTGGTTGGCGCAGCGCGCCGACGGTACCATCAAGCGGGAGGTCGCGCTGAAGCTGCCGCGGCTGCGGGGCGATCGGCAGGATCTGGCGAGCCGCTTTGCGCGTGAGTGCGACATCCTGGCGGCGCTCGAGCATCCGCATATCGCCCGGCTGTACGACGCGGGAATCAGTCCCGATGGGCTGCCGTACCTCGCGATGGAATACGTTCGCGGCGAAAAGCTGACGACCTGGTGCGATCAGCTTCGTCTGGGCGTGCCTGAGCGCCTCCAGCTCCTTTTGCAGGTGCTCGATGCGGTGCAGTATGCACATGCGCACCAGGTGATTCATCGCGATATCAAACCCTCGAACATCCTGGTGAACGAAGGCGGTCAGGTACAGCTCCTGGATTTCGGCGTAGCGAAGCTCCTCGCGCAGGATGAGCAGCTCACCATCGCCTACGGGCGTGCCATGACCCCGGATTACGCGAGTCCCGAGCTCGCGCGCGGCGATCCCCCCGAGCCGCGCAGCGATGTTTATTCGCTCGGTGTACTTTTATATGAGCTCTTGACCGGCTGCCTTCCTTACCGGATCAAGGCGCGTGGGTCAGGGGCACAGCTCGAGCAAGCAATCATTGCCGCCGAGGTGCTCCCGCCCAGTACCCACCTTGCGCCCGACGCGGGAGCCGCGCGGGGCACGACTCAGGAGAAGCTCGCGCGCAGATTGCGCGGCGATCTGGATGCCATCGTGCTCATGGCATTGGCCAAGGAGCCGGCCCAGCGATACGACGGCGCCTCGAGCATGTCGGAGGATGTGCAACGCTATTTGCACGGGAAGCCCGTCAAGGCACGATCGGCGCCGCTCCATTATCGGATCGGGAAGTTTCTGCGTCGAAATAGAGCGGTGGTGGGGCTCTCGGCGATTTCGCGATCATCGCCGTTCTCGTGGCAATTGCAGCGGATCATCTCGCGTTGTCGAGGCGTGTCGACCAGCCTGCGTTCACGCCGCCGGCGCACTCCGTGGCAGTGCTGCCGTTTACCAATTTGAGCGGCGACCCGAAGCAGGAATATTTCTCGGATGGCATATCCGAGGAGCTGATCAACGCGCTTTCGCATATCGAAGCGTTGCAGGTATCTGCGCGCACCTCCTCGTTCTCATTCAAGGGTAAAGATGTCGATATCGGCACCATTGCCCGCAAGCTCAACGTCGCCGCAGTCCTCGAGGGGAGCCTGCAGGCGCTCGGGCGACACGGTGCGGATCACGGCTCAGTTGATCAATACGGTCAACGGGTATCACATCTGGTCGCAGAGTTACGATCGAGATCTCAAAGACATCTTGGCGCTGCAGACCGACATCGCTACGGCGGTCGCTCAGGAGATGCAGGTGAGGCTCCTCGGCGATGAGGCCGCACGGATCGAGGTGGACGGCACGCACAATTCCGAGGCGTATGACGCTTATCTGCGCGGGATGCAAATCGAGGTCACGGTGCAAGATGCAGCCTCCGCCCGCCGCGCGCTGGCGGCCTTCGATCAAGCCATCGCGCTCGATCCAGATTTTGCCGCCGCACAGACGCACCGAGCACGCGCACTGCGCTACTTGGCGATATTTCTCGACCGACCCCAAGGCGGTCCGCGATCTCTACTCGTCGGCTCGGCAAGCGGCCGAACGCGCCGTGGCGCTGGCCCCCGACTCGGCGGACGCCCACATGACGCTTGGCTGGCACGTGTTGGTGAATGGCTATCTGGATTTCACCAGCGCCGCTCCGGAAATAGATCGCGCGATGGCGCTCGCGACCGGGCAGCGCGGCAGTATTGGATAGCTATGCCGGTTTCCAGGGCATCGTCGGTCATCCCGAGCCATCGCTCGCCGCAATGCGGCAGGCGATCAGGCTTGACCCGCAGAATCCTCGTTACCGTGAGCATCTCCTGCATGCTCTCACGATGGCGCGACGATTCGAGGATGTGCTGGCGGCAGTCCAAGACGCCAAGGCACTGCGCGCGGAGGGCTACTACGCCGGACTATTTAGCTTTCAGAGCTATCTTGCGCTCGGTCGTCCGGAGCTTGCCTCACAGACGTGCGAATCACCTGCGACACCCCTCGATGAGGGCGATCGGCATCTTCTGTTTGGCGCTCGCCTACCACGCGCTCGGCAAAATGACGCAAGCGGCAGCCGAACTGGAGGAGCTCAAGACCCTGGATGGAGACCTCGGCGCAGCCACCTATGCCGCAATCTATGCGCAATGGGGCGACCCGAGCGCCGCGCTGACGTGGCTCGCGACGGCGGAACGCGTGAACAGAGCGAGCTTGGCGACTGTGAAGGTCGACTGGATGTTCGACCCCATCCGTGGTCAGCCGGAATTTCAGGCGCTCGTGCAGCGATTGAAATTTCCGTCGTGAAACGCGGTTTACACAGCTTGCTGGTCATGCCGAGCGTTCCGGAGTAGCGTATGGGTCGTCTGGGGGTGTGCGAGAGACAATCACCTTATGTTTTTCCATCGACGGGAGGCCACGATGACATCCCCGGAGACGTTGCAGGCTAGGATCGATAAGGGGCGCACGGACATCGCGAAAGCTGAAAAAGAGGTGCGCGAGCTTCAAGCAGAGCTGAAAGACGGGACGCTCGACAGGATAAAATTGCAACTGGACTTCCAGAATCTGCAGGAGACCATCTGCCAAATTGCCGCTCATCTTCCAACCTTTTCCAAGTGATTACGGCGAACAGGGGGTGTCGAATTGTGATGCGCAGCGTTTAAAGGGTCAGGGTGCCAACAAGGTGGAGAAGCGCCCGCTGCCAGTCGGCATATTGGGACAATGGCGAGCTGCGCATCGTCAACCCCTGACGCGGGGCACGTTCGCCGCGAATCCGATCGTGCTCGAAATCGTTCGCTTCTTTTCCTCTCCGAGGACGATCCGTGAGGCGATGCTCGAATTCGGCGCCTACACTCCGGAGAGCGTAGGCGAGGCAATATTGAAGTTGATCGAGGCGAGCGCTGCTGCTCGAATGCGACTCTCCCGAGTGGGCTCGCGATGACGCTCCTCGCTTCCTCATGGCAGCCGTGGCTGCCGGAAGGCGCATTTCACTTTCTGACCAAAGACGCCCTTACATCGGAGGCGACTGGACTCTGCAGCAGACAGTTGCAGGCGATTCCTGCCACGCCGCCGCCTGACCCCTTCAAGAAGACCGACGCGACCGAATCGATCTCACTGCCCTCACCCGAAAGGCAAAGAGATATTTTTTTCCAGACGCTGCACGCTCGCAGGACGCAGCGCGAGTTCTCGGATGCGCCGGTATCGCTCGATAGCGTGGCGAAGCTGCTGCACACGACTTGGGGCGTGCAAGGCGTACATCGACACGGATTGCTTCGGTTCCCTGCCGCTCAAGACGAGTCCGTCCGGCGGCGCGCGACACCCGATAGAAGTGTATTTGATGGCTCTCAGAGTGAAAGGGCTCGATCGCGGGCTTTATCACTACGACGCCAGGACCCACGCGCTGAGCGCGAATCTCCTCCGGGGCGACGCTCGCAAGTGGCGCGAGCCTACTGCGCCGATCAACCCTATGTCGCCCGCTCGGCGGCACTCTTCATCATGACGGGCGTATTCGCGCGCACCATGTGGAAATACCATCATCCTCGAGCCTATCGAGTAGTCCTGCTGGATGCCGGCCATCTTGGCCAGACGTTTTGCCTGACGGCAACGCGGCTGGGGCTCGCGCCTTTCAGTACTGCGGCCCTGAAAGACACTCTGATCGAGGAAGACCTTGGTATCGACGGCATATCGGAATCGGTGCTCTATGTCACCGGCGTCGGCATGCCGACGAAAGAGCCGTCGATTGCTCAAGAGGACGTTGCGCTCTGAAGCTCCTGGCGCGCACGGAGGACGCGCCAATGCTGAGGGCCGTACAGAGCTTGCAGGATGGTCAGCGAGCTGCCCAGCCACTTGCGCGCCTCGTCCAAGTTTCCTGCGTGTTGAGCCAGTAGGCCATTCACCCGATCGAATTCGGCGACGATGGGATGCACGGCAGGCAGCGCGGCAAGAGCCAGCGTCGGAGTCGCAAGGACGTCGCGAGCTTCCGCGTCGCGTCCTTTCGCGACGAGACAGCCGGCGAGCGAAAGGCGCGTCGACAGAGTGGCCGGATGTCGCGGGCCGTCCGCGCGCTCGCTGATCGCGACGGCGCGCTGCAGCGTGGCCATGGCATCTTCCCATTTTCCTTGGCGGGCGTAAGCATCACCGAGCGCTTGTCGGACGGGCCCCGAGCGATCGAGTTCCGCAGCAGGGCTTTGCCGCGCTTGCGTATGCGCTGCTACGGCTGCATCTTGCGACTCGAGAATTTGCAGGAGTAGGGGCTCGGCCTTCTGCGGCTGATCCAACTGCAGCAATAGCAGCGCCCGGAAATATCGCGGTTGCTCGGCAATCCAGGGCTCTGTGGCTGCCGAGCGGGTTGCCAGTTCTTGCGCCTTGTCCAACTCCACGGCTGCCTCATCATACTGACCCGCATCGGCGAGCGATCGACCGAGAGCGGCCCGTGCTTCCGCGACCTGCGCATCGAGGGCGCCGATGGTGCGCGTCAGCTCATCGATCGCGCGACGTAAATGCACTTCTGCATCGGCGGCCCTCGCCAGATCCGTAAGTACCTGTCCAAGGTAAAGCTCGGTCGCGCCGATGAACTCGGAAGGGGGCGGGGCGGTGCCCTGGCTCTTGAGAAGATCTTGCAGAGCTTGAGCGGCTTGCGACCAGTCACCCAAACGGTAGCGTCCGCGCGCCAGCTGTTGGCGAAGCTCGAGGAGCGCGGCATCGTCGGCTGCAATCCGTCCTCGTGCGGTCTCGAGCACCGCTTCGTACCGCGGCAGAGTGCCTTGCAGCTGACCCAGGAAGTAGTCGATCTCGACCAAATCGGCCGCACTTCCCAGCAGCGCGTCGGCTCCTATCCCGTCGATCGGCTGGCGGAGCTGTAGGACTCGGCGCAAGTGCGGAGCGGCCGACGCATATTCGTGCATTCGGGCAAACGAGTCCCCGATCCGGTAGTGCAACTCTGCCGCCACCGCGGGTTGATCGGCAAAGCGCTCGTCGATATCACCACCGGCATGCGTCAAGAGCTCCAGCGCGGTCGCTTGCCGCCCGGAATCGGCACCGTTGCTGCGAGGCGCGAATACCTCGTTGCTCAGAAATCGGCTCACCGCTTCAGATTGGGCCGCGGCAGTGCGGGCGCTCTCTTGAGCGCGTCGTGCTTTGAGGTAAAGACCGAACGTGATCGCAAACCCGACGAGCAGCACGACGAGCGCGACTGCAATGCCCAGGGTTCGCACCCGTGTCCCCGCGAGGCGGCGGTGCCTATCGTCCGCACGGGCCTGCGCTTCGCGTTGCGATTTCAGCTCGGCGCGCCGCTCCTCGAGGCTGCGAAGCCGCCGTGCCAAGCTCTCGGCATCCGCCAGACGCACCCGCGGATTCTCCGCGACGGCAACAGCCACGTCCGCCCGCAGCAATTCGTCGTCGACATCCTGTTCCCAGCCCGGCGAAAGGGCCTTATGGAAATCCCCGCTGAGCAGTTGATACAGGATCACGCCGAGCGCATAGATGTCGGCCTTCACCGTGAAGGGCTCGCCCTCGAAAGTTTCGGGTGCCGCATACGGTGGTGTGGCTGAATTCCGGCCCGACGGAGCAACCGTGTTCGTAAAGCCGAGGCGCGTGATGCCGAGTCGGTCGATCTGGCGGGGGTCGAACACATCACCGCTGCCGAAGTCGCCGAGGACGATGTCGACAGGTTGGCCGGCCGCAGGTTTCACGAAAATGTTCGACGGTTTCAAGTCCTTATGGAGCACGCCCACGGCGTGCAAGGCGGCGAGCACCGAGGCGATTTTGGCGACCACTTCCAGGCGTTCCGCGGCCGGGATGGCCGCAACGCCACCGCGGCTCTTGGCCCAATCGACGAGGCTCCCGCCGCCCATGTATTCCGCCTCGGTGAAGTACGGCGGCTCTTCCAAATTCCAGTCGAGCAATCGAACGATCTGGGCGCGCTCGCCGAGGGAGTCGTTGAGGATGCGAAACAGGGTGATCTCGCGCTTGAGCGTCGCGAGCGAGGCCTCATCGAGGGCAAACTTGAACACCCGTTGCTCGTGGGTCTTCTCATGGCGGGCGCGCCATGTCTCGCCCTGTTCGGTGAGCCGCTCGATCAGGGTCCAGAGCGGCCGGGCAGGGGGATGGTCACCCGGGTTGAAGTTAAGGGGGGCAGTCTGCCGCGCCGCAGCCAATTCCACCTGGACGGGGGCGATGAAACGATAACCGAAGCCGTAGACGGTTTTTATGATGTCCTGCTCGCGGTCGCCGACGGCCTCGCGGAGCCGGCCGATACACTTGGTCAGGACGGTTTCGCTCAAGATCCGTCCGGGCCATACCGCGGCGAGCAATTCGTCCTTGGTGCAGACTTCGCCGGCGTGCTCCAAGAGGTAGATCAAGACTTCGAGGGGCTTGCGCTCGAGCCCGGCGTCAACCCCGTCGACGAGCAACTCCAGGGTGGTCTCGTCGACCACCGCGCCGCCAAAGCGCCAACGGCGGCGGCCGCGCTCGGCATTCCCTCCCGCTACTGCGCCCGGCCTGTCTGCCATTCGCTCTATGTCCTTGTCGTATAAGGAGTTGCGAGCCTGATCATGACATGGGAACTACGCGTCCGTCTTGGCGTGGCCCGGGTGCGGCGACGCATCATCGGGAATTCACTCTTTCTCCAGGAGTTTTCCAGCAAAGGGTCAGGATCTATTGCGCCTCCTTTCCTACCGTGTCGTCCAACCCAGGCGATGAGCTTCGGGGATCACGAAGGACCCACTGAGGAGGAAATGACCATGAACACCATTCGTACGAAACTCTATACGGCTATCTGCATTCTCTTTGGCTCGGCGGCCGCAGGCGCGCCATGGACCTCGGCGCAAGCGAGTGAGCCAACCCCGCCGTCCAAGACCGTCAAATTTGACGATCTCGACATCCAGACGGCGGCGGGCGCGAAGGTTCTCTACAGCCGCATCCGTTTCGCGGCAGAGAAGGTCTGCGAGCCGGTCTGGCACGATCCCGTCTTGAGGGAAGCCACGCCGAGCTGCGTTAACAGCGCCATCGACAATGCGGTCAGAAAAGTCAATGCGCCTTACCTGACCGCCTTACGCTTTGGCAACAGCAACGGCAACGTACGGCTCGCGAGCAAGTGACCGTCTCCGGCGCCGTCGCGTGCAGGGTGCTGCGCGAGCAGACCCCGCGGCGGCGCCGGAAGTCTTTTACCGGATGGTGGATTTCTCCGGCCTCGAGCGGCTCGTCTCCATCAGCAGGCGCGTGAACAGATACAGGCGCGGCGTCACGCTCTTGAGATCAATCCATTCATGGTCGGTGTGAAAGCCATCGCCGACGAATCCGAGCCCATCGAGGGCCGGCGTCCCGACGGACATGGCGACCGCGGACTCCGAGGCGCCGCCGTTGCCGGACAAGGCGACAGTCTTGCCCAGCTCGGCATAAATCGCCTGCGCACGCGCGCCGAGCGCATCGATCTGGGAATTTTCGGTCAACGGCGGATACGCAGATCCTTCGATCGCCACCGTGATGGTGGTATCGGGCACGATGGCTGGCGAGACTTCGGACTTGACCTTGGCGAGGATCGCATCGAAGTCCTCGAGCTTGCGAAACCGAACATCCAGCGTTGCTTCGGCCAAATCGGGGATGATGTTGTTGCGGGTGCCGGCCTTGATGACCGTCAGGTTGACCGTCGTGCCATCGCCCGTGTGCGGGAATTTTCCCTCCAGCCCCGCCAGCTGATGTACGAGCTCTGCGGCGGCGTTCCGTCCGTTCTGAGGCACCATGCCGGCATGTGCCGAGCGGCCTTTGACTTGGATCGAGATGTCGCCCGCACCTTTGCGCCATACCGTCAGCGCGTCGGGGGGATCGCCCGGTTCCATGTTGAACTCGACGTCATTCTGTCGCGCGAGCGTCTTGATGAGCTCCGTGGAACCCGGGGAGCCGAGCTCCTCGCTGTCGTCGAGCAGCAGGGTAATGGTCGCATAGTCCTTGAAGCCGAGATCGTGCAGGATCTTGAGCGCCATGACGGCATTGATCACGCCTCCTTTTTCGTCGCCGACGCCCGGCCCGAGGGCGCGATCTCCCTCGATACGGAACGGCCGCTGGGCGACAGTACCCGGACCGAAAACCGTGTCGATGTGCGCGATGATGAGAATTTTCGCCCTGCCGTTGCCATGAAACACGGCGACGAGATTCGGGGGGAGATTCGCAGCCTCGGCCGGCTCATAGCGGACTTGGGCGCCGCTCGCCTTCAGCTGCGCTTCGAGAATCTCCAGCACCCGCTGGCCGCCGGCCAGATCTCCCGATCCGGAGTCGATGTTCACGATGCTCTTCAGGAGCTCGAGAGCACCCGCGCGGTCGGCTTCGACGGCGCGGTAGACCGCTTCGTCCCGGTGCGGAGCCGCGAGCGCAGCTCCGCCGAGGGCCAGCGCGATAACCGCACACATCAGGCCGCGCGTGATCTGCTCGGCACCCCGAAAATTCTTCGCCATGGATTTTCCGCTCCTCGCCGACTCTAGTTCCGCGTGTTCCCCGACAGCACCATGACGTAGCGCTTATCGCCTGGACCGGCGTAGGCGGTCTCGTGATAGGTCACCGTGTCGCCCATCTTCACTTCCACGACGTGTGTCCCGGGCGCCACGTTGATGATGCGCGATCGATAACTTTTTTCCTGCGCGTCACCGACCTGGACCCCGTCGACGTAGACGAACGCGCCCGGGGCGATGCCGGTAACGATGATTTCGGGCCGATCGGGCGCGGGTTTGGTTCTGTGAAACCAGCTGCAGCCGGCAAGCAAGGCCATCATCATGAGAAGCGATTTTTTCAATCGACACATCCCGCCGTTCGATAGATTCGAGCGTAGCATGCGGCTTCGGGAAGCGTCGACAACCCAGGTCACATGGCGGCGGGCGCTTTCAGGGCACTTCGCGCTCGAGCCGAAGCAATTGTCGGGCAAGCTCGTCGGGTCGCGCCAATGCGACCAGATGGCCCCCGGGGATCACATGCGTCTCCTTTTCGAGACGCTCTCGAGCAACGCGTTGCTGAAATTCGAGCGGAAAGAACCGGTCATCCGCCGCGGCGATCACTTGGATCGGTATGTCGGGCCAGCGCTCGAAACTGCACGGTTCCTCGACGACCGGCTCCGCCTGATCACGCTGATGCGAGGGGCCCGTCCGCAGCACGGCCTGCGGCATGTCGTGCAGAAAGTAGGTCGGCACGTCGAAACGTCGGTCTGTAACCCCGCCGCTCGGCGGCCGCCACCCGGGACTCAGCCGACCTTGTGTTCCCCCACCAAGCGCCCGCCTTCTCGCCGGGGAGGGGATCATGGCATTCACCATGCCATTCCACCGGTCCCCGGTATCAAGACGAACGTGGCGTCCCGCGCCTCATCGGCGGCAGGCGGCATCACGCCGGTCCCTGCTTGATGACCTCCATGGCGTGCGTAAGGCGCGGCGCCGCACGCGGGCGGGCGTACATTGTTTCGAGATACTCACTCAGCCGCGGGAAGTCCTCGAGCAGCGCGAGCTCATTCGCCCAATCGAGTGTGTAGGCGACCACGAAATCCGCGACGCTTGCCTGCTCCCCGACGACAAATTGCCGATTCTGCAGATGCGCATCGAGCACTTTTGCCATCTCCTGAAAATCTTGGCGCGCGTTCGGAATCTCGGCTGCAATACGCCGCGCCGGCGGATAGAGCCGCGTGTGCCGGGCGATCCGCCAAAGAGGCTGTTCGAGCTCGGTCGCCGCGAACAAGAGCCACTGCGTCATGAGCCCGCGCTCCGCGACGCTTGCCGGCGTGAATCCTTTCTCGGGGTACTTGTCCGCCAGGTACAACACGATCGCCACCGACTCGATGAGCACGAGGTCTCCGTCGACCAGCACAGGGATTTTGGCCGCAGGATTGATCTTTAGAAATTCCGCGGCGTGATGCTCGCGCGCCGGCAGGTTCACGAAGATGCTTTCGAAATCGAGTTGCATCTCCTGCAGCACCCAGCGCACCCGGAGCGAGCGGGTGGGCGGGAATTCGTAGAGCTTCAACGTGTTCTTCACATGCATCTCCGTCTGTTGTCATTGAGCGCCGCTGCCGCAGACCGCGGCTCGTCCGAGGAGCAGTTTCCTCTCGCGCGCATTCTGGGTAAGCCCGGCGGCGCGGGTGAACTCCGTGCGGGCCTCGTCGAACCGTCCGAGCTTCTCGAGCAGATCGCCGCGCACGCTCGGCAACAGGTGATAGCTCTTCAGGCGCGGCTCGGCGCATAGCCCATCGACGAGCTCCAGCGCCGCGCGCCGGACCGAACGCCATGGACACGGCGACCGCGCGATTGAGCTCGACGACCGGCGAGGGCGCGAGCTGCGCGAGTGCATCGTACAGCGCGACGATCCGCGCCCAGTCGGTGTCCGCCGCGGTCGGCGCGCGCGCGTGACAGGCCGCGATCGCCGCCTGCAGCGCGTAGGGTCCGAGGGCGCCGCCCAGCGCCTGCGCGCGCTCGAGCGCGGCCAGCCCGCGGTGGATCAGCAGCTGGTTCCAGCGGCTGCGGTTCTGCGCGAGCAGCAGGATCGGCTCGCCCTCGGCATCGACGCGCGCGGCGGTGCGCGAGGCTTGAATCTCCATCAGCGCGACGAGCCCGTGCACCTCGGCTTCGGCGGGCAGCAGCTCGGCGAGAATGCGGCCGAGCCGCAGCGCCTCCTCGCACAGCGCCGGGCGCATCCAGTCCTCGCCGCTGGTGGCGGCGTAGCCCTCGTTGAAGACCAGATAGATCACCTCGAGCACCGAGGCGACGCGTGCGGCTCGCTCCTCGGCGCGCGGCACCTCGAAAGGCACGCGCGCTTCGGCGAGCGTGCGCTTGGCGCGCACGATCCGCTGCGCGATCGTCGGTTCGGGCACCAGAAACGCGCGCGCGATCTCCGCGGTACTGAGCCCGCCCAGCATGCGCAGCGTCAGCGCGGTGCGCGCTTCGGTCGATAGCACCGGATGGCACGCGATGAACATGAGGCGCAGCAGATCATCGCCGATGTCATCGTCCGCCGCGGTCTGCCGGATCCTCGACCGGCCGAGCCGATGAGCGGCGCCTCGTGCGCGATCGACTCGTGGGTGCGCTCCAGGAGCTTGCGCCGCCGCAGCTCATCGAGCGCGCGATTTTTCGCGGTCGTCATGAGCCACGCGCCGGGATTGTCGGGAACGCCGGTCATCGGCCATTGCTCGAGCGCAGTCACGAGCGCATCCTGCGCAAACTCCTCGGCGAGGCCGACCTGGTTCAGCATGCGCGCGAGGCGGGCGATGATCTTGGCCGATTCCATGCGCCATACCGCCTCGATGGTGCGTTGAATGGACGCGCCGGACATCACGGCTCGCTGCGCGCTACACGAAACACGGGCCGAGCTCGCGCACTTCGACCGTCGCCCAACCCGCGGCCGGACATTCCCGGGCGATCGCAATGGCCTGATCCCGCGTGTCGCAGGTCAAGAGAAAGAACCCGCCGATCATTTCCTTGGCTTCGGAGAAGGGCCCATCGACCACGCTCGCCTCAGCGCCCTGGACTCGAACCCGCGCGCCGCTTCGGTCCGAGGCGAGCGATTGCGACAGGGTGAGGAGTCCCCGCTCCTTGAGATCCTCGCTGAAGCGAACCATGCGGTCGTAGCGCTCGCGGCCCTCGCCTCGCTCCGCATATCGCCGCTCCCCCGGGGTTTCGACGATCAACAATGCGTATGCCACAACACTGCCCTCCTCACGACATCGATCAAGTCGACCGCGGCGACACCGTCGCCGCATCGCGGAAATCCGCTGTCTCGAACACCGGCCGCGCCTCGATCACCCACTCGCCGGGCCCCGGGTTGGGGCAGCGTTTCAGCCACTCGACGGCTTCCTCCATGGACGTCACCTGCCACAGCCAGAAACCGGCGACCAGCTCTTTGGTCTCTGCGAACGGGCCGTCCACCACATGTCGCTCCGCGGCCTCTGTAATGTACGCGTTTGCCGTTGCGGCTCGCCTGCAAGCCCTCGGCCGCCAGGAGCACGCCCGCCTTGACGAGCTCGCCATTGAAGCGCTCCATCGCGGCGAGCGTCGCCACGCCGGGCGGGGCCCCCGTTTCGCTCAGCGCCGTGGCCTTCACCATGACCATGACTTTCATGATATCTCTCCGGGTTATCGATGCTCGAGAGATACGACGAGCGGGCCCAGCCCGTTTCGACATCTTCGGTGTCGAAATCCATGGGCGAGGTTCGTCGTACAGAGATACGGTCGCGCTTCCGATTTCCTCCAAGCCAGGAGTCTTGTCATGCCCAGCGTCATTCCCTATCTTGCATTCAACGGCAACTGCGCCGAGGCCATGCGCTTCTACGAGCGCGCGCTCGACGGCAAGCTCGAGCTCATGATGAGCTGCGGCGACTCGCCCATGGCGGCACAGGTTCCCAAAGAGTTTGCGGATCGGATTATGCACGCCCGCCTCGCCTTGCCCGGCAGCGCAACGCTCTACGCCGGCGATGCCATGGGCCAGACCTATCAAGGTATTCATGGCGTATCGATCACGCTCAATTACGGCTCGGTGGCCGAGGCGGGAAAATACTTCGAGCGTCTTGCCGATGGCGGCAAGGTGACCATGGCCATGGCACCCACGTTCTGGGCGAAGAGTTTCGGTATGGTGACCGATAAGTTCGGCGTGCATTGGATCGTCAACGGTGAGCTCTCACCGATATAGAGAGTCTGTCTGCCCGCGCGCGGGCCCGCCGCTGCACGCTACAATGCTGCACCCTCGGCAGCCCGCGCATGACTCCTCCCGATAACGCCCCCACGCCCGCAGCGACGATCGACATCCCGCCGAGTGCCGCGGGGACAACGGCGAGCGCCCCGGTGGCGGCCCGCTGCAAGAACTGCGATGCAATCCTGGGGGCACGGTACTGTGCAAGTTGCGGCCAGCGAGCAGACGTTCACGTGCCGAGCACCCGGGAGCTCGTGCACGAGGCGCTCGAAGGCCTGACACACTCGGACTCGCGGCTCTGGCGCACCCTCCTATTATTGTGGTTCCGGCCTGGTGCGCTCACTGAGGAGTTCCTCGCCGGCCGCCGCGCGATCTCGCTGCCGCCCTTTCGTCTCTACCTCATCATCAGCGTGACATTCTTTCTGATCGTATCCGCCTCGCAGAGTTCGGATGTGCAGTTTCTGCAATTCGATCGCTCGGACCGGCCGGCCACCACGAATGCCCCGTTGAGCGGCGAGAGCTGCGACTCGATCACGATTTTCAACAATGCCCATCCCGATTGGGATCGGCGCCTGCGCCGCGCCTGCACGGAGATCCGCCGCGACAACGCGAGGACCTTCAAGAAAAATCTCCTCGCGGCGCTGCCCAAGGCCATGTTCGTCTTTCTGCCGCTTATCGCCTTTCTGCACATGCTCCTCTACTGGCGGCCGCGACGCCGCTACGCGGAGCATCTGGTCTTCTTCCTGCACTTGCAGACTCTGTTCTTTTCCGTCGGGATTGTGATCGCCTTGCTCGGCGATATCGCGCACCGCTGGCCCTCTTTCGCCGGCGTGGCGAACGTCTTCGAGCCCTTGCTGGGCTGGAGCCTGGCGCTTTACACCGTGCTCGCGCTGCACCGGGTGTTCAAGAACGGCTGGCTCAAAACCCTCCTCAAAGCCTTGGGCTTGGCAATCGCTTACTTCCTGCTGGCTCTCGGGGTATGGCTCGTCGCTCTCGCGTACGCGGCCTGGGAGCTCTGAGGGCCGCCGGGTGTGGGCTCCGCGCGATAAGTCTCGCAATACTTTAGAAACCGGCGGATCGTCTCGGACAGCACCTTCGCTCGATGATGGATCAGCGCCAACCGTCGCGTGAGACGCGGCAAGCGGGTCTCGAGCACGCAAAGCCGGCCGGTCGACACCAGGTCCGCGACCACGGCTCGCGATAGACAGCTGATCCCGAGGCCTTCCGCCGCCGCATTCTTGATGGCTTCTGAGCTGCCGAGCGTCATGGCGGGCTGAATGCTCTCGAGATGCGGCAGGAGCGCGAGCTCGACCGCCTCGCGCGTGCCGGATCCCGGCTCGCGTAGCAACCACGGCGCGTGTGCGAGCTGCTCGGCCGTCAATTTGCGCCGCTTCGAGGACCCGGCCAGCGGGTGCCCGGTCGCCGCGACGACGACGAGCTCGTCCTCGAGCCAGGGCGTGATATTGATGTCGGCGGCGTGGCACGGCCCTTCGATCAAGCCGAGGTCGACCGAGAACTCCTGTACCGCCGTCACCACATCGAGCGTGTTGCCGATCCTCACATCGAACCGGGCGGCGGGGATGAGCTCGCGGAAGCCCGACAGGAGCTTGGGCAACAAGTAGTTCCCGATCGGTGGTGCTCGCGTGCAGACGCAGGTCGGTCGCCAGATTCACGCCGCCCGCCGCGAACGCGCGCTCGATATGCTGCGCGCCGTCGAGTACCCCGAGCGCGAGCGGCAACAGGGCGCGCCCGTTGTCGTTTAGCAAAAGTCGCTTACCGACGCGGTCGAATAGGCGCGCGCCGAGGCTCCGCTCGAATTCGCCGAGCGCCGTGCTGGTCGCGGACTGCGACAGCGGCACGCTTTGCGCGGCCGCGGTGGTGCTGCCAGTGAGCGCGACGGCGCGGAATATCTCGAGCTGGCGGAGCGTAATGTGCATTCGAAAGGCGCCCCATCAATAGATTTAATCGATTGATTATAGATAATAAATCAGTTTCACAAATTAATGTGTTGGCCGCATAGTTGGCCCTGCCATGAACCTCACTACAACACCCCTCGCGGCGCCCCCGATCGGGCCGGAACCTCCCGCCGCCGCGCCTTGTGGGGCGGCGGCTGGGCCAAGGGCTGGCCGAGAAAGCGCTGCGCGGGCGCTTCCGGGCATCGGGCTGGTGGCAATCCTCGCGCTGCTCGCCCTTGAGATCGGTAAGGCTCCCGGGCTCAAGGCCAGCGGCATCAGTGCGCTCACGCTCGCAATCGTGCTCGGCATGCTCGTCGGCAACACGATTTACCCCCGGCTCGCGGTCGCCGCCGCGGACGGGATCGCGTTCTCGAAGCAGCGGCTGCTGCGCGCCGGCGTCATTCTTTATGGGTTGCGCCTTACCTTTCAGGACATCGCCAACGTCGGCATAGCCGGCGTGATCATCGATGCCCTTGTGTTGAGCAGCACTTTCGCGCTCGCGTGGTGGGCCGGGACCCGGGTTTTCGGACTCGATCGCAAGACGGCTCTATTGATCGGGGCCGGCAGCTCGATCTGCGGTGCGGCGGCCGTCATGGCCGCTGAGCCCGTGGTGCGTGGGCGCGCCGAGCAAGTCACGGTGGCCGTCTCGACGGTCGTGGTGTTCGGAACGCTGGCGATCTTTCTTTATCCGGCGCTCTACCATTTGAACGCGCACTATCAGTTCTTGCCCGTCACTCCCGCCCGCTATGGCATTTTCGCCGGGTCGACCATTCACGAGGTGGCGCAAGTCGTGGCCGCCGGCCGCGCCGTTACCGACGCGGCCGCAAATACGGCGGTCATCACCAAGATGGTGCGCGTCATGATGCTGGCGCCATTTCTCATCCTGCTCTCGACTTACCTGTCGCGGCATCCCGAGCCGGGCCTCGCGCGCGCACCCGGCGAGCGCGGCCCGGCCGAGTCCGCGTCGCCGCGGCGCGTTGTGATTCCCTGGTTCGCGTTCGGGTTCATGGCCGTGACCGCGGTCAACTCGGCCTTCGTCCTGCCTCACGAGTGGCTGACGGGCGTCATCGCACTCGACACGTTCCTGCTCGCGATGGCCATGGCAGCGCTCGGCGTGACGACCCAGTTCTCCGCCGTCCGCACGGCGGGAATCAAGCCGCTCGGATTGGCAGCGCTGCTCTTCGGTTGGTTGATACTCGGAGGTCTCGCGATCAACGCGGGGGTCTCGGCAGTGCTACGCTGATCGCGGCCCGGTCTTGGGCCTGCGATCGGAGACAGGCATGACAGCGACGCGCTCCCGCGCGCGCGATCTCGGGCTCGCGTTGCCGGGCACACCCGGACCGAACAATGCGATCACCGACGTCGCCGGCATCGAGGTGGGATATTCGACCCTCAAGTCGCTCGCCGCCGCCCCGGGCGACCGCCAGATCTACACGGGCGTCACCGCGGTGCTACCGCGTGGGCATTCCCCTACACCGAGTCCCGTGTGGGCCGGTCAATTCGACTTCAACGGCAACGGCGAGATGACCGGCACGCACTGGATCGCCGACGCCGGATATTTCCTCGGGCCCGTGTGTCTCACCAATACCCACTCCATCGGTATTGTTCATCACGCGGCCGTCGGCTGGATGATCGAGCAATACGCCGAGCATTTTCGCCACCACGCCTGGGCGATGCCCGTGGTCGCCGAGACCTACGACGGCCTGGTGAGCGACATCTGCGGGCGTCACATCGAGGAGCGGCACGCGCTCGAGGCGCTGCGCAATGCGCGCGACGGTGCCGTGGAGGAGGGGAACATCGGCGGCGGCGCGGGCATGTCGACGTACGAGTTCAAGGGCGGCACGGGCACGAGCTCGCGCCGCTGCATCATCGGCGCGCACACCTACACCGTGGGCGTCCTGGTGCAATCCAATTTTGGGCTGCGTCGCGACTTCAAAGTGCTCGGTGTGCCGGTGGGCACGCACTTACCGGACGGCGTGGTGCCCTCGGCGGGCCACGAGCAGGGCTCCATCATCGTGCTCATCGCCACCGATGCGCCCTTGACGCCGACCCAGTTGCAGCGCCTGGCGAAGCGCGGCGCCATTGGCATTGGCCGCACCGGCACGCGCGGCGGTCATTATTCCGGCGATCTCATGCTCGCCTTCTCCGTGGCGAACGAGCTCTATCTGCCCGCGCTCGGCGAGGCGCAACCGCACAGCTTCCAGACCGAATGGCTGAACGATGCATTGCTCGATGAGATCTACGGCGCCGCCGTCGAGGCGATCGAGGAGTCGATCCTGAACGCCATGATCGCCGCCGAGTCCATCCCGACCTGGAAGCCTCCCGGTTTCACGCTCGCGGCCATCGACCACGCGAAGCTACTCGAGATTATGCGGAGTCATGGCCGCGCTTGAGTTTTCTTGACGCGACATCGCGAAACGGTGCAGACTTTCGCGCAAAGAAAATGGGATGCACATGGACGTAAACCGCTCGCCGAATAGCCGCGGCGCACGGGCGCTCGCGGACGCACTCGTCAAAGCCCGGTCAGTCATTCGTGCACGCAGATCGCTCATGCGTGATTGGTTATCCATAGCGCTCATGACGACCCTGCTCGCTCCATCGATTGTCGGCGCGCAAAATGTGGTGCAGCTGAACATGGGGGATACCTATTTCGAGTGGAGGCGGTTGTCCAAGACGTCACAAATGTGTGGCTTCGCCATTTTCGGCAACCACACGAGTTTCAAAGATCCGAAGATCGAATGGGACCTGCATGTCGCGGAGATGGTCAACGGACCTGAAAGGGCAGCGGGCGTGAGCGCGGGCACATTCAACGTCAGCGGTAAAACTCGAGATCCGCGCCCTCCCATTACCGACATTTCGTTCTCACTGGAGGACTATCCGACCCCCATCGCAGCTCGCCTCATCGGCGCGCCGGACCAGCACAACGGTGTCCGCGGTGCTTTCGAGTTAGAGGCCGCCATAAAGCTCCTCTTCGCCTTGGCGAATGGGCACCCGATCGAAGCGACCTTGAAGTACGCCGATGGCAGCTCCGACGTACTGAAGTTCTTCGGCTATCGCGATGTCAATGGCGGTAAGAATAGCGATCTCGAGGAATGTCTTCGCGGGCGTGCGCCGTCGCGCCCGTTCCAGCAGAAGCACCCGTTGCCGTACTGAGTCCGCAGGACCGCGCCGCCACTCATCCCGGTTCTCTGTCCCGTGCGCCGCGAATCTGGCCAGCCGGACCTCTGGCCCATCCCCAATTGATGGTAGTCTTTTCGCACGAGCGAGAGCCACGAGTGTCAGTCAGAGGGACGGATGCAGCGCGAACAGATTGTCTTCGTCGGCACCAGCGATCTGTCGGGACACTTCCGCGGCAAGAGTTTTCCGCTCGCCGATCTGACCTCCAGACTGGAGCGCGGTGTGGGTCTTGCGCCCACCAACATGTTCATTTCGGCCTTTGGTCCCATTCAGGTGACGACGTTCGGCACGGTCGGCGAGGTGTTCCTCGTACCGGACCCCGGCACGCGGGTTCTGGTGCCATTCGAGGAGGGGGCGGCGGAGTATTTCTTCATCGGCGACATCAGGACGGCGCAGGGCAAGCCGTGGGATTTCTGTCCGCGTGATGTTCTGCGCCGGGCGTTGCAGCGGCTGGAGTGCGAGGCCGGCATCCAGTTGCTAGCGGCCTTCGAGCAAGAGCTCACCTACAGTGGCGGCGCCGGGGAGAAGTGGCAACCCTACGATCTCAGCTCCTACCGTCGCCAGGGGTCCTTCGGCGAGGGGTTGCTCGCCGCGATGCGCCAGGTGGGCGTCATACCGGACTCCTTCCTCGCCGAGTTCGGCGTGCAGCAATACGAGGTCACCGTCGCGCCTGCGAAAGGAATCCGCGCCGCCGACGACGCCGTCATTACGCGTCAGCTTGCCCATGCCATCGCCTGGCGCCTTGGGCAGCGCGTGAGCTTCGCACCGATTCACGACCCCAACGGTACCGGCAGCGGTACCCACATCCATTTCAGTTTCCTGGACAAAGATGATCGGCCGGTCTTGTACGATGCGAAGCGGCCTTGGGCTATCTCCCTCATGGGCGGTCAATTCCTCGCGGGCATCCAGCATCACCTGCCGGCCCTCTGTGCGGTGACGGCGCCCTCGGTGGCTTCCTATTACCGCCTGCGCCCGAATCGCTGGGCGCCGGTGCGCGCCGATTCGGCGCCGCTCGACCGCGGCGCGGCGGTACGCATCTGTCCGCTCTCGGGTACGGACCCGGAGCAGCATGCGCGGCAGTTCAACGCGGAATTTCGCGTCGCCGACGCGACCGCGAATCCGTATTTCACGCTGGCGGTGCTCATCCAGGCCGGACTCGACGGCGTCCGCCGCAAGCTGCCGCTCGAGACGCAGAACCCGGCGCCCCTGCCGACGAGTCTCGCGGATGCCTTGACGCAACTCGAGCGCAGCCCGGCGGCTGCCGAGTGGCTGGGAGAGGATTTGCTTGCAGCGTACCTGTTGTTCAAGCGGGCGGAGCTCAAGGGATTGGAGGGACTCGACGAGCACGAGATCTGCCGCCGTTACGCAGAAGTCTATTGATTGATAAATTCTTTCGGAGACAGCCACGCGATGACCCAGCTTACCAGCCGTGAAATTGAAATCGACCCCGAGCACACCGTGCTGCTGTTCGTGGACGTGCAGAAATACAACTGCACCTGGGAGGGCGGCGAATATGCCGAGCTCAGCGCCGCTGAACGAGAAGCGCGCTACGGGTACTTCTTTCGTGCGCTTCGCGAATCGGCACTCCCCAATATGGTGCGGCTGCAGACGGCGTGCCGTCGTGCGGGCATCGAGGTGGCTTACACCATCATCCAGAGCATGACCGCCGATGGCCGCGATCGCTCGCTCGATTACAAGATCAGCGGGTTCAACGTGCCGAAGGGCTCGCCGGACGCGCGCATGGTCGACGAGCTCGCGCCTTTGGACGATGAGATGGTGTTTCCAAAGACCTCCTCCTCGGTGTTCATCTCCACCAACATCGATTACGTGCTCAGGAATCTCGAGGCGCGCTACCTCATCATCGCGGGGTGCCTCACGGATCAGTGCGTCGATTCGGCGGTGCGCGATGCCTGCGACTTGGGTTACCTCGTCACAGTGCCCGTCGATGCCACCTTGACCTTATCGGCCGAACGCCACGAGTGGTCGCTCAAGAATAATCGCGGCTATTGCCGGCAACGTAGCACCCGCGAGCTCCTCGAAGAGATCGGGCGCCTTACGGGCACGTGAGCCTACCGCCAACCACATCCCCGGACCGCGCGCTCAGCTTGCGCGAGCGCGACGCGCGTGTGATCGCGAACATTGCGCGACTGCGCTTCTCGCCGCTCTCCCTCATCGGCGGGCACGGCTGTCGTTTGATCGAGGAAGGCGGGCGGCAGCTCCTCGATCTCTCGGCCTCGTTCGGGCCTGCATCTCTCGGCAACAGTCATGTGGCGATCACGCAGCGCGGTCACTGCCGCCTGCGAGAACATGGCGGGCGCGAGCCTGCTCGCCTTCCCCAATGAGAACGCGGTGGCGCTCGCGGAGGAGCTGCTGCGGCTCACGCCGGGGCGTGGGCGCGCGGCGCGTCTGGTTCGGTCATTCCGGCTCCGATGCCAACGACTGCGCGCTGCGCGTGGTGCAGGCGGCGACGGGCCGCTCGCGCTTCATCTCCTTCATCGGCTCCTATCACGGCAACCTCTCCGGCTCGATGAGCATCAGCGGTCACACCGCGATGACCCACACGTTGCCGCGCGCCGGCCTATTGCTGTTGCCCTATCCGGATCCCTATCGTCCGGCCTTCAGCGCGGCAGCGGTGCTGGAGCTCCTCGACTATCAGTTTTCGACGACCACGCCGCCGCACCAGGTCGCGGCCATTTTCATCGAGCCGATCATGGCCGACGGCGGCGTCATCGTGCCGCCGCCGGGATTCCTGGCGGCTATCCAGGAGCGGTGCCGGCGCCACGGCATCCAGGTCATCGTCGATGAGGTCAAAGTGGGTCTCGGGCGCAGCGGAAAGATGCATTGTTTCGAGCACGAGGACCTCGAGCCCGATCTGGTCGTCTTCGGCAAGGGATTGGGCGGGGGCTTGCCGCTCTCGGCGGTGATCGGGCCGCAGCACATCATGGACCATGCGCCGGCTTTCGCCCTGCAGACCACCGCGGGCAATCCGGTCGCCGCAGCCGCGGGCCGCGCCGTGCTTCGATACCATTGCCGCCGAGGGTCTGATCGAGCGGGCGACATCGCGTCGGTGCAGCGATTGTCGAGCGGGCTGCGTGCCCTCCAAGCGCACGCAGCCGATGATCGGCGAGGTGCGCGGACGCGGCCTCGCGGTGGGCGTGGACCTGGTGAGCGATCGCGCCTCGCGCGACCCTGTGCCCGTGACGACCACGGCGAAGGTGATCTATCGCGCCTACCAGCTCGGCGCGGTCTTCTTTTATGTGGGACTGCGCGGCAACGTGCTTGAGCTCACGCCGCCGCTGACCTTGACCGAGGCCGAGGCCGACGAGGGCGTCGCGATCATCGATCGAGCCATGAGCGAGGTCGAGTCAGCGGTCATGGTGTCGGATGCGGACGTGGCGCCATTCATGATGTGGTGACAGACTCCATGGCGGGGGATCCGGCGCTGATCGAGTTTAAGTATGTCATGACGAGTCTGGTATCACGCTTGAGGCTGCCGGAAGCGATCGGACTGTCGCTCGCCGTCATTTCCCCGACGGTCACCGCCGCCTTCAACATCACCCTGGTCGTGCAGGCGGCCGGCGCCGGCCGCGCCGCTGGCGTTTGCATCGGCATGGTGGCCATGGCGCTGGTCGCGCTCTCCTTCATGGCCTTCACTCACCGCGTGGCGCATGCGGGTTCCGCGTACGCCTACATCGCCCACACCTTCGGCCGCCGCGACGGGATTCATTGCCGGATGGACGTTGCTCCTGACTTATCTGGGCTTCTGCCACCGGATTCGCCGCGCTGGTGGGCAGCTTCACAGCTGCCGCGCTCAAAGGATTCGGCATCGATGTCGGCAACTGGTGGATCGTCGATCGGCGCCGTCTCGATGGTGCTGGCCTGGTGGCTGGCCTATCGCGACATGCGGCTTGCCGGCCGGCTGATGCTCGCGCTGGAAGCGGTCGCGGTGATTGCCATCATCTGGTGCTTTGCATCAGCATCCTGCATCAGGTGCATCCTGACCGCGGACGCATCGGCGCGAGCTTTCGTCCTTCGCACGCAGTTCAACGGCTGGGTGGGATTGGGGTTCGGCATGGTGTTCAGCATCCTGAGCTTCGCCGGGTTTCGAGGGCGCCGCGACGCTGGGCGAGGAGACCATCAATCCACGCCGCAATATTCCCATTGCGCTGCTCGGCACCGTGCTCGGCTCCGGCGTGTTCTTCGTGTTCGTCGCCTATTGCGAGGTGGTCGGCTATCGGTCCGCAGGGCATCAAGGAGCTCGCCGGCTCGCAGGCGCCGCTCGACGATCTCGCCCTTGCGCTTCGCCTCGCCGCGCCTCGCCATCGTTCTGGATCTCGCCGCCGCCGTCAGCTGTTTCTCCGGCATCCTCGGCGGCCTGGCGGCCGCCGGCGCGCATGCTGTTCGCCCTGGGCCGCGCCGGACTGTCGCCGACGCTGGCCGGCGTGCATCCGGTGCATCGCACGCCCGCGGCCGCGGTGCTCGATGACGGCGCTGCTGATTTTCGTGCCGTTCTTGGCCTGGGGGCCCGTTCGTGGGCAGCGGCAACTATTACAGCTACACCAGCACCATCGGCGTGCTCGCGCTGATTCTGGTTTACATCGGCGTCGGGCGTCGCCGAGATCGTGGAAGCCTGGCGCGAACAGCGCGTGGCTGTGGTCGGCCGTCTGCACCCTGGGGCCGCTCATGCTGCTCTGGGTGCTCTACCGCAACATCTATCCCGTGCCCGAGTTCCCCAACAACCTCTGGCCCTACGTCGCTTTCGTGTGGGCGTGCGCTTCCTGGGCCTCATCAAAGTGCGCCCCGTGGTCGCCGGTGGCGCCGTTGCTGGATTAACATGGATTACGCTGACGGGATTGGGATCGGGAGAAAAAGTGAGATGAGATTCGCATGGCGGCGCAAGCTCCTCGCGGCGGGTTACGACTCTCGTCGGCGGTCGCGCGCGCGGGTGCGCAGCACCCGGACCTCGATCCGGGCGCGCAGCTGCCGCTCGCGGAGTCGCATACCATCGCAAGCTCGAGCCGACCAGCTCCCGGCGCCTGTTCGTGCTCGACACCGCGTTCCCGGCCGCCGAGGCGGCAAAGACCTACGTGCTCGATGGCAGCACCGGCGCGATCGAAGGCATGTTCAACCAGGCGTACTGGCCGAATTTCGCGATCTCACCCGACGGCACCGAGCTTTACGCGGTCGACACCTATTGGGAGAAGCACACGCGCGGCAAGCGCAGCGATTACATCGTGGTGCGGGATGCGCGCACGCTTGGATGTGAAGGAAGACATCCCGCTGCCCGACGGGCGGCTGCTTGATCGTCTCGAAGAAATACAACTTCGACGTCACGCCCGACGGTCACTACGGCTTGACCTACAACCTGGCGCCGTCGACCGCCGTGACCGTCACGGACCTGAAGGCGCGCAAGCCGGTGGGCTCCATCGCCATCCCGGGCTGCGGCCTCATCTTTGCACAGGCGCCGAATCGATTTTCCTCGCTGTGTGCGGACGGCTCGGTTGCCACCGTCACCTTCGATGAGTCCGCCCAGGGCAGCATCAAGCGCGCCGAGAAGGTCTTCGACGCCAAGAACGATCCGGCCTTCGAGCATTCGGCGTGGGACAAGAAACATCAGATGCTCTATCTCGTCACCTACTCGGGCGACGTCGTGCCGGTGAGTCTCGCCGGGGAAGTGGCCGGCGCCGCCGCCAAATGGTCCTTGACCACGCAGGCCGAGCGCGCCGCCGGTTGGCGGCCCGGCGGCTGGCAGGTCAGTCATTTTCATTCCGCGAACGACGTCTGTACGTGCTCATGCATCAAGGACGCCCATGGACTCACAAGAACTCCGGGCACCGAGGTCTGGGAATTCGATGCGGTCGCCGGCAAGCGGCTGCAGAGGATCAAGCTCGACGAGCCCGCGCAGACCGTGGCGGTTTCGGGCGATGACAGTCCCTTGGTCTACGTGATCACCGACTCGCGCAGGCATCGCAGCCTATCGTGTCGCCACGGGCAAGCTCCTCTATCGAACCAAGCCGCTCGGCTTCACGCCGCAGCTGCTGACCGTATGGGGCGAGTGATGGATCCTTTGCTCGAGCTCACAATCGCGTGGTCGCTGGCGGTGCTGTTCGCCGCGTCGACCGCGCACAAGCTCGCCGCGCTCGGAGAATGGCCCGGCGTCGTGCGCAACTACCGGGTGCTGCCGCGGGCGCTCGCGCTGCCGGCGGCCGGCATGCTGCTGATCGCCGGCGCACTCACGGCCGCCGCGCTGTTGCTGGCCCGCCACGCGCCGCATCGGAGCCAGTGCGGCCGCCGCGCAGCTCATCCTTTTCGGCGGCGGCCATGGCGATCAACTTGCGGCGCGGGCGCTCAAGCATCGATTGCGGCTGCTTCGGCTCGCGCCTGCGGCAGGGAATTTCTGCGTGGATGGTGGCGCGGAATCTCGTCCTCGCGCTACTCGCGCTCAGCTTGCTCTTGCCCGCGAGGCCGCGCGAGCTCACCGCGCTCGACATCGCGACGGCCATCGCCGTGGCTGCGACTCTGACGTTTCTTTATCCGGTGCTCGACGTCGTCCTGCGTCCGCCGCCCGCCACCTTCGCCGAGAATTTCGAGACCGCCGCGGCGGCTCGACAATCACACTGAGGGGCCCGGCATGCAGGCAGCACTTCCCTACATCGTCGTCCTGCAACTCCTCCTCACGCTCGGCCTCGCCGTGCTGCTCTTCGGCCTCGCGCGACAAGTGGGAATTTTGCATGAGCGCGTCGCGCCGATGGGAGCCATGGCGAGCGACCAGGGACTTGCCGTCGGCGAGATGTCGCCGCACCTCGCGGTGACGACGCTCGTCGGCGACCGGCTCGCCTTGGGAGGCGCGAGTCCGCACGGGCGGAGCCGCCTATTGCTGTTCGTGTCGCCGACGTGCCCGGTGTGCAAGAAGCTCCTGCCCATTGCCCGCTCGTTCGCGCACGCCGAGCGGCTCGAGGTGGTGCTGGTGGGCGACGGCGACGATGCCGAGCAGCGCTCGATGATTCGCGAGTTCGGCCTCGAGGGTGTTCCGTACGTCAACTCGCCGCAGGTGGGAATGACTTTTCGCGTCGGCAAGCTTCCTTACGCCGTCCTGATCGACGCCGCGGGCGTGATTCGCGCCAAGGGCCTCGTGAACAATCGCGAACACCTGGAAAGCCTGCTCATTGCCGAGGAGACCGGCTTCGGCACCATCCAGGCTTACCTCAAAGCCCAGCAGCAAGTGGCCACTAACGGAAAAGAGCGCCCGCATGAAGCCCATTTCTAGACGCCGGTTCGATCGGCTGATCGAGCTCGCAAGCCGCCGGGTTGCACAACGGGTGTCGCGCCGCAGCTTTCTCAGCCGTTGTGGCGGCTGGCTCGTCGCATCCTCGGCCTTGCCGCTGCTGCCGGTCTCACGGCGCGCGCAGGCGGGCGATGCGCCGCAGAAACCCAAGGGACCATTCGCTTCCGAGTTTGCGAATAACGCGCAGACCCAGGATCCCACCCAGTGCAACTATTGGCGCTATTGCTCGAGCGACGGCTATCTGTGCGCATGTTGCGGCGGCGGTCCGAGCACCTGCCCGCCGGGCAGCTCCCCCTCACCGACGTCCTGGGTGGGCTCGTGCATCAATCCGGACGACGGCAAGACCTATCTCATTGCCTATCGGGATTGCTGTGGCAAAGACTCCTGCGGCCGCTGCTCCTGTCTCGGCCAGGAAGGCGACATGCCCGAGTACCGCCCGCAGGTGAACAATGACATCGTCTGGTGTTTCGGCGCCTCGAGCATGGTGTACCACTGCTCGAGCGCCGGATTGGTCGGCCTCGCGGAGTGAGCCTGCGCGGCGGCATAGTCCTCCTCGCGGGCGCCACGGTGTTCGTGAGTCACGCCCAGAATGCGCCTGTCGGCGTCCCGGATGCGGCGCCTGTCACTAACGTGCCCGACGCTGTGACCCGCATCACCGGATTACACGTTGAGCCGATGACCCGTCCCGCCCGCATTTACGCCGAGAACTGCGAGGGATGCCATGGATGGGCAGGTATCTCCGTGACCGAGATCCCGACGCTCAAGGGACGCATCGGCTACTTCGTGCGTGTCCCCGAAGGGCGCCGCTATCTTGTGCAAGTGCCGAACGTCGCACTCAATCCCAGCTCGGACGAGGATATTGCCGCGATGCTGAACTGGCTGCTCGCCACCTACAGTCGCGATGAGATGCCTGCGGACTTCGAGCCGTACTCGGCGACGGAGATCGCGCAGCTTCGCAAGGCGCGCATTGACGTGGCCGCTGATCGCCGACGGGTGATCGCGGCGCTGGTCGCCGCGAATGAGCTGCCTTCGCCCGACGTGCTGTCGGTTCCCCGTGCCTCCCTCTATTAGCCGCATTTCCGCCAAGCGCCGCGCGGCACGTGCGACCTGGCTCGGGGCGGCGGCATACGCCGTCGTCCTCGGATCGGGCGCCAAGCCGGCCGTGGCGCAGAGCGCGCCCGATGCGCTGGCCGCCGGCCGCGAGAAATATGTCCAATGCGCATCGTGTCACGGCGCCGACGGACGCTCGACCGTTGTCCCGCAGTATCCGAAGATCGGGGGCCAGACCGCCGAGTACGTCGTCAACGCACTGAAGGCCTATCGCGATGGGCGGCGGCTGGGAACGTATGCGGCGATGATGGCGGCGGTCGCGAAGCAATTGTCCGACGCGGACATCGCGAATCTTGCCACATACGTCGAGTCGCTCGACGCGACGCATTAGCCGAGGAGCCCTCATGCCAAAGCTCATCCATTCCATGATTCGAGTGCAGGACTTAAATCGCGCCGCGGAGTTCTACCGTCGCGGCTTCGGTCTTGAGGAGACGCATCGCATGGAGTTTCCGACTTTCACCTTGCTGTATCTGCGCGAGCCGGAGAGCGGGTTCGAAATCGAGCTCACCTGGAACAAGGGGCAGACCGAGCCCTATACCCACGGCTCGGCCTACGGGCATATGGCGTTCTGCGTCGAGGATCTGGCCGCGCATCGCGCGCGCTTGCAAGGGCTCGGGTATGCCGTGGGGGATCTGAAAGACCTCGCCGCTCCTAACGGAGCAGCGCGGTTCTTTTTCGTTACCGACCCCGATGGCTACAAGATCGAGGTGCTACAGCGAGGCGGGCATTACGTCTGACGCGTCTGTTGCCTCAGCGCCGTGCCTGGATCATCTTCCATCCGTTTCCCGACGGATCGCGGAAGCCGGCGTCCACCGTCCCATAGCGGTCCATGGGCTCCTGTGTGAACTCCACTCCCCGGTCGCGCAGCCGCTCGTAGGTGGCGCGGCAGTCGTCCACGTGCAGCACGAGCGGCGGCATTGCACCTTTCGCAACGATCGCGCGCACGGTCTGCGCCGTGCCTGCGTCGAGCACCGGGGTTCCCGGCGCGAACAGACCGAGCTGGAAAGACGGCTGATCCGGGTGTTGCACCGTGAGCCAGCGATACTCACCGTTCCGCACATCCGTATGCACGCGGAACTCAAGTTTCTCGACGTAGAACGCGAGCGCTTCGTCCTGATCTCGCACATACAGACCGACCATTGCGATACCTTGGCTCATCGGATCTCCTTATTTCCTCGGACCCGTTTATACCGCTCGCCAGCCGGCGTCGCTTCTCCGAAACTGCGATCGTGAGGCGCGGCCGGCTCGCGGCGCTGTCATAGCAGGCGGGCACCCGGCCGAGCTCACGCGCCGTGGCCCACCAGCGAGCCCGGATTGCGCCCGGGCTCTCGCCGGTGACATCGCGCATGGTCCGCCCGAAGGTGCCGAGGCTCCCCCAGCCCACCTGGAATGCAATCTCGGTGATGGACAGGTCAGTGTCGCGCAGCAGTGCCGTCGCTCGCTCGATGCGTCGCGTCAGCAGGTATCGATGCGGCGGGACGCCAAAGGCCTGCTTGAATGATCGCGCGAAGTGGGCCGCCGAGACACCGCTCACCCGCGCGAGCCGCCGCACGGGCCAGGCCTCGTGCGAGCTTGCGTCCATCCGGTCTTTGGCGCGCAGCAGACGGCGCAATAGCTCGGGGTCCTGGCTTGCCGGATCTACGCTCATCGCCTTCTCGCCTCAGTGCCAATGTCGTATTGCACGGATAATGAACACGGCGCCGATAACCAGCAACAGCAGGGTTGTCACGTAGTGGATAGCCCGCATCGGCAGGCGGCCGGCAAAGACGTTACCGAGGAACACCACCGGCGCATTGGCGAGGAGCATGCCGCAAGTCGTACCGGCGACGACCGCGAACAGGTTCGGATAACCGGCCGCCAGCGCAAGTGTCGCGATCTGGGTCTTATCGCCGATCTCGGCAATGAAGAACGCTATCAGCGTGGTGAGGAAGGCGCCTCGCTGCGTGTCTTTGCCGTCATTCTCGTTGAGCGTATCGGGCTTGAGCATCCACAGCGCCATCGCGACCATACTGATGCCGACCGCGATATCGAGAAAGGCGGGGGTCAGCTGGTGTCCGATCCAGGCGCCGACAAATCCGGCCAGGGCGTGGTTCGCCAACGTCGCGCAGAGCACACCGGCGAGGATGGGCCATGGCCGGCGAAAACGTGTGGCGAGCAACAACGACAGCAATTGCGTGCGGTCGCCCATCTCGGCGAGCGCCACGGTAGATATCGAGATCAGGAAAGCTTCCATTCAAGGACCCCAGTTGAGCGGGTGACGGACCACGGCGGAGCCCCCGCCGCTCGTGCTGGAGGTCCAACCGTTGGTCTCGCCATGCCCGAAGGCTCCGTACGCCATGGCTCGCGCCAAGTGTGTTGACGTACGGCCCGGTCAACGCCGGGCGGCTACTCCCCAAAGGGATTTAACTTGTACCGGGGCGCCCAAGATTTAGCAACTGCGCCCGGGTTTCACGCCGCGACAGTCGCTCTGGTTCCACCCGGGGCCTGCAGCCCCCCTCGCGCCGGTTGACGCGAGGGGGCGATACTAAAACTTGTAGTTCAGCTGAATTCCCGCCGTTCGCGGCTGATTGGTCGAGTAGCGCACGACTTGCGGAATGTTGAACTGGAAGCTCGTGTTGTTCGCCGAGACCAAGGCGACCTTGTTGGTGAGATTGTCGACGAACAGAGCGGCGTCCCAGTTACCGCGGCCAAGACCGACACGCGCGTTCACGATACTGTATGAGGGCAGTTTGTAGCCGAAGTAATACGCGACGTCATACGAGGTGCCTACGAAGGCGTAGTCCGCGCGCCCCGTGACCCGGTAATCGCCCACGGTGGTCGCGTAATTGAGCCCCAGGTCTGCCGTATCCTTGACGACATTCATGATGGGCACCTGGCACCTGGTCCCCGCCGTGCACGGATGCGTCGCACCGTCCGGCTCCAACGCGACGTTTTCGAGGAAGCTGGTGTACGAGGCATTCGGATGGGTGAGCTCCGCATCCGTCCAGGCGCCGCTGAAAGTTGCGGTCCAGTCGGTTGCGAGCTTGGCGTCGATCTCGAGCTCGGGCCCGAACGAGCGGCCGTCACCGGCATTGTTGTAGTACTGATAGCCGCAGGGGAGCGTGATCACCTGCTGCACGCCCAGCCAGCGGAGATAATAGATGTCGCTGTTGATGGTCAGCCAGCCGTCGAACATCCGCGCCTTTTCCCCGAGCTCGTAGTTCCACACCGAATCCGGACCGAACGCGAGTGCGCCATTCTGACAGTAAGGCGGGCTGGTGGGCGGTGGCAGGATCTGATTGGCGCCGCCCGGCCGGAAGCCTTTGGCCACGGTACCATAGAGGGTTAGATCTCCCGTGGGCATGTAGGAAAGATCCACGCGCGGATTCGCGCCGCTGTTCTTGGCCGTGGTGATCTGCGCATTCGGAGGCGGCGTGGAGTTTGGCCCGTCGATGCCCCACGAGAACTCGTCTTGATGACTCTTGTATTGGTAATAGCGGATTCCAGCAGACAGTTTCCACTGATCCGTGAACTTGTAAGAAGCGTCGGTGAAGAGGGCGGTCTGCCGGACGCCGTAAGAGTTCCACGATGTGAAGAATGAGCCATCGGGGACCGTCGGAGTCGCGGCGAGCGGACTCGCGCCGATCTCGTTCCATACCGAGCTCAGGTTGCTGTAGAAGGCGCCCGCCACCCAGTGAAAGCCGCCGATGTCGTGCGAGGTTAGGCGGATTTCTTGGCTGATCTGGTGCGACGGATCGCGCTCCGCGTAAGGAACGGGAACAAACGGCGTGCCGCCGCCATTGCTATAGTAGATCGATGTCGAGGCGTCTTGGACTTGCTCGCCGGTGCGGCCGAAGTAGGAGGTCGCGCTGGTCAAGTCGGCGATGCCCACGTTCGCCTTGATGGTGAGGCCGAAAATCGAGATGTCGTCGCGAATGCCTTCGCGCAACGGAAACGGCTCGTAGTGGGCGTCGTAGAGCGTCGTCGGCGGAAGGGAGCTAGTGGGGCTGCCATCGAGCAGGTCATAGCCCCCGGTGTGTAGACTCTGCGTCATCGCCTGGCCGAGAATGGAGAAATCCTCGCTCGGCTTATAGAGCAAGCTCACGCGCCCGCCGTATTGCGTTTCATTGTTGGCATCGCGATAGTTGTTGGTCACCGGCAAAGTGTTGAGAGGCTGCGTGTATGACGTATCGCCAAGTTTGATCGGAAACGGATTCACGGTGATGTTATCGATCCAGCCGCTACGATAGAGATAACTGAGGACCACGCGCGCGGCGAGAGTCTCGCCGATAGGCAGATTCATCATGAGATTGGCCGAGCCGTTGCCGCTGCCGCCCTGCGTGTCCGAGCCCGTCGCCTGCACCGAGCCCTCGTAGGTATCGAGCTTGGGCTCATTGGTGAGCACCCGGATCGTGCCGCCCATCGATCCCGAGCCATAAAGCGTTCCCTGCGGGCCGCGCAGTACCTCGACGCGCTGCACGTCGTAGAGATCGGGATCGATCACGACTTTGCCGGACTGCGACACGGCGGGCGGCGATGAGCGGAATCTCATCGAGGTAGAAGCCGACCGTCGGCGCGGCGCCGCCGTTCGAGGCGAGGCCGCGCGCCTCGTATTCGGTGAGTCCCGGGCTCGCAAAGCGCATGGAGAGGCCGGGCACTTCTTTCGCGATTTCCTGGACCGTGGTGATGCCTTGCGCGACGAGCTGATCGCCGCTCAGTGCCGAGATGCTGATGGCGGTATTCTGAATGGTCGAGGTGTAGCGCTCGGCGGTGACCGTGATCTCGGACAGCCCGGAGTCGTCGGTCGCACCGCTCGCGGCGGCGGTGCTCGTCGCCGTGGCCTCGGTCGCGTGGGCCCATCCCGGCGTGCACAGGCAAGCCGCCGCCACGAAGCTCGCGCAGAGAGACCGCGCGCACAGAGTCTGGGCGAGACGCAAAGCTCGTCCCGAGACCGCTTCGAGTTCGATCAATTCCATAGTCATCCCCTTGTTCGTTTTTTGACGGCTTGCTCTCGAGGCTCGGATTGCCGCGCTTGTATACATAGCAAGGAACGTACCAGCCCCGGGGATCCACCGTTCGGCGTATCGCTGCGCGCCAATCGGCGCGACTTGCCCCGTGATTTCTCATACATATTCACGCACCGACGACCCGCGTTCTGCGGCTCGCTCTGCGCGCGATGTCTGTCCGCTGCCCCCACATGAGGCGCGGCAGGGCAGGGAATTGCACCAAGAAAGCGCGCAGCTTCGCTCTCTACCGAGCCATCCACCGTGCGCTTATCATTCTGGTGCGAACACAAACCGAACAGGGGGAAGAGCGATGCGGTCATGGATTGTGGCGATAAGCGGTCTACTGGCGTTGAGCGCGGTTGCGGCCTCTGCCGCGGAAAACGGGGCAACCTCGCTGCCCGATGCGTTGACGGTCTTGAAAGCTCACCGCTTCGTCGATCTGACGCACTCATTCGCCCCCGGCATTCCGCACTGGAAGGGAGCGCCCAACGAGCGGGTCAAGACGCTCTACACGGTTGCGAAGGACGGCTTTCGCATCAACGAGTACTGCCACATCGGACAGTGGGGCACGCATCTCGATGCGCCGGCCCATTTTCACGAGGGATTGCTCACGGCCGACCGGATCGATCCGAAGGACATGCTCATGCCGCTGGTCGTGATCGACGTGCACGAGAAGGCCGCCAAGAATCCCGACTACGTGCTTAGCGTCGATGACATCACGGCCTGGGAGAAGCGCCACGGGACCATACCGCGGGGCGCATTCGTCGCCATGCGCACCGATTGGTCGAAGCGCTGGCCGGACGATGCGGCGCTCGCCAACAAGGATGCCGCCGGCGTGTTTCATTATCCCGGCTGGAGCAAACCGGCGCTCGAGCTGCTCTATGAAAAGCGCGGCATCACCGCCTCCGGCCATGAGACCACGGACACCGATCCCGGCCTCGCGACGACCAAGGACGACTATTCGCTCGAGTCCTACATCCTGGGCCTCAACCACTATCAGATCGAGCTGCTCGCGAACCTCGATCAGGTGCCGGAGGCCGGCGGTCTCGTCTGGGTCACCACGCCGAAAGTCGAAGACGGCGCCGGCTTTCCGGCCCGCGTGATTGCGATCGTCCCATGAGCCCCCCGAACTTAGGGCTGGCGCCCATCGAGTACGCCGATGCTTCCGCCGAAGTGCGCGCCGTGTATGACGACATCATGGCGACCCGCAAGGTCGACTGGGTCAACAACTATTGGAAGGTTCTCGCAAATCATCCGCCGAGCCTGCAGCGCATGTGGGCGAACACCAAAGAGGTCATGGGCCCGGGAGCCCTCGACCCCCTGACCAAGGAGCTCATTTACATGGCGGTCAGCGTGACCAACGGCTGCCGCTACTGCATCGCCTCGCACGGCGCCGCCGCGCGCAAGAAAGGTATGACGCCGGAGCAGCACGCCGAGCTCATCGCCATCATCGGCCTTGCGAACGAGACCAACCGGCATGCGGTCGGCCTCGATCTGCAGATCGACGATCAATTCCGTGTAGCCGGCGAAAGACCGCCTGCTGAAATCGTAGCGGATGCCTGCGGGCAAAAACCTCACCACGACGTGCAGAAGCAGCGGAAGCACCAGCAAATCGTCGATGAACCCGAGCACCGGCAGGGCCAGATTGGCGGGGTCCAGCGCATAGAGCGCCAGCAGGGCCGCCACCGGCAATAGCCAGAGCGGCCGTTCCGGATGCCGCAGCGCATACCAGATGAGCCGGAGGTCGCCGGCACCCAAACGCCACAATCGAAGCAGGCGAAACATGCTAAGTGGACCGTGCTTCGGGCCCGGAGTTCGCCTAGTGCGCGGCGCCCTCGATGAGCGGAATGACGCCGGCCAGGTTGGCGGTCAATGCGGCGGGCAGTCCGTGGCGCGCCACGATGTAGTCGGGTCGGTTGTAGGCAACCTGGGTCTTCCCCTGCGCGTCTTCCCACACCAGAACCTTGAGCGGTAAGTCCAGACCCGACGCCGGCACGGCCTGCATCAGCGGCGTACCCGCTTTCGGGTTGCCGAAAATCAGCATCCGCTCCGGTCGCATGTCGAGCCCGACGCGGGCCGCGTCGGCCGCGAAATCGAGTCGGGCGAAGACGGTGATGTTGTGCTCCTTGAGCTGGCTCTCGAGGCGCTCGACGGTCTCTGCCACCGAATGATTCGAGGCGATCTGCACGAAACCGCGATCCTGATCCTTGGTGTCAATGGTCATGGGTTCCTCCGCAAAAATAGGACGATATCAGCCATCCCCCAGCCGCCGATAGCGCTCTTTGGCCACTTGATAGAGGCCATAGCAGATCAATCCCGCGGCCACCACCCCGAGCAACCACTCCCCGGAGGGCTGGCGCTTCAATCCGCTGAGCGCACCGGCTATGCCGCCCGAGTATCGCGGGTCGCGACGCCAGGCCGCGTTGATGAGATATGCGCCGACCAAAGCGAACAGTGTGCCGCGGGCCATGAGCCCATACACGCCGAGCACGTTGATCGCGAACCGCAGTCGCGTGCGGCTCAAGTCGACACGTTTGTTCTTGTCGCGCGTCAGCGCCCGGTAGAACTGCCATAGTCCGAATACCACGATGCCGACGCCGATGAGGGCGACGACGTAGCGGCCCACGGGAACGGCCATGGCGCGCGCCGTCCATTGCACCTGTGCTTCCTTCTCGTTGTCGGCGCGCGCAAGACCGAATAATCCCCACACCGCCTCGCCCACGAACACGAGGTGAAACATCCCATTCGACAGATGCCCCAGCCGCACGAGGCGGCGGCGAGGACTGCGGCGGTCCGCGTGGTGCTCGGGATCCACAACCGCGAGAACGAGTTGCCAGATTACGAACCCGGCCAGCCCGAGCGCGAGGAGGGCGAGCAACGCCTCGCCGAGCCATGTGCTGCCGAGCCTCGCGAGCGCACCCATCGAGCCGTTCGGCTGCTGCCGTTGCTCAAGGGCGGCGAGCAGTGCGAAGCAGCCCACCACCAAATAAAGCACGCCCTCGGCGATGTAGCCCGAATGTCCGACGCAGCGCTGCCAGGTCGCGAGCGGCGCAGGCTCATCGCGAACGGTGGGCTCAGACACTCGCGGCATCAGCATTTGGCAGGGTCCGGTCCTACAGCTGGGATTGCAACGGATACACGACGATCTCGGCGAACCGCTCGCGCCACGACCGGGCTTGCCAATCCTCGAGCGTGTAGCCGGCCGACGATTTCAGATCGCGTTCGAATACCTCCGTCATCTGCCCTGCGAAGCGCTCATCGTAGATGTTCAGGCTGGCCTCGTCGTTCAGCTCGAATGAGCGCATGTCGAAATTCGTCGAGCCCACCGAAACCATGTAGCCGTCGAAGATCAGCATTTTGCAATGAAGCATCGTCGGTCGGTACAAATAGATCTCGACGCCGTGCTCGAGCAAAGGGCCCCATTCGCTCTTGGAGGCGATGCCGACGACCTTCGCGTCGAGGTGAGTGAACGGCACGAGAAGACGAATGCGCACGCCGCGCCGCCGCGCGCCGATGAGCTCGCGGATCATCAGCCGGTCCGGAACGAAATAAGCGGCCTCCATGTCGATGCTGCGCGCGGCGGCCGTGATCGCGGTCAAATACATGAGCCGCATGCTGTCGCTGCCGCCGTCCGGTGAGCTGATGAACATTTGCATGTCCATATCGCCACTCGGCTCGATGACCGGAAAGTACGCATCGCCATGCAGAACGTTTCCCGTGGTCTTGATCCAGTTATCGAGGAAGGCGGCCTGCATTTGGGCGGTGACGGGGCCTGTCACTTTGAAGTGTATGTCGCGCCAGTGGTCGGGATCCTCTGCGTGGCCCGCCCACACATCGGCAATGCCCACGCCGCCGGTGAAGCTCGTCGCGCCGTCGACCGTGAGCACCTTGCGATGCGTACGGTTGTTCAACCGCCCGAGCGAATACCAGTGCACCGCGTGATAGCGCTCGATCTCGACGCCGGCGCTCTTCATGCGCTCGACCAGCGCAGTTGAGATCTTATTGCAGCCCATCCAGTCGAGCATGAGGTGCACCCGGACGCCGGCGCGCGCCCGTTCAGTGAGTGCGGCGGCGAACCGCTCGCCGACGCGACCCGACCAGTAGATGTAGGTCTCGAAGGTGATGGTGCGTTCCGCCGAGCGGATGGCCTCGAGCATGGCGGGGAATATCTCGTCGCCATTCTGCAAGGCTTGAATGCGGTTGCCCGAGACGATGGCGGGTCCGAGCAGCACGCCCATCTCGCGCTTGAGTTGCGGATCGAGCGTGTCATAGCAACGCTCGACGCGGTGCTGGGGTTCTTTTTCCGGCTTGCGAAAATTGAGCACGAGGATCGTGACGATCAGCGTGCCCAAAATCGATGAGCCGATGGTCCAGATAGCCAAATTATGTCCTTACGCCGTAGGCCATCTTAGCGGGAGGTGCAGCCGGCGCCGGACGGCATAAGGCCGCGAATGGGGTCGGAGGGCGCTGACATTGCATGCAGCGGCGCGGGCGGCGCGTCATCGAGGCGGGCGCTTGGCGGCCGGCGTCACGCCCGGCTCGGTTACCCGGTCGCCGCGCGATAGTCAAGCTTGCCCCCCACCCATATGCTAGGCTAATGCCTGATCGTCGACGCCCCCGCCCATCCCTGCGCTCTCTCGAGTGTTGAAGTGGACTGAGTCACCTGCGATCTGGTGACAGGTATGCGGTTCGTAGCAAACGAGACGATCTCTCCTTGACTTGACTGCCGTTCCTGCCGTTTTGAGCGGCCTTTCGCCTCCGCGCAAGCAGCCGCTTTGAGTCAACTGGAGTCTCTTTTAATGGCTAAAATTTATGTTGGTAATCTGCCGTTCACGGCTACGGATGCGGAACTTCGCACCCTGTTCTCCGAGCATGGCACCGTCGAGAGCGTTTCGCTCCCGACCGATCGCGAGACCGGTCGTCCGCGCGGCTTCGGGTTCGTCGAAATGAATCGTGCCGATGCATCGCGCGCGATCCAGAACCTGAACGGCAAGGACATGGGCGGTCGGGCGCTGCGGGTCAACGAGGCGCAGGACAAGCCGCGCTCGGGTGGCGGCGGTGGCGGCGGCGGTATGCGCAGCGGCGCGGGACGATATTGAACCGCGAGCTGTTCGATCGACAGGGCCCGGCAAGTCCGGGCCCGTCTTTCAAGGAGACCTCCATGGGGCTGGAGAAATCATCGAATCGCAACGTCTCCGCGGGTATGGGGCCCCAGGTGGGCGAGACCAACGGTGATTACCGCGAGCGTCTCGCGCGGGTGCACGCCGAAGCGGTCGAGCGGCGGCAGCAGGAGTTGCACGAGCAATCGGCGCCGCATAACGATGCGTCGGCCCGGATACGGATTTGGGAGCGCCTCCATCAGATCGACCTGCCGCGCAATCCCGCGCATCGGCTGATCGACATCATCGCGGCAAACACCGGGCTGAGCGCGAGCGACGTGCTGGCCGAGCAACAAATCCGCGCAAATGCGCGGGCGCCAAAGCCTGCGGATTCGATCTGAGGGCGGTCGCCGCCCCAGGCGGGCTGTGGGACTCAAGCCGTTCGAAACGGTTCGTCGCGCCCGATGAGCCCCGAGCCCGCGCGCGCGACGTGATAAAGAAGGAGCTGAGACATGGCTAAACCCAATTATCGGCAGCAAAAGAAGAGCAAGGAACAGGCGCGCAAGGTTCGGCAAGAGGAAAAGCAGCAAAGGCGCAAGTCCCGCGCCGAAGAAGAGTCGGCGCCGACCGCCGATCCCGAGCCGGCGGCCGCTGCAGGCAGTGTCCCGCCGAAGCTAGCCTGACGCTGGTCGTCGCTTGATGTCCGCTGGCGCCGAACAGTGCCGGCGCAGGTCCGCTCGAACCGCTTCGAGGCTTTTTATGGAGCCCTCTGCATGAGAATCACCGCCCGCAAGAGTTCGAAGATCACCGGTCGCGAGCGGCTCATGAGCGAGCGCACGCGATCCGCGCCGTTGCGGGAAGTCTTTCCGAATGTAGATCAGCTGCGCATCGAGCTCATCTTCAACGATGCGAGCGCGTTCATTCCGTCGCCGCAGTTGCACACGCTCTATCCCGCCGCGGCGGCTTTCTTCCGCTTCGCCTGCCCGTGCGCCGACTGCGACGGCGACTTCGATCTGAGCGGCGCTGTTGCGTCGCTACTGGAAGGCTCGGCGGGCCGTCGACGTAGCGATGCATCGAGCAGCGGCCGGATGGACTGTCAGGGCGTTCGCTTGCGCGACATGGCGGGCCAGAAAGTCTGCCCGATGCAGCTCAATTTTCGCCTCGTTTCGGGGTCCGTGCGGACGCCGAATGTCGAGGTCGTGAGCGCCTGACCCGCGCAATGGGACGCCATGGGTAATTACGAATTCACCATCTCGCTGCGCATTCGCCACCCGAACATCGCGCCCGGCGAGATCACGCGCAACCTCGGCATGGAGCCTCTGCACGCCTGGCGCGCGGGCGACCCGCGGCGCGACGCCGCGGGAGATGAGATCAGCGGCACCTATCGTGAAAGCTACTGGATGGCGCGCCTGATGGCGAAACCCGAGCTTGCGGCGGATCGAGTGAGCGTCGAGAGCGAGGTGTTACGGACGCTGGCGCAATTGCGCCGGGCGTTCGGCTTCCTGGTGACGCTCAAGGCAGAAGGGGGCGTGGCCGATCTGCACGTGAACATCTTTGCTCGCGAGGAATTCAACCTCGAATTCCTGCCCGAGACGCTCGTCGCTGCTCGGCCGCCTCGGTCTTACCGTGGCCATCGAAGTGAAGCCTCATCCGCACGACCTCGGTGCTGCGGCGCCGCCCGCCGCGCCGCACTAGCCGGCGAAACGCCGGCTAATCGCGCTCGCCGGGCGGCCCTTTAGTCCGCGGCCGCCGCGACTGCGCCGTGTACCGCGGGCCGCCGCACCAGAAAGCACAGCGGTATGAGTGCCACGCTCAACCACCCGACAGATAGAACAGATCGATCGAGGACAAGAGATAGCTCTGTCCGATGAGTCCCTGGGTCATCGATGCCCGCCGCTGCCTGATCGCTGAGACCGAACTGATGCAGCTGCGCGAGTGATTGCTGGTAAGCGGGCGCGTACACGGTGACGGTGTCCGCGAGGCGTGTCTGATGCAGCGCTGCGCGCCGATCCCAGAAGGTCGTGATCAGCGAGGTCGCGAAGCTGCCCGCGGTGATGCGCAGGAAGTTCGACAGTCCCGATGCCGACGGAATCTTCTGCGGGGGCAGCCCATCGAAAATGACCGCGAGCATGGACACGAAGAACGTGCCCATCGCGAATCCCTGCACCAGCTGCGGCGCGGTGAACTCGAAGAAGCTCGCGTCCGCCGTGAGATGCGCCCGCATGAAGTAGGAGAGCCCGTAGAAGCCGAACGAGCTGGCCGCGAGCAGCCGCGGATCGAAGCGGTGCATCAAGCGGCCGACCAGGAGCGAGGTGATGATCGCGGTCACGCCGCTCGGTGCGGACACGAATCCGGCCCACGTGGCCGTGTATCCCAGGTAGCTCTGCAGCCACAGCGGCATCAGCACGATATTGCCGAAGAACACGGCATACCCCAGGCACAGCGCGACCGTGCCCAACGTGAAGCTGCGCGACTTGAACAGGCTCAGGTCGACGATCGGGTGCTCCTCGGTGAGATTCCAGATGAGCCAGGCGACGAACGCGATCACGGTCACGAGGAGGAGCGACGACGATGAGCGACGAATTGAACCAGTCGAGATCCTTGCCCTTGTCGAGCATGACCTGCAGCGCGCCCACCCAGATGAACAGCAGCACGAGCCCCACGCGGTCGATGGGGATCTTGCGGGTGGGCGTCTCCTGCGACTTGAGATTGTTCCAGCAAATCACCGCGCAGATGATGCCCACCGGCACGTTGATGAGGAAGATCCAGGGCCACACGTAGTTGTCCGAGATGTAGCCGCCGAGCACGGGTCCGGCGATGGGCGCGACCAGCGTCGTCAACGACCACACCGTGAGCGCCGTGTTGCGCTTCGCGGGGCCGAATACATTGATGAGCAGCGCCTGGCTTCCCGGAATCATCGGGCCCGACACCGCGCCTTGCAGCACGCGAAAGACGATCAGCGAGGGCAGGCTCCACGCGAGGCCGCAGAGGAGCGAGGCGGCGGTGAATAGGGCCACCGACACCACGAAGGTGCGCACCACGCCGTAGCGCTGCATGAGCCAGCCAGTCAGCGGCACGGAGACGCCGTTCGCGACCGCGAACGAGGTGATGACCCAGGTGCCCTGGTCGGAGCTCACGCCCAGATCGCCGCTGATCGTCGGGATGGACACGTTCGCGATCGAGGTGTCGAGCACCTGCATGAAGGTGCCGAGCGCCAGGGCCACGGCGGTCACGGCCTTGGTGGCGCCGCTTAGCGTCGGCGCCTCCGCGACGATGGCGGCATTCGCGCTCATGGGCCGCGACTCAGGGACCGCTTGCGACTTGGCGCGCGGCGCGCTGCCGCCGAGCCGCCGCGGCTGAGCCGCGCGGGCTCGTGCGCCTTCGGGCCCGCGTTGTCGGCGATGATTTGCGCGATGCGGGTATCGACCGCCGGGTCATCGCCCGCGCTCGCCTGCGTGGGCAACGGCGTGTTGCGGAACACCGTCGTCGTTATCGCGGGACCCGACGTGTCGTGCAGATCCACGCGCACCGCGGTCGACAGACCGACGCGCAGCGGGTGCGCCTTGAGCTCCTGCGGATCGAGGAGAATGCGCACGGGAACGCGCTGCACGATCTTGATCCAGTTGCCCGAGGCGTTCTGCGCCGGCAGCAGCGCGAACGCGCTGCCGCTGCCCGCCGAGATGCCGACCAACCGGCCGTGATACGTGACGCTGTGCCCGTAAAGATCGGTGCGCACGGTCACGGGCTGGCCCGCTCTCATGCGCTTCAGCTGCACTTCCTTGAAGTTGGCATCGACCCATACATCCTCGAGCGGCACCACGGCCATCAGCGGCGTTCCCGCGGCGACGCGCTGGCCGACTTCCACGGAGCGCTTGGCGATGATTCCGCTCACGGGCGACGTGAGCTCCGTGCGGTGCAAGGCCAGCTCGGCGTTGCGCACGGCGGCGGCGGCGGCGAGCACCTGCGGATGGTCCGCGATCGTGGTGCCGTCGATCTGCGCGATGGTCTGATCGAGTTGCTCGCGTGCCGCGGCGACGTTCGCGCGGGTGGTGGTGAGGGCGTCACGCGCGTGCGAAAGCTCCTCGGCGGAAATGGCGCCGTCCGCGATGAGTCCCCCGCGCCGCTTCAAATCCTCATCCGCGGTGCGCTCCGCCTGCTCGCGCTGATCGATCTGCGCACGCAGCTCCTTGCTCTGCGCGAACAGCCCGCGCACCTGCCGGACGGCGCGCGCCAAGTCGGCCTCTGCATTGGCCACCGCGATCTTCGCATCCGCCGGATCGAGCTGCAGCAGCGGCTGCCCGGCGTCCACGCGCTGGGTGTCATCGACTTTCAACGAAAGCACCGTGCCGGGAACCTCGCTCGTCACCTGCACCACATCGCCGTTGACGTACGCGTCGTCGGTCGATTCGTAGAACCGGCCGTCGACGAACCAGTAGGCGCCATAGCCGATCGCTCCCAGCACGACGACGGCGCCCAGGGCCCAGAGCCCGACGTGCCGCGCACGGCGCGGCGAGTTCGAGGTTCTGCGATTCGGACGGTCTTGGATTCTTGCGTGTTCATGGGCTTACTCGAGTCAAAGGGTCGAGAAGAATTGGAGGCGGTGTGCGCATCGGCGACGATGCCGGACGCGCGGGGATCGAAGCTGCCGCCGACGGCCAGGAGCACCGTTACGCGCGCGACCGCCTGGCTCGTCAGGATATCCACCATGGACTGTCGCGCCGCGAGCACTTGCGTCTCCGCGTTGAGCACCGAGAGGTAGCCCGCAAGCCCCGCCCGGTAACGCTCTTCGGCCAGCTTGTAGGCGGCCTCGGTGGCCTCGAGCGTTTGCTGCTGATCGCGCTGCTCTTTCGCGAGCGCATCGAGCTGCGTGAGCTGATCGGCGGTCTGCTGGACCGCGCGCAGAACCGTGTCGTTGTAGCTGGAGATGGCGCCGTCGAGCTGCGCCTCGCTGCCGCGGTACTCGGCGCGCAGGCGGCCGCCGTCGAAAATCGGCAGCGACAGCACCGGACCTGCGCCATAGCCGCGCGCATTCCATTGCACCAGGTTGTTCAATCCGAACGCGCCGATGCCCGCAATCGCGTGCAGGCTGATGTCCGGATAGAACGCGGCCTTGGCGGCGAGACGCTGCGCATCCGCGGCCTCGACGGAGAGCCGCGCCGACAGCACGTCGGGCCGGCGCGCGAGCAAGTTGATGGGCAGCTCGGTCGGCACGGGCAGCGCCGCCTGCACGTCGAGCACCGGGCGCTGGATCGAAGCGTAGGCGTCGGCGCCCTGACCGCTCAAGGTGGCGAGCTCGTGCACCGCGAGATCGGCGGCGGCCCGCGCCTGCTCGTGGGCGACGCGCGCCTGCGGCAGCTGGCCCTCGGCCTCGCGAATTTCGAGCTGCGTGTCGAGGCCGGCGGTGACGCGGCGGCGTGTGATGTCCAGAATGTTCTGGCGCTGCGCCTTGCGAGCGCTGCGCGATGTCCGCCAGCGCATTCTGGCGATAGAGCTCGATGTAGGCCTGAGCGATGGCGCCCGCGAGCATCGAGGCGTGCGTTGTCCTCGTCGAAGCGCGCCGACTGGGCGAGATCTCGCGCACTGTGCACGCGCATCCGCCTGGCGCCCCCAGAAATCCAGGTCCCAGCTCAAGCTGCCGCCCGCCTGGCTCATCCAGAAGGTGTGTCCGGCGAGCGGCGGGGGAATGAAGTAGTTCTGCGGCGCCCGCTGATAGAGGCTGCTCACATCGAGGTTCGCCTTGGGCCCGAGCGCCGCGTGCGCGGACTGCACTTGCGCGAGCGCCGCGCGCGACGCGCGCCTGCGCCTGCGCGAGGGTCGGGCTGTCCTTGAGTCCTTGCCGGATCAGCCGATCGAGTTGCGGATCCTGAAAGGAATCCCACCAGTTGTCGGCCACCGGCTGCGGCGGCCGCGCCGCTGAGCCCGACATCCTGGTCGGCGAGCTTGCGCGGGTGCGGATCTTCTCGCGGCGGCGTCACGCACCCGGCGAGAAGGGCGGCGCCGAGCAACACGAGAACTTTGAATCGCATGTCGGCCTCACGCCTCCGCGCCGGCGGCCGGGCGATGCGGCGTCGCTTCGGCCGACGCCTTGGATCGAGCGTCGACGTCCAGCCGCGTGTTGAGCTTGAGGAGCAGGCGCTTGAACTCCGTGCGCTTCCTCGCGCGAGAAATCGGCGAGCGCGACGTTGAGCTTGTCCACGACCAGAGGAATCAGGCTCTCGACGGTCTTGCGACCCGCCAGCGGTGAGCTGCAATTCCACTTTGCGCCGGTCGTTCCGCGGCGCACGCGCTCGATCAGTCCGCGCTCCTCGAGCTGGTCGATGACGCGGGTCAGCGCACCGCTGTCGTGCCGGTACTGGACGCAGATGTCTTTCGGGTTGACGGCGATGCCGTCCCGCACCCAGGTCAGGATGGCGTAGTGGATGAAGCTGAACCCGCGATCCGCGAACAGGTTCTCCAGCACGTCCATCATCATGGCGTGCGCGCGCTTGATCAGGTACCCGATGCTGCTCTGGGCCGTGTACGTGGACGCGTGATAATGCTGCTCAGACATTCAGTGCTCCGGCAATTACTGCCTAAACAATCGCTGCTTCGGCAGCAATTATGCCCGCCGGCGACGGATGTCAACCCGGTGCCGGCGAAGCGCACCGAGCGCTTGATTAATAAGCATATAAAATCATTAGCTTAGAGACCAAGCGCGCGGTCGCGGCTGGCAAGCATCCATGAGCGTACCGCGGAGGCCGCGGCTACACTGCGCTCGTGCCCGATCTCTTTCCCTCCGATCGACTGACGTTCCAGCGCCTCCCGGCGAGCGATGCGGAGCTTCTCTATGGGTCTCGCCTCGAGATTGGCGCGCCCACCGCGAGCCGTGTTGAGCGAGTTGATCGAGCACACGCCCTGGCGGGCCGAGAGCGTGGTGCTGTGGGGCAGGCCGTACCTGCAGCCGCGGTTGACCGCGTGGTACGGGGACGAGGACGCGCGCTACGAATACTCCGGGCTCGAGCTCGATCCGTTGCCGTGGACGCCGCGATTGCTCGCGATCAAGGCGAGCGTCGAGCGGGCCGCGGGCAGCCCGCTTCAACAGCGTCCTCTTGAATTACTACCGCAACGAGCGCGATAGCATGGGCATGCACAGCGACGACGAGCCGGAGCTCGGCGCTGAGCCGGTCATTGCCTCCTTAAGCCTCGGCGAGGTGCGCACGCTCGTGTTCAGGCATCGCTCCGATCGCAGCCGAAAGTCCCTTCGGATCGAGCTCGGCGACGGGAGCTTGCTGCTCATGCGCGGCGCCACCCAGCGTAACTGGAAGCACGGCATCGCCAAGGAGCGGCGCCCCTGCGGCGCGCGAGTCAATCTCACCTTCCGCCGCATCTTATGCAGCTGTTCGGCCAGATCTGTCACGGTGATGGAGACGGCCACGGGCCGGATGACTCCCTGGTGCCACACGCGCAGCTCCACCGTCTGACCCACGCGCAACAGCGCGATGGCGTTGCGCAGCTGCGCCGCGCTCTCGAGCGCGACGCCGTTGATCGAGACGACGATATCGCCCGGCTTGATGCCGGCGTGCTCGGCGGGGGAGCCGTGCGCGACCTCGTCGACCAGCACGCCGCGTGAATTCACCAGGCCGAGCGATTCCGCCCGCTCGACGACTCAGATCGCCGAGCTTGATTCCGAGCGCGCCGCGCTTCACCGCGCCGTAGGTGATGAGCTGCTGCATGACGGCTTTGACCATGTTCACCGGAATGGCGAAGCCGATGCCGATGTTGCCGCCGTTCTCGGAGGAGAGAATCGCGGAGTTGATGCCGATCAGCTCGCCCTCGATATCGACCAGTGCGCCGCCGGAGTTGCCCGGATTGATCGAGGCGTCGGTCTGGATGAAATCCTCGTAGCCATGCGGATTGATGCCGGTGCGCCCGAGCGCGCTCACGATGCCGACGGTGACGGTGTGCTGCAGGCCGAAGGGATTGCCGATCGCCACCACCCAGTCGCCGACCTCGAGACGCGAGGAGTCGCCGAGCGGCATCTCGGCCAGATGCGGCTCCTGCACCTTCAGCACCGCGATGTCCGTGCCCTCGTCGCTCCCGACCACGCTTGCCGTGAATTGGCGGTTGTCGAGCAGCGTCACGGTGATCTCGCTCGCGTTCTCGATCACGTGGCGGTTCGTGACGATGTAGCCCTTGCGCGCATCGACGATCACCCCGGATCCGGCGCTCTGAAACTTTCGATGCCGCACCGTGGGCTCGTTCGGCACGTTGAAGAAGCGCCGGAAGAACGGATCCTGGAGCAGCGGGTTGGTGTGCGGGACGCGCTCGGTCAAGACGCCGCGCGTCGCGATGTTCACGACCGCAGGCGAGGCCACCTTGATCATGGGCGCGAGCGAGGGGAGCGCGACACCGACGCCCCCGGCCGAGACCGGCGGCCGGAACCCAGGAGGCGGACAGGGTCAGAGCCAAGGCGGCGACGATGAGTCGAGAAGGGGATCGCAAGAGAAGCTCCGTGATGTCGAGAGTGGGCATCCTATAACAACGGCCCAGGCGCGGCTCTTTGCGCTACGATGGCCCGTGCCCGGGCTCGCGAGAACGCGGCGCGGAAAAACCATCGGCGCAAGCCTGGAGGTCTGATGAGAATCGGTCTGCAAGTTCCGAGCTTCACCTGGCCGGGCGGCCCGGCGGCCATCGCGCCCAAGCTCGCGGGGATCGCCCGCGCCGCTGACGACGCCGGCTTCTTCAGCCTGTGGGTGATGGATCACTACTTCCAGATCGTCGGCGTGGGTCCTCCCGAGAACGACATGCTGGAGTGCTACTCGACGCTCGGCTATCTCGCCGCCGTCACCCGGCGCGTCAAGCTCGGCCCCATGGCGGTCGGCGTCATCTATCGCCACCCGGGCGTGCTCGTCAAGACGGCGACCACGCTGGATGTGCTCTGCGGCGGCCGCAGCTATTTCGCGCTCGGCGCAGCCTGGTTCGAGGGAGAGGCCAAGGGTCTCGGCGTGCCGTTTCCGCCCATCGCCGAGCGCTTCGAATGGCTCGAGGAAACGCTCAAGATCGCGAAGCAGATGTGGTCCGACAAGGACGCCCGCTTCGACGGTGAGCACTATCATCTCGAGCGCACGCTCTGCCGGCCACAGCCGCTGCGGCGCCCACATCCGCCCATCCTCATCGCCGGCGGGGGCGAGAAGAAGACACTGCGTCTCGTTGCGCAGTATGGCGACGCCTGCAACCTCTATGGTTCGCCCGCCGTGATCGGCGCGAAGCTCGCGATCCTGCGCGAGCATTGCGACCGCCTCGGCCGCGACTACGACGCCATCGAGAAGACGACGATCGGCACGGTCGAGGTTGGCGCGGGGAAGCTCTCGGCCGCGGACGTGATCGGGCAATGCAAGGCGCTCGCCGCGGTGGGCGTGCAGCACGCCATATTCAACATGCCGAATGTGCACGAGAGCGCAGCGCTCGAAGTGTTCGGACGCGAGATCATTCCGGCGGTCGGCGGATTCTGAGGTGGTAAGATGGCCGAGTGCGCGCGGAGATTGGGCGGTTCGATCGTGCGCGGCGTTTGCGACCGCGCTGCTGGCCTTCGCGGCCGCCGCCGCCACGCCGGCGGCGCCGCGTCGGCGCCGCCTGCCTCCCGACAGCGCTGCGGACGTGACCGCCCAACGACTCGCGGCGCCGGCGCCGGCCGATTGGGTCGCACCGGGGCGCGACGGCGCGGGCACTTATTTCTCGCCGCTCACGGACATCAACGCCGGCAATGTCGCGCAGCTCGGCTTTGCGTGGGATTACCGCCTCGGCACCAATCGCGGCCAGGAGTCGACGCCGCTCGTGATCGACGGCGTCATGTACGCGACCAGCAATTTCGGCCGCGTGTATGCGCTCGATGCGGCGAGCGGCAAGGAGCTCTGGACCTACGACCCGCAGCATCGACGGTCAGTGGGCGCGCTACGCGTGCTGCGACGCCGTCAATCGCGGGCTCGTCGGCGTTCGAGGGCACGCTGTACGTGGGCGCGCTCGACGGTTGGCTGCACGCCATCGATGCCCGCACGGGCAGCGGCTCTGGAAGGTCGACACGCTGGTCGGACGCCAGCCCGAACAAAGCCCTACACGGTCACCGGCGCGCCGCTCCTCGCCGGCGATCTCGTCGTCATCGGCAACGCCGGTGGGGATTTCGCGGGCGCCCGCGGCTATGTCACCGCCTACGATCGCGAGAGCGGAGCGCTGCGCTGGCGCTTCTTCACCGTGCCGCGCAATCCCGCGGAAGGTCCGCAGGATCAGCCGCACCTCGAGGCGGCCGTGAAGACCTGGGATCCCGAGCATCCCTGGGAGAGCGGGCAGCGGCGGCACCGTGTGGGACGGCATGGCGTACGACCCGGCGCTCGAACTGGTGTACATCGGCACCGGCAACGCGGCGCCCTACAACATGCACCTGGACGGACGCCACGGCGGCGACGAGCTCTATGCGGCATCGATCGTCGCGATCCATGCCGACGATGGCTCGCTCGCCTGGTACTACCAGACGACGCCCGGCGACCGCTGGGACTTCGACAGCACGCGAAAAAATCGTGCTCGCGGACTTGGAGCTCGGCGGCAAGCGGCGCGCGGTGCTGATGCAGGCTTCCAAGAACGGCTTCTACTACGTGCTCGATCGCGCCACCGGCGAGCTGCTGTCGGCGCACAACGTTCGCGTTCGTGAGCTGGACTCGCGGCATCGATCCGAAGACCGGCCGGCCCGTGCTCGATGCGCGCGCCGACTACGATCAGGGCCCGGCGCTCGTGTTCCCGTCGCGAGGCGGGCGCGCACAGCTGGCAGCCCATGGCCTTCGACCCGGCGCACGGCGTCACCTTCATCCCGGTGATCGAGGCGGGCAACATGATACTGGAGACGAGCGAGCGGCGCGCCGGGCTCGTCGAAGGGCAGTTCACGACGCCGGCGATTCCCCCCGAGATCTACGACCCGAAGGCCATGCGCTCGCTCTACGGCGAGCTGCCGTCGCTCGCGCAACTCGAGCGGGGCATCAAGACCAATCCCGCCTCGCGCGGCTTCTTGCGAGCCTGGAGCGTCTCCGAGCATCGCGTCCTGTGGGAGGCGCCGACCGCGACGAGCTGGGACGGCGGCGTGCTCGCGACCGCCGGCGGTCTGGTGTTCCAGGGCGACGCGAACGGCTACTTCAATGCCTACGCCGCCGACAGCGGCACGCGGCTCGCCTCGATCGCCCTGGGCAGCTCCATGATGGCCGCGCCCATGACCTACGAGGTGAATGGCACGCAGTACGTCGCCATCATCGCGGGCTACGGCGGCGGCGCGCGTGATCATGGGCGCGCCGCTCGATCCGGAGTCGGCGGCCTACAAGTACGGCAACGACGGCCGCATCATCGTCACTGAAGCTCGGCGGTCCGGCTCCGCCGCTGCCGCCGCTGCGCACCGATCGTGCCGCTGCCCGAGCCGCCGGCACGGCCCGCCGATGCCGCGCAGATCGCCGCGGGCGAAGTGCTGTACAATCGGTACTGCTCTCGCTGCCACGTGATGGGTCGCGGCAATCTTGCCGGATCTGCGGCGGCTCACGCCGGCGACGCACACGCTGTTCGATTCCATCGTGCTCGGCGGCGCCTACTCCGTCAAGGGCATGGGGCGCTTCGACGACGTGCTGTCGCCCGCCGATGCGCAAGCGATTCACGCCTGGCTCATCGATCAGGCCTGGGTATTGAAGACCGAGCCGGCAGGCGCTGCGCACTGATGCGGGACGGTTTTGGGGGAATGTATGTATAAATGGGCGTTCATCTATACCTTGGACGATGGCTCCACGACGACGCGCGTGGATGTCATCGGCACTTTAGTGTGTGTTGGCGTCGCTCGCGTGGAGGACGCAGCAGCGGAGGCGCGCAAGCTCGTCGCGCAGGGCGTGAAGATGATCGAGCTGTGCGGAGCATTCGGCGGGGCCGGTCTTGCGTCGGTTACATCGGCTGTCGGGTCCGACCTGCCAGTCGGTGCCGTGTTCTATGCAGCCGATGCTGCGCCGGGGCTACAGCGCCTCCTTGGCTAGCGGCCTTTTTCAAACCTTCTGATGCAGCCCGAAGCGGATACCTTGCGGGTCACGGCAGTTCGAGAATCTGCCAAACCCGGGTTCCGAAGTCGGCGGATCGGCTTCGCCTCCCGCCTCTCGAACGCGAGCCATGGCTGGCTCCAGCTCGGGCACCTCGAGAAAAACATAGACCTGCGGTTGCGGATCGTCGCCATGCAATCCGACGCGCATGGCAGGCGCTTGAAACCATCCGCCGCCTTGGCTCATAGGATGGAAGCTCCAACCGAAAACGTGTTCGAAAAACGAGCGAGATTTCTCGCTATCGACGCTGCCGAGTTCGAGGAACGAGACGTTGCCGTGCATGGTTATCCCCTGGGTCTGAAGTGATCAATCGAGCGGCCGCACGCTCACGTCCACGGTCAGCTTGTGGCGTCCGCCGCCGACGATCATGCCGCGCAGCGGGGAGACGTCGCCGAAATCGCGGCCCCAGGCGACCGTCACGTGGTCCTCGCCGACCAGGCAATCGTTGGTGGGATCGAAATCCACCCAGCCCAGCGGCGGGCAGTACACCGAGACCCAGGCGTGCGAGGCATCGCCGCCGACGACGTCCTCGCCGCCCGGCGCGCACCGTTCGGATGTACCCGCTCACATAGCGGGCCGCGAGCCCGGAGGAGCGCAGGCATCCGATCATGAGATGCGCGAAGTCCTGGCACACGCCGCGCCGGCTCTTCAGCACCTCGACGATGGATGTGCGATTGGTCGTGCGATCCGGGCACGTACTTGAACTCGCGATGGATCTTGCGCATGAGATCCTCGCGCACCTCGCGCGATCGGCGCGCCCGGGCGCGAAGCAGTCCGCGCGCATAGTCCCCGAAAGCCTGCTTGATGGGCACATGGCTGCGATTGCATCCGGAAGCGGCAGGCTTCGAGATCGGCGGCGGCCATGGGCGCCGCGTGATAACTCAAGCGGCTGCGCACGCGCCTCCCAGGGTTCGCAGGTTCCGAGCGGCGTCGGGCCGCGCGGGAAGATCTCGACCTCCATCTCCGCGGTGACCGACAGGCGGTCGTGCGAGCGATCGTATTCGAGCCGCGCGATCGGGTTGCCGAAGGCATCGACGTCCTCGCGGTCCGAGCTCGGCTGCGGATCGAGTGCGAGCGAGTGCTCGAGACTGCGCTGATAGGCGAACTCGCGCGGCTTCAAGTGCAAGAGGTGATGCGAGTGCGCGACGTCGCCGCCGTACTCGTACACCGTCGCATGCCGCACCGCGTAGCGCATCATGCGGACACCGCGCGCAAATCGAAATCGACGTGCGAGAAATGCTGCGAGGTGAGCTGCTCGGAAAGCAGCGCCCGCCGCCGCATTGCAGATGCGCGAGCGCCCGCGGCGAAACGGCTGCGCGACCTGCGCGCAGCTCGCGATCGCTGCCGAGCGTGCGCGTACTTCAGTCGCGATCAACTCCGAGATCGGCTCGTACAGCGTCTCCTGCGGCCGCGTGCCGAGCGACTCGGCGACCTCGATGAGCAAGGTGTTGATGGCGCGCCACTGGAAGGCCAGGGCGCGCGGATTTCTCTCATCGTACACCAGAAGGTCGATGGTGGTGTCCCACACCGGCGGCGCGCGGTAGCGCGTTCGATAGGTGATGGCGCTGTCGCCGATCTCGAGCAGCCACTCGAGCTCCTGGCGCAGCGGCGTCGTGGCGGTGCTCAAGCCGGCGGCGCAATCACGTCGGAGAGGAATAGCAGCCGCTCGAGGCGCCGCCCGATCATCATGAGCCGCCAGCCGTCATCCTGCGTCATGTCATCGAGCGCGAATCCGGCGAGCGCGGCCAGCGACAGCAGCAGGCTGTCGAGCGTCTCGCGCGCATCGCGCGCGCGCTCTCGGCGCGCCGAAGTCGCGCGTGCAAAACCGTGAGCGCGCGCCAGTTCTCGGCGGACAGGCTGCCGCGCACCTGCGCCGCGCACTCGCCCAGGCGCCCGATGTCGCCGCTCAACGTGAAGCGCTTCTCGCGCATCGAACACCGAGGCGGCGCCGAAGTGCTTGCAGATCTCCATGGCCTGCGAGAAGAAGGGCAGATTGCGCCGCAGGCCGAGCGTCGCGCGCAGCAGGCGCGTCTTGAACTCGCAGCGCTCGGCATAGCGTCCCATCCAGAACAGGTTCTCGACCAGCGTCGAGGGCAGATCCTGGTGGCCGGTGCGGGACGCGCGCGGTCGATCCTTGCGATGGGCGCGGTCGCTTCCTCGACCGCCTCGTCGGAATCGCACAGCACCCAGATGTCCTTGCTGCCGCCGCCGCGCTGCATGGAGACGATCTCCGCGTGCGCATCGGATGCGAAGCGCGCGAGGCCGCCGGGCATGACGCGGTAGCCCTCGGGCGTGGCGATGGCATAGACGCGGATGCCGAGCGCACGCGCCGAGAAGCCGTCGGCGTTCTTCGTGTACCAGACCGGCGCCTGCGAGAACGCCAGGTGCTCCTGCGCGACGAAGGCGTGCGGGCGGGCGCGCATGCGCGCGATCAGCGCCTCGCGTTCGTCGGCGTCGAGATCGCTGCCGAACACCGCGTCGAGGTTCTGGTCCGGGAAAGTCGGCTTGATGACCAGATTCTCGAGATTCGCGATCACGGATTCGAATGCGGGCGGCTCGCCGCACCACCAGGTCGCCACCGAGGGCAGGATCAGTCGCTCACCGATGAGCCGCTCGGCGATAGCGGGTAGGAATCCGAGCCAAGCCGCGGACTCGAGCACGCCGCTGCCGAGCGCGTTGCCGACGAACACGTTACCGAGGCGCACTGCCGAAAGCAGCCCGGGCACGCCGAGCGCCGAGTCGACGCGCAGCTCCACCGGGTCGCAGAAATCGTCGTCCAGCCGGCGCAGGATGGTGTGCACACGCTTCAAGCCGGCAAGGGTCTTCAGATAAACGCGCGCGTCACGCACCGTGAGGTCGTGACCTTCCACCAAGGGAAACCCGAGCTGGCGCGCGAGATAGGCGTGCTCGAAATAGGTCTCGTTGAACGAGCCCGGCGTGAGCACGACCGCGAGCGGCTCGTCGCCGGCGTCCCGCAGGAGCTCCTCGCGCAGCGTCGCGAAAAACGAGCCGAGCGGGCGCACGTCCATGACTTGCGCAAGATGTGGAAACGCGCGACGCACGATTTGCCGGTTCTCGAGCGCATAGCCCGGACCCGAGGGTGCTTGCGTGCGGTCGGCGAGCACCCACCAGCGACCATCGGCCGAGCGCGCCAGGTCGACGGCATACAGCGAGAGCCAGCGATTTTGCGGCGGACGCACGCCCACGCACGGCCAGAGAAAGTTCGGATGTCCGAAGGGGATTTCCGCAGGCAACGCGCCTTGCGCGAGCAGCTCCTGCGGCCCATACAGGTCGGCGAGCACGGAGTTCAAGAGCGCCGCACGCTGCGCGACACCGGCCTCGATGTGCTGCCACTCCTCCGCCGTCATGAGATACGGCAGCGGGTCGAGAATCCAGGGACGGTCGCGGCCCTGCGCGTCGGCGTAGACGTTATAGGTGACGCCGTTCTCGACGATCATGCGCCGCGTGAATTCGGTGGCGCGGCGCGCGGCGCGCGCATCGTCCTCGAATACGCCATCGATCAGCGCGCGCCAGTGGTTGCGGACGCGTCCGTCGCGGTCCAACAGCTCGTCATAGCGACGCGGATCGCTGCGGTAACTCTGGAGTCTAGGATCGCTCACCGGCTGGGCGGATCGCGCAGGTCCAAGGTGAAGGGGAATTCGTCGCTCGACTCGGCAGGTGCAGGATGCACCGCACCCGGCGTGTGGCCGATGCGAAAGAAGCGTGCCAGACGTCGGCTTTCGGCTTCGAACGCGTTCACGGGAAAGGTCTCGTGGCTGCGGCCGCCCGGATGAACCACATGATATCGAAAACCACCTTCCGATCGATGCATCCAGGTATCCACTATATCGAATGTCAGCGGCGAATGAATGCCGATTTTCGGATGCAGCGCGGACCACGGCTGCCAGGCGCGGTAGCGCACGCCGGCGACGAACTCTCCTTCGCGGCCGGTCGCGCGCAACGGCAGTGCGCGTCCGTTGCAGGTCGCGACATAACGGTCGGGCGCAAGACCACTCACCTTGAGCTCGACGCGCTCGAGCGACGAGTCGACATAGCGCGCCGTGCCGCCGCCGGTGCTTTCCTCGCCCATCACATGCCAGGGCTCGAGCGCCTGGCGAAGCTCCAGCCGCGCGACGCGCAGCACCTGATCGCCGAGCTTCGGGAAGCGGAACTCGAAATGCGGCGCGAACCACTCGAGCCGCAGGGGATAGCCCGCGCCGTTTTGTTCCTCGATCACCGTCGGCGAAATCCTGCCAGATGAAATACGGCAGCATGAAGCGGTCGTGCAGCTGCGTTCCCCAGCGCGCGAGCCGCGTCGGCGCATAAGGCTCGCGCCAGAAGCGCGCGACGAGCGAGCGCAGCAGCAGCTGCTGCACCAGGCTCATGCGCGCGTGCGGCGGCATCTCGAAGGCGCGCAGCTCGAGAAGCCCGAGCCGGCCGCTCGCGGAATCGGGCGAGTACAGCTTGTCGATGCAGAATTCCGCGCGGTGGGTATTGCCGCGTGACGTCGATCAGGAGATTGCGCAGCAAGCGGTCGACGAGCCACGGCGGCACCTCCGTCGCCGGCTGCGGGGAATTGCTTGAACGCGATCTCGAGCTCGTAGAGCGAGTCGTTGCGTGCCTCGTCGACGCGCGGCGCCTGCGAGGTCGGCCCGATGAACAGCCCCGAGAACAGGTACGACAGCGACGGGATGATTGTGCCAGTAGGAAATCAGGCTGCGCAGCAGATCCGGGCGTCGCAGGAAGGGCGAGTCCTGCGGGCGTCGCGCCGCCGAGCACGAAGTGGTTGCCGCCGCCGGTGCCGACGTGCCGGCCGTCGATCATGAATTTTTCTGAGCGCAGGCGCAGGCGTGCGCGGTCTCGTACAGATGCGTCGTGAGCTCGACGAGCTCGTCCCAGCTCGCGCTCGGCTGCACGTTCACCTCGATCACGCCGGGATCCGGCGTCACCTTGAAGTTCGCGAGCCGCGGATCCGCGGGCGGCTCGTAGCCCTCCAGGATCACACGGGCTGCCCAAGCGATCTCGCGCAGCGCTTCCACCGCCGCGACGAGCTCGAGATAATCCTCGAGAGCGCGCGTCGGCGGCATGAACACGTAGAGCACGCCGTCGCGCGCTTGCGCGCACATCGAGGTGCGCATGATGTCGGCGGGCTTCGCCTCGGCCGCCTTGGTCGGGGCGCTTCGCGCACCGCTCGGACGGCGGGGCCGCGAGATGTCGCTATCCGGCTGCTCGAGCAGGTCCCGATGCGGCGACAAGCGGGGCGAATCCTGATTGGGATCCGGCGGATACATGCGGAAAGTCGGCGGGCTCGACCCAGGGCAGCGAATCCAGCGGCAGGCGGAAGCCCAAGCGGCGAATCGCCGGGAATCAGATAGCAGCGCTCGCCGCGCAAGAACCACCGGCCGCTCTGCCAGGGCGCGCCCTCGACCGGCCGCGCGATCGGCAGCACATAGCCGACCGGCTGCATCCAGCTCGCTGCTCGAACACCCGCGTCAGCGCGCACGCTCGAGCGGATCGCGAGCTTGCGAATTGAGCGGATCGACATTGGCGGGAAGCGTGCGCTCGCGCCACAGGTAATAGAACACATCCTCATAGGCCGGAGAACACGTGCTCCGCGCCCACGCCCAGTCGCGTCGCCACCGCGTGCGAGAAGCCGCGGCGCGTTGGCGTCGCGCCTCGGGATAGTCGACGCGTCTCGTCGGCGACGAGCGCGGCGCTCGGTCCAGATCGGCTCGCCGTCCTTGCGCCAGAAGCAGTTCAGCGACCAGCGCGGCAGTTGCTCGCCCGGATACCATTTGCCCTGACCGAAATGCGCGAGCCCCGACGGCGCGTAGCGCGCCTGCAGACTTGCAGAAAAGCTCCGCCGCGAGCCGCCGTTTGTTCTTGCCCAGCGCCTCGGTGTTCCATTCCGGCGTCATCGGGTGTCCTCGCTCGACACGAAGGTCGGCTCGCCGCCCATGGTCAGGCGCACGTCGCCGGCCTTGAGCTGCACATCGATGCCTTGGCCCACGGCGTCGATCGCTGCCCACTCGCGTCTCCGAGTAGGGCTTGGTGACCCGGGGCGCTTCCCAGATGCGCGCGACGCTCATCGCGTACTCGAACGCGGTCTCGCACGTTCCTCGACCACGCCCGATAGCGGCGCCGCGACGGAGGGCTCCGGCGTGCACGCGAGCGGGATGTGCCCCTCGCCGGTGAGCAGGCCGGAGGTCGGATCGAGGCCGATCCAGCCGGCGCCCGGCAAATACACCTCGCACCAGGCATGCAGGTCCGTGAAGTCCCGGCTCGGCCCGGCCGGGCCGTCCATCGGCTTGACGTCGGCGACGAGCTGAATCAGATAGCCGGAGACGAAGCGCGCGGCGAGCCCCAGGTGCCGCAGCAACTGCACCAGCAGCTCCGCCGAATCGCGGCAGGAGCCTGAGCGCTTTTCAGCGTCTCTTCGGGCGTTTGCACGCCCGTGCTCCATGCGGATCAGGTAGCGGACATCGCCCGCCACGCGGCGATTCACGTCCACCAGGAAATCGATGGTCGCGCGCCGCTCGCGCGGAATGCCCGCCAGATACTGCGGCAAAGAGCGGCGTCGGCGGCGACCTGTGAGCAAGAACGGCGCGAGCTCGCGCTCGTCGGTCGCCTCGTAGCTGAACGGGAAGTGCTGCGCGTAAGGCTCCAAGAAAGAAGTCGAACGGGTTCAGCACCGCCATCTCGGCGATCAGATCCACCTCGATGCGCAGCTCGCGCGTCGGCTTCGGGAAGACGAGGCGGGCGAGGTAGTTCGCCTGCGGATCCTGCTGCCAGTTGATGAAATGCTCGGCGGGCTCGATCTTGAGCGAGTAGGACAGGATGCGCGTACGGCAATGCGGCGCCGGCCGCAGACGCACGATCTGCGGGCCAAGCAGCGACGGGCCGGTCGTAGCGGTAATGCATGACATGATTGAGCGCTACGTGAATTGACACCGGACGGGCTCCAGGGGAAGACTCTCGTGTATAGCACGCGAGCCGCAGCTGAGGGAAACGGCGCGGGCGTCGCTCTCACGCCGCGGTGGCGGCCTGCGCGCGGGCCTCGCGGTGCGCGTTAATGGTGTCGTGGATGAAACGCAGCTTGCGAATGGCGGGTGCCGAGAGCACGAACGGATAGCTGTCGGGGAGTCCCAGGCCGCGGCTCAAGTTGTTGAGCACGTAAGTAAGTGACAGCCACGCTTCGATCATGGCATCGAAATCGCGGTAGTTCGGGCTTAAGGGATCCGGTGGCGGCTGCATTTGCGGCTCGTCCGGCCGCTTGGGCCGCAGCGCCAGCCCGGTTGCGCCGGCCGTCTCCAGCGCATCCACCATGTGCAGATAGTGAGCCCAGGACTCCGCCCAGTCCTCCCAGGGATGCATGGTCGGAGTAGGCGCTGATGAAGCTGTCCTCCCAGCGCGCCGGCGGCCCCTCGCCGTAGTGCCGGTCGAGTGCCTCCTGATAGTCCGCGCGCTCATCGCCGAAGAGCGCGCGGAAGTCCGCGAGGAGCGGCCGGTAAGCGATGAGCTGGTCCCAGAAGTAATGGCCGATTTCGTGGCGGAAATGCCCCAAAAGCGTGCGATAGGGCTCCTTTTGCAGGGAACGCTGCCGCTCGCGATGCACATCGTCGGCTTCCGCGATGTTAATGGTGATGAGGCCGTTATCGTGACCGGTGAGCACCCGCTTGGCATCGCCGTCCGTCGAGTCCTCGAGGAACTCGAAGGCCAGGCCGCCGTTGTTGCCGTTCTTCGGCTCGATCGGAAGATTCAGGCCCATGAGCGTATAGAGCAAGCGGCGCTTCGCGACCTCGAGCCGGAACCAGGCGACCTGGTTTCGTTCCGAGGACAGATCGGGAATGATGCGATTCAGGCGGCACGAGCGGCAGAAGTCGTCCGGTTCGTCCACCGCCACGACCCAGTTGCACACACTCACCTGATCGTAATTTGCGCACAGACGATAGGGACGAGAGTCGCCCGGTGGAATTTCCGCCTTCCACACGCCATCCTCACCGGGCATGAGCGCGGCCATGAGGCGCCGATCGGGCAGAAAGGCGAGCGCGTGCCCGCAGTTCAGGCAGCGGATATTCTCGAAGAACACCAGATTCTGGCAGTGGCTGCAGTGAAAAGTCTTCATCGTTAGTTCAGGACGGCACGCCGCCGCCGCATTTATCCGCAAACCTCGATTGTAAGCGATCGGTCGTTACAGCAGTTTTGTGTCGGCAGATGAGCGACGAGCGGCGGGAGAGCGGGACGCCTACGGTGAATTGCACACCGGTCCTACGGGCGATCGACGCGGCAGGTGACATAAAGGGAGGTCAGTGAGAGAGATTGCCATGAAAATCCGCTTCGGCTACGAACTGGTCTACAACTGCTCGCAACCTGTGCCCATGATTCTGATGCTGCAGGTGCATCCGAGCCGCATTTCGGATTTGCTCATCCCCGATCGGCTGGTGACGGATCCGGCTGTTCCGCTCGACACCTATATGGATCACTTCGGCAACAGCTGCACACGCATCGTCGCGCCTGCAGGCACCACTCGACTGACCGCCGATGCGCTCATCCAGGACGCAGGACTCCCCGAGCCGGTCTTCATCCACGCGCAGGAACATCCGATCGAATCGCTGCCGCACGAGGCGCTCGTGTATTTACTCGGCAGCCGCTACTGCGAGACCGAGCGCTTGATGGACGAGGCGTGGCGGTTGTTCGGCAGCATGACGCCCGGCTGGGGACGCGTTCAGGCCGTGTGCGATTTCGCTCACCAGCACGTCTGTTTCGGCTATCACTTCGCACGCGCGACGAAGACGGCCGCCGAGACGTATGTCGAGCGGCAAGGCGTGTGCCGTGATTTTGCGCATCTGGCCATCACGCTGCTCCGCTGCCTGAACATCCCGGCGCGCTATTGCACGGGCTATCTCGGTGACATCGCCGTGCCGGCGGTCGATGCGCCGATGGACTTCGCCGGATGGCTCGAAGCGTACATCGGCGGCGCCTGGCATACCTTCGACCCGCGCAACAACGCGCGGCGCATCGGGCGGATCCTCATCGCCCGCGGACGCGACGCGGCGGACGTCGCCATCAGCACGGGCTTCGGGCCCAATTATCTGCAGGTCTTTCGCGTCTGGACCGACGAAGTCAAAGAGTGACCGCCGGCAAATTGGCCCAAGGCCCGCTTGCATTCCCCTCCGCCGGCGAGTTCAATGCTGCCCGCGATCCCGAAAGGCTGGACCCGCATTGCCGTCATTTCGAATTCTCCCGTGGCTCACGGTCCTCGCGCTCGCGGCCTGCAGCACCCATCCTCCGCATGATGCGCAGTCGCGCGGGCAGCCTGTCGCCGCCGACCCTGCAGCGAGCCGGCGCCTCGACGATGCGCTGCAGCTGATAGCGGACAAGCAATTCGACGCGGGTCTCGACGCCCTGCGATCCGTCATCGATGCGCGCTCGTTCGCGAGCTTGCCGAGCGACGATCAGCACCGCGCGCTCCTTGAGGCGGCCCGCGCCGAGATGCGCTTTCAACGGTGGCCGCTTGCCAAGGAGTACATGGCCCGCGCGGCGGCGATGCCTCAGGCAACCGCTGATGATCGGCTCGCCCTCGTCACCATCGGCTGGCAGTTGCACGACCAGCTGCTGATTGCGGAGTCGCTGACCGCCGTCGCGAGGCAGTGGCCCGATCGGCTCGGCAAAATCGACGAGGATTACCTCACCGCAGTCCTGGCAGGCCAATCGAAACTGCCCCGCGCCACAGCGCTCGCGCTGCTGCAGTCGTTGTATGCGGCGAACTTCAAGCTCAAGTGGGATATCGAGCCGAGCGAGTCATGGCGCGATCTGACGCTGATGCTCATCGAGCAGGGGCGGTCAACCCAGGCGATCGACGTATCCGCTCGCATTACCGATCCGCTTGTCCTCATCGAGATCCGCGCCGACCGCCGCTTCGACAGCGTGGTCGCCGCGAATCCTCAAGCGTTCGACGCCGTCGCGGCTGCCGACCTGCAGATCGAGTGGCTGCAGGCCAAGGATGAACAAGGAGCCAACTCATTACGTGTCAAGACATTGTTGATGGCCGCACTCATGCGCAGGCACCACGCGGCCGCGGCTCTGGCGATCGCCGATGAGGCCGTGGCCGAGATACGCGATACCAATTATCCGGAACGGCGCTTCGTCGATTATCTCGCTGAGTACGGCGCCTTGCTCACCGAGCGGGCCTTTGCGCTGCTCGATCTCGGACTGTGGGATGAGGGCGTCACGGAGCTCAAGGCGGCCGCCCGCGAATTCGAGCACGATCGCGATAACGTCATAGCAGCAATCGACTTGGCCGAGGTTCTGTGCGATCTGGGTCGCCCCGCGGATGCGCGTTCAGTACTCGGGCAGATCACCGCGGGCTTAAGCACTTATGGGGAGATGCGGGTGGAAGGCGTGCGCCTCGATGTGGCCACTCAGGAGGGCGATGCAGCGCAGGTCGAGCGCTCCTTGAGCCATTTACGCGCTCATCGCGGCGATGCCCCGGGGAGCTACCTGAGCGCCCTGATTGTCGCAAATCAGTTGGACCGTGCCGCCGAGGAGCTGCGACGCCAGCTCCTCGAGCTGGACACCCGGCAGAATGCGCTCGGCAATGTGCAGACTTTCGCACCGGAGCAAGCTACGCCGCGCGATCTCGAGATGCGCGCGCGCTGGCAGTCGGTGCTCGCGCGGGCCCACGTGCAGGCCGTCATCGCCCGGGTTGGGCGAGTGGAGAGCTACGACATGGAAGGCGCGCTCTTCTAGCAGGCGGGGTCAATCCGCCCTGAGCCAGAAGCGCAGCGCAAGACTCACTGCTCCGAGCGCAGCCACACTCGCGGCCCAGATCGCCACCATCCAGGCGAGCCGCTTCCACCACGGCGCCGCGGCGCTCATCGAAGCGCCGCACTCACCAAAGCGCAGCGCTCATGCTAGTGGTAACCATGCGTGTCCGCCTTGCCGCGGAACACCCAATAAGCCCAGCTCGTGTAGGCGATGATCACCGGCATGATCACGGCGACGCCGACGAGCATGAATTTCTGGCTCGCCGCCGGCGCGGCGGCATCCCAGATCGTGACGGCGCGCGGTACCAGATATGGAAACACGCTGATTCCGAGGCCGACGAAATTCAAGAGAAATAGCGCGAGAGTCATGAGGAAAGGCAGACGCTCCGCGCCGCGGCGCAGGCTCCAGACGAAAATCGCGGACGTGATGATGACGAGCAGCGGCACCTGCGCGGTGAAGAGCACGTTCGGCATCGAGAACCAGCGGCGCCAGTAGTCGTAGTGCAGATAAGGCGTCGCGATGCTCACCGCCGTCATGGCCGCCACCGTGGCGATCGCGAGCTGCATCGCGAGGCGGCGCGCGTGCGCCTCTCCGGGCCCCGTCGTTTTCCAGATGAGCCAGGTCGAGCCGAGCAGTGCGTACCCCAGCACCAGCGACACTCCGGTCAACAGCGTGAATGGGCTGAGCCAATCGAGCCAGCCGCCGGCATAGGCGCCGTTCACCACCCGGATTCCCTGCAGGATGGCGCCGAGCGTGATGCCTTGCGCGAGCGCCGCGACCAGCGACCCCAGCGTGAAGGCTGCGTCCCAATACGGACGATGCACGGGATCGCGCCAACGAAACTCGAATGCGACTCCGCGGAAAAGAAGGCCGAGCAGCATGGCGATCATGGGCGGATAGGTGGCCGGCAAGATGATGGAATAGGCGAGCGGAAACGCCGCGAGCAGTGCGCCGCCGCCGAGCACGAGCCAGGTCTCGTTACCGTCCCAAACCGGAGCGATCGCATTCATTGCATGGTCCCGCTCGGGCCCGACGGCGAGCGTCGGAAACAAAATTCCGATCCCGAGATCGAAGCCGTCCATCACCACGTAAGCGAGGATTGCGAAGGCGATGATCAGCACCCAGACGATGGTCAGATCCAGGCCGAAGCTCATGGGACACCCGCCGGCGGCACGATGTGCTCGACTGCGGACGCCGGGGTGATACCCGCGGCATGCTGCGGTATGTGCGGAGGCTCGGGCTCTTGCGGCGTCGGCAATCGTCCCATCATGCGCACGATATACCCGGCGCCTACGCCGAATACGGTGAAGTACACCAGCGCGAACACGGCGAGCGAGGTGGCGACGGCAGGCGCGGCGAGCGGTGACAGCGAGTCGGCGGTGAGCAATTCGCCGTACACGGTATACGGCTGTCGCCCGACTTCGGTCGTAACCCAACCGGCAACGACGGCGATGTAGCCCGCCGGGCTCATGACGAGCGCTGCGCGATGCAGGAGCCGCCAATCGTAGAGTCGCTTGCGGGCGCGGGCTACGATGCTTAGGACGCCGAGCGAGAGCATCAGCAAACCGAGCCCCACCATGACGCGAAACGACCAGAACACCACCGGCACCGGCGGCCAATGCCCGCGCGGATAATCGGTAAGGCCGGCAAGCGGCGCGTGCGCGTCGTGCCGCAGAATGAGCGAGCCCATGTGCGGGATGGCGATGCGGCTGTGAACCGTCGCGTCTGCCTCGCTCGGAAAGCCGAACAGGACGAGCGGTGCGCCGTCCGGACTCGGGTCGAAGTCCCCCTCCATGGCGAGCACCTTGACGGGCTGATGCTCGAGCGTATTCAGGCCGTGCTGATCGCCGGCCAGAATCTGCACCGGCGCCACGAGTGCCGCCATCCACATGGCCATCGAGAACATCTTGCGCGCGTAAGGATCGGTCTTGTCCTTGAGCAGATGCCAGGCGCCGACCCCGCCCACCGTCAGCGCCGTGGTGAGGTAGGCCGCAATGACGGTATGCACCAGGCGATAAGGAAAGCTCGCGCTGAAGATGATCGGCCACCACGAGCCCGAGGGCACGAATTGACCGTTCGGGGCGATGCTGAAGCCCGCGGGGGTCTGCATCCAGCTGTTGACGCTGATGATCCACGTCGCCGACACCAGCGTGCCGACCGCGACCATGCATGTGGCGAAGAAATGCAGGCCCTTGCCCACTTTCTTCATGCCGAACAGCATGACGCCCAGGAACCCCGCCTCGAGAAAGAACGCGGTGAGTACCTCATACGCCATGAGGGGACCGATGATCGGTCCCGCCCGGTTCGAGTATGCCGACCAGTTCGTGCCGAACTGGTAGGACATGACGATCCCCGACACCACGCCCATGCCAAAGACGACGGCAAAGATCTTGACCCAGTAGCGAAACAAGTCGAGGTACAAAGTGTTCGAGGTCTTAAGCCATAGGCCCTCGAGCACGGCGAGATAGCTTGCGAGGCCGATCGAGAACGCGGGGAAGACGAAGTGAAACGACATCGTGAACGCGAACTGCGCGCGCGCGAGGTGCAGCGCATCGAATGTCACGGCGTCAGCTCCGCAATTCGACCCAGACGGGCGCGTGATCGCTGGGCTTTTCCCAGCCCCGCACATCGCGATCGACGCCGGCTGCCGTCAAGCGAGGTTTGAGCGCCGCATTGAGCAGCAGGTGATCGATGCGCAGCCCCGCATCGCGTCCATAGGCGTTTCTGAAAAAATCCCAGAACGTGTAGATGGTCTCGTCCGGGTGGAGCGTACGCAACGCGTCGGTCCAGCCTTGCTTCAGGAGCGTGGCGAAGGCCTCGCGCACCTCGATGCGAAACAGCGCATCGTCCACCCAGCGTTCGGGCTTATAGACGTCGCGCTCCGTGGGGATCACGTTGTAGTCGCCGAGGAGAATGACCGGGGTCTCGCTCGCGGCGAGTGCGGCGGCATGCGCGAGAAGGCGCGCGAGCCACTTGAGCTTGTAGTCGTATTTCGGGCCGGGTGCCGGGTTGCCGTTCGGCAGATATAGACAGCCGACGGTGAGTCCGTGGACGGCCGCCTCGATGTAGCGACTGTGAACGTCGTCCGGGTCGCCGGGCAACGCGCGTCGGATTTCCACCGGCTCGGCATTGCGGGCGAGAATGGCGACGCCGTTCCAGCTCTTCTGGCCGTGCCAGATCACCCCGTAGCCGGCCTCGCGGATGGCGCCTTCTGGAAATTTCTCCTGCGGCGCCTTGAGCTCCTGCAGACACACCACGTCTGGGGTCCGTTCGGCCAACCAGCGGAGGAAGTTTCCGAGGCGCGCCGTGATCCCATTGACGTTGTAGGTGACGATCCTCACCCCGGCTATGTTACCGGATACGCAGCGCCGTGCGGCGGTGCGGTCACCCGTCGGCGGCTACTTGGCCGCCGCGCCCGGGTCCGACGTATCCGACGCGACCAGAGGCCCCGACGTGCTCTTCTCCAGCTGGCCTTCCACGGTTTCTCGGCAGAATTTAGCGGCCTGGTTGTAGGAGATCTGCCGGTCGCTGGACATGCGCTTTTTCATGCAGGAGATCACCTGCGAGACCATCTGGCGTTTCACGGCCAACGGCTGCGCTTTCCAATCCGAGGCAAAGGCAGGCGAGGTTGCGACAACGGCGCCGGTCGTGGCGAGAATCAGGGTTAGATGCTTCACGTCCTTCTCCTCATCCGCTGCCGTGGTGCCCGTGCCACGGATCACGCTGCTCTTGAGGGGAGTATGGCCGCTATTGGACGGTACGCCAGAAGAATGGTTCCGCATCGCCTGTCGGTGCTGCCCTACAGGGCATGGTCCGCGGAATTCAAGTTTCGGGGCCGGCGATTGTGGCGCCGCGATTCATCAACAACTCGCGCAGCAGGCTGCGATGGCAACGCTCTTCAGCGGCGCAGTAGCAGCCCACGGACAGCTGCGTGGTGTGCGATAAGGCGGTGAGTAAGTCCAGCGTGCGTGCGGCGTCGGGTTGTTTCATTTCGCGCTGGAACTTGCGCACGAACATGCGCCAGCTGCGCTCATCCCCGCCGCCGGCCTTTATCTCATGCAGCAGCGCCTCGCTCGGTGCGAGCAGCGGCAGCCAGACGTCGAAAAAATCGCGGCGCGCGTAGTCTTGCTTTGCCACCCCACGCGGCGGCCGGCGCACGGTGCCGATGCGCAATCCCTCGTCGGGGTGGCGCTCGGAGCCGAGACGCACGATGCGCAGGCTCACCCGAGAGCCCCCGCAGCTTTCGCCTCACGGCACGTATTCCCAGAGATCGTCGAGCAGGCCGCCTGCGTCCGTGGAGTCGAAGCCCTGTCCGCCGAATACCCAGAAGCCGCCCGTATGGTTTGTCCATGCGGATGCCGAATTGCGCGCGCCGGGTTCATTGCTTGCAGCCGCCGTCTTCTGGGTTCCGTAGACGCCTTTTACATCGGCGGTCGAGGATCCGGCAATCCAGGTCCAGGTGCCCGCCGTTGGATTGTACGTCCACAAATCGTCGACGCTGCCTTGCGTGCCCGTCGAGTTGTACGCGAATCCGCCGAACAGCCACAGTTTGCCGGAGCTGTCCATCCATGCATCGGCATTGTCGCGCGCGCCAGGAACGTTGCCCGCCGCCGCGACGCCCAGAGTGCCGTACACCGCGAGGGCCGCTATGGTGCTCGAGCCCGACACCCAAGTCCAAGTGCCCGCGGTCGGGTTGTATTCCCACAAGTCGTTCATGGTGCCGAGGTGCCCCGACGAGTCGTAGCCTTGGCCGCCGAATACCCACAGATTGTTGTGGTGGTCGATCCAGCCGCTCGAGAATTGCCGCGCACCCGGCACGTTACCGGTGCTCGGCGTGCCTTGGGTTCCGTAGCCGCCAACCTGATCGAGGCCGTTCGAACCGGATACCCACTCCCAGCCCAATGTCGGGTTGAACATCCACAGATCGTTGAGCGAGCCGCCGGTGCCCGACTGCGCCACGCCATTGCCGCCGAACAGCCAGAAGTTGCCGGAGCTGTCGGTCCAGGACACAGCCGAGTTGCGCGCGCCCGGCATGTTCGTCAAGGAGGCCGAACCCAGAGTGCCGTAAACCCCGTACGCATTCTCCGTGCTCGATCCGCCGACCCAGGTCCACTGGTGCGTCCCGGGGTTGAACTCCCACAGGTCGTTGAGGTTGCCGAGATCGCCGTTCATGTCATAGCCGTAGCCACCGAACAGCCACAGGTTGCCGGTGGAGTCCGTCCAGGACACCGCGGAGCTGCGTGACCCCGGCGCATTGGTGGACGCGGCCGAGCCGAGCGTGCCGTAAACCCCCGTGACGTTGGTGGTCGCCGATCCCCCCATCCAAGCCCACCAGCCGGTGACAGTGTTGTATTTCCACAGATCGTTGAAGTACACGTTGTGGCCGTTGCTGTCGTAGCCCGCCCCGCCGAGCAGCCACAGATTGCCGCTGGAATCGGTCCACGTGACACTCGCGTAGCGGGCCCCCGGCGTGTTGCTGGCGGCCGCCGTGTACTCCGTTCCGTACGTCCCGGCGCCGCCCTGCAGCGTGGCGCCGCTCATCCACGTCCAGGCGCCTGCGCAAATGACGGTCACTGTGGTCACGTTGCCGGCGCCGACCGTGCCCGAGCCGCCGGTCACGGTGCAATCCTGGCCGGCAGGCTGCGTCGCGACGGTCACGTTGTAGGTCGAACCATCCGCGACCGGCGTCGTGAACGAGAAGGAGCCGTTGACGGTGAGCGTGAGATTGCTCCCGCCGTTGTCCTTGAGCACCAGCGACCCGGTGGTCAATCCCGACAGCGTGCCGCCGACGCTGTAAGTGTTCACACAGTTGACGTTGGCGTTGGTTACCGCGCTGCCGGCCACCGTGCCAGTGCCATTGCTTACCGTGCAGTATTGACCGGTAGGCTGATCGAGGACCGTGACGGCATACGGCGAGCCTGCGGCGCTCGGCGTGCCGAAGGTGTATGAGAAGCTGCCGCCGCCGGGGGCGAGCGACAGATTGTCCCCGCCCTCGTTCTGCAGGACCAGGCCGCTGCCGGTCAAACCCGTGACGATGCCGCCGATGTCGTAAGTATTGTTGGAGCAATTGATGACAACGTTGGTCACGTTACTGGCCGCGACCGTGCCCGAGCCGTTCGTCACCGAGCAACTCTGCCCGACCGGCAAGGTTGAAACGGCGACCGCATAGCCGGATCCACTCGCGATCTTGGTCGAGAACGTGAACGTCGTGTTCGAGGTTACGGTCGTCAAGTTGGTGCTGTTGTCCTCGAGAACGATGCTACGCCCCGACAGCAGACCCGTTACGGTTCCGCCGATGGAGTAGTCGATGGCCGAGCAGCTGATGGTCGCCGTGACGTTGCTTCCCGCAATCGTGCCCGAGCCGTTCGTGACGCTGCAGGTCTGGCCGGCAGTTACGCTCTGCACGGTCACGCTGTAGGTCGAGCCGGCGGCCACGGGCGTCGAGAAGTCGTAGGTCACGCCGTCGGTCGTGATGGTGAGCGCATCGCCGCCGTTGTCGAGCAGCACGACGCTGTTGCCGCTCAGCAGTCCGCTGACCGTCGCCCCGACGTTGTAATCGTTGTCGCCGCAGCTGATGGTCACATTGGTAATGTTCGCGCTCAGTACCGTGCCCGTGCCATTGCTGACCGAGCAATTCTGGCCGGGCGGTTGCGAGGACACGGTCACGGAATAACCCGATCCGCTCGCGATATCCGTCGAGAAAGTGTAGTTGTGATTACCCGATACCGTCGTCGAGTTGCCGCCGTTGTCCTGGAGCACGACGCTGTTGCCGGTGTTGAGCCCACTTACTGAGCCACCGATCGAATAGGCGTTGGGCGTGCAGACTACGTTGATGCCCGTGACGGTCGCAGCGGCGACCGTGCCGGTGCCGTTCTCCACGGCGCATGTCTCGCCCGCCGGCTGCGTGAAGATCGTGACGGTGTAAGCCGAGCCGCTCGCCACGGGGGCGCTGAAGTTGTAAGTATCGTTGGTGGGGACCGCCAGGCTGTCTGCACCATTGTTTTGCAGGACAACGCTGCGGCCGGCGAGCAGGCCCGAGACGGTCACTTGGATGTCGTAGGTGTTATCGGAGCAATTGACCGCAGCGCTGGTCACGTTCGCGCCGGCCACGGTGCCCGTGCCCATGGCCACCGAGCAGGTTTGTCCGAGAGGTTGAGTGAGGATGGTCACTGAGTAGCCCGAACCGCTCGCCACGGGCGTCGCGAATACGAATGCGCCGTTCGCCGAGACGACTGTGGAACCTCCGCCATTGTCTTGCAGGACAATGCTGCGACCCGCGAGCAGGCCCGAGAGCGTGCCGCCGACTTGATAGAGATTCGAGACGCAGACCACCCCGATGTTCGTGACGTTGCTGCTTTGAACCGTGCCCGTGCCATTGCTCACGGTGCACGCCTGGCCCAAGGGCTCGCTCGCCACGGTCACCGAGTATCCCGAGCCGCTGGCGACCGGTTGGTTGAAGTTGAATGTGCCGTTCGAGGAAATCGACAGCGTGCTCCCGCCGTTGTTCTGAAGTGTCAGACCGCCCGCGGCGACTCCCGTGACCGTGACCGCGATGTTGTACTTGCCGTCCGAGCAGCTGACTGCGACGTCTGAGACTTCGTTCGATCCCATCGTGCCCGTGCCGTCGGTCACTGAGCAGCTCTGACCTGCGGGTTGCGTGAGAACGCTCACCGCATAGTTTGTGCCGCCGGCCACCGGCGTCGAGAAAGTGAACGTGCCATCGGCGGAGACGGTCGTCGAGTTGGTGCCGTTATCTTGCAGGACCAGTGACCGCCCGGAGAGAAGACCCGAGACGGTTCCACTCACGGTGCTATCCATCGCGGTGCATGTCACGAACAAACTGCTGACGGGGCTCGCGCCGACCGTGCCCGTGCCGTTCCAAACCTCGCAGCTTTGCCCGACCGGTTGACCTGCGACCGTAACCACGTAACTTGCGCCCATCGGCATCGCGATCGGGAACGCGAACGGGCCATTTACGGCCACGGTGATGGTCGAGGCGCCGTCGAGCGCGAGCTCAAGCTTCGTGCCCGTCGCGAGACCGTTGATACTGCCGCCCACGGTGATGGGGTAGGTCGCCGTCCCTCCATTGCTGCACGCGGCGAGCACGGCGAGCGCGCTTAGCAGGCAAATCTTCAGGGCTCGACTCAGGCTTTTCATATACCACCCATAGGGAAATTCCCTGGAAAACTCTATCCCGGGGTATGCCCACTCACAGTGACCATGATCACAATGTGTTGCAGGGCAGCGTGAGCTGAATCGCCATTCGAATCTTTGCCGGGAAAGCGCCGCCGGCCTTAATGAAAATCGCTATCGCGGCGTCATAATGGCGCTGCAGCATATCGATTGAGACGTCGCGCGGCTTCTGGGACACTGCGGCGTGGTTGCAACGACGAGCGCTTCTTTCGATGCCGCGCGACGCTGGTATGTGGTGGGGTTGTTGATGCTGGTTTACGCCCTCAACATTGCCGACCGCTTCGTTATGTCCACCCTGATCGAGCCCATCAAGGCGGATCTCGGACTGTCTGACTTCTCCATTGCCTTTCTCACCGGGACCGCGCTGGCTTGCTTCTACGTGACCGCCGGATTGCCGCTCGCCTATCTCGCGGACCGCGCAAATCGGCGCAACTTGGTGGCGGCGGCTGTCGCGGCCTGGTCCGTCATGACCGCTTACTGCGGCATCGTGCAGAATTACTGGCAGTTGCTCATCGCCCGGATCGGTGTCGGCGTCGGCGAGGCCGGAGGCACACCGCCTTCGGTGTCGCTGCTCTCTGACTATTTCCCGTGGCGCTCGCGCGCGCTCGCCATGTCGATTTATTCCCTCGGGCTGTCCTTGGGGTCTGCGCTCGGCACGAGCGCGGGCTTTGTAAGTGACGCGTGGGGATGGCGGGCGGCCTTCCTCGTGCTCGGCGTGCCCGGCTTAGGCTTGGCGCTCGCGGTGCGTATGACCATTGCGGAGCCCGCGCGCGGCCGACTCGATGAGGCGCCGCCTCCTGCAAAGGCGAGCATCGCAGATACGTGGGACTTCGCCCGCCGCCAGCCGGCGTTGTTCCACGCTTGGATGGGCGCGGCCGTCTACACGTTGTGGGCATGGGGATTGATGTGGTGGACACCCTCGTATCTGGTGCGCTCCCATCACATGTCGTTGGGTAGCGCCGGAGGCGCGCTGTCGCTCATGAATGGCATCGGCGGGACCGCGGTGCTGCTGCTCACTCTGGTACTCATGGGCAAGCTCGAGAAGAAAGACGTGCGCGCAGTGCCGCTGTATGCGGCCGTGACCGTGCTGATCGGCACGTTTCCCTCCATCGTCGCCTACGCGGCCACATCGCGGCAGATGACGCTCGTCTGTCTGTGGATTTTCATTCCGCTCTCTTATGCGCCGTTTGGGCCTACCTATGCGCTGGTGCAGAACCTGACGCCGGCCTCCATGCGCGCCCAGTCGACGGCCATCATGCTGTTTCTCGCCAACATCGCGAATCTGGTGATTGCGCCGCAAGTGGTCGGCTTCGCGAGCGACCGCCTTGCGCCGCTTTATGGCGCCGAGTCGCTGCGGTGGTGTTTGGTGCCCTTGGCGTTCGTCGGTTTCTGGGGCGCCTGGCATTTCTGGCGTTGCGCGAAGTTCACCGCCGCCGGGCTCGAGCGCACCGGCAACACGTCCGCCTCCCTAGCGCCGGACGAGCTCGCCTCCAGCTTTGTAAGAGCGCAGCGATAGGCACGTCACGACGTCGCGCACCGTAGGGAGCTTCAATAGCGTATCGAGTGTGAGATCGGTGAGGTCCGCGACGTCCTTGACGGACACCTCGAGAATTAGATCGTACTCCCCGGTCACCGCCGCGCAGCTGATGATGCGCTCATCACTGCGGATCACGTCGAGGAACGCGTTCGCGTCGGCGGCGCCGCGCTGATCCAAATTCACGAGCATGTAGGCTGAGAGGATTTTGCCAAGCGCGGCCGGGTCGATGACGGCGCGATAACCCGCAATCGCCCCCGCTTCCTCGAGTGCTCGTACGCGCCGCAGGCACGCCGATTCCGACATGCGCACCCGCCGCGCAAGTTCCACGTTGGAGAGCCGACCATCGCGGCCCAGCTCGCGCAAAATCCGGTGGTCGGCACCCTTGAGTTCCACGGCGTATTCCACCATTTATTGCATATTGATCGGCATAGTCCGCCGAACAGGGACCAATAACTCAGGAATTATGGCAGATATTACCCTTATAAACGCCGTATTCTGGTGGCGTTCGGCGCACCTCCTTGGCCGGACGGTATGTAGCGTATAAATAAGCAGGCGGATTCAGTACGGCGAAGGAGTTCCCGTGAGCGCAACGAGTGAAGCGGCCGCAGCCGGCCAGGCCCTGCAATCGGCCAACCCCCTGGGCACGGACGGATTCGAGTTCGTGGAATACACCGCTCCGGACACGCGTCACCTCGCGCGGCTCTTCGAAAGCATGGGGTTCAGCCGCATCGCCCGTCACCGCTCCAAGGACGTGGCCCTTTATCGGCAAGGAGACATTAATTTCATCGTGAATGCCGAGCCGAACAGCTTGGCGCAACAATTCGCGCGCGAACACGGGCCGAGCGTCTGCGCCATGGCCTTTCGAGTCGAGAATGCGGCGCGCGCCTTGCGAGATGCGGTGGCGGCGGGCGCGCGCGAGGTTCGCGGTGCCGTTGGGCCCATGGAGCTCAACATTCCGGCGATCGAGGGTGTGGGCGGCAGCCTCATTTACCTGGTGGATCGCCGCACGGGGCCTTCCATTTACGACATCGATTTCGTGATGGAAGCGGACATCGATCCACATCCCGCGGGCGCCGGTCTCAAGGAGATCGATCATCTGACGCACAACGTGGCCAAGGGACGCATGGATTACTTCCAGGACTTCTACCACCGCGTGTTCAACTTTCACGAGCACCAGTACTTCGACATCACCGGCGAATACACGGGCCTCACCAGCCGCGCGCTCGCCTCGCCGTGCGGCAAGATCCGCATTCCCATCAACGAGTCGAAGACCGAGGATGGGAGTGATCAGGTCGACCAGATCCAGGAGTTCATCCAGCAGTATCGCGGCGAGGGCATTCAGCACGTCGCGCTGCGCACCGACGATATCCTCGCGACCTGGGACCGGCTGCATGCCAATGGCGTGAAGTTCATGACGCCTCCGCCGGAGACGTATTACGAAATGCTGGAAGAGCGGGTGCCCGGGCACGGTGCGGACGTCGCGCAGATCCACAAGCGCGGCATCCTGCTGGACGGCGCGAAGGGACGCTTCTTGCTACAGATATTCACCGAGACGTTGATCGGTCCCATTTTCTTCGAGATCATCGAGCGCCGCGGCGATGACGGATTCGGTCAAGGGAATTTCCGGGCGCTGTTCGTGAGTATGGAGCGTGATCAGCTGCGGCGGGGCGTCTTGAAGGTCCCGTCGGCGGACAAGTAAGGAGTAGTCGCAGCGGCGGCAGCCCCGCCCGAGCGGGCGGTGTGAGCACCGGCCAGATATCATTCTGAGCGATGAGCTATCTCCCTGATTCCCTCTTCCTGAATCCCGTGTGGCACTCGTTGCACGGACCTCACCGGCATCTCGCCCACATCGAGGGCGGCGCCTGCCGATATCCTGCGGACGTGGCACCCTTTGCGGCAATCGATGCGCCGAGCGCGGCGGCATTCGCGCAACTACGCGCCTTGCTAGACCCCGATGAGTCCATCTGGATCGTCGACTATGGGCGCACCGCACCCGGCCTCGCCGTCGTGGATGCCCTGGAGTGCGTGCAGATGGTATTGCCGCAAGAGGTCGACATTCCCGCCTCAGGCCGCGAGGTGCTCGCGCTCACCGCGACGCACGCGCCGGAAATGGTGGCGCTCACGAATGTCGCCTTTCCGGGATTTTTTCGTCCTGCCACCTATCGTATGGGATCATTTTTCGGCGTGCGCGCGAGCGGTAAGCTCGTCGCGATGGGCGGGGAGCGCTTACTTCTTCCGGGCTACCCGGAGATGAGTGCCATCTGCACCCATCCCGATCACCGCGGCGAAAGGCTCGCGACCGATGTCATCCGCCACCTCGCGAGACATCACCGCCGCGCCGGCTTAGTCTGCTGGCTGCATGTCGGTGCACCCAATCGGCGCGCCATCGAATTGTATGAGAGTCTGGGATTCGAGCGCGTGCGCAATGTCATGCTCCACCGCATCACCCGATCGAGCTGATCGTTAGGAGCGAAACCCGATGCGCGCGTGCGTCCCGTCGCAGAAGGGTTTGCGCGCACTGCCCCCGCAGCGACAAAGGTATGTGCTCGTCGCACGTGCGACCACCCGACCTGTGCCGCTGGTAATCTCGAGATTACCTTTCACTTGCAGCGGTCCGTCGAGTTGCGGGTCGATCGCGAGCGCCCCGTCGCGCACCGGCAGCATGTCAGTCCCGCCGCTCGGCGGCTCGCCCGTGGCGGAGAACTCGATCTCGTGATGCGTGCCGTCGCAAAAGGGCTTGTTCTTCGAAGCTCCGCACCGGCATAGGGTCGCCCGAAAGCCCGCCGCTGCGCCATCGAGAACAAGCGGCGCCCGGAACGCATACGGACCGTTCTCGCGAATCGCGGCAAGATTCACGGGCGGCGCGCTCTCGTCGGGCCTCCCATCCTTGCGCCGATAGCGAATGGCGCCCGACGGGCAGTCTTGTGCAATAGCCACGAGGCGTTCCACATCGATCGCGTCCGGATGAATCCAGGGACCCTTGACGTTGGCGCGGAACACCTGCGGCGCGCCGGTCACGCAGAAGCGGGCGTGAATGCAGCGGTGCCCCTCATAGATCAAGGTCATCGCTCGACCTTCGATGTGCTCCACACCGTCGACGGTCTGCGGCAGCGCCGTCGTCGCAACAGGTACAGATGCCGCGGTAGGCGCAGGCGCCGCGGGTGGCGCGACAGGCGCAGCTGCCGCGACGGCGGATGCTGCCGCCACGGCTGGCGGTGCGGTCACGGCGAAGCGCTTCACCGCGCTCTCCGCGAGTGACTGAAGCAGTCGCGTTCCTTCCTGCACGCGCGATGCCGCTCGGTCGGGAAGTCCGGCTGCCGCCCGCGTGAGCTCCGACAAGCGCTCGGCGAAAAAGCGCCGTGCCGCCGGACCCGGTGGGAACGCAGCCGCATCGCGGAGTGCAGTAAACGACATGCCCGCGTTGCAGTTGGGATTCGAGGGTCCCGCCGCCAGCCGCGCCGCGTGTTGCCCGAACTGCGCCATGGCGCGCATGAGGCCGGTCGCCAGGTCGACCGCGAGCGTCTTGTCGGGGTGGGGTGCCGCCACGGCATACGCGTAGGCGAGCAGCCGCAGCATCAAACCGTAGGCGGCGTTGGCTACATCGACGGTGGTGCTGGCCGCATCGGTCTCCAGCCACACGCGCCCTTCGGGTCGCGGCGGCCGCCGCAGCACGGGATTCACGGCGGCCGGGTGGCTCGGTGCGAAGGCCGCGTTGGCTGCTTTGAGCGCCTGATACTCCGCGCGGATCGCGCAGAACCGCTCGAAGTGCGATCCGGTGCTATGTCCGGGCGCACCTTCGCCCTGGCGGATAATGGCATCGAGCGCCTCCATCGCGGTCTTCGAGCAGCGCACGGCCCGCGCCCAGGGCAGCGCCGTCTCGGTCGAAGAAAGCTGCAGCGCCGGGTCGCCCGCGAACGCGGCCGCCTCTCCCACGCGCGCGACCAGGAGACGGATGCCTTCGCCGAGCACTTTGTAGAACTCTCCGACCGTCGAGTAGTCGATGGGCATCGGAGTGAGGCGCTCGGCCGACATGGCACGCTGGAACACACGCTCGGGCTCGAAGCCGACGCCCTCCGGCTCGTTCGATCCCGTGGGACGCTCGAGATAGACGAAGTGCTGGAGCGAGGCCTCGTTGAAAGGAGCGAGCTTCACGACGATGCGGGCCGGCAGATAGCCCGGGTCGAGGGGGAAGTTGGTGCGCCCAAAGCGCGGCGCGCCGCCGAGGGCCGAAGTGATGTTCCACACCGCCACGAGGTGGCTCATTTCATCGATGGCAACGGCCGTGATTTCCCGGCGCCAACGGCCGACCGCATCCGCCTCAGCGCCGCTCAGGCCTTCATCCGGGGTTTTTAGGCTGAACGCCGCATAGAGATACGTGCACATGAGATCGTGCTCGATCTCGGCCGCCTCATAGAGCGCATGCAGCAACGCCTCGCGCGTCGCATGCCGGAGTTCAGGGCCGGAAGTCGGAATCTCGACGGATCCCAGCGATTCCATGGCACGATGGTAATCCATCGTGCCCGTGAAGTGGTCGGCAGTCTTCTCGCATAATTTCGGGAGAATCGCGCTTCATATGCGCCTTGCCCTCGTCTGTACGCTATTTCTGCTATCGGGCACGTATGCGCGGAGCGCCGAGCTCTACTACCTCGATCGCGATGCCTTCAACAACGAGTATGTCGGCCCCGTCGGACCGCTCGTGCTCTCGGGGGAGATCGCGCCGGGCGATTACGATCGATTGCTCGCCAAGATCGCCGAGGACGACAAACGTTTTCTGGCCCAGAACAAGCTCATTCTGGCCTCGAGCGAGGGCAATGCCGCCGAGGCCATGAAGATCGCGCGGCTGGTCAAGGCCCTGTACACCCAGGTGGTCGTCGGCCCGCTGACCGGGCGCTGCGCAGGCGCCTGCTTTTTGATCTATGTCGCGGCGGTGGAGCGCGGGACCGATGGCGAGAACCTCCTGGGCGTCACTCGTCCGGGACTTGCTGAATCAGAATGGGTCGGGCGCCCCACCACCGAAGCTGCGCTGCTCGAGGACAGCCTGCAAGGGCCGGTGCGCGACTTTCTCGTCGAGAACCAGGTGCCCTCCGATCTAGTGGAACAAGCCTTTCAGCGCCCGAGCACTGATGTGTACTGGCTGTCGGACGACGACGAGACGGCGCTCGGCTCGAAGTCACCCGCGTTTACGAAATTTCTCGAGAAGAACTGCAAGTGGACCGACGGGCTCGACAAGGCGGTGTTTCGGGGCGAGCGATCGTTCGAGGACCTGAAAGCGTTTACCGATTGCCGCGTTCGCATCACCGGGCCCGAGGCCCGCAAGGCGCTCACGCTCGCGCTGAAGGCTGCTGCGCCCACTGCAAAGGGTTCCGCCGCCGCCGCCGGCGTCGCCATCCCAGCGGGAGCCCCCAGCCTGTCGGGACCCGGGCCTGCTGCGGGGGTCGCGTCGGCCGCGAAACCCCACAAAAAGCGGGCCAAGACTACTCGAACACCACCCGCGGAAAGTAAAACGACACCGTCCAGTTAGGCAGGTCGACGATCTCGCTTATGCGCAAATCGCCGCACACGCTGCACAGCATGTAGGCATCCAGCGCGGGCATGCCATGCCGCCGAGTCAGCAAGTCGATCATCGATCGAACGGCGGCACGCGCGGCTTCCATCAAGTCCGGACCGATGCCGGTGGCCACGTCGTAGCCTTTGGAGTCGAGGTGGCGCGTGACCGGTCCCGCCGTGCAGAAACGCGGGAAGGCGAGCGGTGTTTGCTCGATGAGATCGAATTTCAACTCGACCCGCATGGGGCTCTCGATGGCCGTACCGCAGACCTCACCGTCGCCTTGCGCGGCGTGCGTATCGCCCACCGAGAACAGCGCGCCGGCGACCTCCACCGGCAGATAGAGCTCGCTCCCCTGCGCAATGTCTCTCACGTCCATATTGCCGCCGACCCGCCGCGGCGGAACGATGCTGTGCTTGCCGGGCGCGGCGGGTGCGACTCCGATGGTGCCCGTGAACGGCTTCAAAGGAACCTTGGCCCAGCGGCCGAACAGAGCAGGCGCGAGCGTGCCCGGATCGTATTTCCACAAGTGCAGCGCCGGTGCCTTGAACTCGTCGGCGAGCAGGCCGAAGCCAGGTATGTTTGCCGTCCATCCCCAGCCGGAAGGCTCGAAACCGAGGAGAGTCACCTTGAGCACATCGCCGGGCTGCGCGCCCTCGATGAAGATCGGTCCGCACACCGGATTGATTCGACCGAAATCCATGCGGCCCACATCCTCGACGCTCGAGGCGGAAGACAGCTGCCCGCCGGCGGCGTCGAGCACATCGAATTGCAATGTTTCGCCTGGAGCGATGCGCGCCGCGGGCTCGAGGCTGTTATCCCAGCCGAGATGCGACTGGTGGATGGTGCGGGAGTGGGAGTGGCTCATCGGCTCATTGTAACGCGGCCTGCAGGCGACGGAATAAGTTAGGATTCATCAAGGAGGCGAGGACTTCATGTCGTTGGAAGAATTCGGTTACCGGCAAGAATTGCGTCGCGCGTTGACGACCAAGGATCTGCTGATCTACGGCATGGTGTTCATGGTGCCCATCGCCCCGTATTCGGTGTACGGGTTCGTGTGGGAGGCGGCCCACGGTATGGTGCCGCTCGCCTACTTGATCGGCCTCGCGGGCATGATTTTCACGGCGCTGAGCTACGCCGCCATGTCGGGGGCCTTCCCGCTCGCCGGTTCCGTGTACACCTATGCGCAGCGCGGCTTGCATGAAATCGCGGGGTTCTTTTCGGGATGGCTGATTCTCCTGGATTACATCCTGGTACCGGCGCTTCTCTATCTCTTCAGCGTGGTGGCGTTGCGTCCACTGGTGCCGCAGGTTCCGGCTTGGCTCTGGCTCGTGCTCTTCATCTCGTTCAATGCAACCGTGAACTTGGTGGGCATCGAACTCACGGCGCGCGTCAATCGGTATATGTTGTTCATGGAGCTTGCGACCCTCGCCCTGTTCGTGGGATTTGGCCTCGCCGCGCTATACCGCGGCGCCGGGGCGGGACACCTCACCTGGGCGCCGCTTTACAATCACGGCGCGTTTTCCTGGGGCACGGTGGCGGGCGCCACCTCGGTTGCGGTCCTTTCCTTCCTCGGTTTCGATGGCATCTCGACCCTGTCGGAGGAGAATGGCGGCCGCACGGATGCGATCGCCCGCGCCACCGTGCTGTCGCTCCTGCTCGTTGGCGCGCTATTCATGCTGCAGACCTGGATCGCCACGGATCTCGCGCGCGGCATGACGTTCTCGTCTCCCGAGACTGCGTTCTACGACATCGCACAACGCGCCGGCGGGACGTGGCTCAAGCTCATCACCATCGTGGCCGTGGTGCTCGCCTCGGCGATCGCCAATGCCATGGCCGCGCAGGCCGCCGTTGCGCGGGTGCTTTTCGCCATGGCACGCGACGGCAAGTTGCCGGCGCTCCTCGCCAAAGTGCATCCGCGGTTCAAGACCCCGTACGTGAGCACTGTCGGGGTCGCCGTCGTTTCCCTGCTCGTGGGTCTCCTGTTCGCCGCGCGCATCGATGATCTCACCGTGATCGTGAATTTCGGCGCGCTCTCGGGCTTCGTGCTGTTGCATTTGTCCGTCATCAATCACTACTGGCTGCGTCAGCGAACCGGCCGCTGGCTGCGGCATCTGCTATGTCCCCTCCTCGGGCTGTCGATTATCCTGTTCGTGCTGTATGAGATGGATCGCTCGGCGAAGATCCTCGGTGCGTGCTGGATCGCCATTGGCGTCGTCTATTATTCGATTCTCGCGCTGCGGGGCCGGAACCGGCTGCCGGCCCCCGATCGGAGAGCCGCGTGATTTTTTCCCTGGGCGACAGAAAAATCGAGACTGCGGGCGATGACTACTACATCGCACCCGGCGCTTGCGTGATCGGCAGTGTAAGAATGGGCAAAGGATCGAGCATCTGGTTCAACTGCGTGCTGCGCGGTGACGCCGACTGGATCGAGCTGGGCGAAGGCAGCAACGTGCAGGATGGCAGCGTCATTCACACGGACGAGGGCGAGCCGACCACTCTCGGCAGCAATGTATCCGTCGGTCATTGCGCGCTTCTGCACAGCTGCAGCGTCGGCGATTCGACGCTCATCGCGAATGGCGCACGGATTCTCGATCGGGTCCGTATCGGACGGCACTGCGTAATCGCCGCCGGCGCGCTCGTGCCGCCCGACAAGACCATTCCGGATGGCTCGGTGGTCATGGGCGTGCCGGGAAAAATCGTGCGCCAGGTCGACGACGACGACCTGAAGATGATCGCCCATGCCGCCGCGCACTATCGAGAGCGCATCGCGCTCTACAAGAGGGAACTGCGGATCTACTAGGCGATTGGCACCGGCTCGATCAGCTGCGCGTCATCGTTCGCCGGCTTGTTGACCCGGGTGCTCACCGGCCACGCTACCATATGGCCATCCGGATAGGGCTTGAGGGTCGCCCAAGCTTCCTCGGGTGATCCCGCAAGCCACGTCTCGCGATCCTCGCGGGCGAGGATGGCCGGCATGCGGTGCTGCGTATTGTGGATTTCACTGAGCAAGTGGTTCGCGGGCATCGTGAGGTGGACGCACGACTCGACCCACGTGCCGAGCGCCGTCCTCGATGCATCCCAGAGTCCGGCGAAGGCGAAAATTTCCTGGTCGTTGAGGTGAATGTAATAGGGCACGCGCGATTTGCCGTCGGCTTGCGTCTGCCATTCATAGAAGCCTTGCGCGACCACCAGGCAACGCTGTCCGCGGCCCCAGGGTCCCCGGTATGAGGGTGCGGTCTGGACGGTCTCGATGCGCGCATTGATGGTCGAATATTTGGGCGCAACGCCTTGCGCGAAATAGGGGATCAGGCCCCAGCGCAGGCGAACGCCTTGACGCTCGCCTTTGCGCAATCGAACGACCGGCACTTCCTGGGTGGGGGCTACATTGAAGCTCGAGGGAAATTGCCACTCCATGTGCACGAGGTTGAACTCGCGCTCGATGGCAGCTTCGCTGGGCGAGACATAGCGCCCGCACATCCCTCAGCGGAGCATGTCGCGATAGGCATGCCAGGTGGCATGGCCCAGCAACGGCGCGGTGATCAAGAGCCCGATAAGCAGTGGGGCGTATCCGATCACGGTCAGAATGAGAATCAGCGCGCTCCACAAGATCATCGCCGGAATATTGCCAAGCACGACCCTGATGCTCGCGAGCATCGCCTGGGTCGCCGTGGCATGCCGATCGATGATGAGCGGGATGGCCACCACCGAGATGGCGAATACGCCGACGGCCAAGATGCCGCCCGCGCCGACGTAGCCAAGCACCTGCGAGCGATTCGCCGAGTCGATGAAGCCGCGATACATGGTTTCGCTTACGCTCGGTGCCGGGATGTGAAAAACACTCCCGAGCAGGACTGCGGAGAGAGCGAACCAGGCGACGCCGCAGATGGCGAGAATCGCACCGAATTCGATGAGCGCGGGTGCATTGCGCGCGAAGCCTTCGAGCGAATCGTCAAAATTTGCCGGTTGGCCGAGCGAGTAGCGGCGCGACATTTCGCACAGACCCGCCGACATGGCGGGCCCGACCAGCAAAAATCCGGTAATGGCGGCGGCGACGAAGTAGGGATGCGTCGCGCAAAACACGAGCAGCGTCCAACCGAGCGCCACGATGAGCGCCCCGTAACCGAGGCTCGCACCCCAGTTCCTGCGCATGTCGCGCCAGCCACGGCCTACCCAGCGAAGCGGTCGGTAGAACGGCACGTGCAGTATCTCGAGACGGAGAGATCGATCTTGACCCGAAACGAGTGTCGTGCCCATGGCAGTGTCCTCCGTAACATTGACGCTGAAGGATCGAGGCTTTTCCAGGGGTCTGACTATAACCCCAGCGCATCTGGCTGGTAACCCCGCCGGGCGCCGGAGGAATCTCGGCGTGACGCTACGGCAGGTTGCGAATAGCGGCGCTGCACCGCGACATTTGGGAGTGCAGATCGCGCCGCTCTTTGGCGCGGGCCAACAGTCGGTGGTTCGTCAGCGCGGACGCCAGCGAACGCTAGCTCTCTAAATCGTCGCTCGTTATCCCAAGATGCTTCATGACTTTGCGCAGATCGCGCCTGAGCTTCGCCAGCCGGGTGGTGTTGACTGCGGTCTTCAGCGCGTCCGGCAGCCGCTGCAACGGATAGCCTCCATAGGCACCGGGCCGCGTCACGTTATTGGTCACCGTGGATCGCCCAGCCAGGTGGACGTTGTCGGCCAGCGTCAGATGTGCGGAAACCACGGAATTTCCGCCGGTCATGAAGCCTCGGCCGATCTTGGTCGAGCCGGCCATCATGAATCCCGCCGTGTACAGACCGTATTCTCCGAGGTCGCAGTTGTGGGCAATGTGGCAGATATTGTCGAGCTTCGCGCCGGAGCGAATGAAGGTCGACGTGAGCGTTGCCCGATCGATCGCGCAGTTGCTACCGATCTCGACATCGTCGCCGATGACGACGTTCCCCAGCTGGCATATTTTCACGGGCTTGCCTTGCGGACCCGGCGCGTAGCCGAAGCCATCGCTCCCGATGCTCGAGTGCGGATGAATCTCGCAGTTGGCGCCCACTTCGCAGGCCGAGCCTATGAAGACGTGAGGATGCAAGATCGTGCGCGCGCCGATGGATGCATCGTTCTCGACGACCGTGTGACTGCCGATCCAGGCGCCGGCCCCGATAACGGCATTCGCACCTATCACACAATAAGGGCCCAGGATGACGTTCTCACCGACTTTAGCGGTCGGGTGGACGAGCGCCGTCGGGTGATGCTCGCCCCATTGGGAGAAACGCTCCGCTTTACGGTCGAAATATTGGAGTAGCGCCGCCATCGCCGACGGGATGGCTGTCACCGAAAACAAACAGCCCCGCCAGTGTTGACTGGCATTGATCGAGGGTAGGAGCTTGTCGTGCACGATGACGATCGCCGGGTCGTGGCTCACGACACAATCGAGGTGCTTTTGCTCACTCAGGTAGACGAGGCTCTCCGTGCCGGTCTCTTCAGGTTGATGGCACTGCGTCGCCGTCGAGGCCAGATCACCCTGCAGAAAGGTGAAAATATCGGAGTGTCGGTCCTTTATCGTCTCGGCTCTCAGCACAACGCCTCCGTGGAGTTGATCAAAACGCAGCCATTCGGCGGCGGCTGGCAAGCTTACACGAGCCCGCCACCATTATTTTACTTCTTACCGCAAAGTCTGTGTGCTACCGCACATACGGCAAGAATCGACGGGGCCGGAGCGGGGGTCTCAATTCAATTCGCGTGTGGCGATGCGGGCGCGATACGCACCATCTGCAAGGGTGCGTCCCCCCAGGCATCGATGGCTGTCTGGCAATAAGCGGCATCGTAGGGTCCGCGCGCAAACTGCCAGGGCAAATATTTCTCGCATTCTATGGAAAGCGCCTTCAACTGCGCCAAATTGAGCTGTTTTATGGGCGGCATGTGGATGAGGGTCGGCCCTTCCGCGCGGGCCTGCGGCGGCGGTGCGCGCGAGCACGCCGCGAGGGCGCCCGCCAGGGCCAGTGTGCGCAGCATGAGCGGCCTCACCGCTCGCATGTCCACGGCGCCGTGCTGTTCCGCCGATTCTGAAGGGACCGCATAGGGCCGTTAATGTAGCAGCAGCGCGGCCGAGTTCGCACGAGATCAAGCGCCGGGAGACCCGGGTAGGGACCTCAGGATGTCTCGCCAGCTGACGATCCCCACGGCCCTGAAGCCTGCGTCCACGACGGGGATGCACGAGACGCGATGGCCGAGCAAGAGCTGGATGGCGTCCGCGGGGCTCGCGTCGGGGCCCAACGTCACGGGCGAGCGCGTCATGATCTGGTGCGCCCGCTTCTTGAGCGTTGCCGAGTCACGCGCGGTCTCGGAAGGGGTTCCCACATACGGACTGATGGCACGCAGCAGATCGCGATCGGATATCACCCCGCAAAGCTTCCTGTCTGACCCGATCACCAGCAGATGGTGAAAGCGCAGCGAGTCGAAGATCTCCTTCACCGTCGCCAGCGAATCGTCGAACTCGACGGTCACGACGCGCGTGGTCATGATCTCGCCGAGCTTCATGCATCGTCCCCGGCCCGCGCCGGCTCTGCCGCGGCGGCCGGCGAATCCGGCGGGCTCCGGTAGCTCGTTGGGTCGGCAGAGGGGGCCGCGGCGGCGGGCTCTTTGTGATAGGGGAGCCAGGCGTAGATTTCAGGCGATGTTTGCGGATACTGAAGGAACTCCTCACGCTCCTCGACGCATCGATCCTGCTTGCGGCGGCGAAGTCGCCAGGTGGCGAACAGGGTAAAGCCCAGCGTCAAGATGATCACGTAGTCGAAGAACGCGCTCGGCGAGATGAGCTGCATGGCGAACGTCCCGGTGGTAGGTCCGATCGCCGCACCCAGCGCCCAGACGAACAAGAGAGTCGAGGACAACGCAACATAATCACTCTTGTCGGCTCGATCGTTGGCGTGCGCCACGCCAACCGCGTAGAGACTCTCGGCGAAGCCGCCGAAGATCGCGAACAGGATGCCGATCACGAAAAAGGGCATGCGCCGATCGACGCTCACGAGCGCCGCCGCGACCGCGAGTGTTCCAACGCCCAAGCCGATGAGCGCGTGCAGCCGGTCGATCTTGTCCGACAGATGACCGATCGGCCACTGTAGAAAGAGGCCGCCGAGCGATACGCAGGCCATCAATATGACGACATGCTGCTGGTCGAATCCGATACGCACCCCGAATAGCGGTCCCACCGTAAAGAATCCGGTGAGGATCAAACCGTTCAGCAGACACGCCATCACACTGGCTGGGGATGTGCGCATTGCCTTTAGAATCTCCAGCTTGACGCGTTGCGGCAGCTGCGGTGCGCGTACATTGATACCCACCATGGGCACGAGCGCCAGCGTCGTCGAGATCCCCGAGATGATCAGAAACTCAGGTCCCCGGACGTCGAGGTTTTGCGCGAGCAGCTGTCCTGCGCCGTAGAAAAGCCCATACACGAGCACATAGAGCGTCAATACCCGTCCGCGCTGTTCGTTCGGCACCAGGGCGTTCAGCCAGCTTTCCACGATGATCGCGAGTCCGGCCGCGTTCAATCCGAGCATGAATCGGAAGACTATCAATACCGGCACACTCTGCGCGAAATACAGGCTGGAGATCGCGACCGCTTTCATGCCGGCGAATGCCGCATAGGCGCGCTCGAGTCCCACGGGCGCGATGATCTTGTGGCTGTAAAGGCAGCCGACGAGGAAGCCGAGCGCCTCTGCCGTCGCAATCAGACCGATCGTGCCGGGCGATAAACCCATTGCAGAAAATCGCAAGGGCAAAAGCGATCCCAACATTCCTGCGCCAAGCATGATCAGCGCCGTGCTGAGCAGCGGCGGAGCCACGCGCCAGGGAACGAAGACCGGCGCGCGGGCGGCGGCAGCGGCCTGCATGCGGTAAGCACCGTCTTCCATGACTCACGTTAAGCGAACCGGTCACGCCGCGCAACGACTGCACGCGCGAGATAGCTGCTCGCGATGCATGCGGCGCCCGCACTTGACCCTCTTGCGAGGCGTCGCCAAACTGCCGACGCTTCCGACGCGAAGTTGCGGAGGCCGGCATCCCAGTAAAGGGCGGTTGCATGAAAGTATTGGTGGCGGACGACAACCCGGATGCGGCGCTCAGCTTGGGAGTGCTCCTCGAGATGAGCGCTCACGAGGTGCTGATCGCGCACGACGGCGAAGAAGCGCTGCGGATTGCGCGCCAAACAATGCCCGACGCCATGATTCTCGATATCGGCATGCCGCATCTCACGGGGGACCAAGTGGCGCGCGCTGTGCGCAGCGAGCCCTGGGGCCGGCGGGTGCTGCTGGTCGCGGTGACCGGCTGGGGCGAACCAGAGGATAAGGAGCGCGCCGACGCTGCCGGTTTCGACCATCATTTGACCAAGCCTGTCGATGTCGATGAACTGGAGAAGCTGCTCGGCGACTTCCCGACCCGGTGCAAACCCGGGGCCTAGGCCACCCCTTCGGCGCTATAGCGCGCGAGCAGCCCCGTGCGTACCGCGCGGTGATAGACCCGCGCGTACAGATATGCAACCGCGAAGAGCTCCGCGACGGCCACGGCGCCCCCCTCGAGCAGGAGCCGGGTGGGAAATGCTCCGCCGGCCAAGAGGCCTCGCATCCCCTCGAACACATACGCCGGCGGCAGGGCCCGTGCCACGGCCTGCATCCACGGCGGCAAGATGGCGAGCGGATAAAATACCGCGGCGAAAGGGGAAAGCAGCGCAGGCAGCGGCCAGAGCAGCCATTCCGCCGCCGGTCCGAAGCGCAACACGATTGCGGTTGCCAGGATGCCGAGACTGATGCCGAACACGAACAGCACCAGGATGAAGGCCGCGAGTGAGACACCGAGCGAGAAAAACTGCAGGTGAAAGACGGCAGTGGCCACCACCAGCATGGTGACGAGCCCGAGACTGCTCGTGAGCATGCTCGTGATGACCAGCCCCGAGATGTATTCGGCGATCGACAGCGGCGAGGAGAATAGGTTGAGGAAGTTGCGCGACCACACATCCTCGAGAAAGGCGGTGCTGACTCCCTGCATCATGCGCTCGCTGAAGTCCCACAGCAGCACCGCTCCGAGCAGCGTCGGTACGAAGTTGACGCCGCTGCCGCTCACCGTGTTCAGGTAGCGCGTGATGAAGCCCCACAAGACGATGTCGATGGTGACCCAGACGATGAGACCGAAGATGCGCACCGGGCTCTGGCGCAGCAGATAGAGTTGCCGCAACACGATCGCCGAGATAGGCCGCGGCTTCATCGGGTCGAGCCTCCGGCAGGGTCAAGGGCTCGCGCGCCACGCGGATGAACAGTTCTTCCAAGGTGGCAGCCCCGTGCTCCAGCGGCAGAGTATTCGGGTCGCCCTCGAGCAAGACCTTGCCGCGCGAGAGAAACAGGACGCGGTCGCATACAGCCTGAACTTCCCGCATGTTGTGCGACGTCCAGAGGATTCCGCAGCGCTCCTGCGACGCCAGACGCTTGATCCTCTCACGAATGATTTGCGCGGCGGAGGGATCGAGCGATGCCGTGGGCTCGTCGAGCAACAGCAGGCTCGGACGATTGATGAGCGCTTTCGCGAGCGCCGCTCGCGTTTGCTCACCTGAAGACAAAAGTCCGCAGCGGGTGTCGCGCAGATGCTCGAGGTCGAACTCCTTCAGCAACTCGTCGACGCGGCTCGCAAGCGCATCGATCGAATAGAGCAGTCCGAAAAACCGCAAGTTCTGCCGCACGGTGAGATTGCCGGGCAGCGCTGCGTACACGGCGGCGAAATTTGCGCGCGTGAGGGCGAGCGAGCGCGCTCTGGCGATGTCGATCGAGTCGATCGCGACCGTGCCCGCCGTCGGCTCGAGCACGCCGAGTATCACGTTGATGGTGGTCGTCTTGCCCGCGCCATTAGGGCCGAGCAGCCCGACGATCTCGCCGCGTCCCACGGTAAACGAGACATCGTCGAGCGCCGTCACGCCGGCGTATCGCTTGCAGAGGCCCGCGACCCGCAATGCGGGCTGCGGGCTTGCGGTGCTCGGCATCGGGGTCAAGTGAGTCATCGCGCGATTATGCACAGTTTTCGAGGAATCGAGCAGCGCAGATACGGCGGTCGGCTGTGGCGCGCGCTCTTGCGCGGCGTGCGTCTTTCTTTGCATATCGATGATTTAATTTTGTTCTCGCGGCCGAGGTGTCTCTCGCAGACTGTCACTCACGCGAGCGAACACCGATGTCGTCGCCGCGCAGTCAACTCAAAAAGGAGATCATGCATGAACAGCTTCAATCTGACCGCAGTCGGCAACCTCGCGAGCGATCCGGAGCTCGCCGCCAAGGGCGATACCACGTACACGAAATTTTGCCTGGTAGGCAATGATTACGCGGGCAAGGACGAGCAAGGCAACGCTCGCGAGATCGTCACGACTCTGTGGTTCGTTGCGTTCGACGGCCTTGGCGAGGCGATCGCTAAGAACGTGCGCAAGGGCGATCAGCTCTTCGTCGAGGCACGGGTTCGATCCAACAATTGGACCGACAAAGACGGGGAACAGCACTTCGACCACTCGTTCATCGTGCAGTCCTTCCGGTTCGGTGCGCCGGGCAAGGCGAAACGCGAGGAACTGGCGCGACGTGCGGAACGCGAACTCGACGAGATGGAGACCGAGACCTAGACAGTCACTTCAGGACGGAAAGAAGGATTTTAGCCATGCACCACCCCCATCATCGACAAGTTCGCCGCGTGCCTCCGTCATTGCCCGTCCTCATCGTCACCCTCGCGACGTGCGTACCCGGGCTCTGCCTCGCACAGGCCTCGCCCTTCATGACCGGCGCGAGCGCACTGCAGACCAACATTTTGGCCTGGCTCACCCCGATCGCGATCATTTTGATCATGGTCCTCGGCGGCATGGCCATGGCAAATCGAGCATCGCAAGTCTCAAGTACCTATCCCGGGGATGCAAACACCCTCGTGGAGAACTGCGGAAATACGCTGATCCTGCGCTGCTCGGCCAGCGAGCACGGCGGTACGTCGCAATTCGCCTCGCGCCTGATCGGCGAGCGCGAGGTATTGAGGAGACAAATCTCCCGCGGCAGTGATCGCGAGGGCTTGTTCGCGCGTCGCGGTGCCCGGCGCTCGAAGAGCACCAGCGAGCAGCGCGTGACAGAGGCCGCGGTAATGCCCTCCGAGATCGAGGGGCTTCCGGATTTTTGCGGGTATCTGAAAGTGGCTTCAGCGAGCGAATGGCTCAAGGTCTCCTTCGAGCGCTCGCGATCATCCGGTAGGGGCGGCATGCATGGGCAACTCAGGCTCGAAAGAAAATATCAACGTCCGTTCCAGTAGCTACTGGATCGCCCGCGCCAACGGGGAGTGCGATCGCTGCCGTGCCGAGATGCGGTACGTCGCCCTCGCTCTGCCGCCGAACCACCAGTCGCTCGAGCTCGACTGGGATATCGAAGCGGACGAACTTGTCGCCTATAACTGGGAAACCGTAGAGTGGAGCGCCTTCCTTTTTTACGTGGAGTACTTGCCCGAGAGAGTGCGGCGACGTCTGCAGGCCGTATCTAAAGGCTACCGCTTCGCATTCAGCGAGCGCACTCTGGGATCGTATTGGGCGAACCATTGCCCGGCTTGCGGCGCATTGATAGAGGACCACGACCTCTTCTGCGAGCCCGACGGCGCCTTTCTGCCGACGACGGCGCTGAGCCGCCGCCGCCGTGACCCTCGAGCGCGTCGACGAAGCATTGGAGGCCGGCGCCGCCGGCTACGCGTGCGACCCCGAATTCCTCGACTCAATGGTCGCGAGCTGAGCGGCCATGGCGCATCTATCACGCTCCAAATGCAAACCTTCAGCCGCTCGAACGGCAGCAGCGCGCCGAGCCTCGCGGCGTATCGCTCGGGCGAGCGCATTCGCGACGAACGCTCGGGACGCACCTACGATCACACCGATCGGCGAGACGTCATGCACAAGGAAATCGTGCTCCCGGCGCGGCTCGCCGGCGCGGACATGAGCTGGGCGACCGACCGTTCCACCCTCTGGAACTCTGCGGAGATTGCCGAGAAGCAAAAGAATGCCCGAGTGGCCCGCGAGTACATGATCGCCCTGCCGCCGGAGCTCACTCACCCACAGCGGGTCGAGGTAGTGCGCGGCTTTGCGCAGGAGCTTGCGGATCGCTACGGATTCGCCGTCGATGCGGTGGTCCACGCTCCGCGGAATTTCCCAGGAAGCGATCCCCGGAACTTCCATGCGCATCTCTTGACGACGACTCGCGAGGTGTCCCGCGAAGGGTTTGGGGAGAAAAACAACGTTCGATCTCAGTGACGACAATCGGCGGAAGCTCGGCCTGGGACGGGGCGTCGGAGGAGCTCTTCTTTGCGCGGCGGCGCTGGGCGGAAGTGGCGAATACGGCGCTCGCATCGGCGCACGTCGATGCGCGTATCGACCATCGCAGTCTTGAGGCGCAGGGCATCACTCGCGAGCGCAAGCTGTGGATTCCGCGCGTCGCGTACGAGATCGAGCGGCGCGGCGGGCACAGCTTCGTTGCCGAGCGGATTCGCGAGAATTACCGTGCGCGCCTCGAGCCCCAACGCGCCCGACCCGAGCCGCAACGCGCGGCACCCGAGTCCCGCACCATGGAACGAATCTGCAATCGTGCACTCAGCCAGGAGGCGGCAGCTCTGCAAATCGATCGAGAACTGGCAGCGGTACGGACGCGAGCATCCAAGGCCGACGCCGGAAGAATCGGCCGAGAAGTACAAGCAGTATCTGCATGATAAAGAGACGCTCGGTGAGGCTCGTGCTGCCGAAATCCACTTGCAGCGAACTCCCGCCGCCGGCCATGATCGCGACTACGACTTCGGCTCTGTGAGCGCTCTCGAGCCGGCCATTCGTTCGCTGGACTTCGCCTCCTGCTATGTTTATGCGCCATGCGGCGCGTGCCGAGTCTCGGCCAGGTCCCGGTCGCTCTGCGCGATGATCAAGGCTTCCGAGCCGCCGCTCGTGCCGCTCTACGCCCGCTGCGTGATGCGGCAGGCGCACCTGATGCCGATCCTCGCGGAGTTCTTTCGCGCAATCGACGTGCTGGTTCCGATCCCGGCCAGCGAACCCGAGCCGCGCGAGTCGAGAATACTTGCCCGAGCGCCTCGCCGACGCGTTCGTCGCCGAAGGGCTCGCGGGCAGTGCCTGGAGGGGTCTTGCAGAGTGAGCGCGGTGCCCAAATCGGCGACCGCGGCACCCGGACGGCGGCCGACGGTGCGGGCGCATTACGACTCCTTCAGCGTCGTGTCCGGCTCCGATCTGCCGCAGGATGCGCGCCTTTTGCTGATCGACGACGTGGTGACCAGGGGCAGAACGATGCTCGCGGCTGCGGCGCGCCTGCACGAGGCCTTTCCCCGACGCGCGCATCACCGCCTTTGCGCTGCTGCGCACCTTGGGCTTCAAGGACCATATCGAGGATCTGCTGGACCCTTGCGTCGGCCGGATCGGCTGGCGCGCCGGGGATGCGCACCGAAATCCTTAGCGCCCATTCAAACCTTTCGCATGCTCCCTCGCATCTAACACTTGCAATGGGCGATTTTGCGGGGAGTATGGTGGGGACACTGCAGTTTCGGCGATTCGCGGAAGGCGAGCGATTCCGACACCGAGGCGGCGGTAGCCGCGGCCGTGCGCGGCGATCTGGCGGCGTTCGAGACGATTTACCGGGAATTCGCGCCCCGGATCTATGGGCTGTGCCTGCGGCTCACCGGTCAGCGGGAGGCCGCCGAGGACTGCACCCAGGAGTCCTTCGTCGCGGCCTGGCGCTCGCTCGGGCGATTCGAGGAAGCGGAGTCTCTTTTCCACATGGCTGCAGCGCATCGCGATTCGTACGGTGCTTGCCCGCCGCCGCGGCTCTGCGGGCGAGCCGCGAGGTCGGCGAGCCGCGCCGAAGGGCTCCCCGACCAGCCCGATCATGGCGCCGTGCCGCCGATCGACCTCGAGCGCGCCATCGCCGCCTGCCGGAAGGCGCGCGCGACGTCCTGGTTCTGGTCGGCATCTACGGTTACAGCCATGGCGAGGCGGCGAGCGCGCTCGGCGTGGCGGAAGGCACCTGCAAGGCTCAATTGCACCGCGCGCGCGGTTTGCTGAGCGCGGCGCTCGGCTTGGAGGAGGCATGAAAGACCCGGCCCAGGAGTCTCTCGATGCGCGGCTCGCTAAGCTGCCGCGAGACATCGTCCCGCCCCGATATCTGTGGCCCTCGATCGAACGCGAGATCGAGCGGCAGCCGCTGCGGACCCCGCAGGTGGTGCTCGCGGCGGCGGCCGCTGTCGCCGCGCTGATGATCGCAGGCGCCGTCGTCTGGGCGGTGCTGCACAGCCGGGCTGCGATCGAACGCGTCCGGCGCGCCGAGTATCGCGATGAGCCTCGATGAGCCGCACGACCCCGGCTATCTTGCCGCGCGTGCCGGCCTCGTCGACACCTTCAGGGAGCGGCTCGCCATGCTCGATCCGCCGACCCGCGCGAAGATCGAGGCGAATCTCGCCGTGATTCACCAGGCGCGCGACGACATCCGCAAGGCCCTGGCCGCGGACCCCGACAGCCCCGTGCTCGAGCAGCTGCTCGAGAGCGCCTGGCACGACGAGTTCGACCTGTACGACGACGTAATACGGACCACACAACCCACCTTGGCGAGAATATGACCATGAGAACAACACAGACGCGATACCTGCCCCCACTTGTCGCCGCGGCGCTCGCGGCCGCGCATGATCCCCGCGACACTGCACGCGGACGCGCCGTTTCGCGAGGCGCACGACGCCGACCCGCAAGGCATGGTGGAGATCATCGGGATCACCGACTCGGTCGAGGTGACCGGCTGGGACCAGCCGCGCGTGGAGCTCACGCGCGGAGGAGGACCTGGGCAACCGACTACACTTCAGTGCCGCACGGGCAACGCACCGTCATCGACTTCGTGCCGGGCGGCGGCAAGCGTCAGATCTCCGTCCACGTGCCCGCGGGGAGCACGCTCACGGTCACGCTGGTGAACGGCAATATCGGCGTCCACGGCGTCGCCGGCGACGCGACCCTGCGTACCGTGGGCGGCAACATCAGCGGCGAGGTGGGGGCCAATCTCCGGGCCAACAGCGTCACCGGAAACATCCGCCTGGCTGCGCCCGGCGCCAAGTCGATCGAGGCGAAGACCATCAACGGCGATGTCGAGCTCAAGGGCTCTCCGACGGAGGTCGAGGTGGTTACCGTGAGCGGCAACGCCAAGGTGCAGCTCGGCGCCCTGACCGAGGTCGGTTCAAGACGATCTCGGGTAACGTGACCGCCGCGCTCGTCGCTCGCGCGCGACGCCGAGCTCGAGGGTGAGTCGGTCAGCGGCAATCTGCGATTCGATTTCCCCGAGCCGCTCCGGCCGCCCAATTCGACGTTCAGTCTTTCGGCGGCAATATCGACAATTGCTTCGGCCCGAAACCCGAGAGCGCGCACTACGGTCCGGGCTCGCGCCTGGAGTTCAAGTCCGGCGACGGCAGCGGCCACGTGCACATCGAGACCAAGAGCGGCGACGTCCACCTATGCGCGCCGCACTAGCTGCGACGCCGCCCGCAGATCCCGCCGGCTTTTTGATTCGGGCGTCCGGCGGGTATCATCGCACGACCGTTGAGTATCGTCGACGCCAACACTTCGCCGCAGGCCCGCCCGCTCCGGCGAGAGCAGTCGTGCCGGGACTCGCCTCCCGCTTCGAGGCCGCTCTGGCGCGCGCCGACGGGGCCGCCGCCGCCCACTGCATCCACGAATTGTGGATGCGCGGCGAAATGTCCATTAATATCGAAACTGCGCTCGAGCGGCTGTGGCGGTGTGCCGCCGCCTCCATACCGGATTGGCTGCCGATGCGCTACGTGGATTGGTTGCCGCGCGCCTACGATATTGCGCTAGGCTTTCAGGCTCCTGACAAGGGACGGTCGAACATCTATCTGGTGCTCCTCGATTATCGCGACCAACGCAAGGAGGCGTATGGCGTGTACGTAGGCATGAGCAATTATTCCCCGGCTGAACGCTTCGACCAGCACAAGGCGGGAATTCGCGCAGCCGGTAGCGTTCTCAAGACGGGGATTGGAGGTGCTCACCGGCCCGTCGCTGCATTTGCAGTCGATCAAGAGGAGCGCAGGCCGCGCGCATCGAGGTAGAGCTCGCGCAACGCCTCGCGGCGGAAGGGTTGAGAGTGAAAGGTGGACACTGAGACATGATTCTGATCGGAATGTTCGATTCTCCGTTTGTGCGGCGCGTGGCCGTGAGCCTGCGCCTCCTCGAGGTGCCTTTCGAGCACCGCAACTGGTCGGTGCACCGGGACTTCGAGTTGATCCGGCAGTTCAATCCGCTGGGCCGGGTCCCCGCGCTGGTGCAAGCCGACGGCGAGGCGCTGATCGACTCGAGCGCCATTCTGGATTTCCTCGACGACTCGGCCGGCCCCGAGCGGGCGCTGTTGCCGCCGTCGGGCGATGAGCGCCGGCGCGCGCTGCACATCATCTCGCTCGCGCTCGGTGCCGCGGACAAGGGTATTGTGCTGCTCGAGAGACATCCTCTTTCGCCCGCAAGCCAAGAATTACGAGCCGAGGATCGATCGCTTCCGCAGTCAGATGCACGGCGCGTTGGCCGAGATCGATCGACTGGCGCAGATGCGGGTCGGCGAGTGGATGGTCGCCGGCCGAATGACGCAGGCGGACATCACGCTCACCTGCGTGTTTGGTTTCCTGTGCGACGCTCTGAAGTTGAGCCAGTCATGGGCACTCTATCCGGGACTGAGCGCGCTTAGCGCGCGCTGCGAGGGGCTGCCGGTTTTCCGGGAACTGCGCGCGAAGTTCACGCCGAGCGAGTCGACCCTCCCGCCGGCACACGATCGCGCGGCTCGTTAGAGATGCGCGAGGACTTGGTCCACCTGGTCGGCTGCGCCGAGGATCACCGGCGTGCGCTGGTGGATCGCCGTGGGCTGCACGTCGAGGATCGGTTGCTCCCGGCCCCGCGAGAGTTTTACCGCCGGCTTGCTCGATGAGCATGGCCATCGGATTGGCCTCGTACATGAGCCGCAGCTTCCCCTGCGGCGCTTTGTGCGTGGGCGGATACAGAAACACGCCGCCTTTCAGCAGGATGCGATGCACGTCTGCGACCATGGCGCCCGCGTATCGGCTCGAATAGCCGTTGCTCTGCGCCCAGTCGAGATAGCGGCGATAGCCTTCCGGGAAGCTCTGGCGGTTGCCCTCGTTCAGCGAGTAGGTTTTGTTGCCGGCGGGGATTTTGAGGCCGCGCTCGACGCGCATAAAGGCGCCGACACTGGGATCGAGCACGAACATGTCCACGCCGTTACCGAGCGTGAGCACGAACACGGTGGACGATCCGTAAAGCACGTACCCCGCCGCGATCTGGCGCCGCCCCGCTTGAAGCAACGACTGTGCGGCCCGCGGCTCGTTCCCGTCGAGCGCGAGTATGCTGAAAATCGTGCCGACTCCGCCGCAAATGTCGAGATTCGACGAGCCATCGAGCGGGTCGAACAGCACGCAGTAACGCGATACCCCGCGGCCGTCGTCCTCGCGCAGCATGACCGGTTGCTCGTTCTCCTCCGAGGCGACGATCGCGACGCCTTGGCGGCTGCCGAGCGCGCCCATGAGGACCTCGTTGGCGAGCACATCCAGCTTCTGTTGAGTCTCGCCCTGCACATTCTCCGTACCGACGCTGCCGAGCACGTTTTCCAGGCGCGCGCGCCGGACCTTATCCGCGATGATCTTGGCGGAAATGGACAGCGCGGACAGGATCCAGGAAAGAGTCCCGGCGTGTGCGTGCCGATCCTGCTCGGCCAGGATGTGGGCCTGGAGCGTCATAATACGCACGTCGTCGCGACCTGGAATCGAGTTCATGCTTCAGAGTCCTTTGAAATCGGTCTAGTTTAGACGAGAATTTGCCGGAGTCCGCCCGGCTATGAGGCGGCGTTGGTTTGAATAATTTAAATGACTAGGGGGAAGACACATGTCCTTATCGAACAACCTGGGTCTGGCTGGGGTGGCGGCGGTCTTGTTGTGCGTGGCGGCTTGTAACCAGGGGCCGCAATCGAAGTCACCCGCAGCGCGGCCCCCGTCGCAGGCAAGCCAGCAATGGAAGCAGACCGCCGACGGTTTCGTGCAGAGCTACTTCGCCGCGCAACCCTCCTTCGCCGCGCAACAGGGCAAGCATGAATACGACGGCCAGCTTCCCGACGTGAGTGCGCACGGCATCAAGCGCGAGATCGCCCGATTGCACGATGAGCGCGACCAGCTCAGCGCCGTCGATCCGAGCCAGCTCGAGCCCCAGGAGCGGTTCGACCGTACCTATCTTCTGAACGTCGTCGACCGCGATCTGTTCTACCTGGAGAAAGCGCACTTCCCCTCGACCAACCCCTACTGGTATCTGAACGTAGCCGGCGTCGACCCCGATATGTACTTGAGCCGCAACTATGCACCCCTCAACGTGCGCATGAAGGCCTACATCAAGTACGCCCGTGGCATCCCGAAATTGACGACCAATATCCAGGAGAACCTCAAAGGCCCGTTGCCCAAGACCTACGTCGAGCTCGGAATTGCGGTGTTCGGGGGCTTCGTAGATTTCTACAAAAAGGACGTCGCCGCGGTATTCGCTTCGGTCAACGATCCGGCCATGCAAAAGGATTTGACGGACGCGGACACGAACGCCGCCAACGCGATGGCGAATCTGACCAATTATCTGACGGGCCTGCGCAAGACTGCGACGGACAATTTCGCGCTGGGCAAGGACCTATATGCGCAGATGGTGAAGGACACGGAGATGGTGGATTTGCCCATCGAGCAGATCGAAGCCGCGGGCCGCGCCGACCTCGAGCGCAACACCGCCGCGATCAAGGCGGAATGCGCGAATTATCTGCCGAAGGGCACGATCGCCGCCTGCGTCGCCAAAGTGGCGGCGAAGAAGCCGGCGGAAGGCACGCTCGATGCGGCTCGCCGGCAGCTCACCATGCTGCGCGATTTCGTGCAGAAGAATAATGTCGTGAGCATTCCGAACGACGACCAAGCATTGGTCGCCGAGGCTCCGCCCTACAATCGCAACAACGCGGCCTTCATTCAAGTTCCGGGTCCCTACGACAAGGGGGTCGCGGCGACCTATAACATCGCGCCGCCGGATCCGAAGTGGTCGAAACCCGAGCAGCTGCAGTACATACCGAGTGAAGCGACCCTCCTATTCACCTCGGTGCACGAGGTCTGGCCGGGTCATTTCCTGCAGTTCCTGCATTCGAACTCTAATCCGGACAAGCTCGAGGCGCTGTGGGTGGGGTATGCGTTCGCGGAGGGCTGGGCCCACTATTGCGAGGAAATGATGTACGAGGAAGGTCTCGGCCGCGGCGATCCCGAGCTGCACATCGGCCAGATCATGGACGCGTTGCTGCGGGACGTGCGGTTGCTGTCCGCGATCGGACTGCACACCGAGGGGTGGACCGTTGCGCAATCGGAGAAGATGTTCCGCGAGCAAGCCTTCCAGGATCCCGGTAACGCGCGCCAGCAAGCCGCTCGCGGCACCTACGATCCGGCATATCTCAATTACACGCTGGGCAAGCTCATGATTCGCAAGCTCCGGGCGGACTGGGTGGCAAAGATGAGCAGCGGCGGCGCAGCGGCGCAGACGGCCTCCGCGGCGGCGCCGGCGTCCGCCGCGACAACTGGACCTGCGATGACGGGCCCCGCGATGACCGGGCCTTCCATGACCTCAGCCGCTCCAGATCAAGCGCTGTGGCACGACTTTCACGACAAGTTCTTGTCCTACGGCGGTCCGCCGATTCCGATGGTGCGCAAGGAAATGGTGGGCGACGCGGGGACGCTGCTTTAGGCGGAGGATTGCGAGCGAAGAGACGGCGGCTCGACTGAGCCGCCGTCAGCGCCGTCCGAGACCGGCGAGGAGGCCGCCGTCGAGCCAGGTCGCGATCAGCGAGGCGGCGCGCAGCGGCACCTCCTCATCAGGTAGGTGCTCCGAGAGCGCGGCGCAAACTTCAGCAAAGTTGCGTCCTTCGAGCGCAGCGTCGAGTGCCGTGACTTCCATGGAATCGAGTGAGCGAAAATAGTTCTCGAGATCGCGCCTCCAGATGAGCCACTCGACCGCGTCTGCCGAGCGCTCGGGTGCGGGGGGCGCCTCGTCCGCTGATAGGGCTTTCCAGACCGCGACGGTGTTCCATCCAAAGGTGAGACGCTGCACCGAGGGGTGAAAGCGGAACGTCAGATCGGCCCACGCGGCGGGCTCGACGCTCGCAAGAGCGGCACGGCCCACGACGCCGTCGTCGGCCGAATCGAAGGACTCCGCGAGCCGCCACTCGAAGCCGGCGATCTCCGCGAGGATCGGTTGTGCAGCGAATGGAGGCTCCACGCTTAGGAACGCAGCGACCTCCCGGCCGTACCAGCGGATCGAGCGATGCATCGACGGGTGGGCGCGCACGAACGCGGCGCCGAGCGCCTCGAAATCCTCATCGCCGAGGATCAGATGTAGCACCGGGTAGTAATTCTCGAGCGCCTCGATCAACCGGGTCACATAGGCGTGCCGGTAAATGCCGAGGCGAGCCTCCTTGGTGAGTGGCGGCGTGTCGGCGATGTGCGCCTCGATCCCGCTCTCCCCGCCGAGGAGCCCGCTCTGCATCTCGCGCTGCAATTGGCGCAGCTCCATCACGCCGCCTCGAGCGCCTGGCCGGCAGCGATGGCGCGAGCCACGTCGAGCTCGGCGATGAGCTCGGCGAGGGGCGGAATATTGTCGTCGCGCTCGATCATCGTCGGCACGGGGCCGAAATGCGCCAGCGCCTCGCGATAGAGGTTCCACACCGGCGTGGCGATCGGATGATCGTGTGTGTCGATGAGGTGATCGCCCATATCGCTGTGGCCGGCCAGGTGGAACTGGCGCACGCGTTCCCGCGGTACGGCGCGCAGGTAGCGCGCGGCCTCGAAGCCGTGATTCACGGCGCTCACGTGGATATTGTTGATATCCAGCAATAGCGCACAGTCGGCGCGGCACGCGACTTCGCTCAAGAATTCCCACTCGGTCATCTCCGAGGAGCGGTAGGTCAAATAGCTCGAGACGTTCTCGAGCAGAATCTGTCGCCCGAGCAGGTCCTGCACTTCGCTTACGCGGGCGACCACGCACGCGAGCGCCTCCTCGGTGTAGGGCAACGGCAACAGATCGTGCACATTGCGGCCCTCGACGCCGGTCCAGCACAGGTGATCGGAGATCCAGGCGGGCTCGATGCGGCGCGCCAAGTCGCGCACGCCGGCGAGATACTCCCGATCGAGAGGATCGGTGCTGCCGATGGACAGCGAGACGCCGTGCATGACCATCGGAAAGCGGCTGCGAATGCGCTCGAGATAGTGCAGCGGCTTGCCGCCCGGGACGAGGTAATTCTCGGTGATGATCTCGAGCCAATCGATGGCGTGAGACTCCTCGAGCATGGCCGCGTAGTGCGGCGGCCGCAGCCCCAGACCGAAACCCTTGATCTGCATGATGGAAAGAGGCCGGGGTCGTGCGCGGGCACCGGTTGGGCTCGCGCCGACCCCGTCGATCAGATCGGATTAACTACCGGACTTTGCCTTGGCCTTGGCCGCGTCGCAGTCGCTCTTCGACATCGAGGTCCATCCCTGTCCCTTGCAGCTGTTCTGGCCTTTACAGCTGTTTTTCGCGGACTTGCACTCGGAAGTACCCTTGCAGGAATTCACCCCCGTGCACTTGACCGTCGCGGTATCCGCAGCCACGGACACGCCAGCCAATCCCGACGTGAACAGCATCGCGGCCGCAACCGCCAACGCCGCACTCGACCCCTTGTTGATTTGCATGGTTCAAGCCCTCTTTTGTAGTTCGCAGCGACATTGCTGCTCGCGTAATAGGACCCGGGCAGCGCCCGAATTATTACCCACGAGCATCTGCTTATGTCACCTTTTATATAGGGACGACCGCCGAAAACGCGACGCCGGGCGCGCGCCACGTGACGGCTGCGGGGTACTGGCTCGCCGACTCGGCCGGCGAGCGGTGCGAGCTTAGCGGCTACCCGTGCCCGTCATCGGCCTTTGCAGCGTGGCGTCCTTGAGTTCCTGCTGTTGCGCGATGACCGCGTCAAGTTGCGAGCCGTCCACGCACTTTTTGGTCGTGAAATGGGTGCCGATGTTGGCATCCTCACGGCAATAGACGGTCGCTCCCTTGCGGGTCTCTGCATGGTATCCAATCGATTTTGCTTTTTTCAGCGTCTCATCCGACGGCGCAGCGCGGCGCCGCGGGCGCGGCGGGCGAAGTAGTCGCCGGCGCCGCGGGCGCAGTCGTGGACTGGGCAGGCTGGGACTGTGCTGGTTGGGATGGCTGGGTAGCGGTGGTTGAAGCCGCGGGCGCTGTTGTCGAGGATTGCTGCGCGCAAACGGGCAAGCTGGCAATCATCAGGCTCATCAATACGGGCTGGGAGAAGATCCAATGTCGCACAGGAGTTCCTCAAGCTAGGGTGGGTTTGGTTGGTTTATACGCCGCTCGGCGCTGGGTGCGCAATTCGTGCATGCCGTCTATTTTCGATCCCCGGGGCCACAAACGCGCTGCACTGCAGCAGGCGCTTTTAGCCCGATGGGACTCTGAGGCGCTGCATCGACATCATGGCCCGGGGCCGCGATACTTCGATGGATGACCGGAAAAATGATCTCTTTCGCGGCGGGAGCTTAGGCAGTGGCAGCCGCGCCGATCGACCAAACTGTTGCGGCCGGTTTTGCCGCACTTGATCGCGGTGCTCACGAGGCAGCCCGCGCACATTTCGACCGCGCGCTAGCCTCGGGCCGGGCAGATGCGTCGGTATGGTTCGGCCTTGCCCGGGCCCATAGCGCTTTGGGGGCGTCGGCCGCAGAGAACGCCGCGCTCGATCGTGCCCTCGAGCTCGATGCGCATCATTTGCCGGCACTGCTCGCCAAGGGTGATTTATTCACCAAGCGAAGGGACCCGCGGGCCGCGGACGCCTTTTACCGCGCCGCTCTGAAGCTCGCGGCGACAGTTCCCTCATTGCCGCCGGAGTTGCGCGCCGCACTCGGCCGGGCGCAAGCGTTGTCGCAGCAGTTTGCGCGAGATTACGAAGCTCACCTTCTCCGCGCGCTCGGGCCAGCCGGTCTCGGCGCCCCGGGGACCGAGCGTTTCACCCACGCCGTCGAGCTGCTGCTCGGCAGGAAGGAGATCTATCCTCAGCAGCCGAAGTATTTCTACTACCCCGAGCTCCCGCAGATCCAGTTCTTCGATCGCAGCGCGTTCCCTTGGGTCGAGCTTCTGGAGCGCGAATTCGCCACGATTCGCGCCGAGGCCGCTGCATTGCTCGAGGTCGATACCGGCTTCGTACCCTACATACAGGGCGCCGCCAACCGGCCTGCTTTCGATGTGCGCGGGCTGTTGGACAATCCGAACTGGGGCGCATTCTTTTTGATCAAGGATGGCGCGGTCGTACCGGACAACGCGGCGCTATGCCCCCGGACTCTCGCCGCCCTGTCGCAAGTGCCTCTTTGCACAATCGACAATCGAACCCCGTCGGTTCTCTTTTCGTTACTGCGACCGGGCACTCGGATTCCGCCTCATAACGGCTTTACCAATGCAAGACTGGTCTGCCACTTGCCGTTGATCGTGCCGCCAAACTGCGCCTTGCGCGTGGGCAATCAAATTCGGGAGTGGCGCGAAGGGGAGATCGTGCTGTTCGACGACAGCATCGAGCACGAAGCGTGGAATTCGAGCGCTCTGCCGCGCATTGTGTTGATCTTCGACGTTTGGAGGCCGGAGCTGTCCCTCCAGGAGAGAGCGCTGGTCGCGGCGACCCTCAAAGCCATCGACCAATTTGACGGCGCGGGCCGCAAGTGGACCGAATAGTCGGCTGTGGAATCCCGCGACGAGACACCTGAGAGATTAGTGCGTGCGGCGTTGTCGCTCGACCGGCAAGGGCGCATTGCCGACGCCATCGTCGCCTACCAGGCGGTGCTGCAACGGTGGCCGATGCTCGGCGATTGCTGGTACTGCTTGGCGGTGCTACAGCGCAAGGCGAGGCTGTTCCCGGCGGCGCTCGACTCCTATCGGCGGGCAGTCGAACAAGGCGTCAAAAGGCCCGAAGAAGCGCATCTGAATCGCGCGGTGATTTACTCGGATGATTTGCGGGACGCTGCCGCCGCGGAACGCGAGCTGCGGGCTGCGCTCGCGCTGCATCCGACCCATGTTCCAGCGTTGCTCAATCTTGCCAACCTTCACGAGGACCGCGGCGAGCGCGATGCCGCGCTGGCCGCATATCGACAGATCCTGGAGCTCCATCCGGAGTCTCCGCAGGCCCTGGCGCGCTACGCGAATATGAGCGCGATTGCCTCGCGGGAGGATCCCTTGATCGCGCAGCTGCAGCAGGCTTTGGCTGCACCTCGCGTGACGATCGCAGAGCGCGCGAACTTAGGATTTGCGCTGGGTCGCGCGCTCGATGCTTGCGCCGACTATGCCGCCGCGTTCGAGGCATACGTCGCGGCGAATCGCGACAGCCGCGCGAGTGCGGAGCCGCCGGCGGGATCCTATGATGCCGCCGGCGAGGAGGCCTTCGTCGATCGCCTGATACGCGCTTTTCCCGCGCCGGTCGAGGCTGCCGCCCGTGATGTACCAGTCGGAGCGCGGCCCATTTTCATTCTCGGCATGTTCCGCTCCGGTTCAACGTTACTGGAGCAATTACTCGCCGGTCATCCACGCATCACCGCAGGCGGAGAGATCGACGTTTTGCCCTACCTCGCTCAAACCGCGTTTGCACCATTCCCGGAAGCTGTCGCCGCGGCGTCCGCGACCAAACTTGCCGCGGTGGCCGCCCAATATGTCCAGACGCTGGCCAGATTGTTTCCGGGAGCGGAACGGATCACCGACAAACGGCCAGACAACCTGCTCTACATAGGTCTGATCAAAAGCCTGTTCCCCGATGCGAAGATCGTTCACACCCTGCGAGATCCCCTGGACAATTGCTTGTCCATCTACTTCCTCCATCTGCATCAAGGGATGAGTTATGCGCTGGACCTCATGGACACCGGCCATCACTATCTGCAGTATCGGCGTTTGATGAAGCACTGGAAGGCCCTGTATCCTCTCGATATTATCGACGTGAGCTATGACATGCTGGTGCGTCAGCCGAGAGAGACCATGGAGGCGCTCCTCAACTCGCTCTCTCTCGATTGGGACGACCGATGCAGCACTGTTCCGGCTGGCGGGCGATCCATCAAGACGGCGAGTGTTTGGCAGGCGCGCGAGCCGCTGTACCTGCGATCCTCGGGGCGCTCGCGCCATTATTTGCGGCATTTGGAGCAACTGCAGGCCTACCTGTCGGCCGGCGAGTAGGCGCCGGGTGCATGCCGTCACGATCGGAGCAGTCGAGGGTGCGCGATGTTTCTTCAGATTGCTGACTTCCTCAGTACCGCCGAGGTCGAGTCCATTGCGGAACTCGCTCGCCAGACTGCCTTCGTCGACGGCCGACGCTCGAATCCGCACAACCCGACCAAGCATAACGTCATAGCGGACCCCAACGACCCGAGAGGCAAGCAGGCGGCGCAGATTGCGCTCAGCGCCATACAGCGCAGCGAATCCGCGAGAAATTTCGCTCTACCCAAGCGCGTGGCGCTGCCGGTTTTGACCCGCTACGGAATCGGTATGACCTATGGGGCCCACATCGACTCCGCGTTCTTGCCGGGAGCCCCGGAGCCGATGAGATCGGATGTGTCCTGCACCCTATTCATCTCCGATCCCGCCAGCTATCAAGGCGGCGAGCTCATCGTGTATCTCGGATCGGAAGAAGTGCGTATAAAAGGCGGCGCGGGTCAGGCGGTGTTTTACGCGTCGACTTCCGTCCATCAAGTCGCGCCCGTCACCGCCGGCGAGCGCCTCGTCATGATCACCTTCATCGAGAGTCAGGTCGCAGATCCCATGCAGCGCGACATTCTTTACTCGTTGGGCGAGGTCCGCGCACTCGAGGGCCTAAAAATGGACTGGCGCAATCGAACTCAGCTCGAATATGCCATCGCCAACCTGCAACGCATGTGGGCCAAGTAGGCTCGCCGCGATGATATGCCGCGCGACCTAGCCGCCGATAACGCGACCCTCGGCGCCGTGCTGCAGATGGCCCGCGCCGGCCAACATGGGCAAGCGGCCGCACTGGCCGAGGCTGCGCTTGCTGACGGGCTCGAGCACCCGCTGCTGCTCAATGTCGCTGCCTTGGATCTGGAGCAACGCGGTGACTTGGCCGGGGCTGAGCAGCTGTTGCAACGCGCCGTTGCCATCGACCCCAAAGATCCCGCGGCGCGCAACGCCTATGGGCTTTGTCTGATGCGGCTGGAGCGCCCGGCCGAGGCGATCGCGCAATTCGACGCCTTGTTGACCCTCGATGATTCCCTGCCGTTTGCGCACACGAATTTGGGGAACGCCTTTTTGGCATTGGGCCTGGTGGCCGAGGCAGAGTCGAGCTACCACCGTGCGCTCGAGCACGATGCGAATCAAGGCGGCGCGCTGATCGGGCTTGCGAGGCTCGCCAATAGTCGGGGCGCCTTCGGCGATGCGCACGGTTGGGCGGAGAGGGCTCTCGCCGTGCTCCCCGGAGTGCCGGATGCCGTACTGTGCATGGCGCGGGCGGAGCTCGGCGAGGGTCACGGGCCGGCAGCCGAAGCAAGATTGAGGCGGTTGCTGGAGGATGTGCGCCTCGAGCCGCTGCAGCGCGCGCACACCAACGGGCTGCTGGGCGACGTGCTCGATGCCAAAAACTACACCGATGAGGCATTCGCCACCTACACGGCATGCAATCAGGAACTGCAGCGCTTTTATGCAAGCCGCTTTACCGGCGGTGCGAACGCATTGACCTTTCTGCGATCGGTGAATGACTATTTTGACCGGGCGCCCCCCGAGTGGCGGCGGAAAGCTCCGCGCGATGCGCGCAGCACCGGCGCCGCCGCACACGTGTTCGTTCTCGGGTTTCCGCGCTCGGGCACGACGTTGCTCGAGATCGTTCTCGAAGGCCATTCCGATGTCGTCAGTCTCGAGGAGAACGAGTCACTGATCGAGGCGGTCGGCGAGTTCATGGGCGGGCCGGAGGACTTGGCGCGATTCGCCGCGGCGCCCGCAGCGACGCTCGAGCGCCTGCGCGGGCTGTACTGGCGGCACGTTGCCGCGAGCGGGGTGGAAGTACGAGGCCAGGTGTTTGTCGACAAGAATCCGCTCAATAGCCTGAAGCTGCCGTTGATCGCGCGACTGTTCCCCGACGCGAAAATCGTCTTCGCCTGCCGCGATCCGCGGGATGTGGTGCTGAGCTGCTTCCGGCATCGATTCCAGATGAGCGCGCCGATCTACGAGCTGTTGACTCTCGAGGGCGCGGCGCGCTACTACGATGCAGTCATGCAGCTGATCGTGCGTCTCGCAAACGTCGCACAGCTCGACATGTGTCTGGTGCGGCACGAGGATGTGGTGACGGAGTTTGCGCGCGAGATGAAACGCGTCTGCGCGTTCTTGGGATTGGAGTGGGATCCGGCGATGGGCGATTTTGCGTTGCGCAGTCAGAGGCGCAAAGTGCTGACGCCGAGCGTCGCCCAACTGGCGAAGGGTCTGAACACGGAGGGCTTGGGTCAGTGGCTGCGCTACCGATCGCATGTCGCGCCGGTGCTGCCGGTGCTCAAGCCTTGGCTCGAGCGGTTCCTGTACGAGGCTAGCTCTGATCCGGCAGTGCGAACCAGCAGTTAAAAGCAATTGTCACGCGCTCGCCTTCGCCCTCGAACGGCTTGACGTCGTGCAGCACCCACGACGGAAACATCACGAGCTGTCCCGCTTCGAGCGATAGGCTGGCTACCTGCGGCCCGTAGGGCAGCTTCATCCGGTCATTCCCCGCATCCAAGTGCATCGCGCTGAGCACGTTGGGATTCAGAAACGTAAGATGTCCGCTCTCCTTGATATGGGGATCATGTTTCCCCGGATCAACGCAATACACGCCGCTCCAAGTGGCATTCGGGTGATTGTGGAGGCCGAAGAACCCGCCGCGCCGCGTCACGTGAAACCAGCAATCATTGAAGATCTGCAAGCGGTGCAAGGTCGCAAGGTCGTAACCGTTGAGCCGCCCGATCAGCGCGAGCATTTGATCCCAGCAGAAAACCTTCAATGCCTGGATAGCGGCGTTGGGATCGCGGAACAGATCGAAATGACTTTCGAACAAAGGAGCGTTGCGCTGAGTCAGTGGCCGCGGATTCGCCGCCGTGCCGCTCTGCTCCACGGAGAAGATATGAAGTTTCAGCGCAGCATTCAATGACCTGTGGTCCGGATGACGGCTGAATGCAAATGGCACGGCAAACATGTTGATGAGCTCGGGCGGCTGCATGTGCGCTCCTTGAATCGACCGGCGGCCGGACGCTTCGTGAATTGTAGCGGCCTTTAGACGCTGCAAGCACCTCTCGCTATACTCCGCCGAGCATGAGCACGCCGATCGACCCCGCCACGGAAGAGTTGCACGAGCGAGCGCGGCGCTCGTTGGGAGCCGGCGATGCGGCCGGGGCGCGGCGCATGCTGGAGCAGCTGGTCGCGATCGCCCCACGGCACATTCCGTATTGGCTGAGTCTTGCGGCCGTACATCGCGCGCTGGGGCTGCGCGCGGAGGAATTGTCGGCGCTCGAGCGCGCACTGGCGCTCGATCCGACGCATCCCATTGTGCTGCTGCAAAAAGCGGCGGTGCTCGATCTAATGGACAAACCGCGCGCCGCGGCCGCGGTCTACACGCATGCACTGCACTCGCTGCCGTCGGGCGCTCGGCTTGCCCCGGGAATCGAAGCTCACGTGGCTCATGCCAGGACGCGAGTGGCCGCAAATTCTGCGCAGTTGGCCGCGGCGATCGAGCAGCGGCTGACGGGCCTCGCCCAAGCCGTGGACTCAGCCGCCGAGCGCCTGCGCTTCGACCGCTGTCTTGACCGGTTGCTTGGTCGGACGCGCATCTACGCATCCGATCCGACTTTCATGCTCTTCCCCTTTCTGATTAATTATGAGTTTTTTCCGCGCGAGTATTTTTCCTGGCTCGAGAGTCTCGAGGGCTGCACGGCGGACATTCGCAGCGAGTTGCTCGCCGTGCTGACCACGGACGGCGCCGGGGTCGTGCCCTACATCGCGCGGGAACAGGGTCTGCCGATGAATCAGTGGTCCGAGTTGAACCATTCGCGGCGCTGGGGGGCCTATTTTCTTTGGTCCGAAGGTCGGCGCGAGGAGGCGCATCTTGCTCGCTGCCCGCGCACCGCAGCGGCACTCGCGGCTTTGCCACAAGTGGATATTCCCCGACGTGGCCCGACTGCGTTCTTCTCGATACTGGAACCGCACACCAAGATTCCGCCCCACACCGGATCGACCAACACCCGCTTGACCGTGCACTTGCCGCTGATCGTGCCGGGTGAGTGTCGATTTCGGGTCGGCGGCGAGACTCGCGAGTGGAGCCTCGGCACCGCGTGGGTATTCGATGATACGATAGAGCATGAGGCGTGGAACGACTCTGATGATGCGCGTGCAATCCTGATATTCGACGTATGGAATCCGCAGCTCACTTCTCTCGAGCGCGATCTGGTTCGCGAAGCCACGGCGACGATCGCCGATTACGCCGATGTCGAAGCCTCCCCGCCGGAGCACGTGAGTTGACGCGGCTCTTTTGGTCCACGGCATTGTCGTTTTTGGGTGCTGTGAGCGCGGGCAGCGGGTATTGCCTAGCCGCCGGAACGCTCCCGGATCTGCTCGCGTGCCGCGATGTCACGGATGCGAGCGCGAGACTCGCCTGCTTCGATCGAGAGTCGGCGGCGCTTGCCTCACCCGGCGTTGCTTCATCCGGTGCGCCGGCACCCGCTGCGGCGACACCCGGTGCGACGGTGCAAGAAAGTGCACCGACCTCGGCCGCCGCTCCGCCTCCCCGGACATTGCCCGCCCCGGATCCGAAGCAGCAGTTCGGATTGCCTGAACGAGAAGTTGCGAGACAAGAGGTCGCTGCCGGCGCCCGCGCCCCGGACGTGACGAAGATTCAGGCACGGGTCGTGGCGCTCGCATTGACCGGTGACGGTCGCACCGTTGTCTCCCTGGATAACGATCAGGTGTGGCGCCAGCTCTCAGCGGACACGGATCTGTTCTTGAAGTTGGGCGACAATGTGACGGTGTCGCGCGCCTTTCTGGGATCCTATTGGCTCGCGACCCCGACCAAACGCGGCTGCAAAGTCACTCGCGTGCGCTGATTTCCGAGGCCGAGTCGTCCAAGACGATTCCGCCGCGAACCAACCGATCGCGTAATGGCGCGAGCTCCTCGGCGTAGTGCCGCCATTGTTCGACCGATGATGTGTACAGCGGCTGGCGCACTTGAACGGAGCTCGGCGTGGAGGTCGGCGTCGGGTTCAAATGAAAGTCGAGACAGGCTGTCTCGAAGGAAAGATCCAAGTAATCGAGCAGCCGGCGTGTGGTCGCTTCCTGCGCATTGACCACCTCCTCGTAGGCGACGTTCAGGATTCGGCCGGGCAGCTCTCGATGCCAGTGATCCATGAGCTGACGATAGCCTATGTAGTATTCCGCGAGCTCGCCCAAGTCGTAAGAGAACGCAAAACCGCCGTTGAAGCGGGTCTTATATATTGCATAGCATGCGGCCAGGGGGTGCCGAGTCACGTGCACGATCCGCGCATTCGGGAACGCGCGGAAAATGATCCCGCAATAGTAGAAATTGGCGGGCGCCTTGTCCGAAAAGCGCGGCCGGTCGCCGCGTTTTGCCCGCGAACGGGCGAGGTATTCGCGCGCAATCACTTCGCCGTCGAGGCCGCTCAAGGCCTGTGCGTAATCGAGCCAGTTTGACGACAGATGCGGTGCCGAGTGGTCCACTGCAAAACCGATCGCGTCTCTTAAGGCGAGCAGCTCACCCGCGGAGTGCACTTGGGAGTGATTGCCCACGATGCGCTCAACCAGTGTCGTGCCGGTGCGCGGTAAGCCGACAATGAAGATCGGACTCTCCCCGGTGGCGTCTTTCGTGGCCGGCGGCACGTCCACGAAACCGGAAATGATGCGATCGACGACGCTGCGATCTTGCGTCGGATCGTATTTGAGCCTCGAGCGCTCGAGTTTTGCGCCCATGCTCAGGTGACGCCAGCTGCTCGCGTAATCTCCGAGGTCCTCATATGACTTGGCCAGCCCAAAGTGCAGGGTGATCGAGTCGTTTGAACCCGCGGGCGCCACCTCGACCGCCGCCTGCATGGCCGCAACGTAGTTTCGCTCTTCGGTCTGGCGCTCGAGTTCCGCGAGACCTTTCAAGGCGTCCGCAAAATGCGAAGAGATCGACAGGATCTTCAGGTAATCGCTCGCGGCAAGGTCGAAGCGACCGAGGTAGCGCAGCACCAAAGCACGCTTTGCGAGGATCGAGCAATCGCGCGGCGCGACCGCGACTGCGCGGTCGTAAGCGTCCAGGGCTCGTGAGTAGTCGTCGGCCATGGCGAAGAACGTGCCGATGGCGTCGAAGGCCCGAGGATCACGGCTGGCGGCCGTCGCCGCGTCCGCGGCTGCGAGTGATTGCTCGCGATTTCCGAGCGCAAGATGGCATTCAGCCTGTTGGATGAGGCATTGGACGCTCTGAGGCTCGCGTGCCAAGCCCTCTTCGATCAGGGAAAGCGCCGCTTGTCGTTGATCGGTAAAGAGCGCCGCCATGCTGCCGAAAAGCCATCCGGACGCGAGGCCCGGCCAGGCCTCCCGGCAGGCGCGCGCGAAGCGTTCAGCGCCCGTCCAGTCGCCCCGCGACATGCACGCGCCGATCTGGTACTCGAATTGGGCAACGGAGGGACTGCTCATCGAGGAAAATCCGCAAAAGGGCGACAGTGGCCAATCATGCGGTAGCGGAGTTGCCGCGTCCATCAGCTGGCGTTGCGTCGTGGCCACGGAAGCGGGATGGTTCGGGGGGATGCTGATTCATTTGAATGGGTTGTACTGCTGCACTGCTATGGTATATTCGCCCCTTACATGAGGGATGCCCGAAGACGGTAAACGCACGGGGATGCAAACTGTAGCGACTATGCAACACGAGAGTGCCCATTCGGGGCAGAGTCTGTAATGCACGTCGCTCGGCAATCTCGTCGGTCTTCGGCGTCCACTCCATTATTTCACCAGAAATGAACCGCCAGGGAGACTCACTCTATGCTTAATGACAATGCGGGCAATGTCTTGCTGCGACGCGCGATTCGACTCGCGATCAGCGGCGGTACGATCGCCGCGACATGCGGTGTCGCGCAGGCTCAGCAAGCGCCGTCCCCCGCGCCTGCCCCTGAGGGTACCCTGGCCGAAGTCGTTGTAACCGGTTCGCACATTTCCGTGCCGAACCAGGTCTCGATCAGTCCCATCACCAATGTAACGGCCGATCAGATCCAATCGGTGGGATCGACCCGTATCGAGGATGTGCTGAATCAGCTGCCGCAGGTGGCGCCCTCGATGGGTTCATTCTTGTCCAATGGCGCGGACGGCACCGCGACCGTCAACCTCCGCGGCCTGAATGCCAAGCGCACGTTGGTGCTGGTCGATGGGCTGCGCCTGGGACCTGGCGATCCGCTGTCTGCCGGCGCGTCCGACATCAACATGATTCCGACTGAAATGGTGGAAAGCGTCGAAGTGCTGACCGGCGGCGCATCGTCAATCTACGGCGCGGACGCCGTCGCGGGCGTCGTGAACTTCAAGCTCAACGATCATTTCGAGGGCGTGAAGCTCATCGCTACCGGCGGTATCTACGAGCACCACAATAACAATCAGAACGCCAGCGAAGACGCGATCACCACCTTCAACGCCGCCACGGGTAACGACTTCGCTTCGGCGCCGAGTGTGGTGGACTCCGGGGCGCAGAAGGGCATTGCGTTCATCGCCGGATTGAACTCTCCGGACAACAACGGGAACGCAACCTTTTACACGACCTACCGCAACGTGAATGCGATCCTCGAAAGTAAATACGCGGTGAGCGCTTGTACCCTGGCGTCGGGCTATTCGGGCAATCCGTTGAGCTGCTCCGGATCGGGCACCACGAACCCCGCGCGTTTTTTCCAAGTCTCGACCGCCGGGAATCTCCTCAACGACAACACAATTAACGGAGCCGGGGCACTCATACCGTTCACGGATGCGAATCGGTTCAATTACGGTCCGCTGAATTACTTCCAGCGGCCGGATGAGCGTTGGACGTCCGGCGCGTTTTTGCACTATGACTTCAATGAGCATGCAACGGTGTACGCGAACACCATGTTCATGGATGACCGCTCCATTGCCCAGATCGCCCCCTCGGGGGCGTTCCAGACTGTTTACAACGTGCCTTGCACGAATCCCTACCTGACCCCACAGGAAGTCGCCACTTGGTGCGGGCCGAACTCCGCGGCGACCGGCGCGGCGCCCGGCACGACCAATCTCTACATCGGCCGGCGCAACGTGGAAGGCGGCAATCGGCAGGACGATCTGGAACATACGGACTGGCGCGTCGTCACAGGTGTGAAAGGCAAAATCGACGACGCCTGGAACTACGATGCCAGTTTTCAATCGTCGATCGTGAATCTGAGCGAGACCTACTACAACGACGTGTCGAGGACCAAGATCCAGGACTCGCTGAATGTCGCAATCAACCCGACGACCCACCTACCGGACTGCACCGTAAACATTCCCACGGCCGCACAGTTCGGCCAGGCCTACGGATGCGTGCCCTGGAACATCTTTACCCCGGGGGGCGTGACGCCGGCGGCGGTCGCCTACCTGGACACCCCGGGATTGGAGCGGGGTCAGGTCAAGACCTATACCGCCAACCTCAACTTCACGGGTGATCTTGGCCGGTATGGCGTCCAGCTGCCGACCGCGAGCAATGGACTCAAGGTCAACGTCGGCTACGAGTATCGGGACGAGCGCAGCTTCTTCGAGCCGGATGAGGAATTTCAAACGAGCGATTTGGCTGGACAGGGCGCCTTTACGGAGCCGGTCGCAGGCAGCATCATCTCGAATGACGGGTTCATTGAAGCCAACTTGCCGCTGGTGGAAGATAAGCCGTTCGCGCAATCCCTGGCTGCCGACATGGGCTATCGCTATTCCAGCTATTCGTTGGGCTTCAAGACCAATACCTACAAAATCGGTCTCGAATGGGTGCCGATGTCCGATTACCGGCTGCGGGGAAGCTTCTCTCGGTCGGTGCGCGCGCCGAACATCGGCGAGCTGTTCTCGCCCGCGTCGGTAGCTCTCGACGGAACGCAAGATCCGTGCGCGAGCTTGCCAGGTGTGGCACCCAAGGCTACGGAAGCGCAGTGCATCCTCGCCGGCGTACCGGCCTCGCAATACGGGAAAGTGCTCTCGAACTCGGCCGGCCAGTACAACGGCTTGCAGGGTGGTAATCCCGGTCTGCAGCCGGAAACGGCTTTGACCACGTCCTTCGGCATTGGCTGGACACCGTCCTACGTTCCGAATTTGCGGGTGCAAGTCGATTACTTCGATATCAACATCGAGAACGTCATTCAGAGCATCGGTTCCAACACCATCCTGCAGGAATGCACGCAAGCCGGCCTGTTCTGCGATCTGATCCATCGCAACAGCATCGGCTCGCTGTGGCTGTCGAGCGCTGGGTACGTCACCGATACTCTGGCGAATGTCGGCCGGCTCCAGGAAAAGGGTATCGATATCGATATCGCTTACGCCTACGACTTGGGTAGCTTCGGCAGGCTCCATTCCGAGCTGAACGGCACCTGGATCAATGACTACAACATCACGCCGCTCGAAGCCAGTCCAGGGACCGAACGGAATTGCGCAGGCTACTGGGGCCCGCAATGCAGCGCGTTCAATTCGGCGGCAGGCGCGCCGGTATTTCGTTGGCGCGATAACATCCGCACGACCTGGATGACGCCTTGGAGCGGCCTTGAGGCGACGGTTGCCGTCCGTTACTACTCCGCGGTGCAGCTCGAAACGCTCAGCTCGAATCCAAACCTGTCGGGAGGGCCGGGCTGCACGGTCGCGAGCGGCTGTATCTCGAACACGGATCAACGCATCCCCTCGTACACGTACGTGGATATGTCGGCTGCGATGAAGGTCGCCGAGAAAGTCCAGATGCGGATCGGTTGCCAAAACGTCCTCGACAAGCAGGCTCCTGCCATTGGCGGCTCGACCGACCAGCCGCTGCCCGCAGTCAACGGCAACACGTTCCCGCAGGTCTATGATCCGGTTGGCCGTTACTTCTTTGCCCAGTTGACGGTGCAGTTCTAGGCTGATCGCGTTCCATGGGATCGAGGCGGAGGGTCTGAACGCCCTCCGCCTCTTTTTCGTTCCAGGCCCGAATTAAACTATCAGCGAGACCTGAAAGACCCCCCCCCCCCGGCGCGAGCGCCTCGCGCTCGATTAGACGAACCGCCGGGTCTCGATGACGCGCTGAATCGAACGGTCGCGCCGCGCCTGCGCTTCGAGCCACTGCATGCCCTTCTGGATCTCGGCGCCGTGCTCCCAGTCCGCTGCCTCTAACACCGCACGCCGCAGTGTTGAATCGTAGGGGTGCTCCGGAGCCTTCGAGTATTGCCGCATGATTGGGCCAGTCAGGATGGATTGGATCTCGGCGGCCTCGAAGCGTACGTCGAATGCATCGAAAATCTCCGCGAGGCGCGCCGCAGGCTCGCGAAGGAATACGTCGAAATCGAGCCAATGGGTCTGGGCGGGGTACCGTCTCGCCAGATCGTCGAGGGCGCTCATTTCACAGAGCCAACTGCTGGCAATCCACTCGCCCTCCGAGCGTGGCGGCGCTCCCCGGTCGGATTGCGGAAACTGCAGAGCCACGCGCCGCAGGCGATCGGCGGCCAACGCTCGCGCTTCGATGCGCGAGTTAGGGCCCCCCAAGATTCCGCGCAGGTAAGCGAGCGGGCTGGCGCAGATCAGGAGCGCCCGCGGCGCGTCGCTTTCGGCAAGTATTCGTGCCGCGATTTCATTCACGAAGCTGGTGGCCTTGATCACCGCGAGCTGGTCGGGACGCCAGGTGCGGGCGAGCAGCGCAAGCAGCGGGCGCAAGGCTAACTGCGAGCCGCCAGGGGAGGGGGGTGATCGCGTCTGCGCCCTGAGGAGCGCCGGCTCGCGCAGGCAGAACAACGCGGGGTGCGCGCCGATCAGCCGCGAAATCAACGTGGAACCTACGTGCCCGAGGTGAAACAGATAGTACGCGCGCGCCGGAAGTTTCGCCGCCGCCCCGGTCAGGCTCTCGATGGCGAGCGCGGCGGTCGAGGGGTGGCGCTCGAGCAGACGTTCGTCGAGGAAACTCGCAGCCGCGTAATCGCGTTCCGATAATCGAATTAACGATACACCGAGGTTCACGGCCCTGAGCGGATACCAGCTCGGACCGCTCGAAAGGTCCAAATCTTCAGTGCTTGCTGCCACGACTCACGCTCACGTCAAAACAACCTCTCGCGCAAGGACGCTTTGCGGATAGTATCGCGCGCCCCCGAGCTCCGTCAGGCGCGACTGTCTGGCGGCGAGCAGAAGCCGCGCCGCCTCTGGTTTAGCCCCCGAGGCGCTGTTAATGTTGGCGCGTGACTGATCGCCCAGACCGAGGATGCCGGCGCGCGAGCTACGTCCTCGCCGCCATTTTTCTGCTACCCGCGGCGCGATTGCCCGCGGCCGGCGCTGATGCCCCCGTGCTCATCGAACTGTTCACCGCGGAAGGGTGTTCATCCTGCCCACCGGCGGACCACTTCCTGGAGCAACTCGATGCCGCCCAACCCGTGCCGGGCGCGCATCTCATCGTGCTCAGCGAGCATGTCGATTACTGGGATGGGCGGGGGTGGCCCGATCCCTACTCGTCCAAGGCGTTCACCGACCGCCAAGTGGCGTACGAGCGCAGGCTTAAGCTCAACGAACCCTTCACGCCGCAGTTCATAGTCGATGGTGCAGTCGATATGAGCCTCAGCCATCGTGAGAAGATCAAAGACCAGTTACTCAAGGCCGCAGCGGCAGACAAGATACCTGTCACCATCGAGTCGCTGCATGTCGGCGCGGGTGCGGCGCCGTCGATTAACGGTGTGGTGACCGTGGCCGCGCCGGCGGGTGATCGCCCTTGCGATCTTTTCATCGCCGTCGCTCTCGACCATGCCGATACCCAGGTGCTGCGCGGTGAGAATCGCGGGCAACACCTCACCCACGTCGCGGTGCTGCGCGAGCTCGAGCGCGTTGGCACGGTGGCGCCCGGCGCCGCCTCGAGTCAGCCATTCTCAATCGTGCTTCGCAAGAATGGCGATAGCCCGCCCTTCCGGATCGTTGCATTCGTTCAGCAACCGGGCAACGGTGCGGTGCGCGGTGCCGCAGAGCAGACCATCAGCCCCTGATAGGTCCTGTCCCGCGGACAAAAAAACACCCCCGAGTGGTGTCCTCGGGGGTGGTACGGCCGGCTCGCCACGAGGCGAGCCGGCGTCAGTCAGTCAGGCGCTAGCCGCCGCCCCGATCACCACCGGTGATATGCAGTTCCACGCGCCGATTCGCGAGCCGGCCCTCGCGGGTTGCGTTGTCAGCGATCGGGTCTTCCTTGCCGAACCCCTTCGCGCTCATCTGGTTGCTGAGGCCATGCGACTGCATGTAACGCATGACCGTCTCGGCGCGATGCTGGGTGAGCTGCAGGTTGTAAGCCTGCGATCCGGTGCTGTCCGCATAGCCACGCACCTCGATGACCAGATTCGGATAGGGTTTGAGCGAAGCGATAGTCGTATCCAGCACCCCTTCGGCCTGCGGGACCAGATCTGCTGAATCCTTCGCGAAGGTGACGCCCTGGAGTCGAATGTCACCTTTCGGCGGAGGGGGCAGCGGCGGTGGTGGCGGCGGGGGCGGCGCCTGCACTTCGCGCACCACCTCACGCACCGTTTCGTGGGTGACGATCTTGGGCGCTCGATCATCGGGTGCCCCGAAGTTCATCTGCACCCCGAGCCCGAAGATCACGCCCGAAGGATCCTTGACACCGAACGTACTGGCGTTCGCGAACTGCATGCGATACCTGGCTTCCGTGCGCAGCTGCACCCGCGTGGAGCCATCCTGCCGTCCGAGTCCCGTCAGCAGGCCGATACCGGCCTCAGCGGCGAAGGTATGGTAGGTAGAGTGGCCGTAACCCGGATAACTGGTGACATCGTTCAACTCGCCGCCGCCTGCGAGCACATACGGATTGACGAAGACCTTCTCCATGATGTCGGTGGGGAAGAACTTCTTGATTACATCCACCGTGTACGCATCGAGGCGTCGCGTACCGTCCGTACCCTTGATGTCGAAATCACCGCGACTGAAGTTGAATTCAGCCGCCCAAGAATGCGGGAGATTGACGCCGATCGCCGCATCATAGCCGAAGTTATCCTTGATTTCGGGGTTGTTACCCTGGAGGCTGTATTGGATCATGGGTGCCACGTAGACGGACGGAGCGTCCGATGGGGCATTGTCGGCGTGGGCACTGACACATATCGCCCCCACGGCGCCGGCCAAACTCACAGCAATGATTCGCTTCATACCGAAACCTCTCCGTTTTGCTAAAATGCAACAGATTTAATGGCACCGCAGCAACAGGCGTAGATCCGATCAATTGCCTGATATTTCGCTGGCGGCGAGCGTCATGCGGAATGACGCTGTCCGTTGGTGTAGCATTTGAGCAACGAAAACGTGGTAAGTATGTAGGCACTGTGCGTGAGTGCCTGTAGGAACCGGTCCTGGAATCTGTCAAATCACCGCGCGGTGGTTGCGCGAGGCTTCACCCGGATTTCGAAGAGTTTTGGCCACTTTTTGCCCGTGACGAACAGCCGATCGCCCTGGGCGTCGTAGGCGATACCGTTGAGCACGTCGGTCGTGCCGGGGATTGTGTCTTCGGCCGGCAAGAGGCCGCGCAGGTCGATGATGCCGACCACGTGTCCATCGCGTGGATCGATACGCAAGATCCAGTTCGTCTGCCAGACGTTGGCAAAGATTTCCCCTTTCACCCATTCGAGCTCGTTCAACCGCTCGATCGGCTTGCCGTCCAAGGTGACCGGGATCATGCCGGCGGGCAGCAGGGTCTTGGGATTCAGGACGCGCAGATTCGAAGTGCCATCGCTCATGAAAATCTGCCTACCGTCCTGGGTCAGCGCCCAGCCCTCGCCCTGGTAGTGAAAGTCTCGCAGCGGCCTGAAGGTCTTCAGGTCATACACAAATCCCACGTGCGATTGCCAGGTGAGCTCGATCAAGCGGCTGCCCCAGTTGACGATACCTTCGCCGAAGTACTGACCGGGGATGTCATGCCGCTCGAGCACCTCGCCGGTTTGCAGGCGCACTTTGCGGATCGACGAATGCCCCTCGAGGCCCGTGCTCTCGTACAGGTAGCCGTTCAAGTAGAAGAGCCCCTCGGTGAACGCCTCCGGATCGTGCGGAAAGACATGCACGACCTGGTAGTCATAAACCGGAACGGCGGCCCGCACCCACATCGGCGCGGCGAGGACCCCGCAGAGGAGCGCTATCGCTCGGAGGCTGCGGATGAGCGGTCTCATGGGTTCGCCGGGGCGCCCTCCGCAAAGCCTGCGTAGTTGACCACGCCGGCAAACTCGAATGTGCTCACGAGCACGGCGTCATCGCCGCGCACGGCGTGCGCGGGCTGCGTGCAGAATCCGCGAGCCTCGAGCCGGTAGGTCTTGCCGGGTCCCAGGCGGCGCTGCGAGAGCGAGTCCACCGTGCAGCGCGAATCGCCGAGCGTGCCGTAGATTCGATCCGTGCCTTGCACGATGACCGTGAGATTGGTGGCCACTGCCTGCGCCGGACGGCCCTCCCGCACACCCGTGAGCCCGAACACGAACAGTAGATCCGGTTTGGCACCGCGGTGCTGGAAGCTCAGGCGCACCCCGGGTGGCGCGTCTCTTGCCTCGCCCTCGCAACGCAGCCCCTGGTTGGTCCAATTGATGCGCGCCTCGACCGCGCCCGCGATGCGCGCGCGCAGGTAGCCGTCGCCGGAGCTCAGACAGTTCGCGGGTACCGCGGTGGCAGGCGGCGGCGCGACGGCGCCGGGCAGTGTGAAAGTCCCGGGCGCCTGCTGCGCGCCGGCGAGGGCGGGCATTAGAGCGGCGGCGGCAAGGCCCCACCCGGCCCTGCGTCTCCTAACCGCGGACATAATCGGTATCATCTCGTGCATGTTGCCAGACGCGCCCCGGAGATTCTCGGTGCTGAGGCACCTCGCGTTCGTGCTGTTGCTCTGTGTCGCGGGGTGCGCGCCCAAGTTCGAGCGCCCCAATCTCACCGTCACCGGCATCGAACTGCGGGGCGGTAACCTCTTGCAGCAGAATTTTCTCGTGAAATTTCAGGTTCAGAACCCGAACCAGCGGGCGCTGCCGGTGAACGGTTTGCATGCAGAACTCAGCGTCGCGGGCGAGCGGATTGCGAGCGGGGTGAGCAACCAGAGCTTTGTCGTGCCGCCCATGGGGGAAAAGAATTTCGACATCACCATCACAGCGAACATCGCGCTCGCGCTGCTCAAGCTCGCCAACCAGTCCGGCGATTCGATCGATTACCAGGTGACCGGCGCCGCGGACCTCGATCTGCCATTCATGCACGATTTGCCGTTCCACCAGAGCGGCTCTTTGTCGCTCAAGCAGTTCCGCTAACTCACTGAAAATACTATAATTATTCTCTTTGGGCCGGGTGCGGGAAGCGGCAATCTGCTAGACTGACTGCCAAAAACGGGCATGGCCCCCATCGGCTGACTCACCATGGCTCTTTCACCTTACGAACAACTCGAGCAAGAATTTCATCGCTTGCACGCCTTTCGCGGCGCGCTCTCTCTGCTGCGCTGGGACGCCGCCGTCATGATGCCCCGTGGCAGCGCCGACGTGCGCGGCGAGCAGCTCGCGGCCCTCGAGACCGAGCACCACGCTTTACTGACCACGCCAAAGGTGGCGCGGCTCTTAGAGCGCGCCGAAGCCGGTGCCTCGCAGCTCGAGGATTGGTCGCTTGCCAACCTGCGTGAGATGCGGCGTCAGCGCGACCACGCCATTGCCACGCCCCCCTCGCTGATCGCGCGCCTCGCCAAGGCCACGGCGCGCGCAGAGGTGTTCTGGGTGGAGGCACGCAAGGCGGGCGACTTCAAGATTTTCGCGCCGCACCTCGAAGAGGTCGTCAAGCTGGTGCGCGACAAGGCCGCGCTCTTGGGTCAGGCGCGTGGGCTCGCGCCCTACGATGCGCTGGTCGACGCCTTCACACCGGGCATCTCGACGGCGGATATCGACAGCATCTTCAAAGCGCTGTCTCGCAAGCTTCCTGGGCTCATCAATCAGGTCATCGAGGTGCAGGCGGATCGCGCACCCGTTCCGTTCGGCGGCAAGTTCAGCGCAGTCCGACAGCGACAGCTCGCGCTCGAGGTGCTGAAAGCGCTCGGCTTTCCGTTCGACCGGGGCCGGCTCGATGAGAGCGAGCATCCTTTCACGGAAGGTGTGCCCGGCGACATCCGGGTAACCACGCGGTTCGATCCGATCGATCCGTTCTCGGGACTCCTCGGCGCCGTGCACGAGACCGGGCATGCCATGTACGACTTGGGGCTCCCGGCGAAGTGGCGTGATCAACCGGTGGGACGCGACCGCGGGTTGGCGCTCGAGGAGAGCCAGTCGCTGCTGTTCGAGATGAACCTGTGCCGCAGCCGCGCGTTCGTGACTTACTTGAAGCCGCTGCTCGACAAGTATCTGCAGGTGAGCGGCGAGGAGTGGAGCGAGCAGAACCTGTATCGCCATCTCATTCGCGTCAAGCGCAGCCTCATCCGCATGGATGCCGATGAGCTCACTTATCCGGCCCACATCATGCTGCGCTACGACCTCGAAAAGAAAATGCTCGAGGGTGCGTTGCCCGTCGCGGATCTCCCGGAGGCGTGGAACGCCAATCTCGAGCAGCGCTTGAACATCCGTCCGACCAACGACGTCGACGGCTGCCTGCAGGACATCCACTGGGCGGTGGGACATTTCGGATATTTTCCCTCGTATGCGCTCGGCGCTGTAATCGCCGGACAGATCAACGAGGCATTGCGCGCCGAGCGCCCCTCGCTCGACGCCGAGATCGCCGCTGGCGAGTTCGGCGGCGTGATGGATTGGCTGCGCGAGAACGTGCACGGCGTCGGCGCGCGCTTGCCCATTCAGGAGCTCATCAAGCGGGCCACCGGCAAGCCGCTCACCGCCGCGGCCTACCTGCGTTACCTCGAAGCCAAATACCTGGAAGCGCCGTGAGGACCGCGCCGGAACGGCGGATCTCGAACAACTTCAAGAAGCTCAGGCGCAGCTGCGAAGCGCCGCGGGCAAGGCCATTGCGGACTTCGGCATGATCGCCGAGGGCGATCGGGTCATGGTGTGCCTGTCGGGCGGCAAGGACTCCTATACGCTGCTCGATGTGCTCTTGAGCCTGCGGCGCAACGCGCCGGTGCGTTTCGACCTGATCGCCGTCAATCTCGACCAAAAGCAGCCGGGATTCCCGGCGCACGTCTTGCCCGACTACCTGTCGGGGCTGGGCGTGCCGTACCACATCATCGAGCAAGACACCTATGCCGTGGTGAAGCGCGTGATCCCGGAGGGCAAAACGATGTGCGGGCTGTGCTCGCGCCTGCGGCGCGGAGCGCTCTACCGGTACGCGGCGGAGAATGGCATCACCAAGCTTGCGCTCGGTCACCACCGCGACGACCTCATCGAGACCTTGTTTTTGAACATGTTCTTCGGGGGGCGGCTGAAGGCCATGCCGCCGAAGTTGTTGAGCGAGGATCGCCGCCATATCGTCATCCGCCCGCTCGCCTACGTGGCGGAGCGCGATATCGCGCGCTATGCGGCGGCGAGGGACTTTCCCATCATTCCCTGCACGCTGTGCGGCTCGCAAAACCACCTGCAGCGAGTGGCGGTGAAAGCCATGCTGAGGGAATGGGAAGCAGAAGTTCCCCGGCCGCCTCGAGTCGATCTTCTCGAGTACTGCAGAATGTGGCGCCCTCCCAGCTTGCCGATCCGGCGCTGTTCGATTTCGCGGGCCTGGAGGCCCTGCGCGCCATGTCGCGGGTGGCGAGCGAGGATCTTGCGGAGTCCGGCGCGGACGCCTAGCGCGCCCGAAGCGCTTTTGCAGGTAAAATCGTCGGTAGGGACCGTAGGATCGTCTCAGGCAGCGACCATATGTCCAAAACCTCATTGTCGCCGGCACGTCGGCGCGGGCGCCGCGCGTCCTCTCGCTATGCCTGGGAGACGCTCTCCGACGATCAGCTCCTGAGCCTGCGCTTCTGCGACCTGAAGCTGACCATCGCGGGCACGGAGCTCGAGACGGCGATCGGACGGCTGTACGAGGAGCTTGCCATCCGCGGCATCCGCTTTCGACCGCACTGCTGGTTGGCGCAGGAGTGGTTCTCTCCCGATGGCATCCCGGGTATCGCGGTCCCGTTCTACTTGGCTCATCGGCGCCTCGCGCGTATCGAACGGCGCTTCATGCGCGAGGTGGAAGGCGGCAATCGCAACTGGCTGATGCGTATCCTGCGCCATGAGGCTGGGCACGCCATCGATACGGCCTATCGAGTGCGCCGCCGCCGCGGCTGGCGCGACGTGTTCGGGCCGGCGTCGCTCCCTTACCCGGACACCTATCGGCCCCGGCCCGGCAGCCGGCGGTTCGTGCAGCACCTCGGCGCCTGGTATGCCCAAGCCCATCCCACCGAGGATTTTGCCGAGACGTTTGCCGTGTGGCTGAAGCCGCGCTCCACCTGGCGTCGCGAATACGAGGGATGGCCCGCCTTCGCCAAGCTCGAATTCATCGACGAGCTCGCCGCCGAGATCGGCGAGGCGAGGCCCAAGGTGACCGATCGCAGCCGCATCGAGGACATCGCCGAGGAGTCCTCGACGCTACGCCAGCACTACGAGCGCAAGCTCGCCCGCTATCGCCTGCCGCGCCGCTCGGGCGCCGACGAGCTGCTGCTCAAGGTATTCACCACCGCGCCGCGGTCCTCCAGAGCACCCCGGGCGTCGAGCGTGCTGCGCGAGATGCGCAACGACCTGCGGCTCAAAATCCTGCGCTCAGGAGGCTTCAGCGAGTATCTGGTGCACCAGGTGCTGCGGCTCATGATCTCGCGCTGTGAGGCGCAGGGTCTGTATCTGCGCGGCAGCAGGCGCGAGCTCAAGCCGCACTTGTTGTGGGTCATCGCCCGGCTGGCGGAGTCCTACGAGGAGCGCCAGCTGCCACGCGTGGCGCTATGAAGAGGCTGCGCGCCCTGGTGCTGGTGCACGCAACGCTCGTGCCGCCAGAGTCCCTGCGCGGCGTCCCCGAAAAGGAAATCGAGGAGTGGCGTACCGAATACGACGTCATCTCGCACCTCAAGGAGGCCGGCCACGAGGTGATGCCGCTCGGCGTGGACGACAACCTCATGGACTTGCGCCGTGCGATTCTCGAGTGGAAGCCGGACATCGTGTTCAATCTGCTCGAGGAGTTCGACGGGATCGTGACCTACGATCAGCATGTCGTCGCCTTTCTGGAGCTCATGCATCAGCCTTACACGGGTTGCAACCCGCGCGGCATGCTGCTCTCGCGGGACAAGGTGCTCTCCAAGCAGCTGCTCTCCTATCACCGCGTGCCGACCCCGCAATTCGTGGTGTTCCCGCGCGGCCGTACACCGCGACTGCCGAAGCGCTTGCGTTTCCCGATGTTCGTCAAATCCTCCACCGAGGATGCCTCGCTCGGCATCGCGCATGCCTCGGTCGTCACGGACGAGCGCGGTCTCAAGGAACGCATTGCGTTCATCCACGAGCAAACCCACTCGGATGCGTTGGTCGAGGAGTACATCGAAGGGCGCGAACTCTATGTGGGCGTGATCGGCAACGAGCGCCTCAAGGTCTTGCCGGTATGGGAGATGACGTTCGGCTCGCTGCCTCAGGGCCATCCGACCATCGCGACCCGCAAGGTAAAGTGGGACCGCAAGTATCAGCAAAAGTACGGCATCACCACGGCGGCGGCGGCGGACCTTCCCGGGGACGTCCTCGCGCGGCTCGAGCAGCTCTCGCGGCGCATCTTCCGCGCCTTGCACCTGACCGGCTATGCGCGCATGGATTTCAGGCTGCGGGCCGACGGGTCGCTGTACGTCCTCGAGGCAAATGCGAACCCGAACCTCTCCGCGGCGGAGGACTTTGCGCAATCGGCGCTAACCGCGGGCATTAACTACCCCGATGTCCTCAAGCGCATCTTGAAGCTCGGCGCCGACTACCCCGCCGCCTGGCGGGGTCTGGAAGCTTAGACCGAACGCGCGGTTAGCGGCGTGCGCCAGCGGCGCGCGGCCAGCGGCGCCCGGTCAGCGCGCGGTCCAGCGGTTCAGCCAGGCGAGCACTGTGTCGTACCATTGAATGCTGTTCGCGGGTTTCAGCACCCAGTGGTTCTCGTCGGGGAAGTACAGAAACTCGCTCGGCACGCCGCGGCGCTGCAAGGCCGTGAATACGGCGACACCTTGCTCGTAGGGGATGCGATAGTCCAGCTGGCTGTGGATCACGAGCGTCGGCGTCTGCCATTTCGACACGTAGTCGATCGGGTTGTATTTCGCGTACTCCGCGGGGTTCTCATATTCCGTCCCGCCCATCTCCCACTCCGGAAACCAGAGCTCCTCGGTCGAGTAGTACATGCCGCGGTTGTCGAAGTCGCCATCGTGCGTCACCAGGCACTTGAACCGGTCCGGCCACTGCCCGGCGATCCAGTTGATCATGAACCCGCCGTAGGAGCCGCCGAGCGCGCAGGCGTCCTCGCCGTCGAGCCACGGATTTTGCTTGAGCGCGGCGGCGAGGCCTAGCTTGAGGTCCTCGAGCGGCTTGCCGCCCCAGTCGCGGCGGATCGCGTCCGTGAACGCCTGTCCGTAGCCGGTGGATCCGTGGAAATCGATCATCACCACGCCATATCCGCCACCCGCAAACGCCTGCGCATTCCAACGCCAGTGCCACTCGTTCGCCAAGCTCCCTTCGGGGCCGCCGTGAATTACGAGCGCCACCGGATAGGTCCGGTCGCGTTTGAAGTTCGGCGGCTTGATGACGTAGCCGAAGACGTTATCGCCGTTCGCGCCGGCGAAATTGAATTGCCGATATTCCCCGAGAGCGCGCGCGGCGAGGTCGGTGTCGTTCAGATGCGTAAGCTGCGTGGGCTTGCCGCCGTCGAGGGCGATCGCGTACAGATCGGCCGGATGGGCCAGATCGCTGTGCGCATAAATCACCCGTTGCGGGCTTACGCTGAATGCCTCGACATGGCCATCGCCGGTGATCGCGGAGGCTCTGCCGGTGGCCGTGTCGATGGCCCACAGGGGGCGCTGGCCCAAGTGATCCGTGGTAGCGAACAGGCTTTTGCCGTCATGCGACCAGGCGAAGCTTTGGATCGAGCGGTCCCAGTTCTGGGTGAGCGGCCGCTTCACACCGCTTTGCAGGTCGAGGAGCACGAGGTGAAAGCGATCGGCCTCGAACCCTGCACGGTCCATGGCAACGTACGCGAGAGTCGCGCCGTTCGGTGAAAAAGCGGGCTGGGCGTCCCAGGCCGGATTGTCGGCGGTCAGGTTGCGCGGCGTGCCGCCCGCGGCGGGCACGAGGTAGATATCGAAATTCGTCGACCAAGGCTCGCCGACCGGCACGGCTCGGATCGAGAAGGCCACTTGCTGACCGTCCGGACTCACGGCGTAGTCCTCGCGGTCGCCGAAGGGCTTCTCCGGTACGTCGCCATCGAGTCCCTCGGTGAGATTGACCGGCGTGCCGCTTGCAGCGCCTGACGGCTCGAGCACGAGGGAGAAGAGCTGCGAGCGCCGGCCGTCGCTCCAAGTATCCCAGTGACGCATGAAGATGCGGTCGTAGAGCACTCCGTGCTGCTTGGAATGCGCGTCCGTATCGAGCCGCTGCTTGCTGCAGGCGAGCGTCGGACAGTTTCGGTAGACCTCCACGGTCACAAACACGCGGTCGCCCTTCGGGGACACGCGGAAGGAGCCCACCTCGAGCGGCAGCTTCGTGACCTGGGTCGGATCGCTCGTCGACGCGTTCCCCGGGGAGAGCCGCCACACCTGGCTCGAGCCGCTGCGGTTCGACAGGTAATAGAGGAAGCGCCCGTCGCCGCTCCATTCGGGCGCGCTCGAGTTGGCCGCCAGATCGGTGAGTCGGGTCGCCGCGGCGTTGCGCTTGTGGAGGTCGAGCAGCCAAAGGGCGGTGCGTCCCTTGTTGGCGTCCATGTCGGTGGTCCGCAGGGCGTAGACGACGCGCTTGCCATCCGGCGAAACGGCGGGCTCGGATACGCGCGCGAGCCGCACCAGATCCTGTACCGTAAGCGGCGGCAAGGCGGGCGGGATCGGCGCCCGGGCGCGCGCCGCACCGGCGACGCCGCAAACTGCCAGGGCCAAGGCCAAAATCAGACGATGGGCGCGCATTCTGTTCTCCCTTCCGCTTCCCTCTCCCAGGCTGCAATTGTAGCCGCAGCGCAGGCAGAATCGGCACATGAGCGCGACGCGCGTGATCAGCCTCGACTTGGACGACACCTTGTGGCCCGTCGCGCCGGTGATCGCGGCTGCCGAGGCGGCTCTGCACGAGTGGCTGCAGGAGCGTTATCCGCGCACCATGCACGGCCACAGCATCGGCAGCATGCGCGCCCTGCGCGCCAAGATCGCCGCGCAATTCCCCGAGCAAAGCCACGATCTCACGTTCTTGCGCCGGCGCGCGCTCGCCGCGCAATTCATCGGCGCCGGCTACGCCGAGTCCGGCTGCGAGGAGGCGCTCGAGGTGTTTCTCGCCGCACGCAACCGGGTCGAGTTCTTCGACGACGTGCGTCCGGCGCTCGAGCGGCTGCGCACGCGTTATCGTCTGTTCGCCTTGAGCAACGGCAATGCAGATCTGGAGCGCTGCGGCCTCGGCGCGTTCTTCGATGGGCACGTGAGCGCGATCGCCGCGGGCGCGGCCAAGCCCGACGCGCGCATCTTCGCGGCGTTACGCGACATGGCGGGCGTGCCCGCGGATGAGATCCTGCACGTCGGCGACGATCCGATCACCGACGTCGTCGGCGCCCGGCAAGCGGGCATGCAAACGGTCTGGCTCAATCGTGATGCGCGCATCTGGCCGGTTGCGCTCGCGCCGCCCGCGCGCACCATTGCGACGCTCGCGGAAATTCTTTAGCACCGTCACGGCGCACGGCGCGCTTAGCAGCCTACGACACCGTCTGCTGACAGCGAATAACACTGGTTTTGTCGGTGTTTTCTGACTGCAGTTCGCACTTTGCCTCTTCACTCCGCGCATGCGAAACCGATAGGATGGTATCGGTCTCATTGCGCAAGGAACATACATGCAAGCTATGGGAGACAGGTCACTGGTGGCGGTCAGCTCGTTGCGTGAATTTTTTCGTGACGCCTTTCACGAAGCGAGCGAGCGTCAAAATCTGGAGATCGAGGAGCAGTCCGAGCAGTACGTGGTCAACCTGCTCACCATGTTCTCGCGCGCCGACGCGCTCTACGAGAAAACCCCGGAAGGACTGCGCATCAGGCCGCTGGCGCATATGTTGGCCGAAGCGCTCGATGCGCCGAGTGCCGCCGCACGGCAGCGCGCACTCCAGCGTCTCGGCGATGTGTCTTTGTTCATCGCCGGGTTTTTCGCGCGCAGCTTCGCTCGCAAGCTCATCGACATCGACTACCACATCGCCATGGGCGGCAATGCCTACGGCTCGCTCGCCGATTCCATGCAGCGCTCGGCATCGAGCCGCGCCATCGGCGCGATTTACGCCGAGCTCGCGCAGAAATTTCAGCGCCTCGTCGACGCTCTGAACGAGGTGAGCGAGATGTCTTACGTGCACTCCGACGCGGACATCCTGCGCCTCTACGAGATCTGGATGAAAACGGGCAGCGCACGTGCTCATGGGCTGCTCAATCGACTCGGTGTACGGCCGGTTCGGCAAGGCGGTCTCGGCGTCCGGCACTAGCCGTGGTGCTGCGAGGTCTACAAGCGCTGCTGGGTCGTCTCTACGACCTGCAAGTGGAGCACGACGTGTACGATTTCCTCGTCACGGATCGCAGTACGCTCGTGGGCGTGGTGCCCGTGAACGACAATCGCGAGCCGGACGAGGAGTTGCTCCTCGCCGAGACGGCCGACGGCGCGGGCGTCGCCTTGTATATCGATCCCGCGGTGCTCGCCCGACTGGAGGCCTCCGATCCGCTCGGCGCGTTGACCGAGGAAAATCTTGGCGACTACTGCACGGCCCTCGAGGGCGTCAGCCACTTTCTTTATTCCATCTGGCGGCTCGAATGCGATGCGCCGGTCTCGCTGCTGGAGCTCGAATGCCAAGCGGAGGTGGACAAGTACGCGGCGACGGTCTTTCTGGTGGGCGTGCAGCAGGGAGGGAGCTATCCGACGCAGGTGCATGCGCGGCTCTTCGATCGGGTCGAGTTCGACGCCCGCCTCGAGCCCGAGCAATTCGATCGCTACCGCACGGCGCATCGTAGCGCGGCTAATTTCTGCCGGCGCCTGGAGCGTCGCTTCGTGAGTCGGGGGACCGCCAAGGTCGAGCCGCTGGTGCGCGAGCTGCGCAAGTTCTACCGCCTGGGAAGCTCGGCAAAGCTTCACTACGCGATCTCGTGATCCTCTTGAGCGGTGCGCGCGGGCGCCGCGTCGGCCGCAGGGCGTCTATTCGTCGTCGTCGGGCCCTTTGTTCTCAGCTTGCTTCTTCAGCTGCAGCCAATCGCTGAGCTTCTTGAGATCCGTCTTTTTCTTCGGCTGCGGACCGCTCGGGGCGAGCTTACCGCTGTCGTACGGGTTGTAGCCCTTCACCATGCCTTGCGGGTTGGGCTTCACTTTGTCGAACGGTGTGGGTGCATCATCGGCAAGCGACAGACCCGGATTCTCCAGCTTCTTCATGCGCTCGGTCGATACCTCGCGGCCGAAGGCCCCGGTGCTGACCGCCCATTCCCAGATCGCGTTGCCGCGGTCGTCGAATTGCACGCGGCCGCTCTCCTTCTTCGCCGCCACGTTGGTCCGCGCCGTGTCCGCAGACGGATCGCGGGAGCCCCCGTTGCCGGAGCTGCCGCCGGGACGTTTTTTGGGATCGCCGGAGCTCATGATCTCCTTTTTATAGGACTCTGACTCCATGTCAAACACAGAGCTCGAAAAACTGGAGGAAGATCACAGTTGTAGCTGGTATTGGGCCCGCAGCAGCGCCATGGCGGTTTTGCCGTCGTTCCATTCCCCCTGTTGGATGTGGCGCATGGCCTGCCCGAACGGCACCCATTGCACTTCCAGCTCCTCGTCGGGATCGGGCGCCGCTGCGCCCACTTCGAGCTCCCGGGCCAGGTACAGATGGATCACCTCCGTGAAGATGCTGGGGGCCGGGACGTACAGGCCGAGCGGTGTCCAGCGCCGGGCCGCCACGCCGGTCTCCTCGGCCAGCTCGCGCACTGCACACACTTCGGGCGGCTCGCCCGGATCGAGCTTGCCGGCGGGAATCTCCCACATGAAATCCTGGATGCCGTGCCGGTACTGGCGAACGAGGCACACCCGGCCGGCATCGTCGAGGGCCACCACCGCGGCCGCGCCCGGGTGGCGCACGAAATCGATCTCGTATTCTCGCCCGTTCGCATAGCGCAGCGTCTCGGTCGAGACCGTGATCACGCGGCCGCGGTGTGCTGGGTTGCTGGCGGCCGTCGTTGGTTTCAACATGGTGTACCTCATGAGTCATACGGCGAAACTAGCCGAAGCTCGGCTGACCATCATCCTAGGGAGTCCCGCCAGCGGCAAGACGACGCTCGCGCGGCGCTTGGGGCTCTATTGGTCGGTGCCGGTTTTCTGCAAGGATGACGTCAAAGAGGCGCTGTTCGAGGCGCTCGGGCAGGGCGACCGAGCTTGGTCCCGCCGTTTGAGCGAGGCGAGCTTCACGACCCTCGTGCATCTTGCGCAGCGCCAACTCTCGCTCGGTCAATCCTGCATCGTCGAGGGCAACTGGCGCGCCGTGAACGTGCCTAAGCTCCAGCCGGTGCTCCACGCGTACGCCGCCGGCGCCTTGCAGATCTGGTGCTGCGCCGACCCCGCTGAAATCGTGCGCCGCTTCATGGCCCGCACCCGCCACGCCGGTCATCTCGACGCCTCGATGCCGGCCGAGGAGCTCGAGCGATCTGCCCGCGAGCCGCCCGCATTTCTCGAGATCGAGGGCCCACGCTACGTATTTCGCAGCGATCTGCCCGAGGCGTTCGACTCGCTGCTCTCCGCCCTGCAATCCTCGCCGCTGTGACCTGTCTCCTCGCACGAGGCGCCCCAAGCGCGCCATGCTCAGAGTTGACGTTTATTGCAGTCTGGATATCCATACAGTTCACCGGTATATTTTCGATATGATGAAGGCGAAGACGACCTCGGCATTCGATGCGCTCAATCCGCAGCAGCGGCGCGCTGCCACGCATGGCACGCCCGTCAAGGACAAGGGCATACAGTCCGGCCCGCTGCTGATCATCGCAGGCGCGGGCACCGGTAAGACCAACACGCTCGCGCATCGCACGGCGCACCTCGTCCTGAACGGCGTCGACCCGTCCCGGATTCTCATGCTCACCTTCACGCGGCGCGCGGCCCAGGAAATGATTCAGCGCACGCAGGGCATCGTCACAGCGGTGATGTCGGACCGCGGCAAGCTCGGTGATCGCAGCGTGCAGTCGCGCCTGGCGTGGGCCGGCACCTTTCATTCGATGGGCAACCGCATCTTGCGCTCGTTTGCCAAACACGTCGGTTTGAATCCGAACTTCACGGTGCTCGACCGCGCGGATGCAGCCGACCTGATGGACGTGATCCGTCACGAGCTGGGGTTTTCGAGCAAGGAAAAGCGCTTCCCGCGCAAAGATGCGTGCCTTGCGATCTACAGCTATCGCGTGAACACGCGCCTCTCCCTCAAGCAGACCCTCGAGGAACAGTTTCCCTGGGTGCGCGAGTGGGAGCAGGACCTCACCAAGATCTACCGTGAATACGTGGCGCGCAAGCAGAAGAACAACGTCCTCGATTTCGATGACCTCCTGCTCTACTGGCACGGCATGATGAAGAACCCGGCGCTTGCGCAGAGCCTCGCCGCAAATTTCGAGCACGTGCTCGTCGATGAATACCAGGATACGAGCTCGCTGCAGAGCGAGATCATCCAGGCGCTTAAGCCCGACGGGGCGGGCGTGACCGTGGTGGGCGACGATGCGCAGGCGATCTATTCGTTCCGTGCCGCGGCGGTCGAGAACATCTTGGGTTTCGCCGAACGCTTCAAGCCGAAGGCCGACACGGTAGTGCTGTCGCAGAACTACCGCTCCACGCAGCCGATTCTCGACGTGGCGAATGCGCTCATGGCCGATGGCGCGCGCCAACATCGCAAGACCTTGCTCGGGATGCGTCAAGCACAGCAGAAGCCTGTCTATGTTTCGCTCGAGGATGCTGCCTCGCAAGCGGAGTACATCGTCAACAAGATCCTCGCAACGCGCGAGGTCGGCGGCGCGCTGCGCCGGCATGCGGTGCTGTTCCGCAGCTCCCATCACAGCGACGTGCTCGAGGTCGAGCTCGCGCGGCGCAACGTGCCGTTCGTGAAGTACGGCGGTCTCAAGTTCCTCGAGGCCGCACACGTCAAAGACGTCATGTCGGTGCTGCGCTGGGCCGACAATCCACGCAACAGCGTCGCAGGATTCCGGGTGCTGAAGCTCGTGCCCGGCATCGGTCCCGCCCATGCCAAGCAGGTGCTCGAGCATCTCGAGGCGCAGGGCTTCGCCGTCAAGAGCCTCGCTGACTTCGATGCTCCGCAACTCACGAAAATGGATTGGAAGAGATTCTGCGTGCTCATGGAAAAGCTCGCGGATCCTGCAACGCCGTGGCCCGGGCAAGTTGGGCTCGTGCGTGATTGGTACAAGCCGCAGCTCGAGCGCCTCTACGATGCGGCGTTCAGCCGCATGGGCGATCTCGAGCAGCTCGAGCACCTCTCCAAGCAGCACGCGACGCGCGAGCGCTTCCTCACCGACTTGACGCTCGATCCGCCGGCGGTGACGAGCGACCAATCGGGAGTTGCCTCCAAGGATGAGGACTACGTGATCCTCTCGACCATCCATTCGGCGAAGGGGCAGGAGTGGGATTTCGTCTACGTGCTCAACGTCGCGGACGGTAACTTTCCCTCGGAGTTCTCCAACGGCAAGCCGGAGCTCATCGAGGAGGAGCGGCGTCTGCTATATGTCGCCATGACCCGGGCTCGCAACGAGCTGCATGTGTGCGCGCCGCTGAAGTACGCGGTGACCCAGCAGGCAAAGGACGGCGATGCCCACGTGTACGGGGCGAAGAGCCGCTTCATGACAGACAAGGTGATGGATTGCTTCGAGCGCGTGAGCTTCCGCGGCTCGCGCGCCGCCGACACCTTGAGCCCGAGCGATGCGACGGTATCCGGTGGCGCGGCCACAGTCGATGTGGGTGCGCAGCTCAAGGAGATGTGGTGAGCGCGCGCGCTCAGCTATCGGGACCCGCAGCGAAGGCCCGAGCAAACACGCGCATCGAAGCGGCCGGCCGATCTTAAGATCAGCCGCAGCCGTTCACCAGCGGCGCGGTCCGCCGCCGCCGCCGCCACCGCCGCCGCCTGGCGGTTTGGAGCGTGGCGCGCGTTCCTGGGCTTCGTTGACTCGCAGCGGACGGCCCCCCATCTGGAAGCCGTTCGTCTGCTGAATCGCGTTCTGAGCCTCGCCTGCCGCCATGTCCACGAAGGCAAAGCCGCGCGGGCGGCCTGTTTCGCGGTCGTTGATCAGCTTGACGGAATCGACTTTGCCGTAGCGCTCGAAGAGGCTGCGCACTTCGTCTTCCGTCGCGGTGAATGGCAGGTTGCCAACGTAGATCGTCGTCATTCAACTAGTCTCTCTAACAGGCGCGCAAAACACGGCTTGATTCCGCTCGCGCGCGGTTTCACTTATGCAAGCCACGCCTCCATATCCTTCGTGACGTAGCCTGTACCTTCGGTCGCGCACTTGAACCGTATTGAAGCCAGGGACGACCTACAAACCGATGCTACGCCAGGGAAAAACTGTTGGCAAACCGGAAAATCCAGGGTTTGCCGGCCGCCGCGGCTGCGGCGCGGGCGCAATCTTCAGGATTTGTCCGGTTCGCTCTCGACCTCGAGGTAGGCGTAGCCGTTCAGCTCGTTCTCGTAAAAGCGCTTCACCCCTTGGGCCTCGGTGATGGACATACGCCCTTCCTGGATGGCCCGTTCGCAATCCCGGCTGATGCGGGGATAGAGCTCATCGGTGTCATATTCCATATATTCCAGCACCTTGTTGGCCGTATCTCCCTTTACGACCTCCTCAATCCACCAGCCCCCGCCTTCGCGCAGGCGGATGTGCACGACGTGGGTATCGCCGAACAGGTTGTGCAGATCCCCGAGGGTCTCCTGGTAGGCCCCGACGAGGAATGCGGCCAGATAATAGGATTCGCCGGGCACGAGCTCGTGCACCTCAAGAGTGCGCTTGGTTACGCGCGGGTGCACGAACCGATCGATCTTGCCGTCCGAATCGCAGGTGATGTCCGCCAGGACGGCGTTACGGGTGGGGCGCTCGCCGAGACGCTGAATGGGCATGATGGGGAACAGTTGCCCGATCGCCCAGCTGTCCGGCAGGGATTGGAACACCGAGAAGTTGCAGAAATAGATGTCGCTCAAGAGGTCCTCGAGACCTTCGAGCTCTTCCGGCACGCGATTCAGCTTGCGGCAGTGATCGCGGATCTTGGTGCACGTCGCCCAGTACAGCCGCTCCGCCAGCCCACGAAACTCGAGGCTCATGTAGCCCCAGTTGAACATTTGCAGCGCCTGCTCGCGGGCCTGCATCGCGTCGTGGTAACACTCCACGAGGCGCCGCTCGTTCACCGAGCGGTAGCTGTCGAATAAATCGCGCACCGGTTGCGGCAGCTCCTGCCGGCCCTGATAGTCCTCTTCGGGGCGACCGGAAACCTTGAACTGGTCGAGCTTCGAGGCGCCCAGCACGTCGAACACCAGGAGACTATGCTGCGCGGCGATGGCGCGTCCGGACTCGCTGATGATCATCGGGTGCGGCACGTCGCGGGCATCGCAGACGCTCTTGATGCGATACACGACGTCGCTCGCGTACTCGTTCAGCGTGTAGTTCATCGAGGATTCGTAGTTGGTGCCGCTGCCGTCGTAGTCGACTCCGAGACCGCCGCCGATGTCGATGTATTGCAGGCCCGCGCCCATGAGCTTGAGCTCCGCGTATACATGGGCGAGCTCGTTGATCGCGTCCTTGACACGGCGGATGTCCTGCAGCTGGCTGCCGGGGTGGCAGTGCACAAGCTGCAGGCAGTCGAGCATGTTGCGCTCCTTCAAGAGCGCATGCAGGTCGAGAATCTCGCTCACGAACAGGCCGAATTTCGACTTCTCGCCCGCCGAATCGCGCCAGCGCCCGGCGCCGTCGCTCGCAAGCTTGACGCGCACGCCGATGCGCGGCCGCACGCCGTAACGCTCCGCGTGCTTCAGGATCGCGTGAATTTCCACGAAATTCTCGACCACCGGAATGATGGTGCGACCTAGCTTGGCGGCAATGATGACCGCCTCTAGGTAGCTGTCATCCTTGAAGCCGTTGCACACGACCAGGCGGTCCGGCGCATCCTCGGTGAGCGACATGACCGCGAGCAGCTCGGGTTTCGAGCCCACCTCGAGGCCGAAGCCGAACTCCTTGCCGTAGCGATAAACCTCCTCGACGACCAGGCGTTGCTGATTGACTTTGATCGGGAACACGGCCGCGTAGCGATTGCGGTATTCGTTCTCGGCGATGGCGGTGCCGAAGGCGTCCGCCAGATGCCGCAGCCGATGCGCGAGGATGTCGGAGAAGCGAATGACCACGGGCGTGTGCAGATCACGCGCCTTGAGGCCCTGCACGACTTCATAGAGATCGATTTCGCGCTCGGCATCCATGCTCGGACGGATGACCACATGGCCGTTGGCGTTGATGGAGAAGTAGCCCTTGCCCCAGGCCTCGACCTGATAGAGGTCGAGCGATTCTTCGAACTTCCAGGCGTGGTTGGCCGGCAGGAGCTTTGCGGGTCTATTCATGTGCGCGCACGATAACAAATTGAGGCTGCATGTAAATGACGCCGATCACTCGCGCGGCTGTCGGACGATCAGCCGCGCGCGACCGGCCGGCGCGGGTCGCGGATCCACTCGCTCCACGAGCCGGCGTAGAGCCGGGCGCCCGGCATTCCGGCGCGCTCGAGCGCGAGCAGATTGTGACAAGCAGTCACGCCGGAGCCGCACATCACGATCACGTCGGCGGGCGATGCGCCGCCAAGACGATCCCGCCAGCGCCGCTCGAGCTCCTCGGGCGGTAGAAAGCGCCCATCGCTGCGCAGATTGGTGCTGAACGGATGGTTCACCGCTCCCGGAATATGGCCCGCGACCGGGTCTATCGGCTCGACCGCGCCCGTGTAACGCTCCGGCGCGCGTGCATCGATGAGCAGGGTGCCCGGATTCTCGAGCGCCGCGATCAGCTCCTCTGTATCGAGAGCGGCGCGGCGATCCACCGCCACAGTGCTGCTACCGGCGCCGGGGGCGGCAGCCACGGCCTGCCCAACCGCCCCGCGCGAGGGCTCGCCGGATTCCGTGGCGCCACCCGCGCGCAGCCAGGCGCTCATGCCGCCGTCGAGCACCGCGACCTTGCGAGCCCCCAGCCAGCGCAGGAGCCACCACGCGCGCGCCGCAAAGGAGCCGTTCGAGTCGTCGTAGACGACCACCTGGGTGTCCGGGGCTAACCCCAAGCTGCGGAACCGCGCGGCGAGCGCCTGCGGGTCGGGCAGTGGATGGCGGCCGCTCACGGTCGCGACGGGCGCAGACAGGTCGCGGTTGAGGTCGACATAACGCGCACCGGGAATGTGGCCGCGCAGGTACGCCTGCCGGCCGGCATCCGGGGCGGCGAGGTCGAAGCGGGCATCGAGCACCGCGACCCCGGGCGTCGCCACCAGCGCGCGCAGCGACTCGACGTCGATGAGGGTGGTGAAGTCCACGCGAGGACTCTAGCGCGATGCCAGAGCGTGTGCATCCGCTACAATCCCTGGATGGCCATTACTTTCTATTGGGGCAGCGGCAGTCCGTATTCCTGGCGCATCTTGCTCGCCCTCGAGCACAAGGGCCTGCCCTATGAGTCGCATCTGCTGCACTTCGACAAGCAGGAACACCAGTCGCCGCCCATGCTCAAGATGAATCCCCGCGGACGGTTGCCGGTGCTCAAGGACGGCGACTACGTGGTCTTCGAGTCGGTCGCGGTGCTCTATTACCTCGACGTGAAATATCCCGCCATACCGATCTTCGGCCTGACGCCCGAGGAGGCCGGCGTGATCATGCGCGTCATTTGTGAGTTTCAGACCTATGCGGAGCCCGCGCTGTCGCGCATCGTGAACGCGATCTTCGAAGGCGGTGTCGCGGATGCGTTCGAGGAGCTGACCGACGCGATGCATGTGGTCGGGCGCGAGGCGCGCACCATCGAGGGACGCCTGAGCAAGGAACAATGGATCGTGGGAGCCCAGTACTCGGCGGCCGACATGGTGATATTTCCATGGATACAGATGCTGCGCCGCGCCCTCGATCGCAGCGCGGCGGCCGAGCTCGGTGCGCGCTTTCTACCGATGGAGCGAAATTATCCGGCGCTCGCGCGCTGGATTGGCCGGATCGAGGCTCTACCGGGCTACGACCGCACCTACCCGCCGCACTGGCGCGAAGCCGCGAGCCCTGCAACCCTGCCGACGTCTGCAACGCAATCGACGCCGGTGACACCGGTCGCGCCCGAGACTTGAGCATTTCGCCAGCCACCCTGTAGGCTGCCGGCAGAAGACCCGGCGCGCGGGCTACTAACCAACACGGGGGTCGACGGAATACATCATGAGTCACGAAGTGCATGTGAAATTTGCGGGCAAGATCGTCATGGTCGGTTTCGGCAGCATCGGACAGGGAGTCTTGCCACTCATCTTGCGTCACATCGGCACTTCGGCGGAGCGCATCACCATCGTAACGGCCGACGAGGCGGGTAAGGCCGAGGCCGCAAAGTACGGCGTGAAATTCGTGAACAGTGCCTTGACGCGCGAGAACTATCGCGCGCGCCTCGAGCCGCTGCTCGGCGCCGGGGACTTTTTGCTGAACCTGTCGGTGGACGTCTCCAGCATCGCGCTCGTGCGCCTCGCGCGTGAGCGGGGCGCGCTCTATCTCGATACCTGCATCGAGCCCTGGGCGGGCGGCTATTTTGATGCGAACGCTTCGGTCGAGAAGCGCAGCAACTACAGTATGCGCCTCGACGCGCTCGCGCTGCGCGACGGGCAGAGCCATCCGACCGCCGTGCTCACGCACGGCGCCAACCCGGGGCTCGTCTCGCATTTCGTCAAGCAGGCGCTGCTCAACATCGCCAAGGACACGGGAGTGGAAACGGCCAAGCCGCAGAACCGTGAGCAGTGGGGGCGGCTCGCGCAGCGCCTCGGCATCAAGGTGATCCACATCGCCGAGCGCGACACCCAGGTGAGCAAGGCGCCGAAGAAGCCCAATGAGTTCGTCAACACCTGGTCCGTCGATGGCTTCGTCAGCGAGGGTGCGCAGCCGGCAGAGCTCGGCTGGGGCACGCACGAGCGACACTTTCCGGCGGACGGCGGGAAGCACGAGCAGGGATCGGGGTGCGCGATCTATCTCAATCGCCCGGGGGCGAGCACTCGGGTGCGCACCTGGACGCCGAAGGCCGGCCCGTTCCACGGATTCCTGATCACGCACTCCGAGGCGATTTCGCTGGCGGACTTCTTCACCGTGCGCGACGGCGATCGCGTGGCGTACCGCCCGACCACGCATTACGCCTACCACCCGAGCGACAACGCCGTGCTGTCACTGCACGAATTTGCCGGGCGCAACTGGCACCTGCAGGAGCACAAGCGGATCATGCTCGACGACGTGATCGAGGGGATCGATGAGCTCGGCGTGCTGCTCGCGGGCCACCAGAAGAATGCCTACTGGTATGGCTCGCAGCTGTCGATCGAGGAAGCGCGCGCGCTCGCCCCGTACAACAGCGCCACCAGCCTGCAAGTGACCGTGGCGGTGCTCGCGGGCATGGTCTGGGCCATGGAGAACCCGACGCGCGGTCTTGTCGAGCCGGATGAAATGGACTTCGAGCGTCCGCTCGGCATCTGCATGCCGTACTTGGGCTCGGTCGTCGGCCGGTACACGGACTGGACGCCGCTCGAGGGCCGCGGCGAGCTCTTCGTGGAGGATGTGGACGCAGCGGACCCCTGGCAGTTCAAGAACATTCGCGTCGTCTAGCTGGGGGCGCTCCGGTCGCCGGCAAGGGGTCCCGCCGCTGCGGCCGCATAGCTGATCGCCACCACCGTGAAGGTCTGTGCGCCCGCCGGTAGCGTCACGGTGATCTCGTCGTCGAGGCGCTTGCCGAGCAGACTCTTACCGAGCGGGGAGTCCATGCTTACATAGTCGCTCGCCATGTCGAACTCGTCCGGACCCACCACGCGATACCAGCGTGAGCCTCCGTCCTCGAGCTCGAGCTGCACCCAGGCGCCGAAGTAGACGCGGTCACGGTCGCGGCGTCCGCGCTCGGCCTCGATGTCGACGATCACCATGCCCTCGAGACGCTTGCGCAAGAAACGCACGCGCCGATCGATCTCGTGCAGTCGCTTTTTGCCGTAGGTGTACTCGGCATTCTCCGACCGGTCGCCTTGCGCCGCGGCAGCGGCGACCGCTGCCGTAACTCGCGGCCGCTCGTCGTGCCAGAGCGCCTGCAGCTCATCGCGCAGGCGTTTTGCGCCCTCGGGCGTGATGTATTGGGAACCTGCGGGCGTGGGGGGGCGATATCTTGACACAGTGCAATAGCGTTCGTTTGCAAAGTCGTGAACGAGGTCTTGCACCCGATCGAGCGACTGAGCAGTTGCTCACAGATTATGGTGGGTCTCTTTTCTAAGCTCTTTACCCATGAGCGCTAAATACTACACCCACTTCATCGCGCAGTCGGACGGCGCCATCGAGTACAGCGAGTATCGCGGCGTGGTCGAATTGCTCGGAACTCAAGGCACCGTGCAGGGCAGCCGGGACATCGCCCGCATGCTCGCGCGCAGTTTCGACTTGGAGGAGATGGATATCCAAGTGCTGCAGTGGCATCAACTGCACTAATCCCCTAGCGGGCTTTACTTCCCTTCATTGAAGTCCGCATTTTCCGCCCCGAGCTAACACTCGGGGCTTTTTTTGTCCGGTGGTAGACTGTTCCTTACGCCCCCACCCCGAGGGGTGAAGGGGACTGTAGATGCGTGGAACTGCCTTTCGCTGGAGTGCCCTCGGCCTCGGGACCTTGGTCGCCCTATGCTTGTCCGGCTGTGGCTACAATGCGCTGCAGACCAAGGACGAGCAGGTTAAATCCGCCTGGTCGGAAGTGCTCAACCAGTATCAGCGGCGAGCGGATCTCATCCCCAATCTGGTCAACACCGTCAAGGGTTACGCGGCCCAGGAACAAACCGTTCTGCTGGGCGTGACCGAGGCGCGCGCCAAGGCGGGATCGATCCAGGTTAGCGCTGATATGATCAACGATCCGCAAGCGCTCGCGAAGTTTCAGGCGGCGCAGGGCCAGCTTTCCGGCGCCTTGTCGCGCTTGCTGGCCGTGACCGAGAACTATCCCCAGCTCAAGTCCGATCAGAATTTTCGCGATCTGCAAGCGCAGCTCGAGGGTACGGAGAACCGCATCACCGTCGCGCGCAATCGCTACATTCAAGCGGTGCAGGATTACAACTTGTCGGTCAGACAGTTTCCCAACAATCTCACCGCCGCCATGTTCGGCTATAAGACCAAGCCGAACTTCACGGTGGAGAACGAGGCGGCGATTTCCAAGCCGCCCGCCGTTGATTTTTCGGCGCCGCCAGCGTCAATTCCGCCGTCACCGCCGCCCGGGCCGCCACCGGCAAGCACGGCGCCGCCGCATTAAGGCGCCTCATCTGAGCCTCGCACGCCTCAACCGGCAGCGGACACGGCCCGCAAAGCAGCGTTTCGGCGCTGCGGTCGCGATGCTCCTATGCCTTGCGGCAGGTCTCGCGTTCGCGCAGGCCCTCGTCCCCGTGCCGCCACTCAGTGCGCGCGTCATCGATCTCACCGGCATCCTGTCGGGGGACACCGTAAATCGCATCGAGAGCGAGCTCGCCGCCCTCGAGGCGCACAAGGGCAGCCAGATCGTGGTGCTCATCGTGCCCACGACGCATCCCGAGGAGATCGAGCAATACGGCATCCGGGTGGCAGATCAATGGAAGCTCGGCCGCAAGGGCGTGGACGACGGTGCGATCCTCCTGGTCGCGAAGGATGACCGCCGCGTGCGCATCGAAGTCGGCTACGGACTCGAGGGCGCGCTGCCCGATGCGACCGCGAACCGGATCATCGATGAGACGATTGCCCCGCACTTCAAGCTGGGAGACTACGACGGAGGCATCGAGGCCGGGGTCAAGCAAATGATCGCCGTCGTCAACGGCGAGCCGCTGCCCGAGCCCGATCGTCGCTGGGAGCGCCATGCCGGCCTGCACAATGTGTTGCCGCTGGCGCTTATCTTCGTGGTGGTCGCGAGCGGTTTCCTGCGCGCAATATTCGGGCGCCTCGGAGGCTCGCTCGCTACCGGGGGTGTCGCCGGTGCGATTGCCTGGCTCCTCACCCACGCTATCGCACTCGGCGCCGGCGCCGGCTTGCTCGCATTCCTGTTTGCGCTGCTTTTGGGAGCGAACCGGGGCTGGTCGACAGGATTCGGCGGCGGCGCGGGCGGATGGGGCGGGGGGCTCGGCGGCGGATTCGGCCGTGGCTTCGGCGGCGGTGGGGGCGGGGGAGGCGGATCGGCGGCGGCGGTGGGCGCTTCGGCGGCGGCGGCGCCTCGGGGAGCTGGTGATGCGTGTGCAGCGCCTGTTGCGTCACGCGGCTGCCTTGCACTGGCGCACCCGCGTGCTGTTTCCGCGGACCACGCTCGATGCCATTCGCGACGCCATCGTGCGCGCCGAGCGCGCGCATGCCGGCGAGATCCGCTTCGCGGTCGAGACCGCGCTTCCGCCCCGGCGCGTCATCGGCGAAATCGGCCCGCGCGTTCGCGCGCTCGAGGTGTTCTCGGATCTGCGGGTGTGGGATACCGAGCACAACAACGGCGTGTTGATCTACGTCCTGGTCGCCGATCACGGCGTGGAAATCGTCGCCGATCGGGGCCTCTCCGCGCGCGTCTCCTCCGCCGAGTGGGAGGGGGTCTGCCGGATGATGGAACAACACTTTCGCGCCGGGCGCATCAAGGCCGGCTCGATCGCCGGCATCGATGCGGTGGGCGGTTTGCTCGCGCGTCATTTTCCCGCCACGATCCCCAATCAGGCCACCGCCCGCAATGAATTGTCCGACCAACCGACATTGCTGTAGATCAGCGCGGAAGTTTGCTGTAGATAGGGCGCCATGATGCTCGAAGTCCATCTCTCACGCCCGCGCGCGGGCTGGCTCATTGCCTTAAGCCTCTGCGCGGCCGGCTGCTCGCTGTTTCATCCCTCGCCACCACCGCCGCCGCCGCCGGCCGCGCCGGTCGCGCCCCCGACTCCGGTGCTTCCCAAGCCGACCGCCACGCACCGATTTGAATTGACGCCCGAGGAGGGCGATCTGGTGGGCTACGTGCAGAAGGTCACGGTTGGCAAGGACGACACGCTGCCGGATATCGCCCGGCGGTTCGATGTGGGCTACGAGGAGATGCTGCTTGCCAATCCGGGTGTCGACGCCTGGCTGCCCGGCGTCGGCCGCGAGGTCGTCGTGCCGACACAGTTCGTGCTGCCCGCTGCGCCCCACGAAGGTGTCGTCGTCAACGTCGCCGCAATGCGCATCTTCTATTATCCGCCGCACAAGAAGGGCGAGCCGCAGATCGTTTACACGCACCCCATCGGCATCGGCCGTGTCGGCTGGAAGACTCCGGAAGGCACCGCGCGGATCGTCGCGCGTGAGAAGGATCCGGTATGGGTGGTGCCGGAGTCGGTGCGCAAGGAGCATGCCGAGGATGGCGACATGCTGCCGGCCGTGGTGAAAGCGGGCCCCGACAATCCACTCGGCGAGTACGCCTTTCGTCTGAGCTGGCCGAGCTACCTCATTCACGGCACCAACAAGCCTTACGGTGTGGGCATGCGCTCGAGCCACGGATGCATGCGCTTGTATCCCGAGGACATCGCGGTGTTCTTCGATCTGATCCCGATCGGCACCAAGGTCACGGTGGTCAACCAACCCTATGCGTTCGGTTGGCGCGACGGCACCCTTTACATGCAGGCCTACGCGGTGATGGAGGACGACTCGCGCAACTGGGACAAGAACCGCAAGCGCCTGCTCGCCACCCTCATGAATCCGAAGCAGCGGCAGAAGATCGGACAGCGCATCGAGGGGGCGGACAACGACGTCGACTGGCAGCGCGTGGGTGACCTGGCGCACTCGCCGCGCGCCATTCCCGTGCCGGTAACGGGCAATCAGCCCGGCATCGATACCGTGCTCGACAGCTCGCAGCTCGTGGAGAACACGCTGCCCGAAGGCTCCAACTGGGACGGTAAGACGGGTCTTCTGGTGGATGAGAAGACATTCAACGACCTGGTCAACGGCAAGAGCCAGGCGCCGCCCGCGGCGTCCCCTGGCTCGCCGGCTGCCGCGCCCGCGGCGACGGGCGCGCCTGCGGAACCGGCGGGCACGCGCTAACGCATGAGCCACTCCCGGCGCAGGACGACCGCGGGCATGGTGCTCGCCCTCTCGAGCGGGATCGTCGCGGGGATCGCTTTGGCGGCGCCACCCGACACCGTCAGCGCGCCCGAGATGCCGCGCACGCTCACCGCCGCGCGTCCCGACCTTGCGCCGCTGCAGAGCGGGCTCGATTACCATTCCTTTGCGAACATCGAGCAGTTCCGCGTCACTCATATCGAGCTCGACCTGCGGGTCGATTTTCACAACAAGGTGCTGTTCGGCGAGGCGGCACTCGAGGTCAAGCGGCTCGACCCGAACGCCACCGAGCTGGTGCTCGACACGCACGGCCTCGACATCCGCGACGTGAGCGAGAAACCGACGAGCGTGATCGGCGCGCTGGCGAAGAGCGAGACCACGTGGGTGAGCCGGCCGTTCCATCTCGACAAGGCGGACCCGATTCTCGGCAGTCCGCTGGTCATCGAGCTGCCGCCGCACAAGCGCTCGACCCAGATCATCAAGATCGAGTACGTGACCTCGCCGGACTCCGCATCGCTCCACTGGCTGGACGACGCACATACCGCCGGCAAGCACCATCCCCTCATGTACACGCTCTCCGCGCCGATCGGCGCGCGCGGCTGGATTCCGCTGCAGGACAGCGCGCTGGTGCGCCTCACGTACGCGGCGGTCATCCGCACCGATGACAACTTGCTGGCGGTAATGAGCGCGCGCAACGACCCCGAAGTGAAGCACAACGGCAACTACGCCTTCGTCAATCGCGACGCCATGCCCCCCAGCCGGATCGCGCTTGCGGTCGGCGACTTGCGCTTCAGGGCGACGGGCCCGCGCACCGGGGTCTATGCGGAGAAACCCTTGCTCGCGGACGCGGCCAAGGAATTCGCCGATACCGAAAGCCTGCTGCGGGCCGCCGAGACGCTCTTCGGACCTTATCGGTTCGAGCGCTGCGACCTCGTGGTGTTGCCGCCCCAGTTCGCGCTCACCGAGGTAGGCAATCCGCGGGCGCCCTTCATCTCATCGACCATCGTCACGGGAGACCGCAGCGAGGAGTCCGTCGTGGCGCGCGCCGTGGCGCAGGCCTGGGCCGGGGACCTCGTCGGCGGCGCTACGCCGCGCGATGCCTGGATCGACACGGGGCTCGCGGTCTACATGCAGAATCGCCTGGTTCGCGAGGTATACGGCGATGCGCGCGTAACGGCGGATCGCGTGCTCGCGGAGCATTCCGTGCGCGAGGATCTCGCGCAGATGGACCGGCCGGATCAGGCGCTGGCCGCCGATCAGCGCGATCGCGACCCGGCGGTCCCGCGCTCCGCCGCGGACGAGAAGGGCGGCTTGCTGTTCACTTTCCTCGACGGCAAATTCGGCCGCGAGCATCTCGATGCCTTCCTGCAGGGCTACTTCGAGCACTTCGCGTTCAAGAGCATCACGACCGAGGAGTTTCTCGCTTATCTCAAGGAGAATCTCCTCGATCGCTATCCGGGCATCGTCAGCGCATCCCAAGTCGAGCACTGGGTCAAGGAGCCCGGGCTTCCGCAGGACGCGCCGTTGCTCGCCGTCCATCTGTATGAATCGGTGGACGCAACGCGCAGCGCATGGCTCGCCGGCAAGACCCCTGCAAAGAAGCTCGACACCCGCGCCTGGATCACGCCGCAATGGACTTATTTTCTCGACGGCATGCCGGGGCCGCTGCGCAAGGACCAGCTGAGCGACCTCGATCAGGCGTTCGGCTTCACGCGCAGTGCGAACGCCGAGATTGCCTCGAGCTGGTTCCTGCTGGTGATCAAGAGCGCCTACCAGCCGAGTTACGCGCGGCTCGAGGAGTTCCTCGCGACCAACGGCCGTCAGACACTGCTCGTGCCGCTGTACACCGAGCTCATGAAGACGCCGGGTGGCGAAGTGCTGGCGAAGCGCGTGTTTGCGTTGGCGCGCCCTGTGTATCAGGCACATACGGCCGCCGCGCTCGACGCCATCGTCAACCCGGGCTCGGCGAGCGCCGATGATGAGTGAGTGGCTGAAGGTGATGCTCGAGGAAATCGAGCGCAAGCGGATCGACGCCGATCAGGCGCTGCTCGAGCAACAGCGCCGCGAACAGGAGGCCGCGGGACCCCGGCAGCCGGCCGATCTTCCCAAGGGATGATCCCCCTTCAAGACGACACGCCGTCGGCCACCGCACCCTACGTCACTTATGCCTTGATCGCGGTTTGCGCGGTCACCTATTGCTGGCAATTCTCGCTCGATGCCGGCACCGCGGAACGTGTCGTCGACGCGCTCGGCGCCATACCCGCGGTTCTTTTGACCGACGCCCGGCTGCCCGCCGATCTGTCGTGGGTGCCCCGCTACGCCACTCCGTTTACCTCGATGTTCCTGCACGCGAGCTGGATGCACTTGCTCGGCAACCTCTTGTTTCTCTGGATCTACGGCGATAATGTCGAGGACGCCCTGGGACGCGCGCGCTACGCGCTCTTCTACCTGGCCTGCGGCATCGTCGCCGTGTTCGCCCAGGCACTCGGGGAGCCGCACTCGGCGTATCCCATCATTGGCGCAAGCGGCGCCATCTCCGGCGTGCTGGGCGCGTACTTGCTGCTGTTTCCTCGCGCGCGTGTGCTCACGCTCGTCCTGCTGCCGTTCTTTCTCACCACCGTGCGTGTGCCGGCGATGCTGCTCTTGCTGCTGTGGTTCACGGTGCAACTGGTAAGCGACCTGGCTCTCGCGGGGGATGCGAGCGTCGCGTTTCGCGCACACATCGGCGGCTTCGTGGCCGGGATGCTGCTCGTGCCGTTGCTCAAACGACGCGACGTGCGGCTGTTCGCCGCTTAGCGTGCGTGGAGATGCCGGTGCACGCGCACCGGCGCGCGCACCGGGTTGTGTTACAGTTAACTTCGAGACCGCACGTTCGAAGGACGACATTTGGTCACGCCGGCCCTAGGGGTTGAGCTACAAGAAGAACGAGATGCCGACCGCTCGATTGCGCGCTTGCATACGGCGCGTACGGCGTTCGTCGGCCGCACGTTGCGCGGTCCACTCAACCGGCCGGTGCTCGTCGCGAGCTTCGTCGAGTTCCAGCATACCTTCGGAGGCTTGTGGCAACCGAGCCGGTTGTCCTACGCCGTCGAGCATTTCTTTGACAACGGCGGCAGCGAGGCGGTCATCGTGCGGGTCGTCAACGGCGCCCGCGCCGCGACCTTGAGCTTGCGCGCAGGCAAGGAGTTCCTCACCCTGCAAGCGGCGAGTCCCGGCACCCGCGAGTTCCTGCGGACGAGCGTCGATTACGACAATATCCCTCTGCACGATGAGCTGCGGTTCAATCTCACGGTCCAGCGAGTACGCGTTCAGGGCGGCAGCCATATCGAGGACCAAGAGATCTTCCCGCAGCTCTCGGTCCTGCCGGGACATGAACGCTATGTCGGCGACGTGCTATTGCGCTCGGAGCTGATCCGAGTCCTCGGCCCCGTGCCGTCGCTGCGTCCGGACCGCACGCTCGATGCGGTGGGCAATCCGGCTTATGTGTCCTCGAACTCCGACGGCGACGACGGCGCACCGTTGACCGACTACGATTTGATCGGCTCGGAGCTCGAGCGCACCGGCCTATTCGCCCTCGAGAGCTGCGACTATTTCAATCTTCTGTGCGTACCGCCGCTGGCGCGCACCGAGGACGTCGGGCCCGCCGTGCTGATGGTGGCGGAGCGCTACTGCAAGGACCGCGGTGCCATGCTCATCGTCGATCCGCCCTACGCCTGGCACACGGCCGACGATGCGCTGGCGGGTATGCGCGAGTGGGACGCCAAGTCGGAGAACGCGCTCATGTTCTTCCCGCGCATCCTTGCGCACGACAAGTTGCGCGGCCACTTCGAATCGTTCGCGCCTTGCGGCGCGGTCGCCGGTCATGCTCGCACGAAGCGATGAGACGCATCCGGTATGGGGCGAGCCGCGCACCGACGATGCCGTACTGCGGCCCGGCTACCGGCCCGTATGCCTGGTGCCGGAAGATCGCCGCGCGCGCCTGCTGCTGCGCGGTGTAAATACGCTCCAGGCGGTGCGCTCCGTCAGTCGTATCGGTACCAAACCGCGCACCTTGGCAGCGGGCGCGGCGGGTACCGCGGACTGGCAGAGTCTCGCCGCGCGGCGCCTCGCGCTGTTCATCATCAATTGCATCGAGCGCGGGACCCGCTGGGTCGGGACGACCGAGCCCTCGGCGGAAGTTGCGCAGCACGTCGCGACCCACGTTCGCGCATTCTTCGAGCAGCTGCACGAGGACGGCGCCTTCGGCGCCCGTCGCCGCGAACAGTCCTATTTCGTGCTGTGCGATCGCCGCTTCAACGCGGCGGATGAGCGCCGCGGCGAGTTTCAATTCCTGGTCGGGATTCGCCGCCGCGCGCCCCGGGGAATTTCACACCTATCGGATTTGCCACAGCGCCACCCGCAGCCGCGTCACGCCCGCGAGCCTCAACCGTGCGAAGCTCGCCGAGCTCTGCCCGGAGGAGCTCAAGTGGGTCGACGCCCTGGCTAGCCAGCTAGTGCCCTAGCGGCGATGCGCCGCTCGATCTCCGTGGCCAGCGAGGTCGGTGCCGGCTCCTTGGGCGACGGCGCGAGGCGCGGCAGGCCGGGAAGCTCCGCGAGCGCGCGGCACGCGTATTGGTAGCCCGACTCGATCGCGCGATCGAAGGCACGCCACTCGAGCAAGTCGATGCCCGCCAGCGGCGGCTTGAGCAAAACGTCCGCAAGGCTTCGTTGTGCTGCTGCGCCCGACACGCTGTTCACCATGCCCGCGCGCATGAGGATTTGGAAGATGTTGATGCGCCGGCCGCCGCGGGAGAAGAGCTTCCAGAGGGGAGGCCGCGTCGGCGACTGGCGCCGCGGCGATGCGATGGTCCGCGCTCACGTCGCAACCGATCACGAGGCCCGGCGCGCGGGCGTGCATGATGTCGATGGGAAGATTGTTGATGGCGGCGCCGTCCACCAGCACGTCATCGCCGCGAAACACGGGCGGGATCATGCCGGGGATGGCGACTGCGGCGCGCAGTGCCCTCCATACCGTGCCTTCGCGATGCTCGACCGCGCGCGCCGCATTGAGATCGGCGCTCAGGCAGAAGAACGGCGTACGCAAGTCCTCGATGAGCACATCGCCATACTCGCGTTCGAGGAGCCGCGCTACTTTGCGGCCGCGCGTGAGCGCGACCAGCGGGAACGTGTAGTCGTTCACCGGATTGCTGTCGACGAAACTGCGGCGGTAGCGTAGACGCAGTTCCTCCTCGCCCCAGCCCATGGCGACGCCGGCGGCGATGATCGCGCCGATGCTCGCGCCGCCGACGAAATCGATCGGCACCCGGGCCTCGCGCAGCGCCTGCACGACGCCGAGATGCGCGAACCCGCGCGCGCCGCCGCCGGACAGCACCAGGCCCACGCCGCGCCGCGTGATGAGGCGCGCGGCCCGTCCGAGATCCGCAGCGTCGGCAATGTGGTGATGCTGCGCGACCGCCAGGCTCTTCAGCCAGCGGCTCGCGGCGCCGGCGACGAAGCTGCCCGTCGTGCAGCAAGAACAGCTCCACGCGCGTGCCGCGCGCGGCCGCGGCGCACACCCCCGCGGACCAAGGCCGCGGCTCGCTCCCCGCGCGCGCCAGGGTGAGGATCAAATCTGCTTGCCGGCAGCTTTGGCGTAGCCAGCCGCCTTCGCCCGGTCCCGCGGCATAGACGATGTAATCGTTCTGCTCCTCGAGGCGCCCAAACCAGGCGGCGGTGTGCGTCTCGGCGCGCACATCCCAGACCAGTTCGGTGCGGCCGGTCCGTCGCAGCTCATCCGCAAGCCGCACGGCAAAATCGATCGTGTCGATATCCTCGCTGTTCGCCACGAGAGCAAATACCCGCGCGCGGCGCGTATTGCGATACGCGGTGTTGCTGCGCCGCAGGCGCCGGGCGCAGAGTCGCGCCATGGCGAGCGCGAGCTCGCTCGAGCGCGCCGCGGCCTCCTCGAGCACCGCGTGGGGGAGGAGCAAGAGCTCCGAGTCGCGCAGCGCGCTTACCGTGGCGCTGTGCGGCTCGCCGAGCAGCCAGCCCGCCTCGCCCACCAGCTCGCCGCGCTCGATCTCGGCCTTGAAGCCCGGGCCGGCCGTCCCGCTTACGCCGAGCCGGCCGCTCGCGAGCAGATATACTCCCTCGGGCGTGGAATCCGATTCGAACAGGACATCGCCCGCCGGCAGGGAGAAATGCACGGCGCCCGCCGCGAGGGCCTCGAGCGCGGCGTGCGGCAGGTCCTGAAGATCGAGGCTGCTTTCGAGACAGTCGATGGCCCGGCGCAATTCCTGCAGCGCGCCCGACGGTTCTTCCTCCAAGGCCATGGAGGGTTTAGCGGCCGCCCGCTCTTGATTCTTTAACATTAACGGCGCGGAGCGCGACCTTATGTCATGTCTTGGTGTTCTCGCACGGCAAGGAAAGCGGTCCCTGGGGGCGCAAGATCACCGCCATGGCGGCGCTGGTGCGCGAGCTCGGCCTCAGCGTCGAATCGGTCGACTATCGGGGCATGGATGACCCGAGCGCGCGGGTCGAGAAGCTGGTCGCCGCGAGCGTCGGCTGCCCAAACCGCTGGTGCTGGTCGGCTCGAGCCTGGGCGGCCACGTGTCGGCCGCGGCCGCGGCGCGTGTCGGCCCGCGCGGCCTGTTCCTGCTGGCGCCGGCCTTCTACATGCCGGGATACGAGGCCTATACGCCGCAGGATGTACCCTGTCCCACAGCCATCGTGCATGGCTGGCACGACGACATCGTGCCGGTCGAGAACAGCATGCGCTGGGCGCGCGAGCACCACGCCTCGCTGCACGTGCTCAACTCGGACCATCGGCTCGAGGATCGGATCGAAGCGATCTGCGTGCTGTTACGCGGCTTTCTGGAGGACATCGGCCTCGTGGCGCGAGCGTGACACCCGCGCCGCAGCGCCTCGGGGTACGTCGCGAGTCAGCGCTGCGGTGCTGCGGGCCCGGCCGGCGCCGTCGGCACGCAGGCGCTGGAATGGGCGGCGCTGCGGGAGCATCCGACGGCGTAGCCTCGGGCGCGACCAGCGCATCCGGCGCCCGCTCGCTCGGACCGAAACTCGCCTGGGCGAGCTCGCGCAAGCTCTCGCCGAGCTGCTCGCCCGTGCGCCTGCCCATGGCGTCGTAGCCGGCGCCCATCGCCGCGTTGTAGGCCGTCACATAGCGTGAGCCCGCGGGCGACTCGAGGAACGCGATCAGATGCTTCACGTCGGAATCGCGAGAGATCACGATACGAGTAGGCGAGAAAACGCCGCATCGGCTCGCGCATGTCGTGCTCGAGTCCGGCGCGGCTCGCTTCGCCGGATTTTTGCGCCCGCTCGGCGACGCTGTTCTGATCGAGTCCCGAGCCGATGGCGGTGCCGATAGCGACGGCCTGGCCCATGCCCTAAGAAGATATCCACGGTCGACTCGGTGGATCGCGTCGCGTGCTCCAACTTGTCGAAGAGCGCGGCGCGTTTCGCCGTGAGCGGCACCGCAGTCTCGCCGCTCATCACCTTGTCGATGTTGGCCTCGCCCATGGTCGCGGAGGCGACGTCGTCGGCCACCATGCGCTTGCCGAGATCGCTCTGCAGAAACGCTTCGATCTTCGCAATGCCCGCGGCGTCGAGATTCTGGGCAAGCGCGCTCAGCGCGGGCGCCTCGAACACGTCGATGCGAAATCCGTGCGCAGCGGCCGCGTCCACCGCGGCAAGCTGTTCGTCCGTGAGGCGCGTCGAGACATCGCGCGAGAACATGTCGCGGATCTGCTTCGGCATCGCGACCAGCGAGGCGCGCACTTGATCGCGCACGGCCGCGTCCTGGTAGATCTTCGCCGCGGTATCGATATCCACTGCCGCATCGGCAGCGAGGACGTTGCCCGCCGCCAGCGCAAGCAGCAATGCGAAACGAGTCATGCGCCGACTCCGAGTGACTGTATGTCCTTGACGATTGTACACTTATGCCCCTGCAGGCCGGCTGTTAACGAGGTGGCAAATGGGGATGCTCAGGCGTTCGACTCTGTGGCTGGGTATTTTGTTCATCCAAGCGAATGCTCCTCGTCCACACCCGCGCCGCCGGCGGCTCGATCCCACGCCAACTAAGACGGGTAGACCCCCCTCCCATGAGCCCGTTCCGTGGCCTGACTCGGGCGTGGCGTTTTGCCGTTCGCAAGACTCTCGGCTTGTGGGTCAAGGTGACCATCAAGCCCGACGAGATCGCCGCATCGATCGCGGCGCGCGGCCGTCCGGTCTGCTACGTGCTCGAGAACGAGAGCCGCACCGATTTCGCGGTTCTCGACAACGCTTGCGCTGCGCTTGGCATCCCCAAACCCGAGCAGTGCTTCGCGCTCGTGCGCCAGGGCGCATTTCTGGGCGCGCGCCGTCGGCGCTATGCGCCGCGCCAGCTCGTGCAACTCGCCGAGTTGGCGAGCCGGGAACGGTCCTTCGACATCGACCTCATTCCGGTGGCGATCTACCTGGGCAGGGCGCCTGAAAAGGAGCAGAGCCTGTGGCGGCTGGTGTTCACCGAGGATTGGGTGCTGCTCGGACGCTTCCGCAAGCTCCTCAACGTGCTCTTCAACGGCCGCAACACCGTGGTGTATTTCGGCGAGCCGATCGCGCTGCGCGAGGCGCTGGCGGACTTGCCGCCGGCAGCGCGGCGTGCGCCGTGCGATGCGCGCGTTGCGCGCCGGGTTCCGCGCGCAGCGCGCATCGACCATCGGACCGGACCTGTCGCACCGCCGTACCATGGTCGCGCACATCATGACGTACGCAAGCCGTGCGCCACGCCGTCCGCGCCGAGATGAGCCTGCGGCTCGCGCGGGCGCGCGGGTTGCGCGGGCGCGCGCAGCGCGCCAGCTGCGCCGCGCGCGGCGGCGCGCGGTGCTGCTCACGCGCGCGCAAGGACGCGATGGAGATCGCTGCGAACTACTCGCAGACCTTCATCACCATCATGGCCTCGGTGCTGGCGCGTCTGTGGACGCGGCTCTACGACGGCGTGGAATTCGAGCACGTCGAGAATCTGCACGAGATCGGCGACGGCGCCGAGATCATCTATGTGCCGTGCCATCGCAGCCACATGGACTATCTGCTGCTCTCGTACGTGATCTACCGCAAGGGCTTCGCCGTGCCGCACGTGGCCGCCGGCGTCAATCTCAACCTGCCGGTGGTGGGACACTTCCTGCGCAAGGGCGGCGCGTTCTTTCTGCGCCGCAGCTTCAAGGGCGATGCGCTGTACAGCGCGGTATTCAGCAAATACTTGGGCTTCATGATGGCGCGCGGCCATCCCTTGGAGTATTTCATCGAGGGCGGCCGCAGCCGCACCGGGCGCATGCTCGCGCCGCGCACCGGCATGCTGTCGATGACGCGTGCGCAGCTACCTGCGCGAGCCCAACCGGCCGGTCGTGTTCATGCCGGTCTATTTCGGCTATGAGCGAATCGTCGAGGGCCGAACCTACATCGGCGAGCTGTCGGGCGCGCCGAAGGAGAAGGAGAGCGTTCTCGGCTTGATCCGCTCCTTGTCGGTGTTGCGCAGCAAGTTCGGCACGGTGCACGTGAACCTCGGCGAGCCCATCGTGCTCGACGAGCTGCTGGCGAAGTACAACCCGGGCTGGCGCGATGCGCCGGGGGTCGTTGGCCGCGAGGAGGGCGGCTCGCCGCCGGGATGGATCGGCGAGGCGATCCGCGAGCTCGCAGCGCGCATCACCAGCGGCATCAACGCCGCCGCGGCGGTGACGCCCATCAACCTCGTCGCCATGGCGCTGCTCGCGACGCCGCGCCAGGCGCTCGGCGAGGCCGATCTCGTGCGTCAGGTGGAGCTGTACCGCGATCTACTGCGCGACGCGCCTTACTCCCCGCTCGTCACGGTGACTGCGCAGAGCGGCGCCGAGATGATGCGCTACGCCGAATCGATGGGCATGCTCGAGCGCCAACCGCATCCCCTCGGCGACATTATGCGCATGACGGCCGAGCGCGCAATCCTCGCCACCTACTACCGCAACAACGTGCTGCATCTGTTCGCGATTCCCTCGCTCCTCGCATGCTGCTTTCTGAGCAATGCGCGCATGCGCACCGTCGACCTCCAGCGCATGGTCTGGCGGGTCTATCCCTACATCAAGGCCGAGCTTGCGATGCGCTGGACGGAGGAGGAGATCGGCGGCGTCGTCGATCGGCTGCTCGAGGCGATGGCGCGCTTGAATCTGCTCGACGGCAACGAGGACCTGAGCGAATGGCATCGGCCGCCGCCCGCCTCGGTCGAGGCCTTTCAACTGTCGCTCCTCGCCGAGGCCACCATCCAGACCATCGAGCGCTATTACCTCGTGGTGGCGCTGCTGCTACAGGCGGGCTCCGGCAGCATCAGTCAAGAAGCGCTCGAGGAGCGCTGTCATCTCACTGCGCAGCGCATGTCGGTGCTCTATGGGCTGAACTCACCGGAGTTTTTCGACAAGACGCTGTTCCGCCACTTCATCGAGCTCTTGCGCCAGCGCAACGTGATCGCAGCGGGGCAGGATGGCACCATCAAGTTCGGCGAACCGCTCCTCGGGGTCGCCGCGGACGCGCAGCTCGTGCTTTCGGAGCAGCTGCGGCATGACATTCTGCAGGTAACCCTGGGTCAGTAGCGGCGGTCCTAGTCCCACTCGCGACCGCTGCGCTCGCGCTTGGTGCCGGCGCGGCGCTTCTTCGTGTCGATACGCCGCTCCTTCGAGGCGCGGGTCGGGCGGGTTTTCTTGCGGATCTTGGGCTCGATCAGTGCCGCGCGCACGAGGTCCGCGAGCCGCTCCAGGGCCGCGCGCCGATTCTGTTCCTGGCTGCGCTCGGTCCTCGCGGTGAGCAGGATGGTGCCGTCATCGACCAGCCGCTGCCCCGCGAGCCGCTGCAGCCGCGAGCGGACCGTCGCGGGGAGACTCGTGTTTTGCGGCAGCAGAAAGCGCAGCTGTACGGCGCTCGCGACCTTGTTGACGTTCTGGCCGCCGGGTCCGGAGGAGCGGATGAATTTCCATTCGAGCTCCTCGTCGGGGATCGCGATGTGCTCGGAGACGACGAGGGGCACGCCGGCGCTGCCGTCAGTCGAGATCCGGAGGCAGGTTGTGCACGTAGATCTCGCGCTGCGCGACCGGGATGGTGATGTTGTTCTTCTTGAACAGTGCCCAGATGGTGCGGTTGACCTCCGAACGCACGTTGTTCACGCCCTCCTGCGGGTCGGAGATCCAGAAGCGCAGCTCGAGCTCGATGCCGTGATCGCCGAACTGCATGAGGCGCGATACGGGAGCGGGATCCCGAGCACGCGGCGCTGGCCCTCGCAGGCGTCCAGCAGGATCTTGAGCGCGAGCTCCGGGTCGTCCTGGTAACTGACGCGCACCGGGAGCTTCAGGCGAATGCGCGGATCGGTGTAGCTCCAGTTGATCACGGCGTTCTGGATGAGCTGCTGGTTGGGCACCAGCATCTCGATGCCGTCGCGATCGCGGACCACGACGTAGCGGCCGCGCAGCTCTTGTACCCAGCCGAAGTTCTCGGTGCTCGTGCCGCTCTGCCCCGACAGGCTGATCACGTCGCCGGGTTTGATCGAGCGATCCATGAGCAGCACGAAGCCGCTCACGAAATTCGACGCGATGGACTGCAGGCCGAACCCCAAGCCGACGCCGATGGCGCCGGTAAGCACGGTCAGCGTGGTCAGATCGACTCCGGCCGTATTCAGCCCGACGAGGATGCTGAGCGCGATCAGGAACGCGTTGGCGAACTTGGAGAGTCCGATGCGAGTCGAGGGCGCCAGGGTGCGCAGCCGCTTGAGGCGGCGGTCGAGCCAGCGGCTGATCCACATCGCCACGAGGACGAACAGAGTCAGGGTGAAGAGCACTTTCAACACCGACCAGACCGTGATGTGGCTCTTTCCCGAGGTGATGCCGATCTCGTCGAGCACCGCAACGATCGGATCGAGCCAGCCAAGATAATCGGTGGCGAACGCGAGCCAGATGAGCAGCGTCACCCGGTTCTCCAGATTCCGCATCCAAACCTTGTTGCCGAGGCTGAGGGCGAACAGCAAGACACCGACGCGTATGACGACGTAGGCCCCGATCAGGCGCAGGACGGCATCCAGAATCGTGGCGTCGAGATGCACGGCTTGCACGATGCCGCGGGCGAGCAACACGAGTCCGAACACCACCAGCGCGGGCAGGACGATGACGGCGATGTATGCGAGAAGATCCATGCCGAGCGCGCCACCGGGGGGCGGCAATGCACGGAATCGCTCGTGACCGCGCAGCAAAATGGCGGCGAGCCAGCCGATGCCCACGCACGCGACCAGCGCACCGGCCTCGATCAAAACGTTCCGCGTGAACAGGATGTCGAAGAAGGCCTGCAGGTGTAGCCACGCTTCCGTCATGCGTTCAGGTCCGGAATGAGCTGGCTCTCGAGCCGTGCGATCTGGTCCTTCAGCATGAGCTTGCGCTTCTTGAGACGCTTCATCTGCAACTCATCCACTTTGAAATCGAGCGATAGCCGTGAGATGACGTCGTCGAGATCCCGGTGCTCGATGCGAAGTTGCCGCAGGCGCTCGATGTTCTTGAACAGGTCGGTATTGACGTTACTGTCTTCGTCGTTCACGTGTACTTTTTTCGGATTTAATGCCGTTATCGATTGTCAGTCACGGTCGCGCCATACCGGGTCGATGCCGGGCGGTAGCTTAGCCAACCGCCCCAAAGGATTCCAAGCGAGTTGCGGGCCGTGAAAGTCCGAGCCGACCGAGCCGCGCAGCCCGAATGCGAGCGCGAGCGCCGCGCAGGCCGCGGCATTCTGCGCGCCGTTGCCGCCGGATACCACCTCCAGCGCGTCGCCGCCGGCCGTCGCAAAATCGGCTGCCAGGCGCTTGCGCCCGCCCGCAGACAGCAGATAGCGGGCGGGATGCGCGAGGCACGCCACGCCGCCCGCCGCGCGCACCCAGCCGACGACCTCCTCGAGAGCGGGCCAATCGGCTGCGACGTGCGCGGGCCTGCCGCGGCCCAAGTATTTGCGAAAGGCGTCCTGCATACGCCGCACGTGGCCCTGTTGCAGCAACGCGGCCGCCAAGTGCGAACGGGTGGGAATGCCGGGATGGGCCTCGACGGCCGCGAGCAGCTCATCGCCCGGCAGCCGCAACTTGCTCAATGCGGCGCACATGCTGCGCATCCGCGCGCGCCGGCGCGCCGCCTGCGCGTCGAGCGCGTCACCGAGCCTGGCGGAGGCGGGGTCGATCCACAGCCCGAGCACGTGAATCGACTGGTGGCGCCAGGTCGCGGAGATCTCGACCCCGGGTACCAGGCGAATACCCACCCGCTCGGCTGCCGCGCTCGCTTGCGCAAGGCCGGCAAGCGTGTCGTGATCGGTGAGCGCGAGCATCCGCACGCCGGCCGCTGCAGCGCGCTCTACCAGCTCCTCCGGGGCGAGCGATCCGTCCGAGCAGTGCGAGTGGGTGTGAAGGTCGATCCCGGTCGCGTCGCTCATGAGGGGGTGCCCGCAAGTCCGACCGCCTTGAGATTCGGGCCGGCCATCACGATAAAGCCCTGCGAGCGCTCGAAACCGTCGCTGGTGTAGTCGAAGGTATAAGTGCGCAGCAGTGTGAACCGCCTGCCGGCGTCGCGGCCGAGGCGAAAGCCGGCAAAGGCGACGGTGCCGTCGAGCAGCTGCACCACGGCCCGGGAACAGGCCTCGCGGGCGATGCGATTGGCGGCTTCTCGCGCACCCAAGGAGCTGTGCCAGAAGCCGTAAACCGCCGCCAGGGTGCAGGCTGCGGCCAGAAAATACGCCAAATCCGCGTTCATGAGCGAAAGCTTACCCTGGATTTCCGCGCCCCATGCCCCATAGAGGGGGTATGAAACCGCAAATGACCGACGACCAGCGGCCCTACATGACCGTCCAGGTCGAGCCCGATGACATGGTGCAATACGTGCACACCTTGATTGCCTCACCGAAGCTCGCGGGGCTGCAGTGGCGCGGCGATATGTCGCGAGCGCGGGCGGCAGAGCTGCGCTGGAACGCCTTGAATCGGGCCTTCAGCGATCCACGCGTGAGCGTGTGGATGACTCCACAGAAGCAGGCGCAGTATCAGGTTCCCGCCGCCCTCATCGCCGCGGCGGGGGTCGCCCGGCTCACGATGAGCGAGGACGAGGTCGCGTTCGACATTCAGACACTAATCGATGCGACGTTGCAGCTCTGCGAGCCGGTCGGCCACGCCTAGCCGGCCGCGCCTAACCCGGCAGCACCGTGGGATCGGCGAAGGCTACGAAATCGCCGTTGACCAGGCTCTCGCGGCAGTTGTAGCGCAAGCGATGCCCATCCATGCGGGTGACATGCCCGCCTGCGGCTTCGAGCACCGCCTGGCCGGCTGCGGTGTCCCACTCGGAGGTCGGTCCAAAGCGAGGATAGAGGTCGGCGCTGCCCTGTGCCAACAGACAGAACTTCAGGGCGCTGCCGACACCCAGGAATTCGTGCGGTGCCAAGTACGCGAGATAGGCCGCCAGCCGCGGGCTCGTGTGCGAGCGGCTGCCGACAACGCGCAAGGGTGCGGCCGGCGGCGTGACCCGGATTATCGAGCGGCTGCCGTCGGCAAGCCGGCGATAGGCGCCGCGGCCCGTGGCGCCGACATAGACGACCCCTTGTGCGGGAACTGCGACGAGTCCGAGCACCGGCTCGTGCTCGACGATGAGCGCCACGTTGATCGCGAACTCGTCGTTGCGTTTGACGAACTCGCGCGTGCCGTCGAGCGGATCCACCACCCACAGCTCGCGCCAGCTGCGCCGCTCGCTCCACGGCGCCTGTGCGGATTCTTCCGCGAGAACGGGTACGCCGGGTGTGAGTGTGGCGAGTGCCTCCAAGATGATGCGCTGAGATTCCAGATCGGCCTGCGTCAGCGGCGAGTCATCGAGCTTGCGCTCGACGGTGAAGGCGCCTTGGTAGACCGTCATGATCGCCGCCGCGGCGCGTAGAACGACGGGCAGCAGGGCTTCGCCGAGTCCTAAAAAATCTCTCATTGATCGGTATGATACGCAAATGCCGCTATTTCCCGAGCTCGATTGGTCGAGCATCGATACGGTGCTCCTCGACATGGACGGCACCCTGCTCGACCTCCGGTTCGACAACTGGTTCTGGCAAGAACACGTCCCGACACACTTCGCAAAGGCGCGCGGCCTGAGCGGCGATGAAGTCCGCGCCTACCTCGACCCGAAATTCCACGCCCGGCGCGGCACCATGGATTGGTATTGCATCGACTACTGGAGCCGCGAGCTCGGTCTCGACATCGCCGCTCTGAAGCGAGCCGCGCGGACCGCAGGTGCGCTACTTGCCGGGCGCGCGCGAGTTCTTGGCCTGGCTCGAGGGATGCGGCAAGCGCCGCATCCTGCTCACCAACGCGCATCCCGAGACGCTAGCCATCAAAAACGAGGAAGTGGGCCTCACCGCATATTTCGATGCGTGCTATTCGACCCACCGTTTCGGCACCCCCAAGGAGCACGCCGAGTTCTGGCCGCGCTTTCATGCTCACGAGCCTTTCCGGCCGGAGCGCACGTTGTTCGTGGACGACAGCTTGCCGGTGCTCGACGCGGCACGCGCTTTCGGGATTGGCAGGCTCTGCGCGGTGCGCCTCCCGGACTCGGGACGCCCCGCGCAGGATACGGGACGCTACGCCGCAGTCGACGGGGTGCGCGAGCTCATGTGAGCGCGGGCGCTCCGCCTCCCGGCTTGCCGCCGCGGTTGCGCCGCCGCCGCCGCCGGCCAGCCGCCGGGCCACCGGACGAGTCCTGGGTGGCCGGAGCGACCGCAGCCCCGGATTCTGCCGATCCGCCATGACTCGAGCTGGCATGAGGGGCCGTCGAGCTGCCGTGACCACCGGACTGAGGTCGCCGTGCGCTGCCTCCGGAGCGGCCGGCGGGGCGATGGCTGCCGCCCCCCGAGCGCCCACCACCCCCTGTGGGTCGAGCGCCGCCTCCCGGGCGTCCGCCGCGTCCCTGACCGGGGCGCGGGGCGCGTTCGCGCCACGGCGCCGGGGGCGGCGCGGTGACTGCGGCGAGATCCGCCTGGTCGATCGCTGCGCGCGGGATCTGATGTCCGATATAGCTCTCGATGTCGGGGAGCGAGACTGCATATTCGTCGCAGCCGAAGGAGATGGCGTCTCCCTCGGCGCCGGCGCGCGCCGTACGCCCGATGCGGTGCACGTAGTCCTCGGCATCGTTCGGCAAGTCGAAATTGAACACATGGCTCACATCCGGAATGTGCAAGCCGCGCGATGCGACGTCGGTGGCGATGAGCACGGCGACGTCGCCGTTGTGGAAATCGCGCATCATCTTCAAGCGCTTGGTCTGCGGCACATCGCCCGACAGCGCTTGGGCCACGAAGCCGTTTGCCGTCAAGGTGCGCTCGAGCACCTCGGCGCTGCGCCGGGTGTTGACGAATACCATGGTGCGGTGCGCGTCAATGCGCCGCAGGAGCCCCATGAGGAGCGGTATCTTCTCCTCCGTCGAGGGGAAGTACAGCGCCTGGCGCACGCGGTCGACCGTCATCTTGTCCGGCTCGATGCGGATCAGCTCGGGGTTGTTCATGTGCTCGTAGGCGAGTTCGAGCACGCGATACGACAATGTCGCCGAAAACATCATATTCAGGCGCTCCGTCGGGTGCGGGAGACGCCTTAGTATGAAGCGGATGTCCTTGATGAAGCCCAGATCGAACATCCGGTCCGCCTCGTCGAGCACCGCCACTTGAATTGCCCGCAGGTCGAACACATGTTGCTTGAAGTAATCGATAATCCGGCCCGGCGTGCCGATGAGCACGTCGACACCGTCCTCGAGCGTACGACGCTGCTTCTCGTAGTCGACTCCGCCGAACACGATGGCGAGCTTCAGGTCGAGATACTTGCCGATGGCCTCCGCATCGGAATGGATTTGCACCGCGAGCTCGCGGGTCGGCGCGACGACGATGGCACGCGGCGCGTTGGCGGGTCGATTCGGCACGCGGGCATGAGTCAGCAGGCGATTGAACAGAGCGATGAGGAACGCCGCGGTCTTTCCCGTGCCGGTTTGTGCCTGTCCCGCCACGTCCTGGCCCGCAAGCGCCAGAGGCAGCGTCTGCGCCTGGATCGGGGTGCATCGCGTGAAGCCGAGCTCTGCGATGCCCCGCTTCAGGGATTCGGGGATATCGAGCGAATCGAATGTGAGTTGACTGAGATGGGCGTCTGACATTTTTCCTTTCTGTTTAGCAGAAACTTGCAAAATGGTGAGGGTCCGGTTAAAAATACCGCCAATCCGGAGCAGGTCTATCCGCTCCCATCGACCGTATCATCGGTACCCTTTTAAGGTAATCAACACCGCTAAAGCCGCTGTATTGTGCCCGAACGGCCGCGCATCGTCACTTCGCGCGAGGATCGGGCTCCGCTCCCCCCAAAAAACACTTCTTCTCCAGGACCCAACGAATCTCCAACAGGAGGCATCCCTTCAGTGAGTAACCCAAGCATCGTTCACACAAGCGACGCGACTTTCGATAAAGACGTGCTCAAGCACGAAAAGCCGGTACTGCTCGATTTCTGGGCCGAATGGTGCGGCCCGTGCAAGATGATCGCGCCCATCCTCGATGAGATCGCCGATCAATACAAAGACAAGATCCGCATCGCCAAGCTCAATATCGACGACAATCCGGCAACGCCGCCGAAGTTCAACATCCGCGGAATTCCCACGCTGATCCTGTTCAAAAACGGCACCGTAGAGGCCCAGAAGGTCGGAGCGGTCACCAAATCCCAGCTCGCGGCCTTTCTGGATAGCAACCTGTGAGGGGCTATCTAGGTAACCAGTCGCGCGGCCAGGGTGGCCAGCAGGGCGGCGGCGGACAGGGAGGCGGGCGCTCGAATCGCAGCAATCGCCAGCGCAACGACCGCAACGGCAACACCAACGGCGGCCGCCCGCCGCACGAGGACTACGGCGATCTGCCGGAAGGCGGCGATGATCTAGAGATCATTGCGCAAGCCGACCTCGCGCGCAGCCGCAGCTCGATGAATCTCACCGAGCTCAAGAAGCGTCCCATCAGCGACCTCGTCAAGCTCGCCGAGACCATGGGTCTCGAGAACATGGGCCGCTCGCGCAAGCAGGACATCATCTTCGGCGTGCTCAAGGCGCACGCCCGCAAGGGCGAGGACATCTACGGCGACGGCGTGCTCGAGATCCTGCAGGACGGTTTCGGCTTCCTGCGCTCCTCGGATTCGAGCTATCTCGCCGGGCCCGACGACATTTACGTCTCGCCCAGCCAGATCCGCCGCTTCAATCTGCGCACCGGCGACTCGATCTCGGGCCTCATCCGTCCGCCGAAGGACGGCGAGCGCTATTTCGCGCTCTTGAAGGTCGGCGAGATCAATTTCGACAGTCCCGAGAGCTCGCGCGGCAAGGTGCTGTTCGAGAACCTGACGCCGCTCCATCCGACCGAGCGCCTCAAGCTCGAGCGCGGCAACGGCTCGACCGAGGATCTGACCGCGCGCGCCATCGATTTGGTGGCGCCCATCGGCAAGGGTCAGCGCGGCCTGATCGTCTCGCCGCCGAAAGCCGGCAAGACGATGCTGCTGCAGAACATCGCGACCTCCATCACGGCCAACCATCCCGAGTGCTATTTGATCGTTCTGCTGATCGACGAGCGGCCGGAAGAAGTGACCGAGATGGCGCGCACGGTGAAGGGCGAAGTCGTGTCCTCGACGTTCGACGAGCCCGCCAGCCGCCACGTGCAGGTGGCCGAGATGGTCATCGAGAAGGCCAAGCGGCTGGTCGAGCACAAGAAGGACGTCGTCATTCTGCTCGACTCGATCACGCGTCTTGCGCGCGCCTACAACACCGTCGTGCCGAGCTCCGGCAAGGTGCTCACCGGCGGCGTCGATGCGAACGCGCTGCAGCGGCCGAAGCGCTTCTTCGGCGCCGCGCGCAACATCGAGGAGGGCGGCAGCCTCACCATTCTGGCGACCGCGCTGGTCGATACCGGCTCGAAGATGGACGATGTGATCTTCGAGGAGTTCAAGGGTACCGGCAACTCGGAAATACACCTGGACCGGCGCATCGCTGAGAAGCGCACCTTCCCCTCGATCAACATCAACCGCTCGGGCACGCGCAAGGAAGAGCTGATCACCGATCCGGCGGAGCTGTCCAAGATGTGGATTCTGCGCAAGCTCCTGCATCCGATGGACGAGCTGGCGGCGATCGAGTTCCTGCTCGACAAGATGAAGGACACCAAGACCAACACCGATTTCTTCGACGCGATGAAGCGTTAGAGCGGCGCGGGCGCAGGAGGCGGAGCTCGAAATCATGCAGTGGTGGGCCTGGATTACGGTCGGCGCGCTGCTGTTGGGCTCTGAGCTGACCTTCGTCAACGCGCAGTTCTATCTCGTGTTCGTCGGTGCGGCGGCGCTGGTCGTGGGCTTTTTGGATCTCGCCGGGGTGCAGCCGGCGGACTGGATCCAATGGTCGCTGTTCGCGCTCCTCGCCATCGTGTCGTTGATCGCGTTTCGGCGTCGGGTTTACGAGCGCATTCGCCGCAAATTGCCCGACATCAAGTTGGGCCCCAAAGGCGAAACCGTGGTCCTGCCCGCCGCGCTGCCGCCCGGCGAAACCTGCCGCCTCGAGTTTCGCGGCTGCTCCTGGAGCGCGGTGAACGGCGGCCGCTCCGTCATTGCGGCCGGAGAGCGCGCGCGCATCGACCGGGTCGAAGGACTGACGCTCGTGGTCCACGCCGACGGCCACGCTTTCGTAAAAGGAGAGACGAATTGGAGATTCCCTTGGGTTTCGGCGCCATCGTCGTGGCGCTCATCGTCGTCGTCATGGTGGCGAAGACCGCTGACGGTGGTGCCGCAGCAGAGCGCCTACGTGGTGGAGTATCTGGGCAAGTACAGCCGCACCTTGCAGGCGGGATTTCACATCCTGATCCCGTTCGTCGAGAAGATCGCGTACCGGCACAGCCTCAAGGAGATCGCGATCGACATCCCCGAGCAGATTTGCATCACGCGCGACAACGTGCAGGTCGGGGTCGATGCGGTGCTGTACATGCAGGTGCTCGACCCGCATCTGGCCTCCTACGGCATCGCCAATTACGGCTTCGCCATTTCCCAGCTCGCGCAGACGACGCTTGCGCAGCGAGATCGGCAAGATCGAGCTCGACCGCACCTTCGAGGCGCGCGGCGTCATCAACGCCAACGTCGTCGGCGAGTTGGACAAGGCGTCCGTCGCATGGGGCGTCAAGGTGCTGCGCTACGAGATCAAGAACATCACGCCGCCCAAGGACGTGCTGTCCGCCATGGAGAAGCAGATGCGCGCCGAGCGCGAAAAGCGCGCGGTGGTCTTGACCTCCGAGGGCGAGCGCGACGCCAAGATCAATGCGGCCGAGGGCGACAAGCAGCGGGTGATCAAGCAATCCGAAGCGAACAAGCAGCAGCAGATCAACGAGGCGGAAGGCCAGGCACAGGCGATTCTCGCGGTCGCGACCGCGACCGCCGAGGGTCTGCGTCAAGTAGGCATCGCGCTCTCCGACCGCGGCGGCATCGAGGCGATGCAGCTGCGCATCGGCGAGGAGTACGTGAAACAATTCGGCAAGCTGGCGCAAGCGGGACCACGCTGGTGGTGCCCGCGAACCTCACGGATCTCGCCTCGATCGTGAGCATGGCGACCAGCATCGCGCGGACGCAAGGTCCGGGCGCCGCGCCCGGAGCAGCCGTCAAAACTTGAACGACTCGGTCCCGTCCGATGGGCTGCCCGCCCGGCGGCTGCCATGCGTTTTGTCGAATTCGTCGCGCTCGCCGCGGCGATGCAGTCGACCCAGGCGCTCGCCATCGACAGCATGCTGCCCGCGTTGCCCGCCATCGTGCGGGCGCTCGGCGTGTCCAATCCGAATCACGGCCAGTGGATCGTGACCGCCTACATGGCGGGTCTCGGTCTCGGACAGCTTTTCTGGGGGATGCTCTCCGATCGGTTCGGCCGACGGCCGGTGCTGCTCGGGGGCCTGGCCTTGTACGTGGCGGCCGCGCTCTCGTGCGGGCTCGCGGGCAGCTTCGAGACGCTTCTCGCCGGGCGCTGTCTGCACGGCATCGCTGCCGCGAGCATGACCGTGGTGCGCTCCGCCGTGCGGGACCAGTATTCGGGACGCCGGATGGCCCGCGTCATGTCGCTCATGTTCATGGTGTTTCTCACGGTGCCGATCCTGGCGCCGAGTCTCGGTCAGCTGGTGCTGGCCGCCGCATCGTGGCGCTACATCTTCATCGCGTGCGGCCTTTTCGGCACGCTCGTCTGGGTTTGGGCGTGCCTGCGGCTGCCGGAGACGCTGCATCCCGAATACCGGCTCAGCTTGACAACCGCGGCGCGTGCTCGCCGCGGCGAAGCTCGTGCTGGGCGATCGGATCTCGATTTTCTACACGTTCGCCTCGACGCTGCTGTTCGGCGCGCTCATCGCCTATGTGGCCATGGTGCAGCAGGTGTTCGCCGACGTGTTCCGGCGGCCGAGTCTCATGCCGGTCATGTTCGCGCTTTGCGCGGTGTTCATGGGTGTCGCCGCCTACTGCAATTCGCGTCTCGTCGAGCGGCTCGGCATGCGGCTCATCTCCCACACCGCGCTGCTCGTGTTCATCGGCGTGACCGCGTTGCATCTGGTCGTGGCCGCGCTCGGCCGGGACGGGATGTGGACCTTCGTGGCGCTGCAAGGCGTGACCATGGCGGCCTTTTCACTGGCTGCGTCCAACTTCGGCGCGATGGCGATGGAGCCCGTGGGATCCGTCGCGGGCATGGGCGCCTCGTTGCAGGGCTTCATATCGACCGGCGCGGCAGCGCTCGTCGCGGCCTGGATCGGTCGCGCTTATCGCGGCAGCATCGTGCCCATTCCGAGGGGCGCCGTGTGCTGCGGCCTCATCGCGTTGGCGTGCGTGCTTGCGGCGGAGCGCGGTCGATTATTTCGCCGCCATCATGGCGCGCCGCCGGATCTCGCGTTCGCGCCTCATTAGCCTTGCGGCTGATCGAACAGCGTGTTGAGAGCCCGCCCCGAAGCGGCGTTTGCCAGCGCATCGAACCTCCCGTGCTCGGCGATCTCCAGGGCTGCGTGCATGAATCCGCCCCACGCCGCTCGCGCGAGCGCGCCGCCGACGCTCACACGGCGCACGCCGAGTTCGCCCAACTGCCGCAAGCTCTGCCCCGCGGGAGCCATCACCAGCACATTCACCGGCTTGGGGTGAACGGCCTCGACGACGCGGCGGATGTGCTCGGGGGTTTGAATCCCGGGTGCATAGAGGCAATCGGCCCCGGCGTTTGCGTAGGCGACGAGCCTCGCGATCGCCTCCTCGATGTTCGGCTGCCCGACGAGGAAGCCTTCGGCGCGCCCGACGAGCAGCACATCCTCGCCCGTCGCATCGATCGCCCGCCGCGCTGCGCGGACGCGCTCGACCGCCGTCTCGAGATCGAACAGAGGACCTGCTGATGCCGCCGCGCCGGGGGCACGCTGCAGCCGCGGGCCGATGGAGTCCTCGATGGACAGGCCCGCGATCCCGCTCTCGACCGCGAGGCGCACGCTTTCTGCCACGCCCGCGGCGTCGGCGCCGAAGCCGTTCTCGAAGTCCGCGTTGAGCGGCACATCGATGGCCGCCGCCAGGTCCGCGAGATGCTCGAGGATTGCGGTGCGCGTCGGCATGTTGTCGGCCGGCCCCTCGACCAGGCGAAACCCGAGCTCGTGCTTGCGAGGGCCTTGAAGCCGAGACTTTGCAAGTACAGGGCGCTGCCGATGTCCCACGGATTCGGGATCGCAAAGCAGCCGCTCTCGTGGAGCACCCGGAAGGCGCGGCGTTTGTCCGCGGCGCTCGGGCGAGTTCGCTGCGCCGCGGGTCGCTTGATGGTGTCGAGCTCATTGCGATTCCTCCTACGAGATGCCCCGCTCGCGGTGCGCCGCACGGCGCAGGAAAAGCATCCCTGTTTGGCGTTGTGAAGGTGAATATAGGCGATGCGCGGATCATCGAACAGGCGCAGGATCACGGGGGCGGCTTCTGTGCCGGAGCACACCTCCGCATCAGCATGCAATCCTGCCCATCATACGCGCGCACGGAGATGAGTCGCCGAGCGACGTATTCGGGAATCACACCGGGCTCGATCGACGCTTCCCGGGCAGCCTTGCGCACGAAAATCGGACCCGAGGCGCGGTACGGCGAATCGGCGGGCTGATGCGTGTAAGGCAGGAGCAAAAGCTCTTCGCCGATCTCGGCGTCGCTCAGACTCACGCGGCAGGGGAAGCCCGGCTTCGCGGTGGCGAGCACCCGCCGCGCGTGCATTCTCGACAGGTCGGCGTCGCTCAGCGAGAAGAGCGGCACGAAGGCCGCGGCCGGCAGACCCACGATTTCGAAAGAGCTCATGTTTCACCTGATGACGGTTGCGAGGCCCTCATGATGCGCGAGCTCATGCGCGGGTCTCGCCATATCCGGACGTCGAATTTTACCGGGATGCCGCGCCGATCGCACGCTTGCCGATGTCGCGGCGGTACTGCGCTCCGTCCCAATGGATCGCGTGCACGAGCTCGTACGCCTCATTCTGCGCAGCTGCAATGCTCGCGCCGAGGCCGACGGCGCAGAGCACGCGGCCGCCGGCGGTGAGCACTTCCGCGCCGCGCGCGCGCGTGCCTGCGTGAAACACCTTGCCGGGCAACGAATCGGCCGCGTCGAGCCCGCGGATCGGGTCGCCGGTGCGATAGTGATCGGGATATCCGCCCGCGGCCATCACCACGCCGAGCGCGGCGCGCGCATCCCATTTCACTTCGACCCCCGCGAGGGCCCCTCGGACCGCGGCTCCGCACAACGACACGAGATCGCTTTCGAGGCGCATGAGAATCGGCTGAGTCTCCGGGTCGCCGAGCCGGCAGTTGAACTCCAGCACGTACGGTATGCCGTCCGCGCCGATCATGAGCCCTGCGTACAAAAATCCGAGATACGGTGTGCCGTCGAGCCTGAGGCCGCGCAGCGCCGGATCGATGACCTCGCGCATGATGCGCGCATGCAACTCGGGCGTGACGATCGGCGCCGGCGAATAAGCGCCCATTCCGCCCGTGTTCGGGCCGTTATCACCGTCGTCGCGGCGTTTGTGGTCTTGCGAGGTCGCGAGCGGGACGACCTGCTCGCCGGCCGCCACCACGATGAAGCTCACTTCCTCGCCGCGCAAGAACTCCTCGATCACCACTGTGTTGCCCGCCGACCCGAAGCAACCGCCGAGCATCCGCTGCGCAGTCTCGATGGCGTCCTCGTGCGTCTCGCAGATGACGACGCCCTTGCCCGCGGCGAGTCCGTCGGCTTTTACGACGACAGGCAGGTGTTGCGCGCGCACGAAATCGGGATCGAAATCGGCCGAGGTGAATGCGGCGTAACCGGCCGTGGGTATGCCGTGCCGCTGCAAGAACGCCTTCGTATAGGCCTTCGATCCTTCGAGGCGCGCGGCGGCGCGCGACGGCCCGAAGCACGCGCATCCTTCCTGGGTGAATCGATCGACGATGCCGGCGACGAGCGGCGCCTCGGGACCCACGATCGTAAGATCGACGCGCTCGCGTGAGGCGAAGTGCAGCAAGCCGTCGATGTCGCCGGCGGCGACATCGACGTTTTGCACCTTCGGCTCGCGCGCCGTGCCCGCGTTGCCGGGTGCGACGAACACCCGCTCGACGCGTGCGGATTGCGCGCACTTCCACGCGAGCGCATGTTCCCGACCGCCTCCGCCCACGACCAGCACTTTCATGATGCTCGCACCACGATTATTCAGTAGTGGCGAAAGTGACGCGTGGAGGTGAACACCATGGCGATGCCGTGCTCGTCGGCCGCCGCGATCACTTCGGCGTCGCGCTTGGATCCTCCCGGCTGGATGACGGATTTGATGCCGAGCTCGGCGAGGACATCCAGGCCGTCGCGGAACGGGAAAAACGCATCCGATGCGGCAGAGGCGCCTTGCAGCGACAATCCCTCGTCTCGCGCCTTCAGGGCGGCGATCTTCGAACTCACCACTCGGCTCATCTGCCCCGCGCCGATGCCGATCGTGGCCCTATCGTGCGCACACACGATGGCATTCGATTTGACATATTTCGCCACGCGCCACGCGAACAAGAGATCCTCGCGCTCCGCCTCGCTGGGTGCGCGCTGGCTCACCACGCGCAGCTCCTGCGGCCGCACGGAGGCGTTGTCGCGGGTCTGCACGAGCAGGCCGGCCGTAACGCTGCGGTACTCGAACAGCTGGGAGACGGGCATGCGCAGGTCACCGGTCGCCAGCACGCGCACCTCGCTCTTGGCCGCAAGCAGCGAGCGCGCCTCGCTCGATATGGCAGGAGCAAGAATCACTTCGACGAATTGCCGCTCGAGAATCGCCTGTGCGGCGGCGGCGGTGACCTCTCGATTAAAGGCGATGATACCGCCGAAAGCCGAGGTCGGGTCGGTGCGATAAGCCTGCTCGTAGGCGGCGGCTGCCGAGGCGGCGACAGCGACGCCGCAAGGATTGGCGTGCTTCACGATAACGCACGCCGGCGCCTCGAATTGCCGCACGCACTCAAGCGCGGTGTCGCTGTCCGCGATGTTGTTGTACGAAAGCTCTTTACCTTGCAACTGCTTGGCGCGTGCAACAGATGCGCCGATCGCGCGCGCATCGTCGTAGAACGCGGCGCGCTGATGCGGGTTCTCGCCGTAACGCAGATCGAGGTGCTTGCGAAACGAAAGATTCAAGTCTGCAGGGAATGTCGCGGACTCTGCGCCGATCGCGCCGGTGAAATAGGCAGACACCATGGCATCGTACTGCGCCGTGTGCGCGAACGCCTTGGCCGCGAGCCGACGGCGCATGGCAGTTTCCGTCGCGCCCTGATTCGCCGCGAGCTCATCGAGCAAGGAGCGGTAGTCGCCCGGATCGACGACCACGGTGACCGAGGCGTGGTTCTTCGCCGCGGCGCGCACCATGGCGGGACCGCCGATGTCGATGTTCTCCACGGCATCCTCGTAGCTCGAGTCGTGCCGCGCCACGGTGGCCGCAAACGGATAGAGATTGACGACGAGCAGATCGATCGGCTCGATGCCATGCTCACGCATGACGTCCTCGTCGAGACCGCGGCGCCCGAGAAGGCCGCCGTGAATCTTCGGGTGAAGAGTTTTCACCCGACCGCCCATGATCTCGGGGAAGCCCGTGTGCTCGGCAACTTCTTTGACCGAGATGCCGTGCTGCACCAGCAGTTGCGCAGTGCCGCCCGTGGAGAGCAGCTCGATGCCGCGTTCCTTCAGTGCGCGCGCAAACTCGACAATTCCAGTTTTATCGGAAACGCTGAGCAGTGCGCGACGGACGGGTGTGAGCAACGTTTCGCTACTCGCTGATCCCGAACTCTTTGAGTTTCTTGCGCAACGTGCCGCGATTGATACCGAGGATGGTCGCGGCGCGACTCTGGTTGCCTTGCACGTGGCCCATCACCACCTTGAACAGGGGCTCCTCGACCTCGCGCATCACCAGCTCGTACAGATGTCCTGGCTTATGACCGTTCAGGGTCTCGAAATAGCACTGCAAAGCCTCCTCGGCTTGCGTGCGCAGCGGCACGCCTTTGCCATTCACTTTCAGGTCGCGTCCATTGAAGGACGGCGACGGCTCCCTGCGAGCCTTTGACTTCTTCTTTGCGACCATAGTCCACCCGATATCCCGTCAACTCTTTATTCTTATTAGCCAAGTACTCTATGCCGCGCGGCAAACACGCGTGTCGTATTGCTCCAACAGCGTCGCCAGTTGCTCTTGCGGTGTCTCGATTCGCACGAGACGGTCGCGCAGAGCCTCTTGTCCAGGATGCTGTCGGAAATACCAACTCAAGTGTTTGCGTGCCACTCGAACACCGGTCTCATCGCCATAGAAATCGTATAGGTCTTCGAGGTGGGCGCGAATAATATCACGGA
>CAVWME010000017.1:0-65261 GCA_963755935.1 uncultured Gammaproteobacteria bacterium
TCCGGGGCGCGTCCGGCTGCGCCGCAGCATCCGCCGCGCAAGCGATGGATTGGTCGGCGGCACGCAGGCACACGTCGATCTCGAACCCTTCGGCATCCTTTCCGGGGTCTTGAATGTCGAGCGTCGCATCGGCGCGCTCGCCTGGGGTCATCAGGCGAGCGATCGGCCTGCCGAGGTATTCCGCGGGCTGGAAGTCGCGCGCGCCGACATGCGTTCCGAAACGATTCGCGAGCGTCACGCGCAACAGCGGATAGGGCTGCAGTTGCGCCGATGAGTTCAAGATACTCGCCCGCACACGCAGCGTGCCGGCGGCGTTCGGATCTCCGGTGACACCCCACTGGCGCAGCTGGTATGCGGATAGATTTGCCGGCGGTTGCACCTTGACGCCGAACGCTCCGTACACACTTTGCAACGGCCCGCGCAACGGCCCGTGTGCGGCCAGCCATGCACGGTTCTCGTGGATCATTTGTCCGAGGAGTGCGAGCGTCAGCACGGCGGCGGCCCCGCCCCATGCGAACTGCATCACCGGGACGGCCGGCTCGCTCGGTTCCTCAAGTTGCCGCTGCCCTAATCCGGCCAGAACGTCGCGGCGCACGTGGTCGGCGACGTCGAGCCCGCTCATGCGTTCCCCGGCCGGCTCATGCTCCTCAAGCCGCGCGCGCGAGGCGATGGCTTCCGCGCCCGACACGCTCGCAGGGCGGGTCGCAGTGGGCACGACGAAGACGCGATCGAGCTCGCCGGGCGGCAGCGTAAACTCGAGAGCGCCGTCGTCCGCCGATTCTGCGGCCGCGCTTCCCGGCGTCGCGGGTGCGGGCGCCGCCGGCGCAGGCGCGGCGGGTGTCGGCGCGGCTGTCCGCGTGGGGGCGGCTGGCTTCGCCTTGGGCGGGGGCGATCGGGGAGGAGCCGGCGGCGCGGTAACGGGCGGAGCCACGTGACGCGTTGGCGCAGGCGTCTCGTGCCGCGACGGTTTGAACTTCTCGATGAGCTGCAAGCGCGCGAATTCGACATCGCCCGATGCAAAGTCCTCGCCGTCGTCCGCCGGCTCCGGGTCCACCGGCCGCTTCGGCGCCGGCGAATGCAGGATCTCGTCGGCGCGAGCTTCCATCTCGAGCGCCGATTCGCGGGACGACCCTTCGCCGCTCGCCGACTCCCCGGGCGTCGAAAACGCGCTCGCATCCTCCGCGAGGCGCGCAAGCGCGTTGAACACTTCGCCGCACCGGCCGCAGCGCACCTGACCGCCGGCGGCGCGCAGCGTCTCGGCCGTCAGCTGGAAGACCGTCTCGCAGTGGGAGCATTGCGTGTACAAGCTAGGAGTTTCTCCGCGCGTGGATGGCGCACCAATCGCCGCGCTCTATCACTTGCACGATAGCAAAAGCCGCGCCGTACGCGGCCTTTACCGCATAGGCCTGGCTCCGCAGGAGGCCGGATAGGAACAGATCCGCCGCGGGCAGGCAGGCAGCGCTCAGCACCGGCGCGAGCTCGATGAGCGGATCCGCGAGGATATTCGCGAACACGCAGCTCGCCGCCTCGAGCCTGGGCGGGACACCCTGGATCTCGATTCGGTCCGCGACCCCGTTGCGTGCGGCATTTTCACGAGTTGCGATAAGAGCCTGTGGATCGAGATCCACCGCCACCACGCGCGTAGCGCCGAGTTTCAATGCGGCTATCCCGAGGATGCCGGAGCCGCACCCATAATCGATCAAGGTGCGGTCCGAGAGCGGCATGGCGTCGAGCATCTGCAGGCACAGTGCCGTGGTCGGATGGGTTCCCGTGCCGAAGGCGAGTCCCGGATCGAGGCGCACCACCACGGCCTCGGGGTCTTGCGGCGCCGGCGCCTCCGTCGGACACACCCATAGGCGCCGTCCGAAGCGCATCGGCTTCCAGTCTTTGAGCCACGCGCGTTCCCAGTCGCGGTTCTCGACCGCCCGCACGCTCGCGCATGCCGTGATGTGAGGTCCCAGGAGTTGAGCCAGGCGCCCAAGGCTCTGCGTTGCCTCGATCGATTGATCGAACAGAGCGCGCACGAGCGTGTCGCTCCACAACCTGATCTCATCCGGCTTGGGTTCGAGCACCGGCTCATCGCCGCGGTCCGAGAATGTGATTGCCGCTGCGCCCGCCGCAAAAAGCGCGGTCTCGACTGATTCCGCGCTTAAGGAGGCGAGCGGAAATTCGATTTCATAGTGCATCGACGCAAGCCGGTGCGGCCGTGGCGGCGCGGCGCACGATTGCGCGGCGCCCGCTGGCGCCCCCGAACAGTCTCACTTGAGCCCCAGGCGCCGCTCCAGATAATGAATATCGGTCCCGCCTTGGCGAAATGCGGAGTGGTTGAAGATTTCCTGATGCAGGGGAATGTTGGTCTTGATCCCTTCGACCACCATCTCGGCGAGCGCGTTGCGCATCCGGGCGATCGCCGTGTCGCGCGTATCGCCGTAGGAGATCACTTTGCCGATCATGGAGTCATAGAACGGCGGCACGTTGTAGCCCGTGTACACGTGGCTGTCGACGCGGATCCCGGGACCTCCCGGCGAATGCCACAAGCGGATCGGCCCGGGGGAGGGCGCAAAGGTCTTGGGATCCTCGGCGTTGATGCGGCACTCGATGGCATGGCCACGAATCTGTATATCGTTCTGCGTGTAAGGCAGCGCCTCGCCTGCAGCGATGAGCAGCTGCGCCTTGACGATGTCGATGCCGGTGACGAGCTCGGTCACCGGGTGCTCGACCTGCACGCGAGTGTTCATTTCGATGAAGTAAAACTCGTTGTCCTGATAAAGGAACTCGAGAGTCCCGGCATTGCGGTAGCCGACCTCGTGGCAGGCGCGCGCGCAGCGCTCGCCCATGGTCTTGCGTTGTTTGGCGGTGAGCCCGGGAGCGGGCGCTTCCTCGAGAACCTTCTGGTGGCGACGCTGCATGGAGCAATCGCGCTCGCCGAGATGCACCACGTTGCCGTAATTGTCCGCGAGCACCTGAAACTCGATGTGCCGCGGCCGGTCGAGAAATTTCTCCATGTAGACCTGCGGATTGCCGAAGGCAGCGAGCGCCTCGGATTGGGTCACGCTGATCGCGTTCAGGAGCGAGGCGTCGGTGTGCACCACACGCATACCGCGACCGCCGCCGCCGCCGGAGGCCTTGATGATCAGTGGATAGCCGATGTCCTTGGCGATGCGGAAGTTCTCGTCCGCGTCGCTCCCGAGAGGACCGTCCGAGCCGGGCACGCAGGGCACTCCGGAGGCCTTCATCACCTTGATGGCCGAGACCTTGTCGCCCATCATCCGAATGGTTTCGGCGCGCGGGCCGACGAATATGAAGCCGCTTTTCTCGACCCGCTCGGCGAAATCGGCATTCTCGGACAGAAAACCGTAGCCCGGATGAATGGCGACCGAATCGGTCACCTCGGCCGCACTGATGATGGCGGGCATGTTGAGATAGGAAAGCGCCGCCTGCGGGGGTCCGATGCAAACGGTCTCGTCCGCGAGCAGCACGTGCTTGGTGTTGAAATCGGCGGTCGAGTGCACCGCCACCGTCTTGATGCCGAGCTCGCGGCAGGCCCGCAGAATGCGGAGCGCAATCTCGCCGCGGTTGGCGATAACGACTTTCTCGATCATCGCGTTATTCGATGACGAACAGCGGTTGGCCGAACTCGACCGGCTCGCCGTTCTTGGCGAGGATCGCCGTGACGCGTCCCGCCTTGTCGGATTCGATCTGGTTCATCATCTTCATGGCTTCGATGATGCAAAGTATCTGGCCGACCTTGATTTCCATGCCGATCTCGATGAAGGGCTTCGCTCCGGGTGCGGAGGCGGAGTAATAAGTGCCGACCATCGGCGAGGTGATGGTCTGGTCGTCGTTGCGCGGCTTGTGCTCGCCGGCTGCCGTCGCCGGCAGCTGCGGCGCGGGTGCCGGCGCGACGAGTGCGGCCTGCGGTGCCGGACTCGCGGCCGGCGGCGCCATGCGCGGATGACGGCTGATGCGCACCGATTCCTCGCCTTCCGAAATCTCCAGCTCCGCGATTCCCGACTCCTCCAGGAGCTCGATCAGTTTTTTGACTTTACGAATGTCCATTCCAACCCCTTCGATAAATCCTGTTTCTAAGGTGCGAGGCGCGCGCAGGCAGCTTCGAGGGCCAGCTCGTAGCCGATGGGACCCAAGCCCACGATGCACCCGGCGGCGAGATCCGACAGATAGGAGCGGTGCCGGAACTCCTCGCGCGCAAACACATTGCTCAGATGCACTTCGATGAACGGCAGCGAAACGGCGAGAAAAGCATCGCGCAGGGCGATGCTCGTGTGCGTGAACGCCCCCGGATTGATGATGATGAAGGCGACGCCGTCGGCTCGCGCCGATTGCACCCGCCCGACCAGCTCGTGCTCGGCATTGCTTTGCGCCGAGACCACGTCATGTCCCCGCGCGTGTGCCTTGCCCTCGAGCGTGGCCTGCACTTGTTGCAGCGTAACCGTGCCATAAATGTCAGGCTCGCGCGTCCCGAGCAGATTCAAATTGGGTCCATTTAGCAACAAAATTCGCGCCATCGCGGCGTCAGTCCTACGAGCACTGCCCGGGAAGATGCGCGATATTAACCAGAAATTGACGCGAAATAGCAAGCTTCTTGCGCGAACGTCGCCGCCACGGCAAGCGGGATGCACGTGCGGAGCAAGCCGTCGGTCAACCCTTGGGATTCTCGCTCAGGTGGCCCAATCCCGCCGCGATGCTGCGGCGCGCCTCAGGCAGACTGAGTTCGTGCCGATCGACGCTTTGCACCCGCGACAGGATGAGATCCGCCTGTGCAGGATGGAGCTCGCCAATGTAAAGCGCCACGATTTCACCCGCGGCGTCGGTGAAGACGGTGAAGGGAAACACCGGGGAGGTGACGCCGAGCGCAAGCGCCGCATCGAGCGCGTCTTGCTCACCAACCAGGAGCGGATAGGGAATCTTCAGCTCCTCTGCGTAACTCGCCACCGCTTGGCGGTGGTCGACCGCGACCCCGACCACGACGACGCCGCGATCAGCCCACTGCGTGGCGAGAGACCCCAACATCGGGATCTCGCGGCGGCAGGGCGCGCACCAAGTCGCCCAGAAGTTGATCACCAGCGATTTTCCACGCCAGTGGGCGATGGGCGTTGGCGTGCCTTTAAGATCGGCGAGCGTGAACGCGGGCAGCTGGGATGGGATCTTGATATCGCTGCCGGCGAGGCCCGCATGCGGCGTAGCGACGAGATCGCTCGAAAGGGGTGGGCTCGCCTCACCGACCGGGGTCGCAATGCCCCGATGCCCCGCCCCCGGCGCAGTCCAGGTCGAATAGACGCGAATCCCCGCCCAAATGCCGACGATGCCCACGAATGCGGCCGCCGCGGCGCGCAGGGCGCGATCGGTCATGCCGGCAGTTCGAGCTTGCGTCCCTTACGCAGGAGCAGGCCGGCGACCAGAAACGCGAGTAATCCGCCCACGATCGCGACCGCTTCCCAGCGATGGCCCGGCGCCGCTTCCGCGCTCGGCCCACTAACCGTGGTCGGAAACAGCACCTTGGTGATGAGTGGATAGCAAAGCCCTGCTTCTGCGCAGCCCTGATAGGTCACTTTGACCTGTAGAGGATGCGCCCCGTAATCAAAGCGGCGGTACGGGACGATGGCCTCGACCTGCTGCGTATACACCTCGTTGATCCCGAGGTAGGGGTCCCGCTTGACCGTGCCCGGCGGCAATGTCATGTGGGCCATGATGAGATCCGGGCTTTCGGGCATCACGGTAATCTTCGAGCGGTACAGGTAATACCCGTCCGCAATGACCCAGCGCACGCGCACCGAATTCCCGTCGGCCTGTGCGCCGACCCGAAAAGCGACGTCCGGCGGCAGGAAGTCGGTCTCGTTCGACTCGACCCCGCGCATCCACCAGGGCTTGGCCAGGGCGGCACCCCCGAGGAGCACACTTAACATAAGGAGCAAGAGGCCGCGTTTCATGCGCGCAACTCTACAATAAATGCATGACGGGCGGCGCGGATCGGCTTCACCGCGCCGCCGCATCCCACTGCCGACAGTCTGAGCAGATAAATCCGCTCTCCCCCCTTGATTCGGGGATATCCGCCGCTATCATTAGCAGCCACAAGGGGGGAGTGCTAACACTCACCCGTCAACAACCCCGTAACTCAAAGCAGCAGGAGTCTTGTTCTATGAAGATTCGACCCCTTCACGACCGTGTGATCGTAAAGCGCGAAGAAGAGGAGCGTAAGTCTCCAGGCGGCATCGTCATTCCCGACACGGCGACCGAGAAGCCCATCTTCGGCAAGGTCGTGGCTGTCGGTAAGGGCAAAATCTTGGAGAACGGCGAAGTTCGCCCGCTCGACGTCAAGGTCGGCGACAAGATCCTCTTCGGCAAGTACAGCGGAACCGAAGTGAAAATGGACGGAGACGAACTTGTTGTGATGCGGGAAGAGGACGTTATGGCCGTGGTCGAAGGCAAGTAAGCCCGCCAGCGGAATCGTCAATAAATTCAACCACATCGCTTAATAAAGTTCAACTAGAGGAATTAGGAAAATGGCAGCTAAAGACGTACGTTTCAGCGACGACGCCCGGTCGCGCATGTTCAAGGGCGTGAATATTCTGGCGAACGCCGTGAAGGTCACGCTGGGTCCCAAGGGCCGCAACGCGGTCCTCGACAAGAGCTTCGGCGCCCCCACCGTCACCAAGGACGGCGTGTCGGTCGCGAAGGAAATCGAGCTCAAGGACAAGTTCGAGAACATGGGCGCGCAGATGGTCAAGGAAGTCGCGTCCAACACCTCCGACGAGGCCGGCGACGGCACCACCACCGCCACCGTGCTCGCGCAGGCGATCATCCGCGAGGGCCTGAAGTCGGTCGCCGCGGGCGCGAATCCGATGGACCTGAAGCGCGGCATCGATCTGGCCGTCACGTCGGCCACCGAGGAGCTCAAGAAGCTCTCCAAGCCCTGCAAGGATGCGAAGGCGATTGCGCAGGTCGGCACGATCTCCGCGAACTCCGACGAGAGCATCGGCAAGACGATTGCCGACGCCATGGCGAAGGTCGGCAAGGAAGGCGTGATCACCGTGGAAGAGGGCTCGGGCCTCGAGAACGAGCTCGAAGTGGTCGAGGGCATGCAGTTCGACCGCGGCTATCTCTCTCCGTACTTCATCAACAATCAGCAGAGCCAGAGCGCCGAGCTCGACAAGCCGCTGATCCTTCTGGTCGACAAGAAGATCTCCAATATCCGCGAGCTGCTCCCGCTGCTCGAGGGAATTGCGAAGGGCGGCCGTCAGCTGCTGATCGTGGCCGAGGACGTCGAGGGCGAGGCGCTCGCGACGCTCGTGGTCAACACCATCCGCGGCATCGTCAAGGTTGCCGCCGTCAAGGCGCCGGGCTTCGGCGATCGCCGTAAGGCGATGTTGCAGGACATCGCGGTGCTCACGGGCGGAACCGTGATCTCCGACGAAGTGGGCTTGCAGCTCGAGAAGGCGACCCTCAACGACCTCGGCGAGGCGAAGAAGGTGCTGGTCGAGAAAGAGAACACCACCATCATCGACGGCGCCGGCAAGGCGAACGACATCAAGGCTCGTGTCGAGAGCATCCGCCAGCAGATCGAGGAAGCGACCTCCGATTACGACAAGGAGAAGCTCCAGGAGCGCGTGGCGAAGCTGTCGGGCGGCGTGGCCGTGATCAAGGTCGGTGCTGCCACCGAGATCGAGATGAAAGAGAAGAAGGCGCGCGTCGAGGATGCGTTGCACGCGACCCGCGCGGCGGTCGAAGAGGGCGTGGTTCCGGGCGGCGGTGTCGCTCTGGTGCGCGCGCTCAAGGCCATCGAGAAGCTCACGGGTGCCAACGAGGACCAGACGACGGGCATCAAGATCCTGGCGCGTTCCATCGAGGAGCCGCTGCGGCAGATCGTAGCGAACGCCGGCGAAGATGCGGCGGTTGTGCTGAACCGAGTCCGCGAGGGCAAGGGCACTTTCGGCTACAACGCTGCGACGAGCGAGTACGGCGACATGATCGAGCTGGGCATCCTGGATCCGACCAAGGTGACGCGTCTGGCCCTGCAGAACGCGGCTTCGGTGGCGGGCCTGCTGCTCACCACGGAAGTGATGATCGCCGAGGCGCCGAAGGACGAAGAGCATGCACATGGCGCGCCGGGTGGCGGCATGGGTGGCATGGGAGGTATGGACATGTAAACCCGCCGGTGCGAGCGGTCCCGCCGCGCGCACTGACTGGTTACGGTCTCAAAGAGAGCGGGCCTTCGGGCTCGCTCTTTTTTTTAGCCGCCGTAATCAGCGTGCCGGGAATCTCCGATCGCGGTGATCGAACTCGCCGCGATCGATCCCGTATGTGACGCTGTCGATGCCGTCGAGCGGCCCTCGGCGCCGGCAAACCATGCCGAGCTTTTGCATGACGCGGATGGATGCGACATGCGCCGGAGTGGTCGCGGCCCAAACGGCGCGCACGTGGAGCAGTGCGAACGCATGCGCGAGGGCGCCGCCGGCGACCTCAGTGGCGAGGCCCAGGCTGCGATCCTCCGCCCGCACACCATAGGAGAGCTCGGGCTCGCTCGGCTTGTGCAGGGGTCGCAAGCTGCACCAGGCAGCGGGCTCACCGCCGTCCTTCCACGACGCTACCCAGACGCCGTAGCCGTGCGCGCGCCACCAGATGTGGCTGTCGCGGACGAACGCTTGGACTTTGCGCGTATCTGCCGCGCCGGCGCCTGGGGTAGCGTATATGCGGGTCAGGAACTCGACATCGCCGGGCTCCGCGGGTCTCAATCGAAGCCTGTCCGTCACCCGCTCTCGCGAGGTCAAGCCGGCGGCTGTCGCAGGATCCAGCCGTTGCCGTCCGGATCCTGGAAGGTCGTGTAGCGCCCCCAGGGCTCTTGCTTGATCTCGGCGAGCTTCAGTCCTCGTTTGGAAAGCTCTTTGTGGTCTTGCTCGATGTCGGTGACGTTGAGCATTACACCCTGCAATCCGCCCGGCCGCATGGTCTCGAACCACGTTACCAGGGCGATGGTCATCAGGCACCCGTTGGGGGCGAGCTGAATCCAGCTTTGGCCCGGACCCATGGGCTCTTCGCGCAGCAACTCGAAACCCACCACGTCCCGATAGAACTCTTTGGAGCGTTGCTGATCGGACACCGGCACGGAAAGGATCTCGAAGGATTTGATGGCCATAGGCAATCTCCCGCGTGAGTGGCACTCGAGGACTAGCATCGCGCATCGACCCAATAGCCGCAATGACGCGTAGTCGGGATGCAGTTCTACGGGCCGGGGCCGGCCTGAAAGCGCGCGTAGGCCCGCTTCACTCTCCTGTGCGAAACCGCGTCCACAGTCGCGTCACCAGACGAGTTTGCTCGGGCGTCATCTCCGGCAGCACATGCAGCTTTGCGCGGATTTCGGGGCCGGGATAAATCGTCGGATCATCCTTGAGAGCGGCGTCTACAAAGGTCAGCGAGGCACGATTGCCGTTGGGATATTTCGTTGCGTTGGTGATGTTCGCCATCACTTCAGGGCGCATCAGATAATTCATCCATTTTTCGGCGTTCTGCGGGTGCGGCGCGTCTGCCGGGATGCTCAACATGTCGGCGGCAATCAATCCGCCCTCGCGCGGCACGAAATAGCGAATCTTGACGCCGTTGGATGCCTCGATCGCGCGGTAGCGAGCCTCCGTGACGTCGCCGGACCAGGCCAGGATCAGGCACACATTGCCGTTCGCGAGATCACCGATGGTTGCGACCGCGTCAATCGAGCGCACGAAGGGGCGAATTTTCATCAACGCGTCGGCGGCCGCTTCGAGATCGGCCGGCTCCCGGCTGTTGGGATCCTTGCCGAGATAGATCAGCACAGAGGAGAGTACGTCCGTCGCGGAATCGATGACCTGGATGCCGCAGTCCTGCAGCTTCGCCGCATTCCTCGGGTCGAGGAGCAGCGACCAGCTATCGAATTCGGCAGTCCCGAGCCGTTCGCGGACCTTGTCGACGTTGTAGCCGAGGCCCGTCGTGGACCATAGATAAGGCACGCTGTACTGGTTGCCGGGATCGTGCACCGCGAGCTTCTGCATGATATCGGGATCGAGATTCACGCTGTTCGGCAGGGCCGCCTTGTCGAGCTTGCGGAAAGCACCGGCTTTCATGAGACGTGCGAAATAGAAGTCCGAGGGAACGACGATGTCGTAATTCGTATGGCCGGTCAGCAGCTGCGTCGCCAGAACCTCGTTGGTATCGAACGTCGTGTAATGCACTTTGATGCCGGTCTCGTGCTCGAAATTGGCGACCGTGTCGGGAGCGATGTAGTCCGCCCAGGTGTAGATATTGAGGGTTTGCGCGTCCGCCGGCGGATTGTTGGTCCCGCTGCACGCGAGGAGGGCGAGAGTCGCGAGGAGCGACGCCAGGATGATTCGAATAAACAATGGATATTGCGTCTTATTCCGGGGCGTCGATCTCAGCTCGACGCAGGCTGGCTTGCTCGGGAGTCGGCGTTTCCTTGGCCAATGTGTCGGCGTAAAGCGTCCATAACCTCAAGATTTTCGGGCTGACGTTCGGTACGTCCTTCAAGCGCGCAAAAGCGCGCCGCGCCTCTGCAATGTTGCCGAGTTTCTGCTCCGCTAGTCCGAGATACACGTAGGCCTCGTCCAGGTGGACAATGGATCCTTTCTTGAGACCGCTGGTAATCGCGTCCACTGCCTTCTGATAGTCTCCAGCGGAATAGAGCTGTCCGGGTCTAACGTCGGTGCCGGCCACGATACTCTCTTTCGAATCGGTTTCTTGCTGCGAAGGTTCAGCTTCTTGCTGCGGAAGGGCATCTCTCTTCGACTCCACGCGAGTTCGCAGCGCCGATACGGTCTTCGAAATGCTCGCCGTCTCCTCTGGCGTGGCGATGCCCGTGGCCAACACGCGCTCGAAATCCGTCAAGGCCGCGCTATAGTTGTGCAGCTGCAAATGCGCATAGGCCTTGAAGTGATTGATTGTCTTCGCGTCGAAAATGGTGACTCCCTGCTTGCGCTCGGCCACCTGCACGTCATCGAGAGCTTCTTGCCACTGGCCCGCCTGTAGTGCTGCTTGTGCGCGCCTCATTTCCGGCTCGATGACGCGGCTATAACTTTGAGCGTGGGCTGCCGGCGTCATGCTGCCGGAGGAGGGCTCCACCGAGGGGAAGGCGAAGAGCGGAGCGGGAGCGACGCTGGTGGCTGGATGCCCCGTCGTCGGGGGCGAATCTTTCATGCTCAACGACACCCGGTAGCCGACCATCGCCAGCCCCACCGCGAGGACGATCGCGATGGAGCTCCAGAGTGTCAAACCCAGCGAGTTGAGCAGTGCCCGCATTCCGTGCCGCCTCACTTGACGGTGCGAGACAAAGTATAGTCCGGAGCACGGACTCATGCTGAGGGGCGTCGATGGCATGGACTAAGAAACAGCGCAACGTCGTGGTCGCGGCGTATCTGGGCTGGACGCTGGATGCGTTCGACTTCTTTCTCATGGTCTTTATGTTCAAAGATATCGCCGCCGAGCTGCATTCGAGCATGCAGGTGGTGTCGACGGCGGTTCTCCTGACGCTGAGCATGCGGCCTGTCGGCGCGTTCTTGTTCGGCCGGCTGGCGGACCGCTTCGGGCGCAAGCCCACGCTCACCTGGAACATCCTGGCGTACTCGCTGCTCGAGATGGCGTCGGGCTTCGCGCCCACGATGACCACGCTTCTCTTGGTGCGCGCCTTGTTCGGCATCGCCATGGGAGGCGAGTGGGGGATCGGTTCCGCGCTCACCATGGAAACGATCCCTGCCTCGTCGCGTGGTGCGGTGTCGGGCCTGCTGCAAACAGGTTACCCCTCCGGCTACTTTCTGGCGTCTCTCGCGGTGTATCTATTCTACGATCGGCTGGGCTGGCGTTGGATGTTCGTGCTGGGTGTGTTGCCGGCCGTTCTGGTGTTCTTCATCCGCCGCGGCATCGAAGAGTCGCCGTCATGGCTCGAGCAAAAGGGGCTGCCACGCGTCCCCGAGGCCGCTCAGATCCGGCGCGAGCGTAACGTCAAGCTCGCCGTATATGCCGTAGTTCTGATGACCGCCTTCAATTTCTTGAGTCACGGGTCTCAGGATGCGTACCCCACTTTTCTGAAAGCGCAGCATCATTTCGACACTCGCCTTACCTCGCTGTTGACCGCCATCGCGAATGTGGGCGCGATCTGTGGCGGGCTCCTGTTTGGAAGCCTCTCGGAGCGGATCGGCCGGCGTCGCGCCATAATCATTGCTGCGCTTCTAGCCCTCCCGGCGCTGCCGCTCTGGGCCTACGGGTCGACGCCGCTGATCCTTGGGGTCGGCGCCTTCCTGATTCAGCTGGCGATACAAGGCGCCTGGGGCGTCGTGCCCGTGCATCTTAACGAGCTCTCGCCCCCCGCGATTCGCGGCACCTTTCCCGGTTTTGTCTATCAGCTCGGCAATCTCCTGGCTGCCATCAATCTCAACGTGCAGGTGGCGATCGCCGAGTCACATGGCAACGACTACGGCCTCGCCCTGGCGATCGTGGTCGCCTGCAGCGCGATCGCGATCACGTTGCTCGCCGCGTTTGGCCCCGAGCGCCACGGCGTATCGATGAGCGGCCTGCAGCGGCCGGAGCCAACCGCCGCGATCACCTTGCCCGCATCGGCGGGCGCCGGGCGATGACCTGGTCGGCGCAGCAATATCTCGCATTCGAGGACGAGCGCACGCGGCCGGTGCGCGATCTGCTCGCCGCGCTGCCGGCCATCGAGGCGCGCACGGCGGTCGATATTGGCTGCGGACCGGGAAATTCCACCGAGGTCCTGGCGGCGCGCTTTCCGCAGGCGACCGTGAGCGGCTTCGACAGCTCGCCCGACATGATCGCGGCGGCCCGCAAGCGGCTACCAGGTTTGCAGTTCGATGTGCTCGACCTGAAAAGCTGGCTCGAGGGCGCAGGCCCTGCCGCGCCGGCGGACGACTCGATCGACGTGGCACTCGCAAATGCGGTCCTGCAATGGATGCCGGATCACGCCGCGGTGTTCCCCGCGCTCGCGGCCAAGCTCGCCCCCGGGGGTTGCCTCGCCGTGCAAGTGCCGGACAACCTCGATGAGCCCGCGCAAAAGTTGATGCGCGAGATCGCCACCGAGGCCCCTTGGCGCGGCAAACTCGCCGGCGCTGAGCGGGCGCGCGTACAGATCGAGAGCGCCGACTGGTATTACTGGCTGCTGCGCGCGAGTTGCGGCCGCGTCGATGTCTGGCGGACCACCTATTACCATCCACTCGCCGACGCAAATGCGATCGTCGAGTGGTTCAAAGGCACGGGACTGCGCCCCTTCTTGGATCCTCTCGAACCCTCGGAGCGGGCAGCGTATCTCGCGCGTTATGCCGAGCGCGTCGCGTCGCTCTATTCATCGCGGAACGGCGGGGTACTGCTGCCGTTCCCGAGACTATTCATGGTGGCCCAGCGCTGACCAGGATGGTCACGCCCGCATCGCGATCCCCGCCGTGGCGTCCCGCTCCCCACTTGCGGGTCAGCTCACACACCACCGAATTGCCGGTGCCATCCGCACGCCGGCCGATGAGCAGCCGCGCCGCCGATCGCGCTCGAGCGAAAGCGCATGGTGCGCATGCCGAGTCCGGCTCGCTATTCGGATGATCGAGCCGGCAGGCCGCGGCCGTCGTCGAGTCACGTCGAGCCGCAAGCTGTCCGGCCGCGCAGCCGAGATCGACGTCGATGGCGGTCGCGCCCGAGTGCTTGAGCGCGTTCTGCACCGCCTCCTGCGCGATCCGGTACAGGTGGTTGCGCACCTTGAGCTCGATGTTCAGCGGCGCGTCGTGCTGGGCCACGGAATCGCACCGGCGTGCCGCTCAAGGAGCTGCGCTGGGCGAGCGCCTGCAGAGCGGCGTCCAGATTGCCGTCGGCATCCGTCAGCGGGGACAGGCCTTGCACGATCAGGCGCGCATCCTGAATGCAGCTGGTCGCGAGCGCGGCGAGCTGATCGAGATCGTCCGCGATCGCATCGCGCTCGCGGGCGGCGCGATTGGCGAGCGCGCGGGCCGAGAGCGCGAGGCCGGTGAGCTCCTGGCCGAGGCCATCGTGCATTTCCTGGCCGATGCGCCGCTGCTCGCCCGGCAATGGCGTCGATCAATGCGCGCCCGAAGGCGCGCCGATGCGTGACATCGAGCGCGAAAACCAGCTCGGCCGGTTCGCCCGCGAAATCGATCGCGCGGCTGCAAGACCTCCACGTCGAGCATGCGCCCGTCCCGCGTCAAATGCCGCGTCTCGAGCGGCTCGCCGAAATTGGCGGCGGCGATTTGCATCGGCTCCTCCGCGCATGCGGCTCGCCCGGGGCATGAGCGCCGTGACGCTCATCGACAGCATTTCCTCGCGGCTCCATCCGTACTGACGCAGCGCGGCCTCGTTGATCATGAGGAACCGCAAGCTGCGCGCTGTCGTAGACCCAGATGGGCTGCGGGCTGCCGTCGAAGATCTGCGCGTAGCGATGCTCGGCCTGCAGTCTCGCCCGCGCCGCGCCGTCGCGCTCGGCGAGCAGCGCCGTGATGCTCAAATAGACGAAGTTGAGAGCGGCGACGAAGGTCCAGACGATGACCAGACCCTGCAGCTCGAACTAAGCTGACCGAATGCGCCGATCCGGAAGGCGAAGCTGCAGCGCGGTCGACCAGAGAAAGGACGAACGCGCCGAAGGCCGACAGCACGAGGCCGAAGCGTATGGTGCCCACGACCATGAGAATCAGCGCGACGAGCGCTACCACCGGCCGCGAATACTCGGCGGGCCCGAGGACGATGAGCGCGCAGCACCCGATCAGGCCGAGAATCCAGACCAGCACCCCGAAGGGCCGCTCCTTGAGCGGCGCGAAACTGTCCGGAGTCGCGGCGACGAATGCCGGCGCGACCAGCAGAACTCCTGCCGTGGTGTTGCCCCACCAGCGCATCCAGCTCACGGCATCGTAGGTCGAGGCCACGCCGGAGAGAGAGTAGCCGAGCATATGCGAACGCAGGCCCCAGCGTCATCCCGATCGCGGCCGCGCCGATGAACAGCAGCACGTCGCGGCCGCGGGTGAAGGTGCGGTCGAAACCGCAGCGCTCGAGTAACCACAAGGTGAGCGCAGATGAGGCGGCAAGGCCTGCGCCGCTGACGAAGCTGCCGCGACAGCGGCCGCTCCTGCCACAGATCGATCCCCAGGCCGCCGAGCAGCACCGCCGGCCACATCCGGAAGCCCCACCGGCACATGCCGGCCACGGCGAATCCGCTCGGCAGCAAGAACAACGATATGCGGCTGCCGATGCTGGGCAGCGAGGAGCCGAGGGCTCCGCTCACGAATATCGCCGCAAAACGCTAAACGACCTGATCAGCAGTGCCCCGGAAGAGCGCAGCACGCGATTCAACGCATCCACCACGAGCCTTCTCCCGTCGAACCCCTCCGATCGGATGACCTGCCGATGCATACACGGTAAACCCGATTGGAATGTGATTCAATCCTCGCGCGTGGACCCCACTGCTCACTGGCTGGAATCGGTGCCGCAGAGCCTGCACGAATCGGTGCAGCGCTTCGGCTGAGCGTGCTCGAGATCAGGGCGGCCCGGCTGCGGGTTTCGAGTCTCTCGGCGAGAGGCATCGCGCGAGACTCGCGCGGGTCGTGGCGGCGAGCGAGTTCGCTGCCTCGGCACTGCTGCAGGATCCGGGCGGCGCTCGCCTGGCTCGGCAGCCGGAGTCCGACGCACGCGCGGCGCGAACGCCGAATACGAGCGCCGCGCCGCGTCCGCCGCGGCGTTCGCCGGCGCCCAGCAGGTGCTGCGCGAATGGCGCCGCCGCGAGATGCTGCGCATCGCGTGGCGCGATATCACCGCCCGCGCGCCGGTCGAAGAAACTTTGCGGGCGGTTTCGGATCTCGCCGATGCCTGCATCCGGGCGGCGGTCGCAGGCGGCGCATACCCATTTGCGCGCCATCTTCGGCACTCCCCGCTGCGGCGACGGCGGCGGAAGTCCGATTTCATCGTCCTCGGCATGGGCAAGCTCGGCGGTCGCGAGCTGAACTTCTCCTCCGACATCGATCTCGTCTTCCTGTTCGCGGAGGGCGGCGAGACGGACGGGCCGCGCGTCGTCGCCAACGAGGAGTACTTCAACCGTCTGGGACGCGAACTCATTCGATTGCTCGATGCGAGAACCGAGGAGGGGTTCGTGTTTCGCGTCGACATGCGTCTGCGCCCGTTCGGGGAGAGCGGACCGCTTGGTCGTGAGCCTCGCCGCGCTCGATGACTATCTGCAGCAGCACGGCCGGGACTGGGAACGCTACGCCTGGATCAAGGCGCGGGCCATCGTCGGGGCGGACGCGTACGCGTCCGCTTACGCCGAGTTCGTGCGCCCGTTCGTTTATCGCCGCTATCTCGATTTCGGCGTGTTCGAATCGCTGCGCGATATGAAGGCGTTGATCGTGCGCGAGGTGGCGCGCCGCGAGCTCGAGCAGGATCTGAAGCTCGGCAGGGGCGGCATCCGCGAGATCGAGTTCATCGTGCAGTCGATGCAGCTGGTGCGCGGCGGCAGCGACCGGCGGTTGCAGAATGCGTCGCTGCTCGAAGTGCTGCCTCTGCTGGTGGGCTCGAAGCTGATGTCGGCCGAGGAGGTTGCACGAGCTCGCAGAGGCTTATCTCTTGTTGCGCAAGGCGGAGAACGCCCTGCAGATGATGCGCGATCAGCAAGTGCATCGTTTGCCGCTCGATCCGCAGGACCGCATGCGCTTATGCGTCGCGCTCGAAGTGGCCGAGTGGCCCGAGGCGCTCGCGCGCATCGAGCGCGCGCGCGAAGTCGTGGCAAATCGCTTCGACTCCTGGTTGTTCGGCGGCCGAAAGCGGCGCTGGACCGCGAGGTCGGTCTCGGCTGGCTCGATTCGCCCGGCGACGACGTGGCCGAAGATCTGGCGGAGGGAGGATTTCCGCAAGCCGAGATCGCCGCGGTGGCGCCGCTCCTCGACGCCTACCGGCAGGCGGCGCCCTACCGGCGGCTGGACGACACCGGCCGGCGGCGCGTGCGCGTCATCGTGGCGCGGCTTTTGAAGACGGCCGCGCTCAAAGCCTCCCCTGCCAAATTGATCGAACGGGTGCTGCGGGTGCTCGACGCGATCGGCGCGCGCTCATCCTACCTCGCGCTGCTCAAAGAGCAGCCTGCGGCGCTCGACCGGCTCATCGACGTGTGCGCGATCAGCGGCTTTCTGGCGCGCCAGATCGCCGACTTTCCCTTGCTGCTCGACGAGTTGATCGATGCAAAGGCGTTCGATGAGCTGCCCTCGCGCGCGCGCTTCAGCCGCGAGCTTGCCGCGCGCACCGAGCGGCTGCGGCCGGACGATCCCGAACGCGAGGTCGAGGCGCTGCGCGTCTTTCAGCGGGTCGCCACGTTCTCGGTGGCGCTTGCGGACCTGACTCAGCGGCTGCCGTTGATGCAGGTGAGCGATCGGCTTACCGACATCGCGGAGCTCATCGTGCAGTGCTGCATGGATCTTGCCTGGGCACAGATGACCGCGGTGCACGGGCTGCCTCGCAGCGGCGAAAGCGACGGCACCGCGCGGGTCGTCAAGGTTGCGGCCGCGGGCTACGGCAAGCTCGGCGGTCTCGAGCTCGGTTATGGCTCGGATCTCGACCTCGTGTTCCTGCACGACTCGGTCGGCGAGTTTCAGCAAACCAGCCGCGGTGTCGACAACGGCGTGTTCTTCCTGCGGCTGGGCCAACGCATCGTGCATCTGCTCACCATGCACTCGGCCGCCGGACGACTTTACGAGGTCGATATGCGGTTGCGGCCCAACGGTAAGGGCGGATTCCTCATGACAGGCATGGAGGCCTTCGAGTTCTACCAGCATCAGAACGCTTGGACCTGGGAGCATCAAGCACTGCTGCGCGCGCGTGCGGTGGCGGGCGATGCGGATCTCTGTGCGCAATTCGAGGCGGCGCGGCGGCGCGTGCTGTGCACGGCCGTGCATCGCGACACGCTGCGCGAGGACGTGGCGGAGATGCGGCAGCGGATGCGCCGCGAGCTGTCCGAGTCACGGGCCGGGCAATTCGACATCAAGCAGGATGCGGGCGGGCATCGCCGACATCGAATTTCTCGTGCAATACTGGGTGCTCGAGGGGGCCGCCGAGCATCCGCAGCTCGTCACGTATTCGGACAATGTGCGCCAACTGGACGGACTCGCCGCCGCGGGCCTGGTGGAGAGCGAGACGGCGCGCTGGCTCAAGGAAACGTATATAGGCTATCGTACGCTCCTGCATCACCTGTCGCTGGAGGGCCGGCCAGCGGGTGGTGGACGCCGCGGAGCACACGCTGCGGCGCGCTCGCATTCAGGAGATCTGGCGCGAGACTTTCGGCTGATCGGCTAAAGACTGCAACACGAGGACGGCGAGGACGATGGCGACGACGATGACGAGCGCAGCTGCGACTCCGGCTCTGATTCCGGCGAACGCACAGCACCAGTACACGGTCACACCTGCGGATCTGCCGCTGTCGTGCCCGATGCCGGGGATGTATCTGTGGAATTCCCACCCGCGCGTGTATCTCGCGATCGAGGCGAGCGGCTGGGCCAAGTGTAATTACTGCGGGGCCGAATACACGCTCAATCGAGGCTGATTTGCGCGTTCCAGCCGGTGCGGACGAGTCTAGCCCGGCGACTTGTACTCGGCGTACGACTTCTCCTCGATCAGGCTCGATCCGAGCTTCACGTTCAGCCGGCGCTTGATCGCCGCGCGCTCATCGTTCTCGATGTAGACGGCGCGCGCCAGCCGCACGAACTCGCGTCGAAACTCTGCGCGCGCTCCTTGTCGCGAATGTCGTCCTCGATGGTCCAGAGGCGCTCGTTGACCGCGAGCAGCGCGCTCACCTCGCTCGCGACATCGACCGCGGCATAGGGCGATGCGCGCCAGATCCCCTCGAGCGCCTCGAGCTCGGTGCGCACGTTGGCCAGCTTGCTCGCATCCCGCATGCGCGCGGACTTGATCCTCAAGATGGTGATCTTATCCAGTAGTTCGCCCGGCGAGACGGGCACCTTGATCTCGTTCATGGCCGCATCTTAGCGAAATTCGCGCGGTGCCGAAGATGATAAACTCGTTGGTAAGGTGCTCGAGAACGCGGCATGGGATAGTGAAGGACGTCGGCCGACGCATCGCCACCGCGCAGGGCGCGCTTGCTCGTCGATCCGGCGCGCACAGGTCGGCTCCTCGAAAGCGCAGGCGAATCCATTTTCGATCCAGAGTATTGGCGCGCGCGTGCCGAGCTCGTGCCCGCCGACCGGGGCCGCGGCGCCGCCTGGTTTGTAGGTCCGGCGCCGCAGTCTTGGGTGTTGCGCCATTACCGGCGCGGCGGCGCGGTCGCGCACCTCTCGAGCGACCGCTATGTCTGGGTCGGCGAATCACGCGTGCGCTCCTTCGCCGAGTACCGGTTGCTTGCGCTTTTGCACGGCCGCGGCCTGCCTGTCCCGGCGCCGGTCGGCGCGCGCTACCGGCGCAGCGGGCTCGCCTATCGTTGCGATCTCATCACGCAGCGGATCGAGGCGGCGCAGCCAATGAGCGCCTTGCTGCTCGCAGGGGCGCTCAGCGATACGCACTGGCGCGCCATCGGGGCGGCCGTCGCCGCCCTGCACGACGCGGGCGTGGATCATCCCGACCTCAATGCGCACAACATGCTGATTGCGCCCGACGGGGCGGTCAGCGTGATCGACTTCGATCGCGGCCGTCTGCGCAGGCCCGGCGGGGCGCGCCAGCCCGCCTGGGCCGCGCGCAACTTCGATCGACTCCGCCGCTCGCTCGCGAAAATCGCGCGCGAGTCTGGCGCTGCGCGGCGTCTTGCCGGAGCAATGGGCGATGCTCGGGCGGGCTACGAGTCTCGCGCGCCGCGGTCCATGATGCGCCTGCTCTACGGCGTGTTGATGCTGTTCGCGGCGCCGGTGGTGTTCGCAGCGACGCTCGTGCGCGGCCACGACGGATCCGTGCCTATCGCGCGCATTTGGGCGAGCGCTTCGGGCTGGGCCGGCGCCTGCCCATGCCCAGTATCTGGCTGCACGCGGTGTCGGTCGGCGAAGTCGCCGCCGCTGCGGCGCTGGTGCGGGCGCTGCGCGCGCGCCATCCCGACGTGCCCCTCGTGCTGACGACGGCCACGCCGACGGGGCGCGCGCAAGCGTTGGCGCTGTTCGGTGCCGGACGTCGAGGTGCGCTTTCTACCCTATGACACGCCGGGCTCGGTGCGCCGCTTCCTGGCGCGCATTCGTCCGCGCGCCGCGATAATCATGGAGACCGAGCTGTGGCCCAACCTGCTGCATGAGTGCCGGCCGGCGCGGCGTGCCGGTGCTGTTCGCGAGCGCGCGCCTGGCGCCGAAATCCGTGTCGCGCTATCGCCGCTTTGCGCGCGCTCTTTCAGCGCCGGCGTTGCGCAGAAGCTTGCGGTCGCGGCCCAGAGCGCCGAGGACGCCGAGCGGTTCATCGCCATCGGCGCCGATCCGGCGCGCACGCAGGTGGTCGGCAACGTGAAATTCGACATGCAGCTCGGTGAGGAGGTGGCCGAGAAGCGGGCGCGAGCTGCGCGCCGACTACCTGGGCGCGCGTCCCGTCTGGATCGGCCGGCAGCACCCATGCCGGCGAGGAGGAGCTACTGCTCGACGGCGCACGCCGAGCTGGAGCAGGCGGTCGCGGGCGCGCTTCTGGTGCTCGTGCCGCGCCATCCGCAGCGCTTCGAGAGCGTCGCCGCGCTGCTCGAGCGCCGCGGCCTGGTCGTTCGACCGGCGCAGCGCGCAGCGAGACGGTGCGCGCGGAGGCCGAAGTGTTGCTGCTCGATACCATGGGTGAGCTCGCGGCGCTTCTATGCGGCCGCGGATATCGCTTTCGTCGGCGGGAGTCTCGTGCCGGTGGGCGGTCACAACCTGCTCGAGCCCGCCGCGCTCGGCGTGCCGGTGATCACGGGCCCTTATACGCAGAGCGGGCCGAGATCGCGCGGCTGCTGATCGAAGCGGGCGGCGCCCTGCGAGGTGGCCGACGGTGCGCGCTCGCCGATGCGGCCGGACGGCTGCTGGTCGATCCGGCACTGCGCGAGCGCATGGGCGAGAGCGCCCGAAGCTTCGTCGAGGCGCATCGCGGGAGCCTTGGCGCGGCTTCGTCGCTCTCATCGAGCCCTTGCTCGCGGCCGAAACGACGGGCTAGGTTCTCAAGGAGGGGCGTCGGCGGATGGGGCGGCGTCTTCCGGCGGCCTCGGGCTTCGGCGGCGCGTCCTTGAGCAAGGCGTTGAGCCTGTTCAAGCTCTGCTCGGTCAGGATGCCCGCGGCCTGCTGCAGCTTGACCATATTCACCATGTAGTCGTAGCGGCTGCGCGAGTAGTCGGTCTGCGCCTGGATCCATTGCCGCCGCGACGACAACACTTCCACCGCGGTGCGCGTGCCCGCCTCATAGCCGGACTCGGTGGCCTTCAGCGCAACGGCGTTCGACTCGAGCGCCCGGCTCAGCGCCTTGACGTGCGAGATCTCCGAAAGGACCCCGAGGTACGCATCGCGCGCATCGTGCTCGGTCTGGCGCGCCACGCGCTCCACCCGCTCCTTCGCCGCGCGGTGCTGATAAACGGCCTGCCGCACTTGCGATGACACCATTCCGCCCGAATAGATCGGCATCGAGATCTGGATGCCGATCACGTTCTGATATTGATCGAGACTCGTGCTGCCGTAGGGCGTGCCGTTCGCATTGATGTAGTCGCCGCCGATGGAGTTTTTGTAGCGGCTGGCGACCAGATCGAGGGTCGGGAAATGTCCGCCGCGCGCCGCACTCACGTTCTCGCGCGCGATATCCGCCGCGAGGCGGCTCGAGACCAGCGACAGGTTCTGCTGCAAGGCCATGTCGACCCAGCGGTCTTCGCTGGTCGGATCCGGCGTCGCGAGCTCGAAAGGCTCGATGGGCCGCGCCAGGTAATCGAACGCATCGCCCGTGATCTCGCGCAGCAACTCCTGCGCCGAGGCGAGCGCGCGCTTGGAGGCGATCACGGCGGCGGCGCCGCTGTCGTGGGCGGCGCGAGCCTCCTCCACGTCGGTGACGGCGATCAGGCCGACCTGGTAGCGCTTCTCGGCCTGCTCGAGCTGGCGGTTGACCGATTCGAGATTGGCGCGCTGGGCATCGAGGTCGTCCTCCGCCGCCAGCACGTCGAAGTAGCGCTGCGCCACGCGTGCGATCAGGTCTTGTTGCGCCGCCTGATAATCCGCCTCGGCTTGCGCCACTTGGGCGTCGGCGCGCTTCAGCGCCACCCAGTTATCCCAGTTGAACAGGTTCTGAGAGAGATCGACGCCGTACTTGTGCGTGGTGGTGTTCACGCGGCCGTTGAAGGGGAAGGACTCGTAAAAGGTCTCGCCGTTGGCCTCCGCCTCCTCGGTCTGGTTCGATTCCCCTTGTCCTTTTCCTGCGAGATCGTGCCGCTGCCCGAGATCTGCGGCAGCAGCGCCGCGATCGCCTGCGGCTTGGACTCGAGCGACGGCCAGCCGCGTCGCCTCGGCCTCCTTCAACTGCGGATCGTTCTGCAGAGCGCGCTGATAGACCGCGAGCAAGTCCGCCGCCGGCGCGACGCTCGCGATCAGACATCCGGCGAGCACGAGAAATAATGATTTCATGCGGTGTTATATATGACTATATCACCCAGGGAAGCGCAACCGGGAGACTAGCGCGAAGTCCATCGCGCTAGTACTGCGGGATCTTGGGATCGATGTCCCGGGACCAGGCCAGGATCCCGCCGGACGAGATTGAACACCTTCCCGAACCCGTGCGTCGACAGGAACCGCGCGACCTCGGCGCTGCGACCCCCCGAGCGGCAGATCACGACGGTCGCTGTATTCGGATCGAGCTCGCCGACCCGCTCGGCTATTTGGCCCATCGGAATGTGGAGGTGCGGTGAGGGGACAGGCGCAAGCTCGATCTCCCAATCCTCGCGCACGTCGACAAGCGTCATGGGCACGCCCTGGTCCGCTGGTCGAGAAATTCCCGCGGCGTCAGATTCCCCACCATCAGAACACGAATCCTCGGGACGCGGTCGCATTGATCAGGGGGTCGATGACGGTCTCGAACAAACTGTCGCGGATCCATTCGGCCTCCCCGACCCGGCGCACCAGGATCGCGTCCATCACGGGCGCCGACCCCACCACGGCGAACAGCCGGCCGCCGACGCGCAGCGCACGCTCGAAACGCGCGTCGTACACCGGCAGCGATCCGGTCAGGGCGATGACGTCGTAGTCGCCCAAGCGGCGCCGAGGAGAACGCGTCGCGCGTCTCGAGCTGTATGCGCGCCGTGCGCACGGCGCGCAGGTTCGAGGCGGCCTGGGCACTGAGCTCCGGGTGAATCTCGATCGAGCGCGTCGAACTCGCGAGCAATCCCAAGCATGCGCTGAGATAGCCTGAGCCGGTGCCGACTTCGAGCGCGGCGTCCGCGGGGCCGATCTCCAGAGCCTGCAGGATGCGCCCTTGGACCTTCGGAGCGAGCATGAGCTGACCGCAGCCGATCGGCAACGGCGCGTCGGCGAACGCGAGCTCCCGGTAGGCGGCGGGCACGAATGCTTCGCGCGGAACTGCAGCAACGGCATCGAGCACGCGCGGATCGAGCACTTCCCACGTGCGAATCTGCTGATCCACCATTTGCTGTCGAGCGGCCAGAGTATCCATGCTTACCTTTGGTGATTAAGCCGGCGATTATGGTCAATTTCCGCAGGCTTGGCCATGCCTGTGGGGTATTCTCTCAACGCACCCGACGAAAGACGCGCCTACCAAAAGGGGGCACCACATAAAGCGTCGCAGGAATCGCAAACGAGGTCATCGTTGAGTTTGTCTCCTCTCGCTCTCTGGTTCCTGACCTCAAGCTTAGCAGCGGTGGGCGCGGGGGTGCTGTTGCGCTGGAAGCGCCGCCAGGAGCGAGCCGTTGCCGCATTTTCAGAGCAGCTGAAGGCCCTCGGCGAGGCCGACCTGCCGGCAGGACGCATCGGCATCGACGATCAATCCGCGCCGCTCGCACAGCTCGGCAGAGCGATCAACGAGCTGCTCGACGATCTGGACCGGCGCGGCACACGCCTCAAGGATCGCGAAGGACTGTTCCAGCGCCTGGTCGAGACGGTGCACGACGCGGTGCTGGTGCATCGACAAAACATCGTGTTCGCCAATGCGCGCTTCCTCGATATGCTCGGCATGACCGCCGCCGAAGTGGTCGGCAAGCCGCTCGCTCAGTTCGCGGCCCCGGAATATGTCGAGTTGGTGGCCAACAACTTGCAGCGCCGCCTGGCAGGCGAATCGGCGGCGGAGCGCTATGAGATCGAGCTCGTCGGCAAGCATGGCGAGGTCACCCGCGTCGAGATCTCGAGCACTGTCATCGAGACCGCCGGTGAGCCGGCACTGCTTCTCACCGCGCTTGAAATGCTGTCGAGCGTGCCGCAAGAGTCGACTGCGTCGCGCCCGCGCGCCATGGTCACCCTCGATGCCATGGGCGAGAGCGTGATCACTGTCGATGCGGAAGGGCGTATCGACTACATCAATCACGCGGCCGCGGCGCTGCTCGGCCAGACCTCCGAGCAGGTTCTGGGAAAGACCTTTCCGGACGTAGCCTCGCTGGTCGATGAGAGCGACCGTCGCTCGCTCGGCGATCCGGTGCGCAAGGCGCTCGCGACCGGCGGGCGTGTCACCATGGGCAAGCGTGCCGTGCTCGTGCCCGTGAACGGCTCGCTCGAGCGCTCGGTCGAGATCAGCGTCACACCGCTCAAGTCCAACGGCAACGATTTCATTTTGGGCCTCGTGTTGGTGATGCACGATACCAGCGAGATGCGCGGGCTCACCCGGCAGATGAGCTATCAGGCGAGCCACGACGCGCTCACCGGCCTCGTGAACCGGCGCGAGTTCGAGCGACGACTGCGCGAGGCGATGGACGGCGCCCAGGGGGGCGATGTCGCGCACGCGCTGTGCTATCTCGATCTCGATCGCTTCAAGGTGGTGAACGATACGTGCGGTCACACCGCCGGCGACAACATGCTGCGCGAGGTCGCGACCATCATCAAGGACGCGGTGCGCGACTCCGACACGGCGGGCCGCATCGGCGGCGATGAGTTCGCTCTGTTGCTCGTCGGCTGTCCGCTCGAGAAGGCCCGTCAAATCGCCGACGATGTGGTGCGCGCGGTGAACGATTATCGCTTCGTCTGGAAGGACAAGATTTTCAACATCGGCGTGAGTATCGGTCTTGTCGAGATCGGCCGCGGCGGGGGCTCGATCGACGACCTCATGAACTCGGCGGACTCGGCCTGCTACGTTGCGAAGAAGCAGGGTGGCGTGCACGTGCATGTGTACTCCGCGCGCGAGGAGGCGAACGCGCGTCACAGCGGCGAGATCCACTGGCTGCAGAAGCTGCAGGGGGCGCTACGCGACAACGGCTTCGAGCTCTATTACCAGCCGATCGTGCACGCGCAGCCGAACGTCGAGCGCGGTCCGGCGCTCGAGGTGTTCGTCAGGCTCGAGGCCGAGAGCGGCCAGCCGAGCGTGCCGCCCGGCGAGTTCATCCGTGCCGCGGAACGCTATCGCTTGATGCCGCACGTCGATCGCTGGGTTGTGCAAGCCGTGCTGTCGGCGCTCGGCCGCGGCGGCATGAAAGTGCCAGCGGGGCGCAGCGTCGCGATCAATATCTCCGGACAGACGCTCGGCGATGCCGACTTTCTCGAGTTCGTGGTCGACTGTTTCGACCACACCGGCGCAAACCCGGTCGACATCTGCTTCGAGGTCACCGAGAGCGCCCTGGTTGCGAACCTCGAGCACGTGCGCCGATTCATCGCGGTGCTGCACGGCATGGGCTGTGAGTTCGCGCTCGATGACTTCGGCAGCGGGCTCTCCTCGTTCGCCACTCTGAAGACCTTGCCCATCGACTATCTGAAGATCGACGGCTCATTCATCGCGAACCTCGCCGTCGACACCGTGAATCAGGCGATGGTTGGCGCGATGATCGAGCTGTCGCGCAGCCTGCGCTTTCGCATCGTCGCCGAGCAGGTCGAGGATCAGCTCTCGCTCGACACGGTCAAGCAGATGGGCATCGACTTCGTGCAGGGCTTCATCATCGCCCGTCCGCAACCCCTGTCCATCACGCCCGGTCCGATGCAAATCAATACGTTATAACCGCCGGGCAGGCGCTCATAACAAAGTTCTATGGCTTTTCCCCCACGCTTGGGAGGAAAATTCGTTCAGGATACATTCGAGGTGCCACATGCCCATCTATGACGACAACACCCGATCCATCGGTCGTACGCCCCTCGTGCGCATCAACCGGCTGGACGCCTCGAGCGCTGCGACCATTCTCGCCAAGATCGAGGGCCGCAACCCCGCCTATTCGGTGAAGTGCCGTATCGGTGCGGCCATGGTGTGGGACGCGGAAGAGCGCGGCGCGTTGAAGCCCGGCATGTCCGTGGTCGAGGCCACCAGCGGCAACACGGGCATCGCGCTTGCCTACGCCGCCGCGGCGCGCGGCTACGGCTGTGTGCTCACCATGCCCGAGACGATGAGCATGGAACGGCGCAAGGTGCTGATCGCGTTCGGCGCGAAGCTCGTGCTCACGCCCGGCGCGAAGGGCATGAAGGGGGCCATCGCAAAAGCCGAGGAGCTGGCCGCGGCGGAGCCGGGCAGATATCTTTTGATGCGTCAATTCGACAATCCCGCGAATCCGGCCATCCACGAGAAGACCACCGGGCCCGAGATCTGGGACGACACCCAGGGCAAAATCGACATTTTCGTGAGCGGCGTCGGCACGGGTGGCACGCTGACCGGCGTGTCGCGCTACATCAAGCAGACGAAGGGCAAGAAGATCCTGACCGTTGCCGTCGAGCCGACCGCCTCGCCGGTGATCAGCCAGACATTGGCGGGTCAGCCGCTGACGCCGTCTCCTCACAAGATCCAAGGCATCGGTGCGGGCTTCATTCCGAAAAATCTCGATCTGTCGCTGGTCGACCGGGTGGAGCAGGTGAGCAACGAGGAGGCGATCGCGGTGGCGCGGAGCCTTGCGCGCGAGGAAGGCATGCTCTGCGGGATATCCTGCGGCGCGGCCATGACCGCTGCATTGCGGCTGGCGCGCGAGCCCGCGCATGCGGGCAAGGTCATCGTCGCGGTCCTGCCGGACGCCGGCGAGCGCTATCTGTCGGGCGCCCTGTTCGAGGGCCTGTTCGAGGACGTCGAGAAGATGCAGGCGGTCGCCTGAAGCGTTCATGAAGGCCGTCGCCCCCAAGCCTGCCGTGGGCGCGCTCGAGCGGCTGAGCGAGGAGCTGCTCGAGAGCTACCTCGGCGACGAGCGCGCGCGGCGCATCTCGCGACATTATCTGCCCTCGCGCGAGGCGATCGCGCACATCCTGCAGAGCGTGCTCGATCTGATGTACCCCGGGTATTTCGGGCGCGGCGATCTGAACCGCGAGAACTTGGGAGACTATGTCGCGCAGGCGCTCGGCGAGCTTGCTCCGAAGATCGAGCGTGAGATGGAGCATTGCCTTTGCTACGGGCGCGAGCGCGAGGCGAGCTCGGAATTCGGCGAATGCGCGCCGCGAGCGCACGACTTGACCCAAGTGTTCTTGAGCCGCCTGCCCGAGATCCGCGCGCTCCTGGTGCGCGATGTGCAGGCCGCTTTCGACGGCGATCCGGCCGCCACCAACTTGGACGAAGTGATCCTCGCCTATCCCGGCGTGCTCGCCGTGAGCGTCTATCGGATCGCACACGCGCTCTACGATCTCGGCGTGCCCATGATGGCGCGCATCATGACCGAATGGGCGCACTCGAAGACCGGCTGCGACATTCATCCGGGCGCGAAAATCGGCGGCGGCTTCTTCATCGATCACGCGACAGGCGTGGTGATCGGCGAGACCACGGAAATCGGGGAAGGGGTGAAGCTCTACCAGGGCGTCACCTTGGGCGCGCTGTCCCTGCCCAAGGATGCCGCAGGACACATCATCCGCGGTCGCAAGCGCCATCCGACGGTCGAGGACGGAGCGACCCTGTACGCGAATGCGACCGTGCTCGGCGGCCAGACGGTGGTCGGCGCGCAAAGCGTAATCGGCGGCTCGGTATTCCTCACGCGTAGCATTCCGCCGCGCTCGCGCGTGTCGCTCAAGGAGCCGGATCTGCGCGTGGCGTCGCGCGACGGCGCGACGGAGCCCGACGCGATCTATTTCGACATTTGAGGGGAGCCGGCCGGCGCCGCTAGGCCGCGGCCGAAACTCACAACAGTTTCCCGAGCAGCGGCACCATCAACAGCGCAACGATGTTGATGATCTTGATCAACGGATTGATCGCCGGGCCGGCGGTGTCCTTGTAGGGATCGCCCACGGTGTCGCCGGTAACGGCGGCTTTGTGGGCGTCCGAGCCCTTGCCGCCGAAGTGACCTTCCTCGATGTATTTCTTGGCGTTATCCCAGGCGCCGCCGCCCGTGGTCATCGAGATGGCGACGAACAGGCCAGTGATGATGGTGCCGATCAAGAGGCCGCCCAGGGCGAGCACGCCGGTGCCCGGTCCCATCAGCCAGTTGACCACCACGACGAGGATGATCGGGACCACGATCGGCAAGAGCGAGGGCACGATCATTTCCTTGATGGCGGCCTTCGTCAGCATGTCGACGGCGCGCGAGTAGTCGGGCTTTGCGGTGCCTTCCATGATGCCTTTGATTTCGCGGAACTGGCGGCGCACCTCGTTCACGACGGCGCCGGCGGCCCGGCCCACGGCCTCCATGGCCATCGAGGCGAACAGATATGGGATCAGTCCGCCGATGAAAAGGCCGATGATGACCGCCGGGTTCGACAGGTCGAACGCGCTTGCATGGCCGGTGACGACCTCCAGCTTGTGCGTGTAGTCCGCGAACAGCACGAGCGCCGCCAGGCCCGCCGAGCCGATGGCATAGCCTTTGGTGACGGCCTTGGTGGTGTTGCCCACCGCGTCCAAGGGATCGGTGATGTCGCGCACCTTCTTGTCGAGACCCGCCATCTCCGCGATGCCGCCGGCGTTGTCGGTGATGGGCCCGTAAGCGTCCAGCGCGACGATCATGCCGGTCATGGACAGCATGGCGGTGGCGGCGATGGCGATGCCGTACAGCCCCTCGAGCCGGTAGGAGGCCCAGATGCTGAGGCAGACAGCGATCACCGGCAGCGCGCAAGCCTTCATGGAGACGCCGAGGCCGGCGATGATGTTGGTGGCGTGGCCGGTCTGCGAGGCCGAGGCGACGTGCTGCACCGGACCGTACTCGGTTGCCGTGTAGTACTCGGTGATCACGATCATGGCGGCGGTGAGCGCGAGGCCCACAAGCGTGCAGAGCCACATGCTCATGGCGTGCTCGCCCATGATCTTCTGCGACACGAAATAAAAGACGACCGCCGAGATCACGCCCGACACGATCACGCCCTTGTAGAGCGCGTTCATGATTTTGCCGCCCTCGCGCGTCGAGACGAAGAACGTGCCGACGATCGAGGAGACGATGGAGATGGCGCCGAGGACCAAGCGGGAACAGCACCGCCGTCGGCCCGATCAGCAAGCCGCCGAGCAGCATGGTCGCGACCAGCGTGACCGCGTAGGTCTCGAACAGATCCGCCGCCATGCCGGCACAGTCGCCGACGTTGTCGCCGACGTTGTCCGCGATCACCGCGGGATTGCGCGGATCGTCCTCGGGGATGCCCGCTTCGACCTTGCCGACGAGATCGGCGCCGACGTCGGCGCCCTTGGTGAAGATACCGCCGCCCAAGCGCGCGAAGATCGAGATCAGCGAGCCGCCGAAGGCGAGGCCCACGAGGGAGCGCAGCGCATCCTCGGTATCGCCCAGCAGGCGGCGCATGAGCGAAATAGTAGCCGGCCACTCCGAGGATACCCAAGCCGACCACCAGCATGCCGGTGATGGCCCCGCCGCGGAACGCGACCTGAAGGGCGGCGTTGATGCCGTTATTGGCCGCTTGCGCGGTGCGCACGTTCGCGCGCACCGAGATGTTCATGCCGATGTATCCGGCGAGGCCCGAGAGGATCGCGCCCACCGCGAAGCCGCCCGCGGTCGGCCAATCGAGGAAGACGCCGAGCACGACGAACAGGATGACGCCCACGATCGCGATGGTGGTGTATTGCCGGTTCAAATAAGCGCGTGCGCCGGCCTGAATGGCGGCGGCGATTTCCTGCATGCGCGCGTTGCCGGCGGGCTGCTTCAATATCCATTGCACGGAAAAGGCGCCGTAGAGGATCGCGAGGATGCCGGCGCCGATGGCCAGAAACAGGGCGTTATCAAGGGTCATTGATGGATCTCGAAGGTGTTATGTTATTGAAAAATATAGCTTTATTAGTAGACGCGGCGCGAAATCATACCACAAAGGGGGTGCGGAGGCGCTTCGCGACGCTCGCGCCCTTGATGGTCGCGTAGCGCGGCAAGCCGCGGCGCGTAGGGCGGATAGTCTTCGCCGCCGATCAGCGGCTCGAGATAGCGCCGGCAGGCCGCGGTGATGCCGAATCCATCGGGCGTGATGAAGTTCCGCGGCACCTTCTTTTCCTCGTTCGCGATCGCCGACAGGGGTGCCTCGCCGATCGTCCAGCGGTAGGGCGATGAGGACTTGCGCACGATGATGGGCATCACGGCGTTCTTGCCCTTGAGCGCGAACTCCACCGCCGCCTTGCCGACCGCATAGGCCTGCTCCACGTCCACCTTCGAGGCGATGTGGCGCGCGGAGCGCTGCAGGTAGTCGGCGACGGCCCAGTGGAACTTGTAGCCGAAGGCCTCCTGCGTCATCTGCGCGACCACCGGTCCCACGCCGCCGAGCTGGGCGTGACCGAAGGCGTCCTTCGTGCCGGCCTCGGCGAGGAACTTGCCCTCGGCGTTGCGCACGCCCTCCGAGACCACGACCACGCAGTACCCGTAGGACTCGACGCAGGGTTTGACCCTGCTCGAGGAAGGCGGTCGCGGTCGAAGGTGATCTCCGGAAACAGAATGACGTGCGGCGCCTCGCTTGGCCGTGCCCCGGCGAGGCCGCCGGCGGCCGCGAGCCAGCCCGCGTGCCGGCCCATCACCTCGAGCACGAATACCTTGGTGGACGTGCGCGCCATCGACAGCACGTCGAGCGCCGCCTCGCGCGTCGCGACCGCGATGTATTTGGCTGCCGAACCGAATCCCGGGCAGCAGTCCGTCACCGCCAGATCGTTGTCGACGGTCTTGGGCACGCCGATGCATACGATGGGATAGCCCATCTGGGCACCGATCTGCGACACCTTGTGGGCGGTGTCCATGGAATCGTTGCCGCCGTTGTAAAAGAAGTAGCCGATGTCGTGGGCGCGGAACACCTCGATGAGCCGCTCGTACTGGGCGCGGTTCTTGTCGATTCCGGCGAGCTTGTAGCGCGCCGAGCCGAAAGCGCCGCCGGGCGTGTGGCGCAGCGCCCGCACGGTCGCGGCGCTCTCTTTGCCGGTATCGATCAGATCCTCGGTGAGCGCGCCGACGATGCCGTGGCGTCCCGCATACAGCTTGCCGATCTTGCCGCGATGCTTGCGGACAGTCTCGATCACCCCGCATGCGGAGGCGTTGATGACGGCGGAAACTCCACCGGACTGGGCGTAAAAGGCGTTCCTTGGGGTCTGGCGCTTCATGAGTGCTTGCCGCTTTTTGACAGGCCGCAGGATAGCCGATCGGAGCGCGGCAGGCACAGCCCCGCGGCAGGCCGGGCGTTTGACGGTGGAACCGGCGCAGGTAGGTTAGCGCGTTTTCATGGCGCGGGGAATCATGCGAATAATTCTTTTGGGCGCGCCCGGGTCCGGCAAGGGCACGCAGGCGCAGCGGCTCGTGGAGGCTTACGGCGCGCCGCAGATATCGACCGGCGATCTGTTGCGCGAGGCCGTGAGCCGGGCCACGCCGCTCGGACTCAAGGCCAAGGCCGCGATGGACGCGGGCAAGCTCGTGGAGGATGCCACCGTCCTCGGCATGATCCGCGAGCGCATGACGCGGCCCGACGTGCGCAACGGCTTCATCCTCGACGGCTTTCCGCGCAATAACGCGCAGGCCGAGGCGCTCGGAGCGCTGCTCGAGGAGCTCAAGATGCCGCTCGAAGCGGTGGTGCTCTTGAACCTCGATCTCAAGGTGCTGTTCAAGCGTCTCACCGGCCGGCGCATCTGCGAGGGCTGCGGGCGGGTGTTCAACATTTACACGGCGCCCGAGACTGCGCTTGCGCATTGTGACAAATGCGGCGACAAGGCGCGGCTCATCCAGAGACCCGACGATCGCGAAGAGGTCATCGGCAAGCGGCTCGAGGTGTTCGAGGCGCAGACCAAGCCGCTCATTCAATATTACAAGGACGCGGGATTGTTGCGCGTCGTCGAGGCCGACGCGGACGTCGAGACGGTGTTCAAGAGCATCCAGCGCGCCGTGGCGGGCACGAGCTCTAAGCCCCGGACTCCCTGACCTTAGGACCACTCTCCGCGAGCGCCGCGAGCAATTTCTCGCCGATCTCGGCGCGCTCGCCAGCCCTTGAGGGCGGCAACGTCGCGCGAACCCATGGCAAGGGCCTTGAGCTCGCCGCGCGTCGCCAGGATCTCGGAGCTGATGGCGAGCGCGGCGGCGTGGGCGTCGACCACGCCGGCGAGCCGATCCGCCAAAGCCTTCTGCTCAGGGCGTCGGGCGCAGATCCGCGGCGGGCGCGGTGTCCATCGCGGCGCTCGCGCTGTCGCGCAGTGTCGAAAGCAACTCCTCGGCCAGCGGCCTCGCTCAGCGGTCGCCGGGAGGACAGGGTGGCGGCGAGCGCCGCGGGCGTCGCCGGCACGCTCTCCGCGGTCCTGAATAGCGCCTCGTCGTCGAGGACCCAGCCGCGCGGCAGATTTTTGAGGCGCGCAGTTTTCTCGCGCCACACGGCCAGGACCTTGGCGCGCGCGCGCATCGCGGGCGGCAGCTTGTGCAAGGAGCGCAGCCGCTTCCACGCATCCGCCGGATCGGGCTCGTAGAGCGAGGGGTCCTCGAGCGCGCGGCAATCCTCGATCACCCACTGCTCGCGGCCGAGCGCCCGCAGCCGCTCGCGCAACCGATCCGCGACCTCGTTCAAGTACGGCGACGTCGTCCGCCGCGTACTCGAGCTGGGCCGCCGTGAGCGGCCGGCGCGACCAGTCGGTGCGCGTTTGTCCCTTCGGCAAGCTCACTTCGAGCAAAGTCTTCACCAGATCCGCATAGCCGATCTGGGGCTTTAAGCCAATGCAGCCCGCCGCAATCTGGGTGTCGAATATCGGCGAGATCACGCGCTTCACATTGAGATAGAACGCCTCGAGATCCTGGCGCGCGGAGTGGATGATTTTTGGGCAGCCGGGTGCCGTGAGCGCGGGTACCAGCGGATCGAGACTACCGCAGCGCAAGGTGTCCACGCACCAGATCTGCGCGCCCGCGGCGAGCTGCAGCAGGCACAATCCCGGGAAGAAAGTCCGCTCGCGCATGAACTCGGTGTCGAGGCCGATGGCGCCGCATCGCTCGAGGGCATGCGCCAGCCCCGCAAGCTCATCTTCCCGCTCGATCCAAATCACCTCGGTCATGCTGTCGATCCAGTACAATTTTGCAATGATTCATTATGACCCAATCACGCGATGCTGAGATTTGCAAAAGCGTTTTTGGAGATTGCGCTGTGGCGTAAGTCGCCCGCCCAGCTGCCCGCTTCGGTGCTGCTGCTCTGCCTGGTTGCGGCCGCCGCGGCGCTGCTCGAGGTGATCGGCGCGCTATTGCCCGCCGCGCCGGCGGGCGAGATTCTCACGCGGGTCGCGCTCGCCGTACTTTTGCCGCTGGCGTTCGCCTGGGTGGTGCTGGCTATTGCCCGGCAACGGCAGCGATTCTTGCAGACCGGCACCGCACTCCTCGGAGTGGCGGTACTCGCGGAGCTGGTGCTCTATCCGCTCGGCACGTTGCTGAATCTCGTAGGCTTCGAGGGTGCCGCCTCGGTTCCCTTGGGAGTGCTGCTGCTGGTGGGGCTCGTCTGGTACTTGCTTGCCTGCGCGAACATATGGCGGGCCGCGCTCGATGCGCGGCTCGGGCTCGGCGTCGCCATCAGCGTCGGCTACTTGTTGTTGTCGATGGCCCTGGAGCAGCAGTTGTTGCCGAAATCTTGAGCATGCACATACACATCTTAGGAATTGCAGGGACTTTCATGGGGGGCGTGGCGGCGATCGGCAAGGCGGCGGGATTTCGCGTCACCGGCTCGGACCTCAACGTCTATCCGCCCATGAGCGATCAGCTCACGGCGCTCGGCATCGAGTTCATCCAAGGCTACGGCGCCGAGCAGCTCGATCTCGATCCCGACATCGTGGTGGTCGGCAACGCGTTGAGCCGCGGCCGTCCGGTGATCGAAGCGCTGCTCGATCGCGGCATGGCTTACACCTCGGGACCGCAATGGCTCGCGGAGCACGTGCTTAAAGGTAGCCATGTGCTCGCGGTCGCGGGCACGCACGGCAAAACCACGACATCGAGCATGCTCGCCTGGATACTCGAGCATGCGGGCCTCGAGCCTGGATTTCTGATCGGGGGTGTGCCGAGCAATTTCGACGCGACGGCGCGTCTCGGCGGCAGCGGGAGCGGCGGGCGACCGGCGCATTTCGTGATCGAGGCCGACGAGTACGACACGGCGTTCTTCGACAAGCGCGCCAAGTTCGTGCATTACCGGCCGCGGACGCTGATCCTCAACAACCTCGAGTACGACCACGCCGACATCTATCCGGACATCGCTTCGATTCGCCGACAATTCTCGCAGCTCTTGCGCACGGTGCCGGGGAGCGGGCGGATCGTGCGCAACGGCAGCGACGCCGAGCTGCAAGCGGCCATCGCCGCGGGCTCGTGGACGCCGTGCCAGACTTTCGGGCTGGGCGCAACCGATGAGTGGAGCGCGACGCTCGCGCCGGGCAAAGCGTGCGGCGAGTTCACGGTGCTGCGCGACCGGCGCGCAGTGGCGGAAGTGCGCTGGCAACTTCTCGGCGAGCACAATGTGATGAATGCGCTCGCGGCGATCGGCGCCGCCGATCACGTCGGCATTGCGCCCGAGCGCGCGGCGCTCGCGCTCACGCAATTCCGCGGCGTGAAGCGCCGCATGGAGATTCGCGGTACCGTAGGCGGTGTGACGGTGTATGACGATTTTGCGCATCATCCGACGGCGATCGAGACCACGCTCTCGGGCCTGCGCGCGCGCTTGCCGGATGCGCGAATTATCGCGGTGCTCGAGCCCCGCTCGAACACCATGAAGCTCGGCGTGCACCGGGACGAGCTTGCACCGGCACTCGCCGCCGCCGATCGTGCCTGGTTCCTCGAGACCCCGGGGCTCGACTGGGATTTACCCGCCGCGCTCGCTCCCCTCGGAGCTCGCGCGCGCTTCGCGAGCAGCGTCGAGGCACTGGTCGCGGCCATTGCCGCCGAGGTGAAGTCCGGCGATCAAGTGCTTGTCATGAGCAACGGCGGCTTCGGAGGCCTGCACGAGAAACTACTCGCGGCGCTGCGTGCGCGCGGGGCCGTAGGCTCTCCGGGACCGCAGTGACCCAAATCCCGCTGTTCCCGCTCAATCTGGTGCTGTTCCCCGCAGGACCCTTGCCGCTGCGCATTTTCGAGACCCGTTATTACGATATGGTGCGTCGCTGCATGCGCGAGGGTTCCGGATTCGGTGTGGTGCTGATTCGCGAGGGCGCGGAATCCGGGACAGGCGATACCGAGGTGTACGAGGTGGGCACCACGGCCGACATCACCGACTTCCATCAGCTCGCTGACGGACTGCTCGGCCTGTCCTGCGTCGGCCGACGGCGCTTTCGGATCGTGGCACGCAGCCGCCAAACGGATGGCCTGAACTTGGGCGAAGTGAATTGGCTCGAGGCAGAGCCCGCGGTCCTCGTGCCGCCGCGCCACGCGCGGCTGCCGGCGCTCTTGCAGAGCGTACTGCCGCAGCTCGGCGAGGTGTACACGGGCATCGAGATGCATCTGGACGATGCCGCGTGGGTGGGGCACCGCCTCGCGGAAATCCTGCCGCTGCCGCTGGCTGTCAAGCAAAGCTATCTCGAGCTCGACGACCCTCTGGAGAGGCTGGACAAACTCGCGCTGCTCACCCCGGTCGGCGCGCCGGCCGCATAGGGCACCCAGAGGCGGCGCGTCGACCAAAGGCCAATCGAGATGGCGGCCGCCCAGGGGAGCACCCACCAGCCCAGCAGCCCGTCGAAACGTCCAACCCACACCGACTGCACGGTTCCTGAGCCGGTGGCTTCCTGCAGCAAGCGCAGCACCACCACCCAGCCGGCGTGCAGGCCCACCGCAACCGCGATATTGCCGGTGAGAATGCGCGTGAGACTCAGCACCAGGCTCACCAGGCCCCAAGCGAGCAGAGAGTCGAGCACGACGCGCAGGTTCCCGAGCGGGGCGAACGAGCCCGCCAGCAAGTGAAAGCCGCTCGTCCAGCCGGGCGAGTCGATGTGGGCCTTCGCAAAGAAATGCAGCACGGCGAACAGGGGGGCGATGAGCCAGAGCGCGGCGATCTGACCGGATTCACGCGCGACCGCGCTGTGCAGGGCGCCGCGCATGACGGTCTCCTCGATCAGGGCGACCGCGAGACCCGAGGAGAGTGCGATGAGGGCAAGACGCGCAAGATGCGCGGGCGAGGCGAGCGATGCCGGATCGGAGACGATGCGGATTCCCTCGACGAGCAGGAAGGCTGCGCCGGCGCTCGCCGTGATCATGCCGACGACGGCGAAGAGTGCAGCCACCGCGCAGAAACGCCGCCACGGTAGTCCGTAGCCCAGCTGGCGGGCATTTGCCACGCCGAAGCGCCTGCACCAGAACACCAGCGCACCTAAGGCTGCGAGCATGGCAATGCGGCCGTAAACCCGGTGAAACGGCCATGGCGCGATGCGCGAGGTCAGCTCGAACACGGGATACGTAATGGCGGCCGCGGCGAGTCCGGCCGCGACCAACACTCCCAGGAACCAAGCGAATGCACGCATGCGAGAAGCCCAGGCTTAAGAGCGCAGACTCGCGAACGTCCGCAGCGCCGCGGCAATCGTCGCGTCGATGTCTGCTGGCGAGTGTGCGGCCGACATGAAGCCCGTCTCGAAGGCGGACGGCGCGAAGTACACGCCCTCCTCGAGCATGCGATGGAAGAACCGCTTGAAACGCTCGAGGTCGCAGGCCATCACTTTCGCGAAACTGTCGACGCGCCGCTCCGCGGTGAAGAAAAAGCCGAACATGCCGCACACGTGGTTGGTGGCGAGCGGGATATCGCAGCTGGCGGCCGCGACGGCGAGACGCTGCACGAGGACATCGGTGTTCGCATTCAGCCGCTCGTGAAAGCCGGGTACCGCGACGAGTTCCAGGGTGGCAAGCCCGGCCGTCATCGCGACCGGGTTGCCCGACAAAGTGCCGGCTTGGTAAACCGGGCCCAAGGGCGAGAGCTGCTCCATGATGTCGCGTCGCCCGCCGAACGCGCCCACCGGCATGCCGCCGCCGATGATCTTGCCGAGGGTCGTAAGATCGGGACGCACGCCATACAGCGCCTGCGCGCCGCCGAGCGCCACGCGAAAGCCGGTCATGACCTCGTCGAATATCAGCAGCGCGCCGGCGCGATCGCATTCCTCGCGCAACGTTTGCAGAAACCCCGGCGCCGGCGGCACGCAATTCATGTTGCCGGCCACCGGCTCGACGATGACGCAGGCGATTTGCGAACCCAGCTGGCGGAACGCATCGCGCACCTGGTCGGAGTCGTTGAAGGAGAGTGTCACGGTATGCGCGGCGAGCTCGCGCGGCACGCCGGGCGAAGTGGGCACGCCAAAGGTCAAAGCGCCGGATCCGGCCTTGATGAGCAGCGAATCGGAATGGCCGTGGTAGCAGCCCTCGAACTTCACGATGGTCTCGCGCCCCGTGAAGCCGCGCGCGAGGCGAATCGCGCTCATGGTCGCCTCGGTTCCGGAGCTCACGAAACGCACGAGCTCGATCGACGGCATGAGCTCGGTCACGCGGCGCGCCAGCTGTGTCTCGAGCTCGGTTGGTGCGCCGAAGGACAAGCCATCCGCGGCGACGCGCTGCACCGCCTCGATGACGTGCGGGTGTGCGTGACCCAGGATCATCGGTCCCCAGGAGCCGACGTAGTCGATGAAGCGGCGTCCATCCGCGGCGACGACGTGAGCACCGGCGGCGCGCTTGAAGAAGATCGGCTCGCCGCCTACGCCTCGAAATGCGCGCACCGGAGAGTTCACGCCACCCGGGATGTACCGGCAGGCTTCCTGAAACAGGCTCATCGTCTCTCCCGTTATGCCGCCAGCGCCGCCGGCGGCAGATTGAGCTGCACCTCGAAGCCGCCGCCTGCGCGGTTTTCGGCCCGCGCCGTGCCGCCGTGGGCTTTCATGACCTGAGAGGTGATGGCCAAACCGATGCCCTCGCCGCCGCTATCGCGATCGCGGGATTCGGCCACGCGATAAAACGGCTCGAAGATACGCTCGAGCTCGCCCGCGGGAACCCCCGGGCCGCGGTCGCGAACCGCAATCATGAGCCCGGCCGCGCTGCGTTCGACCGCCACCTCCACGGGCGCACCCTGCGGACTATAGCGCACCGCGTTGCGCAGGACGTTCTCGATCGCGCTGCGCAGGAGCTCTCGATTGCCGCTCACCACGCTGTGCGCCGCCCCCACGGTCTGCACCTTGCAGCCCTTGGCGGTGCCTTCGAAGGCGGCATCGCGTACCACCTCGTCGATCATCTCGTCGATGTCGAACGGCTCGCGCTCGAAGGGCATGTCCGTGCCGTTGAGGCGCGCGAGCTTCAGCACCTGGCTGATGAGCACATCGAGACGCTCGATCTCGCGCTCCATCCGATCGAGTTGACGTGCGGTATCGGCGCTCGGCTGGCGCGCGAGGCCGAGCGCGAGCCGCATCCTCGCGAGGGGCGAGCGCAGCTCGTGCGAGATATCGCCGAGCAGCCGGGTGAGAGCGCTGCGATTGGCACGCAGCCGGTCGGCCATGGCGTCGAATTCGCGCGCGAGCACCGCGACCTCGTCCTTGCGGCCCCCGAGGCCCGCGCTCACGCGTACGTCGAGACGCTCGCCGGCGAGCGCGCGGGCGCCCTCCTGCATGCGCCGGATCGGCGCGCTCAGGTGCTGCGCGAGCCACCAGCTGGCGAACGCGCTCACCACGAGTGCGATGCCGAGAATGCGCGCAGAGATCCCGGGCAGGCTCAGCGCACCGAAGATGCTGGGGCGGCGCGGCACCAGCAGCACCGTGTAGGCCGCGCCATCGGGCGCCACGATCTGCGGCAGCACGCGCTGCGGACGGAAATTGCGGGGCGCGGGTCCCCGCCGAGCTCCCGGCGGGCCGGTGCCTGCTGGTCCGCCGCCGTCCGGCGGCGTGAGATCTGGCGGTGGCAATCCCAGGGGGCTGCCAGGCTCGGCGTCGGACATCGATTCGCGGAAGAATTGCAGGCGCCGCGCGGCATTTTCGGAGAGCGGGCGCCCGAGGATGTCGGCACCGTCCGGGCCGATAATGTACAGATCGCGATCGGCCATCGCGTGACTGTTGGCGCGCAGCCACGCGCGCAGCGCAGCGACGCCGCCTTTCGCGAGCACTTCGGAGGCCTCGATGGCTATCGTCGGACGGCGCTGGAACTCACGCGATTCGTAGTCACGCGCCGTCACCGTGAAGGTCACCGCGATGCTGCCGGCCACGATGATCGCCATGGCGATCCAGAACAGCACGAAGACGCGCACGAACAGGCTGTGCATACGAGGCCTACTTCGGCGCGCAGGTGAGCGTGTAGCCCGAGCCTCGCACGTTCTTGATCTCCGGGTTCTTGCCCGTCTCGAGCTCGAGCTTGCGGCGCAGATTGCTGATGTGGGTGTCGATGCTGCGATCGTAGGGAACAAGCTTGCGCCCGAGCGCCTGCTCGGTCATCGCATCGCGCGATATCACCTGTCCGGCGGACCGCATCAAGATCTCGAGCACGCGAAACTCTGCACCGGTGAGTGCCACGGCGCGGTCCGCGACGCGGACCTGATGCATGCCTGCATGCAGCACGATGGGCCCGACGATGATCTCGTCCGCGACACCGTTGCGCGCGGGACGATTGTTCGCCCGACGCAGGATGGCGCGGACGCGTGCCACCAGCTCGCGCGGATTGAAGGGCTTGCTGAGATAGTCGTCGGCGCCGAGCTCGAGGCCGACGATCCGGTCCACGTCGTCGCCACGCGCGGTCAGCATGAGAATGGGGGTGTCGTGGGTGGCGCCGAGCTTACGCAGGACATCGAAGCCGCTCACGCTCGGCAGCATCACATCGAGAATCAGAATCTCGAAATCGTTGGCCGCGAGTAGGGCGAGGGCATCGCCGCCGTCATGCACGCTCTTGACCTCGAAATGTTCCGCGCTCAAGTACTCGCCGAGCATTTGACAAAGCTCGCGATCGTCATCCACCAACAACACGCGCGGCTCGCGCGGCGTCGTGCCCGTATCGGGTTTATTGGGCGCGCTTGTCATATCTTGGGGTTCCGTCATGTTGCGAGTTTCCCGCCATCTTCCGGCCTAGTAAACGAATTGACAATTCTTTGCATGCAGCCCACCCAACATTGCGTCGACACGAGGTTCGCCGTGGCCGTTTGTACGTAGACTGCTCACCATCGCAACGTGGAGGAGAAACTCTCAATGTTCACCGTACGAAAAGTCGTCCCCGCTCTCTGCCTGGCTGTCTCGATGTCGGGGCTGGCAGTCTACGCGGCCAGCACCACGCCGCCGACTGAGGCCCCGGGCCCGGGCGGACACCACTGGCATGGGCATCATCACGGCTTCATGGGCATGGTCTTGCACAAGCTCAATCTGACCGACGCGCAGAAAGCGCAGGTCAAATCCATCATGGCGAGTCAGAAGAGCCAGTTCCAGGCGCTACGGACGAGCTCGCAGGCGAATCACGATGCGCTCGCCAGCACGGCGCCGACCGATACGGCGAGCTATGCCGGGCTGGTCGCGACCGAACAGAAGAATGCTGCGGCGCGCATCCAGCTCCAGAGCGAGACCTGGTCCAATGTCTATAACAACGTGCTGACCCAGACGCAGCGGGATGCGATCCCCGGGATCGTCGCCGCGGCGAAGGCGCAGCGCGAGCAGCGGATGGAGCAGTGGAAGGCGGAGCACGCACAGGGCGGCTCGAGCGGCGAGTAAAGCGCAGGCTCAACGCTGCGCAGCGCGGATCCCGTCTTTCTTGAGAAGCTCGATCACGCTGTCCGGCCCCACCAGATGAGCGGTGCCGACGATGATGAGATAATTCTTGTCATCGTCGAGCATCGCCTCGATCTTCGAGATCCACTTGCGATTGCGCGCCACCACCATCGATTGATAGAGCGCCGGATCTTTGCCCAGGTCTGACTTGATCTCGGTCTGGAACCACGCTGTGTCGCCGCGCCGCCAGGCTTGGACCATGTCGTTCACTTGTTTCGGCAAGTCATGAGCCTGTTCCAGGCTCGACATCATGTACTCGGTCTGGGAGTCCATGGGCATCGACTCGAAGATCGTCAACTGCTCGTGTGCGGTCTCGAGCCCCGAGACCTCCTTGCCGTCGCCGCGGGCGCGGCCCATGAAGAACATCTCGACGCCCGTCTGCGGGTCGAAGCCGAGCTGCGCGAGCTGTAGCTGAGAAACCGCCTCGGCGACGAACCACGGCGCGTATCCGCCGAACATCGACAAATCGAGGCCGACGTCGCGCACCAGGCTCTGCGCGCGCGCGTAGCGAGCGGGGCCGACGATCTGCTCCAGGGACTTGCCCTCCGGCAATGCGGCGCTTTGCAGCATTTCGGCCTGCACGTCCGGAGACTCCATCTCATTGAGATCGATCTCCATGACGAGCGCCTTCGAATTCCGGTACGCCTCCATGATCGCCGGTGCGAGCGGGTAGTCGCTCGCGCGCAGCGTGTGAATCGAGCCGAGCACGTAGACGGTGTTGTGTTTGCCGTGCAGTTCCCACAGCGAATGGAGTGCTTCGTCAGCGTGAACGACGGAGGCGCAGAGCGTCGCGCACAGCGCCCAAGCCCACGCGGCCGTCAGATTGTGCTTGCGCCGCCGCTTGGCCGAGTCCATTGCGAGCGCTGCGCTCAGCGTCCGCTAGCAACGTGACGCAAGGGCATCGCGTTCACCCAGCGCACCGTGGTCTCGATGGACCCATCCGGATGCAGCGCGAACCGCCGGTACGCCGGCGGGCGGGAGTCGACTGCGAATCGCTCGCTCTTCGGCAGGAACTGTGCGCCGGTCGACGGGGTCGCGAACAAGCGCACGCTGCCGCGCTCGGCATCGAGCTCCTGATGCACATGCCCCCAGGTGACGGCTCGCACCTGCGGGTGCGCATCGATGATGCGCCAGAAATCATCCGGATTGGCGAGGCCGACGCTGTCCAGCCAGCGGCTCCCCATGACGATGGGATGGTGATGCAGACACACCATGGCGTGCTCGCCGGATTCGCCGAGCGCACGGTCAAGGCGCTCGAGCTCCTGATGCGACAATCGACCGCCCGCGTGTCCCGCCTCGTAGCTGTCGAGCATGACGAATTGCCAGCCTGCGGTGCGGTAGGTTCCGCATATCTGAAACGGCGGCCCGGAAAGCGCGCGCTGCATCGCCTGCGGCTCGTCGTGGTTGCCCGGAATGCAAAGCACGGGCTTCGGACAGTTGCCGAAGATGCTGCGAAAGCGCAAATAACCGGCCGGATCGTCCTGTACCAGATCGCCGGTCACCAGGATTGCGGCGTAGTCCGGGACCTCCATGAACGCCTCATCGAGCACGTTTCGCAAGGTCGAGTCGGTCTCCACGCCGCGCAGTTTCGCGCTCGCGTGGCCGTACAAGTGCGGGTCGGTTATTTGTAGAATTTTCATACGAAAAAATGGTAGCAAATCAGACGGCAATCGACGGTGAACTGGATCATGGCGGCGGCCACCGGCCGCGATACATAACGGATCCGCCGGCGCAGGCCGGGTAATGTGATCGCGTTCCCTTATGAACACCGAATACTGGGAACGCGCTCCCTAATAGCGACCGCGAGAACCGGGCGCGCGTTCCCTCGCAAGCGCCGTTCCGGCGCAAAGGGAGACGTATGTCCCGATATTGATGATGGGGGGCGCATCGGGGAGAATGACCACCCTTTCCTCCGGAAGATCGCCATGCCCACCCACCGTGAGCTTGCCAACGCCATTCGCGCTCTGACGATGGATGCCGTCCAAAAGGCCAGCTCAGGCCATATCGGTGCGCCGATGGGCATGGCCGACATTGCCGAAGTCCTGTGGCGTGACGTGCTTAAGTTCAATCCGGCCAATCCTGCGTGGTGGGATCGCGACCGGTTCGTGCTGTCGAATGGACATGCCTCGATGTTGCTCTATTCGGTGCTGTATCTCACCGGCTACGACATTTCCATCGAGGAGATCAAGCGTTTCCGGCAGCTGGGCTCGAAAACCCCGGGTCACCCGGAGCGCGAATCGCACCTCGGGGGAGTCGAGACCACCACCGGACCCCTCGGCCAAGGCTTCGCGAACGCGGTCGGCATGGCGATTGCGGAGCGCGCCCTCGCGGCGACCTTCAATCGCCCGGGCCACGCGATCATCGATCATCATACCTATGTGTTCATGGGCGATGGCTGCATGATGGAGGGCGTTTCCCACGAAGCGGCCTCGCTCGCGGGCATGCAGAAGCTCGGCAAGCTGATCGCGGTGTACGACAACAACGGCATCTCGATCGACGGCAAGGTGGTCGGCTGGTTCGACGACAACACCGCCGAGCGCTTCGCGGCCTATGGCTGGCACGTGCTGCCGCATGTGGACGGACAGGACCGGGACGCCGTCGCGCAGGCATTCGCCGAGGCGCGTGCGGTCACCGACCGGCCGTCGCTGATATGCGCCCAGACCATCATCGGCTGGGGCGCCCCGAACAAGCAGGGCACCGCCGTCATGCACGGCGAGGGCATGGGCAACGACGAAATCGCCGCTGCGCGCGAGAATCTCAAGTGGAAATCACCGCCCTTCGAGGTCCCCGCCGACATTCGCGCGCAATGGGACATGCGGGAGAAGGGAAAACGAGCCGAGCAGGAGTGGAACAGCCGCTTTGCGGCGTACCAGGCGAAGTTTCCTGAACTGGCCGCCGAGCTCGAGCGGCGGGTCCGCGGGACGCTGCCGTCGGGATTCGCCGACAAGGTGTCCGCGCACGTGAAGCAGGCGCAAGACGACACCAAGCCTTTCGCGACGCGGCAGACCTCCAACGCCGCACTCAATGTCTTGGGACCACTTCTGCCGGAGCTCATCGGCGGCTCGGCCGACCTGACGCCCTCGAACGGCACGCTGCGCAAAGATTCGGTCACCCTCACACCCGAGGCTCCCGCCGGCAACTACATTCATTACGGGGTGCGCGAATTCGGCATGTCCGCGGTCATGAACGGCATGACCGCGCACGGCGGCTTCATTCCCTACGGCGGCACGTTCCTGACCTTCTGCGACTACTCGCGGAATGCGTTGCGGATGGCGGCGCTGATGGAAATACGGGTCAATTTCGTGTTCACGCATGACTCGATCGGGCTCGGCGAGGATGGCCCGACTCACCAGCCGATCGAGCAGCTCGCCGGCTTGCGGGCGATGCCCGGCATGGACGTGTGGCGGCCCTGCGACGGCGCGGAGACCGCGACGGCGTGGGGCGCCGCGATCGAGCGCGCAAATGGACCCACCTGTCTCATATTCACGCGCCAGGCCGTGCCGCCGCAGCCCCGAGACTCCAAGCAGCTGGCCGCGATCAAGCGCGGGGGCTACGTGTTGATCGATGCGGACGGGCCGCCGGAGGTCATCGTCATCGCGACGGGGTCTGAGGTCGGCATCGCCGCCGATGCGGTGCGCGCCGCCGCCGCGAAAGGGCGCAAGGTGCGCCTGGTGTCCATGCCGAGCACGACCGCCTTCGACCGCCAGGACCAGGCGTACAAGGACAGCGTGCTGCCGCCGCAGGTCGTGCGCCGCGTCGCCGTCGAGGCGGGGGCAAGCCAGCCGTGGTGGAAATATGTCGGGCTCAAGGGCCAGATCGTGGGCATCGATCATTTTGGCGCGTCGGCTCCCGCCAAGGATCTGTTCAAGAAGTTCGGCTTCACGGCGGAGCACGTGCAAGAGGCGATTGAAAAAACGATGGCGGGCTGATCCGCGCGGTTCATGGCATCAAGAGGGGAGCGATATCCGATGGCAATCAAGGTGGGCATCAACGGGTACGGCCGCATCGGCCGCAATATCCTGCGGGCCCTGTATGAGGCAAAGCGTTCGAGCGAAATACAAATCGTCGCCATCAACGATCTGGGCGATGCGAATACCAATGCGCATCTGACGCGCTACGACACCGCGCATGGCCGCTTCGAGGGCGAGATTCGCGTCGATGGCGATTCGATGATCGTGAACGGCGACCGTATCCGCGTCGTGGCACAGCGCGATCCGACCAAGTTGCCGTGGGGCGAGCTCGGCATCGACTTCGTTCTCGAGTGCACGGGCCTGTTCACGAGCAAGGCCAAGGCCGCGGCGCATCTCACCGCCGGTGCCAAGAAAGTCGTGATCTCCGCGCCGGGCGGCGAGGATGTCGACGCCACCATCGTCTACGGCGTGAACGACAAGATCCTCAAGGCCACGGACACCGTGATCTCCAATGCGTCCTGCACCACCAATTGTCTGGCACCGCTCGTCAAAGTGCTGCACGAAGGCATCGGTGTGCTGCAGGGTGTGATGAACACGATTCACTCCTACACCAACGATCAAGTTCTTACCGACGTCTACCACAGCGACTTGCGGCGCGCACGCTCGGCCACCATGTCGATGATCCCGACGAAGACCGGCGCGGCCGCGGCGGTCGGGCTGGTGCTGCCGGAGCTCAAGGGCAAGATCGACGGTTTCGCGATCCGCGTGCCGACCATCAACGTGTCGCTGGTCGACCTGTCTTTCACCGCCGCCCGCAAGACCTCCGCCGACGAGATCCATAAACTGGTCAAAACGGCGGCAGCAGGACCCTTGAAGGGCGTCCTCGCCTACAACGATCAGCCGCTCGTGTCCGTGGATTTCAATCACGACCCGCACTCCTCGATTTACGATTCGACCCTCACCAAGGTGATCGACGGCACGCTCGTGAAGGTTTGCTCTTGGTACGACAACGAGTGGGGTTTCTCCAACCGCATGCTCGACACCGTCAGCGCCTGGTCCAAGGTCAAGTGAGGGAGGGCGCCGGCGCCGAAAATTCCATGAAGATCATCAAAATGACCGGCCTCGATCTCAAGGACAAGCGCGTGCTGATCCGTGAGGACCTGAACGTTCCCATCACGGACGGCGAGGTGGGGAGCGATGCCCGTATCCGCGCCTCCCTCCCCACCATCCAGGCCGCGCTGGCCGCGAACGCGCGGGTCATGCTGATGTCGCATCTCGGCCGTCCAGAGGAGGGTAAGTTCGCCGAGGAATTCTCGCTCGCCCCCGTGGCCCGGCGGCTCACGCAGCTTTCGGGGGTGCCGACGCCGCTCAAGCGCGATTGGCTGGACGGCATCGCCGTTGCGCCGGGCGAGGTGGTGCTGCTCGAGAACGTGCGCTTCAACAAGGGCGAGAAGAAGAATGACGAGCAGCTGTCGCGCAAGATGGCGGCGCTCTGCGATGTGTACGTGATGGACGCCTTCGGCACCGCGCACCGCGCAGAGGCGAGCACGCACGGCGTCGCGAAGTACGCGCCCGTGGCGTGCGCGGGACCGTTGCTGGTAAGCGAGCTCACGGCGCTCGAAACCGCGCTCGAGAAGCCCGCTCGGCCGCTGCTCGCGATCGTCGGCGGCTCCAAAGTATCCACCAAACTCACCGTGCTCGAGTCGCTCCTGTCGCGGGTCGATCAAATGATCGTGGGCGGCGGCATTGCGAACACCTTTCTCGCGGCGCAAGGCTTCAACGTCGGCAAGTCCCTGCACGAGCCCGAGATGCTCGATATCTGCCGGCGACTCATGGAGCAATCGAAGAGCCGCGGGATCGTCATCCCGATGCCGACCGATGTCGTGGTGGCCACCGAGTTCTCCGCGGTGGCGGAGGCCGACGTCAAACGGGTGGGCGCGGTCGCGAGCAACGAGATGATCCTCGACATCGGTCCCGACAGCGCCGAGCAGCTGTCGAAGCTGATCGCGGAGGCCGGCACGATCCTCTGGAACGGCCCGGTGGGTGTGTTCGAATTCGATCAGTTCGGCGAGGGAACGCGCACGCTTGCGAACGCCATTGCGCGCAGCAAGGCCTTTTCGCTCGCCGGCGGCGGCGACACCCTCGCCGCCATCGAGAAGTACGGCGTCGAGGACAGTATTTCCTATATTTCCACGGGCGGCGGCGCATTCCTAGAGTTCGTCGAGGGCAAGAAGCTGCCCGCGGTGGACATGCTCGAGCGGCGGGCTGCGTGAGCTTCATTCTGCGGCGGGCGAAAATCGTCGCGACGCTCGGACCCGCGACGGATGATACGAAAGTGATGAACGACGTCGTGCGCGCGGGCGTCGACGTGGTGCGCGTCAACTTCTCGCACGGGCAGCTCGCCGATCACAAGCGCAGGCTCGATCTGGTGCGCGATGCGGCGCGTGCGGCAGGGCGCTACGTCGGCGTGCTCGGCGACCTGCAGGGGCCGAAGATCCGCGTCGAGCGCTTCAAGGCCGGCAAAGTGCAGCTCGCCGACGGCGCGGAATTCACGCTCGATGCCTCGCTCGACGTCGATGCCGGCGATGAGCGCGCGGTCGGCATCGCGTACAAGAAATTGCCCGGCGACGTCGCGCCCGGCGACGTGCTGCTGCTGAATGACGGCCAGATCAGCCTGCAAGTGCAGGCGATCGACGGCGCCAGGATCCGCACGCGAGTTTTGGTGGGCGGCGAGCTCAGCAACAACAAGGGCATCAACCGGCAGGGCGGCGGCCTCTCGGCGGGTGCCCTCACCGATAAAGACCGGCAGGACATCGCGATCGCGGCGGCCCTCAAGGTCGACTACCTGGCCGTTTCTTTCCCGCGCGACGGCGCGGATATGAACGAGGCGCGGAGCCTGTTGCGCGCCGCCGGCGGGCACGGCCTGTTGGTAGCCAAGATCGAGCGCGCGGAGGCTGTCAAGAATCTCGCGGAGGTGGTGCGGGCGAGCGATGCGGTCATGGTGGCGCGCGGCGATCTGGGCGTCGAGATGGGCTTCGCGGAGCTCGCGGGACTGCAGCGGCAGATCATGCTGGAGTGCCGCCATCAGAATCGCGTGGTCATCACCGCGACCCAGATGATGGAATCCATGATCACCAGCACCATTCCGACGCGTGCCGAGGTCTCGGATGTCGCCAATGCCGTCATGGAGGGGACCGATGCCGTGATGCTGTCGGCGGAGACCGCCGCCGGCAAGCACCCGGCGAAGGTCGTCGAGGCCATGGCGCAGATCATCTGCGGCGCCGAGAAATATCAGGGCGCCCACGTGCGCATCCGCCAGCGCAATACCGGCTATTTCGAGCGGGCGAACGAGGCCATTGCAGCTGCGGTCATGTACACCGCCAATCATCTGCACGTGCAGGCCATCGTCGCGCTCACCGAGTCCGGCGAGACCACCCTGTGGATGTCGCGCGTGCGCTCGGACATCCCGATCTACGCCTTCACGCGGCACGAGACCACCCGCGGCCGGGTGACGCTCTATCGCGGGGTGTACCCGGTGGCCTATGACGTCACCGAAAAAGACAACGACGCGCTCTACTTCTCCATATTCCGCTCGCTCCTCGGACTGAAGCTGGTCAAGGAAGGCGATTTGATCATCCTCACCAAGGGTGAGCTCACGGGCGTCGCCGGCGGCACCAATTCCATGCAGATCCTGCAAGTCGTGCGCAAGTAGCGCAAGCGAGAAAGCCTTTGCAAGACCCCACCCAGCCCGAGTTTCGCGGCACCGACCGCTACATCGCCACGGAGGAGCTCATGTCCGCCGTCAACGCCGCAATGGTGCTGTCGCGGCCGTTGCTCATCAAGGGCGAGCCGGGCACGGGCAAGACGCTGCTCGCCGCCGAGATTGCGCGCTCGCTGGAGAAACCCCTCTACGAGTGGCACATCAAGTCCACCACCAAGGCGCAACAGGGACTGTACGAGTACGACGCGGTCTCGCGGCTGCGCGACTCACAGCTCGGCGACCCGCGGGTCAAGGACATCCGCAACTACATCATCAAGGGCAATGTCTGGGAAGCGTTCGAGTGCAACGTGCAGCCGGTGCTGTTGATCGACGAGATCGACAAAGCGGACATCGAATTTCCGAACGATCTGTTGCGCGAGCTCGATCGGATGGAGTTCTATGTCTATGAGACACGCGAGACGGTGCTCGCCAAGCATCGGCCCGTGATCGTCATCACCTCGAACAACGAGAAGGAGCTGCCGGACGCGTTCTTGCGGCGCTGCTTTTTCCACTACATCCGCTTTCCCGACGAGGCCACGATGACGCGTATCGTCGACGTGCATTTTCCGGGCTTGAAACGCGACCTGCTGCGCGAGGCGCTCGGCGCCTTCTTCAGGGTACGCGAGACGCCCGGCCTGAAGAAAAAGCCCACCACTTCGGAGCTGCTCGACTGGATCAAGCTGTTGCTCGCCGAGGACATCCCCCCCGAGGCACTGCGCAGCGATGATTCGAAGAAGCTCATTCCGCCGCTGTACGGCGCGCTGCTCAAGAACGAGCAGGACGTTCATCTGTTCGAGCAGCTGCTATTCCTCAATCGCCGGAATGCTCGTTAGGTTCTTCCTTCTGCTGAAGAGCGCCGGCGTCCCGGCGACGATCACGGAATTGATGACTTTGCTGGAGGCGCTCGCCCGGGGTCTTGGGTCAGCGAGCGCCGAGCGCTTCTACCATCTGGCGCGCGCCTGCCTCGTCAAGGACGAGCGCTATTACGATCGTTTCGACCGCGCGTTCGCGGCGCATTTCAAGGGCGCGGAGGAGATTTTCGCGCATCTTTCCCGGGAGCTCCCGCCCGACTGGCTCGAGAAAATCCTGGTGCGCGATCTCAGTGAGGAGGAGAAGGCGGAGGTCCAGGCGCTCGGCGGCTGGGACCAGCTCATGGAGACCTTGCGCAAGCGCCTCGAGGAGCAGGAGGGCCGCCACCAGGGCGGCAACAAGTGGATCGGCACGGCGGGCACCTCGCCCTTCGGTGCTTATGGCTACAATCCCGAGGGCGTGCGCATCGGTCAGAACGCCTCGCGCAATCGCAGCGCTGTCAAAGTATGGGACAAGCGCGAGTTCGCGAATCTCGACGACGGCGTCGAGCTCGGCACCCGCAACATGAAGCTGGCGCTGCGCAAGCTCCGCAAGTTCGCACGCCGCGGCGCGCCCACCGAGCTGGCTCTCCCCGAGACCATCGATGCGACCGCGCGCTCGGGCGGCTGGCTCGACATCAAGATGGTGCCGGAGCGGCATAACGTGGTGAAGGTGCTGCTGCTGCTCGACATCGGCGGCTCGATGGACGATCACGTCCGCACCTGCGAGGAGCTGTTCTCGGCGGCGCGCAGCGAGTTCAAGCACCTCGAGCATTTCTATTTCCACAACTGTCCCTACGAGGCCTTGTGGCGCGACAATCGGCGGCGCTTCCGCGAGCACATCGGCACGGTCGAGGTGATGCGCACTTACGCCTCGGACTACAAGCTCATCTTCGTCGGCGATGCGACGATGAGCCCTTACGAGATCGTGCATCCGGGCGGCAGCGTCGAGCATTGGAACGCGGAACCGGGGCGGGTCTGGCTCGAGCACCTGACGCGCGCGTACCCGAAATTCGCCTGGATCAATCCGCGGCCCGAGGCGCATTGGCGCCACAGCCCATCCGTGGAGATCATCCAGGACGCTCTCGAAGGCCGCATGTACCCGCTGACGCTCGCCGGACTCGATGATGCGATCGAAGCGCTCAGCTCCGGAGGGGCCAAATTCCGGTGAGCGGCCCCGCGCAAGATCCTCTGCTTGGCCTGGTGTTGACGGGCGGCGGCGCGCGCGCCGCCTATCAGGTCGGTGTGCTCAAGGGGATCGCGGAGCTGTTGGGTCGCGGCGCCCGCAATCCCTTTCCGGTCGTCACCGGCACCTCGGCCGGCGCCGTGAGCGCCATCGCGATCGCCTCGGACCCGGCGCATTTCCGGCACGCGGTGTACGCCATCGAGAAAGTGTGGCGGGAGTTTCGCGTGCATCACGTGATCAAGGCGGATCTGGCGAGCGTGCTCAGATCGGGATTGCACTGGATCCTGGCACTGCTCTCGGGAGGCTGGCTCGTGCATCCGCCGCGCTCGCTGTTCGACAATACGCCGCTGTGGGAGCTGTTGCGCAAGAACCTCGATTTCGACGGCATTCCGCGCGGCATGTACAAGCAGCACCTGCAGGCGGTGGGCATCTGCGCGACCAGTTACTCCGAGTCGGACTCGGTCACCTTCTACGCGTGCGCCGCACCCATCGAGCCCTGGACCCGTGCCGCCCGCAAGGGCGCGCGCGTGCAGCTCACCCTCGAGCACCTGATGGCGAGCCTGTCCATTCCGTTCCTGTTTCGCCCGATATTCCTGCATCAGCAATACTTCGGCGACGGCGCCATGCGCCAGACCTCGCCGCTGAGTCCGGCCATCCACCTGGGAGCCAACCGTTTGCTGGTGATCGGCGTGGGCGATGCCGCCGCGGCCGGCCTCGGCATGCCCAAAACCCGCAGCGAGCCCACCTTCGGCCAGATGTTCGGGTTCATGCTCGATTCGCTGTTCATGGATCAGCTGCATTCGGATCTCGAGCGGCTCAGCGGTTTCAACGAGCAGCCCGACACCCAGCGCATCGAGGCGCTGGTGCTGACGCCATCGCGGGATCTCGGAGAAATCGCTCGCAAATACCGCTCCGAATTGCCGCCCAGCATCCGCGCGCTGATGCGCGCAATGGGCGCGAGCGCCGGCAGCACCAGCGCCTCCACGCTCCTCAGCTACCTGCTTTTCGAGCGCGGCTACACCCGTGAGCTGATCGCCCTCGGGCTCGCCGATGCGCGCGCACGCGCGGAGGAGATCCGCGCTTTCCTCGCCGAGTCGCAGCTCAACGTTTCGCCAGCGAGTCGTGTCGGGTGAGCACGTGCGGATAGCTGAGCCGAAAGTGCGCGGCTAGCTGTTCCGCGATGTACACCGAGCGGTGCTGACCGCCGGTGCAGCCGATCGCGATGGTCAGATAGCTGCGATTCGCCTCCTCGAATTCCGCGATGCGCAGGTCGAGAAACTCGGCGATCGAGTCGATCATGGTGCGCACGCTGCGGAAAGCCGCGAGATAGGCGATCACCTCGGCATCGCAGCCCGTGAGATGGCGCAGCGCATGATCCCAATACGGATTCGGCAGGCTCCTTACATCGAACACGAAATCCGCATCTCCCGGAATGCCGTGTTTGTAGCCGAACGACTCGAACATGAGCGACACCCGCGCCGTGCCCTCGCGGGCGACGCGCTCGCGGATGCGCTCGCGCAGTGTGTGGACGGTCATGCTCGAGGTGTCGAGCACGAGGTCCGCCGCGATGGTGATCGGCTCGAGGAGCTTGCGCTCCGTGTCGATCGCCTCGCGCAAGCTCACCTCGGCGGACACGAGCGGATGCTTGCGGCGCGTCTCGGCGTAGCGCTTCAACAGCACCTCGTCGCTCGCGTGCAGGAACAGCACCTCGCAGGCGATGCCGCTGCGCCGCAACTCCCCGACCAGGGCGGGAATGGTGTCTATCTCGTTGGGGCGGTTGCGAGCGTCGAGGCCCACCGCCGTGCGGCGGTAGACATCGTCGGTGCCGCGTATGGTGTGTGCGATGAAGGGCTTGAGGAGCGCGGCCGGAATGTTGTCCACGCAGTAAAAATCGATGTCCTCGAGCTCATGCAGGGCCACGCTCTTTCCGGAACCGGACAAGCCGCTGACGATGACCAGACGCATGCAGGCGGGCCGCCCGCGCTCCTCGCTTCAGGACGAGGAGCGGGCCTTGATGACCTCCTCAGCGTGGTGATCCGAGACCTTTTCCTTGTGCTTCTTCACGCAGCGATCGAGCTTGTCGGTGAGCGCGTCGATTGCGGCATACATGTCGCCGTCGGTGGCGTCGGCGTAGATCTTGTTCCCGCGCAGCATGAGCGTGGCCTCGGCCTTGTGGCGCAGCTTCTCCACGGTGAGCACGCAATGGACATCGATGAGCTGCTCGAAATGCCTGGAGATTCTCTCGAACTTCTTGATGACGTAGCCGCGGAGGGCGGGAGTGACTTCGACATGATGACCGCTTAGATCGAGCTGCATGAGATCCTCCTATCGCTGCACACACTGAACACTCGAAAACCTTAGCTTGCGCGGACCTGCGCCCGCTTGCGCTCGTTGGAGGGCGCGATTTGCATGCCCTCGCGATATTTGGCGACCGTGCGCCGGGCGACCGGTATGCCCTCGCGCGAGAGAATTTCCGCAAGCTTGCTGTCGCTCCACGGGTTCTCAGAGTTCTCTTGCGAGATGAGCTTTTTGATCTTGGCGCGGATCGCGGTCGAGGACATCTCGGTGCCGTCCGCGGCCTCGACGTGACTCGAGAAGAAGTAGCGGAATTCGAACACGCCGCGCGGCGTGTGCATGTACTTGGCGGTGGTGACGCGCGAGATGGTCGACTCGTGCATTTCCACGGCCTCCGCCACATCCTTGAGGATCAATGGCTCCATGGCTTCCTCACCGAGCTCGAAGAAGCTGGTCTGGCGCTGCACGATGCAGCGCGCCACCTTGATCAGGGTCTCGTTGCGGATCTCGAGACTGCGCATGAGCCAGCGGGCTTCCTGGAGCTGCGTGCGCAGCATGGCATGGTCCGGAGCACGCGAGATCGCGTTGGCGTAGCTCTGATTGACGCGCACACGCGGCACCGTCGCCTGGTTGATCTCCACCGTCCAGCCATGCTCGGTGCGGCGTACGAACACGTCCGGAATCACGTACTCCGCCTGCGCGGGATTGACGGCGGCGCCGGGCCGCGGGTGGCAGGAGCGCACCAGCGCAAGCGCCATCTCGAGATCGCTCTCGCTGCAGCGCAGCTGGCGCCGCAACAGCACCAGCTGTTGATTCGCCACCAGGTCGAGGTGCTCGAGGGCGACGCGGATGGCGATGTCGCGCGCCGCCGTGTCGGGGTGCAGCTGGCGCAATTGCAGGGCGATGCACTCGCCCAAGCTGCGCGCGCCCACACCGGCCGGCTCGAGCGATTGCACCGCCGCGAGCACGCGCTCGACGTCCTCATAGCTCGCCTCGATCTCGGGGCGCAGGCTTAAGCGGACTTCCTCGAGGTCGTCGTGCAGATAGCCGTCGTCGGTGATCGCATCGGCGATCACGCGCGCGATGGCGAGGTCGATGGGAGAGAGCTTGGCGAGCTCGAGCTGCTCGATGAGCTGCTCCTGGAGCGTTTGCCCGTGCTGGTCGCTGAAGTCGCTGCTGCGGTCCTCGCCGGACCAGGGACTGTCCGAGGGACCGCTCGTTTGCTCGCCCCAGGCCTCGTCGGCGATCTCGACCTCGGGCTCTTCGCGCTCATCCGCGGAGGCGACGGAGTTACCGTCGAGCTCGGCGTACTTCTCCTCCGCCGGCGCGGCCTCTTCGCGCGCGCCCTCGGGCGCAGCCTCGAGCTGCGGCTCGAGCGGAGCATCGAGCGCGAGCTCATCCTCGGCCTCGAGCATCACATTGGTCTCGAGGGTCTCGCGCACGTGCGCTTGCAGGTCGAGCGAGGGGAGCTGCAGCAGCCGGATGGCCTGTTGCAGCTGCGGCGTCATGGTGAGCTGCTGGCCGACACGGAGCTGCAGACTTGGCTTCAGCATGATTGTTCGCGGTCCAAGCCTACAATTTGAAATCCTGACCCAAGTACACCTCACGGACCTGCGGGTTGGCAAGAATCTGATCCGCAGAACCCGATGTAAGCACGGTTCCTTGACTGACGATATAGGCGCGCTCGCAGATACCCAGGGTTTCCCGCACATTATGGTCGGTAATCAGCACGCCGATTCCCTTGTCGCTTAAGTGTCTGATTATTCTCTGGATATCGGACACCGACAGCGGATCGACCCCGGCGAAAGGCTCGTCCAGTAAAATGAAGCGGGGGTCGGCGGCCAAGGCACGCGCGATCTCGACGCGGCGCCGCTCCCCGCCCGAAAGACTCATTCCGAGGCTCTCGCGCACGTGGCCGATGTGCAGCTCGTCCATGAGCTCCGTCAAGCGCGCGCGGCGCTTCGCCTCGTTAAGTCCCGGACGGGTCTCGAGAATGGACATGATGTTGTTCGACACCGACATGCGCCGAAACACCGACGGCTCCTGGGGCAGGTAGCCGAGGCCGAGCTGGGCGCGACGGTGCATCGGCAGGCGCCCGATGTCCCGGTTGTCGAGAAAGATCTCGCCGTGCTCGCAGCGCGTCAGGCCGACGATCATATAAAACGCGGTGGTCTTGCCGGCACCGTTCGGCCCCAACAGGCCGACCACCTCGCCGCTTTCGACCTCGAGCGAAATATCCTTGAGGATCGTCCGGGACTTGTAGCTTTTGGCGAGATTAAGCGCCCGCAGGACGCTCATGGTTTGTTTGGCGTGGTCGTCGGCGTGATGATGATGTGTACTCTCTGCGAATTCTGGTCGGCGGCATCGGCGACGATGCTCTGCGCGAGCACGTTGTACTTGAGCGACTCGCCGCGCACCTCGTTCTGGCCGTCGCTGAGCCAGGCGTTCTTGGTCAGCCGTACCACGCCATTGGCCGCATCGTAATCAATGTCGTCGGCATGGCCGTGCGCGATCTTGCCGGTCTTCTCCAGGCGCTGCTGGAACTCCGCCGGCTTGCCGTGCGCAACCGCCTTGGAGAGCAGCTTCTTGGCGAAATTGACCTGTGCCTCGTCGGCGCTCAGCAGGCCGCCTTCCATGGTAATTTTTACGTTGCCCCGGAACACCCACAGGCTGCTATCGAAGCCTTTGTCGCTGAGCGCTTCGCGGGTGGCCTGACCCTGGTCCGCCGTCACCGAATTGGCGCCCTGGGCGATCCGCACCTTGCGGAAGTACACATTGTTGGTTTTCAGGTCGAGCTCGGAGGACTGGGCGTCCAGATTGATAGGACCCGCCGTTGCCGGCGATGCAGCCAGCGCGTGCGCGCCGGGGAGCGCCAAGCCGGCCACTGCGAGCAGGGCGGCGATAGACCTAGGGTTGGAAGCGGCCATTGACCTTCGATTCTAGGCGCATGGTGCGCTCTTTCAAATTGGCCCACAGCCCCTTGCCGGTGAGCGTGTGCACCCCGAAATCGATGCGCACATCGCTCGGGGTGGTGGCGATCGAGTCCGCGACGCTGTAGCGCAGGGTGTCCGTGTGCAGCACGGCGGTGCCGGCGTGCTCCGAACTTTGTTCCTCCAGCCGCACGTTTCCGGCGACGTCGATGATCTTGCCGCCCGCTTCCACTCGACCGGTATCGCCCAGCAACACCCACGCCTGGCCTTGCGGCGATTGGTAGTCGACTCGGACGTTGACCAGGGCGACTTCCTCGCTGTGATCGACTTGATCGATACGGTCGGCATGCAGTCGGATCGACACGTTGCCGTTGGGGTCGAAATCGCTGAGCACGGCATTCTTGAGGTAGTAGCCCGGGAGCTGAGCGACCGCGCCGGAAGCGTTGTTGCTCAAGCGCCGGCTGGGGGAGCTCAAATACCAGGTGCTCACCCCGAGTGCGATTACGGCGAGGATGGTGAAGATCCGAAACCCCATCAGGGCTTCCCAAGGGTGGAGCGCGCGCGCAGCAATGCGTCGCAGAGCTCCCGCACGGCGCCGGACCCTCCGGGCGCCGCGCTTACCCAATGCGCTGCCGCGCGCACCAGCGGATGGGCGTCGGCAACGGCCGCGGCGAAGCCGACCGCCGTCATCAGGGGTAAGTCGGGGGTATCGTCGACCAGGCAGGCGGCCGCGAGCGGCTCGATCCCGAGCCGCCGGGTGACGGCGAGCAAGGCGCCCACTTTGTCTGCGCAGCCCTGGACGACATGGCGCACGCCCAGCTCACGCATGCGCGCGGTCACGGCCGCCGAGCGGCGGCCGCTGGCGACGGCCACGGCGACGCCGCTCGCCATGAGAAGCTTCAGGCCGTGGCCATCGCGCACGTGAAACGACTTGAACGCCTCGCCGCGAGCCGAGAAGTGCAGCCGCCCGTCGGTAAGCACGCCATCGACGTCCAGCATGAGCAGCTTGATTTCGGCAAGCGGCGTGGGGCGGCGTGCCGCCGGCGCCGTTACACGCGTCGCTGCGCGCGCCGTTACACGCGCCCTCAAACGACACCCGCGCGCAGCAGGTCGTGCACGTTCAGGGCACCGACCAGCACATCCTGCGCGTCCACCACGATGAGCGAGGTGATGCGATGCGTTTCCATCAGCAACACCGCCTCCACCGCGAGGGTGGCCGGGTGCACGCGCTTGGCATCGCGGGTCATCACCTCGTCCATGCGCGTGCCATGCAAATCGGCCGCCCGGTCGAGGGCGCGCCGCAGATCGCCGTCCGTGAACACGCCGAGCACGCGGTCGCCCGCGTCGACGACCGCGGTCATGCCGAGCCCTTTGCGGGTCACTTCCATGAGGCCCTCGCCGAGCGGCATGCCGGGCGGCACCTTCGGCAGCGCCGCCCCGGTACGCATGATGTCCCGGACGTGCAGCAACAGTCGCCGCCCGAGCGCGCCGGCCGGATGGGAGCGCGCGAAATCCTCCTCGGTGAAGCCGCGTGCCTTGAGCAAGGCCACCGCCAGGGCGTCGCCCACCGCGAGCGCCGCGGTGGTGCTTGCGGTTGGGGCGAGGTTCAGCGGGCACGCCTCGGCGGGAACGCCGATGTCAAGGTGCACGCTGGCGACGCGCGCGAGTGCGGAACCCGCATTGCCGGTGAAGGCGATGAGCGGCACGCCCAGGCGCTTGATAGCCGGCACGATGGTCAAGATCTCGTCGGTCTCGCCCGAGTTCGACAGTGCCAGCACGGCATCCTCGCGGGTGATCATGCCGACGTCGCCGTGGCTCGCCTCGCCGGGATGCATGAAGAACGCCGGGGTGCCCGTGCTCGCGAGCGTGGCGGCGAGCTTGCCGCCGATGTGGCCTGACTTCCCCATGCCCGTGACGACGACGCGGCCGCGGCAGTTAAGACAAATCCGGCAAGCGAGTGCAAACTCGTGTCCCAAGCGGGGCAGCTGCGCACGCAAGCCGTCGATCTCGATGGTGAGGGCGGCACGCCCAAGCTCGATGAGGCCCGCATCCGTGTAGTCAAGGTCCATCGACGGATGATACAACTTGAGGAGAGAGCATGAATCCACAACAGATCACCGAGCTCATTCAGCGGGGTCTTCCGGGAAGCCGCGCGACGGTTGCGAGCGAGGACAACGTGCATTTCGAGGCGGTGGTGGTCGCGCAAGAATTCGCGGGTTTGCGCGCGGTGCAACGGCATAAGCTCGTGTACGAGACCTTAGGTGCCCTGATGGGCAATGAAATCCACGCGCTTGCCTTGAAAGTGTATACGCCGGATGAGTACGCGGGTCAGGCGGGCGGCTCCGCTCGTGGATAAGCTGCAGATCCAGGGCGGGATCCCGCTCGAGGGCGAGATCCGCATTTCGGGCGCGAAGAACGCCACTCTGCCGATCCTCGCAGGCTGTTTGCTGGCCGACGGCCCCGTGACCGTCTCGAACGTCCCCCACTTGCAGGACGTCACCACCATGATCGAGCTGCTCGGCCGCATGGGCGTGTCGCTCACCATCGACGAGAAGATGCGCATCGAGGTGGACGCGTCGACCATCAAGGAGCATTTCGCGCCGTATCAGCTGGTGAAAACCATGCGCGCCTCGATCCTGGTGCTCGGGCCGCTGCTGGCGCGCTTCGGCTCCGCCGACGTATCGCTCCCGGGGGGATGCGCCATCGGCGCGCGCCCGGTCAACATCCACGTCGCGGGCTTGCAGGCGATGGGCGCGGACATTCACATCGAGAACGGCTATATCAAGGCGCGCGCGCAGCGGCTGCACGGCGCGCGTCTGGTGCTCGAGACCGTCACCGTGACCGGCACCGAGAACCTCATGATGGCCGCGGCGCTCGCTGACGGCGAGACGGTGCTCGAGAACGCAGCGCGCGAGCCGGAGGTCGTCGACCTTGCGAACTTCCTCATCGGCATGGGAGCGAAGATCAAGGGCGCCGGCACCGACCGCATCGTCATCGAAGGGGTCGAGCGGCTGCACGGGACGGCCTATGAAGTGCTCCCCGACCGCATCGAAAGCGGCACGTACCTGGTTGCGGGCGCGATCACCGGCGGCCACATCCGCGTCAAGAACACGCGGCCCGAGCATCTCGACGCGGTCATCCTGAAGCTGCAGGAGGCGGGCGCCACTGTCGGCGTGGGCGATGGCTGGGTGGAGGTCGACATGCGCGGGCGCCGTCCGCGAGCGGTCGATATCCGCACCGCTCCCTACCCCGCGTTTCCAACCGATATGCAGGCGCAGTTCGCCGCGCTCAACACCGTGGCGAGCGGCGTCGGCACCATCATCGAGACCGTGTTCGAGAATCGCTTCATGCACATGCTCGAGATGCGACGCATGGGGGCTGAAATCCGCCTGGAGGGCAACACCGCCATCATCAAGGGGGTCGAGCGTCTGACTGCCGCGCCGGTGATGGCAACCGATCTGCGGGCCTCGGCGAGTCTGGTGCTCGCCGGTCTGGTCGCGGACGGCCGCACCGAGGTGGAGCGCATCTATCACATCGATCGCGGCTACGAGGCGATCGAGGAGAAGCTGCAGCAGCTGGGTGCACGCATCCGCCGCACGCCCGGATAGCGCTCGAGCGGACGGTGCGCGACGGCGGCTAGTGGGGCTGGGGCTGGCCGTGAACGTCGGCCTGCGCAAGGCGGGTCGGCCGCTCGATCACCGGCAGCTTGAGCTTGTACGGCTCGTCGCGGTGTCGACCCGCGAGATCGACTTCGGCGCCCGGCTTAAGCTGCGCGAGCTTGCTCACCAGATCTTGCGATGAGCGCACCGTCTGCCCGTCGAGCGCGGTGATGACGTCACCCGGCCGCACGCCGGCATCATAGGCCGGGCTTTTCACGAGGATGTTGACCACCGTGACGCCGCCACCGGTGATGCCGACCTGTGCCGCCTGCTCGGTAGAGAGGTCCTGCGGCACGAAACCGAGCCAGCCGCGCACCACGTGGCCATGCGCGAGAATCTGCTCCATCACCCCGCGCACGAGGTTCACCGGGATCGCGAAGCCGATCCCTTCGGGGCCGCCATAGGTGCGGTTGAGGACCGCCGTGTTGATGCCCACCAGGTCGCCGTGCGAATCGATCAGCGCGCCGCCCGAGTTGCCGAGGTTGATGGCGGCGTCGGTCTGGATGAAGTTTTCGAACGTCGCGAGGCCGAGTTGCCCGCGGCCGGTGGCGCTCACGATTCCCTGCGTCACGGTCTGACTGAGTCCGTACGGGTTGCCGATGGCGAGCACGATGTCGCCCACCCGCAGCGTGTCGGAGCGTCCCATGGGCATGATCGGCAGCTTGTCGATGGCCAGACGCAGGATGGCGAGGTCAGTGTCGGGATCCTGGCCCACCACCGCGACGTCGGAGATGCGGCCGTCCGCGAGCTGAACCCGGATCGAATCGGCGCCCGCGATGACGTGTTGGTTGGTCACGATGGTGCCCTTCGCGTCGACGATCACCCCCGACCCCAAGCTGCGCTCTACGCGTTGGCGATAGCTTGGCCAATAATCGCCGAACAGCTGATCGAGCGGCGCCGGCTCCCGCCGCTCGGTAACGACACGTGCCGTATATATGTTGACGACGGCCGGCGCGGCGCGCGCCACCGGGTCGGCAAAGCTCTGCATGATCACCGGTGCATGCGCTGCGAGGGAATCGGCGCGCTGCGCCGGCGCCGCGGCGACGCCCAGGAACGCCGGCTTCCACCACACCACAAGGAAGGCAGCGGCGAGGCCGACCACCACCGCTCTTAGCAAGAAACTCATGAGGACGCGTGCGTTCTGCAATGACACTCCGTCAGGCCGCGCTGAGAGACTCGCGTATCTGTGTATAATGCGCCCGCGATATTATTTGCGAAACACTGCTAGATGAGCGGTATTCGTGAAGTTTTGTAAACAATTCCGAGGATAACGAATGAGCGACGAGCGGGTTGACCGCGGCCACCAAAGTGTCCCTAAATCTGCGGCTGCAACGGCGGCAGAGGCGATGATTCCGGTCGACCAGGTCGACCACAGTCGCCGCCGGCTGCTGACGGCCGCGACTGCCGGAATCGGCGCGGTCGGCGTCGTGTTCGCGGCCGTGCCGTTCATCGCGTCGTGGGAGCCGAGCGTCCGCGCACGGGCCCTGGGCGCTCCCGTCACCGTCGATGCCTCGAAGCTCGAGGAAGGCCAGATGCTCAAGGTCGTCTGGCGCGGCCAGCCGGTGTTCGTCGTGCGCCGGAGCAAGGCGGTGGTCGAGGCGATCGCCAACCACAACGATATGCTCGCGGATCCGAACTCGGACGACTCTCTGCAACCGGAATACATCAAGGCCTCGGGCCCGGTGCGTGCCCGCAATCCCGAGTACTGGGTCGGATTGGCGGTCTGCACCCACCTCGGCTGTTCCCCGCTCGGCGCTTTCGAGCCCAACAACGCTTTCCAGGTCGCGGGCACCGATCTCGGAGCCAACTGGCCGGGCGGCTTCTATTGCCCCTGCCACGGGTCGAAATACGATATCTCGGGGCGCGTCTTCAAGAGCATGCCGGCGCCGAAGAACCTCACGGTTCCGCCGTACGCGTTCTCGACCGCTGCGCTCGCCGTCATCGGCCAAGACCAGGCTCCCAGTTCCACTTGAAATGTCACGAGGTTGAGTGATGGCCGCAGCACCTGAATCCGCCGCAAGCAAGGGCTTACTCGGCTGGATCGATCAGCGCTTTCCCCTAACGGCACTATGGCGGAGCCAGGTCTCCGAGTACTACGCGCCGAAGAACTTCAATTTCTGGTACTACTTCGGCTCGCTCGCACTGCTCGTGCTGGTGAACCAGCTGGTCACCGGCATCTTCCTGACGATGAACTACAAGCCCGCGTCAGCGGACGCGTTCGCCTCGGTGGAGTACATCATGCGCGACGTCAGCTGGGGCTGGCTGATCCGCTACATGCATTCGACCGGCGCCTCGGCGTTCTTCGTGGTGGTGTATCTGCACATGTTCCGTGCGCTCCTGTATGGCTCGCACCGCAAGCCGCGCGAGCTCCTGTGGATCTTCGGCTGCCTCATTTTCCTGGTCTTGATGGCCGAGGGGTTCATGGGCTACGTGCTGCCTTGGGGCAACATGAGCTTTTGGGGCGCGCAGGTCATCACCTCGCTCTTCGGCAGTTTGCCGGTGATCGGCGGGAGCCTGCTCGAGTGGATTCGCGGCGATTACGTGATCGCGGATGCGACGCTCAATCGCTTCTTCGCGCTGCACGTTGCGGCGCTGCCGCTCGCGCTCATTTTCCTGGTGATCGCGCACCTGATGGCGCTGCACGAGGTCGGCTCGAACAACCCCGACGGCATCGAGATTCACGACCATGAGGACGAGCACGGCCATCCGCTCGACGGCGTGCCGTTCCATCCGTATTACACCGTCAAGGATCTGATGGGGGTCATGTTCTTTCTGGTGCTTTTCGGCGGGGTGATCTTCTTCGCGCCCACTTTCGGCGGCCTGTTTCTCGAGGGCCCCAACTTCGAGCCCGCGAACCCGCTGCAGACCCCGCCGCACATCGCCCCGGTTTGGTATTTCACGCCGTTTTACGCGATGCTGCGCGCCGTCCCCTCCTTCTGGGGCACGCAGGTGTGGGGCGTTCTGGTGATGGGCGCCTCGATCGTGATTCTGTTCTTCGTGCCCTGGCTCGACCGCTCACCGGTGAGATCGATCCGCTACCGCGGGCCGATCTACAAGATCATGCTGGCGATCTTCGTGGTGTCGTTCATCGTGCTGGGCCTGTGCGGCCTGAAGCCGCCGGCGGGCATTTATCCGATGCTGGCCAAGATTTGCACGATCCTGTATTTCGCTTTCTTTTTGCTGATGCCGTGGTACACGCGCTTCGACAGCGTCAAGCCCGTGCCGGAGAGGGTCACGAGTCATGATTAAGCGGTTGCTTCTGATCGCCGTCGCGTTGCTGCCGGCGGGGGTCGCGCTCGCGCAGGAGGGCGGCGAGATCGCCCTCCAACACGCGGGTACGGACATCACCGACATCCCGTCCCTGCAGCGCGGGGCGCGCGATTTCATGAACTATTGCTCGGGCTGTCACTCTTTGACATATCTCCGCTATAACCGCATGGCGGAGGATCTCAGGATCCCCGAGGCCGATCTCAAGGCGAACCTCATGTTCACCTCGAACAACGGCTTCGACGGGATCAACAGCGCGCTGCCGGCCGATGCGGCTGCCTGGTTCGGCAAACAACCGCCGGACCTCTCGCTCATCGCCCGCGAGCGCGGCGTCGACTACCTGTATTCGTATCTGAAGGGGTTCTACGTCGATCCTTCACGGATGTGGGGTGTGAATAACTTGTATTTGCCGGGGGTGGCGATGCCGCACGTGCTCGCGAGCCTGCAGGGGCGTCAGGAGCCGGTCTACAAGAACGAGCCGGACGCGGCGGGCAACGCCCACATGGTGCTGGTGGACGTCAAATTGACGACCCCGGGCGCCCTCTCGGAGCAGGAGTATGATGTGTTCTGCCGGGACATCGCCAACTTCCTGGATTACACCGGCGAGCCGGTCAAAGCTAAGCGTCAGTCGCTCGGCGTCTTTGTCACCCTATTCTTGCTGGTGGGCTTCGTGTTTACCTACCTGCTGAAAAAAGAATACTGGAAGGACGTACACTGACGCAGCAGCGGGATCGGCCCGCTCATGGTCCTAGGAGATCACGTTCGTGGCACGTCGCTCGGTGATGACCTTGTTCTCGACGCCGACTGACCCGTGGAGTCATCGGGCGCGCTTGGTGCTCGCTGAGAAAGGCATCGCGATCGAGCTCGTCAATTGCGATCCGCTGAAGCTCCCCGAGGACTTGCTCGACCTCAATCCCTATCACAGCGTGCCGACCTTGGTGGATCGGGATCTCGTCCTGTATGACTCGCGGGTGATCATGGATTATCTCGACGAGCGTTTCCCTCACCCGCCTCTCATGCCCATCGATCCGGTGACGCGGGCGCAGTTCCGCGTCGCCCTGTACCGCGTCGAGCGCGACTGGTACGGGTTGGCTCAGGACATCGAGCTCGATCGCGAAAGCAAGAGCGCGGCGCACAGCCGTAAGATCCTGTGCGAGGCGATCTGCGCAAGCGCCGAGGTGTTCAAGGCCAAGCCGTTTTTCCTCAGCGATGAATTCTCGCTGGTGGACGCGAGTATCGCGCCCATTCTGTGGCGATTGCCGTATTACGGCATCGAGCTGCCGCACCAGGCGCAGCCCATCGTGAAATACATGAACTCGATCTTCGCGCGCGCGACATTCCGCTCGTGCTTGAGCGTCGCCGAGCGGGAGATGCGGCATTGAAGCCCCGCCGACCTTATCTGTTGCGGGCGCTGCACGAGTGGATCACGGACTCAGGCGAGACACCGCATATTGTGGTCGACGCGGCGGCGCCGGGCGTGAGCGTGCCGCGTCAGTACATCAAGGACGGCAAGATCGTGCTCAACGTGAGTTTCAACGCGACGCAGGCCTTGAAGCTCGGCAACGATGCGGTGAGCTTCGAGGCGCGCTTCAGCGGCGTGTCGCACATCGTGGAAGTGCCGGTGCGGGCGATTCTTGGGATCTACGCGCGCGAGACCGGCCAGGGCATGATTTTCCCCGAGGGTGACGCAGATCCGGATCCGACGGACGCGCCGCCGAGCGCGTCCGGCAAGCCCGGGGCCGCACCGACCGCCTCCAAAAAGCCCAAGCTCCAAGTGGTCAAGTAGCGCGAAAGGCATCCTTGATCCAGGCGATCTCGTGCCTGCCCCACGGATCGCCCTGCACGCCGACGACGTCGAATCGCACGAGCGAGCGGCGCCAGGCGGGACGGATGTGCAGCAAGAAACGCGCGGCGCGCACGAGCTTGCGCCGCTTGGGGGCCGCGACCGAGGCGAGCGCACCGCCGAAATCCAGGCGCGACCGCTGCCGCACCTCGATGAGCACGAGCACGCGGCCGTCCCGGCACACGAGGTCGATCTCGCCCGCCTTGCAGCGGACGTTGCGGGCGAGGAGCTCGAGACCGTGCGCCGTCAGATAGGCCGCCGCCAAGTGTTCGGCGCACTTGCCGCTGCGCGCGCTGGCGCGCGCCTGGCTCATCGCGGAGCGCCACCGGGTCATGCCGCCAGCATCGCGCACACGCCGCACCGCGTCGCGCGGCTTATCGCGCGCATTCGTCCACAAATGGACGGGAG
>CAVWME010000018.1:0-266544 GCA_963755935.1 uncultured Gammaproteobacteria bacterium
CTGAGGCAAAGACCCTGCTGCGCGAAGCGTTCGACGCCGCCCGACTGCCGGCGAAAATCGAGGTCTACGCCGGCTGTCTGCACGGTTGGTGCGTGAAGGATATGCCGGCATCACCGGACGGCAAACCCATCTACAATGAAGCCCAGGCCGAGCGAGCGTGGCTCGAGCTGATCGCGCTCTAAAAACAAACACTCGTGTGAACGACCGAGCCCCGAATGGCAACCGATCCAGCGAACCCTGCGGTGAACCCTCCGCGCCGAGACGTAGACCGCGAAGTCGTACAAGCGTGGCTCGACGCACTGTCGACGTCTGCCTGCGATGAACAGGAATTCCTGGGCGCTGTCGAGAAGCTGAGCCAGCGCTCCGCGGAAGCGGGCTGGGATGCGCTCTCCCTTCTGGATCAGTATTACCGCCTCGGCAAGATTCCATCCGAGGTCTTCGGCAGACTGAAGTCGAGTCTCTCGAGCCGAACTGTCGGCGCAGGAACCAGCAGCGGGGAGCTGAGTGTCCCGCTCCCACAACGCGCGGAGGTCGATGCCCAGTCGGCTCCGCGGACACCTCCAACCCCGATGCCCGCGGCCCAGGTTTCCCGCACGGCCCCCGCGACCCATCGCGGCGACGAGGGCGAGGCCGCCTGCCGTAGCGGAAGCGGCCGGCGGGGACCCGGCGGTCCGGCGAAGCCGGTGGCCGCAGTCGAGCCGCTCCGTCGATCGGCCCGGCAGGAAATCGCGGTCGGCGAGGTCTTGCGGGGTCGCTACGTCATCAAGAGCGTCTTGGGCCGAGGCGGCACCGGAACAGTCTTCGAGGCCGCCGATCTCTACCGCGTCGACCTGCCGGAATCGGGTCAGCGGGTGGCATTGAAGGTGCTGCACGGGCAGATAGCCGGCAAGCCACAATTGTTTTCGGAACTGCAGCGCGAGTTTCAGTTGCTCAATCGCTCTCGCACCCGAACGTGGTCAGAGCGTTCGACCTCGACCGCGACGGCGATCTCGCGTTCTTGACGATGGAATTCTTGCGCGGCCTGTCTCTCACGGGGGTACTCGCTGCACGCAATCAGGTGCGCTTCGAGCGTGCGCATGCACTCGCCATCGTCCGCGACGTGGCGGGCGCCATCGGGCACGCGCATTCGCGCGCTGTGGTCCACGGCGATCTCAATCCCGGCAATATTTTCATCACGAACAGGGAGAGATTCGGGTGCTCGACTTCGGCGCCGCACACACCTCGCTCGGGGGCCCGACAGTGTCCGCTCCGACCGATCGATCACCGATCGCGACCCCGCGCTACGCGAGTCCGCAGGTCCTCGACGGCCAGCGTCCCGATGCCCGAGACGACGTGTACTCGCTCGCCTGCCTCATGTATGTGCTCCTCAGCGGCAAGCACCCCTTCGGCGAGAATACGGCGCTCGCGGCCCAGGAACAGCGCTTGCGACCGTCGCGGCCGGACGGGCTCAGCCAGAAAGAGTGGCGCGCTCTGCGCGCGGGTCTCACCTTCGATCGCGAGCGTCGGCCCGCCGACGTCGCGCTATGGCTGGAGGCGTTCGACTGGAGCATGGCAGCGCCGCGCCTGCCGCCGTTGCTGACGCTCGTGCGAGTGGCGCCGCCCCGACGCAGTCGCTTAGGGGTGGCGGCCTGGGTCATTGCAGCCATCGTTGCGGCGCTGGCCGCGGCCCTATGGGCGAACGCCTATTTTGGGGGCGACAGGAGCCTGCTGCCGACTCCGGTGAACGACTCCGAGCCGCGGACCGATGCCCCAATGCCGCGGGCGGATCGCTCGCGCGCCGGCACGCAGCGCTCGGCATCCGCGCAGTCCTCCGCAACGACGCCGCCTACCGCGTCGACGCAGCCTGCCGCATCAGCGCAGCCTTCAGCATTGGCGCAACCTTCCGCGCCGACGCCAAGCGCCGCGGCACCGCCGGCGGAACGTCCCGCCGAGCCGCCGAGCTCGCCGGCGCCACAAGCCGCCCCCACTTCGAGCTCGCCGCCACCGAGCCCCGCGAGCGAGCGAGCCGCGGCGCTGAGTCCACCACGAGCAGCGCCGGCCCCCAGCGCGCCTGCCTTGGCCTCATCCTCGGCTGAAGGCGCCGCGGTAGGCCCGCTGCCCCGATCCCGCGTCGAGCTTGCGGCCGACACCATCGACGTGCCGCTCACCGATCCGGCTGCGCGCATCATCGTCCGCCGTCGCGGCAGCCTGCAAGGCGCCGCGACGTTTACTTGGTGGACGGAATCAGGCACAGCCAAGCCGGGGCAGGATTTCATTGCGGTCACGCCTCATCAGGAGGTGATCGAAGAGGGCAAGAGCTCCGTCAGCCTGTTCATTCCCGTGGTCGGCGATGCGACGCGCCAACAACCCAAAAGCTTCTACGTGGTCATCAACGACCCGGGGCCGGGTGTAACGCTGGGTGCCCGCACCTTGACCATGGTGACAATACCGCCGTCGCAGTGACCTCAGCTTTCGGCCGGCGCGAAGAACACGAGCACCATCAGTTCCTCTTGGATGTCATAGAAGCGATGCTCGACGTGCGCCGCGACGAAGACGACAGTGCCGGCCTCGAGCGGCCGATCCTCTACTCCCGCCCGCATACGCGCCTTGCCGCGCACCACGTAGTAAAGCTCGTCTTGCCCGTGCGGGGTCTGCGCATCGACGCCTCCGGCGGGAAGCACGTAGATGCCGGCACTCATCGAGGCGATGCGCAGAAACTCGAGGTATGCATCGCCCCTGCGCGTGCGGTCCGCCGCGAGGCTGCCGAGGTCCTTGAAGTCGACGCCCTTTCCGTTCACGATCCTGCTCCGCAAAGTACCGAGGATAGACCATGCAATCGTCATCCGGACTGCTGATCGCGTACATCGCCGCGGCCAGTCTGCTGACGGTCACACCCGGCCTCGACACGGCGTTGGTGCTGCGCACTGCCGTGACGCGCGGTGCGCGCCAGGCGGCGCTCACGGGCGCGGGCATCGCCTCCGGCTGTTTCGGCTGGGCCGCACTGGTCGCGTTTGGACTCGGTGCCGTGCTCGCGGCCTCCGCTTTCGCCTACGCCGCACTACGGTGGATTGGCGCGGCGTACTTGCTGTGGCTCGGCTACAAGATGCTGCGGTTTCCCCGCCGCACGTTCGTCACCGGATCGGCAGTGGAGGCCGGTAAACACAGGGCTTTTCCGACCGGCTTGCTTACGAACCTGCTAAACCCCAAGGTGGGCGTATTCTACGTCTCCTTCCTGCCGCAGTTTGTCCCCGCGGGAGTGCGCGTGGCGCCCTACATGCTCTTGCTCGGAGCCATTCACGCGTTGCTCGGCTTGATCTGGTTCGCGTGCCTGATTGCCGCGACTCGTCCCCTCGCCCGCATCCTCGCAAAGCCATCGCTGGTGCAGGTTTGCGACCGGCTCACCGGCGGCATGTTCCTCGCGTTCGGTCTGGGGCTTGCACTCGATCCGCGGCGTCCCTGAGCGTCGTTTCGCAGTCGTCATGCGCAAATTTCCGCTGCTGTTGTTCGTGATGCTCCTCGCCGCCGCTGCGGCGCTGATCTTCAATCTCGCCGCGCAATTGCCTGAGTTGGTGGCGGTCCACTTCGATGCGGCAGGACGCGCGAACGGCTTCATGACGCGCGCCGGGTGCCGCGATTTCATGCTGCTCACGACGCTCGGCGCACCGCTCTTGATCACCATCGCCACGGCGCTGCTGCCGCGCCTCGTCCCCGCGTCGCTTATCAACATCCCTCACCGCGACTATTGGCTGGCGCCCGAGCGCGCGCGCGATTCGCTCGTCTTTCTGAGCGAGCAAGGTCTATGGTTCGGATGCATCTTTGTGGTGTTTCTCGCGTGCGTGGACGTGCTGCTGGTCAAGGCAAATGCGGTCTCGCCTCCCGAATTTCCGAGCCGGCTCTTCGTCGCCATGTTGATCTTTTTCTTTTGCGCGGTTGGCGCCTGGCTCGCGCGCATGTTGAGACGCTTTCGCGCACCGCGCTAGTGCCGCTCCCGCCCCGCATGAACTTGTGCTGGGGCGGGGTTCAGCCCTTCTCGCTGTCGATCCATTGGTTGACGACGCGCTCGAGCAGGGTCAACGGCACGGCGCCGTTCTCGAGCACCACCGCGTGGAAGTCCTTGAGGTTGAATTTGGATCCCAACGCGGCCTTGGCGCGCTCGCGCAGCTCCAGAATCTTGAGCTGGCCGATCTTGTACGCACACGCCTGTCCCGGCTGGCCCATGTAGCGCTCCACCTCCGAAATCACCTCGCTCTCGTTCATTCCGGTGGTATCGACCATGTAGGCGATCGATTGATCGCGGCTCCAGCCCTTCGAATGCAGTCCCGTATCCACGACGAGCCGCGCTGCGCGAAACATCTCGGCCTCCAGGCGCCCGAGATCTCCCAGGGGATCATCTTTGTACATGCCGATCTCGGCCGCGAGATGTTCGGCGTACAGGGCCCAGCCCTCGGCGTACGCCGAATACAGAGGGACCTGGCGTATCAAGGGCAGATCCTTCATCTGCTGCGCGGTGGAGATTTGAAAGTGATGGCCGGGGATACCCTCGTGGTAGGCCAGCGTCTTCATGGACCAGGTGGCCGTCTCCTTGACGCTGCGCAGATTGACGAAGAAGGTGCCCGGACGCGACCCGTCCATGGCCGCCATGTCGTAATAGGCTCCGGCGCTACCGCCCTCGGCGGCCGCCGGCACACGCATTACCTGCAGCTTGCCGGGCGGAACGGTGCGAAAATACTCCGGCATGCGCGCATTCACCTCATCGAGTATCTGCTGATAGCGCGCGAGCAACTGCGCCCGACCCTCATCTGAGTCGGGCAGAAGGTAGCGTGGGTCGTGGTGCAGCGCCTGCACCCGTGAGGCGACGGTGCCGGAGGCATATCCCTGGGACTTGAGCAGGGCGTCCATCTCCGCATTCACCCGGCCCACTTCGGCGAGCCCGAGCTGGTGCACTTGCTCGGGCGTGTAGTCCGTGGTGGTCATCTGTCTTAGCGTGGCGGCATAGTACGCAGCCCCATCGGGCAGTCGACCGACGCCGTCGGTCTGCGTGGCGGCCGCCCCGCGCACGGACTCGAGCGCCGCGGTCATACGCGCGAAGGCAGGATAGATCTGATCCTTCACGATGACCGCGGCCTCGCCCGTGAGCTTCGTCTGCTCGGCGGCATCGATGCCTTGCGCCTTCTTCATGCGAGCGACAAACGTCGTCACCAGCGGATTGTCCGCCGGGGCGGGCTTCACGGTTGCCTCGATGCCCTGCTCGGCCTTTTCGAGGAGCGGCAACGGCAGAACCACGCCGCTTTTCGATTGCCGCAGCATCTCGGCAGTCACGGCATCCAGCTTGCCGGCCGTTGCCTCGAGGCGCTTCACGTAGTTACGCGCGCTCTTCGCGTTGCGGATGACGTGGTCCGTCTCCAGAAAAGTCGGCAATTGGACCTCTACACCCCACATCGGGGCGATCGGATAAAGCCCTTCGGAGGAGATCCAGCCGAAGCGCTTGAACGACAACATCGTCTGGTATTGATCGAGCAGCACGTCATAGGTGATCTGATCCTGTCGGCCGAGCTTCGCGCGATCGAACTCCTCGACCTGTTTTACGAAGCGCTCGAAGGTCGCATAATCATCGTCGCGCTTCTTGACTCCGACCGGTGTCAGCTTCCCGGAATACCAATCGAAGACGGTGCCGTCGGCAATTCCAACCTCGGAAGCGGTTTCGGGATTCTGCGCGAGGACGATCAGAGCCTGCCGATTAGCGAGTTGATTGATGGTGAAGGGCGTGCCGAACACGATCCGATAGCCTGCATAGGCGCCAGCGATTACCAGAGCGAGGCCGATCCAACCGAATACTTTCAGAGCTCTCTTCATCCTCAAGCCTCCCTATCTCCGCGCTGCTCGACGCGCAGTGTCATATAGCACGAAGGTTCCTGCGAAGACTACGGTCGATACAATCCAGTGCGCGGCGTTACAATCACGTGCGAACTTTGCCCGCAGGAGACCCCGATGTATACGCTTTACTACAGCCCGGGCACCGCGAGCATGTGCGTGCACCAGGCACTCATCGAGACGAACGCCGAATACCGCTTGATTCCGGTGGATCTGCAGGCCGGCGGGCAGCACGACCCGGCTTATCTGAGGCTCAATCCGAATGGCGTCGTACCGACTTTGCTGATTGACGATGTGCCCTTCAGCGAATCGGCTGCTCTGCTGATGGCGATCGCGACCCGGCATCCGCAAGCGGGACTCGCGCCTGCGGAGTCTTCGCCGAGCCGCATCGCCTGGTATCAGTGGATCGTTTATTTGGCCAACTCGTTGCAGCCCGCGTTCCGCTCGTGGTTCTATCCGGGCGACGTCAGCGATGACCCCGCCACGCAAGCGATTTTGACGCCCGCCACGCGCCGCAAGATCGAAAGCGTCTGGGCGCGAATCGATATGCATCTGGCGGCCCAAGGACCCTATTTACTCGGTGCGGAATTCTCGGCGGCGGATCTCATGCTGATCATGATGTTGCGCTGGTCGCGAAATATGCCGAAGCCGGCCACCGAATGGGCGGCGCTGCGGGAATACGCCGCGCGCATGAAGGATCGGCCGAGCTGGAAACAGCTCTATGCGCTCGAAGGACTGAGCGATTGGACTTGATCAGAACCAGTCTTCCCGTCGCTTCAGGCACTCGAGCTCGGCGGCGGACGACTCACGGTTGAGGACGGCATTCCGATGCGGGAAGCGGCCGAACCGATCGATGATGGCCTTGTGCGCCAGGGCATAATGCGTCCACTCCGCGTTGCCGAGCCGCGCGAACAGCTCTACCGCGAGCGCTTGATCCGCGCGATCCTCGCTGTGCTCGAACGGCAAGTACAGGAAGCAGCGCTCCTGCACCGTCATGGCGTCGTCGAGCCTCTGAGCGATCGCGATGCGGGCGAGTCGCCGCGCGATTGGATCGGCCGCATAGGCGCGGGGCATATCGCGAAAGAGATTTCGCGAGAACTGATCGAGCACGATCACAGCGGCCAGCAGCTGATGGCGCGTGCTGCAATCGATTGCCTCGTCTGCCAGGAGCCGCTCGTGCAGCCAAAGGAAGCGCTCCCGGATCAGCGCGTCGGTGTGCTCGCTCTTCTCGAACCAACAAGCTTCGCCCAGCTCGTCGAACCAGAAATGGAGAACCTCGGTCACCCAGTCAAGCTCAGGCATCGGGTCAATCCGGCAGGCCAGCCAAACGCAGGGAGGAGGCAAGTTGCTCGGCATGGGCCGGTATCTTGAAGGGCTGGTTATTCATGAATTTCGTGACCGAGAAGTCAGGGTGCATGGACAGACACTCGGCAACGCTGGCCTTGGTCGAGGCCGCGTCGCCCAGCCGGGCATGACACGCCGCCGTCAGGGCGGCGTAGGGGTAGGCGCGGACGCGCGCATGATCAAGCATTGCCAAGGCATCGGCGTAGTTCCGCATTGTCATGTGGGCGAGGGCGGCCATGCGCCAGCACCACGGTTCCTCAAAGTACGGATCGATCTCCCGCGCCCTCGAGAACCACACCAGCGCCTCTTCGGACTCGCCGATATAGACGAGCAGCGATCCGAGGTCGGCTGCGTTCCACTGGTTGTTTGGGTTGAGCTCGACCGCGCGCCGTGAATATTGCAGAGCCACGTCAAAGGAGCGTCGTTGCATGTAGACGGCGCCCAGAAGGGCCTGGCACGTGCTCTCGCTGTCGTCGAGCCGGACGGCGCGCATCGCGAGGACGTACGACTTTTCCAGCGCCGCATCCGAGCTTAGCGGTCCGTCCGTCCAGCGCGAATAGGACAATGCAGACAACAGCGCGTGCGCCATCGCATACTCGGGATCGAGCTCGATCGCCTGCTCGACCAGCCGGGTGGCCTCGGCGGCGCCGGCCGGATCGTCCCAGGAGAGCGCGTTGCATTTCAACACGCACTCGTAGGCCGCGAGGCTCGCCGGTGGCTTGCGCCGCGAACGCTCGTTCACGGACACCTGCACCCGGCCGACCAGCGTGCTGACCAGCGTCTGCACCACCCGGTCGAGAACGGCGAAAATCTCATCCGACCGGCGGTCGAATTTTTCGACCCAAATGTCATTGCCGGTCTCGGCATCGACCAGCTGGACATTGATACGCATGCGCTCGCCCATGCGCCTGACGCTGCCTGCCACGAGGAAGCGCACGTTCAACTCGCGGGCGACCTGCTTCATGTCGACCGCGACGCCGCGATAGCGGAACGAGGCCGAGCGGGATCGCACCGCGAGAAGTCGCCACCGCGACAGCTCGGTAATGATGTCCTCGGTGATGCCGTCGCTGAAGTAGTCCTGCGTCGGATCGCCGCTCAGATTGACGAACGGCATGACCACGATCGATGGTCTGTCGGACGTCGACGCGGCGCTCGCCGGCGCGACCGCGGGTGGGTCCACCCACGGCGACACGGGCGCGACCAGTCGATAGCCTCGGCGGACGACGTTCGCGATGTACTTGGGTGTCTTCGGATCGTCGCCCAGGGTACGCCGTAGCGCGGCCACGGCGGCATACACCGAATCCGGACTGACGACCACGTCTTTCCAGACCAGATCCAACAATTCCTCGACGCTCACCACCTCGCCTGCACGCCCGGCGAGGCACATCAGCAGCTGCATTGCCTTGGGCTCGAGCTTGATGGTGTGCCCGGCTCTGCAAATCTCGTCCAGCGCCGGGTCCACGCGCAGGTCGGCGATGCGGAGCGGGGAATGAGCTGTTGAGCCGATCTGTGACATCGCTGAAGAACCCGCCTTTGCCGCCGCCCTTCTCGACTCCTCACGATTCTACACAAGCCTAGGTAATCCCTAGGCCACTTTCATACCCCTATCAGGACTTCGCGCCCTGCGCAGGAGCACTGTTGCTCCCAGAGCCGGCGGGGACAAATCGCCGGAACAGACGGCCAGAAACTTGAACCGATTTAAACCAGGAGAGCACCATGAACACGACGACCCCTTCGACCCGAGCCACCCGCAGCCTGATCGTAACCGCGATCCTCACTTCACTGATCTCGAGCATAAGCGCCGTGTGCAGCGCAGCCGACTTCACCGACGTGCGCACGACGACCGTGAAATACGGCGATCTCGACGTAGCCACGTCGCAGGGTGCGGCGAGCCTCTACAACCGCATCCGCTTCGCTTCCGAAGCCGTGTGCTCGCCCTCCGACCGCAACGATCTCGCGTCCATGTCCCGCTCGCAGAAGTGTGTGCAGCAGGCGATCGCAGGGGCTGTCGCCAAGGTCAATCAACCCGCCTTGTCCGCGCTCTACGCGGCAAAATACGGCGTGCTGCAACCGGCGAAGATTCTCACCGCCGACCGGCGCTAGGCCACCTTGGGCAGCGGGCCCGGGCTGCGACCAGCAGTCCGGGCCCGCTGCGTTTCGGGGACCCCCGGGTGTCCACCCAATTGATAGAATCGCGACATGAACAAACACATGTCGGTCTGGATGACGTTCCGCGTCTGCACGGCCTCGCTCGCACTGGTGGCGAGCGCAAACGGCCAGGGCGCGAGTGGCCCCGCGACGGCGGTCAGCGATGAACACTTGGGAACGGTATCGTTCCCGGTGTCCTGCGCGCCGGCCGTGCGCGCAGGTTTCAACCGCGGCGTCGCCCTGCTCCACGATTTTTGGTACGAGGAAGCCCGGCCGCAGTTCGAGAAGATCGTCGCGGCAGACCCGGCATGCGCCATGGCGCATTGGGGCATCGCCATGAGCGCGTTCCATCAAATTTGGGATCGACCCGATGCAGCCACGATGGCCAAGGGTTGGCAGGAGCTGCAGGCCGCACAATCTCGGCCGGCGAAGACCACCCGCGAGCGCGAGTACATCGCCGCCCTCAGCGGCTTCTTCAGGCCCGGGACGGAGGATTTTCAAGCGCGCATCGGCGCCTACGCCGCAGCGATGGCAACGCTTTATGCGCATTATCCCGCGGACGTGGACGCCGGGGCGTTCTACGCGCTCGCGCTGCTGGCGGCAGAGCCGCCGGACGACACCACCCTGACGCAGGAGAAAAAAGCCATGGCGGTGCTTACACCGCTATGGCAGAAGGATCCGGATAACCCGGGGGTCGTCCACTACATCATCCATGCCTGCGATAACCCCTCGCTCGCGCCCGATGGCCTCGCCGCGGCACGGCATTACGGCGAGATAGCCGCCTCGGGCCCGCATGCGGTTCACATGCCGGGACACATTTTCGCGCGCTTGGGAATGTGGCCCGAGGATATCGAAGCCAACTTAGGCTCGGTGGCTGCGTCGCGAGCCGCCAAGGCGCGTCACGAGAGCGGCTGGATGGATCAATTCCACTCCGACGATTTCCTGGTGTACGCCTATTTGCAAAGTGGCGATGATGCGCGTGCCAGAGCAGTCGCCGCCGACGCCGCGGCCGCCATAGCACACTACGAGGCCATGCCGGACATGGCGGACCATTACATGACCGGCATGTTTCCGTACTATCGGGTCAAGTTTCCGATCTTTCTTGCGCTGGAAGCCAGGGACTGGAAATCGGCCGCCGCAATCGAGCTCATCAAGGGTGCCCCGCCCGAGTCGCAGACTGATGTCTACTGGGCCCGAGCAATCGCGGACGGCCATCTACACCGCTCCGCGCAGGCCCGTGCGGACCTCGCCGCCCACGACGCGTTGATCGACGAGGTGAAGAAAGGCAGGCATGCCTATTTTGCCGATTCGACCGATGCTCGGATCAGGCGCGAGGAGATCCTTGCCTGGGCCGCCTTTGCCGATGCGAATGTCGCGGAAGCGCTCAAGCACATGCGTGCCGCCGCGGACCTGCAGGACCGCGTCGGGCAAGGCGAAGTCGATATCCCGGCCCGTGAAATGCTCGCCGACATGCTGCTCGAAGCGGGGCAGCCGCAACAGGCGCTGGTCGAATACAGACAGGCCTTGAAGGTCAGTCCGAACCGATTCAATGGCTTATTCGGCGCGGGCAGCGCGGCTGAAGCCGCCGGGGAGACTGCCGAAGCTCGCCGGTATTACGCAGCACTTCTCAAATCGAGTGACGCCGGATCCGACCGGCCGGAGATTGCGCACGCGAAAGCGCTGGTCACGGCAGCACGAGTCGGGATGAACTGAAGACTTCAGTGCGTTGCGTTGCCTGCCAGCGGCGGGCCGCTGGGATCGGCTGACGGCGGCACGGCTGGAGCAGCGCCCTTGGCCGCTGCCGCGGGATCGACCGGCACGACCGGCAAGGTGTATGCGTCCACCTTGGTCTTCGCTTCTTGTTCCTGGCGCAGCTTGTCTTGCGTGAGCCGCAACTGCTCGCGTGCCTTCTCGAAGTCGGCCTGCCGGCGCTTCTCGACTTCGGGATCGACGCGTTGACTGGCCAGCCGCTCATTCGCAATGCGGGCATTCTCGCAATCGGAGGGGTTCCGTACCTTGGTCGGATCCTGATCGCACTTCAAGAGGATTCCGTCGAGGGTCACCCGGTCCTCCATGAGGTCCTCGACCGTCAAGGGCGGAATTCGGCGCGGCGCGCACCCCAATACAGCGAGGATGGCAGCGCAAAGGCCGCCGACCGCAAGGATATGTTTGATCGAATGACGCATAGGGCTTCCCGAAGCCATGGTACTCAAAATGACCGGGAGTGCGACCCCGCGGTTGTGACTCGCATCACGGCCTGACAAATTCCGTCACGTCGATCAATCAGCTTCGTGACGCGGATACCGTTGCGATGACCGGTTTGACCGCGCCGCGGCGGCTGTGTACCTTGCCGCTGATATGGCGGCCAGCAAAGCGGAAAACCAATCGAAGCCTTTGGATTTCGAGACGGCGATGCGCGATCTCGAGCAAATCGTCGAGCGCTTGGAGCACGGCGACTTACCCCTGGAAGAGTCGCTCGCCGCGTTCGAGCGCGGCGTCATTCTGACGCGAAGCTGTCAGATGGCCCTGAAGGAGGCCGAGCAGAAGGTGGAGATTTTGCTGAAAAAGGCCGGCGGCGCTCAAGTCGAGGATTTCGACCCGGAGTCGCCCAAATCGCCCGACTGAGCGGGCAGCGGACCGCCTGAGGCCCTTGCGGGCCCCCGATCGGGCACTTAACCCTCCTCTGATATCATTGCAATGCGCGAGACGGGCCCCATCTAGGGGTTGTTCGCAGCAGCAGGAAACCAATCCCTATGAACGTCGCGGTTCCGGTCAAAAAGTCGACTGTCTCGCCCGTGGAGGACGTACAAGGTCATCCCGACACCCGGCAGCTGCCGATCAACAAGGTCGGCATCAAGGACATCTATCATCCCATCCGCGTCAAGGACCGGGCCGCGGGTGAGCAGCACACAGTAGCCAACTTCAACATGTACGTGAACCTGCCGCACAACTTCAAGGGCACGCACATGTCGCGATTCGTCGAGATATTGAACCGCCACGAGCGCGAGATATCGGTCGATTCGTTCGGCAGGATGCTCGAGGAGATGACCCTGCATCTGCACGCGGACGCGGGCCACATCGAGATGACCTTTCCTTACTTCGTCATGAAGAAGGCCCCGGTGACCGGCGTGCAGAGCCTGATGAACTACCAGGCCGCCATCTTCGGCGAATACCGCAACGGGCGCACCGACGTGTGGCTCAAAGTCGTGGTGCCGACCACCAGCTTGTGCCCCTGCTCGAAGAAGATCTCCGACTACGGCGCGCACAACCAGCGCTCGCATATCACCTTGACGGCGAAACTGAAGGAGCACATGTGGCTCGAGGAGCTGATCGACGTCGCCGAGTCGCAGGCCTCATGCGAGGTCTACGGGATCCTCAAGCGTCCCGACGAGAAGTTCGTGACCGAGCGGGCCTACGACAACCCGAAGTTCGTCGAGGACACGGTGCGCGACGTCGCCATGGCCTTGAACCGCGACCCGCGGGTGCGCGCTTACGTAGTGGAGGCCGAGAACTTCGAGTCCATCCACAACCATTCCGCGTACGCGATGATCGAGCACGATAAGGACACGGCAACGCTCTAAAGTCACCCCGGCGCGCGCGCGCCCGGGCGGCGCCGGCTCAGCTGGCGCGCTCCGCGCTCTGCAGGCGGCCGATCATGCTGCGCAGGAACACTTGGTTGAAGCGCAGCTGACATTCGGCCGAGACCTGCTCCAACAGGGTCGAGCTCACCTTCATGACGACGACGGAGCCTGCGGCCATGATGGTCGCGGTCCGCTTGGCGCCGCGCACATAGCTCGTCTCGCCGAAACAATCGCCGGTCTCGAGATACCCCAAGGCTTTGCCCAGTCGGGCAACGCCCACGCGCCCCTGTACGATGATGTAGAAGCGGTCGTCCATCTCCCCTTCTTTCACGATCTCCTCGCCGTCGGCGTAATCCTGCCAGCTGCTCGCGCGCAGCACCTCCCAGATCTCGCTGTGGGAGAAATCGTGAAAGAACTTGAGCTTGCGCAACAGGCCGAACTGCTCCTGCTGATCGATGCGGTTGTACTGGGCGCGCAGCTTCTGATGCACCCGGGTCAGCTCCGCGGCGAAGTCGAGACCGGTCTTGTAGCGCTTCTCGGGATCCTTCTGCAGCGCCATCGCGGTCACGTTCTCCAGCTCTTCCGGAATCTCCGGCCGCAGCGTGTGAATGGGCGGCGGGGTCGCGAACACGATCTGATGCAGAAGCTTTTGCAGATTGCCGGCACGAAAGGGCCGCGTACCCGTGAGCAGCTCGTACATCACGGCGCCCAGCGAGTACAGATCCGAGCGGTTGGTCAATTCGATCGACTGCACCTGCTCCGGCGACATGTAGGAGGGACTGCCGGCAATCCCCTCGATCCTCGATATCTCGGAGTCGGCGACCAGCGCGATGCCGAAGTCGATGATGCGCACGTCGCTGTCCAGCGTGAGCATGATGTTGCTCGGCTTGATGTCGCGATGGATGACGCCGCGACTGTGCGCGTAGTGCAGGGCCCGCGCCGCTTTGTAGACGAGCTCGACCACATCGTCGATCCGCAATAAATTATCGGGCCGGCAATACGCGGCCAGCGTACGCGCCCCGTGCACGTGCTCGGTGACGATGTAGCAGTGGCCGTTCTCTTCGCCGGCGTCGTAGATCGGCAGGATGTTGGGATGTTGCAGCATGCCGACCATGTGGGCTTCGGACAGGAACATCTTGCGTGCGATCTTCTTGCGATTCTCGTCGCTGCTCGAATCGGTGTTGTACACCTTGATCGCGACGTCGCGTCCGTAGTATGGATCGTGCGACAGGTAGACGGCGCCGGTGCTGCCCCGGCCGACCTCGTTGATGATCGCGTACTTGCCGATCTTCTCCGGGATAGGCGCGCGCAGTTGCGGCGACTTCGCAATATTTTGCCGGATGGTGTTCAAGGAAGTTTTGGCACTGATTTGCGAAGTTCGAATCGTGGCATAAAGAATACTTCGGCACGGTTCGCGCAAACTGTGATTTGGGTCGAGGGCTCAACGAAAGTGGGAGTATCCCCCCACCGTGGGAACGTAGGATCGGCTCTCGAGCGCCCAGTGCACGGCATTTCCGCGACGTAGCTCACCTATCGCGGTCAACGTTAAGTTCAATGCCGCTGCCCGAGAGGCGAGCGCAGCGAAGCGCGCGGGCGGGACGGCCAAAAGCAGCTCGTAGTCATCTCCACCGCCGAGCGCGAGATCGCGCGCGCGTTCTCGACCGGCGACCGCAGCAAGCGCGCGGGACAGCGGCAGCCGCTCGATGTCGACGTGCGCGCCGAGGCCGCTTGCGGCGGCGAGCTTCGGCAGGTCGCCCGCGAGTCCGTCGGACAGATCCATCGCCGCACTCGCGAGGCCGCGCGCCGCCACGCCGAATTCGACTCGCGGCGTCGGATACTCGAAGCGCCGGCGCAGTTCGCTCGCCGCTGCCGCATCCTGCGTCGCGAGTCCGCCGATCGCGAGGGCGAGCCCCGCGCCCGCATCGCCGAGCGTGCCCGTCACCGCGAGCAGGTCGCCCTCCCCGCCACCACCGCGGCGCAACGCCGTGCCGCGGGGCACGTGCCCCATGATCTGTACGCTTACCGCGAGAGGGCCCGCAGTGGTGTCGCCGCCGACCAGCATCACCTCGTGTGCACGCGCCAGCTCGCCGAAGCCGCGGGCGAAACCCTCGAGCCACTCGGACTCTGCTTGCGGCAGCGTCAACGACAGCATCGCCCAGGCGGGGCACGCGCCCATCGCCGCCAGATCGCTGAGATTCACTGCGAGGGCCCGATGGCCGATGGAGCGCGGATCGCTCCCTTCCGGAAAATGCCGCCCCGAGACGATGGTGTCCACGGCTGCCACGAGATCGGCATCGTCCGGTGCGCGCAGGATCGCGGCATCGTCGCCCACACCCAGAAGCACGTCCGCGCGCGCCATCCCTAAGCGCGCGAAATAGCGCTCGATCAGCTCAAACTCGTCCATATTCGTGTGGACGCAGCTCCCGGGCCGCGCGGTCCAGCACCGCGTTCACGAACTTATGCCCGTCGGTCGCGCCGAAGCGCTTGGCGAGATCGACGGCCTCGGCGAGCGCCACCCGATAGGGTAGCTCGGGGTGCGAGGCGAGCTCGTGCAGGCCGAGCCAAAGCACGGCGTGCTCGATCGGATCGAGCTCGCCCGGCGCAATCTCGCTGTATTTGGCGATTTCGAGATCCAAAGCCTCGCCGTTCGGCGCGATGGCGGCGACCAGCCCCTCGAAATACTCGCGGTCCACGCGCTCCGCCTCGGGGTCCTCGGCGAACTGGCGCCGGGTGTCTTGCCAGGACCGCGGGTTCAGTTGTTGCTGATACAGCGCCTGCAAGGCCAGCCTGCGGGCGAGGCTGCGATTGCGATGCGTGGAGCTCATCGCGGCGCTTCAAGCATCCAGGCGCCGCAGCAGGTTCGCCATCTCGAGCGCAGCGAGCGCCGCGTCCGCACCCTTGTTGCCCGCCTTGCCGCCCGCGCGATCGATCGCTTGCTCGACGGTGTCGGTGGTCAATACGCCGAAGCCGATGGGCACGCCGGATTCGAGCGCGATGCGCGCGAGCCCGGAAGCACACTCGCCGGCGACATAATCGAAATGCGGCGTCTGGCCGCGAATGACCGCGCCGAGCGCGATCAGCGCCTCATAGCGCCGCGACTGCGCGAGCTTGCGCGCGACCACGGGGATATCGAAGGCGCCCGGCACCCGCACGATCTCGATCTGCTTCTCTGCCGCTCCATGGCGCTTGAGCGCATCCACGGCGCCGCGCACCAGGGGCTCAACCACGAAATCGTTGAATCTCGAGACGACCAAGGCGAAGCGCAAATCGCGCACGATGAGATCGCCCTCGGTCAGCTTGAATTGATCGTTCGCCACGCCGCTATCCTCGCACGTCTATTCGCCGCCATCCACGTACTCGGTCACTTCGAGGTCGAACGCCGACAGACCCTGGAGCTGCTTCGGCGCACTCAGCACCCGCATGCGCTTCAATCCCAGGTCCTTCAGGATCTGCGCGCCGATGCCGTAGGTGCGCAGCACCGTGGCGCCCGGGTGCCGCGGAGTGGGGGGCTTGGCGTCGATTTGACGCACGCTGTCCATGAATTCCCGGGGCGTCTCCTCGGCGCGGAGGATGACGACCACGCCGGAGCTCTCGGCGGCGACACGCCCCACCGCCGCGCGCAGCGGCCAGCCGAGATGCTCGCTGCGCACGCCGACCAAATCGCGCAGCGTGTCCTTGATGTGCACGCGCACCAGGGGCGGCACCTCGGAATTGAGGTCGCCCTTCACCAGCGCGATATGCACATTGCGATGCACGTGGTCTTCATAGCAGCACAGCTGGAAGCCGCCGAACTCGGTGTCGACCGGCTGGTCGTAGATGCGCTCGATCGAGCGCTCGTTCTTCAGCCGATAGCGGATGAGGTCGGCGATGGTGCCGATCTTGAGCGCATGTGCGGACGCGAACCGCTCGAGATCGGGACGGCGCGCCATGGTGCCGTCGTCGTTCAATATCTCGACGATCATGGCGGCCGGCGAGAATCCTGCCAGGCGCGCGAGATCGCACCCCGCTTCGGTGTGGCCGGCGCGGGTGAGCACGCCGCCGGGCTGCGCCATGAGCGGAAAGATGTGCCCGGGCTGGCGCAGATCCTCGGGCCGCGCCTTCGGCGATACGGCCGTTTTGATCGTGTGCGCGCGATCGTGCGCCGAGATTCCGGTCGTCACACCCTCGGCGGCCTCGATCGACAGGGTGAAATTGGTTCGATGCGCCCCGTCCGTCTCGCTCACCATGAGCGGCAGCCGCAGCTGCCGGCAGCGCTCGCGCGTGAGAGTGAGGCATATGAGCCCGCGTCCGTAACGCGCCATGAAATTGACATCCTCGGGACGCACGCAGTCGGCCGACATGATGAGGTCGCCCTCGTTCTCGCGATCCTCATCGTCCATGATCACCGCCATCTTGCCGCGGCGCAGATCCTCGAGAATTTCGTCGATTGTGTTCATCGCTTCTTGTCCTTCAGCGCTCGCGGGATTGCGGCATGAGCCGCTCCAGGTATCGGGCGACCACATCGATCTCGACGTTCGCGCCGTGGCCCACGGCGAGCTCCCCCAGCGTCGTGACCTCGTGAGTGTGCGGAATGATGTTGACCTCGAAGGCTCTGCCGCTCACCTCGTTCACCGTCAAGCTCACGCCGTCGATACAGATCGATCCTTTGGGCGCGACGTAGCGCGTGAGCGCCTGCGGCAACTCGAAGCGCAGCCGCCAGGAGCGCGCGTCTTGAACGAGGTCGGTGAGCGTCCCGACGGCATCGACGTGGCCGCTCACCAGATGCCCGCCCAGCGGATCGCCGGCGCGCAAGCTCGGCTCGAGGTTCACGCGGCGCCCTGCCGCAAAGGTGCCGAGCGTGGTCTTGGCGAGCGTCTCGCGCGACACGTCGGCATGAAATATGCCGCCGTCGATGCGCGTCGCCGTGAGACACACCCCCGAAACGCTCACGCTGTCGCCGACGGCCACGCGCTTCAGGTCGAGCGCACCCGCCGCGATGCCGAGATCGAGATCACCGTCCTTCTCGGTGATCGAGGCCACGCGCCCGGTGGCAATCACTATTCCCGTGAACATCGTTCCGCTCCCTGCTCGCAAGGCGCCGTGCGCCGCGAATCCAGCGCCGCGCGGCGCGGCTCGAGGATGAGCCGCACGTCCGTATCCAACCGCGCGACATCCATGATATCGAAAGCAAAGCTCGCGCCGCCCGCATCCAGGCCGGCCAGCGCCGTCAACGGTGCGGCGTCCGCGCCGAGCAACTTGGGCGCCACGTATAGAATCCATTCGTCGACCACCCCCTCGTCGAGGAACGCGGCCGCCAAGCGCGGGCCGCACTCCACCAGGAGCTCGTTCACTTCGAGCCCGGTCAATCGGGTGAGTACCGCCTTGAGGTCCAATCGGCCGTCGGTCGCGGAAACTCGTTCCACGGCGACGGGCGGCAAATGCGCGGCGAGCCCTGCCGCGGCGGCGGGTGAAGCCTGCTCCGAAGTGAACACCAGCGCACCCTCGCGCGCGAAGATCTTGGCGTCCGCTGGGCAGCTGAGCGTCGGGTCGAGCACCGCACGCAGCGGCTGCCTGACCCAAGGCCCATAGGCCCAGCGCACGTCGAGGCGCGGATCGTCCGCCCGCACCGTTCCCGCCCCGGTGAGCACGGCGGAGCTGCGTGCGCGCCATCGCTGCACGTCGGCGCGGGAAGCCTCGCTCGAGATCCAGATCGCGCCACCCCCGGGCGCCGCGGTGCGCCCATCCAAGCTCATGGCCAGCTTCAGCCGCACATACGGCCGTCCACGCTCGCGGCGCGAAAAATATCCCGGGTTCAAGGCGCGCGCCTCAGTCCCGAGGACCCCCACGGTAACCGCGATGCCGGCGGCCTTCAGCCGCTCGATACCGGCGCCGGCAACCCGCGGATTGGGGTCGACGCCGGCGCATACCACGCGGCCGACGCGGGCGGCGATCAACGCATCCACGCAGGGGGGCGTGCGACCAACGTGGCTGCAGGGCTCGAGGCTCACATACGCCGTCGCGCCGCGCACATCGCCGCGCGCCGCCTTGAGCGCGGCCACTTCGGCGTGCGCCTCGCCGGCGCGCTGGTGCCAGCCTTCGCCGAGCGTCTCGTTGCCGCGCACGAGCACGCAGCCGACACGCGGATTCGGATCGGTCGTGTACAGGCCGCGGGCGGCGAGCTCCAGCGCCCGCGCCATGTGCGCGCGATCTGTGCCCGCGCCTTCCGAGCTATCTACGGCTGAGCTCATTTGCCCGCATCGCCGGAGTCATCGCCCGGCAGGAGCGGCAGCTGATCCTTGCTCGGCGGGGCGCGGCGTCGATGGCGACGCAGCAGGTCGATCTCGGTGCGAAATGCCTCGACGTCTTGAAAGCTGCGATACACGGAGGCAAAGCGCACATAGGCGACCTCGTCCAGATGGCGCAGCTCTTCCATGACCAGCTCACCGATCGCCCGGGAGGCGATCTCGCGCTCGCCGAGGCTGCGCAATTTGTGGCAAATCCTTGCGACCGCGGCATCGATCGCGTCGCTCCCCACGGGGCGCTTCTCGAGCGCCTTCTGCATTCCGGCCAGCAGCTTGCCGTCCTCGAAGGGCTCGCGGCTGCGGTCGCCCTTGATCACCGTGGGCATCACCAGCTCGGCCGTCTCGAACGTCGTGAAACGCTCGGCACACTCGAGACATTCGCGGCGTCGACGGATTTGCCGACCCTCGCCGGCAAGACGCGAGTCGATGACCTTAGTCTCCGAGTGGCCGCAAAAGGGGCAGTGCATGGAAGATTCCTATCAGAGCCCCGCCGGGCGGCAGTCGATCACCCATAGACGGGGAATCGCCGGCACAGCGCCTCGACCTCGCCGCGCACGCGCTCGACGGTCGCATCATCGCCTCGGTGGTCGAGCACATCCGCGATCCAGCGCGACAGTTGCTTGGCCTCGTTCTCCTGGAAGCCGCGCGTCGTCGCGGCGGGCGTTCCGATCCTGAGGCCGCTCGTCACCATGGGCGGACGCGGGTCATTGGGCACGGCGTTCTTGTTGACGGTAATGTGGGCACGGCCGAGCGCGGCGTCGGCATCCTTCCCGGTGATGTCCTTGTCGACGAGATCGAGGAGAAAGAGGTGGTTATCGGTGCCGCCCGACACGATCTTGTAGCCGCGGTCTTGCAGCGCCCGGGCCATCGCCCGCGCATTCGCGATGATCTGCGAGCAATACGCCTTGAATTCCGGCTGCAACGCTTCCTGGAAAGCCACGGCCTTCGCCGCGATCACGTGCATCAGCGGTCCGCCCTGGGTGCCGGGGAACACCATCGAGTTCAGCTTCTTTTGAATTTCCGGGTTGTGCCGCGCGAGGATCAGGCCGCCGCGCGGACCCCGCAGAGTCTTATGAGTGGTGGTCGTCGCGACATCCGCAAACGGCACGGGATTCGGATACAGACCCGCGGCCACCAGACCCGCCACGTGCGCCATGTCGACCACGAAATAAGCGCCCACCGAATCGGCGATGTGGCGAAACCTCGCCCAATCGATGACGCGCGAATAGGCCGAGAAACCCGCGATGATCATCTTCGGCCGGTGCTCTTGCGCGAGCCGGGCCACTTGGTCGTAATCGATCTCGCCCGTGTCGGATTTGATGCCGTATTGGGCTGCCTTGAAGAGCTTGCCGGAAAAGTTCACCTTGGAGCCGTGCGTGAGATGGCCGCCGTGGTCCAAGCTCATGCCGAGAATCGGGTCGCCTGGATTGAGCAGCGCCAAATACACCGCGGCATTCGCCTGCGAGCCCGAATGCGGCTGCACGTTCGCGAAGTCGGCTCCGAACAGGCGCTTGGCGCGATCGATGGCGAGGCTCTCGGCGATGTCGACGAACTCACAGCCGCCGTAATAGCGCTTACCCGGATAGCCCTCGGCGTATTTGTTGGTGAGCACCGAGCCCTGCGCCTCGAGCACGCGCGGACTCGTGTAATTCTCCGAAGCGATGAGCTCGACATGATCCTCTTGGCGCTGGCGCTCCCCGGCAATGGCTTTGGCAAGCTCGGGGTCGAATTCGGCAATGGTCATGCTGGCGTTGAACATATACGGGCCTCGCTCGTCGGGCAGCCTCCAATTGTAGCCGATGCGTCGCACGTTCCCTAATATGTCTTTGATTTCTAGGGTATTACAGCATCCCTCGCGGGGTCCGCGACGTAGCCGCTAATCGCCGTGACAAGCCTGCCGCTCTCTTGGATAATCGACCCCGAACCCGCGCACGAGCATTTTTCACGAGCAGGCAGTACATGGCTCAGTTCATCTACACCATGAACCGGGTTGGCAAGGTCGTGCCACCCAAGCGCATCATCTTGCGCGACATCAGCTTGAGCTTCTTTCCCGGCGCCAAGATCGGCGTGCTTGGCCTCAACGGCTCCGGCAAATCCACGCTCCTCAAGATCATGTCCGGCATGGACAAGGAAATCGAAGGCGAGGCGCGCGCGCAAGCCGGCATCAAAGTGGGCTATCTGCCGCAGGAGCCGGCCCTCGACGAGAACAAGACCGTGCGTCAGACCGTCGGCGAGGGCGTCGGCGAGGTGCAAGCTCTGATCGATCGCTTCAACGCCATCAGCGACCGCTTCGCCGAGCCCATGTCCGATGAGGAAATGAACAAGCTGCTCGAGGAGCAGGCGAAGTTTCAGGACAAGATCGACGCGGTGGATGGCTGGGAGCTCGAGCGCAAGCTCGAAATCGCGGCCGACTCGCTGCGGCTGCCGCCCTGGGACGCCGTCATCGGCAAGCTCTCGGGCGGCGAGCGGCGGCGGGTGGCACTGTGCCGGCTGCTCCTGTCCAAGCCCGACATGCTGCTCCTCGATGAGCCGACGAACCATCTCGACGCGGAATCGGTGGCCTGGCTCGAGCGGTTTCTCGAGGAATATCCGAGCACCGTCATCGCGGTGACCCATGACCGCTATTTCCTCGACAACGTCGCCGAGTGGATTCTCGAGCTCGACCGCGGGCACGGCATTCCGTGGCAAGGCAATTATTCCTCGTGGCTCGAGCAAAAAGAGCAGCGTCTTGCGCAAGAGGAGCGCCAGCAGGACGCACTCGCCAAGAGCTTGAGGCGCGAGCTCGAATGGGTGCGCACCAATCCGAAGGCGCGCCAGGCAAAGTCCAAGGCGCGGTTGCAGCGCTATGAGGAGCTCGCCTCGCAGGAATTCCAGAAGCGCAACGAGACCAACGAGATCTACATCCCGCCTGGCGACCGGCTCGGCGACCTGGTGATCGAGGCCAAGGATTTGCGCAAGGCCTACGGTGATCGCCTGCTGATCGAGCGCCTGAGCTTCAATCTGCCCGCCGGCGGCATCGTCGGCATCATCGGTCCGAACGGCGCGGGCAAGACCACCCTGTTCCGCATGCTCGCGGGGATGGAAAAGCCCGACTCGGGCGAGATCCGCATCGGACCGAGCGTCAAGCTCGCCTACGTCGATCAGTCGCGCCAGACGCTCAACGACAAGAACACCGTGTGGCAGGAGATCTCCGGCGGCCTGGATATCATCAAGGTCGGCAACTACGAGACCTCTTCGCGCAGCTACGTCGGGCGGTTCAATTTCAAGGGCGTGCAGCAACAGCAATTCATCGGCGATCTGTCGGGCGGCGAGCGCAACCGCGTGCATCTCGCCAAGGTGCTGAAATCGGGCGGCAACGTGCTGCTGTTGGACGAGCCGACCAATGACCTCGACATCGAGACGCTGCGCGCGCTGGAGGAGGCCCTGACGGCATTCCCGGGATGCGCCGTCGTCATCTCGCACGACCGCTGGTTCCTGGATCGCATCGCGACCCACATCCTCGCCTTCGAAGGCGATTCGCAAGTGACGTGGTTCGAGGGCAACTACCAGGAGTACGTCGAGGACTACAAGCGCCGCAAGGGCGAGGACGCCCTGCAACCCCACCGTATCCGCTACAAACCCCTGACAGGTTAATCCACCATGAGCATTTACATCACCCCGCAGGACGAATTGCACGTCGAGCTGCAGAGCATCGCGCTCACCTGCCCGCATTGCCGGACCTTGACGCACTTGACGCCGGTTGCGGTACCGAAGTTCGAGGACTTGAGCCGCCGCCGCCCCAAGCAGATCGGCATTGTGTTCCGCTGCGATGCCTGCGACGACCCGATATTCCTCAAATTCGCGGCAAAGAGCTACACGGCGCTGCGCATCGAGCTCGCGCCCAACTTCACGGAGATCGAGCGCGCGCGCGAGGATTTCCCGTTGAGCTATCTGCCGGAGGAGTCCGAGGCGCTGTTCAGAGAAGCGCTCGGCTGCTACGCGGCGCGACTTTACGAGTCGTTCGGCTCCATGAGCCGGCGCACCGCGCAGTCGCTGTTTCACGAGCTCGGCGAGCGCGGCAAGCTCGAGCTCTTCGATACGCTCCAGGAGATCCGCAGCCTCGCGGAGCTCGACGACGACACCTTCACCGACCTGCGCAGCGTCCTGTTCGGCACCGACACCGATCCCTGGCCGAACTTCCCGACACTGGATGCCGAGCGCGCCGGCATATTGCTCGAGGTGATGCGCGACCTGCTCTATCAGACCTTCGTGCGCAAGGCGCGTCTCTTGCAAGCGATGCGTCTACGCAGGTCCGCGCAGGCGGCCTCGATCGACGCCGGCAGCAAGGTGCAAAGTCAGCGAGAGACCGGCTAGCCGCGGCAGCGCCTAGCCCGCGAACACCCGCGCGTTGCGGAACAGGCGCATCCAGCCGCCATCCTCGCCCCACTCCGGCGGTGCCCACGAGTGCTGCACCGTGCGAAACACGCGTTCCGGGTGCGGCATGAGCGCGGTCACCCGCCCGTCGGTGCTGCACACCCCGGCGATACCCGCCGGCGAGCCGTTCGGATTGTACGGATAGCGCTCCGTCGGCCGGCCGCGGTTGTCCACGAAGCGCAAGCTCACGCCGCCCTCCTCCAGCAACTTATCGGCGCTCGATTGGGCGCCGAATTCCGCGAGCCCTTCCCCGTGCGAGCACACGACCGGAAGCACCGAGCCGTGCATGCCCGCGAGCAACACCGAGCTCGAGCTCGGCACTTGCGCGAGCACCAGCCGCGCCTCGTATTGCTCGGAGCGGTTGCGCACGAATCGCGGCCAATCCTCGCCGCCCGGGATGAGCTCTTTGAGTGCGGCGAGCATCTGGCAGCCGTTGCACACGCCCAGGGTGAACGTCGCGTCACGCTCGAAGTAGGCTCTGAACTCATCGCGTGCGCGCGGATTGAACAGGATCGATTTCGCCCAGCCTTCGCCGGCGCCAAGCACGTCGCCGTAGGAGAAGCCGCCGCAGGCTACCAGGCCGTGGAACCGCCCGAGTCGCATGCGCCCCTCGAGAATGTCTGTCATGTGGACATCGTAGGCATCGAAGCCGGCACGCGAGAGCACCCAGGCCATCTCGGTCTGGCTGTTGACACCCTGCTCGCGCAGCACCGCGACAGCGGGCCGGGCGCCGCCGGCGATATAGGGTGCTGCGACGTCCTCGCTCGGATCGAAGCCGAGTGCCGCGTGCAGCCCCGGATCCTGCTCATCGAGGAGCCGCGAGTACTCCTCGCGCGCGCACTCCGGATTGTCGCGCAGTGCCTGCATGCGATACGACACCTCGCTCCAGGCGCGGTGCAGGTCGAGCCGTGAGGCCGCGTACAGCGTGCGCCCGTTGCTCGAAAGGCGGATCTCGGTCCCGCTCGCGACGGTGCCGATGTCGCGACACACATCGCCCAAACCGTGCCGGGCGACGAGGGCGCGGGCCGCAACGGCACGCGCCGCGGGGACCTGCAGAACCACCCCGAGCTCCTCGGCGAAGCACTCGGCAACCGGATCGGCGGTGGCGCCTAGATCGACGTCGAGGCCACAATGCCCGGCAAACGCCATCTCGAGGAGCGTCACCAGCAGGCCACCGTCCGAGCGATCGTGATAGGCCAGCAGCAGGCCCTCGTCCTTGAGCGCCCGCAGCGCCGCGAACAGCGCCGCGAGCAGCTGCGGGTCATCGAGGTCGGCCGGCTCGCCGCCGCGCTTCTCGAACACCTGCGCCCAGCACGAGCCGCCGAGCCGGTTCTTGCCCGCGCCGAGATCGATCAGCAAGAGCCGCGAGGATTCGCCGAGCTCGAGCCCTGGAGTCAGGGTACGCCGCGCATCGGACACTTTCGCAAAGGCCGACACGATGAGCGATACCGGCGCGAGCACCGAGCGCGGTCCGTCCTCTGCGGTCCAGTCGGTGCGCATCGACAGCGAGTCCTTGCCCACCGGAATGGCGATGCCGAGCTTCGTGCACACATCCAGGCTCACCGTGCGCACCGTCGCGTACAGGGCGGCGTCCTCGCCCGCGGCACCGCAGGCGGCCATCCAGTTCGCCGACAATCGCACGTCGGCGAGCTTGTCGATATCCGCGGCCATGATGTTGGTGAGGGCCTCGGCCACGGCGAGGCGGCCGGACGCCGGCGCATCGAGAAGCGCCACGGGGGCACGCTCGCCGAGCGCCATCGCCTCGCCGCCGAAGCCAGCGTAGTCGACCAGACTCACCGCCACGTCGGCCACCGGGACCTGCCAGGGGCCGACCATCTGGTCACGGCAGACGAGACCGCCCACGGTTCGGTCGCCGATGGTAATCAGGAAGGACTTGTCCGCGATGGTCGGCAGACGCAGGAGCCGGCCGAGCGACTCCTCGAGGCTGACCCCCGCTGTGCTGAGCGCGCTGCGGGGACGGTGGCCGCTCTGCACGTTGCGCGTCATGCGCGGCGGCTTGCCGAGGAGCACGTCCAACCTCAAGTCGACGGGCATGGTCGGGGAAAGCGCATCGCTGATGCGCAACTCGCCGTCCGCGGTGGTCTCGCCGATCACCGCGAACGGACAGCGCTCGCGCGCACAGAGCGCCGCGAAGCGCTCGACGCTGCCCGGTGCGAGCGCGAGCACGTAGCGCTCCTGTGCCTCGTTGCACCAGATCTCCATGGGCGAGAGCTCGGGCTCCGCGCTCGGGACTTGGCGCAGATCGATGCGTCCGCCGCGCAGGCTATGCGCAATCGCTTCGGGAACGGCGTTCGACAGGCCGCCCGCGCCCACATCGTGGATGAGCAAGATCGGATTGGCCTCGCCGAGCGCCCAGCACCGGTCGATCACTTCCTGCGCACGCCGCTGGATTTCCGGATTGCCGCGCTGCACCGACGCGAAATCGAGATCCGAGGAGCTCTGGCCGCTGCCCACAGAGGAGGCGGCCCCGCCGCCGAGACCGATCAGCATCGAGGGCCCCCCGAGCACCACCAACGGTGCTCCGACCACCACCTCGCGCTTCTCCACGTCCTTGCGGCGGATATTGCCCAGGCCGCCCGCGATCATGATGGGCTTGTGATAGCCGCGCACGATGCGCACCGGCCCGCTGGAGGCTGTGTCGGCCTGCTCGAAGGTGCGGAAATAGCCGCAGATGGCGGGCCGCCCGAATTCGTTGTTGAACGCCGCCGCACCCAAAGGCGCGCTGATCATGATGTCGCGCGCCGAGGCAATGCGGTCGGGTTTCCCCAGGTCTGGCTCCCACGGCTGCACGAAGCCGGGAATCCGCAGATTGGAAACCGAAAATCCCGTCAATCCCACCTTGGGCTTGGCGCCGATGCCGGTCGCGCCCTCGTCGCGAATCTCCCCGCCCGAACCGGTCGCCGCTCCCGGAAACGGCGAGATCGCCGTCGGGTGATTGTGCGTCTCCACCTTGATCAAAATATCGACCGGCTCCGTGACGCCGTCGTAGCGCCGCGTCTCGGGATCGGGGAAGAAGCGTATACCGCGCGAGCCTTCGATGACGGCGGCGTTATCGCGATAAGCGGACAGGACGCCTGCGGAGTTCGCCGCATGAGTCATGCGAATCATGGCAAACAACGTCTCGGACTTAAGGTGGCCGTCGATGATGAACTCGGCATTGAAAATTTTGTGCCGGCAGTGCTCGGAGTTGGCCTGCGCGAACATCATGAGCTCGACATCGGTCGGGTCGCGCCCGAGCGCGCCGAACGCCTCGACCAGATAGTCGATCTCATCACGCGACAGCGCGAGCCCGAGCTCCGCATCGGCGCGGGCGAGCGCGGCATGAGGCTCGCGCCCGAGCGCCACGACCTTGAGCGGGCGCGGCGCTGCCATATGAAACAAGTCCGGCTCGAGGGTGTCGGTCCAGAGTGTCTCGGTCATTCGATCGTGCAGCAAGGGGGCGAGTGCGCAGAGCTCCGCCTCTGTCAGGGGCTCCTCGGCGTCAAGGACGTACGAGGTGCCGCGTTCCACGCGCCGCACGGCCTTGAGCCCGCAGACGTGGGCGATATCGGTGGCCTTGCTCGACCAGGGCGATACCGTGCCGAGGCGCGGGGTGATGAGCAGTCGCTGCCCGCGCTCCTCTTGCAGGTGCGGCCGCGGCCCGTATGTCAGGAGCTTCCCGAGGAGCTCCTGCTCGGCTTCGTCGAGCGCACGTGCCGTGTCCACGAAATGTACGAGACGCGAGCCGAGCGCGCGCACGCGCGCATCGACACCTTGCAGCGCCTGCAGCAATCGTTCCAGGCGAAATTGCGACAGCGCGGGCGCGCCGGGCAAAGAGAACATGCGAAATTCCCGCTTACTTGCGCGCGTTCGAGTCCCCGCCTGGCGTGTAGATGGGCATGGGGAACTGCGACACGTTCGAGCCCTCCAGTGCCACGATCTTGCTGACCCCCTGCTTCTTTACCTCGTCGATGCGCAGCACCGAGTGCATGGGCAGATAGGTGCGCTTTACTTCGTTGAACTCGGCCTTTATCTTCTCTTCGGCCGGATCGACGACCACGGTCGAGCGTTCGCCGAACACCAGCTCCTCGACTTCGATGAAGCCGAAAAGATTGCCGTGACTCACTTTACGGGCGTAGATCTCATACACCTTGCCTTGATTCACGAACATAACTTTGAAAATGTGACTCGCGGCCATTTAGCGGGCTCCAAGCGTTGTTAGCATTTCTCATATTATACGGGTACTTAGCGCAAACCTTCAGACCCGCCCCTGGGAGCAAACATGACCTTGCGCTTAAGCGTGGTCAGCGAACACGGAATTCGGCTCGGGCCACAGTCCACGAAGGTCTTCGGCGTGCACGGCGGAACCATCGGACGCTCGACCGACAACGCCTGGATTCTACCCGACCCCGATCGCTATCTCTCGGGGAAGCACATAAGAATCGATTTTCGTGCCGGCTCTTACGTGCTGGTGGACACGAGCTCGAACGGAACCTACGTGAACGGCTCCCAGGTGCCGCTCGGCAAGTATCACGATTACGTGCTGAAGGACGGCGATTACCTGCGCCTCGGCGAGTACGAGCTGCTCGTCACCATCGACAAGAGCAACGACTTCCCACCCGACGAGGCCGCGATGGTTGCCTACGACGGACAGCCCGGGGCGGCGGCGGCGGCGAAGAAGTCCACCGCCAACGACTTGGGCGCGGATCTCGACCTGAGCTCGCTCCTCGAGCCGAGCGACTCGGTGGCCCACGGGGTGCCGGCGCGCAACGCCTACGGCCAAACGGTCGGTGGGCCGCGCGAGGCCGCGCGGCCCACCGAGGCCCCGCCGGCGGAGGGCGGCGGAACGCCCTGGCACATGATGACCCGGCCTTTCAAAGTCGACGCCAAGGCGGAATCGGGCGCCGTGCTGGCGGCCGCCGTGGCAGCGGGCGCCGTGCAACCGAGCGCCGTGGCCGCGGCCGTGCCGGCGAGCCTGCGCCCGCAAGCCGCCACACTCGGCCCGCCGCCGGGCCCCGCGCTCTACGAGGGCGACTTCGATCTGGGACTCGCGGCCTTCTGCCGCGGTGCGGGCATCGATCCGCGCACCATCACTTCCGAAGCCCGCAACGGCGCGCTGCAGCTTGCAGGACAGCTGCTGCGCGAGGCGGTGCTCGGCCTCATGGACTTGAATCAGAGCCGCAACGAATTCCGCAACCGCTTCCGCATGCCACCACCGCCGCCGCACGATGGCCCGGAATCGCCGCTCAATTTCTCTCAGGGCGTCGATGAAGCCTTGGTGCGCCTACTCACGACCAGCTCCACGCGCTCGGGCTCCGTGGAGGCGTTGCGCGATAACTTCAAGGAGCTCAAGGCACAAAATGGCGCCAGCCTCGCGGCGAGTCGCGCCGCCTTCGAAGAATTCATCGGCCGTGTGGACCCGAAGGAGCTCGAGGAGCGCTTCGAGCGCGCGACCAAGCGCGGGGTGTTTGGCCAGCAGAACAAGTCCAAGTACTGGGAGCTGTACGCCGAGATGTTCGCCGGTCTCACGCAGCGCCCGGCCGACGGGTTTCCCCACGTCTACACCGAAGCCTTCGCGAAGGCCTACGAGGCGAAGCTGCGAGCCGCAATGCCCGCGCGGCGCAGTCCGTTCGCCGGCGACCCCTACGACTCCGCCGCTGCGCCGCTCGCTGCCGCGGACAAGTCGTAACTCGGAAGCGGCTGGGGGCGTCCCCGCATGCGCATCCTGATCGTCGAGGACGACGACATCGTCGCCGACGCCATCGCGCGTGGCTTGTCGGCCCACTATTCGGTGCTGCGCGTGGGGAGCGCCGAGGCGGCGCGCGCCGCGCTCGAAACCGAGGAATTCGCGCTGGCCGTGGTCGATGTGGGACTGCCCGGCGCCGACGGCCTCACGCTGGTGCGCCGACTGCGCGGCGCGGGCGTCGCGATGCCGACGCTCATGCTCACCGCGCGCTGTACCCTCGCCGACAAGGTCAAGGCGCTCGACACGGGTGCGGATGACTTTCTATCGAAACCCTTCGAGCCGGCCGAGCTCGCGGCGCGTTGCCGCGCGCTCATGCGCCGCGCGGGCGGCGCCTTGGAGGGCGTCCTCAAGCTCAACCGCTTGACGGTGGAGCTCACGGGCCGGCGGCTGTGCATCGACGATGTCGAGGTCGAGCTCACCGCGCGCGAGTGGCTGGTCCTCGAGTGCCTGGTGCGCAGGATCGGACAAATCGTTTCCAAGGACCGTGTTCAGCAGGCGCTGGCCGGCCCTGAGCAGGACATCACGCCGAATGCGGTGGAAGTGCATGTCTCGAGATTGCGCGCGAAGCTCGGCGATGCAGCGGTGATCAGGAGCCTGCGCGGCCTCGGCTACCGGCTGGAAGAAGCGAAGAGCGCGTGAGCTCCAGCATCAGCCGACAGTTGGTGCTGTGGCTGGCGGTGCCGCTCATGCTGCTGGCTTTGTGCGGAGCGCTGCTGCACTACTTCAACAACGTCGCGCCGAGCGTCATCGGCCTCGATCAGCACCTGCGCGAGGCGTCCAACGCTGTCATGGCGCGCATCGAGGTGAACGACGGCCGAGTCACGCTCGACACCGCCGCCGATGGCAAGACACCGCTCCCCCCGGCCGATTCGGTCATTTATGCCGTGCGCGACACGCAGGGCCGCCTGCTGCTCGGCGACGCCCAACTACCCGTCGTGTCGGTCAGCGAGGCGAGCGATCAGGTATTTGCGCTCGCGCAACTCGAGCATAGAAACGTGCGCACGCTGACCTCGCGCTTCGACACAAGCGGAGGTGTACTGCTGTTATCGACTGCGGATATGCGCGCCTCCCACGAGCCGGCCGCACGCTTCGGCCTAATGAGCACGCTCCTGTGGGATTTCGTGCAGCTCGATCTGACGCTCGTCCTGGTCTGGGTCGGGATTCAGCTCGGTCTGCGGCCCATCAAGAAATTGCGCGAGGAGATCGGGCGCCGCTCCGCACTCGATCTACGCCCGATCGACGAATCGTTCGTGCCGCGCGAAATCGCGCCCGTGGTGGTCACGCTCAACCGCCTGTTCGAAATGTTGCGCACCTCCGTGCAGGCGCAGCGACAGTTCATTGCCAACACTGCGCACCAATTGCGCACACCGATCACCGGCATGCAGGCGCAGCTCGAGTTGCTGGCAGCCGAGCCCGCGGCCGCGCCCATCCAGCATCGCCTCGCCACGTTGCAGGAAGCGATCCGCCGGCTGTCGCATTCGGCGAATCAGTTGCTGAGCCTCGCCCGCGCCGACCCCACCGTGAACATCGCCGCGAAGAATGAGCGCGTCGCGCTCGACGCCATCGTCGGCGAGGTGGTCGCGAAGTTCTTCGACCGCGCGCTCGCCGCGGAGATCGATCTCGGCGCCGAAGTGCAGCCCGCCTCGATGACGGCGGATTCCTCACTGCTCGACGATTTGCTGAGCAATCTCGTCGACAATGCGCTCAAATACACGCCCCGCGGCGGCACCGTGACCGTGAGCGCCGGGCAGCGCCATGGCAAGCCCTTCATTGCGGTGGAGGACACCGGCCGCGGCATTCCGCCGAGCGAGCGACAGCATGTCAGGCAACGCTTCTATCGGCTGCCCGACTCGCCCGGACACGGCTCGGGTCTCGGCCTCGCCATCGTCGAGGAGATCGCGCGGCTGTACGAGGGAACGCTCAGCATCGATGCAGGTTCGAGCGGCGTCGGGACGCGCGTCGCGGTGGAATTCAGCCAAAGTTAAATGCAGCAAACGGAGCGCCGGATCGCGGGAATTGGAGCGTGTCGGTGTCGCGTGTTCCCGACGCCCTCAAGATTGCGTGATATGCATCACACTTTTTTTCGGTTCAGGGAGCGGCTCCGTCAGCTTGGTGCAAGGCTCAGGCCGTAGTATCGCCCCCATGAAAACGTCGCCCCTACACGGACGGATGGCCGGTTTCACGGTGACGGAGCTCGTCATGGTCATGACGATCATCGGCATCCTCACGGCCATCGGCGTGCCGTCGTTCAAATACGTGACCGCCTCGAACCGCATCTCGAGCGAGATCAACGGGCTTCTGGGCGACATGCAGTTCGCGCGCAGTCAGGCGATCAAGCAAGGCTTGACCGTGACAGTTTGCTCGTCCTCCAACAGCACCACGGCTACACCCACCTGCAACACCGGCGGCACCAGCACCGTGTGGAACACCGGCTGGATCGTTTTTCTGGACAGCAACGGCGACGGGCAAGTCAACAACGGCGAGCAGGTCATACGCGTGCAGCCGGGCTTCAACAGCAACGACACCTTGACCACGTCAGCCGCGGCGTACGGGGCGACGATTTACAATCGTTTGGGCTACGCGCCCACACCCACGGGCAACACGATCAACATCGCCTTGCACGACGTCAACGACTTGTCGGTCTATACGCGCTGCCTCGCCATCACGGCGTCCGGCTCGGTGAGCACTGAAAAATTTGGTGCGGGGAATCCAGCATGCAATTGAGCACCCTCGAACGAGCACGCAGCCGCGGGCGCACCCGCGGCTTCAGCCTCATGGAAGTGATGGTCGCGCTGGTCGTCTCGACCGTCGGACTCTTGGGTCTTGCCAAGATGGAGGCGCTCGCGATGTCGAGCACCGGCGTCGCGAGCTCGCGCTCGCTCGCGGCCATCGAGGCCTCGAGCCTCGCGGCCGCGATGCATGCGAATCCCGGCTACTGGCAGGCGGGCACCGCACTGCCGAGTCTCACCATCACCAGCGGAACTGCCCCGTACCCCGCGCAGGGACCGTGCACGACCCCGGGCGCATCGAGCTGCAGCCCTGCGGCCATGGCGTACAACGATTTGAACCAGTGGGCGAACGCCGTAGGCGCCGTGCTGCCCGGGTATCTCGCCACCATCAATTGCTCCCAGGCCAACTTTCCGGTGACCTGCACCATCGAGCTGCAGTGGACCGAGAACGGCGTCGCGGTGAGTGCGCAGCAGACGCAAATAGGCTCTCTGGTTCCGGCGAACTACGTCCTGTACGTGCAGCCATGAGCCCTCTCGACCGACTCCAGCGCCGCAAGCCGGTCCGTGCCGCGCGCGGCTTCACCTTTGTCGAGATCATGGTCGCCATTGCCTTGGGATTGTTCCTCATCGGCGGCTTGCTCACGCTGGTGCAGGCGATGCGCCGCACAGCGACGAACCAATCGGGCATGTCGCAGCTGCAGGACAACGAGCGCATGGCGATGCAGCTCATCACGGACGTGGTGCAATCGACGGGCTACTACACCAATCCGCTCACCAACAGCGCCCCCGCGGCGTTTCTGGTCGGGACCTACGGACCCGCGAGTTTCACCTCGGCCCAGGCGCTCATGGGTAATTACACCGCGGGCGTCCCCGACATCATCACCAACCGCTACCAGACCGCAGGTACGACGGTCGGCGACAACGCCATTAATTGCACCGGCAACGCGAACGCCACTCCCGCGAGCTTCGTGAATCAGATCACGGTCAACACCGCGACCAACTACCTGACTTGCACGGTCTGGGTGAATGCCAACCCCTCCATCACCGTATCGCTCGTTCCGGGCATCACCGGCATGTCGATTCTGTACGGCGTGGAGAGCGGCGCCGGCGTAGCCAGCAATTCCGTGGATGCCTACCTGACGGCCGACCTGGTCACCGCCGGCAACTACTGGCCGCAAGTGAGATCCGTGCAGGTGACGCTGACGTTCGTAAACCCGATGGCGGCACAGCCGGGCCAGCCGGCGACCGTCAACTTCGTCCGCAATATCGCGGTGATGTACAAGACCGGGGTGTCGACATGATCACGCTGCGACAGCGCGCGCGCGCGCGCGGCATGATCCTGGTGACGGCGCTGTTGATGCTCGTTGTCGTCACCATCCTCGCCCTCGCGATGTTCAGGAGCTTCGGGCTGGACGAAAAGATCGCCGGGAACCTGCGCGAGAAGCAGCGTGCTCTGAGCGCGGCCGAGACGGCCGAGCAGTACGCCGAGTACTGGCTGACGGGCGGCGGCGGCAGCGCCAATGCGCCGCTCATCAACTGCACTACACCGGCGCCCGCCAGCGCACCGACGATTTGCACCAATCCAATTGCGTCGGCCACGCAATTACCCTGGTTGGCGGGCGGCAATCTCGTCGGCGTCCCGTACACGCCGCAGGTTCCCAGCGTCATGAACGTGCAAACAACTCCGCAGCAAGGCAGCTACTACTCGGCGCCGCAATTCTATGTCCAGTGGCTGGGCACGACGGCCAACGGCACGATCTATCAAATCGATGCGCAGGGCTTCGGCGGCAGCCCGGACACGGTGGCCGTCGTGGAATCGACTTACATCGTGCAGACCGCCGTCAAGAATCTGGCCCCTCCCACTCAATGAGCCAATGAGCGCCAAGCCCATGAATACCAAACACGTGTTGATGTACCTCCTGCTGGCGGTCGGCGGCAGCTGGCTACCGCTCGGCACTCCCGCGCTGGCCGCTCCGCCGCCGAGTTGCACGAGCACGCAGGTGGCCGAGAACTTCACCGGCTATTCGACCAATTGCCAGTGGTACTACTTCGGCGGCGCTTGCTTGACCGCCGGCAACATTCCCTCCACCGGAACGTCGAGCCCGGGATTGTTGCCGCAATGCTTGAATGATCCCTACTACGGCGCGCAAACCCAGGTCGGCGGCAACAGCGGTAATCTCAACACCACGCCCGACCAGCCGTACGCCAACCCACCGAGCGTGCCCATCGGCGGCGGCGCGCTGCGCTTCACCAACGATGCGAACGCACAGAGCGGCGCCATCATCTCGAACTTCGCCTTCGCCCTCGCCGCCAATGGCTTGCAGGTAACCTTCACCACGGAGACGTACGAAGGCGACTACGGCGGCGGCAATCACGACGGCGCAGACGGCATGAGCTTCTTCTTGGTGGACGACAGCTATGTCGAGAGCGCGAACCCCGTGACCGGCGCCTCTTACGGCGCGAACAACGGCGGTCCCTACGGCGTCACGCTGGGCGACTGGGGCGGCAGCTTGGGCTACACCTGCTCGAACACGAATAACAGCGCTAACCAGGGCTACGCCGGCATGATCGGCGGCTACATGGGTCTTGGCATCGATGAATACGGCAACTTCCTGAACGGCGACGGTCTCAATGCCTCCGGCGTGCTCACATATGGCGGCGACAACACCGCGAGTGGTTATGGCTATGTGCCGAATCGTATCGGGCTGCGCGGCGCCGGTGCGACCGCTTGGGCCTACCTGAGCCAGGCCCCCACCACGTCGGCCTATTACCCCGTCGGCCTAAGCGCCCAGGAGAAAGTGGTGGCGGTCCATCAAGCGTGCCAGACCGGCTACGTGTGGGATTACAGCGCGGTCGACCCGGCGGCCTCCCCGACCGCGACCTACACCAACGGGATCTATAATCCCTACAATGCCAATCCGCTGCCTACGACAACGCTGACCAACTACCAGGCGATTCCGAACGCGTTCAAGATCCTGCCGCAGAAGATCGCGAACGAAGCGGCCCTGTATCGCGGCTACGCAACAGCGGCGACCACCGGTCCGAACTACGGCATTCCGATCACCTACAATCTGTCGATCACGACGCAAGGTTTATTGAGCCTCTCCTACAGTTTCGCGGGCGGCAATTTCCAGCCCATCATTTCGGGCCAGAGCATTCTGAACAACGGCGCGCTCCCCACGATGGTGCGCTTCGGCTTCGGCGGCTCGACCGGCGGCTCGCGCAACATTCACGAAATCATGTGTTTCCAGGCTTCGCCGCAGGGCGCTTCGGCGAGCGGTGCGGGCCTGAACCAGAAGCAGACCGCCAAAGTGCAGACGGGCACGCAGGTCTACTTCGCGTTCTACAATCCCAACAACTGGACCGGCTCGATCACCTCGCAGTACCTCGATTCGGCCAACGGCACTTCGTTGCAAATCGATCCCGTCGTGAACTGGGACGGCTCCTGCGTGCTCACCGGCGTGGGTCCGGCGCCCGCGACCTGCGCCACGACCGGCGTGACCGGACCCGTCGCCGCCGAAGATCCCGACAATGGTCGCGTCATCATCACCAGCGCCGGAGGGGTCGGCGTCCCATTCACCTGGGCGACACTGACAGCGGGCGAGCAATCGAATCTGGACGCTTACGATCCGGTGTCGGGCTCGAATCCCGCCTGGCCGCAAGCGCCGAACCTGCGCCTCGAGTTCCTGCGCGGCTCGCGCACCGACGAGCAAAACATCTACGGCGTCGACCCTGCGGCCACGGCTCAGATCCCGCCGGCGCCGCCCGCGGCGGCGCCGGCGACCGGCTTTCGCGCGCGCACCAGCGTGCTCGGCGACATCATCGACTCGAGCCCGACCTGGGTCGGGAACCCGAACGCTTCGTTTCCGACGACCTGGAGCGATTATTTGTATCCCGCCACGACCATGCCGGAGAACAGCGGTCAAAGCTACACGACTTTCCAGAGCAACTACGCCATGCGCATGAATGTGGTGTACGCGGGCGCCAACGACGGCATGCTGCACGGATTCCGCACGGGATTTTTCGATACGAACGGTCAGCTGGACGGCACGACAGCTACCGATCCATACACCGCGACCGACAACGACGGTCAGGAAGTGCTCGCGTTCATGCCCGCGTACGTGTTGAACCAGATCAACACCGGCAGCTCTTTCCAGAGCGCCACGGGCACCACCGTTCAGAATCCCGCCATGGATTACTCGAACCCGCTGTACGCGCACAGGTTTAGCGTCGACGGCACGCCCGGAGACGGCGATCTCTATTACAACGGCCAGTGGCACACCTGGCTGGTCGGCGGACTCGGCGCGGGCGGCAGCGCGATCTATGGCCTCGACATCACCAACCCCGGTATCGGCACACCCGGCTCGTTCACGACGCCCGCCAATACGAGTGGCACGACGTTCACGCAGACCAATGCGTCCAGTTTGGTGGTCGGTGAGTGGTCGAGCTCCCTCAGCTACACGACGTCGGGCACGGGCCCCTACCTGCAGGGAGTCAGCGGCTACAATGCGAACTTCTCTTGCGCCAACCTGTCGACCTGCGGTGCGAGCTTGGGCAAGACATACGGCACTCCGCAGATTCGCCGCTTTCACAACACACCGGCCAACAGCGGCGGCGCCACCTCCTGGGGCGCGGTCTTCGGCAACGGCCTCGGCAGCTACAATGGCGATGCCGGTATTTTCGTGATGCTGGCAAGTCCCACGGGCGGTGCGCCCACGTTTTACTATCTGAGCACGGGCTATGGCTCGCGTACGGGCACGCCGGACGGTATCGAGGAAGTGGCCCCGGCGGATCTCGACGGCGACCACATCATCGACTACGTATATGCGGGCGACATTCTCGGCAATGTCTGGCGTTTCGATCTCACCAGCCAGAACCCGAGCAACTGGACGGTGATGCAGGTCGGCGGCGTGCCCACGCCCATCTACTCGGCACCCAGCGGCTCGCCGATTACCACCCGCGTGGTGGTCGCCGCGATCGCCTCGACGCCGGCGCCGCGCATCCTCGTCGAATTCGGCACCGGGATACAGCAGCAATTCACCAACAGCTCGCCCGCCACCTACTCCACGACCCAGCAGTACCTCGTCGGTGTGTGGGACTGGAACATGGGCCCGTGGAACGCGATCTCCAGCGTCCACTACGATGCGTTGACGAACACCACGACGCCGCTCGCGCCAACGGTCGGCGGGGTTCCCGCTCCGATCAACGGCACGGCGCAGCTCGAGCAGCAATCAATCCTAGGCTCGTACGACCAGAGCGGGACCGCCAGCAGCTCCTCGAGCTCCACCACCCAGGCGGCCTATTTCAGGACCGTCAGCACCAATTGCATCGGCTGGGCGGATTACAGCACCGGCTGCACCAACACCAATCAGTACGGCTGGTATCTGCAACTGGGTATGGGCTATGCCAACGCAAACGATTCGGCATACCTCACGCCGACGACAAACATCGGTGCGGCATTCGTGGACGAGCAGGTCCTGTTCAACCCCGCACTTCAGGGCGGTGTTTTTCTCGTGAATACCACGATTCCACCAACGACCAGCATCAATAGCTGCAACTCGACCCCGCCTGGCGGCTGGACGATGGCGATCGATCCAGCAACGGGCGGCGGTCTGCCGAAGTCGTACTTTGCCATCAACGGCCAGTTCACCAGCATCAATGGTCAGATCGTGAGCGGTGCGGCCCTGGACGGCACCGGCAGCTTATCGACTGTACAGTGGTCACCGGGTACCGGGCAGGAGACCTGGCTCGTGACGCAGACCACGCCCCCCGGAGGTAAAGTCGTGCAGGTGAACCCGCCCGGCGGCTCGCAGGGTAGCCGACTTACCTGGATCGAGAGGCGTTAGAGCATGGCCACAAAGTACGCACCCCGGCATCGCCATCGGGGATTCACGCTGGTCGAGCTCATCGTCGCCATGGTGATCCTCGCCACGCTGGCTGCCATTGCGATCCCCTCGTACAACCAATACGTGTTGAAGTCGCATCGTACGGAGGCGAAATCGGCCCTGCTCGATGCGGCGAGCCTCGAGGAGCGATTCTTCAGCACCAGCAATCTGTATACCCAAAATCCGGTGCAATTGGGATATGGCGTCGCGGCGACTCCGGTCCCGGTGGGCACCGGGTACTACGTCATCAGCCTCATCAATGCGACTCTGCCTGTGGCGCCCACCGCATTGGTCCCCGGCGGGACGCCGGCCACCTTCACGATCACCGCCGTCCCCGCCGCCGGTAGCATGCAGGTCAATGACACTGCCTGTGCGAGCTTCACCATCAGCTCCACCGGGCAGCAAACCGCCCTGAACTCGGGTGGGATCGACAATACCGCGAACTGCTGGCAGAACTAGGCGTCCCGCCAGCCTCGGACCTCACTCGACCGCGTAACCGCGGCCCTCGATACACGCCACCATCGCCCGCTGATAGTCCGAGCCGTTGGCGGCGCTCGCCCCCGCCTGCTGCGTAGCCCATTGCTGGCAGTCGCGACGATCGACCGACTCCTGACTAGTGCTCTGCCCATTTCGCGGGTACATGTTCAGCTTCGCTTGCAACCCCATGCTCACCGGATTGGCGGTGGGCGCGGGGTTTGCGTTGGGCAGGGGAAAAGCCTGGGGCGCGGATTCGGGCGCCGCACCCGGATCAGGGGCTGCCTCGGGGTCTATCGGCGCCGACTGTTGCATGGGTGCGCCATTGGGCACCGGCGCGCTCTGCGGCGCCGCGCCCGGGGGCGGCCCGTAGTAGCCGGGAGCCGACTGTTGCGGCGCACTATTGGGCGCAACCGCCGAGCCGCTAGGATCGCCGCCCGCCACCGGCGGCGGATCGGTCGCGACATAGCCCGAGTACTGGGGATCCCAGGTGTAATACGCGTTATTCGCGTAGTAATAAGGTACCCCGCTAAACCAGTAGGTGGCATACGCGAGCGGCAGAGTGGGCAGGAACCAGGCAAAACCCGCGCCGTAGAACGCGCCCGGCCACCAACCACCGTGCCACCAGCCGCCGCCCCATCGAGCGCCCGTGGAGAAGCCGTGGTAGCCCCAACCGCCCCGGTAGCCGCCATACCCGTAGCCGCCTCGGTAGCCCGCATAACCGCCGCGATACCCGCCGTAGCCGGCGTATCCGGCATGGCCTGCGTAGGCCCCACCATACGCACCGGGATGGGCGTAACCCGCCCCATGGCTTGCATAGCCGGACGCCGCGTAATGAGCCGGCGCAGCATAGTGCGCGCCGCCGCCCGCGTAATGCGCCCCGCCGCCGGCATAGTGGGCGCCGCCGCCTGCATAGCCCGCAGAGTGGCCCCCGCCACCGCTGTAATGCGCCGCCGCAGCGTGACCGCCGCCACCAAAGTGGCCGCCACCGCCGCCGCTATGACCGCCGCCGCCCGGGCGCGCCATCGCAGGCGCCGCCGCCACCAGGGCACCCAGGATTCCAATCGCCAGACTCGTCTCGTCGCTTCATGAGTATGTCTCCATCATCCGAGCCCTTCCGGCGTCGGCTACCACTCGTTCAGGATTCCTCTATGACGAACAACGCGACACAGGCTCCTTCGGTGCACTCACTCTGTGTGAAGAAATGGCAATCCGCGATCCGTGAGATGCCTCTGATCCGACGTCAGTCGACGCGCCATTTTGCGGTGAACATAACGAGGGCCGTGCGGCCGGGCTCCGGCTCGAAGTATTGGCCACCGCTCGCATTGACGATCACAGATCCGACATAGGAGCGGTTGGTGAGGTTATCAAGTCGCAGATACTCGCTGAGTTGCCAGCGGGCGGTGCGCTGCGTGAATCCGGCCCGCCAGTCGGTCTCCCAGTAGCCGGCGGCAAATGCTGTGTTGCGATCGTCGGCGAAAATGCCCGCCCGGCCCTGCTCCTCGAGGGTCGTGGAGAATCCGAGCGGGCTCATAGCTCCAGGTGAGGCCCAGGTAGAGCGCGTTGCGCGGGACCGCGGGCAAGTAGCTTCCCGACGCGACCGTGGCCGGCAGACAGGGCGTGCCGACGCACGTTTGGTAGGCCTGCCCCACGACCGCGCGGATGAACGTATAGGCCGCACGCGCCGAAAAGCCGTCGATCCAGTCCGCATCGACGGCGAACTCGGCGCCATGGCGCGCGGTCTTGCCGATGTTCTGCTCGACCGTGCGGCCGTTGAAGTTCTGCAGGACCGCGAGCTCGTCGTGGGTCTCGATGTAGAAACCGGCGAGCTCGGCGCGAATCGCGCCCTTGCCGGCCTTTACGCCCACCTCGTAGTTGTTGCTGCGCGCGGCCTTGAGCGCGGTGTTGAGCCCGGGGAGGCTGCCGTTGACGGAGCGATACGCGAGATCGTTCAGCGTCGGAGTCTCGAAGCCCTTGCCGTAAGAGGCATAGAGATTGACCACCGGCGCCGCATGGAACACGCACCCCGCCCACCGGACTCACCGCGGTGTAGCGCACGCTCGAGTGCGGCTCCGTGGTGCCGGCGAGATGATCGTTCGAGCTCACCTCGACCAGGTTGTTGCGCACGCCCGCGGTCACGCGCCAGAGCGCGTCGGGATCCCATTGGGATTGCAGGTACTGATCGAAATCGTACACGTGATTCGCCTCGTCGCGGCGTACCGCGCCTTGGACGCCGAGGTCCTCGCCCACGTAGTTGAGATAGCCGAATCGCGTCTCCTCCAGATCGTCGTAGGCGATGCCGCCGACGGTCTGCAGGTGCATGCCGTCCCACGCGCGCTGGTCGGTGAGATGCGAGTCGATGCCGTAGAACGCGCGATCGAGGCTGATGACGCCGCCCGGATACAGCGGCTCCTTTTCCTGCACGCTCTGCGGAATGGCTTGAAATTGCGTCGGTGGCGCGATGGCCCACGTAAACGGTGGTCGACAGCGCATCCTCGGCACTCAACGTGTAGTCGAGTATCGCGCCGCCCTGTTCCTGATTGAGCGACTTGCGGGTGTTGTACTGGATGGCGCCGTTGCCGGCCTGGACCGGATTCGCGGCGAGCTGCGCCTGCGTGAGCCCGAGCGGATCCTGCACGAAAGGCGTCTGAATGGCGTTGCCGACGAGGGTGAGCTTGAGCGCGTCGTTGAAGGTGAGACGCAGAACGCTGTTGAAGTTCTCGCGCTCGGCCTTGCTGTGATAGCGATAGCCTTGGGTCTGGAAGTGCACGGCATCGACCACGTAGTTGGCCATGCCCTCCGCCGCCGGTCGTCTTCAGCGCATAGCGCTGCGTGTTGAACGTGCCGTATTGCGCGGTGCCGTCGATGAAGTAGCCGGCGCGGCGCCTGCTCGGTGAACAGCGATATCACGCCGCCGGAGGAGTTGCCGTAGAGCGCCGAGAACGGTCCGCGCAGCACTTCCATGCGGCCGGCGGAGCCCAGATCGAACTGCGAAAATTGCCCTGCCCGTCCGGCATGGTTCCCGGAATGCCGTCGGAATAAAGGCGCACGCCGCGCACGCCGAAGCTCGATCGCGCGCCGAAGCCGCGCACCGACAGCTGCTCATCCTGAGCGTAGTTTTGCCGGTTCTCGGCCGATACGCCGGGTACCGTCATCAAGGACTCGGAGATGTTCTCCTGGAGCTGTCCGTCATGAATCGCGGCGCTGTCGACGACATCGATGGAGGCGGCAACGTCGAAGCTCGATTCGGCGACGCGGGTCGCGGTGACCACGATCGGCGAGAGATCGCCGGAAGAGCTCCCCTGGGCATGCGCCAATCCCCACCATCCCGGCATCGCCGCCAGGAGCACCGCGACGTGTCTGTTCATCAAGCTCCCATCCCCGAAGTCTGCACACGACGACCTGCGCTCGAGGCGCGGTCCTAATATTCTTGAGCGGCCTTCAGACCGCCTTCAGCGCCTGCTCCAAATCCGCGATGAGGTCGTCGGCATCCTCGATGCCGACGGAAATCCGGATCAAGCCCTCGCCGATGCCGATGCGCTCGCGCGTCTCCTTCGGCACGCCCGAATGCGTGGTGCTCGCCGGGTGCGAGATGAGCGTCTCGGTGCCGCCGAGGCTCACCGCGAGCTTCATCACCTGCAGCCCGTCGAGCAGCCGAAACGCCTCCGCCTCGCCTCCCTTCACCTCGAAGCCGAAGGTCGATCCCGCGCTTTCGCATTGCTTCTTGAATACCGCCTTGCGCGGATCGTCGGCGGCGAGGAACCCCAGGTAGTTGACGTGCGCGATCTTCGGATGCTTGCTCAAGTAGGTCGCCACCAGCGCGGCATTCTGCGCCGAGCGGTGCATGCGCAAGGACAGCGTCTCCATCGAGCGCATGATCATCCAGGCGGTGTTGGGATCGAGCTGCGTGCCGAGCGCGCCGCGCAGTCTCTTGATCGGATCGACGAGGCTGCGCGCGCCGACCACACCGCCGGCCACGAGGTCGGAATGGCCGCCCACGTACTTGGTCAAGGAATAAAGCACGATATCCGCGCCGTGCGCGAGCGGACGCTGGAATACCGGCCCGAGAAACGTGTTGTCCACCATCACCGGCGGCCGCGCGCCCGCCTTGCTCCTTGCCGATTTTCTCGGAGACCTCGCGCATGAGCGCGAGATCGACCAGGCTGTTGGTCGGATTGGCGGGAGTCTCCGTCATGATGAGGCAGATGCGCCCGCCTTTCTCCTTGGCGCGCGCCCGCGCGCGCTCCGCCGCCTCGGCGACGGCCGCGCGATCGTGGCCCGCGGTGAAGCTCACCGCGCTCACGCCGAAGGCGGGCAGCGTCTTGTCGATCAAGGTCTCCGTCCCGCCATACAAGGGCTGGCTCATCAAGATCACATCGCCCGGCCGCACGTGCGCCCACAGCGCCGTCGAAATGGCCGACATGCCGCTCGAGAACACCGCCGCCGTCTCGCCTTGCTCCCAAAGCGCGAGCCGATCCTCGAGCACCTCGAGGTTGGGATTGTTGAAGCGCGAATAGACGAGGCCCGCCTGCTTGCCCGCGATGGGCGCGCGGCGCCCCGAGGTGTAGTCGAAGAAGTCCTTGCCGTCCTGCGCCGTCTTGAATACGAAGGTCGATGTCAAGAACACCGGCGGCTTGAGCGAGCCTTCGGACAAAGAGGGGTCGTATCCATAACCCATCATCTGCGTCTCGGGCTTTAGCTCGTGATTGCCGATTTTGCGTTTATGATATGCCTCGTAGCTCACGATGCCTCCAAAGCTTTTGCGATGGGCGACAATATACTCCGTAGGCCCGGGGCACGTTGCCTGAGGCGTGGAAAAATCGCAATGCTGCTCTTCGCCATCGCAGTCGCCGCCTTCGCGAGCACCCTCGCCGGAGGATTGCTCGCGCTCGGACTGCGCGACAAGCTGCACTTGATTCTGGGATTCAGCGCGGGCGCGGTGATCGGCGTGGCGTTCTTCGATTTGCTTCCCGAGGCCATCGATACGGCCCGCGGCTTTCAATCCCCGGCGGTCGATTCTCGCGTGGAGCGCGCTCGGCTTTTTGAGCTATCTCGTGCTCGACCGCATGCTGCTGATCCAAGGGCATGCGCCGCCGCGCGCGAGCGCCGGCGCGCTGGTGTTGTGCGCGCACAGCCTGCTCGACGGGGTCGCGATCGGATTCGCATTCCAGGGCTCGCGCGCCGTCGGTCTCATCGTCGCCGCCGCCGTGCTCACGCACGATTTCTCGGACGGCGTCAACACGATGAACATCGTGCTGCGCAACGGCGGCGAGCGTGCGCGGGGCTTGCGCTGGCTGCTCGTCGACGCGGCGGCGCCGGCCGCCGGCATCGCCGCGACCCGGTTGTGGGCGATGCCGAGCGATCGCTTCGGCGTCGCGCTCGCGCTGTTCGGCGGCTTCTTCCTTTATATCGGCGCGAGCGATCTGATTCCCGAGAGCTACCACGCGCACCCCAAGCTCCTCACCACGGTGATGACGCTCGCCGGCGCAGCGCTCCTCTACCTCGCCGTGCGCCTGATCGGTTAGGTCCGTCACGCCGTGGGCGGGGCTGCGCGGCGGCTCGTGATCGCGCTTCCCGCGGATGCGAGCATGATGCTCGCGACGGCCGCCCACTGGATGAGCGACAGGCGCTCGTGCAGAAAACACCAGCCGGAGAGCGCGCCGAGCGCGGGCTCGCCGCTCATGAGCACGCCGAAGGTGCGCGTCGGCAGGCGCGTGAGCGCGAACATCTCCAGCGAATACGGCAGCGCGCTCGACAGCAGCGCGACCCCGCACGCGACCGGCAGGATCCGCGGATCGAGAAGCGCGGCGCCGGCCTGCGCCACTCCGAAGGGGATAATCACGAGGGCGCCGATCACGGTTCCGAGCGCCGCGGTCATCCCGCCGTGCAGGGCTCCCGCTTTCTGGCCGAAGACGATGTAAAGCGCCCAGCACGCACCGGCGGCGAGTGCGAACGCGATGCCGGCCGGCGACAACGGCTGCATGCGCGAGACCGAGCGGCAACAAGGCCAGCGAGCCGAGAGCCGCGAGCGCGATCCAGACGAAATCGACCGCGCGGTGCGAGGCGGCCATGGCGACCGCCAGCGGACCGCTGAACTCGAGCGCCACGGCAATGCCCAAGGGTATGCGGGCGAGCGCGGAGTAGAAGCAGAGATTCATGACCCCCATCGCCACGCCGTAGATGAGGAGGCTGCGCGTCTCGCGCGCCTTCGGGAGCCTCCGCCAAGGCCGCCAAACGGCGAGCAGCATCAGACTCGCAAGCGCAAGCCTCAAAGTCGTGGCGCCCGCGACGCCGACCCGCGGAAACAGGCCCTTCACCAGCGCAGCGCCGATCTGCACGCTCACCATGGCGACGAGCAGCGCCGCGAGCGGAAACAAGAACGCGCGCAGCGCCGTAGGAGGAGACTTGAACCGGAAGGACGGGGTCACAATAATCAGCTCGGCAGGTACGTCAGAGTAACACTTGAGGACGACGCGTGAGCGCGGTTGAATCCATCGTCCAGCAGCGCCCGCTCGCGGAGCCCGTCCCGCTCGAGCGCAGCCAAGTTCCCCGCGATACCGTCGCGCTCGCCCGCCATTTGTTGGGCAAGGTGCTCGTGCGGCGCTTCGGCAGGCGGCTCGTCACGGGCCGCATCGTCGAGACCGAGGCATATCTGCAGGGCGATCCCGCATGCCATGCGTTTCGCGGCATGACGGCGCGCAACCGCTCGCTGTACCTCGACGTGGGGCATGCTTATGTGTACCTCTGCTACGGCACCTCCTGGATGCTCAATGTGTCGAGCGAGGACGCCGGCACGGGCGAGGGCGTTCTGCTCCGCGCGCTCGAGCCGTTGTCCGGGATCGAGCGCATGCGGCGCGGGCGCGAGAGCGTGCGCGTCGCGGATATCGCGCGCGGTCCGGGGCGCCTGGCGGCGGCTCTTGGCATCGATCGCCGGCACGACGGCATCGACTTGTTTCGCCGCGGCGAGCTCTGGATCGGCAGCGACGGGAGCGAGGTCGGGCGGATCGGCGAAAGCGTGCGCATCGGCCTCACCAAGGGCGCGGATGCGCGCCTGCGCTATTACCTCGCCGGCAGCGGCTACTTGAGTGGCGCCCGCCGTCTCAATGTCTGATCCGATCGGCGAGCACCTGCGCGCGCGATCCGTGCTCATCCTGGACGGCGCGCTCGCCACCGAGCTCGAGCGGCACGGCGCGGATCTCTCCGATCCGCTGTGGTCGGCGAAATGTCTGCTGGAGCGACCCGAGCTCATCCGCAAGGTGCATCTCGATTACTTCCGGGCGGGCGCCCAAGTGGCGACCACCGCGACCTATCAGGCGACGTTCGAGGGCTTCGCCAAGCGCGGCATCGAGCACGAGGGCGCCGCGCGCCTGATGCTCGAGGCGGTGTCGCTCGCCGCGAGGCGCGCGATGAATTTTGCGCCGACGTTGCCTCGCGGCCTCTCGCCGCGCCCGCTGATCGCAGCCTCCGTGGGACCCTACGGTGCGATGCTGGCCGACGGCTCGGAGTACCGCGGACATTACGGCCGCAGCGATCGCGAGCTCGCCGAGTTCCATCGGCCGCGGCTCGAGGTGCTGGCCCGATCCGGCGCGGATGTGCTCGCCTTCGAGACCTTGCCGTGCCTGCAGGAAGCCCTCGTGCTTGCCCGGCTCCTCGAGGAGCACCCGGGATGACCGCGTGGCTATGCTTTTCCTGCCGCGATGGCGCGCCACAACAGCGAAGGCGAGGACATCGGGCGCTGCGCGGAGGCTTTGCGCGATTGCTCGCAGATCGCCGCGGTCGGCGTGAATTGCACGGCGCCCGAGCACTTGCCGCGAGCTTCTCGGGCGCATGCGGGAGTGCACCGCGCAGCCGCTGGTGGCCTATCCGAATTCAGGTCAGCGCTACGACCCCGAGGCGAAGCAGTGGTTGGGGCAAGCCGCCCATGTCTCGACGGCGCAGGCCGGAGAGTGGATTGCGGCCGGCGCCCGGCTCGTCGGCGGTTGCTGCCGCACGACGCCCGCGGACATTCGCGCGCTCAGCCGGGCATTCGGCTAGTGATCGGAGAAGTGCGGCTCGCGCTTCTCGAAGAAGGCGCGCACGCCCTCGACACAATCGTGCGTTTCGAGCGTCATCTCCTGCGCGCTGCGCTCGGCACGCAGTTGCTCCTGCAGCGAATTGTCGAAGCTCGAGGTGTGGAGCGAGCGGATCTGACCGAGCACGGCGCACGGCCCGCTCGCGAGGCGCCGCGCCACCGCTTGCGCCTGCGCCACCACCTCGGCGTCCGGCGCCACGGCATACGCCAAACCCCAATCGAGCGCCTGTTTGGCGTTGATCTTTTCGGCAAGCATCAGGGCGGACAGAGAGCGCCCCCCGCCGATACGCCGCGCCAGATGGAAGGTGATACCCGCGTCGGGCACCAACCCGAGCCGCGCGAACGAGGGGCAGAAATAGGCGCTCTCGCCGACCACGATGATGTCGCTCGCGAGCGCGAGACTCATGCCGCCGCCGACCGCCGCACCGTTGACGGCGGCCACGATCGGAAAGCGAAATCCACTGAGCCGCAGGATCAGGGGATCCATGAAACGGCGCATCTCGAAATGCGCCCGCTGCCGCGCCTGCTGGCTCTTCAGGTCGATCGAATGCAGGTCCAAGCCGCTGCAAAACACGTCATTGCTGCCGGTGATCACCACCGCGCGCGCGCCGCTGTCGCCTTTCTGCAGTTGGTCGAGCGCGAGATGCATCGCTCGGATGATGGAGATGTCGATGGCGTTGCTGGTTTGCGGCCGCTGAATGCTCAGAGTCGCGACGCCATCGGCTACCGTGACGGACAACGAATTCATGTTCTCGATCCTCCCGCTGACGGCGCCAGCCCGGCACCCCGCCTCATTTTGTCAAACGTCCCACAGTCCTCTCGTACGATCATGCGCCCTGTGCGGGGTGGCTGCAATACCGGCCCGGGGCGCCCCCATCCGGCTCGGGCGCGGCCCCCGGGGCATCCCCGCGTTGCAGCGGGTTGGGCGATGGGCCAAACTTCGGCGCCGCAATCGGTGCGGCTCGATTGGTGCCCCGATGCCCTCACTCATTCCGCGCCTCGGCGCACTGCTGTTATTTGCGGCCACTCTGACTGCCGGCTGCCCCACGCTGGCACATCAGTCCGCGGCCCCGGCGGCCGCCGCTCTGCGAACGAGTCGCCGGCGAACTTCACCCCGCGCGTCGACACGTTCGACTACCTCGAGCGCCAGGTCATGATTCCGATGCGCGACGGAGTGAAGCTCAAGACGGTGATCCTGATTCCGCGCGGCGCGCACGCGGCGCCGATCCTGTTGACGCCGCACTCCGTACGGCGCCACGGAGCGCATCGAGCAAGTCTGCCAGCGCTCATCTCACCGCGCTCATCGACAGCACCGATGTCGCCGACGATGCGGTCGTGAACGGCGGCTACATCCGCGTGCTGCAGGACGTGCGCGGCAAGCACGGCTCGGAGGGCGATTACGTCATGACCCGCCCCTTGCGCGGGCCGCTCAATTCGACCGCGGTGGATCACTCCACGGACACCTACGACACCATCGATTGGCTGGTGAAGAACCTGCCCGAATCGAACGGCAAGGTCGGCATTCTCGGCATCTCGTACGACGGCTTCACCTCGCTCATGGCGCTCGTCAAGCCGCACCCCGCGCTGCGCGCGGCGGTGCCCATCAATGCCATGGTCGACGGCTGGATGGGAGATGACTGGTTCCACAACGGCGCCTTTCGCCAGGGGAGCCTGGTCTACTTCCACGATCAGGAGGCGACGCGCGGCAGCGAGCTCCATTGGTGGTCGGACCATTACGACGACTACGATACCTGGCTCGCCGCCGGCTCCGCGGGCGCCATGGCGAAGCTCCACGGCCTCGACCAGGTGGGCTTCAACGACAAGGTGATGAGCCATCCCGCCTACGATGCGTTCTGGCAGGACCAGGCGCTCGACAAGATCCTCGGCGAGCAGGGGCTCAGCGTTCCCACCATGCTGGTGCACAGCCTGTGGGACCAGGAGGACATCTACGGCAACATCGCCCTCTACAAATCACTCAAGGCGCACCATCCGGATCAGGCCAATCTGTATTTGGTGCTGGGCCCGTGGTTCCATCATCAGGAGCGTCTCGAGGGCGACCGCATCGGCGACATCAAATGGGGCAGCGACACCTCCGCCTATTTTCGCCTGCACGTGCTGCGACCCTTTCTCGATCATTACTTGAAAGACGACGCGCCGCCGCTCTCCATCGCACCGGTGACCGCATTCGAGTCAGGCACCAATCGATGGGTCGACCTGCCCACCTGGCCGGCGGGCTGTGCCTCCGCGTGCAGCATCTCGCGCGAGAAGCTCTACCTGCAGCCCGGCGGGGCCTTGAGCTTCACGGCGCCCGCCGGCACGGGCTTCGAGGCCTACGTGTCCGATCCGGCGAAACCGGTGCCTTATCTGCCGAGACCGATTCACATCGAGGACGAGGGCGAGTCGAGCTGGCAGACCTGGCTGGTGAGCGATCAGCGCGACGCCGCGGCGCGCACCGACGTCTTGAGCTTCACGACCGCGGTGCTCGATCAGCCGATGAAAATCAGCGGCGAGCCGATCGCGAATCTCGTGGCCTCGACCACGGGCACCGATGGCGACTTCGTCGTGAAGGTGATCGATGTGTATCCGGACGAGGTCGGGCGCGACCCGAAGATGGGCGGCTATCAGCTGATGATCTCCGCCGATATCCTGCGCGGACGCTATCGCGACTCGTTCAGCGATCCGAAGCCCATCGCCGCGGGGAAGAGTGAGGTGTTCCGCTTTGCCTTGCCGACCGCCAATCACGTGTTCCTGCCCGGACACCGGGTGATGGTGCAGGTGCAGTCGAGCTGGTTTCCTCTCTACGACCGCAATCCGCAGTCCTACGTCGCGAACATTTTCTTCGCCAAGCCGGCGGACTATCAGAAGGCCACGATCAAGATATTCGACGGCGCGGGTCCGCTGGCGAGCTTCGTGGATCTGCCGCTGGTAAAGGCCGCGCCCGGGCCGGCAAGGTAGCCGGCGCGGGCGCGACGTTAGAGCAAGACTCGAAGGCCTGCTACTTCTCGTTCTTCTCTTCGGGCTTCGGCTTCGGCGCGGGTTTCGGCAGGCGCTTTCGGCGGCGGCCTTGGGTGGCGGTGCCGCCGCGGATGCGCCGCCGCCGGCGGTGCATGCGCGGTGTTGGCATTGGTGCTGCCGGCGGCCGCGGTTGCCGTAGTCGGCTGCATGCGCGGGCTGCGTCGCCATCGGGTGCGCCGCATTGGCGGGCGGCGTGTGCGCGGCAGGCGTCACGGGCTTGAGCGGCGGTGCGCCTTTCGCACCCACGACGCCCGGCTCCGCTGAACGCGGCAGGACGCGCCGTGGCGGCAATGGCGGGATGGCCGCCGTTCGCCTTGGCCGAGAGCTGCGGGTTGCGCAGCGCTTCGTGCACATGCTGTGTTTGCGGGGCCGTCGGCGGCGTATGCGGCTCGGCAGCCGCCGTGCGCTCCGCGGCGTCGGCTGGGCGGCCACGCCGCCCGGACCGTTGAAGCTCGTGCGATTGATGGTGGTGTTGTTGATGATGGTACGTTGTTCACATAGGTGTTGTGAATCACCGTGGTGTTCACGTGCACGACCGCCGTGTTGTACGAGAAGTGGCCGCCGGCCCAGACGCCGCCGCCGAAGCCGACGCCGCCGTAGCCGAACCCGTAGTTGACGCCGCCATAGAATCCGACGTGCGGACCCCAGTAGCCGGCGTTGAACCGATATACGCCGCCGACGAATCCCCAGTAGCCGGGCGTCCACAACACACCGACCACGGGCGGGGCGACCCAGGTTCCCGGAATCCAGTAATAGCCGCCGGTCGAGAAGGCCCAGTAACCGGGCGTCCACAAGAATCCGTCCTCGGGACAAGGCGGCTGCTCATAATCAGGCAACGGCGGCGGCGGCTCGGTGGCCTGCACCTCGACCGCGACGGCCGGGGCCGCGACCTCGAACGAGGCTGACGGAGGAGCGGGCGGAGGCGGCGGAGGCGGCACATAAACGGCAGGCGCCGGCACCCGCACGGTGGCGACGCAGCCGGCCAGCATGCTCACCGCCGCAACCGACTGCGTAGAAGCGCAGTGCGGCCGGAGAGGATCTCCCGAAATTTTCCCAGTTTCGACATGTGACTGTCCTTTGAATGGTTTTAACCGTCGGCGCGCTAGCACGAGACTCGCGCCAGACGATGCCGTTCCTTCGGCATATAACGTCACGGTGCGCTACACAGCTAGCTCCGTGAAGCAAATGTAACGACCGCTCCCGCGAGGCCTTACGCGCGCCATTCTCAGCCCGATTCTCGCGCCGGTACTGTTATCGGCTTCTCACTCGCTCGATCGGGCGCTTGAACGTCTCCGGAAGAAAGAACAATCCCACGACCACCGTCAGGGCGGCCACCACGATGGGATACCACAGGCCGTAGTAGATATCGCCCGTGGCCGCCACCATCGCGAAAGCCATGGTCGGCAGGAATCCGCCGAACCAGCCGTTGCCGATGTGATACGGCAAGGACATCGCGCTGTAGCGGATGCGTGCCGGAAAGAGCTCGACCAGCAGTGCGGCGATGGGTCCATACACCATGGTCACATAGAGCACCAGCACGAACAGAATCAGCACCACCATCGGCTTGTTGATGCTCGCCGCGTCGGCTTTGTCCGGATAGCCGACGGCCGTCAATGCCTTTTTCGCCGCGCCCTGAAACTCCGCAATGGCCGCCTTGCGCTCCGCGCCGGTGACCTGGCGCGGATCGGGCGCGGTCAACGTCGTCTCGCCGGCTTTGATTTGCGCGATGCTTCCGGGCGGCGCGTCGACGCGCTGGTAGGAGACGCCGGCCTTGGCGAGAAAACTCTTCGCGATGTCGCAGGACGTCGAGTCGAATTTGTTCTTGCCGACCGGATCGAACTGCACGGAGCATTGCGCAGGATCGGCGACCACGGTCACCGGCGCCCTGGCCTGCGCCGCGGCCAACGCGGGATTGGCATAAAAGGTGAGCGCGTGGAAGAGCGCGGTATAAGTGACCGCGGCGATCAAGCAGCCGGCGAGGATGATGGGCTTGCGGCCGATGCGATCCGACAGCCAGCCGAAAAAAATGAAACCGGGCGTGGCGAGCGCGAGCGCGATGGCGGTCAGGATGTTGGTGGTCGCCCCGTCCACGCGCAGAATGCGCTCCAGGAAAAAGAGCGCATAGAACTGCCCCGTGTACCACACGACGGCCTGGCCCATCACCGCCCCGAGCAGCGCGATCAAGACGATCTTCAAATTGCTCCAGCGCCCGAACGCTTCCGCGAGCGGCGCTTTCGACGTGGTGCCCGCGCGCTTCATGCTCAAAAAGACCGGGCTCTCATCGAGCTTCATGCGGATCCAAAGAGAGACGATCAAGAGCAACAGCGAAACCAGGAATGGAATGCGCCAGCCCCACGCCTTGAAGGCATCCTCGCCCATGCCGGTGCGCGTGCCGATGACCACGAGCAGCGCCGCGAACAAGCCCAGCGTCGCCGTGGTCTGGATCCAGCTCGTGTAAAGCCCGCGTTTGCCGGGCGGTGCGTGCTCGGCCACATAGGTGGCCGCGCCGCCGTACTCGCCGCCGAGCGCGAGTCCCTGCAGCAGTCGCAGCGCCACGAGCGCGATGGGCGCGAAAAGGCCGGCGCGTCGCGTAGCTCGGCAACAAGCCGACCAGGAAGGTCGCGCCGCCCATGATGCTCATGGTGATAAGGAAGGTGTGCTTACGGCCGACGAGATCGCCGAGCCGGCCGAACACGCAGCGCGCCAAAAGGTCGGACCGCGAATCCTGCGGCGAACGTTGCCAACGCGAAAATGAAGCCGGTGACCTCGTTCACGCCCGAGAAGAACTGCGTCGTGAGAATGGTGGCGAGCAATCCGTAGATATAGAAGTCGTACCACTCGAAGACGGTGCCGAGCGAGGACGCCCCGATCACCAGCCATTGATTGGGCGCCGCCGCCTCACCACCGGCAAATCCGTCACGTGCCGCTGTCTGTTCATGCCATCCCCCTGTCTATTTTCTATTCGGATCAGTGTTTCGGGCGGCGCCGCCGTGATGATGGCGCGCAGCTCCTTGAGCTTTCCCTTGACGACCGCCGCGTTGTCCGGACCCATGCGCAGCAGCAGCTTCTGGCCGGCGGGCAACGCCTCGAGGTTCGGATCGGCGAAGGTATACAGCACGTTGGGCCGGGTGAGCTCGATGGGGCCGCTCGGCTGCGGTGTCGCGAGCAGCGAGTCGATCACTTGCACCAGCCGGTCGTTGAAATAGCCGTTCGGATATCCGAGGTTCTGGTAAGCGCTCTGGAACAGCGGATAGAAGTGAAAATACGTATTCGCCACCCGCTGCATCTCGAGCTGGCGCACGACGTTCACCATCGGATCGTAACGCTCGAAATTCTTCGGATCGAGCGTCGCGTGCAGCTCGTCGCCATTCACCAGGAACGCGCCCTCCACCGCCACTGTCGGCCGTTTCGCGGCGGGCGCTTTCTGCCGGGGCAGGTTGTCGATGGTGACCACGACATGGCGGACGATATCCTCGGGAACCACGTATTGCATGGCCTTGACGCCGATCAAGGAGCTGATTCCCTCCTTCACGGCCGAGTCGCTGTCGTTCAACGCGGGCAACGGTGTGGACTGCGTGGCGCCTCCGGCCGGCACCGGATGCTCGATGGCCGGCTCGCTGCTGGCCGCGGGCGGCGGCGGCACTTCGACCGGCTCGGAAGCGGGCAGATTGCTGCGACCGTGGAAGTAGTACGCGATTCCAATGCCCACGACCAGCACCACGGCCGCAACCCCGATCACCGGTTTATTCACTGTCCCGCCCCCCGTTATGCGCATCGCCCCATTCTGGCGCAACTGCGCCGAAAAACAGCGGGTGCGCGCGCCCCCGGCTATCCGCGGGTCGCCGCCATGCGGATCTGCAGCTCTTTGCGCTTGTAATCGATGATGAGGGTGTCGAGGGTGCCGAGCGCGTCCATGCCGATCATGAGGGCCGGCTCATTCAGCATTTTCCAATATTTGAAAATGTAGATGTCCGCGAACGTCACGCCCGCATCGCGCATCTGGATCGGCCCCATCGCAATGGCCGGCGTCCCTATGAACTCGCCGTGCTGTTCGGCCAATGTTGCGCCGACGATCGAGTCGGGCTTGCCGTGGTAGCTGTAACTGCGCTCGTTCAATGCGGCGCGCAGCGCCAAGTTGCCGATGGTGCTTTGGCCGCCGGTATCGACGACCGCATGCGTGCGCACCGGTCCCACCATCGCGTCGATGACAATGAGCTGTCCATGGACCAACCGGAACGGCACGGTGTAGAACCCGCGCGGCGAGCGCTCGTCGCGCGAGTACGTGATGACGATCTTGTCGTGATGGAAGTCGATGAAGATGCGTTTGTTCTTCAAGCCCTCGGAACCCAGCACGCCCTGGGCGCCGCCGAGAGCGTCCGGCACGATGGGTAAGAGCGGCGAGTCGACGGCGACATCCCCGACGCTTAAGGTATCGACCCGGATGGTGGGCACCGTGGCCTCACCTGTCACGCCGCGTAGCAAGACGGGCGGCGACCCCGTGGTGGAAAGTCCCAAGGCGAGCGCCACCATGGCCGTCACCCCGGAACTGCTCGCGCCCGTATCGAGAACGAGGCGAAACGGCCCCCGTCCATTGATACGCACCGGCGCCCAGATGCGCCCGATCTGATCGCGCATGGTCGGTGCGACGAAGCGGGGCTCGGGCGCTTCGACCATGACATCGGCCAGATTCTCGATCGCCTCGGCGGGCACGGGTGCGGGTTGTGCGCCCGCGGGAGGTGGGAGGGCCTGCGCAGTCCCCGGCGCCGCCTGCGGACCAAGCAACAACAGTACTCCGGCCAAACCGGCTGTGCCCCAGGCGAGGAGTGCGTGCGGCCGTCGAGATTCACTTTGCATGGTGCAGAGCCTTGCGCGCGTTGGTGCGATGTCGGCGTCGACCACTTTCTCCGAAACCAGCCTATCTTATACGCCCACGCGCGTCCCGGTATGACATAGCACCCAACTTAGACAGCTCGATTGCCCGCGCGCAGCGGCGGCGCGGCATGTGCCGCGGCGCGATATGTCAATGCGCCGGACGTGCGCCGGGTTGTCGCATTCGGACCGGTTTTGTGCGCACCATAATGGGCTCAAGACCCTGTTTGGGCGTAATATATCAGGCTATGATGGCTCTCGAAGCGACCGGGTAAGGCATGGCTAAAGAGTCCCGACGAGTGATTCCCATTAAGCTCGAGCGACCCTCCTCACTCAGCAAAGAGGAACAGGCGGCGGTGCTGCGCGCGTGCGCCGACGGGAAAGACAAGCCCGGGGCTCTGCTCCCCATTCTGCACGCCGTTCAGGAGGCCATCGGATTCGTGCCGGCGGACGCGGTCAGCCTGATCGCCCAAGAGCTCAACCTGTCGCGGGCCGAGGTCCACGGGGTGGTCACTTTTTATCACTATTTCCGCACCCAGCGCGGCGGCAAACACGTGGTGCACCTGTGCCGTGCCGAAGCGTGCCAGTCGGTGGGGGCCGCGGCGCTCGAGCGGCATGCCAAACGCAGCCTCGGAGTCGATTTTCACGGAACCACTGCCGACGGGGCGGTGACGCTGGAGCCGGTCTATTGCCTCGGCAACTGTGCCCTGGGACCCGCGCTCATGATCGACGAGGAGCTGCAAGGCCGGGTATCCCCCGAGCGTTTCGACGAACTGATCGAGTCGCTGCGGGTGGCCGCGCCATGAGCGCGTTCAAGCTTTACGTGCCCCGCGACGCCGCAGCACGCTCCATGGGTGCCGATGCCACGGCGAACGCGCTTGCGGCGGAAGCCGAGCGCCGGGGTCTCGAAATAAACCTCATTCGCAACGGATCGCGCGGCCTTTTGTGGCTCGAGCCCTTGGTCGAACTCGAGGTGGCCGGCCGGCGGCATGCCTATGGACCCGTGCAGCCGCGCGATGCCGCGAGTCTTTTAGATGCTTTGCAGGCGGCGGGGGATCGGCCCCCGAACCATGCGCTTGCCCACGGGCCGACCGAGGACATTCCCTATCTCAAGCGCCAGCAGCGACTGACCTTCGCCCGCGTCGGCATCACCGATCCCGGGTCTCTCGAAGACTATCTCGCCCACGATGGATACCGCGGCCTCGCGGCGGCCCTCGCGCAGACGCCCGCGCAAATCGTCGAGCAGGTGACCGCCTCGGGACTTCGCGGCCGAGGGGGCGCCGCGTTCCCCGCGGGCATCAAATGGAAAACGGTGCTCGGCGCGCCGGGGACTCAGAAGTACATCGTCTGCAACGCCGACGAAGGCGACTCGGGCACTTTCTCCGACCGCATGGTGATGGAGGGCGACCCATTCGTGCTCATCGAGGGCATGACCATCGCGGGATTGGCGACGGGCGCCGACCATGGCTACATCTATCTGCGCTGGGAATATCCGGACGCCCGGCGAGCGCTCGAGGCAGCCATCCTTGCCGCGTACGCGGCCGGCTACCTGGGCGCGAACGTACTAGGCAGCGGCCGGCGCTTCGATCTCGAGGTGCGCATGGGCGCCGGCGCTTACATCTGCGGGGAAGAGACCTCGCTCCTCGAGTCCCTCGAGGGCAAGCGCGGGCAGGTGCGCTTCAAGCCGCCGTTACCGGCGCTTGCCGGCCTGTTCGGCAAACCGACTGTCATCAACAACGTGATCACCTTCGCCTCGGTACCGATCATTCTGGACCGGGGCGCGGAGTTCTATAAGAACTTCGGCATGGGCCGCTCGCGCGGCACCCTACCGTTACAGCTTGCAGGCAACGTAAAGCACGGGGGTCTCATCGAAGTCGCCTTCGGAATGAGTCTGCGCGAGATTCTCTACGACTACGGCGGCGGCACGCTGAGCGGCCGACCCATCCGCGCCGTGCAGGTCGGCGGCCCATTAGGGGCTTACATGCCCGAATCGCAGTTCGACACGCCCCTTGATTACGAGGCGTTCGCCGGCATCAAGGCGATGCTGGGCCACGGCGGCATCGTGGTATTCGACGACACGGCAGACATGGCCGCGCAGGCGCGCTACGCCATGGAGTTCTGCGCCATCGAATCCTGCGGCAAGTGCACGCCCTGCCGGATCGGCTCGACGCGCGGCGTGGAGGTTATCGACCGGCTGGTCGGCGGCGAGAATGCCGCCGCGCAAGAGGTGCTGCTCCGCGATCTGTGTGAGACCATGACCTACGGATCGCTGTGCGCGCTGGGGGGCCTCACACCCTATCCGGTGATTTCGTGCCTGAACCATTTTCCCGAAGATTTTGTCAAAACGAAGAGCGCTCAGGCTTCGGCCTGACCCATCAAGACAGAGGTTGCCCCGATGTTATCCATTGTCGAGCACGATTACGGCACCCCGGAACGGACCAGCGAAAAGCTCGTCACCCTGAGCATCGACGGCCGCGAGATCACCGTGCCCGAAGGCACCTCGGTGATGCGTGCCGCAGCGCTCTCCGACGTGCAGATTCCGAAGCTTTGCGCCACGGAACAACTGGAAGCGTTCGGCTCCTGCCGCATGTGCCTGGTGCAGATCGACGGCATGAAGGGCTTGCCCGCCTCGTGCACCACGCCGGTCGCGCAAGGCATGGTCGTGCACACCCAGAACAAACAGCTCGCCGACATCCGCCGCGGCGTGATGGAGCTGTACATCTCGGATCACCCGCTCGATTGCCTCACCTGTCCCGCCAATGGACATTGCGAGCTGCAGGATATGGCCGGCGTCGTCGGCTTGCGCGAAGTGCGCTACGGCTACGAGGGCGAGAATCATCTGGATGCCAAGAAGGACGAGTCGAACCCGTATTTCACGTTCGATGCCAGCAAGTGCATCGTCTGCTCGCGCTGTGTGCGCGCCTGTGACGAGCTGCAAGGTACGCTCGCGCTCACCATCCAGGGACGCGGGTTCGAATCGAAGGTGGCCGCGAGCCAGAACGAGTCCTTCATGGACTCCGAGTGCGTCTCCTGCGGCGCCTGTGTGCAGGCCTGCCCCACCGCCACGCTGTCTGAGAAGTCGCTAATTGAGAAGGGCCAAGCCGAGCATAGCGTCACCACGACCTGCGCCTACTGCGGCGTGGGTTGCTCGTTCCGCGCCGAAATGCAAGGCGAGGAAGTTGTCCGCATGGTGCCGAACCTCGACGGCCACGCCAATCATGGCCATTCCTGCGTCAAGGGCCGGTTCGCCATCGGTTATGCGACGCACTCCGATCGCATCTTGAAGCCGATGATCCGCAAGGAGATCTCGGATCCCTGGCGCGAGGTGACCTGGGAGGAGGCTATCGCCTATGCAGCCTCCGAGATGAAGCGCATTCAAGCGAAGTACGGCCGCAACTCCATCGGCGGTATCACCTCCTCGCGCTGCACGAACGAGGAAACCTACCTCGTACAGAAGCTTATCCGCGCGGGCTTCGGCAACAACAACGTCGACACCTGCGCGCGCGTCTGCCATTCACCCACGGGCTACGGTCTCAAAAACACCATCGGTGAGTCGGCGGGCACACAGAATTTCGATTCGGTGATGCAAGCGGACGTCATTTTCGTGATCGGCGCGAATCCGACCGACGGCCATCCGGTGTTCGCCTCGCAGATGAAGCGGCGCCTGCGCCAGGGTGCAAAGCTCATCGTCGCGGATCCCCGCACCATCGACCTGGTGCGCACGCCGCATATCGAGGCGCAGCATCATCTGAAGCTCAAGCCCGGCACCAATGTGGCCCTGATCAATTCACTCGCGTACGTCGTGGTGACCGAGGGTCTGGTGAAGGAGGACTTCGTGCGCGAGCGCTGCGAAATCGACTCCTTCGAGAAATGGCGTAATTTCGTCTCCCTCGAGAAGAACTCGCCGGAGGCGATGCAGGAAATCACCGGCGTGCCCGCGAGCGAAGTACGCGCGGCAGCGCGCCTCTACGCCACGGCGGGCAACGGCGCGATCTACTACGGCCTTGGCGTGACCGAGCACAGCCAGGGCTCGACCATGGTGATGGGTATCGCGAATCTCGCCATGGCAACCGGCAACGTTGGCCGCGAGGGCGTCGGCATCAATCCGTTGCGCGGTCAGAACAACGTACAGGGCTCTTGCGACATGGGCTCCTTCCCGCACGAGTTCCCGGGCTACCGCCACGTCTCCGACGACAAGGTGCGCGCGCAGTTCGAAGACGCGTGGGGCGTGAGCTTGCACAACGAGCCCGGCTTGCGCATTCCGAACATGTTCGAGGCGGCGCTCGACGGCGATTTCAAGGGCTTGTACATCGAGGGGGAGGACATCGCGCAGTCCGATCCCAACACGCAGCACGTGACTGCGGCGCTCACCTCGATGGAATGCATCATCGTGCAGGATTTGTTCTTGAACGAGTCGGCGAAGTTCGCGCACGTGTTCCTGCCGGGCTCCTCGTTCCTCGAGAAAGACGGCACGTTCACCAACGCCGAGCGGCGCATTTCGCGCGTCCGTGAGGTCATGCGGCCCAAGGCCGGCTATGCCGACTGGGAGATCACGCAGCTCCTGTCGAATGCCCTCGGCTACCCCATGACCTACAAACACCCGTCGGAGATCATGGACGAGATCGCGCGCCTCACACCGACCTTCACCGGCGTGAGCTATCAGCGGATCGATGAGCTGGAAAGCATCCAGTGGCCGTGCAACGACGAGCATCCGCAAGGCACGCCCACCATGCACATCGGCCAATTCGTGCGCGGCAAGGGGAAGTTCCTGCTGACCGAATACGTGCCGACCGCCGAGAAGGTCAACGCGAAGTATCCGCTCATCCTCACCACCGGACGCATCTTGAGCCAGTACAACGTGGGCGCGCAGACGCGGCGCACCGAGAATAATCAGTGGCACGACGAGGATCGCCTGGAGATCCATCCGCACGACGCCGAGGAGCGCGGCATCGCGGACGGCGACTGGGTGGGCATCGCGAGCCGCGCGGGAGACACCGTGCTGCGGGCTCGAGTGACCGAGCGCGTGCAGCCGGGCGTGGTCTACACCACGTTCCATTTCCCCGAATCGGGAGCGAACGTGATCACCACCGACAATTCCGACTGGGCCACGAATTGCCCCGAGTACAAGGTCACCGCCGTGCAAGCGACCCGCGTCAGCCAGCCTTCGGAGTGGCAAAAGCGCTTCCGCGAGTTCACCGAGACTCAGGAATCGCTCTTGAAACACGCGAGCGCCGATGCAGTCGCCGCCAAGTAGCGTCGCAGCCACACGGCAGCGCCGAGCATCTGGTGAAGATGGCGAACGACATCGGCAACTTCTTCCGCTCCGAGCCGCAGCGGAAGGAAGGCATCGCGGGCATCGCCAATCACATCGCGAAGTTCTGGACGCCGCGGATGCGACAGAAGCTGGCCGACTACCTCAAGGAGCACGGCGATGCGGAGCTCGACGAGCTGCCGCGCGAGGCGCTGAAGCTGCTCGCGACACAATCCCCTGCGGCGCGCCCGCGCGAGGCCCCGGGCGGCGACGCGGGCTAGCTGCTGCCTGCGCCTAGCCTCGGCGGCGCATCAGCGCCCGGGTCAGTGCTCTTTGAGCGTCTTCACGTGCGCCACGGCGCTGCGTCCCAGGGCGCAGAGGTTATAGCCGCCTTCGAGCATCGAGACGATGCGCCCGTCTGCGTGCTGCGCGGCCACTTTCATCAGCTCGCGCGTCATCCACGCATAATCGTCCTCGACGAGCGCCAAGCCACCCAGCAGGTCCTCGCGGTGCGCGTCGAAGCCCGCCGAGATGAAAATCATCTGCGGCTTGAAGTCATCGAGCGCCGGCAGCCAGTGTCGCTCGAGCGCACGCCGCGCTTGCGGTCCCGTCGCTGCCGGCGGAGAGCGGCACGTTGAACATATTGGGCGCGGGATGATCGGTACCCGTGCCGGGATAGAACGGGTGCTGGAAGAAACTCGCCATGATCGCGCGGCTTTGCCAGGCCGGCGCACTGAACATGTCCTCCGTGCCGTTGCCGTGGTGCACGTCGAAATCGATGATGGCGACCCGCTCGAGGCCTTTGCCCTCGATCGCATAGGCGGCGGCCACGGCGATGTTGTTGAATATGCAAAATCCCATGGCGCGCGATGGCGTCGCATGGTGGCCGCATGGCCGCACCGCGCAAAACGCGTTCTGCGCGCGTCCGGCGATCAGCTCCTCGACCGCCAGCACCCCGGCTCCCGCCGCCCGGCGCGCCGCAGCGAGGCTGAAGGGATTCATCGCCGTATCGGGATCGAGCTGTGCGTAGCCCTCGCGTGGCGCGTTATCGAAGATCAGGTCGACGTACGCCGGGGTGTGCACCCGCTTGATGTCCCGGGCCTCCGCCAGCGGCGCCTCCAGGCAGCGCAGTTGCTCGAGCAGACCCGAGTTGCGCATGTGCTCATTCACCGAGCTGAGCCGCTCCGGATTCTCCGGGTGGCCCGCTCCCATTTCGTGACGCAGGCAGTCGGCATGAGTGATGTAGGCCGTGGTCATGGGAGGTGCCCTCCGGAAGCAGAAGTTTGATTATGATGCACGATCACGATGGTTCCATCGAGCACACAGGACAATCCATGGCGAATATTCCCGAGCAGATGACCGTGATCGAAATCGCGGCGCCGGGCGGCCCGGAGCAGCTCAAACTCGCGCGTCGGCCCACGCCGAAACCCGGCGAGGGCGAGGTGCTCGTGCGGGTGGCCGCCGCCGGCGTGAATCGACCGGACGTCATGCAGCGCCAGGGGAAATATCCGCCTCCGCCCGGCGCCTCCGACATCCCGGGTCTCGAGATCGCCGGCGAAGTCGTGGCGCTCGGCGCAAAAGTCACAGGCGTCGCGCTCGGCGAGGAGGTCACGGCGCTTCTGCCGGGTGGCGGGATACGCCGAATATGCGCTCGCCGCCGCGCCGCTGTGTCTGCCGGTCCCGAAGACGCTGTCGCTCGTCGAAGCGGCTGCGATCCCGGAGACCTTCTTCACCGTCTGGACCAACCTGTTCGACCGCGGCGGCTGCAAGGCGGGCGATGCCGTGCTCATCCACGGCGGCACCAGCGGTATCGGCACCACCGCCATCCAGCTGCGGCCGCACGCGGCGCACGCGTGTTCGCTACGGCGGGAACCCTGACAAGGCGCGCGCCTGCGAACGGCTCGGCGCCGCACGCGGGATCGACTACAAGACCGAGGATTTCGTCGAGGTGGTGCGCAGGGAGACGGACGGCCGTGGCGTGGACGTGATTCTCGACATGGTCGCCGCCAGCTATTTCGCACGCAATCTCGAATGCCTCGCGCTCGAGGGGCGCCTGGTGGTGATTTCGCTGATCGGCGGCGCGCGCACGGAGCTCAACCTCAACACGGTCATGAGCAAGCGCCTCACCATCACCGGCTCGACGCTGCGCATACGCAGCGTCGCGCAAAAGGCGCTGGTCGCCGAAGGCGTGCGACGGAACGTCTGGCCGCTGCTCGAGGATAAGCGCGTCCGCCCGATTATCCATGCCACTTTCCCGCTCGCCGACGCCAGCGAGGCGCATCGGATGATGGAGTGCTCGCAGCATATCGGCAAGATCGTGCTGACCCTCTAGAAGAGACCCACCACGCGGCCCTGCGCGTCGATGTCGATCTTGTCCGCCGACGGGCACCTTGGGCAATCCCGGCATGGTCATCACGTCGCCGCAAACCACGACGATGAATTCCGCGCCCGCCGCCAGGCGCACCTCGCGCACGTTGACCGTGTGACCGCTCGGCGCGCCGCGCGCGCCCGGATCGGTGGAGAAGGAATACTGGGTCTTGGCGATGCAGACGGGATAGTGCCCATAGCCGTCCGTCTGCAGCTTCTCGATCTGTTGCTTGATCTTCGAGTCCGCCGAGATGTCGGCGGCGCCGTAGATCTTCGTGGCGACCGTCTTGATCTTGTCCCAGAGCGTTTGCTTCTCGTCGTAGACGAAGCGGAACTCCGACTTGCCCTGATCGATGATCTCCACCACTTTGCGCGCGACGTCCGCGGCTCCCGCGCCGCCCTCGGCCCAGTGCCGCGCGAGCACCAGCGGAACATCGAGCTTCTTCATCGTCTTCGCGAGCAGCTCGTGCTCCGCGGCCGTATCCGCCGTGAAATGATTCACCGAGACGACGCACGGCAATCCGTAGTGGTTGCGCACGTTGTTCACGTGGCGCTCGAGGTTGGCGATGCCTTTTTCCAGAGCGCCGAGATTTTCCGTATTGATCTGCTTCAAGTCGGCGCCGCCGTGATACTTGAGCGCGCGGATGGTGGCGACGAGCACGACTGCCGCCGGCCGCAGGCCCGACTTGCGGCACTTGATGTCGATGAACTTCTCGGCACCCAGATCGGCGCCGAAGCCCGCCTCGGTCACCACGTAGTCCGCGAGCTTGAGCGCGGTGGTGGTGGCGAGCACGGAATTGCAGCCGTGCGCGATGTTCGCGAACGGGCCGCCGTGAATGAAGGCGGGATTGTTCTCGAGGGTCTGCACCAGATTCGGCTTCAGCGCCTCTTTGAGCAGCACCGTCATCGCGCCCTGCGCATTGAGATCGCGAGCGCGGATGGGGCTCAGATCGCGGCGGTAGCCGATGACGATGTTGCCGAGCCGCTGCTTGAGATCGGCGAGGTTGCGCGCCAGGCAGAAGATCGCCATCACTTCCGAGGCCACCACGATGTCGAACCCGTCCTGACGCGGAAACCCATTCGCCGGGCCGCCGAGCCCGACGGTGATGTCGCGCAGTGCTCGATCGTTCATGTCCATGACGCGCTTCCACGCGATCCGGCGCACGTCGAAGCCGAGCTCGTTGCCGTGATGCACGTGATTGTCGATCAGCGCGGACAACAGATTGTGCGCGAGGCCGATGGCGCCGAAGTCGCCGGTGAAGTGCAGGTTGATGTCCTCCATGGGAACGACCTGCGCCATGCCGCCGCCCGCCGCCCCGCCCTTCATGCCGAATACCGGCCCGAGGCTCGGCTCGCGCAGACAGATCACGGCCTTCTTGCCGATCTTATTGAGCGCATCGCCCAGGCCCACGGTGGTCGTGGTCTTGCCTTCGCCCGCGGGGGTGGGACTCAGCGCCGTCACCAGGATGAGCTTGCCGTCCGGCTTGTCCTTCAGGCTCTCGATGTAATCGAGCGAGATCTTGGCCTTGTAGTGGCCGTAGTTCTCGACGCTCGATGCCGGAATGCCGAGCTTGGCCGCGATCTCGCTGATCGGCTTCATCTTCGCGGCTTGCGCAATCTCAATGTCGGAACGCACGTTGATTCCCCTTTACAGTGTTCAGTGGCGCCGCAATTATCGTGACCCCGCGGGGAAGATCAAGCGCCGAGCTGAGCGCCCGCCGCGATGCCCGCCTGCTTGCAAAATTCCGGTGCGTTCAGCTTCTTGCCATCCTCGAAGCGCAAGGTGAAGACCTCGAGCTGGCCGCCCTGGGCGCTCACCCGCAAGCTTTTCTCGCCGATCGAGGCGATGGTGCCGACTTTCCCCTGCACCTGCGAGAAAGTGCGCGTGAGGTGCTTGCGCGCGTCGAAGAGCCTGAGCTTCTTGCCGTTCAATACCGTCCAGGCGCCCGGAGCGGGGTTGCACCCGCGCACCACGTTGTAGGTGTGATCGATGTGACTGTGCCAGTTGATCGCGGCTTCGGGATCCCGGCACCAGCCCTCGTAGCTTGCCTGCGACTCGTCCTGCACCGTCTCGCTCGCGCGGCCGGCCGCCACGCGGTCCGCGGCTTCCTTGAGCGCCTCGATCCCCATGGGGAACAACCGGTCGAAGTACACCGATCCGAGGGTGTCGTCAGGGCCGATCGGGGTTTCTTTCTGCAGAATCACCGGACCTTCGTCGAGCCCGTCGCTCGGCCGAAAGATCGTGAGGCCGGTGCGCGTGTCGCCGCGAATGATGGGCCAGTTGATGGAGCTCGGACCGCGGTATTTGGGAAGCAGCGAGGGGTGATACTGGATCATGCCGTGCTTCGGCACCGCGCAAAAATCCTGCGGTGCGAATTGCAGGACGTAGGCCATGACGCCGAGATCGACCTCGAGCCGGCTCAATGCCTCGCAGGCCTCTCCCGTTTTCAAGGAAGGCAGTTGGAAGACGGCGATGCCCCGCTCCTCGGCGCCGAGCCTCAAGGGGTCCGGCGCACTGCCCGGCTTCTCGGGCGCGCAGAAGACCCCCGCAACGGTGTCGCCGCGCTCGATGAACGCATCGAGCACCGCCTTCCCGAACTTCTGTTGTCCGACGATCGCAATCCGCATGGTCCTGACTCCCCAAATCGGCCTGCCGGGGCCTCATTTGCCAACAGTGCGGCCGTCATTGCGGCGCACGATCTTGATCAATTAGGCAAGATATCTCATATATCATAGCCTGAACCGTCGAGCTAGAATCAAGTTAAACCGAGCGCGACTCATCGCCCCGGTAAGATGTAGGCAAACCCGCCCTCAACCGAAGGAGCTTCCTATGGCTGCTGGTCGTAATTTTCTATTCGTGCCGGGCCCCACCAACGTACCCGAGCGGGTGACGCGCGCCATGATGATCTCGATGGAAGATCATCGCTCGCCGATTTTTCCGGAGCTCGCGCGGGCCTGCCTCACGGGCCTGAAGCCGATTTTCAAGACCACGACAGCCACGCCGTTCATTTTTCCTTCCTCGGGGACCGGTTGCTGGGAAGCGGCACTGACCAATTGTCTGAACGCCGGGGACAAGGTGCTCGCCTCGCGCTTCGGTCAATTCAGCCACTTATGGATCGACATGTGCCAACGCTTGGGCTACGAGGTCGAGATACTCGAGACGCCCTGGGGCGAGGGAGCTCCGGTCGAGCGCTACCTGGCCGCGTTGAGCGCCGACAAGCAGCACAAGATCAAGGCCGTGCTCGTCTGCCAGAACGAGACGGCGACCGGTGTGACCAGCGACGTCGCAGCGCTGCGTCAGGCCATGGACAGCGTCAAGCATCCGGCGCTGTTGTTCGTCGACTCGGTGAGCGCGCTCGCGAGCATCGACTTTCGCATGGATGACTGGGGCGTGGACGTGTGCGTCAGCGGCTCGCAGAAGGGCTTGATGCTGCCCGCGGGGCTCGGCGTTACTTGCGTGAGCCAGAAGGCGCTCGAGGCGTCCAAGAAAGCGACCTCCAAGCGCTGCTATTTCGACTACGGGGACATGGTGCAAGCGAACGCGTCGGGATATTTCCCCTATACGCCGGCGCTGCCCATGCTCTACGGATTGCGCGAGTCGCTCGCGATGCTCGCCGAAGAGGGGCTCGACAACGTGTTCCGCCGCCACACCTACCTCGCGGCCGGCACGCGCGCCGCCGTGCTCGACGGCTGGAAGCTCAAGCTCTGCGCTGTCGCGCCGCAGTGGTACTCCGATACGGTGTCCGCGATCATGGTGCCCGAGGGCATCAACGGTGCCGAGGTCATCGCCCGCGCCTTCACGCGCTACAACCTCGCGCTTGGTGCCGGGCTCTCCAAGGTCGCCGGCAAGCTGTTCCGCATCGGGCACCTGGGTGATCTCAACGAGCTCATGTTGATGGGCGCGATCGCCGGCGCCGAAATGGCGATGCTCGACGTGGGCGTGAAGATCGAGCCCGGCAGCGGTGTTGCGGCGGCGCAGAAGTACTGGCGCAGCAATCCCGCCGCGGCCGCACTCCAGGTGGTCGCGCCCTCGGGCTCGAAGACGAGTAAGGCGGCGTGATCCGCCGCGTCGTATTCCTCGATCGCGCCTCGCTCAAGGCCACCGTGCGCAAGCCTCAGGGGGCGGGGGCCTACGTGGAATATGACAAAACCTCGCCCGAGGAGATCGTGCCGCGACTTGCCGGGGCCGACGTCGCCATCGTCAACAAGGTGCCCATGCGGGGCCCCACTCTCGAGCAGCTGCCCGACCTCAAGATGATCGCGGTCGCGGCCACCGGCTACGACGTGGTCGACATCGCGTATTGCAAGAGCCATGACATCGCGGTCGCCAACATCCGCAATTACGCCGTGCACACCGTGCCCGAACATGCGTTCATGCTGATCCTGGCTTTGCGGCGGAGCCTGCTCGCTTACCGCGAGGACGTCCAGAACGGGGCCTGGAACAAGTCGGACCAGTTCTGCTTCTTCACGCATCCGATCGGCGACCTGCATGGCTCGACGCTCGGCATCATCGGCGAAGGCGCCATCGGTCAGGCAACCGCGGCAATCGGCCGCGCCTTCGGCATGAAGGTGCTGTTCGCCGATCATCCGCCGCCGAAAATGGAGGGCATCTCCTTCACACCGCACGACGAAGTGATCGCGCAATCGGACGTGATTTCGCTGCATTGTCCGCTCATGCCGTCGACGCGCAACCTGATCGACCTCGCGTCATTTCGCAAAATGAAGCGCACCGCCCTTCTCATCAACACCGCCCGCGGGGGCCTCGTGGATGAGAGCGCGCTGATTCAGGCGCTCGATCAAGGACTGATCGCGGGCGCGGGATTCGACGTGCTCACGGTCGAGCCGCCGAGGAACGGACATCCCTTGCTCGACGTGCGACGCCCGAATTTCATCCTCACCCCGCACATCGCCTGGGCCTCGGACGGGGCAATGCAGTTCCTCGCCGATCAATTGATCGATAATATCGACGGATGGGCCGCGGGCAAGCCGCAGCACCTGGTAACTTGAGGAACCCGCGCCCGGCGCGCGGCAACGACGTCCGGCCATGAAGAAACTGCTCTACCAATTCGATACGGACGCGCTGCCCGCCGTCTTCGACAACGTCGTCGGCTATGACGGCGGCGCCGATCACATCACCGCCTACGGCGGCGTGACCGCGGCCAATGTCGGTGGCCTCGTCGAGGGCGCGATTTTCACCCGCGGGCCGAAAGACAAGAAGAACACAGCTCTGTTCATCGGCGGCGGCAACATGGCGGCGGGTCAGGCGCTGCTCGAGGTGGTGCAGGCGAAATTCTTCGGCAAGTTCCGCGTCTCCGTCATGTTCGACTGCAACGGCTCGAACACCACCGCCGCCGCCGCCGTTGCCTGGCTGGCGCACGGGCGCTCGCTCGCGGGAAAGCGTGCCGTGGTGCTCGCCGGGACCGGGCCCGTGGGCCAGCGCGCTGCCGCGCTGCTCGCGAGCGAGGGTGCGGCAGTCGCAATCACCGGCCGCAAGCTCGACGTCGTGCAGGCCGCCGCGCAGGCGATCAAATCCCGCTTCGGCGCCGAGATCCGACCCATCGCGGCCGCGAGCCCTGCCGAGCGCGGCCAGGCCATCGCGGGCGCACACATCGTGCTGGCGACGGGCGCGGCCGGCATCACGCTGCTCGACGCGGCGCAGTGGCAATCGAGCCCGACCCTCGAGCTCGTGGCGGATGCCAACGCCTCGCCGCCCGCCGGCATCGAGGGCGTGGCGATGGCCGATCGGGGTACCGCGAGCCACGGCAAGATCTTGTTCGGCCCTCTGGGGTTCGGCGCCTTGAAGCTGGCGCTGCATCGCGCCTGCATCGGGCGCCTGTTCGAGCAAAATGATCTCGTTCTCGACGCCGAGCAGATCTATGCCCAGGCCAAGGCCATGGTGAGTTCATGACGGAACGCTCGATCGAGCAATTCTTGGATGATCTCGCGAGCGCTAATCCCACTCCAGGCGGTGGCAGCGCCGCCGCGATCATGGGCGCGATGGGCGCCGCGCTCGTATCCATGGTGTGCAATGTGTCCTTCGGCAAGAAGGGCTGCGAGGCCGCCGAGCCCGAGCTCAGGAACATGCTGGTGAGATCGGAGGAGCTGCGCCGCCGCTTGGCCGCCATGGTCGCCGAGGATATTGCGGCTTTCGACAGCCTGATGGCCGCATACAAGCTGGCCAAATCCTCGGATGAGGAGAAGGCGCGTCGCGCAGAGACCATCCAGGCATGCCTCGAGCGCGCTACCGAGGTTCCCTTGGAGTGCGCGCGCGCCTGTTTTCAGGTCGTCGGAATGGCGCGTCGCGCGGCGGATCTCGGCTACAAGCACGTCATCAGCGACGTGGGAGTCGGCGTCGCGGCCGCGGACTCGGCACTGCGCAGTGCGGCCCTCAACGTGTTCATCAATGCGCCCGCCCTCAAGGACCGCCGCTTCGCCGCGAGCGCGCTTGAGGAAGTCGAGCGTCTGGCGAACACCTCTGCCGTCGACTGCGAGGCGACGTACGCCGCCGTGCGGCTGAAACTGGAGAGCTGATATGGCCGGCGGCAGAATCGATCCGGAGCGGGCATTCACGCCGGTCAATCTCGCCGTCATGACGATTTCCGATTCGCGCGATGCGCGCAGCGACTCCTCGGGAGACCTCTTGGCCGAGCGGATCGCAACCGCGGGCCATGCGCTCAAGGCGCGCGCCGTGGTCGGCTTCGATAAAGCGGCCATTCAGGGGCAGGCGCGCACGTGGATCGGCGATCCCGGCATCGACATCATCGTCAGCAACGGCGGCACGGGATTGAAGCCGCACGAAGTCGCGCCCGAGGCCTTTCGCGAGCTGTTCGATCGCGAGCTCGAGGGCTTCATCGTGCTCTGGCATCTCGTGTCCTACGAGACCGTCGGCGTTTCCACCATGCAATCGCGCGCCTGCGCCGGGATCACCGGCGGCACCATCATTTACGTCCTGCCGGGATCGAACGGCGCCTGCCGCGACGGATGGGACAGGCTCATCAGCTTGCAGATCGACAGCCGCCAGCGGCCGTGTTCGATCCTGGAATCGCTTCCCCGGTTTCAAAAACCGCTGAAGCCGCCGGCTACCTGATCAAAATCGCCCGGAAGTCGTTCACATTGGTGAGCGTCGGACCGGTGATCACCGAGTCGCCGAGCGCCTGGAAGAACGTGTGCGCATCGTTGTTCGCCAGCACGTCCTTCGGGCGCAGCCCGAGACTCCACGCACGCGCGAGGGTATCCGGGGCGATGACGGCGCCGGCGATTTCCTCCTGACCGTCGACGCCATCGGTGTCGCCCGCGATGCCGAAGATGCGCGCGTGACCGTCGAGCGCGACGGCGAGCGACAACAGGAACTCGACGTTGCGTCCGCCGCGCCCGGTGCCGCGCACGGTCACAGTGGTCTCGCCGCCCGACAAGAGCACACACGGCGCCCTGAAGGGCTGCGCGCGATCGGCGACCTGCGCCGCGATGCCGGCGAAGACCGTGCCCACGTCGCGCGCCTCGCCCTCGATGGCGTCGCCGAGAATGTGGGCGGCGTAGCCTGCGGGTCCTGCGAGTGCGGCGGCCGCCTCGAGCGCCATTTGCGGGGTAGCGATCATGCGGACCTCGGCGCGGGCGAGGCGCGCATCGCCCGGCTTCACCGACTCCCCGCGCCCGCTCTCGAGCAGGTCTCGCACCGCCGGCGGCACCTCGATTGCGTAGCGCCGTAGAATGTTCAGCGCGTCTTCGCAGGTGCTGAGATCCGCGACCGTGGGACCCGAGGCGATGTCGGTCGGTCGATCCCCCGGCACGTCGGACATGAGCAAGGTGAGGACGCGCGCCGGGTGGCACGCTGCACCGAGACGGCCGCCCTTGATGCTCGATAGATGGCGACGCACACAGTTGAATTCGCCGATCGTCGCGCCCGAGGCGAGCAGCGCGCGTCCCAGAGTCTGCTTCAGCTCCAGCGTCAACCCGGGCGCCGGCAGCGGCAGGAGCGCCGAGCCGCCGCCGGAAATGAGGCACAGAACGAGATCGTCCGGGCCAAGACCCTGCACCAGCTTGAGCATGCGTTCGGCCGCACGCATCCCCGCAGCATCGGGCACCGGATGCGCGGCTTCGACGATCTCGATGCGGCTGCAGGGCACGCCGTAGCCGTAGCGGGTCACGACCAAGCCCAACAGGGGACCCGGCCAATGCTGCTCCACTGCCTGCGCCATGGCCGCGGAGGCCTTGCCCGCGCCAATGACGATCAGTCGACCGCGCGGGGGCGGAGGGAGATGCGCCGGCACGCACACCGCCGGCTGTGCCGAGGCGATGGCGGCGCGGAACATCGCCGTGAGCAACGTGCGCGGGGCTGAGTCTGCAGTCACGGCTAGCCCGAAGCGGCGGCCGCGCTAGAGCACGGATTTCAGCAATCGGCCCATGTCGGCGGGATTGCGCGTGATTTTGATGCCGCACTCTTCCATGACCGCGAGCTTCTCCGTGGCCGTGCCTTTGCCGCCGGAAATGATCGCCCCCGCGTGACCCATGCGTTTGCCCGGCGGGGCCGTGACACCGGCGATGAATCCGACCACGGGCTTTTTCATGTTCGACTTGACCCAGCGCGCGCAATTCTCTTCGTCCTCGCCGCCGATCTCGCCGACCATGATGACCGCGTCGGTGTCCGGATCGTCGTTGAACAGGCGCATCACGTCGAGGTGCTTTAAGCCGTTCACGGGGTCGCCGCCGATGCCGACGGCCGTCGACTGGCCGAGCCCTTGCTCCATGAGCTGGCCCACGGCCTCGTAGGTCAACGTGCCCGAGCGCGACACCACGCCGATGCGACCCTTCTTGTGAATGTGCCCCGGCATGATGCCGATCTTGATTTCATCGGGCGTGATCACACCGGGACAGTTCGGTCCCACGAGGAGCGTCTTCTTGCCGCGCATGCGGTAGCGCGTGGCGATCATGTCACGCACGGGAATGCCTTCGGTGATGCAGATGACGAGGTCGAGACCGGCGTCCACCGCCTCGTCGATGGCGGCGGCGGCGTAAGGCGGCGGCACGTAGATCACCGACACGGTCGCGCCGGTCTCAAGCTTCGCATCCTTGACGCTGCCGAAGATCGGAATGCCCTCGAAGTTCTCGCCCGCCTTGGCAGGATTCACGCCCGCGACGAAGCAGCTCTTGCCGTTGGCGTAGTCGCGGCACAGCCGGGTATGAAACGCGCCGGTCTTGCCGGTGATGCCCTGGGTCATCACCCGCGTGTTCTTGTCGATCAGGATGCTCATGCGCTCCTCCTCACTTTCCGGTCACGGCGGCGACGATTTTCTGCGCCGCGTCCGCCATGTTGTCGGCGGAGATGATCGGCAGTCCCGATTCCTTCAGCATCTTTCGGCCGAGCTCCTCGTTCGTGCCCTTCATGCGCACCACCAGGGGCACGCCGAGCTTCACTTCCCGGGCGGCGGCAATGACGCCTTCCGCAATGGTGTCGCAGCGCATGATGCCGCCGAAAATGTTGACCAGAATGCCCTTCACCTTGGGGTTTTTGAGCATGAGCTTGAACGCCTCGGTCACCTTCTGCGTGGTGGCCCCGCCACCCACGTCGAGAAAGTTGGCGGGCTCGGCGCCGAACAGCTTGATGACATCCATCGTCGCCATGGCGAGACCCGCGCCGTTTACCAGGCAGCCGATGTTGCCCGAGAGGGAAATATAGGAAAGGTCGAACTTCGACGCCTCGACTTCCGCGGGATCCTCCTCGTCCAGATCGCGCATCGCGACGATGTCGGGGTGGCGGAACAGCGCATTGTCGTCGAAGTTAATTTTGGCATCGAGCGCAAGCACCTTGCCGTCGCCGGTCAAAATCAGCGGATTGATCTCCGCCAGCGAGGCGTCGCATTCATAGAATGCGCGATACAGCCCTTGCATGAAGCGGCGTGCCTCCGGCACCGAGGTCTCGGGCACGCCGATCTTGCGCGCGATGTCTTCCGCCTGGGAGTCGGTGAGCCCCGCGCCCGGATCGATGGCCGCCTTGCAAATTTTTTCGGGCGCGTGCGCCGCGACTTCCTCGATCTCCATCCCGCCCTCGGAGCTCGCGATCAAGGTCACGCGCTGCGTGCCGCGGTCGACCACCATGCCGACATAGAGCTCCTTGCGGATATCGGCGCCCTCCTCCACCAGCAGCCGATGCACGACGCGGCCTTCCGGACCCGTCTGATGCGTGACCAAAGTCATGCCGAGGATGCCGGCGGCGTACTGATGCACCTCATCGAGCGATTTCGCCACCTTGACGCCGCCGCCCTTGCCGCGGCCGCCGGCGTGGATCTGCGCCTTGATGACCCAAACCTTGCCGCCCAACTCGCGTGCGGCCGCGTCCGCATCGGCGACCGAAAAGCACGGCACGCCGCGGGGGGTCGCCACGCCGAATCTGCGCAGGATCTCTTTACCTTGATACTCATGAACGTTCATGACGATGGTCCTCGTGCGCTACTTTTTCGCGCCATTAAAGCAAAACAACTACGAAACGCCGCCGAGCAGCACTATTCGAGGCGCTCGGGCCCGCGTCAAGGCCAAGGCTTGGTCAAGTCGCTCTGGCTTGCGCCAGGCTCTGCTCCAGAAGCTTGGTCAGCGCAAACACCGCATCGAGGTGCGGCGTGGGCGTGTCGGTCATCCGGCCCAGCTCGATGACGGAGCCGAGTAGCGCGTCGGTCTCGAGCGGGCGTCCCGCCTCCACATCCTGCAGCATGGAGGTCTTGTGGTGACCGACCCGTTCCGCACCCGCGATGCGCTTCTCGATGGGTACTCGGAACGAGATACCAAGCTTGGCGGCAATGGCCTGGGCCTCGGTCATCATGGCACGCGCGAGCTCCCGCGTGGGTGGATATTGACAGATCGCGGCCAGCGTCCCGCGGGATAGCGCGCTGATCGGGTTGAAAGTCATGTTGCCCCAGAGCTTCAGCCACATTTCGGCACGGATGTCCGTCAGCACGGGCGATTGCATGCCGCCGCGAATGAAACAAGCCGAGACGCGCTTGGCGCGCTCGCTCTCGGTACCGTCCAGATCGCCGACCGGGAATCGATTGCCCTCGATCTGCTTGATCACGCCCGGCGCAAGCGCCTCCGTGGCTGGATAGACCACACAGCCGATGACGCGCTCGCAGGGAATGTTTTTTTGAATTGCGCCGGTGGGGTCGACAGTGGTGACGGTGCTGCCCTCGAGAGCTCCGCCATGTTTGTGGAAATACCAGAAAGGAATTCCGTTTTGCATCGGCACGACCACCGTGCCCGGTCCGAGTAGCTTCGGGACCTCAGCGGCGACCGCCTCGAGCTGGTGCGCCTTCATGGCGAGCACCACCACATCTTGCGGTCCCGCCGCCGAATAATCCGCCGTCGCTTCGATGCGGGGAACGGCTTTCTCGCTGCCGTCGCTCATGATCACCCGGATGCCGCGAGTCTTGAGCGCCTCGAGCGTGGCGCCGCGCGCAATGAACGTCACGTCCTCGCCGGCGTGCGCGAGCTGTGCCCCGACGAATCCACCAATCGCGCCGGCGCCTATGACGGCTATCTTCATCCGAGCGACCCATTCATTCGCGAGCGTATCAGCGTGTCACCGACGAATCGGTGATCGCGCCCCGATCGACTTCCACGCGATTCACGACTTTCACGACACCCGGCACCCCCTCGGCATCCTGCTTTGCCTTGACGAGCTCCTCTGTTGTCCACACATAGCCGCTCATGGTCACGACCCCGTTGTCGGCGCGCAAGTTGACATGCCGGGCATACAACCCAGGGTCAGCCTTCATAGTGGCCTCGACACGATCGACTAGATCTTTGTCGGCCTCCCGTTCGGCCGCAGTCTTGGGAGGTTCCATAACGCACGCGACAGCTGCCGACGCCAGTGCGACGGCGAGCCCGGTGTGCACGATTCGATTGATGACTGGAGACATACGCATCTCGGTATTCCTTGCCGTTAGTTCCCATCGTCGTCGATGGGAATGTACTCGATCTCATTCACGATGCGCCGCTTGCCTGCGCTGCGGCGGGCGATCTGCAGGATCGCCAGCAAATCCGACAGATCCCGCACCACCCCCGTGATCCTGACGACCCCATTCGCGGTCGCTACCGACACATGGTCGCTGAAAATATATGGGTTCTGCTGCAGCGCAGTAGTCACCCTCGCCGTGAGCGCCGCATCCGACTCTCGGCTCGCGGTCACCACGATCTCCTGTTGCATGCCTTGCGTCGGCGGCGCGCAAACCCCCCGCGCGGGCGAGAACCCGACTGCAGCCACTCCCAGCGTCCCCGCCAGGAGTGGCCCCGCCGTCGTGCTGATCGCCAAGCGCTTAATCCGCCCTAGAACGTATATTTTACCCCGGTTGAGAAGCCGAGCGGGTGACACCCACCCCAGGTGGTCGGCCCCGCGCTGCTGTAGTCGATGAACTGCTCGTGCGTTGCGTCGTGGCAGTCAGTCTTGATGCCATGACCGCCGGCGCCGATGTCGTAGTGAGCATTGCCGTCGTTGATGGTTTCCGCGACATCGAAATACACGGTCAGCTGCTTATCGAGCTTGTGCCAGTATGCGAAGGTATACATGTTGGCCTGATCGCCCGTGCTATTCGGGTTGTAGTTGTGTTGGCCGCCCGGATCTCCGGGTGTTGCCGTGGCATGCGCCCAGCCGACCGCGAGGACATCCCGACCGTCGTTCAGCGCCTGCTGTGCGGCGAGCCAATAGCCGTGTCGCTGGCGCTCATTTTGAAACTCCATCTCAGGCGGGACATCCCGATGCATTTGCTCGTAGAGAGCAGAGACCGACAGACCGAAGTCGAAGGAGTATTGCCCGCCGAACTTCATCGCCCATTCATCGGCGACATCGTACGCCGTGCTGTAGGCAGGCGTGCCCGCAGGCGCCGCCTCGGGGTACTCCGCCGCATAAGCTTCATAGTCGGCCCAGTCCAGCAGGGGCGAGCCGTTGACTCCCTTACTCAGCAAGTACCCGTAGTACGGACTGTTGGACCCGATGCCGTCGCTCGAGCGATTCACCTGCTTGTGGATCTCGTAAGCCCCCACCAGATACAGGCCGGCCATCTCGAACTTGAGGTCGGCGCTGTATGCCCGGTTGTAGCCACCGTCGTCGCAATTCAAGAACAGGTTGCCGCTGCCCGGATTGTTCGAGCCTGCGCAGTCCGGGGATCCCAGCGGCGTCAGGTCACTGTTCGGATCGAGCTGCTGACCGAACTGATAAGCGGCATCGAGCGTGAAGCCAAACAGGGTGGGCGAGGTATAGAACACCACGTCGTCACCGCGAGTACCGAACTCGACGCGGTTATCGCCGCCGGTGTTGCCCATGATGGTGGCGTAGTTGCCGAGGCCGGAACCGAACGGATTGAGGCGGTCGGTGGAAGTCTTGTACGGCATGTACATCTCGCCGAACTTCACCTTGCCCCAGCCGGCACTTGAGAAGCCGAGGAAGGTATCGCCGAGACCGATCGCTCCTTGAACGGTGTTCGAGGACTTGGTCCAGGTATCCTGAAGACCGGGCGCCGCCGCCATGTTTATCGACGTCGATACCTGATAAATGAAATCCACATTGGAGTTCGGAATGTGATGCGTGCCCCGATAGCCGACGCTCGAGCCATTGCTCGACATCATGCCGAGCCACCCGACCCGCCCGTACGGTCCCGCCTTTTGGCCGCCGGTCATCACATACGGGCTGCCCGGGGCACCGCTCGCGTAGCCCCACGGATAGGCGACCGGGTTATAGATGCCCTTGGTGGTGTAATCGACGGACAGATCGAGTGCCCCATAAAAGCCCTTGAGGAAGTTGTCGAATTTCTTTTCGAGCGGCGACAACGTCGGTTGAGCTTCTTTACCGCCGGATGCCGCCACGGCGGGCGGTCCCGCCGGAGCAGGCGCAGCTGGCCTGTTCGACAAGGCATCGAGCTGTTTCTGCAGCTGCTGCATCTGCTGTTGCATCTGCCGCATCTGCTCCTTCAGCGCCTGGGTTTGATCATCGTCCGCAAAAGCGACGCCACAGATCGTGACGGTAGCAGCGCATGCGGCCAGCGCCACCAGCACAGGCTTTGCCAGTCTTAGTTTAAACATTGTGTAAATCCCTCATGAACGCGTTGTTTGACTCTTTCTCGCCTGCCCCCGGCAGGACTTACGCTCTCCCATTCGAACATCGTCATCGCATCGAACTCGCCGCTTGCTGCGCAGCTGCCCGCGAAGCAAATCGACTGTTCAGCCCGACCAGCCTTCGGGCCTCAAACCACTTTCGCCTGACGCAGCGCGCTGACCTCTTCTGCCTTGAAGCCGAGCTCAGCCAGTACTTCATCGGTATGCTCGCCGAGGAGCGGGGAGCGCTTGACCTCCGTCGGACTGTCGCTCAGCTTGATGGGGTTGCCCACGGTCAAGTACTTACCGCGCGTCGGGTGATCGACCTCCACCACCGTGCCCGTCTTGCGGAGCGATGGCTCATGAGCGAGCTCTTCCATCGACAGGATGGGGCCGCAAGGAATGTCGTGCTCGTTGAGCAGATTCATGGCTTCGAATTTCGTCTTGGTCACGGTCCACTGCTCCACCGCCGCAAAGATCTCCTTGAGGCGCGGCAACCGGGCCTCCGGAGTCGCGAAATCGGGGTCCGTGATCCACGGCTCGCGACCGATCACGCGGCAGATCTCTTTCCATACGGGCGCCTGCGCGATGAAATACAGGTACGCGTTCGGATCGGTTTCCCAGCCTTTGCATTTCACGATCGTGCCCGGCTGGCCTCCGCCGGAGGCGTTCGCCGCACGCGGCACGGCGCTGCCGAATGTTCCGTGCGGATATTGCGGATACTCCTTCATGACCTTGGCGCGCTCGAGCCGCTGTTGGTCGCGCAGCTTGACGCGGCACAGATTCAGCACGCCGTCCTGCATGGCAGCCAGCACCTTTTGGCCTCGTCCCGTGGAGTTTCTTTGGTAGAGCGCAGTCACGATGCCGAGCGCAAGATGCAGTCCCGTGCCGCTGTCGCCGATCTGCGCGCCCGTCACCAGCGGCGGACCGTCATCGAATCCGGTGGTCGAGGCCGAGCCGCCCGCACACTGCGCAACGTTCTCGTAAACCTTGCAGTCCTCGTAGGGGCCCGGGCCGAAGCCCTTCACCGAGGCGACGATCATGCGCGGATTGAGCTCCTGGATCCGCTCCCAGGTGAATCCCATGCGGTCGAGCGCGCCCGGAGCGAAATTCTCGACGAGCACATCGCAATGCTTTATCAACTTCTCGAGCACCTTCTTGCCTTGCGCATTCTTGGTGTCGAGAGTCACCGACCGCTTATTGTGATTCAGCATGGTGAAGTACAGGCTGTCGGCGCCGGGAACGTCGCGCAGTTGCTCGCGCGTGACGTCGCCGCTGCCGGCCTTCTCGACCTTGATGACGTCGGCCCCGAACCACGCCAGCAGCTGCGTGCAGGTGGGTCCGGATTGCACGTGCGTGAAATCGAGAATGCGTACACCGCTTAACGCTTTTTCCATGGATGGTCTCGCCGGTCGCTCCTGCAGTTACTTGTACATCGTCTGGTTTTTGGTCCCCGGCGCATACTCACGCGGGTCGACCCAGATATTGATGACCGCGGACTTGCGCAGCTTGTGCACCGACTCGCGGGCCCGTCGCAGCGCCGGCGCGATTTGCGCGGGATCGCGCACTTCCTCGCCGTATCCGCCCAACATCTCGGCGAATTTGCCGAACGGCACGTCGCCGAGGAGATTCCCGACGTTGCCGCGCTGCTCGCCGTACTTGGCGAGCTGGCCATAGCGGATCTGGTTCATGGCCGAGTTGTTGCCGATGACGGCGATGTAGGGAACGCCGAAGCGGTTGGCCGTCTCCATATCGAAGCCGGTCATGCCGAAGGAGCCGTCGCCGTAGTAGCACAGAACTTCCTTGGAGGGATTCGCAAGCCCCGCCGCGATCGCGAAGCCCGTGCCGACACCGAGCGAGCCGAGCGCGCCCGGATCCATCCATTGGCCGGGCCGGCGCGGCCGCACCGCCTGTGCCGAAATCGTCACCACGTCGCCGCCGTCGCCGATATACACGGTGTTGTCGGCGAGGAACTCGTTCAGTTCCCACGCCACCCGGTAGGGGTGAATCGGCACGCTGTTTGATTTAAAGAGCGGCATGAGCTTCTCGGTTGCAGTGGCCTCGGCTTGCGCCAGCTCCTTGAGCCATTGCTGGCGCGCCTGCCGCTTGTCGCTCTTCAGCCGTCCCGATGCGGCCTGCAGCACGGCGCCGAGGATTGCGCCCGGATCGCCGACGATCCCGAGATCGATATCGCGATTCTTGCCGACCGTGCGGTAGTCCATATCGATCTGTACCAGCTTCAGATCCTTGCTGATGCGCTTGCCGTACCCCATGCGAAAATCGAACGGGGTGCCGACGATCACCAGCACGTCGGCCTTGGCAAATGCCTGCGAGCGCGTGCGGTCGAAGTGATGCGGATCGCCCGGCGGCAGCAATCCGCGGCTCGCACCGTTGAAATAGCCGGGGATGTCGAGGCCGCGCAGCAGGGCGATGGCCTCGTTCTGACCGCGCGCGGTCCACACCTGCTGGCCGTAGAGAATCGCCGGCCGCTGCGCGTCGACGAGAATGTCGGCGAGCTTCTCGATGTCGCGCGGATCGCCAATCGAATGCGTCGAGGCGCGGTACTTGCCGGGCTGCGGGATCACCGCCTTGCTGAGATCGACCTCGCGGTCGAGCACATCGCGCGGAATCTCCAGATAGACGGGCCCCGGGGCGCCATTGAACGCCTCGCGCGCCGCCATAGAGATCATGTCGGCCACACGCTCGGTGCTCGGCACGGTCGCCGCGAATTTCGTGATCGGCGTCATCATGTCGACGTGCGGCAGATCTTGGAGCGATCCCATCTTGTGCTGCGTGAGCGCCCCTTGTCCGCCGATGTGCAGCACCGGGCTCTCAGAGCGGAATGCCGTGGCAATTCCCGTCACCGCATTGGTGCACCCGGGTCCGGCCGTCGTGACCACGCAGCCGAGCTTGCCGGTCTGACGCGCATAGCCGTCGGCGGCGTGCGCCGCGACCTGCTCATGACGCACATCGATAATGCGAATACCCTCGTCCACGCAGCCATCGTAAATGTCGATGATGTGGCCGCCGCACAGAGTGAAGATCGTGTCCACGCCCTCGCTCTTGAGTGCTTTCGCCACCAAATGCCCGCCCGACACGACCCCGGCCTCGCGGCTCTTGCGTTGCAGGGTGTCCTCGGCAGTCGTCGGCTTGGGTTCCGCCACAGCGGGGTTGGTTGCCATGTTTGCCTCCAGTTAGGGATTCGGGCCGTGGCTGCGGCGGCCCGCCCTCAGATTTCCAGGAATGATGTCTTGGTCCACGATCAGCCGGCCACGGCCAAGGTCTCGCGACTCTTGGCGAAGTGCCGCGCCCGCATGGGCTTCAGCACGAACAGCGCTAGCAGCGCCGCGATGATGTTGCAGGTGACGAACAGCGTGAATATCGACCCGTAGCCGTGCGCCTTGGCGATGGATGCGGCGAAAGGCACGAACAGCGCGCCCGTGCCCTTCGCGGTGTACAGCATGCCGGCGTTGGCCGCCGCGTAGCGCGACCCGAACGTGTCTCCCTGAGTTGCCGGGAACAGGCTGAAGATCTCGCCGTACACGCCGAAGTACAACGCGGTCACGAGCACGAACATCGCCGGGTTGGTCCCGCCGATCTGACTCAGTGTAAAGAGCGCCGCCGCGCCGATCAGGAAGGCGAGCGCCATCGTGTACTCCCGCCCGATCTGATCCGACAGCCAACCGAAGAAGGGCCGGCCGACGCCGTCGAAGATGCGGCTGAGCGAGACGGCGAAGATGCCCGCCGCCATCGTGATACCGAATAGATCGACCGGTACTTTGTCGAGCTTCAGATCGATGGCCATCGGCTTCACGGAAGCCGTCATGGACAAACCCCCGGCCGCGATCAGCACGAACATGACATACAACACATAGAAACACGGGCTCTGCAGCACCTCCCGCGGCGTGTAGCCGCGTGAGGTGGTGCTCGGCTTCACCTGCGCGCCGAGAATCTGCGGCGGCGGCACCAACAAGAGCCAGCCGAGTACGAATACGATGCCGCCTTGCAAGAGTCCGAAGAATAGAAATGCGTGTTGATAGCCGTCCGAGGTGATCATGTGCGAGATCGGTATGACGGTGACCGCGGCGCCGGCACCGAAGCCGGCGGCGGTAAGACCAGCGGCCAGGCCGCGCCGGCCGGGAAACCACTTGAGCGCGTTGCCGACGCAGGTGCCATACACGGCGCCCGTGCCCACGCCGCCGACTACGGCCCCGACATAGAGCTCGGCAAGCGAGCTCGCGGTAGAATTGATCATCCAGGCGATCCCGACCAGAATGCCGCCGCTGATGACCACCCATTTCGGTCCGAAGCGATCCACCAGGTAGCCTTCCACCGGAACCAGCCACGTCTCGATCAGAACGAACAAGGTGAAGGCCCACTGAATGTCCTTCACCCCCCAGTGATATTTGGTATCGATGGGGTTGACGAACAATGTCCAGCCATACTGCAGATTCGCGACGCATGCCATGCAGATGATGCCGATGATGAGTTGCACCCACGGATTCCCCAGAGGTGAAACCCCGGCTTGCGGTTTAGCGGCCGCGTAATCGGAAGTCGCGTTCATATATTTTTCCTTTTTGCGCGTGAGATAGACCGCATGCGTGACTGCTCACGTCGCGGATTTCCCCAACCAACTGAAACGGCAAGGCCAGCCCCGACGTCCAGCCGCAACAGCGAAATGCGCGAGCGTCGCCCACCGTTTGCCCCCGTCCGGCGTCCCTCACCCGAGGATGAAAGCGCCCCAGCCAACCAATTATCTGTCTGGTATACCATATATGAAGATTTTTCGAGCTGTCAACCAGGGGCGGGAGAGGCCTAACCGTTGCTCTCGCGCAACAACAGACGGCGGTGGTTCACCGGACGGGCAACCGCTGCGATGAATTCGACAGCTGCGCTCGAGACAACACTATGATATATCTGATACTGCTGTGGCCCCGGCAACCCGTTCAAGGGGCCGACTCGTCGGCGACGTTAGAAGGGATTTCTCCGTCGCATCGCAGGCGAGCGATACTGCACACAGCAGAAAACGAACCATCAAGAACCTTTAGGGAAAAAGATGAACAGCATCGCCAAATTGGTTCAGGCCGGCGCCCCCACCGCACCGCTGACCTTGAGCCCGTTGAATCCGACCAGCTTGCGCGACCAGGCTTATGCGCTCCTCAAGAACGCGATCGCAGAGACCGATATTTACGATCCGGCGCAGGAGCTGCGGTTGGACGAGCGTCAGCTCACCGCGGCGCTCGGCGTCAGCCGCACACCGATCCGCGAGGCCTTGTCGCTGCTCGAGCAAGAGGGCTTCATCCGCACCGTTCCCCGGCGCGGCATCTATATCGTGCGCAAATCCAAACGCGAGATCATCGAAATGATCCAGATGTGGGCGGCGCTCGAATCAATGGCGGCGCGCCTCGCGACGCTCCATGCCCCGCAAGAGGAAATCGAGAAACTGCGCCATTTGTTCGACGAGTTTCAAGGCTCGCCTCCGGCCGAGCATCTGTGCGAATACTCGGACGCGAACATCGCCTTCCACACCGCGGTCATTGCGCTCGGCGGATCACAGACGCTGATCGATGCAACGCGCAATCTTCTGATACACGTGCGCGCCATTCGCCGGGCGACGATCGCTCAGGATAACCGAGCGGCGAGATCGATCGTCGATCACTTGCGCATCATCGAGGCCTTGGAGCGGCGCGACACCGACTTGGCGGAGCGTCTCACCCGTCAACACACCATGGACCTTGCGGAGCACGTCGCTCGGCATTGCGATTTCCTGGAATAGGCATCATCCCGCCGGCACCGTGCCCCACGCGCCCAAGGTCGGCAGGACCCGCTCTTCTGCCGCGCCTGTCGAGCCGTCAGTCCGCGGTGCGCTCGAGTCGTGTGGCCGAAGGAATTGGGGGGCCACCGGAGTATTGCGCCAGCCGCCATCGCCGGCGAGTACGGCACGCGACACGGCCGCGAGTCCGGCGCGAGTGTCTTCATCCGCGATCGCCGCCTGCAACGCCTCGGCATCGACCCAGACCGGCACCCCCGCTTCGATCCGCACGTAGATTCGTCCGCTTGCCTGCGCGGCAAAGTTGACGCGACGGAATCCCTCGACGCAGCGCTTCAAGAACCCGACGTTATGCTCGGCCCGGAGCAACTCGGGGTTGCGGTAAAGCTCTGCGGGAGAGGCGGCGTCGACAAACACTCTGCCGTAGCGATCAATGTCGAGCATACCCCTGACGTCCAATATGTTGACGGTCTCGTTGTCGCCGAAGGCGACGGTGCGCGGGCGCTCGCCGAGCGCCACCGTGTTGTCGAGGAACTCGAAACGAATTCGCTTATCGCTGCGGCGAACCCACGTGAAGAACACATTCGGGATGCCCGTGTAGGCCTCGACCGCGTGCGCCAGCGTGTCGTCGACGGCCTTGTAGCGCCCGAACTCGAGCCCGCGCTTCCAGGCTCGCTCCACCAGCTGCTCCGGCGGCGTGATCACGAAGAACAGGTACGCGGTCTGGCCGAATCGAGTCAACAGGTTGCTGCCCTCCTCGTCCGAGTCCGGGGCAAAGCTGTCGAAGCGAAAGCGATCGATAAGCAGATGCGACATTTTTCCATGCTCCTGCTTGCGCGCCATATACGCATCGAGCTTGCGATCGACGATCTGCAGCTCTTCCGCGGTGAGCGCGCCTGCATACTTGTAAGCCGGACCCAGCGATCCATAATCGAGCAGCTGCTTGCGCCAGATGTCCGGGCTGATCAGGGCGAAATCGCTCCAGCGCGCGCCGATGTCGCCCGCGAGCCGCTTCTGCAACGGCCGCAGCGTGCTCTTGCCCGAGGCCGAAGCGCCTTTGGTGTTGATCACGATAGGCCGTTCCTGCGCGGGCAGAAGCCCGTAGCCCTCCGCCTGCGCCGCTTCGCGCAACAGGGGCTCGATGGCCCGGCCGACCGCCTCGCTACCGAGCACGTTGAGCGCTCGATCTCGAGCCAATCGCAAGATGAGCTCGCGCGTGCCCCATGCGCGGCCGTTCGTCGTAAAGAGTCCTGACAGCACCCGTGCCAATGCGCGCAGCGTGATCCGGCTATCGCCGACGCCCGCAGCCCGAGCGCGCCGCTGGCATTCGGCGATCTGCTCGGGACCCCACGCGGGAGCACCGCGCGCGCCTAAGAGCGTTGCGAGGACCGCCTCGAGGGTGGCCGTCACCTCACCGCGAGCGTCCGCGAAGGCCTTCTCGGTGGTATCCAGCCGCGGCGTGAGATAGCCCGTGAGGATGCGGCTCGCAATGCGGCGAAAGTTGATGCCGAGATCCCCGATACGTGAGCCGTCCGGCACCGCGAAGTCCGCGGTGACGCGGATCAGGAGCTCGTGCAGAGCGAGCCGCTGGGGTCGAAACGCGACCAGCTCGCTACGCGGCAGCCCGGTGAGACCGGCGAGCTCCTCGATGGCTGCGAGGTCGCCAAAAACGTTCTCGGCACGGAATAAAGTCGCGAGCCCTAGCCACTCTCGCGGCATGCGCGAGGCAAGCCCCGGATGCCAGGGACCGAACGCGTCCTGGTCCGCGCTCGCGGCATCCTGCGGGTTTGCGACGGCATTCGCTTTAACCGGTGGAATCATGTGACCCAATCGCCACCTTCCGGGCAGTACACATAATCGACAATAACCCGTTTGCTGCGACGCCGGCAGCGGAGATTTTATCGGTATGAAACGACTGACCTCGCGACCCGGACCGGCCCCGTCCGAGCCCGGTCCCGGCGAGACGACGCGCGGCGATCTCGCTGCCGAATTCGATGGGATGGCGCGGCTTGCCCGCGGCATCGCGCGCACTCAATTCGCGTCCATCTCCCTCACCGGGGTCGGTGAAACGTGGTGCGGAGCCGACAGCCGCCCGAGCACGCTGCGCGGTAGCGCGGAATGGCCGCTGCGCAGCGGCGCGAACGAGGTGCTGGGTGCGCTCGCCGTCCACGACACCGCGACGCTTCATTTAACGGAGGAGCAGCAGGGCCTGCTTGCCGAGCTCGCGCGCCAATGCGCCGTATCGGCAGAGCTGCATGCGCGCGTCGCCGAACTCGAGCTTTTGCATCGCGAAGCGCCACCGCACGAGCGCTCGTCGGTGCCCGGCGCTCCCACGTACGAGGTGCTCGACAGCGCCCCGGTCGCTCTCTACCACGTCGATGCCGCCGGCGGGATCGACTATTGCAACGCCGAGTACCGCCGCATATTCGGGTTGCGCGCGAATCAGCGCCCGAACGAGTGGGCGCAGGGCGTGCACCCGGAGGATCTCGACAGCGTGAAGGCAGGCTGGGCGGATTATTGCGTGCAGCCGCGCCCAATGGCATTCGAATATCGTTCCCGCCCCGTGGGAGGCGCGGTGCGCTTCTATGCCGAGCACGTCCAGCCGCTGGCAGGCGGCGCCTACATCGGCACCATCAGCGATTTCACCGATCTCGTCACGGCGCGCGGCGAGCTGCACAAAATCGAGAATCTGTTTCGCAATACCTTCGACCAGGCACCCATCGGCGTGGCGTTCGCCGACCCGCAAGGCGGCTTTCTGCGGTTCAACGACGCGTTCCGCACCTTGCTCTGTTATGCCGGCGAAGAGCTGCACGGTCTGTCCATCCAAGATCTCACCCACCCGGAGGATCGTGCGGAGTCGGCCGCAAACCTTGAGCGACTGTGGACGGGAGAGGTTCCCTTCCTGGATTTCGAAAAGCGTTACCGGCGCAAGGACGGTACGTTCATCTGGGTGCGCACGACCACCGCGCTGGTACGCGACGGCAAGCGCGCCGATTGCTCGGTCGAGTACCTGCGCGACATCACCCAGCGGCGGCAACTCACCGCGCAGTTGCTCCAACAGCGGACGCTGCTCGAAGCCGTGATCAGCGATTTGCCGGTCGCATTGCTCGCCTGCGATGTGTCGGGAAAGATCACTCACTTCAATCGCGCGGCGGCGGAGCTGCACGGCATGGAGCTCGACGAGCTGGGCTCGTCGAGCTCCGCCTCGCTCGCCGCGGATATCTATCTCATGGACGGCGTGACCCCGGTCGCCGAGGCTGATCGCCCTCTGGCACGCGCTTTGCGCGGCGAGACCATCAGCGACTTGGAGCTCACCGTGGTTCCGGACGAGGCTCCGCCGCGCACGACGTTGTCGAGCGCGCGCCGTCTGCTGAGTGCCGACGGTCAGGCGCTCGGGGCGGTGGCCGTGATCCAAGACACCACGGAGCGTAAGGCGCAGGAGATGGAGCTCGAACGGGTGCACAAAGAGCTCGTCACGGCATCGCGCGAGGCGGGGATGGCCGAAGTCGCCACCAACGTGCTGCACAACGTCGGCAACATCCTGAACAGCGTGAACATCTCGGCGAGCATCGTGGCCGAGCGTTTGCGGCAATCGAAGGCGGGGGGAGTCTCACGGCTCGCCGCCCTGCTCCTCGAGCAGGGCGAGCGCGTCGGCCAATTCATCAGCGAGGATGCACGCGGCAAGCGCGTCCCCGAGTACATGGCGGCGCTCGGTGAGCAGCTCGCAGCGGATCAGCGCACGGCGCTCGAGGAACTTGCATTGCTGCGCGAGAATCTCGAGCACATCAAGGATACGGTGAACATGCAGCAGAGCTACGCGAAGCTCTGCGGCGTCACCGAGACCGTCGAGGTGGTGGATCTGGTCGAGGACAGCCTGCGGCTGAACGCCGGGGCATTCGCGCGCCATGGGGTGACGGTGCACCGCGAGTTCGGTGAGGTTCCCACCATCGAGGTCGATAAGCACAAAGTGCTGCAAATCCTCGTCAACCTGGTGCGCAACGCCAAGTACGCCTGCGACGACTCCGGCCGGACCGACAAGCGGATCACGCTGCGCATCGCGCCTGTCGCAGCGGGCGTGAGCATTGCGGTGCAGGACAACGGCATCGGCATCCCGCCGCAGAACATGTCGCGGCTGTTCGAGCACGGCTTCACGACGCGCGCGTCGGGCCACGGGTTCGGATTGCACAGCGGCGCCCTCGCCGCGCAGGAACTCGGCGGCACGCTGCGCGCCGAAAGCGCTGGCGAGGGACAGGGCGCCTGTTTCACGCTCGAGCTGCCGCTCTCGCCGGCCGCGCGTCGCTAGCGCGACACGGCGCTAACGCGCAGCGCCGCCGCCGTCCGCGGCCGGCGCCGCGTCGAGCTTGCAGCTTTCCGGGAACATTTGCAGCTCCGGTATCTCGCCGTGTAAGAGCTTTTGCTGGATTTCCCGCCAGTATTCGACGTTGAGGAGATCGAGGTTCTCCTCGCGGAAGCATTGGCGCGCGTAGCGGTTCATGAGCTGCATCCCGTGCTGCAGCTCCTCCGGCAGAAACACGACGCCGTCCTCGAAAAACCAATCCGGCACGGCTTCCTCTCCCGGCTCGCGGTCGAGATTCGTGCGTATCTTGACGTCGGTCAGCTTCTCCACCGCGTCGTAATCGAACAGCAGCACGCCGCCGTAGCGGCCGACGCCGTAGTTCCTCGAGTCGAGGTCCTTGTTGAAAATGTTGGTCGCTGCATTGTTGCGAATGCACTGCCCGAGCCGGCTGATGACCTCGCGCGTTTCGCTTTCGGCGGCATCGCGCAAATACACCGGCAAGGGGATGATCTTCAGCTGCACGATCAAGGAACGCAGCAGCACGCCGTCCTCGTCCACGTGCACGCTGCTGCTCGACTGTGCGCACAACTCCTCGAGGAGCTCCGGCTCGAACATGCCCTTGTCCAGCCGCAAATTGAAATACATGACGTTGTCCAGCATGCTGCCCGCGCGGTTGATCTCGTGGACCAGGCGATACTTCTCGATCACCGCGGGAACGCCCGGGTAACTTCCCCATTTGTACGACTGGGTCGGCTGATCGCGGATCACCTTCAGGTGGTACTCGCAGGCCTCGAAGGTGAAACCGACCGCGACGGTGCCGGGCGCGCCCGGCGAGCGCTGGAATCGCTGCCCACTGGCTCGCATCTGCTCGATGATCTCGTTGAGGATGGCGACTTTGCCGACATGGTTGTAGCCGATCGTCGAGTAATGGTGGCCGAGAGGGCGGCGCGGCATGAGACTGTAGAGGAATACACACGTTTGGTAATAGAGCCGCGTCGTCACATGCAAATTTGCAAGAGCGGAGCTGAACAGACCGTGGATGTCCGCCACCCGGTGCAGCACAGCCTCGGCATAGATTCCTTCCGCGCCGTTTTGCAACGCGACCACGAAAGGCAGAATGGTGTCATCGTGGCGCACCCACCGCCCGACGACAAAGGCCCTGCGATCCCGAAAGAAGCCGGCCTCGATCACGTCGAGCGCAACGGGCGGCGCGGAGTGCGCGTCGTACAGCAGCGGCGTCACCCGCTCGACGATGAGCCGCGCATCGCTCTCGAGGCTTCTCCACCGCACCGAGAATTCAGGGATCGTCAAGAACGAAATGATCAGCGCCGCATCCAGGCGTGCGCTGACGGCGAGGCGCCTATGGACCGACGCCATCGAGAAGGCGCGCAGCTTGCTCGGCGGCGGAAACGAGTATGCGACCGGCCGCCAGACCTCCTGGCAGATATTACGGCGCAACGAATGGGCGAAGCTGAACGCGGTGTCCGCTTCGTAGCGATCCACGATCATCGCGACGAATAGCCGATCGATCGCATCCCAGAGCGTGGACTCGCTGGCGAGTGCGGGGAAGGCACCGACCAGCCTCGGTCCGTGCTCGGCGATATATCGACTGTACAGGCCAAGGCGCTCCCTGCTGATCTGCACCGAGGCGTGCGGGTCGCGCAGCTCGAAGGCACGTTTCGCGCGGTAGGGGTACTCGCACAGCAGGCTGTAGAAATCATCGAAGAGGGCGAGAATCAGGACGGTCGTCGCGCGCACTCGAGCCCCGTCGTCGCGACACGCCGCGAGTCGGACATAACCACGCTCGATCGGCAACGATTCATGTGGCGCTGGGAGGGACATCGGGCCATTATCGGCCTTGTCCTACACTGTAGGAAGGCGCACCCCGACGGCTTCCTACAGGCAGCCGCTGTAGAGTCTCACCGACAACACTAATTAAAGACGCGCTAACGTCGCGCGACTCTCGCGGAGAATAAAATGTTCAAGACTTGGCGATCCCTTGTTCCCACCCTATTTCTGTTCCTGCTGCCTGCAATCAGCTCGGCGCAGTTCGGTGTCAGCCTGAATGTCAACGTGAACGTCCCTCCGCCGGAATTGCCGGTGTACGAGCAACCGCCGCTGCCGGCGCCCGGGTATATCTTCACACCGGGATATTGGTTCTGGGATGCCGATGTCACGGACTATGTGTGGATACCCGGCACCTGGGTGGAAGCGCCGCAACCGGGCTACCTATGGACACCCGGCTATTGGGGTTACGAAGGCGGCGCCTACCTGTGGCACGGCGGCTACTGGGGTCAGACCGTTGGCTTTTACGGCGGCGTGAACTACGGTTTCGGCTACACAGGCGGCGGATACGAAGGCGGCTACTGGCGCGGCGGACAGCTCTTTTACAACACGGCGGTCGTCAACGTCGGTAACACCCACGTCACCAACGTCTACGTCAAGAACGTGACCATCAATAACACCACGGTGAACCGGGTGAGCTTCAATGGACCCGGCGGCGTGCGAGCCACCCCGACTCCTGCGCAGCTGGCCGCCGAGAAAGAGCACCACCTGCCGCCGTCATCGGCACAGGTGCAACACGCGAGTGCGGCGCGTAGCAATCCCGAGCTGCGAGCCAAAGCGAATGGCGGACATCCGACCGTCGCGGCGACGCCAAAACCGGGAGTGTTTAAAGGAGCCGGGGTAGTCCAGGCGAAGGGCGCCCCCGCCCATCCCGCCACCGTGGCTGGGCATCCTGCGGCAGCTGAGCATCCCGCGGCGCCAGCGCACCCAGCGGCGGCTGAGCATCCCGCAGCGGCAACGCATCCGGCGCCCGCCGAGCGCCCGGCGCCGGCGGAGCACGCACCGGCCGCGGAGCACCCGGCACCCAGCCGGCCTCCCGTCACGCATACCGCTCCCGCTCATCCCGCGGCGCCGGCGCACCCGGCCGCTCCCGCCCATCCGGCCGAGGAGCACCCGGCCCCAGCGCCCGAGGAACGTCGAGCACCGGAGGCTGAAGCCCACCCGGCCCCCGCGCCGAGGCCTGCTCCGGAGCCGAAACCGGCACCGAAGCCGTCGCCGAAGCCCGAACAGCACGAAGAGCCGCGCGGCTAGTTGTGTGGGGTAGCCGGCATGCGGCTACCCCCTTCGATGCGCCGCTCGATGGCCAGGCCCCGCTCGATGGCGTTATCATTTGTGCATGATTGAAATCAATCACGATGCCGCCGCGCATCGCTTCACCACCACCGTGGATGGCGAGCGCGCCGTGCTCGATTACACGCTCGCAGCCGACATCATGACGATCACCCATACCGAGGTCCCCGGCCCCATCGAGGGTCGCGGGATCGCCGCCCAGCTCACACGCAAGGCGTTGGATGCGGCGCGCGAGCATGGCTGGCGCGTGGTGCCTGCGTGCTCCTACGCGGCCTCTTACCTCGCACGACATCCGCTCGATGACGCAGGGCGCAAACAGCATCAGAGCGATTTGCTCGATGAGGCGCTCGATGAATCCTTCCCGGCGAGCGATCCACCTGCGGTCGGCGACAGCTCATAAAGATCGCCCAGCCCTCGCGTCCCAATTTGATCGCGGCTCGTCTAGAGATGTTTGCTAGTAGCTCGGGAGTTTTTCCCGATTGCGCTCGGGATTAATCCCCGCGTAGGGAAAAAAACCCGATGTCGTCGGGATTTTCTCTCGACGACTTAGACGGCGCCTCTCTACACTGCATCCCGATGAGGGGGCGACCGCGAGTGCGGTCCAAATCGAAAACAATCGATCGCGGCTGGTGCAATCGCCACGCGCTCCCCTGCGCGCACAGAGGGAAAAAACGTTGGCATGCTCGAAACCGATCTTTCGATTGGCGATGCTGATTTACCTCGTGGCCGCGGCCACGACCACGGTCACATGGGCGGCTGACACGTCCGGAGAGTTGCCCAGCAATCCCGCAACCGCCGCGGAGCTTCCGCAGGTCACCGTCATCTCGAACACGCCGCTCGAGGGGCTGGGACTGCCGCTCAATCAGATACCGGCGAACGTGCAGACCGCCAACAGCAAGGACATGGAGAGTCAGCAGTCGCTCGGGATCGCGGACTATCTCAACAACAACTTCAGCGGCGTCAACGTGAGCGAGAGTGCGGACAATCCGTTCCAGCTCGACATCAACTATCACGGCTTCACCGCATCGCCTCTCCTCGGAACCCCGGAGGGTCTGTCGATCTACGTGGACGGCGTCCGGGTGAATGAGTCGTTCGGAGACACGGTGAACTGGGATTTGATCCCGCAAAATGCGGTCTCCACGGTCACCCTCATGTCGGGCTCGAATCCGGTGTTCGGTCTCAATACGTTGGGAGGCGCGCTCTCGCTGCGCACGAAGAGCGGACACGATGATCCCGGTACCGAGTTCGAGGCCTACGGCGGCTCATTCGGACGGCGCTCCTTCGAGGGCGAAACCGGCGGTGAGTTCGGCAATTTCGACTACTTCTTTGCCGGGACTTATTTCGATGAGAACGGCTGGCGCGAGAACTCGCCGAGCCGGGTCTATCAGGCCTTCGGCAAGGTCGGCTGGCAGAACGACAAGACGGACTTCGACTTGAGCTACACCTACGCCGATACCAGCCTCTACGGCAACGGCGCGACGCCGGTGAGCATGCTCGATTACGACTACGAGTCGAGCTACACGCCGGACTACACCGCGAACCTCATGAGCTTCGTGAATCTCACCGGCACGCAGTTCCTCACCGACAAGCTCCTGCTGTCGGGCAACGTCTTCTACCGGCACCTCATCACGAACGCAGTCAACGGCAATACCAACGACAGCTATCTGGACGGTGACTATGGCGGTCCGCCGCTCGATTGTACGGCGCCGGGCGCGAGCCTCGCCGCGCTCACCTACTGCACGCCGGGGCAGAATGCGACCTCGCGCCTCGTGCAAAACACCAAGGGCGTGGCGCTGCAGCTCACCGATTCCCAGGATCTGTTCGGTTGGGCGAACCAAGGCCACCCTGGGCGCGGACTTCACGGATTCGGACGACTCATTCTCCCAGGACTACCAATACGGCGGGCTGACCCCCGACCGTCTGCTCATCTACACCGTGAGCCCCTACAACAACGAGACGGTGATCTCGCTCTCGGGCCAGAACAAGATCTATGGCACGTATTTCACCGATACGCTCTCGCCGAACAAGCTGCTGCATTTCACCTTGTCGGTGCGCTACAACCGAAGCACCGAGACCTTGAACGGCTACAGCATCGATACGGATATCGGCGATTTCGGCAACGGCTTCAATGAGCCGACCACGCTTTCGGGCGACCACACCTTCAGCCACGTGAATCCCGCGTTCGGGTTCACCGTGACGCCGACTGATACGCTGACTTTCTACGCCAATTACAACGAGGCGAGCCGCGCGCCCACGGTGATTGAGCTCGGATGTGCGAATCCACAGGCGCCCTGCGGATTGCCGAACGATTTCGCGAGCGATCCTGACCTGAAGCAAGTGATCGCGCGCACCTTCGAGGTGGGCGCGCGTGGGAACCTCGCCGATCAACAATTGAACTGGAGCGCGGACCTTTTTCGTACCGACCAACCAGAACGACATTCAATTCGTCGCGAGCGGCATCAATGCAGGGTATTTTGACAACGTGGGCAACACCCGCCGGCAAGGCCTGGACCTCTCGCTCGGCGGCAAGGAGGGGCCGCTCACGTGGCATCTCGCCTACAGCTACGTGGAGGCCACGTTCCAATCGACCTTCGAGGTCAGTGCCGAGTCGAACAGCACCGCGGATGCGAACGGCAACATCCTGGTGCAGCCCGGCGACCGGATTCCGCTGATTCCAAAGCATACCGGCCGGTTGGTCGTGGACTATGCGATTACGCCTCAATGGGACGTCGGCGGCAACCTGATTGCGACATCTGGCTCGTACTTGCACGGCAACGAGAACAACGCCAATCAAGCGGGTGGAACGAACGGCGAGGGAGCTTATGTCGTTGGAAGCGGCTGGATTCCAGGCTACGCGGTGGTCAATCTGCAGAGCACGTACCACGTCTCGAAGCGTCTCGAGCTCTTCGCGCGCCTCGGCAACCTCTTCGACAAGCGCTATGCGACCGCTGGATTCTTGACCAGCAGCTCCTTCAATCCCAACGGCTCGCTCATCGCCAACCCCAACGACTTGCCGAACGAAAATGCGGTCTCGCCCGGTGCACCGCGGGCGGTCTGGGGCGGTATTCGCGTACGTTTCGAGTGACGGAGACTGAGATGGCGCTGCGCACTCATCAATCGACTTGCCTGGGCTTGGCGATGATCCTCGCCGCTTGCGTCTTTATGGGCTGCTGGGGCCACAAAACCGATTGATCGCCGGCGGCCGAAGCCGCCGCGATCAAAGCCGGCGCTATTTCGGCAGCATCGGGCGCCCTTCGTGCGCGACCAGGAGATCGTGCATGTCGTTGGCATGCTCCTCCTCGACCGCGAGAATACGTTCCATCATCAAGCGGGTGCTCGGATCTTTCGTGCCGAAATATCGGGCCAGCTCGCGATAGTGCTCAACTGCGATCCGCTCCGCGATCAAATTCTCCCGGATCATGTCGACCAGATTCTCGGCGTTCCCGTATTCGGATGCGGAGCGGCTCGCGAGGCCATCGGGATTCATGTTGGGCCTGCCGCCGAGCTGATTGATGCGTTCTGCGACTTCCATCGCGTGCCCCTGCTCCTCCTTGGCATGTTGAGCGAATTCCGCCTTGACGCCCTCGCTGGAAATCCCTGTGGCGGCAACCGCGTGCATGGTGTAGCGGAGCACGCAGACGATTTCCGTCGCCAGCACCGCTTGTAGGATCTCGATAGTCTTATGGACGTCCCCTTCGTAGCTCGGGGTCACGCCGCCCTCCGTGAGGTGCTTGCGGGCTCGGTCCCGCAGCGTTTTGACGTCGGTCAGGAAGGGCTGCGTGTTTCCGTTCTGCTTTTTTTCGGGCGTCGCGCGCGTTTCCATGGTGGGTTGCTCCTGCTGGAAGGTGGGTTGAACCGATAAATCTATACCATCGGCGCATTGCGGCAGATTGTACGAAACGGGGGACCTGCGTAGGAATGCGCGCTATTGCGCTGTCGGCGGGACCCTTACACCGTCAAACTGGCGCGGCTATGCGTCGAGTGCCGCCTTCAGGCGGGCAACCAGCGACCCGAGCTTGGGTGGATCGGCCTCGAACGTGGGTGTGATGCCGCGCTCCTCGAGCGCCCGCGAGCACACCGGGCCGATCGAGGCAACGATGAGACCGCGGAGGAGCGCGGGCAGCTCCGCGGCGCGGTGCATCCGCTCGGCAATCGCAAACAGATGCCTCACTTGCACGGCGCTCGTGAACACCACCGCATCCACGGCCGAGCGCGCGAGCGCATCGATCAACCGCTCGAGTGGGCCCGTATCCATGGGAAGCGCCCAGCGATAGGTCGCGATCTCCCGCACCGCAGCGCCGCGCCCGGTCAGCGCCTCGCGCAGCCGGAGATTCGCCTCGCCGTAACGTTGCACCACGACGCGCGCGCCCGCGAGCGAGCACGCGGCGATTGCCAGCATCACGGTCTCGCTGGTGAAGGGCGAAGCCGCGCGGATATCGATGCGTACGGCGCGCGCATGGAGCTCTCCCGTCGGCTTCGGCCCGCGTACGACCACCGTCGCCCGCTCGAGCAGGCCGAGCAGTTCCGGGGTCGACCCGAGCGAATCGGTGACCTGAAAGAGCGCCCGGGTCCCCACGCCGGTCTGAAAAATCATCATCTGGAACGGATGCGCGATCCAGTCCTGCAAGAGCGATGCGACCGCGGCCGGGTCGACATCGGGTACCTCTTCCAGCGCCGGCGCCAGCAACGGTACCGCCCCGTGGCGTGAGATCAACTCCGCGAGATGTGCGCCCGTGCGCGCCTCCAGGATCGCGACGGTCTTCGGTGTCGGTGAGGTTGCCATACTCGTAAGCCTAGCTGCCGATGAGGCCGGCCGTCACGTTGATTGCAAAACCGAGTATCGAGGCATTGAACAAGAAGGAAATGACCTCGTGCATGAGGACCACCCGGCGAATGCCGGTGCGCCGGGTGTAAATGTCGGCCGTCTGGCAGGCCGCGGCGATGGTGAACGAGAAATAGGCGAAATCCCAGAAGATCGGCATGTCCGTATCCGGAAACGACAAAGGTCGTTCGCTCTTCGGGCAGCTGTAATAAAAGTCCGCATAGTGCGTCGTGAACATCGCGGGCACAAGGAGCCACGAGTCCGCGAGCGTGACCGCTGCGAGCACGAAGTGCCAGGTGCGCTCGCTCCCCTCTATGTGCCGCAAGGTCGCGAGCGGTTGGACGATTGCGGCGAGGCTGAGCAGCGCTGCAATGACGACCACCCCCAGGATCACCGGCGCGGACTCATCTTCCTCGACATACCGGGAGCAGATCTGCTGCGCAGTGAGTCCACTCATCCACACCCAGAGCAGCGCGAGGAACGAGCTGACGCCGCAATCCCACGCCACGAGCACGCGCGTGATGAGCGACCAGCCGCCGGGGAGCGACAGAAACACGCCGATCCCGAGGGCGATGCCAATCCAGAGCCTCGAGTGATTGCGCAGCAGGTCCGGCATGCGATCAGAGGCGCGAAACGTCCCAGCCCCCGCCGAGTGCCTCGATCAGGGATACGTTCGCGACCAGTTGATTTTGCTGCATGGTGAGTAGAGATTCCTGATCGGCGATCAGCGCTTGAATGTCCGTGATCACCGTAGTGTAGCTCACCGTGCCCGCGTTGAATTGATTGAGCGCCACGTCCGCCGCGATCTGCGCATGCTCGACGGCGCGCTGCTCGAATCCCGCCGAGCGCTCGAGCACGCGTAGCGCGAGGAGCTGGTCCTCGACGGACTGAAAAGTGGTGAGGACGGTCTGGCGGTAACTGGCCACGTACTGATCGTACGTCGCGCGCGCCTGCGCCACCGCGGCCACCTGCGCGCCGCCCTGGAACAGAACGTCGCTGGCCGTGCCTGCCGTGGACCAGATGCGGTTGCCGGCGTTGACCAGTGTCGACAGCGGGTTCCCGGCATACCCGCCCAGAGCCTGCAGGCTGATGGTAGGAAAATAAGCCCCGATTGCGACGCCGATGAGCGCGTTCTCCTGCTGCATCTGCCGCTCGGCGGCCGCAACGCTCGGGTTGCGCTCGAGGATCTCCGAGGGCACGGACATCGGGACCTGCGGCACTTTCGAGGCGAGCGGCGCCTCGGCGATGGCGAGCTCCGCGGGCAGGTGGCCGGTCAGCATGGCGATGGCATGCTCATACGTGCCGCGCTGCTGCTCCACGGCGATGAGCTGTGCCTGGGTGGCTTCCAGCGAGGCTTCGGCGGATGCGAGATCGCCGTTGGTAGCCGTGCCCGATTGATACATGTTGCGTGTTATCTCAAGCGCGCGCTCGTCGAGGGCGACGGTACGCGCGAGCAGCGCGCGCAGGGAGTCGGCGGCGCGCAAATCGAAATAATCCGTGGCGAGCGTCGCCTGGGCCGAGAGCTCGGCATTCGCGAGATTGGCCTCGCTCACCTGCACTCCGGCTTTGCGGCTCTCGATCTGGCGGCGAATCGTTCCCCAGATATCGGGCTGCCAGGTCGCCAATCCCTGCAGTGTGAATTCCGTATGGGTGCTGCCGCCGACACCGCTCCCCACCGTGCTCGATACGGCAGCCGTGCCGCCACCGCCGCCGCCTCGTTGGCCGCTGAAGCTTGCGGTGATGGTGGGAAACAGCTGAGCTTGTGCCTCTTTGAGAAGCGCGACGGCCTCGCGATATTGCGCTTCGTATTGCTTGACGTTCTGATTCGAGATGCTCACCTGACGCTCGAGCCGGTCGAGCTCGGGGTCCTTGAAGATCGCCCACCAATCGCCGCGGCGTTTCTCGTCTTGCGGCGCGGCGATCTTCCAGCCGGGCGGCAGCTCCTTGTAGGCGTTCGGCACGGGCGCGGCCGGCCGATGATAGTTGGGTCCCACCGCACAAGCGGCGAGCGCGAGCGAGGCGGCCGGCGCCCATTGCGAGAGGCGCCAGGCAGCGCGACGGCGGACGGTCAGGGTCCTCATGCCGGTGCCTCGGCAGGCTCCGCGTCGGACCAGCGTCTCGGCCAACGGCGTTTGAGCCAGATCTGCAACCGGTCGAGATACAAGTACACGACGGGCGTCGTGTAGAGCGTCAAGACCTGGCTCACGATCAGTCCGCCGACGATGGAAATGCCGAGCGGACGGCGTAGTTCCGCGCCGTTGCCGTAGCTCACCGCCAGCGGCACCGCGCCGAGCAAGGCGGCGAGCGTCGTCATCATGATCGGACGAAAGCGCAGCAGGCAGGCCTGGTAGATGGCCTCGCGCGGCGCCAGCCCCAGCGTGCGCTCGGCATGAATGGCGAAGTCGATCATCATGATGGCGTTTTTCTTGACGATGCCGATGAGCAGGATCACGCCGATCAGGGCGATGATGCTGAACTCGGTGTGCCAGAGCATGAGCGCGAGCACGGCGCCGACGCCTGCGGACGGCAAGGTCGAGATGATGGTGATCGGATGCACGTAGCTCTCGTAAAGCACGCCGAGCACGATGTACACGGCGAGCAGCGCGGCCGCGATGAGCAGCGGCTCGCTCGCGAGTGACTGTTGGAAGGTGCCGGCGGTGCCGGCAAACGTGCCGTGAATGGACGTCGGCATGTGGATGTCTTGCATGGCCTGGTTCACCGCCCGCGTGGCATCGCTCAAGGACATGTCGGGCTGCAGGTTGAATGAGATCGTCGTGGAAGCGAACAAGCCGTGGTGATTGACCGCGAGCCGCGTGGTGCCGGCGGAGCGGTGGCTGACCGCCGCCAAAGGAACCATGATCTCCTGGCGCGCGCTCACCGCAGTACCGCTGGATACCGCGCCGCGGCCGGTATTGGCGATGGCATTCGTCAACGCGTTCTGTACGGAATTGCTGGCCCCGGCACTCGCGGTGGAGGCGACCGCGCCGCTGGCGCCGTTGCTGCCGGCCGGCGTGCCACGGCCGGCGCTGCCGCTGCCGCCAATGGCCGTCGTCGACGTGGCGCCGCCGCCGGCCGTCAGCAAGTTGGAGGTCTGCGTGCCGGTCGCCGTACCGCCCGATGTGCTCACGTAGACGTCGTCGAGGGATTGCGGGCTTTGCCAGTAGCGCGGCGCGACTTCCATGATCACGTGATATTGATTGAGCGCGTTGTAGATGGTGGATACCTGGCGTTGGCCGAAGGCATCGTACAGCGTGCTGTCGAGCTCGCTCACGGTGAGCCCGAGCCGCGCCGCCGTGGCGCGGTCGTAGGTCACGTCCGTCTCGAGACCTTTTTGCTGCTGGTCGGAGTTGACGTCGGCGACCACCGGACTCGCCTGCAGGGCGGCGAGGAGTTTCGGCCCCCATTCGTTCAGATCGCTCACCTGGTCCGCTTGCAGCGTGAACTGATACTGCGCGTTCGCCTGCCGCGCGCCCACGCGGATGTCCTGAACGGTTTGCAGGAACAGGCGGGCGCCTGCGAACTGCGCGAGCTTGGGCCGCAACCGGGCGATCACCTCGTCCGAGGAAATCTTGCGCACCGCGAGGGGCTTCAGCAGCACATAGATCGAGCCGCTGTTGGTTTGCGATCCGCCGCCGCCGCTACCCGCACCGGTGTAGCCCGCGACACTCTCCACCGCCGGATCGGCGCGCACCACGTCCATCAGATGCACGAGCTTCTCTTTCATCAGCTGAAACGAGATGCTCTGGTCCGCCATGATGCCGCCGGTGAGGAGCCCCGTGTCCTCCTGCGGAAAGAATCCCTTGGGGATCACATTGAACAAAAGAACGTTGAGCGCAACGGTGGCGAGCAGCGCGAGCATCACCAGCCGGCCGTGTCGCAGCGACCAGGCGAGCGTGCGCTCGTACCAGACCAGCGAGCGATCGAGGAAGCTGCGGCGCGAGCGCCGCCCGTGCTGCGGCAAGCGCAGGATCCACGCACACATCATGGGCGTCGTGGTGAGCGAGATCACCATGGAGATGGCGATCGCAAGAGACAAGGTCGCGGTGAACTCGCGGAACAGCCGGCCCACGATGCCGCCCATGAGCAGAATGGGTATGAACACCGCCACGAGCGAGACGCTGATCGAAATCACCGTAAAGCCCACCTCCTTGGCGCCGCGCAGCGCAGCCTCGTGGCGCGGCATGCCGTCCTCGACATGGCGTGAGATGTTCTCGAGCACCACGATGGCATCGTCCACGACGAAGCCGGTGGCGATGGTGAGGGCCATCAGCGAGAGATTGTCGAGGCTGAAGCCGAGCAAATACATGCCGCTGAACGTGCCGATGAGCGAGATGGGCACGACCACCGCCGGCACGAGCGCGGCGCGCACGTCGCCCAAGGCAAGGAACACGACGAACGTCACGAGCGCGACCGCCAGCAGGAGGGTCCACTTGGTGTCGCGGAGCGACGCGCGGATCGTGCCGCTGCGATCCGACACGATGGTGAGGTTCACATCGCTCGGCAGCGCCGCCTGCAGCTGCGGCAGCTCCGCCTTCACTTGATCGACGGTATCGATGATGTTGGCGCCCGGCTGGCGCGACAGGATCACGAGCACCGACGGCTGGCCGTTCGCCTGTCCCTCGTTGCGCAGGTCCTGCACGGAGTCCTCGACGTCGGCGATGTCCGCCAGCTGCACGGCGGAGTCGTTGCGATAGGCGATCACCAGCGGGCGATATTCACTCGCACGGCTTGCCTGATCGTTGGTGTAGAGCTGGAAGCGATGCGCCCCCTCCTCGATCGCCCCTTTCGGACTGTTCGCGTTGGCGGAGGCGAGCGCGGCCCGAACATCCTCGAGGCCGATCCCATAGTGGAACATGGCGGTCGGATTGAGCTCGACGCGCACCGCCGGCAAGGTCGCGCCGCCGATCGAGACCTGCCCGATCCCATCGAGCTGCGAGAGCCGCTGCTGCAGGATGTTGCTCGCCGCATCGTAAAGCTGGCCGCGGGTCAAGGTCTTCGAGGTGAGCGCAATGATCATCAGCGGCGCATCGGCCGGGTTCACCTTGCGGTAGGTCGGATTGCTCGACAGGCTGGTCGAGACGTCCGCGGCGGCCGCGTTGATCGCCGCCTGCACGTCGCGTGCGGCGCCGTTGATGTCGCGGTCGAGGTCGAACTGCAGGGTGATGCGGGTCTGGCCGGTGGAGCTCTGCGAGGTGATCTCGGTGACGTCGGCGATCTCGCCGAGATACCGCTCGAGCGGCTCGGCGACGCTGGTGGAGACCGTCTCGGGGTCCGCGCCAGGGAGGGAAGCCGATACCGAGATGGTGGGATAGTCGACTTGCGGGAGCGGTGAGACCGGCAAGTGCACATAGGCGAACGCGCCGGCGAGCGCGACGCCCAAGGTCAACAGCGTGGTCGCCACGGGACGCTCGATGAAAATGCGCGAGAGATTCATGCCGGCGCCCGATCCTCGCGCCCCGCGAGCGGTCCGGCGCCCGAACGGCGGCGGCGCGCGACCGCCAGACGATCGAAGGCGAGATAAATGACCGGCGTCGTGAACAACGTCAGGAGCTGACTCACGATCAAGCCGCCCACGATCGCTAGCCCAAGCGGCCGGCGCAGCTCCGATCCCGCGCCATAGCTCATCATCAGCGGCAGCGCGCCGAGCAGCGCTGCCATGGTCGTCATCAGGATGGGACGAAACCGCAGGAGCGATGCCTGGGTGATCGCCTCGCGCGGCGCGAGGCCGCCCTTGCGCTGCGCATCGAGCGCGAAATCGATCATCATAATGGCGTTTTTCTTGACGATGCCAATCAGCAAAATGATGCCGATGATGCCGAGCACGTCGAGATCGTGGCCCGCGAGCATGAGCGCGACCATGGCGCCGATGCCTGCCGAGGGCAGCGTCGAGAGAATCGTGATCGGGTGAATGAAGCTCTCGTAAAGCACACCGAGCACGATGTACATCGTGATCACCGATGCCGCGAGCAGCAGCGCCTGGTTGGTGAGCACGTGCTGGAACGCCGCGGCGGTGCCCTGGAACGCAGTGACGAATTTACCGGGCAGCTTGATGACCTGCTCCGCTTTGCGAATGGCGTCGACCGCATCGCCGAGCGCAGCGCCGGGCGCGAGATTGAACGAAATGGTGGTCGCCGGAAACTGTCCGAGGTGCGTGATCTGGAGAGGTCCGGCACGCTGATTCACCCGCACGATCGCGGCCAGCGGCACCTGACCGTTGCTCGAGGACGTGGAGGACGGCAGGTAAAGCTCCGACAGCCCGGCGAGCGAGAGCTGGATGGCCGGGTCGGCCTCGAGGATGACGCGGTATTGATTGGACTGCGAGTAAATCGTCGACACGATGCGCTGCCCGAAGGAGTCGTAGAGCACGTTGTCCACGGTCGCCGGCGTGATGCCGAAACGCGCCGCCGTGGCGCGGTCGATCACGAGGTCGGTGGCCGTACCCTGTTGCTGCAGGTCGCTGGCGACGTCCGCGAGCTCGGGGAGCGATCCCAATTTCTGCATGAGCGGCGGAATCCAGGTCGTGAAATCATTGTTGTCCGTGCTCTCCACCACGAACTGGTACTGCGTGCGGCTCACCGCCGAATCGATGGTGATGTCCTGCAGCGGCTGCATGTACAGCGTGATGCCGACCACGCCCGCGGTCTCGCGCGTCAGCCGGCGGATGATCTCGCTCGCGCTCGCGCTGCGCACGCCGTAGGGCTTCAAGTTGATCAGGAACCGCCCGCTGTTCAAGGTCGAGTTCGTGCCATCTACGCCGATGAACGAGCTCAACGATTGCACATCCGGGTCTTTGAGTATCGCGGCGGCGAGCGCCTGTTGGCGCTCCGCCATCGCGGGATACGATATGGTCTGCGCCGCCTGCGAGATGCCCTGAATCTCGCCCGTGTCCTGCACGGGGAAGAAACCCTTCGGAATGAACACGTAAAGCAACAGCGTGACCAGCAGCGTGAGGCCGGCGACCGCGAGCGTGAGGCTCTGTCGGTCGAGCACCCAGGTCAAAGCGCGCGCGTAGCGGCCGATGATCCACTGAAATCCCTGCTCGGCGCGCAAATCCCACGCGCCACGGGCCGCCTGCGGGCGGTAATGCAGCAGCCTCGCGCACAGCATGGGCACGAGGGTGAGCGACACCACGGCGGAGATCACGATGGTCACGGCGAGCGTAATGGCAAACTCGTGAAACAGGCGGCCGACGATCTCCCCCATGAAAAGGAGCGGGATCAGTGCGGCGATCAGGGATACCGTGAGCGAGATGATGGTGAAGCCGATCTGCTGGGACCCTTTGAGCGCCGCGGCAAGAGGGGCGTCGCCCGCTTCGATGTAACGGGCGATGTTCTCGATCATCACGATGGCATCGTCCACGACGAAGCCCGTGGAGATGGTGAGCGCCATGAGCGACAGGTTGTCCAGGCTGTAGTTCAAGAGATACATCACGCCGAACGTGCCGACCAGCGACAACGGCACCGACAGGCTCGGAATGATGGTCGCCGGCGCGTTGCGCAGGAACACGAAAATCACCAGCACGACGAGCACCACCGCGAGCACCAGCTCGAACTCGACGTCTGCGACCGAGGCGCGGATGGTTTCGGTGCGGTCGCTCAACACGGTGATATCGAGCGCCGGCGGCATGTCCGCCTTCACGTGCGGCAAGAGCCTCTTGACGGCGTTCGCGACTTGGATGACGTTGGCGCCGGGCTGGCGCTGAATGTTCAGGATGAGCGCCTGCGTACCGTTCGCCCAGGCGGCAAGTTTGTTGTTCTCCGGAGCCATGATCACATTGGCCACGTCCGACATGTGCACGGGCGAGCCGTTGCTGTAGGCGACGATGATGTCCCGGTAGCCCTGGATGTCGGTGATCTGATCGTTCGCGTTCAGGGAGGAGGATTGCGAGGGCCCATCGAAGCTGCCCTTGGGCGAGTTGCCGTTCGCATTGGCGATGGTGGTGCGCAAATCGTCGATGTTGAGCCCGTACTTCGCGAGCGCGCGCGGGTTGAACTGAATGCGCACCGCCGGCCGCTGCCCGCCCGAGATGCTGACCACGCCAACGCCCGGCAGCTGCGAGATCTTCTGCGCGAGCCGCGTGAAGGACAGGTCCTCGACGTCGATGAGCTTCAGCGTTGCGGACGTCACCGCGAGCGTCATGATGGGCGCATCGGCCGGGTTGAACTTCGCGTAGGTCGGCGGCGTCGGCAGATCGTTCGGCAGCACGTTGCCCGCCGCATTGATGGCGGCCTGCACCTCCTGCTCCGCGACATCGAGGCCGAGATCGAGGCTGAACTGCAGCGTGATCACGGAGGCGCCGCCCGAGCTCGCCGAGGTCATCTGATTGAGGCCGGGCATCTGGCCGAACTGCCGCTCGAGCGGCGCCGTGACCGAGGACGTCATGACTTCCGGGCTCGCGCCGGGATAAAAGGTCTGCACCTGGATGGTCGGATAGTCGACCTCCGGAAGCGAGGAGAGCGGCAGGAACTTGAAGGCGAACAGGCCCGACAAAAGGACCGCGACCATGAGCAGTGAGGTCGCGACCGGCAGGTTGATGAACAGCCGGGACGGGTTCATGCGGTCCTCAAGAGGGATTGGCGCTCGACTTGAGAGCGGGCGGCTGGGGCGTCACCGGCGCCGGCGGCTGCCCGGGCGGCTGCGGAGTCGACGCCGGCGGCTGGTCCTCGTTGCGGGGCCGATGGTGGTGCTGTCCGTTGCCGTGACCGCCGGCGCCCCCGCCCTGCCCTTGCCAGTGACCATGTGCACGCGGGCTGCTCGGCGCCGCGGGAGCCGCGGGAGTCGCAGACGCATCCGGAATGCTCACCTTGGCGCCGTCGCGCAAGCGGTCGGCGCCGTCGGTGACGACCACATCGCCGGGCGACAGCCCCGATACGACGGCAAAGAAATCGCCGTCCTGCTCGCCCAGCTTGATCGGATGAACCGCCACCGTATTCTGCGCATCCACCAGGTACACGTAGCTTCCCGGAGCGCCGCGCTGCACCGCCCGCGCCGGTACCCGTACGACGTCCTTGAGCGTGTCCAGGAGCATCACCACGTTGACGAACTGGCTCGGAAAAAGCCTCTCATCGGCGTTGTCGAAATTCGCGCGCAGCATCACCGTGCCGGTGGTGCTGTTCACCTGGGTGTCGACGGCCGCCAATTGCCCGACGGCGAGCTGCGTCACGTTGGCGCGATCGAAGGCCGTGACGGGCAGCTGGGCGCCTGCGTGCACGCGCTCCATCACTGTGCGGAACGCTGTCCTCCGGCACGGCGAACTCCACCGTCGTCGGCTTGAGCACCGTGAGCACCACGATGCCGGTGGTCGAGCCCGTCTGCACGTAGTTGCCCGGATCGACCTGGCGCAATCCGACGCGTCCGTCCGTCGGCGCCACGATACGGCAATAGATGAGGTTGAGCTGCTGCGCCTTGATCTGCGCTTTGTCGTAATCGACCGTGCCCTGATTCTGTTTGACGGTCCACACCTGATCCTCATAGGTCTGACGCGCGATCGACTGCTGGCCGGACAGCGTCTCGTAGCGCGTGAGATCCATCTGCGCCTGCTTGAGCGTGGCCTCGTCGCGGGCCAGTTGAGCCTCGTCCTGCTCGAGCGCCACCTGGTAAGGACGCGGATCGATTTGCGCCAGCAATTGGCCTTTCTTGACCGGCTGGCCTTCCTTGAAGCCGACGCTCATCAAATATCCGCTGATCTGGGTGGTTACGGTGACCGTCGCGAGCGGCGTGACCGCGCCCAGCGCGCGCAAGGTGAGTCGAATATCGCCGCGATCGATGTGCGCGACGCCGACCGGTTGATTGCCCCCGTCCTGGAACCTGCGCCGACCCTGCTGCGGCGGCTTGGTTCACGAACGTCACGGACCGATAAACGATGATCGCGACTACCACTACGACAGCGGCGCCGATGACGGTCCAGCGCAACCAGCGCCGTCGGCGGAGTAGCGCGGCGATAGAGATGTCATTTTCCATGAAGCGATGATTCCACGCGGCGAAGCATTAGACCAAAAACGGCCCGCCAGTTTGCTCGAAAGCGAGAGTAAAGAAGTCACAGCACCGACAAGAAAGGTCAGGGTGCGGACAAGTTACTTCACGAGCGGCGCGTCGGAGTCGCATGCGCGGTCAGCGCCGGAAAAAATAGGGGATGCCCATGAGCACGATCCCGATGCCGACCAGCGCGATGACGTTCGGAATGAAATAGGGATAAATCATGAGCGCGATGCCGCACAGCAACGGCACCGCCGCACGTTGCTGCTTGCCATAGAGCGCGAAACCAAATCCGATGGAGCCGAACAACAGGCCCCACAGCAGGATCGACTCGGTCATATCGCCGACTTCCTGTCGGGCTGTGCCCGCCTTACTGGCTCTCTTTGTGCACCAGGAAAATCACCAGGTCCACCATCTGGGCGGGGCCTCCGGCCTCCTGCACGGTCACGCGGTACTTGCCGTTGACGATGAGGGTCGGCGTGCGGTCGATGCCGTAGGCCTTCATCAAGTCCTCATCGTGGCGCACCTGCGTATCGACGCCGAAGGACTTCGCGGTCTCCAGAAACTTCGCCGCCGGCACGCCGGCTTGCTTCTGATAGAAGCGTGCGGCGTCCTCGATGGTCGGCATATGCGACTTGAGCGCGTTCCCCTCCGTCGTCGCGAGCTCGCCCGTCGTCCACACGGCGTCGTACATGGCCTCGTGGGTGCGGTCGGCGATGCCGAGGGTCTGCGCGGTCACGTAGGCGAGCTGAAACATCGGCCAGTCTTCGCTCGGGTTGAACGAGGCCGGAACATAGTCGAGCACGGCATTCGGCGGCAGGCTCTTGGCCAGCTTTTGCATGTACGGCCGAAACTGATTGCAAGCGGGGCAGGCATAGGAGAAGACCTCCGTGACGAGCACCTTGCCTTTCGGCAGATTGGTCGGCTGCGGTTGCGCCACGAGGAAATAGTTTTTGCCCTCGACCCAGGTGGGTGCCGCTGCCGGCGCCTGCGCGGGCGCAGCGCGGGCAAAAGAGACCAGCGAGAAAAGAGCGATCACCCGTGCAAATGCCTTCATCGAGACTCCGAGCTGTACGCGCGCGCGCGGAGCCTCAATTGTAGACAATTCGGGGCACCGATCGCACGCGATTCGCTCTTCGGCGCGCGATTCGCACTTTGGACGACAAAGGCCCTTCAGTCCGGATCGTCGAGGGCTATGAGCGCGGCGGGCACATGGCGGCGGAGCACGGCGTTGCGCGCCTCCCACTCCTCCTGCGGCTCGAGCTTTTCCAGGAATTGGACTTCTCCGGCCGCATAGGTCGCGATCGGCAGGCCGTCCCTATAGAGAATCCGGTTGCCGGCGAGCGAGGGCAAGCGCGCGCCCGGCGTGACAATGCCGAGCAGATTGAGAGGATCGGCCCCGGACAGCGAGACCAGCTGACCGCTATGAGGCCGGCGGCGTGCCTCGCGCAGCGGCGCGATCGCCTCGGGCGCCGCGTACTGCTCGCCCGAAAAGCCGGCGACAAAGCGCCCGCCGCGAATCTCCCCGCGTGCCTCGAGCCGCCGGCAGCACATCACGATGTCGCGCCACGGCGGCAGCCAAGCCGCTTCGCGAGCCAGCAGGCGCCAGAAAATCACGCCCCAGCGCCGCAGCAAGGTGCGCACGACGTGCTCGATCGATTCCTGGTCGGGACCGTCCCCTGCCCCGGGCCGGCGCACCAGCGCCCAGCGCCCGGCATCCGCCATCGCAAACAAGGCCATGTGGCGTTTGCGCCGGCTGCCGCGGCCGGATGCTCGGCCGCGCTGACTGCTCGGCACGAGCAGCGCACGCAGGCCGCCGAAGCTGTCCGAGTTCACCATGCCGAGCGCAACGAGCTCCGCGAGCGCCTCCTCGGCTTCGACCGGCAGCATGCCGGCGTGCTCGGCGATCTCGTCGAAGAAGGACGCGCCGGAGCTCTTGATGTAATCCATGAACGGCACGGGCGCGCGAGCCCAAGCGCTCCGGATCATGTCCCGCGGTGAAAGCGGACCAGGCTTTGACGCTGCGCCTCGCCAGGAGCGTGATGGGCGTCGAGCGTACCGGCGAGGCGCCTCGATCGCGGTCGAAGGCGCGCGGCTCGAGCCGGGTCCACACGAAGCGGCCGGCGCGACAGTGCTCGTCCAGCCATTCGGGCTCGTACTCGGTGATGCGCGCGGGCAGGATGTCGGTCTCCCAGGCGCTCGCCGGGGCCTCGTAACCCTCGAGCTGCGCGAGCACCGCCGCCACGGCATCCGAGCCCTGCATGCGGGCATCGGGCAGCACGCGCTGCCACTCGAACAGAAACCGCAAGAAATCCCGGGCCGCGACCGGCTCGATCTCGGCGCGCAGCCGCTTGACGGTATAGCGATGAATACGCGCGAGCAGGCGCCGCTCGCACCACTCCTCCTCGCACGCGCCCGGCGTGAACCAGCCGCGCATCGCGAAGCCCTCGCCCTGCAGGGCTGCGAGCGCGCTCAGAACCGGCGCCGGCCGGCAATCCGATCGAGTCCGCGATGCTCTGCGCGCTCGCGGGACCCACGCCCTCGAGCCGCCCGCGCACGATCTCGACGCAGCGCCTCATCCGAGGCGGGCACGCGAGGCTCGAACAGTCCGCGCCGCTCGGTCGCGACCCACAGCGGCCGTCCCGGCGCCGTCGGCGAGCTGCGCGATGCGGCCTTGTGCCTCGAGCTCGCGCAGAAGCTGCGGCCACGCCGGCGTGCCGCGAGCTTCCTCCTGCGTCAGGAACGTCAACCAGAGCAGCGCGTCATGCAGCTCGTCGAGCGTCGCCGCGTCGGGCCACGCTTCGCCGCGCACGCGCGCGATCGCATCGGCGTCGAGCTTGCCCAGATCCGCCGCGGATGCCGCATCGATCCAGCGCCGGCTCATCACCGCCTGGGTCCTGCGCTCCTCCAGCGGCGCATCGTCGAGATAGGCATAGGGGCGCGCATTCAGCGCCTCGAGTGCCAGCGGTGAGGGCTCGGTGAGGTCGCGGGCGATCACTTGCACCTCGCCCCGCTCGAGCGCGCGCAGGAGCGCTTCGAAGGAGCGGATGTCCATCGCATCCTCGAGGCAATCGCGAATGGTCTGGCGAACCAGCGGATGGTCCGGAATCTCGATCTCGCCCGGCAAATTCTCGGCGCACGCCACCTGATCGGGAAACACCGATGCGAGCAGATCCTGCGCTTGCATGCGCGCAATTTGCGGTGGAATCTTCTTGCCGCCGCGAAACCGCGGCAACGCGAGCGAGATGCCCGCGTCCCAGCGCCAGCGTACTTCGAACATCGGCGCCGCGCACAGCGCCTGCACCAGGATGTGCCGCACCGAGCCCGATTGCAGATAGCGGGCCACCTCGCCGAGCTCGAAGCTATGCGCCTGCGTGAGCGAGAGCACGATGTGATCCTCGGTGGCCGCGGCCTGCAGCTCGAAGTTGAAGGCGCGGCAGAAGCGCTTGCGCAGCGCGAGCCCCCACGCCCGATTCACGCGGCTGCCGTAGCAGGAATGGATCACGAGCTGCATTCCGCCGGACTCGTCGAAGAAGCGCTCGAACAAAATGGTATCGAGAGTCGGCAGAGCGCCGAGCGCCGCCCGTCCCGCCGCGAGATACTCGACGATCTGGAAGGCCGCTTCGGGCGACGACATTCACCGTCTCGGTCAACCAGTCGACTGCCGCGCCCGGGTGCGTGCCGAGACGCTGCTGGATCTCCTGCGCGCAGGCGCGACACGGCCTGCGAAAGCTCAGTGCTGCGCCCGGGCGCTTCGCCGAGCCAGAAAGGAATCGACGGCGGCTGACCGTGCGCGTCCTCGACGCGCACCGTGCCGCGCTCGACGCGCAGGATGCGATACGAGGTGTTGCCCAGCTGGAACACATCGCCCTGCAGGCTCTCGACGGCAAAGTCCTCGTTCACCGTGCCGACGAGCTGCGCTTCGGGCTCGAGCATGACGCGGTAGTCGGCGTTGTCGGGAATCGCGCCGCCCGACGTGATCGCCGTGAGGCGGCCGCCGCGCCGCGCCCGCAGCATCTTGTGGACGGCGTCGCGGTGAATGAGCGCGCCCTGCCGCCCGCGGCGTGTGCTGAAGCCCTCGGCCAGCATCGCGACGCATTCGTCGAACTCCGCGCGCGCGAGCTCCCGGTAGCAATACGCGCGGCGCACCAGATCGTACAGGGCATCCTCCTGCCATTCCTGCGCCGATACCTCCGCCGTGATCTGCTGGGTGAGAACATCGAGCGAGCCCGCGGGCACCTCCAGCCGGTCGAGCTCGCCGCGCCGCACGGCATCGATGAGCGCCGCGCATTCGACCAGCTCATCGCGCGAAGCGGGAAACAGCCGGCCCTTCGAGACGCCTCCCACGGAGTGTCCGGCGCGTCCCACACGCTGCAGGAAGGCATTGATGGAGCGCGTCGAGCCGATCTGGCACACGAGATCGACATCGCCGATGTCGATGCCGAGCTCGAGCGAGGCCGTCGCCACCAGCGCCTTGAGCTCGCCGCGCTTCAAGCGCTGCTCCGCATCCAGCCGCCGCTCGCGCGCAAGACTGCCGTGATGCGCGGCGACATGCTCCTCGCCCACCCGCTCCGACAGATGGCGCGCGACGCGCTCGGCCTGGCGGCGCGTGTTGACGAACACGAGCGTGGTGCGATGCTCGCCGACGAGCTCGGCGAGGCGGTCGTAGACCTGACTCCACACCTCACCCGACATGACCGCCTCGAGCGGCGCGGGCGGCACTTCGAGCGCAAGGTCGCGCCGTCGCAGGTGACCGGCATCGACGATGCTGCAATCCCGCGGCGCGCCGGCACTCGCACCCACCAGGAAACGCGCCACCTCCTCGATGGGCTTCTGCGTCGCCGACAAGCCGATACGCGTCAGTGGGCGGCCGGCGAGCGATTCCAGGCGCTCGAGCGACAGCGCGAGATGCGCACCGCGCTTGTTGCCGGCGATGGCGTGAATCTCATCGATGATCACGCTGCGGCAGGTCGAGAGCATCTCTCGTCCCGAGACGGACGTGAGCAGGATGTAAAGCGACTCCGGCGTGGTGACGAGAATGTGCGGCGGTGTGCGGCGCATGCGCGCCCGCTCGCTTTGCGGCATGTCGCCGGTCCGCACCATGGCGCGGATCGGCACCTCGGGAAGCCCCAGCGCCGCGAGCTCCGCGCCGATCCCCGCGATCGGCGCCTCGAGATTGCGCTGAATATCGTTCGACAGCGCCTTCAGTGGCGAGACATAGACGACGCGCGTCTCATCGGGCAACGCGCCCTCGATCCCTTCCCGCACGAGCTGATCCATCGCGGCGAGGAACGCAGCGAAAGTCTTGCCCGATCCCGTCGGCGCGGCCACCAGCACGTTGCGTCCCGACTGGATCGCCGGCCACGCTTGTGCCTGTGCCGGTGTCGGCGCATCGAAGGTCCTCGCGAACCACGAGGCGACCGCGGGATGAAAGGAATCGAGAGCGCTCACCATCGAGTTATTGGCCCTCGAGGTTCTTCTTCAAGGTCGACAGGCCCGCTTGATAGACGCCCGTGATCGTGTCCGTTGCAGCCTTGTCGTTCTCGTTGTCGGCGGGGTTGGCAGCCTCGTTCTTGCGCTTGAAGCGGCCGGACCAGGTCACCGTCGACTTGCCTTTACCCCGGGATTTTACCGTGAATATCGAGGTGTAGTGGCTGACCGGCAATACGCTCTCGAGGATCTCGTAGCGGAAACTGCGGGCGGAAGGGGTGTACGCGAGGAGCTTCTCCTTGACCGTGCCGCCGTCCTTCAGCGTCAAGAGGCGTACTGCGCCCACGGTGTTGTTCTGACCTTCGACGATCTCGTCCTTGGCGACGGGCGGAAGCCAGGTGTTCAGCTGATCGAAATTCTTCGCTGCATCCCAGACCTTACCCGCGGAAGCCTGGATATCGACCGTCTGGCTCACGTGCAGCCACGGTGCGGCGGCATAAGCGTGGCTCGAGGCAATCGACAAGGCGGTGGCGAGTGCGATTGCATTGATTATTTTCATGCGTTCTCCTTAATTGTTATCCCCCTAGGTGCCGGCCGCGGCCGAGGGCCGCAACCAGCGAGCCGCCAGCGGGGGTATCAGCAGCAGGCTCACCAGCGTAGAGGATACCAGCCCCCCCAGTATAACAACCGCCATGGGCCCCTCGATCTCGTGACCCGGCTGGTGCAGCTGCAGCGCGACCGGCAGCAGGGCGAGCGCCGTCAGCAAGGCCGTGAGCAGCACCGGCGTCAGTCGCTCCTCCGCGCCCCGCATGGAGGTCGCAAGCGTCCACGGCTCGTGCTCCTCGGCCACCAAGTGGTCGTAATGCGAGACCAGTAGGATGGTATTGCGGGCGGCCATGCCGAACAGCGCGACGAATCCCACCATGGCCCCCAACGTGAGGGTCCCGCCGGTGACGGCGACCGCCGCCACGCCGCCGATCAAGGTGCTCGGCAATGCGAGCAGCACCAGCAACACATGACGTGAGGATCCGAACGCAAGCGCAAGCAACAGCACGATCAGCACGAATGCCGCTGCGGAATGCATCAGGAGTTCGCGTGCCGCCGCCGCTTGGGCCTCGGCCGCGCCGCCATAGCGCAGGTAAACCCCGGGCGGCATCGCCACCTTCTCGGCCACCGCCCGCCGCGCCGTTCGGGCGAACCCGACCTGATCGGCGCCCGTCGGCGTGGCCACGACGATCTGGCGGCGCAGGCCGTCCTCGTGATCGACGAGGCTGCGCGAGAGCTCCGTCGTGATCTTGGCGACCGCCGACAGGCGCGTCACAGCGCCGTCCCGTCCGCGCAGCAAGAGGGCGCCGACCGACTGCGGATCGGCACCGCTCCCGGCGATGCGCACGGCCACCGGAACGCTCCGGTCCGCCTGCTTGAGCTCCGTCGCGACCGTGCCGTGATAGGCCGCATTGAGAGTCTCGAGCACGTCCGCCGCTTGCAAGCCGTTGGCGGCCAGCTGCGAAGGGAGGAGCTCAACGTGCAGCTCGGCCTCGCGCGGCGGCACGGTCAACCGCACGTTGCCGCTGCCTGGGAGATGCTGCAGCACTTCCACGATCTGGGCGCCGACGCGGTCGTCGGCGTCCAGATCGGAACCGATCACGCTGATGGTGAACGGTGCCGATTCACCCGACAAGGTCTCGCCGATTCGCTCCGCCAGCACGGAGTAGATCTCGACGAGCTGATTCGGATAGTCATCGAACACGTCGCGGATGGCGGCATCGATCTCGGCGGCGTTGCGCAATTTCGGATCGATCTGCACCTCGAACTCGCTCTTGTTGGGCGCGTCGGGGTCCTGGCCGTTCTCCGCACGGCCGATCTGCTCGGCCACGCTCTTGACGCCGGGAATGGCGATGAGGCCTTTCGAGATCTGCTCGCCCACCCGCGCGGTCTCGGTGAGCGAGATGCCGGCGCGCAACGAGGCGTGCGCGATCAGGTAATTCTCGCGAAAATCCGGCAAGAGGCGCGCGCCCAGCAGCGGCAAGAACACGATCCCCGCGATGCCGGTCGCGGCGACGATGGCGACGAGCACGCGCGGACGTTGGTGCAGCCAGGCGATGGTGCGCAGCTGGCCGCGCTTGCAAACTTTCAGGAACCGCGCTTCGGGCTTGGGGCTATGCCGCGCCATGATGAGCACGCTCATCGCCGGCGTCGCGCTCATCGCGACCAGGAGCGACAGTCCCACCGCCAACAAAAACGCGATCGACAGCGGCCGGAAGAATGCGCCCTGCAATCCCGACATCATCAGGATGGGCAAGAAGGCGACCGCCACGGCGGCGGTCGCGTAGAACACCGGGCGCCGAACTTCGAGCGATGCGCCGATGAACAGTGCGACGAGATCGACGTCGGGTCCCGACACGCGCCGGCGGCGCAAAATATTCTCCACGTCGATGACGGCGTCGTCGACCACCACCCCGAGCGCCACCACCAGGCCACCCAGGGTCATGGTATTCAAGGACAAGCCCACGGCCTCCAGAATCCAGACAGTGGTCAACAGGGCGAGCGGGATGGCGCTGAAGGACACCAGCGCGCCTCGCCAGTCGCGCAGTGTCACCAGCAGCAGCGCCACCACGAGCACAGTGCCGATCAAGAGCGAGTTGCGCAACTTCTCGATCGCGCTCTCGATGAAACTCGCCGGACGCAGCAGCGCCGGATGATATTCGACGCCCTGCTTGGCGAGCGACGGTGCGAGCGCGTTGAGCCGCTCCTCGAGCGCGCGCGTGACATCGAGCGTATTCGCGCCGAACTGCGTCGAGGTCTCGATGAGAATTCCGGGCTTGCCGGCGATCAACGCATCGCCGAAGCGCGGCTCGGCGCGGTCGCGCACCAGGGCGACATCCTTGAGGCGTACAGGCAAACCCGCATGTGTGCCGACGACGGCGTTGCCGAGAGCCTCGAGGGTCGCGCCGGGCGCCTCGGCGCGGATCACGATACGCTGGGTTGGAGTTTCCAGGTAGCCGCCGCCGATGAGCGTGGTGGCACGTTTTGCGGTCGCGACCACATCGTCCAGCGTGAGCCCCGCCGCAGCAAGCTTGACCGGATCGACTTCGATCTGGCGCTCGCGCACGGCGCCGCCGAAGATCTGTGCTTGCGCGACGCCGGGTACGGCGAGAATTTGCGGCTTCACGATCCATTGCACGATGTCGCGCAATTCCACGGCCGAGAGCCGGTCGCTGGTGTACCCAAAATGCACGAGGTATTCCATCGACGAGCTCAACGGCGAGAGAAGCGGCGCGCCCGTCCCCTCGGGCAGCACGCCGGCGGTCTCGGCGAGGCGCTCGGTCACCACTTGGCGCTGCCGGTAGGGATCTCCGCTGCGATCGAAGACGACTTGCATCGCGGAAAGGCCTTGGCTCGAGGTCGAGCGCACCGTCTTCACGTTCTCGGTGCCGGCGAGGAGATCCTCGAGCGGCCGCGTGACCAGAGCCTCGACTTGGGTCGCATCGAGGCCGGGCGCCTCGGTCTGCACCAGCACGTGCGGCGGCGCGAAATCCGGAAACACATCGAAGCGCGCTTGGAGCAGCGCCGCCAATCCCAGCAGGGCGATCAAACACGCGAGCGCGGTCACGATGCGCGGGTGCCCGAGCGAGGCGCGGACGATGGCGGCGAGCATGCTCGGGGCTAGTCCTCGTCCTCATCGTCGGCGGCACGCGCGCCGATGCCCTCGAGCGACCATAGGACCCCGACGCCGTGCACGACGATCTCGTCGTCATCGTCGACGCCTTGCACCAGCCAGCCGTCGCCGTGGGGCATGAGCAGCGTCACCTTCACGGGCAAATAGCGTGTCTTCTCCGCGGCCGTGCGCGCGGCCACTTGCTTGTAGACGTATGCGCCGTTCTGGTCGTAAAGAATCGCATCGCGCGGCAGCAGCATGCCGGTGCGCTCCGTGCCGTAGAGCCATAGCGGTATCCGCGCCCCGGCGGCGAGGCCGAGCGGCGGATGATCGATCTGCAGCAAAAGACCCGCGCTCTGCGAGTCGCTGAACTGAGTGAGCGGCCCGAGCACGTGGCCGGGCACCTCGATGCCGTCTACATCGAGCACCGCGCGCGAAGGCATGGCGCCGATGATGTGTTGTCCCGGCAGATCGGCTCGCACCAGCAAACTTCGTCCCGAGGTCACCGCATCCAGGCGCTGCTGCCGTATCGCGGGCGATTCCTTCGCCAGCGGCCCCCAATGCTGCGTGAAGCGCACGCCCGCGAGCAGAGCCTCGGCGCGCGCCTTGGCTTCCTCGGCCTGCGCCGTCTCGAGCATCTTGAGCGAGGGGCCGGCTCCCGCCTGGTATAGACCCCGCAATCGAGAGGCCTCCGCCGACACGGCCTGCTGCTGCGCCTCTGCGACCGTTTGCTCGCTCGCGTCGGATAAGAGGCTCGTGGCATCGAGCACCACACCGAGCGCCGTGGTGCGCTCCGGCACCGTCGCCGCCACGGGATGAGCCACTTGGAGATTGACGGCGCGTTGCTGCTCGGCGTCGAGGGCAGGCGTTTGCGGAGCATCCCCGGGTTTCGGCGCGTCGTCGTCGTCACCGGCGAAGGCCAGGGAGCAAAGGATCGCGTAACAGGCGAACTGCAATGCGCGCTTGGTCCGGACCTTCATCAGTCTTATTCGGTACGCAATCGGGAAAAACTCCCGGCGTTCGATGATACTCGGTCGCCTCCTCAGGTCAAACCCAGGCATAATCGAGCCATGCGCGCATGCAAGCGTTTCGCTGCTCTCATCGCGGTGTCGTTCTGGGTCTGCACGCACGCGAGCGCACAGGACCCAGGCTCCGCCGCGACCGGAGCCTCGCGAGAGGAAGGCATCTGGAAGGCGGTCGTGCCGCCTACTGCCATGAAAAGCGAGTTCGACGGCTTCGATCCCATCGGTATCGCGGCGGGTGCTCGCATCAAGACCGATTGCTCCCTCAACTGGGTCAATCCGGACGACGGCACGCGTTATTGCTTTTCCAGCGGCACCTCGCTCGAGTTCTTCCTGGACCAACCGCACGCGAGCATCGCGCGCGCCCGCGCGGCGTGGCGCAAGCTGGCCGGCCGGCCCGGCGCCTGATCAGAGACCGAACGACTCGGCGACGATGCGCCGATACCACGACGCGGCGTTTCGCGCCTCCTCCGGCTCACTCACCGTGACCCCTTCTGGGGCGGCGGGCAATGACTCGATCATGCCGTCGCGCATCTCGAAACGCGAGTGAATGGATAGCGCCCGGTCGGGCGCGAGCAGGCTATAGCAAACGCTCTCCATCGCCCGCGGCGGTGAGGCGTCGCCATCGAAGGCAGCGGCAAGCGCTTGCGCACACTGCCGCGCCTGCGCCTGCGCCGCCGATGCGGCCTTCGGCATCGGATCGGCGATACATGCATCGCCGATCACGTGCACGCCGGGCACGAGTGTCGACTCGAACGTCGCAGGATCGACGGGACACCATCCATGTTCCGAGGCGAGCCCCGCCTCGACGGCGATCGCGGCAGGCGCCTGCGGCGGAATGATGTTGATGACGTCGGCGCGCTGCGCGCCGCGCGGGCTGTAAAGAGTCATCCGTGCGGGATCTACGCGCTCGAGCGCCCCGCCCTCGGTCACCGGGATCCACTCGATGGTGCCGGGATAGAGCGCCTGCCACGCGGCGCTGAAAGCGTCCTGCCGCGGAAAATGATTGTTGGCGTCGAAGATCAGGACTTTCGCACGGCATCCACGCTGCGCAAGGTATGCAGCCATGAGACTCGCCCGCTCGAAGGGTCCGGGCGGGCAGCGCATGGGACCTGCGGGCACACTGAGGGCGACCACGCCCCCCGGCCGCAAGGCCGCAAGCTGCGCGGCGAGAAGCTGCGTTTGCACACCCGCCTGCCAGGCGTGCGGCAGTTGCCCGGCCGCGATCTCGGAATAGCCTTCGGGATGTCCCCACAAGAAGCGGATGCCGGCGGCGAGTACCAGCCTGTCGTAAGCGAGCGTCGCTCCGCTGCGAAGGCGCACTTGCCGGCGCTCGGGATCGACGGCGGCGACCGTATCGCGGACGACGCGCACGCCGGCACGCGCGAGCCCCGCACGCGACACGGTGATGGAGCTCATCGTCCGCAATCCCGCGATGACGCTGTTGCTCATGGGACAGGTGACATAGCGGTCGTCGGGATCGACGAGCAGCACCTCGAGTGCAGGCTGCAGGACGCGCAGGTCGAGCGCGCACGCGGCGCCAGCGAATCCGCCACCCACGACGAGGATCCGGGCGGCGCCAGACCGGGCCGCGCCGCCAGCACCGCGCGCGCCCCTGGCGAGCGCGACCGTGGTAGCGGCGGCACTCGCGGCGAGAAACGCACGGCGGGTCACTTTTCCCATTGGAGCTCCTCGTAGGCGCGCGCCACGTTGCGCGGGTGCACCTCGTCCCAGAGGAGCCATCCGGACTTGTCGCCGGCGCCGACATGCAGCATCGCGTCCTGCATGGACTTGCCTTCGGACAACTCGCGTCGTACCTCCTGCAGCAAGGACTCGAGATAGCTGCGTTCATGTGCGAACGCCGCGCCGGGATGGGCCGTGGCCGGACCATGCCCTGGCACTACAAGCTGCACGCGCTGCGTCGCCAGCCGATCGATGGCGGCGATCCAGCCGACGAGATTCCCATCGAGCGCGGGCAGGCGCTCGATGAATAACAGATCACCCGTCCACAAGGTCGAGGTCTTTTGGTCGTACACCGTGAGGTCGCAGTCGGTGTGTGCAGTGGCCCAGGCGTGCAGCGTCAAGGGTCTGTTGCCGAGATCGAGCGTGAGCTCGGCTTCCACCAGCGTATCCGGACCGATCACCTGCTCGGGCCCCGGCGGCGCATCGAGATCTTGCGCATATTCCTTCACGAAAAAAGACCGGTTGCGGACAATTGCCGGCGCGAGCGATGCATGGCCGACGAAGCTCGGATGATCGTCCTTGAAAGCCCAATCTCCGAGGACGTGATCGACGTGGACGTGGGTGTTGATCACATAGCAAATGGGCAGGGATGTGTGTCGCCGCACGGTGGCGCGTAACGCGCGCCCAATTCGTACGGAGCCGCCCGTGTCGATGACGGCGACGCAACGGTCGCCGACGATAAAGCCGATATTGGCGATGTCGTCGTGGCCGGGGGCATCGAGCGGCAACTGCGCGCCGCGGTGCACATACAGGCCGGGGGCAAGCGCGTCGACCGCGAGCACATCGCCGTCACCCGCACCGCTGAGGAGAAAGATCGCGGCCAGCAATGCCCCGGCCAGGAGTAGCCCGGCTCGATCAGTTCCGGCCATTCGCCGGCGCGGGGACTTTCGTCGCTGCCGTGCGCGGGCTTCCGGTGCTCGCGGTGAAATGCGCCTGCGTGACCGAGTCGACGGCGTCCACCGTTACAGGGACCGGCAGGCTTTGATCCAAGGCGATGCGCAAGGTCGGATTCTCGCTCACGGAGATGCCGGTTTCCGCATCGAGCAGTATCCGACCGCCCGCCTCGATGCGAATGTGCGAAACGTAGTGCGCAGGAATGTTGTCGCCGGTGCGCGGATCGATTTGAAAGCCGGAACTGTTCGGATGGCGGATGCTCACCAGGAGTGACTTGGCATCCTCGCCGGGTCGCAAGCGGATTTCGCCGAGCGTTCCGCCCGCCGCTGCGCTCGGCGGAGCCGAGCAGCCACCGCTCGCTTTCACCCAGGCGCTGCGCATTTCGAGTCCCCCATCGGCTTTCTCGGCCACGGCGCGCACGGAGGTGAACCGATCGATGCGCAGATGCAAGTCGATCTGCGTCACCGCTGGGGCACCGAACTCGAACGTCGCCACCAAAGGTGATGGGTTGTTGTCGACGAACACGCGCACGCGCTTGATTCGGGCGGCTGGGTCGTCGGCGAAGTGCAATGTGAGCGGTGTGGCGACGGGATCGGGCGTATTGCTCGGGACCTCGAGACTCATGTAAGTCTCATCGACCAACCCCATGGGCCTGTCACCATAATATTTGGCGCGCAGGAAATCCCACATCGCGCCCGAGGGTTGTTGATCGTCCGCGAGCGCGGCGCCCGCGGCAACGAGCAGAACCGCGCCGCAAGCGGCGGCCCACGCGCGACGAAATGCGATCGCGGCTGCGGCTCTTTTCATGCCGCGAGTTTACTCCAATCGCACGGGGCCGTCCCTGGCCCCGTTTCAAATCAGAAGAACAGAATGGCGCCGAGAGCGACGTCCTTCTCATGCGCCTCGTTGCCATTCCACGCCTTCGACTCCGTGTCGATGAACTCGCCCACGAGCGTCAGGCTCTTGGTGAGGTTGTAGTACAGCCCGAACACGCCCGACTCGTTCTTGCTCACGAGGTCGCTCACGAGAACGCCGTTGGTGCCGTAGAGCTGCTCGTCGCCTGCGAGCTTGAGCTGCGAGATACCGTAGCTCGCGCCAATCTTCAAGCGATCGATCTTATAGGTCAATTGTGCATACCCGCCGTTGGATTCGCGCTCCTCGCCGCCTGCCGAGACCGCGAGGATATACAGGCCCGTGGTGCCGACACCCTTGCCGTAGTAGCCGTACACGACGCCCTCGAATCCTGCCACGTCGATCTTGACGCCGCCGTCGACCGCGGTGCCATGCTCGTTGTTGTCAATCCCGAGTAAATTGTTCTCGGATACGCAGAAAGGGACATTCGGGTAGGTGACCGCCGGACAATTGGTGGGAGCCCTTGACTGTTGAGTGACGACGTCGAGCCAGACCTTGCCGGTGAGCGGATCAGTCTTCGGGTCGCCCCATTTATAGGCCAGTTGCGCTTGCCACTGGGGCGAGCCATGGGTGGTGTAATTGCCATTATCCAGCGGCTGGAATGCCCCGACCGACGCGGTGAACCCCATGAAGTTCGGCGTGGTGTAGGTGATCTGCGGTTCCCAGTCGGTATAGATGTAACCGAGTCCGATGCGACCGAGGCTCGTGTTGCCGGGCGCCGCATTGCCGCCGGCGGTGCCCACACCGAGCAACGTCATGTCGTCGAGGATGGCGTCTTGGCCGAACAAACCGATGTCGCGACCTAGCTTAAACGTACCCCAGCTCGCATCACCGAAGGTCAGGAATTCCTGACGAGCATCGATGCCGGGCGTCTGCAGAGCCGCGGGCAAGCCGGCGCCATTGACGCCCTGTGCCGCGGAGCTGTTGATCCCGGGATACAGACCAATGGTCGCGCTGATGTCGATATTGTCCTGACGAGTGCTCACGCTGAACACGAAAGCCGTCGGCAGCAGTCCGTTGCGCACGGAGGCCGAGTTATCGCCGGTACACGCAAGGCCGCCCGTGACCGCGGTTTGCGTGCTCAGATCATGGTCGCAATTCGCATCCACATAAAATGCGTTGATGTTGCCGGAGAAGTCTATTTTCCAATCGCCGGCTTCGACATCGACTCCGGCCACCGCCTGTGTCAATGGACCCAGCCAGCAGGCGGCGCCGATAGCGATCGCACACTTGATTCTAGCTTTCATACAACAACTCCCTCCGTTACGAGTTTCGGTTCATTCTTAACGTCGCGGATCCGTCGACCGCGGAATTCCAGCCCGCCGGGAACTCTTGCAAGAGCTGTACCAATCACGCCACGCGGGTACCTTTCCCGGGGCGCGCGCCGACGGGAGCGCCGGTGCGGGCGCAGCGTGCCGGCCTCAAGAAAGCAAGATCTGCCAGGAATTCACCCGCCGGCCGCCCGTACGCCGGGCGTTGCCGCAGTTGTGGCGTCCGCGCAAATCGGTGGTTTCGCCACGATCGGGTGTGACGCGCCCGCGACTGTCCCGAGGCAGGGCCAGTTTTGTCGCACTCTGTGTTGGATTAGATACAGCGGCCCGGCCCGGGGCGGCCAACTGTCTTGCAGCCAGGTGAGATTCCCGTCCCGGGCGTCGCGAACCGCGTGCCTTGGCGTGCGAAATGAGTGCACGCACGCGGCAACGCTCGACAGGTCGCGCGGCCGAGGCATCTCTGGCACGCAAGCTGCTTGACCTCATCACGCGATGGCGCATGCGCGGAGCTCGAGCGGATGAAAACGAGAGCGGCTGTTGCCTGGGAGGCGGGTAGCCCTTTGCGAGTCGAAAGCGTCGACCTCTCGGGTCCCGAGGCCGGCGAGGTACTGATCCGCATGATCGCGACGAGCGTGTCTCAAACCGACGCCTTCACCCTCTCAGGAGCGGACCCGGATGGCCTGTTTCCCGCGATCCTGGGGCACGAGGGTGCCGGCATCGTGGAGAAAATCGGCGCGGGCGTGAAGAGCCTGCATCCCGGCGATCACGTCATCCCGCTCTACACCCCCGAATGCGGCGAATGCGCGGCTTGTCTCTCCGGCAAAACCAATCAATGCCAGCGGCTGCTGGCGACACAGGCACGAGGCGTGATGCCTGATGGAACTTCGCGCTTTTCCTTCAAGGGGAAGCCCGTGTGGCACTACATGGGCACGAGCACCTTCTCCGAGCACACCGTGCTGCCCGAGATCGCGCTCGCGAAAATCGAGTCTTCCGCGCCGCTCAACAAGGTGTGTCTGTTCGGCGGGGTCGTCACTGCAGGCGTCGGCGCTGTACTCAACACGGCGCGAGTGACGCCCGGAGCAAGCGTCGCCGTCTTCGGGATGGGCGGTGTTGGCTTATCAGTCGTGCAAGGCGCCGTACTCGCGCGGGCGTCGCGAATCATCGCGGTCGACTTGAATCCCGCTAAATGGGCTCTCGCGAAGTCGCTCGGCGCGACGGACTATGTCAATCCGAAGGATTTCGCCCGGCCCATCCAGGAAATCATCATCGAGATGACGCAAGTCGGTGTGGATTACTCGTTCGAGTGCGTCGGCAACGTGCACGTCATGCGCGCGGCGCTCGAGTGCTGCCGGGCATGGGGCGAGTCGATCATCATCGGCGTTGCCGGCGCGGGTCAGGAGATTGCAACGCGCCCGGCTCAGCTCTTGGGCGGCCGCGTCTGGCGCGGCTCCATCTTCGGCGGCGTCAAGGGCCGGTCGCAGTTCCCCGCCTACGTGCAGCGCTATCTCAAAGGCGAGATCAGGATCGATCCGTTGATCAGCAAAGTATTGCCGCTCGAAAAGATCAACAAAGCATTCGACCTCGTGCACGAGGGCAGGATCGTCCGCTCGGTCATCGAATACTAGTGTTCGAGCAGAATGCGATGCTTATGGATCTTGCGATAGAGCGTATTGCGGCTGATGCCGAGGGTCTGCGCCGTGCGGCTGATGTTCCAGCGCATGCGCTCGAGCTCGCGTAACAGCGCGGCGCATTCCGCCTCGCGCAGCGCCGCCGAGGGCGAGCTCTCCGCCGCCGCCGGCTCGGTGTTGGCGGCCGTCAGTGGCGCCGGCCGGGGCTCGGTGTCGAGGATTTCCTGCGGCAAGTTCGATGCTCGGATGATGCCGTCGCGGCACAGGGCCGCGGCGGTTCGCAGCACATTTCTCAGTTGCCGGATATTGCCGGGCCACGAGTAGTGCATGAGCTTGCGGAACGCGTCTTCGTCGATTTTGATGCAGTCCTGACCCGCGTTCTCCTCGCGCAGCAGCGTGCGGATCAAATCCGCCTTGTCGCCGCGGTCGCGCAGCAGCGGCAGGTGCAGCGTGACGCCGTTCAGCCGGTAGTACAGATCCTCGCGAAACTCGCCGTTCTGGATCATGTGCAGTACGTCGCGATGGGTCGCGCTGATCACGTGCAAGTTGACGGGAATCGCCTGATCGCTGCCGAGCGGCACGACCTCGCGCTCCTCGATCACGCGCAGCAGCCGCGTCTGCAGCATCAGCGGCATGTCGCCGATCTCATCCAGGAACAGCGTGCCGCCGTTCGATTGCAGGATTTTGCCGACCCGTCCTTCCTTTGCCGCGCCGGTAAAGGCGCCGCGGGTATAGCCGAAGAGCTCGCTCTCGATGAGACTTTCGGGGATCGCGGCGCAATTTACCGTAACGAACGGCTTGTCGGACCAAAGGCTGGCGCGGTGCAGGCTCTTGGCAAATGCTTCCTTGCCGGTGCCCGTCGCACCATGCAGCAAGATCGGCACTTGCTTGGCGAACAGCTGGCGGCCGCAGGCGAGATTCTTGCGCATCTGCGAATCTTCCCCCACGTGCTCGCGCTCGATCGGCGCCTCGGCGGCTTGGCCGTGCGCGTTCGGCAGCGAGACCTGTGCATGATCAGCGGCGCGCGCAGGCTCGCGCGCGATCGCGAAGAAGCGCCGGCCGTGCGCGAGATCGCGCACCGGCCAGATCGCGCTCGGCTCGAATCTCGCGCGTTGTTCGAGCGCGGCAAAGTTGAACTGGAAATACTTGCCGATCGGCTCCCCGACGAGAGAGCGGCGAGTTGGAGCAGCCGAGCTGCACCAGCGCGCTTTCATTGACGGCGAGGATGTTGCCCTCGTCGTCGATCGCCATCAGCGCCTCATGCAGCAGGCCGACGAACTCCGGCCGGCTGTGAAAGCGCAGGATCCACGCGTGGCGGTATTCGTTCAGGAAATTCCAGCGCGAAATGAGATGCGCGGACATGTTGACGAGCGCCATGGTGTGACGCTGGATCAGCCGGCTGTCGCTCGAGTTCGCGGTCGAGGCATCGAGAACCGCGAGGATACCGCCGTGCGGATCGAGAATCGGCGCGGCGGAACACGATAACGTGAGGTTATAGCCGCGGAAATGCTCTTCTCGGTGCACCGTCACGGGCCCGGCCTCGGCGAGGCAGGTGCCGATGCCGTTGGTGCCCTCGTGACGCTCGTCCCAGAGCGCACCCAAGGACAATCCGGCATGGCGAAACTCGCGCTGCAGCGCCGGATCGGTGATGGTGCTGAGCACCGCGCCTTGGGTATCGGCGAGAATGACCGCAAAGCCGGAGCCGGCGATCTGCTCGTACAGGCTCTCCATCTCGGCGCGCGCCACCGGCAGCAATTGCCCCAAGCCCTCTTGCAGCTGCTTGACGGACTGCGGGTTGAGCATGGTGTTCTGCCGCGGAGCGGAGGGCTCGATGCCGTATTCCCGCAGGCACCGGTGCCACGAGCGGGTCACCAGCGGCTCGATTCCCGCCGGCTGCAGGCCGCTTTCGACTACGTGGATGATGCGCGAGGCATGGCTGGTCACCAGACTTTCGTTTCTCAAGAGATCCCCCTTTCGAACGAGACGCGTCCCTGTTCGCTGCACCGTTGTCGATGTCTATCGGTGCAATGTTGCAGTTCTGCAACGCTGCGCTCCCCAGCCGCCCATGCGAAGCCTGTGCCGTTTCACTTAAACAGGCAATACGCACCGCAGCAAAAGTGCAGTGCCCGGGCTGTGGCCGCGGAGCACCCCGCTGACATAACCCTACGGATTTTCGGCGTCCCGTATTTGTAGGCGGGATCGCCGTCGTAATGAGCGCGGATGAAGGCGATGATTTTGAACAGGTCATCCGCGTTCTTGATGATGGCGCCGAAGGGCGGCATCGGACCCACCACGTTCTCGCGGCCGATACGCGAATAGCCAGCCTTCTGCAACTCATCGCTGCCGAGCGTGACCAGCCGGAACAACGTGTCGTCATCGCCGCCATAGACCCAGGTGTCGTTGGTCAGCGGCGGGCACATGCCGCCGCCGCCCGTTCCGCCGTGACAGCCGCTGCAGCTGTAGCTGCGGAACAGGGTCTCGCCCTGCGCGACGATGTCCGCCTGCGTGTCCTTGTAGGGATCTTTGATTTGCCTTTGGGCGTCTGCTTGACGAGGTCGACGGGCGTAACCTTGGTGTAGTCGGTGCCGGCCGCGGGCGGCAGCGGCGGCGCGAACCAGCCCGAGCGCGGCGAGCGTGCCCAAGGCGGCGAAGCCGGCGAAAACGCCGAGGATCGATGAAGCTCTTCTCACTCGAATTCTCCTTGATTATCGACAAAGCGAAATCTGCGGTGACCGCCGGCGAGCGGCGCAGAGGCGCCGTGCGCTTTCCCGCGTCAGACGGTGCCTACGCACGCTGACGGCTCCGCAGCCGGCTCGACTTCAGCCCGCAGAAGCGGCGCCTTTCTGCGCCGCCTCCTGCAGCAGCTCGCACCAGCCGTCATCATTGTTCGCCTGCGCGATGCCGAGCGCCGTGCGCCCGTCCTCGCTGCGCGCATTGACGTCCGCGCCGGATTTGAGCAGCAGCTCGGCGACGCGTGGGTGATTGTTGGCCGCGGCGATCATCAGCGCCGTGACGCCGCCCGGATTGACGGCATTGACCTTGGCGCCATGACGCGATGAGCGCGGCGGCGAGATCGGTCGAGCCCGAAATCGCCGCGAGCATCAGCGGCGTGTAGCCGCCTTTGGCGACCGGCGCATTGACATCCGCGCCGGCGGCGACGAGCGCTTCCGCGGCCTTGATCTTGCCGTTCTGCGCGGCGATGGCGAGCGGCGTGAGCCCGTCGTTGTCGATACGACGTCGATCTTGGCGCCGTGCTGCATCAGCATGGCCACCAATTCGGGCTTGTCGCTCCCAGGCCGCATACATGAGCGGCGTCCAGTGGTTGCGGTCGCCCAGATTGACGTCGGCCTTGTGTTCGGCGAGGTAGGCCGCCACGTCGACGAAGCCGAAGCGCGTGGCATTGATCAACGCCGTGTAGCCCTCGCCGTCGCGCGCATCCGGATGGGCGCCGTGCGCGAGCAGATAGCGCACGCGATCGATGTCGTCGGCGACGACGGCATCGCCAAGTTCGTTGTCCGGATTCGCGCCCTGCGGCCAGCCATTTCTTCAGATCGGCCATGCGCGCGCGATGCTTCGCGTCGGTCTGCCGCTTTGTCGCGCGGCGGCTGTCGGCTCGGCTGTACGGCCCGTGCGAGGGCAGATCGCCGGATACCAGGCATTCGTCGCATTTGACCAGCGGCACGCCGAAGTCGACGAGAATCTGTTGCACCTCGTCCTTGTGTTGCTCGAGCGCGCCCTCGACGGCCGCCTTGATGTCCGGGCGTCCGCGCGGGACGGCGAGCGTCATGTCGAATTCCATCGGCACCTCGTTCTTCATCAAGTTGACGGGCTTGATGACCAGCGGCGCGTGCAGCATGGTCTTGTAGTAGCCCGCCATCGGTCCCCACACCGCGGCGACGTCGAGCGTGCCGTCGATCACTTGCTGCACCTGATAGGAGGGCTGATTGTCCGCCTGCTCGTCGGCGTTGTGACTGAGATAATGGATCACCGTGTTGTTGACGACGCCGTGCTCGGACAGCGCCTCGCGGATGGCCGAGACCTGGAACACGCCGACGCGCAGACTCTTGAGCGCGGATCGTCGAGACTCTTGATGTCGATGCCCTTGTCGTTGCGATACGCGAGCACGAAGGTCGAGCGATACAGCGGTTCGGCAGCACCACCGCGCCTTCGGTGTCCGACGCCATGTCCATCCACAGATCGCAATTGCCCTCGCTCAAGGTGGTGCGCATGAGGCCGCGCTCGATCGAGGGGCGCCAGTAATACTGCACGCCGGTGCCGAGCGCTTTGCCGACGACCTGCGCGATCTTGTTCTCGAATCCTTCGCCCTTGTGGTTCGACAGCGGCATGTTGCCGGGATCCGCGCACACGGTGAGCGACTCAGCGTCGCGCGGCGCAGCGTGCGCCGCGTTGCCGCGCACACAGCTGCCAGCGCATGCAACGCGTCAGACAAGTGCGCGGTCTTGTATTTCATGTCCATCTCCTCGACCGTCGTCGCGACGCCGCCAGCCTTCTGACCAGACTCCCACGAGCGCGAAGGTTGCAACCGAGGCCGCCGTACGCATGGACTAGCATACATAAAAAAGCCCGGTGCCTTGCGGCACCGGGCAATCTGTTTCCACTCGACTCGAAATCACGTCCGGCTAGTTTCCCCGTCCGCTGCCGTCGGGCTATCCGGCGTCGAATCGCCGATCCTGAAGGTGTACAGCGTGCCGCCCTGCGGGATGTGATTGAGACCGGCCGCCTTGGTCATGGCCGTCGCACCGATGGCGCCGAACTTGTCGCTCAGATCGAGACCCGCCGTCACCGGCAGGCCGATCCAGCCGCCGATGCCCGACCACACCGACACGTATTGCTTGCCCTTCACCGAATAGGTGATCGGGTTGCCGATGATGCCCGAGCCCAGCTTGCGCGACCAGAGCATCTTGCCCGTCGAGCGATCAACGGCGCGGAAATCGCCGCCCAGGCTGCCGTAGAACGCCAGACCGCCGCCGGTCACCAGACGCGCCGCCCCAGTTCGGATATTGATCGGGAATTTCCCACTCGGTCTTGCCCGTCACGACGTTGAACTTCTTGAACTTGCCGGTCACGCCCGGCTTCTCCGGATACATGTACACGTTGGCGAACACGTACACCGTGCCTTGCTGCGTATGCGAGCGCGCCTGCGGTTCATCTTCCATGCACCAGTTGTTGGTCGGCACATAGAAATTCTCAGGATCGTTCGGATCGACCGCCACCGGTTGCTGGTCCTTGCCGCCCATCGCCGACGGGCAGGCCTGCGTGTTGCCGCCCACCTTCAACGGCGAATGCTCCGGCACCTTGACCGGACGGCCGGTCTTCATGTCGACCTTCTCGGCCCAGTTCGTCGGTGACGTACTTGTTGGCGCGCAGCAGCGTGCCGTCCGTGCGATCGAGCACATAGGCGAAGCCGTTGCGATCGAAGTGCACCAGCGACTTGTGCATCTTGCCGTCGACGTTCATGTCGACCAGGACGACCTCGTTGATGCCGTCATAGTCCCACTGGTCGAACGGCGTCATCTGATAGACCCACTCCGCTTCGCCGGTATCGACGTTGCGGGCGAAGATGCTCATCGACCACTTGTTGTCGAACTTGCCGCTGTTGCAGTTCTCCTGCGTGATCGGCTCGGCGCAGCGATACTGCGGCGACCACAGGCCCGGGTTGCCGGTGCCGTAGTACACCAGGTGCAGATCCGGATCGTAGGCATACCAGCCCCACGCCGCGCCGCCGCCGCGCTTCCACTCATCGCCGGGATACGTGCTGATGCCGAGATCCTTGCCGGCCTTGCCGTACTCCGGATGCTTCTTATTGGTCTTCGGCGTCAGGCACACATCCTTGTCGCTGCCGGTGGAGTAGCAATGCCACGCCACCTTGCCGTCGGCGAGGTTGTAGGCCGTGACCGCGCCGCGCGCCGCGAACTCGTCGCCGCCGAATCCGATGAACACCTTGTCGGCGGCGATGATCGGCGCCGGCGTGATGGTCTCGCCGTGCTCGGGATAGGCGCTCTTGACCACCCAGTCCTGCTTGCCGGTTGCCGCATCGAGTGCGATCACGTAGCCGTCCAAGCGTGCCGAACACGAGCTTGCCGTCGGCATAGGACAATCCTCGGTTGACCGTGTCGCAACATGCGCGCGGCACCGCCGATTCATCGCGGCCGCTGGTCTTCGTGTAGCTCCACACCTGCACCGGATGATCCGGATCGGTCAGATCGAGCGCCTGCACGATGTTCGGCCAGCCGCTCTCCATGAACATCATCGGCTTGCCGCCGACATCCTCGATGACCAGCGGTTGGCCTTCATGACCGCGCAGCGTGCCGCTCGACTGCGACCACACCATCTGCAGACTCTTCACGTTGCCGGCGTTGATGTCCTTGCAGCGAGCTATAGCGGGTTAAGTTCAGATTGCCCGCGGGGGCGCCCCACTGATTGGGGTCGTTGAAGCGTTGGAATTGTTCCGTATCCGTCGCCGCGAGAGCTGCACCACAAGTCGTAACCAGCGCTGCGACGGCGTAAAACTTTGACTCGACTTTTTGCTGTGAGCCATTTCATCTCAATTCTCCTGCTTGGGTCTGAGCGTTTTGCCGCCGCACGAAATCGGCGCGCACAGGTTTTTTTCCTGGGTGCCTGCGGAAAAAAGCGGAACTGTTGGGTTGATGTCGTTGCCTGCAAAACTCCCTCCTTGCGATATGGTTGTATTTTGTCTGGTCGCAAACCGTCGCCACCAGGCTCCCAAGTCAGCGACGCACCGCCTTGGATGGCTTTGGAATAGCAATGCTTATGCCATCCGAGGGCATTGCAAGAATATATCGTCGACGAGCGCATCAGTCATATAAAAATCAATGAGTTAGCGCGCGTGCCGCGGCGCAGCGATATTGCATCGCATTACGAAGTGTGCCACGCCCGTTACACTGATCCGGAGGAGTGCGCCGTTCATGAGGCTATGCGATGTCCGCACCCGACGCGATGCGCGCGTGCACCTCCGGTAATCGCCGACGTCACGTGCGACGCGCCGCGGCGAAGCGTTTGTACCGAAACTGCTACGGTCCGATGGATCGCGGGGCACTTTGTCACTCGGCCGAGCTCGGTAGACATCTGCGCGAGGCCGCGCGCACACGGCCGCGTGAGCGCGGATTTCCCTCTCGCGCGTCGCGGCGTCGGTCGCGCCGAGCAGCGCGCCGGTCTTTCGGCATGCAATTTGCACATCGGCCTGCGGGACTTGCGATTCGATAACCGGCCCTCAGAGTTGTGCGACGCTATGCTGCGGCCGTCCGCCGGCGGTGCGCGGGTCAGCGGCAACGTAACATGTCAGTGAGTTGAAAGGATCAAGAACTATGAAAACCAAAGCTGCAATTTGTTACGCCGCCGGCAAGCCGCTGGAGATCGTCACAGTGGATCTCGACGGGCCCGAAGGCCGGCGAAGTGCTGGTCGAGCTCAAGGCGACCGGCGTTTGCCATACCGATGAGTTCACGCGCTCGGGCGCGGATCCGGAAGGATTGTTTCCGGTGATTTTCGGCCACGAGGGCGCCGGCATCGTTGTCGACGTCGGGCCCGGCGTCACCACCGTGAAGAAAGGCGACCACGTCATTCCGCTCTACACGCCCGGAATGTCGCCAGTGCAAGTCGTGCATGTCGCAGAAGACCAATCTCTGCACCCCGATCCGCGCGACCCAGGGCAAGGGCCTCATGCCGGACGGCACCAGCCGCTTTCACATCGGCAAGGACATGATCCATCACTACATGGGATGCTCGACGTTCTCCAATTTCACCGTGATGCCCGAGATCGCGGTGGCGAAGATCCGCGAGGATGCGCCGTTCGACAAGGTTTGCTATATCGGCTGCGGAGTGACGACCGGCGTCGGCGCCGTGGTGAAAACCGCGAAGGTCGAGCCGGGCGCCAACGTGGTGGTGTTCGGCCTGGGCGGCATCGGCCTCAATGTGATCCAGGGCGCGCATCTCGTCGGCGCCAACAAGATCATCGGCGTCGACATCAACCCGCGGCGCAAGGCGCTCGCCGAGAAATTCGGCATGACGCACTTCGTGAACCCCAAGGAAGTCGAAGGCGACCTCGTCGCGCACCTCGTCGCCCTCACGGACGGCGGCGCGGACTACAGCTTCGAGTGCATCGGCAACGTCGACATCATGCGCCAGGCGCTCGAGTGCTGTCACCGCGGCTGGGGCGTTTCGGTCATCATCGGCGTCGCGGGCGCCGGCAAGACCATTCAGACGCGGCCGTTTCAGCTGGTGACCGGGCGCGTGTGGAAGGGATCGGCTTTCGGCGGCGTGCGCGGCCGCACGGAGGTGCCGGGGATCGTGGACTGGTACATGGATGAGAAGATCAATATCGACGATTTGATTACGCATACGATGCCGCTCGAGAAAATCAACGATGCCTTCGACTTGATGCACAAAGGCGAGTCGATCCGCAGCGTGGTGATTTATTAAACCAATGAGGAGCTCAACATGACTGTGAAGATTCATCCTGCCGTCGACAACGGCGTCAAGGCCGGCACGCCCGGTTTTGCCGGCGGTACATTGACGTGCAAGTGCACCACCGATCCCGTGAAGGTGTCCATCGAGGGCGACGTGCTGTTCAACCATGTCTGTGGCTGCTCACAGTGCTGGAGACCGGCGGGCACGCTTTTCTCGATGATCGCGGTTGTGCCGACCCCGAAGGTCAAGGTGGTCGCCAACGGTCATAAGCTGAAGGTCGTGGATCCCACCAAGACCATTCAGCGCAACGCCTGCACGGCGTGCGGCGTGCACATGCACGGGCCGATCAACAACGCGAAACATGCCTTCAACGGCCTGACCTTCGTGCATGCCGAGCGTTTCGACAAGAGCGGTTGGGCGCCGCCGGGGTTTGCGGCGTTCGTCTCATCGGTCATCGAGACCGGCACCAAGCCGGAAGACATGAAGGCGATTCGCGCACGCCTCAAAGAGCTCAAACTCGAGCCATACGATGCGCTCTCGCCGGATTTGATGGACCTCTTGGCGGCTAACGCCGTGAAGGTGAACGGCGTGGCGAAAGCCGCTGCATCGTAAAGCGCTCACCGCACCGCTCGAGTCCGACCGCGCAAGCGCGGCGGCGACGCTCCGAACGGCCTCGAGATCGAGGCCGTTCTCTTTTATGGCCACTGACGCGCTCTATTTCGATGACCGTGGGCTTGCCAACGCGGCGTAGATACCCAGGCCGATGAAGGTAACGCCACTTATGTACTTGCCGTAGGACGAGCGCGAGCTGATCGCGGGTGCGAGGGCGGCGGCGGCCAAGACGTACAGCGTGTCCGTGCACATCGCGATCGCGACGAACACACCGCCGAATATCAAGCTCTGTGCGAGGTAGGGCCGATGCGGATCGATGAACTGCGGCACGAGGGCCGCGAAAAAAAGCGCCGTCTTGGGATTCAGCAGAGCCACCCAAAAACCGTCTCGAAACGGACGCAGCAGCTTGATCGGTGGCGCTACGGGCGCCGTCCGCGGCGCGCTTAGCGCCTTTATTCCCAGAAATATGAGGTAGCCCGCGCCCGCCAGCTTGACTGCGACAAACGCCGTGGCGCTGGCGCTGAGCACGGCGGCGAGACCCATGGAGGCGGCGACCGCATTACCGAGATCGCCGAGCGCGATCCCGCCGATCGACGCGAGCCCCGCCTTGCGTCCGCGACTGAGCGTCCGTGTCACCAGGTAGATCACGCCCGGTCCCGGCGTCACGGCCAGAACGAGGCTCGCGAAAACGAACGCCGCGAAGGCGGGAGCGGATACGGTTGCCTCGAGCATACTGCGACCTTAGCATGCGATCTGACCCTCGGGGATGCTCATGAAAACTCGCCGAACTCCGCCGCTTCTGTGCGTCGCTGCCCTGCTCGTTGTGTCCGGGTCCCGCTCTCATGCGCACGACCCCGCGGGCAATGTCACCGATGCGCGCGTCGCGGCTGAGACGAGCGGCGATGACTGGTTGGTGAAGGGCGGAAGCTTTTCGCAGCAGCAATTCAGCCCGCTGCGGCAGATCACTGCCGAGAACGTCGCCAAGCTCGGGCTCGCCTGGGTGACGGAGCTCGATGAGCCCATGGGTTTGGCGGCGGAGCCGGTGGTGGTCGATGGCGTCATCTACTTGAGCGCACCGCGCTCCGTCGTCTACGCCATCGAGGCACGCAGCGGGAAAATCATCTGGACCTTCGATCCGCATGTCCGGCTCGATGAGAGCATCGATAACTCGTCCAACGCCCGCACCAACCGCGGTGTCGCGGTGTGGGCGGGCAAGGTCTTCGTCGGCACGGGCGACGGCCGGCTCGTGGCAATCGATGCCGCGACCGGAACCGAGCGGTGGTCGAGCCCGGTGTGTGACCCGCGACAGAGCGGCGTGACCGGCGCCCCGCGGGTGGCCCGCGGCAAGGTCTTTATCGGCTACAGCGGAGCGGACGAGCAGATCCGCGGATCGCTGGCGGCTTTCGATGCCGAAACCGGCAAGGAGCTGTGGCGGTTCTGGACGGTTCCCGGCGACCCCGCCCGCGGATTCGAGAGCAAGGCGCTCGAGATGGCGGCCAAGACTTGGGTTGGACCCGATGCCTGGAAACAAGGCGGAGGCACCGTCTGGGAGCCCATCACTTTCGACGCGGCGACGGGACTTCTGCTCTTCGGCACCTCCAAGTCGTTCCGCGACGAGGGCACCGCCGGACAAGACTCGGCCAAGGGCGCCAAGTTGTTCTCGGGCAGCATCGTCGCGGTGAATGCCGACACGGGCGAGTACGTCTGGCATTACCAGACGAGCACGCCGCTCCGTCAGACCGAGAACTTTCACATCGCACTTGCCGACCTCGCGATCGGCGGCCGAGCCCGGCACGTTGCGATGACCGCAGCCCGCAACGGCACCTTCTATATCCTCGATGCAGGCACCGGCGAGTTGATCAGCCAGAAGCCGCTGGTGCGACAGGAACAGCTCATTCCCGCCGGCGCCTCGGGTACCGAGCGGATGGATTATCCGGGTGTGGTCGTCGCCGGCGTGGAGGACTGCCCCGGCGGAGGCTGCTTCGGCGTGCGCAACTGGTGGCCCATGAGCTATGACCCGGTCACCCAGCTCACCTACGTGCCGATCATGGATCGCCGGCGCAACGGTACCGCTCCCGGAGCCCTGCCCATGGTCGGCCGCCTGCTCGCCTGGGATCCGTTGCGGCAGGCGGCGCGCTGGAGCATCGAGCACCCGATCATTGTGAACAGCGGCGTGTTATCGACCGCCGGAAATCTCGTCTTTCAGGGCGAGGGAACGGGCGAGTTCGCCGCCTACGCCGCCGACTCCGGCCGCAAGCTCTGGTCCGTCCGAACTGGCTCCGTCATCAATGCGGTGCCCGTGACGTTCCGCGTTCAAGGCGAGCAATACGTGATCGTGCCGATCGGCTGGGGGTCGATTTTCCGCCTCTTTGCGCCCGCCTCCATGATGGCGACGTCCGAGTCGAAATACGGCCCGTCCCGGCTCCTTGCATTCAAGCTCGGAGCAACCATGCCATTCCCCTATCCCCACGTCACGGCACCCGAGGTACCCCGGCCGCCGCAGCAGACCCACTCGAAGGAGGCGGTGCAGCGAGGCGCGGAGCTCGCCGATAGTCGCAACTGCACCGGTTGCCACTCGCCGCGGCTCGAGGGCAGCGGCCGCTGGATCGTGAACGGGGGGATTCCGGACCTGCGCTACATGCCGCCTGAGGCCCATCGCGACTGGAACGCCATCGTGCTCGGCGGCTCTCATCGCGCACAAGGCATGCTGGCGTTCGGCGTGGCGGCGGCGACCCCGGCAACGCCGGCGCTCACCGCATCCGACGCTGACGACATCCACGCCTATGTGATCGATCGGGCATGGGCGGCGTACGACCAGCAACTCGCGCACAAAGGGCCCTGAGGAGCGCCGGGCGAGGCCACGCTACGCGGTCGCGATCAGCGCCCCGCGGGCCGTGCGTGCCAGCTTCCCGGCGAAGCGCTCCGGCCTGAAGGGCGCGAGGGCCTCGAGCCGCGATCCGCTCATGACTTCTTGGGTCACGTATCGGCCGAGGATCGGCGCGAGCGTGACGCCGCTGTGGGTCACGACCACGTACAAATTGGCCACATCGGGAACCGCCCCCACGACGGGAAGCTCATCGAGAGGCATCGGCCGAAATCCGAGGGTCAACCGTTCCAGTGCGACGCCGCGCGCCGCGGGCAGCACGTCTGCGATCTTCGCGAGAATACGGTTGCCGTGCATCGCTTGTAGACCCTCGTCCGGAAAGGCCATCGCGTGATCGCGAATTTCGCGGTGGGCCGGGATATCCGGAGGCTCGGGTGAATCGGTGCCGACGATGCTGCCGTCGGCCATCTGCTTGAAGGACAGATGTCCCGGCGCATCGAAAATGATGGGCGTCACGATGGCCGTCGGGCGGCTGTGGGCGAGAATGCCGGGCGCATGACGGAGCTTTAAGGGAAAGCCAGCCTGGGCCAAGACGCTCGGCGTATCCACGCCGGCGGCGACGACCAGATGGTCGAGCGGCACGCGGTCCGTTGCCGTTCTCACCCCCGTCAGCACACCGTGCGCGACCTCGAGTCCCTGCACCTCGCATTGCAGCCTGACGAGGCTGCCGTGCCGCTGGGCCGCCTCGAGAAACCGGCGCGTCGCCTCGACGGGATTCAGCTGTCCGTCGATGCGCGAGAAAAAGGCCTCCGTCACCGTCCCGGGCACCAGCGACGGCGTCATCGCCAGCAATTGCGCCATATCGATACGACGCACGGCATAGGGCGTCCCGTCCATCTGCGCGGCACTCTCCTCGAGGGAGCGAACCTCAGAAGGACTGCTCGCCCAGTTGGCATAGCCACCCCAGATGATGCCCAGCCGCAGGCGCCTGTCCAGATCGTGATAGGCCATCAGGCTTTGCAGGCGGAGCGCGCGGTAGTCTGGCTCGGCGACGAACGCGTTCAACCAGGCGAAAGAGTTTTGCGTTGCACCGCTTGCCGGCTGGGCCTTCTCGAATAGCGTGACCCGCGCCCCGGCTCGGGACAGATGATAGGTGACAGAAGCGCCCACGATGCCTGCGCCCACCACGCCCACTCGCGGAGCACGCGGCTGCCCCGCGTGGGTCCATTGCCAGCCGGAGGCCGCGCCCGCCGCCGCCAGTTGTTTCAGGAATCTTCTGCGCAACATAGCGTTCCATCCCCTCTCTGCCGCTTTGACATTTCATCGCTCCCGACCGGATTATAAGAGCGTGCCACCCCGAAGCACCGAGGTACTGAATGGCTCCTGCCGCTGAACAAACGGGGACGCTCGCGGCAGCCCTGGAACAGACCACCCGGCTGCTCAGAAACGATCCGGTCCTCGCGGCGGAGCAGGCCGGCGAAATCCTCAAGGCGGTACCCGGGCATCCGATGGCGACATTGCTCTTGGGCGTCGCTCGCCGCGCGGCGGGCGATGCCGGCGCCGCGCTGGAGACTTTGCAGCCTCTTGCCGCCGCGCAGCCCAACTGGGCTGCCGCCCATTACGAGATGGGAATCACCCTGGCCGCGGTCGATCGCCGCGCGGATGCACTCGCGGCCCTGCGCCGGGCGGTCGCACTGCGGCCCGGCATGCCGGACGCCTGGCGCGAAATCGGCGATTTGCTGGTCTTAGACGGCGACTCGCAGGGTGCGGACACGGCCTACGCCCAGCATATCAAGGCCTCGACCCAGGACCCGCGGCTCATGACGGCGGCGCAGGCGTTGTGCGAGAACAAGCTTGGCCAGGCCGAATTGCAATTGCGCGAGCACTTGAAGCGCTATCCCACGGATGTCGCCGCGATCAGGATGTTCGCCGAAGTGGCCGGCCGTTTACGCCGTTATCAAGACGCGGAAAATCTGCTGGCCCGCTGCCTGGAACTCGCGCCGAGTTTCAATGCCGCGCGCTACAACTACGCCATGGCGCTCTATCGGCAGAACCGATCGATTGCCGCCCTGCAACAAGTTGACCTCCTGATGGCCAGCGAGCCACGCAACTCGGGTTATCGCAATTTGCGAGCCGTTGTGCTCACGAACATCGGCGAATACCAGGAAGCCCTGGAGATCTACGCCGATGTGCTTGGCAAGCACCCCGATCAATCACGGATCTGGATGAGCTATGGCCATGCTCTGGCGTCGGCAGGCCGCCAGACCGACAGCATCGCCGCCTATCGCCGCTGCATTGCTCTGACTCCGGCGTTGGGCGAGGCCTATTACAGCCTCGCCAACCTGAAGACGTTTCGGTTCGAGGACGCCGAGCTGCACGCAATGCGCGAACACTTGCAAAGCGCCGAACTGACGGACGAGGATCGCGTGCATTTTCACTTCGCCATCGGCAAGGCTCTGGAGGACTCGAAGTGCTTTCCGGAGTCGTTCGAGCATTATGTCAAAGGCAACGAGCTGCGGTGCGCTCGAGTCGGATGGGAGCCGGCGCAAAACACGGCCTTGGTGCAACGCTCGAGGGCGACGTTCACCCAGGAGTTCTTTGCCGCGCGCCGAGGGTTTGGTGCGCCGGCGGCCGACCCCATTTTCATCGTCGGCCTGCCGCGCGCCGGCTCGACGCTCCTCGAGCAGATATTGGCCAGTCACTCGAGCGTGGAAGGCACCATGGAGCTGCCCGACATCATGGCCATGGCGACCCAGCTCGGCGACAAGCGGATGGACGAAGAATCGATCTATCCCGGCGTACTGGCCCAGATGAGTGCCGCGGAGTGCCTCGCGCTCGGCGAGCGATACCTCGCGCAGACACGTATCCAGCGCAAAACCGGCAAGCCCTTCTTCATCGACAAGATGCCCAATAACTTCCTTCATATCGGGCTCATCCGGCTGATCCTGCCGCAGGCAAAGATCATCGATGCGCGCCGCCACCCCATGGCCTGCTGTTTTTCGGCCTTTAAGCAGAATTTCGCCCAGGGGCAGCGATACTCGTACAGCCTCGAGCACCTCGCCCAATATTATCGCGACTACGTGGATCTGATGGCGCACTTCGATCGGGTCGCCCCAGGTGCGATTCACCGCGTCATCTACGAAGATCTGGTCAACGATACCGCCGGGGAAATACGCCGCCTGCTCACTTTCTGCGGCCTGTCATTCGAGCCGGCCACCTTGAGCTTCTACGAGAACGACCGGGCGGTGCGCACTGCAAGCTCGCAACAGGTCCGCAAGCCGATCTTTCGAGAGGGCTTGGATCAGTGGCGACACTATGAGCCCTGGCTCGAGCCGCTGCGGCGCTCGTTGGGCGATCTGCTCGAGTCGGACCCCCACGTACGGTCCTGACCGGACATACCCCCGGAAAACGTCCCAGGAAGTTGGTCTGTCCTCGTGAGACTATTTTCAAAGTGCCGGCACTGTGGCATACACACAGGGGGGAGTCGGTATAAAACGTAAGGGGATGCATTAATGACTCGTAGTCGAAAGAGGAAGCTGGCGCGCATGCGCGCCAAATGGGTGAGCATGCCGCTGGCTTCGGCGATGCTGTCCGGCAGCGGATTGGCCTATGCGGCCGACACATCCGATACGACGACGCTCGAAGAGGTCGTGGTTACCGCCCAAAAGCGCTCGGAAGATCTGCAGAAAGTGCCCATCAGCCTGCAGGTGCTGAGCGGCGAGAAGCTCGAACAGCTTCAAGTAAGCGACTTCGATGATTACGCCAAGCTCCTGCCGAGCTTGAGCTATCGCTCCAACGGCCCGGGCCAGACCTCATTGTTCTTCAGAGGCATCTCCAGCAGCAACGGCAACATACCGCTGCACGCCGGATTTCTGCCCTCGAGCGGCCTGTATCTCGACGACGTCCCCGTCACCACCGTCGCCGGCGCGCTCGACATCCATATCTACGACATGGCGCGCATCGAGGCGCTGGCGGGACCGCAGGGCACGTTGTACGGCGCCAGCTCCCTGTCGGGCACCTTGCGCCTCATCACCAACGCGCCGGACCCTTCAGGTTTTTCGGCCGGGTACGACGTGAAGGGCGACAAGTGGAAGGACGGCGCCGGCGGCGGCGAACTCGAAGGATTCGTGAATATACCGCTCGCCGACCATGCCGCGATCCGCATCGTGGGCTACTACGAGCACGATGGCGGCTACATCAACAATGTCTATCGCCAGGACACGTTTCAGCGGTACTCGCCGACCGGGACCCCGGTCGCGGGAGGTCCCTCGGGGAGGTCCGGACGGATATCCCGATTACGACCCCGTCACCATCAACAATGCCAATGTCGTGCAGAAGAATTTCAATCCGGTGGACACGGCCGGCGGGCGGGGCGGCCCTCAAGGTGGATCTGAACGATCAATGGACCGATCACGCCGATGATCATCGGGCAGCACCAGAAAAGCAGGGAGATTTCACCTACGACCCGCATTTCGGCGACTTGAATGTCGCGGATTATTACCGTCCCTATAACAAGGACGACTGGTATCAAACGGCGCTCACGGTCGAGGGCAAAATCAGCAACTGGGACATCAACTATACAGGCGGATATTTCTGGCGCCAGGTCGACAATCTGGTGGACTATTCGCAGTACTCGATTGCCTATGACGCTCAGGCCATCGCCAATGCGTACGCCTATACACGATTCGTCGACGCCAACGGGCATCTGCTCGACCGTCCCGTGCAGTACACGCAGAACGCGGACAAGTACGAGAAGCAGAGTCATGAATTCCGGGTCACCTCGCCGGCGGACTACCGCTTGAAAGGGACGGCGGGCGTGTTCTATCAGCGGCAGTCCGACAATATTCGCGCGGGATTCGACATGCCCAATTTGCCCGTGTTCTACGAAGTCGCCGGACAGCAAGACGTCTACTACCTGTCCCAGATGACGCGCACCGACCGCGACTATGCGGCGTTCAGCGAGCTCTCGTTCGACATCACGGACCAATTCAAGGTGATCGGGGGCATCCGCGAGTTCTGGGTCAACAACACCTTGGATGGCTTTTTCGGCTTCAATGACAACGGCTATTCCACACACAGCGGCGAGGCGCTGTGTCTGCCGCAAGGCAATCCGATCGTGACCACCCCCGGGGTCTACACGGGAGGCCTCCAGCCGTGCAACAACACCAACAAGAAAGTGGTCGAGCACGGCGAGACGCACAAGGTCAGTCTGCAGTATCAAATCACGCCGTCCCACATGGCCTACTTCACGTGGTCCACCGGATTTCGACCCGGCGGCAACAACCGTCTGCCGACGGCGAGCGCTTACGGTGCGGACACGCTCACCAATTTCGAGCTCGGCTGGAAAACCGACTGGTTCGAACACCGCCTGCGCGCAAACGGCGCGGTTTTCTACGAGAAATGGTTCAACGTGCAAACCGCGGTGCAAGGCCAGTACGGCATCACGTCCATCGTCAATGCCGGAAATGCCCGGGTGGAGGGTATCGAATCGGCGCTGGAGTGGGCCGCCACGGAGCATCTTGATCGTGTCCGCTGCGGCTACGGGCCTTTGGCGCATGGAGACTACGTCGGTTTTCTGCGAGCCCACAACACAGGGGGTGGAGCAGAGCACGTGCACGCCTGCCCTCGTCGATGCCTATCCGGGCACGCAATTGCCGGGAACGCCCAAGGTGAAGACGAACGCCACCGCCCGATATGCGTTCGATGTCGGCACCTTACAAGAGTTATGTGCAGGGGAGTCGTCAATCACCAGAGCTCCACCACCTACAGTCTCGAATCGACGCGCTTTTATGCGGGCGACACCCCGTCGTTCACGACCTTCGATCTGTCGGCCGGGACCGGCATGGACAACTGGCATCTCGAGGGATACATCGACAATCTCTTCAATAAGCAGCGGCGAGCTCGGCAAGAATTCGGAATGCAACGACCTCGTCTACACTATTGCTTGCTCAATGCCCATGTCTACCCGGTCAGGCCGATGCAGTTCGGAGTCAAATTCGGACAGAAATTCTGAAGTCTCTGATCGACGATGGGCCGGCGGGTGCAGCGCAAGCGGGGCGCTGCACCCGCGGCCGGCGGCTTGACTATTCAGGGGCACACTCATGCATCCGTCGAGCGCTGGGAATCTCGGTTGCGTCAGCGCCGCGGCGCGCACGACCGATTGGCGCTTTCATTGCTGGTATTGGGGCGATGTCATCGCCATCGACGGATTGATGGCAGCGCACGCGTGGGCGCCCCCCGGCGGCGGCTATCGCGAACACGTGTTGGCAATTTGCCGGCGCTGGCATGACCGCTGCCCGCCGAATTTCGATGATGCGCTTGCGCCGGGCGCGACGCTGATTCAACTGGTGATGGACGGTGATCTGCCGACGACGGCGGCTGAGCGCGTGCTCGAACGCTTGGAGGGGCTGCCCCACGCGTACGGCTGCATCCCGGCACTCGAGCCCCATCGCCCATTTTTCCGTTTCGGCGTGTGCATCGACGCGGTCTACCATCTGCCGGCGACCTACGCGATGGCGGCTCGCTGGTCAGGCGACCCTCGCTGGGCGGAAAAGGCAATTCGGCTGGCGATCGAGTGCATGCACGTGCTGCGCTGTGAGACCGGATGGGCGCAGTGGTTCGATCCGACCCACAAGCGCAACAACCAGGTGGCTTGGAGCCGCGGCTTGGGGTGGGCCGTGCTGGGCCTGCTCGACTTGGTGCGTCTGCTGGAAGGGGTAGGCTGCGCCGAAGTGGCTGATCTCGCCGCGCTGGTCTTGCAGCGCTTGGCAGAGACCCAGGAGTCCGATGGCAATTGGCGCGCCGTGCTCGATGACCCCGACGCCGAGTCCGAGACCTCCACCGCGGCGTTTTATGTCGCGGCCGCGCTGCATCCTGCGGCACGCGGCCTTGCACTGCCCTCCCAGGTGACGGAGCGGGCCTTGGGCGCCTGTCACCGTGCCCTGGCGAAAGATGGCACCTATACCGGTGTGACCGCCGACGTATTGCCCAGTTGGGACATCAAGACCTACCGTCACTGCCCGACGGAGCCCTCGGCCTGGGGGCAGGGCGTCATCCTCCGAGCTCTGTCGGCGCTCGCGGCTGCACACGCCGAAACTCTCAAGTAATCGCGCATTTTCGCGCCTCGCCCGCTATTCTTGTCCGGCGCGCAGGTCGGCATTTGCAACCCCCGCGTATCCATTCGTCAAGCTCAGGGGATCGAGTCATGGGTAAGTTTGTCGGCCTCACGGTCGCGTTGGTTCTTCTCGCAAACGTCTCGCTGGCGGACTCGCCGCATCATCGGCACCATCATCACGCTCATCATTCCCACCATCATCATCACCACCACGCCTGACTGAGATCCTGGCCCGGCCGCCGGGGTGAGTGACGAGCGCGTCAGCAAAAGACGACACGACTTGCGGCAATCTGTCCGACACTGAATCCGGAACGATTCGCCTAAGCTGGAAACGCTGCATCGGCGTGAGACCGGCCAGGTAGGGACGCGATCCCCAAGTCGTCCTGCTCCCGGGCGAACTACCCATCCTATCGACCGGTCTCGCCTCGATGCGGCGTTAGGATGCGGCGTGTTGGAACGCTACCTCGAAGCACAGGAACCGGTATTCGGGCAGGTCCTCGATGAGCTGCGGCGCGGCCGCAAGACCTCGCATTGGATGTGGTTTATTTTTCCGCAAATCAAGGGCTTGGGTCGAAGCGCGACGGCCGAGCACTTTGCCATCGGCTCCCTGGAAGAGGCGCGTGCGTATGCCCAACACCCCGTTCTCGGCCCCCGCCTGACGCTCGTCACCGAGCTCGTGAATGCCATCGCCGAGCGCTCGATCGGGGAGATTCTAGGGCCCCCGGATGATCTGAAATTTCGTTCCTGCATGACGCTGTTCGCACGCGCCTACCGCGATAATGGCGGGGATCCGGCACCCTTCGTCCGCGCCCTCGACAAATACTTCGGGGGAAAGCCGGATCCTCTTACCCTCGCGCGCCTGCCGCCTTGCGATCCTGCCGCCTTCTAGCAGCGCTCTGATAGATGGCGCCAATGCAGCCGATAGAGACCGCCAATTTGACTTAGGCCAACCTCGCGGTCTACCGTCCCGCGAGGTTTCGGAGTGTAATCAGATTTCCGAGCATTTCATCGGAAGGAGCTAATCGTGAATCTAAAAGGCAGCAAGACGGAAAAGAATCTCAAGGACGCTTTTGCGGGCGAATCGCAAGCCAATCGGCGCTATCTGTACTTTGCGGCCAAAGCGGACGTCGAGGGTTTCAATGACGTGTCCGCAGTGTTCCGCTCCACGGCCGAAGGCGAGACCGGCCATGCGCACGGCCACCTCGAATACCTCGAGGCGGTGGGCGATCCGGCCACCGGATTGCCGATCGGTGCAACCTCCAACAATCTGAAGGCGGCGATCGCCGGCGAGACGCACGAGTACACCGATATGTACCCGGGCATGGCGAAGAGCGCCCGCGAAGAGGGTTTCAGCGAGATCGCGGATTGGTTCGAGACTCTGGCGAAAGCCGAACGCTCGCACGCCAACCGCTTTCAGAAGGCGCTGGACAACCTCTAAACCGGGTCGCGCCAGGCCAACCCGTACTCGGTAGGATGCGGGTGCGGCCGCCATGAGGCGGTTGCAACGCTAGCGGGCTCCCTTAAGGAGCCCGCTGCTTTATTGGAGATCGAAAAGTGTCCGAAGGAAAATCAGGCCGCGAGGGCAGTCTCGAGGCTCCGACGCGTCACGCACTGGCCTGGCAGGATCCGGAGTTCTATGACCATGCCGCGCTCGAGAAAGAGCTCGATCGCATTTTCGACATCTGCCACGGCTGCCGCCGCTGCTTCAATCTATGTAACTCGTTCCCCACCCTCTTCGATCTGATCGACGAATCGAAGACCGGCGAGCTCGACGGCGTGGACAAGAAGGACTACGCGAAGGTCGTCGAGCATTGCTATCTGTGCGACATGTGCTACATGACCAAGTGTCCGTACGTGCCGCCGCATCCCTGGAACGTCGACTTTCCGCATCTCATGCTGCGTGCCAAGGCGGTAAAGAACCGCGAGGGCGACCTCAAGTTTCGTGACAAGGTGCTGAGCTCGACCGACACCGTCGGCAACATCGCGGGGATCCCCGTGGTCGCGCAGGTGGTGAACGCCGTCAACCATAGCGCCATCGGGCGCAAGCTCCTCGACGCCGCGCTCGGCGTGGCCGCCGACGCGCCGATACCCGAATATCGCTCCCGCACGCTGCGTAAGCGACTGCGCAAGCAGACTGGCTCTCTGCCGGTGGCGCAGCCTGCCGGTGGCACGCGCGGCAAGGTTGCCCTCTTCGCGACGTGCTATATCAACCGCAACGAGCCCGAGATCGGGCTCGACCTCGCGGCAATTTTCCGGCACAACGGCATCGAAATCGCGCTCGCCGAGAAGGAGCGCTGCTGCGGTATGCCGAAATTCGAGCTCGGCGATCTGCAAGCGGTCGCGGACTTGAAGAGCAAGAACGTGCCGCAGCTGGTCGCCATGATCGATAGGGGGTACGACATCGTCGCGCCGATTCCCTCCTGCGTGCTCATGTTCAAGCAGGAGCTGCCCTTGATGTTCCCCGACGACCCTGCCGTCGCCTTGGTAAGGGACAATATTTTCGATCCGTTCGAGTATCTCGCCCTGCGTCACAAGGCCGGCGCCTTGCGCACGGATTTCAAGCGGTCGCTGGGCAAGATTTCCTATCATGTCGCATGCCACCTGCGGGTGCAGAATCTCGGCCTGAAAACCCGTGACATCCTGCAGCTCATTCCCGAGACCACCGTCGAGCCCATCGAGCGATGCTCCGGCCACGACGGCACGTACGGAGTCAAGCGGGAGTTTCGCGCGACGTCGATGAAAATCGCCAAGCCCGTGATCCAGCGCGTCGAGTCGAGCGGCGCGGACTTCTATTCGAGCGATTGCCCGATGGCGGGCCACCAGATCGAGAGCGGCCTGACCCGAGAATCCGCGCCCCTCCATCCGCTGACTTTGCTCAGAATGGCCTACGGCCTGTAAGAGGATCGCATGCAAAAGCTGGCACGTCAGGACTTGATGACGCTGGAACAATATGCAGTCGAGCGGCCGCGCTTGCGCGCCGAGATCATCGCCCACAAGCAGCTGCGCACCGTGCAAGTCGGCCCCAACATGACCTGGCTGTTCGAGGACCGGGCGACCATTCGCTATCAGGTGCTCGAGATGCTGCGGGCGGAGCGCATCTTCGAGGCCGCCGGTATCCAGGACGAGCTCGACGCCTACAATCCGCTGATCCCGGACGGCAGCGACTGGAAGGCGACGCTGCTGCTCGAGTTTCCGGACGCCGCGGTGCGCCAGGTCGCGCTCGCGAAGCTGATCGGCGTCGAGGATCGCTGCTGGGTGCGCGTGAGCGAGATGGAGCGTGTGTTTGCGATCGCGGATGAGGACCTCGAGCGCGAGAACGCTGAAAAGACTTCCGCCGTCCACTTCCTGCGCTTTGAGCTCTCGCCCTCCATGATCGAGGCGGCAAAGGGCGGCGGCTCGTTGAGTGTCGGTGTCGACCACGAGAATTACCGCCATACGAATGCGCCGCTGCCGGCGGCGGTCCGCGACGCGTTGCTGCTCGACCTCGAATGAAAAAATAGCCCGCTCCTAGGAGACTTCAAGGGATGTCGAACGAACGAGCGATTCGCCGAGAAGTCGGCACCATCGCGTTGATGTTCACAGGCCTCGGGTCGATCATCGGCTCGGGTTGGCTGTTCGGCGCGTGGCGCGCGGCGCAGCTCGCGGGACCCGGGGCCGTATACGCCTGGATCATCGGTGCGGTGGTGATCATGTTCGTCGCCGTCAACTACGCCGAGCTCGGCGCGATGTTGCCGGAATCCGGCGGGGCGGTACGTTTCGGACATTACTCGCACGGAGCACTGGTGGGCCTCGTGGCGGGGTTCGCGGCGTGGATCGCCGTGGTATCGGTCATTCCGGTGGAGGCGGAAGCCTCCGTGCAGTACATGAGCTCCTGGCCGTGGAGCTGGGCCCAGCACCTCTATATGCATGCGCCGAACGGTCACGGCGAGCTCACGTTGCCCGGGCTCGCAATCTGCGCGGTGCTGGTGGTGATCTACTTTCTGGTGAATTTCTGGAGCGTGAAGGTGTTCGCGGGCACGAACAGCGCCATCACGTTCTTCAAGCTCATCGTGCCCGCCGCCACGGCCATCGCGCTGATGTGCTCAGGCTTTCACCGGGGAAATTTCCGGATCGGCATCCACGGCGGCCAGCACGTCACGGATCTTGCCTCCATTCTCACGGCGGTCGCCACCAGCGGCATCGTGTTCAGCTACAACGGCTTTCAAAGTCCCGTAAATCTCGCGGGCGAGGCGCGCCACCCGGGCCGCAGCATCCCCATTGCCATCTTCGGCTCGTTGGTGCTGAGCACGGCGGTGTACCTGTTGTTGCAGGTCGCGTTCCTGGGCTCGGTCGCTCCCGAGCACCTGGGCGAGGGCTGGGGGGCGTTGGAGTACAGCTCCCCGTTCGCACAGCTCGCTCTCGCATTGAACTTGAATTGGCTGGCTCTGCTCTTGTACGCGGACGCTTTCGTGAGCCCGAGCGGAACGGGAACCACCTACACGGCGACCACGGCGCGAATGATTTACGCGATGGAGCGCAGCGGCACGTTGCCCGCCTTCTTGGGACGGGTCCACCCGATCTTCGGCATACCCCGGCCCGCGATGTGGCTCAACTTGCTCGTGTCGTTTACTTTTCTCTTCTTCTTTCGAGGCTGGGGCACGCTCGCCGAAGTGATCTCGGTCGCCACCATCATCACGTACCTGATCGTGCCGGTGAGCGTCGGCGTCTTGCGGCGCACGGCCCCCGGTCTCGCGCGCCCGCTGCGCATTCCCGGCATCGAGGTTCTATCCCCCGCGGCCTTCATGTTCGCCACCCTGATGCTGTACTGGGCGCGCTGGCCGCACACCGGACAGATCATGCTGCTGTTGCTTGTGCCGCTGCCTTTGTATCTTTACGGGCAAGCGAAAATCGGCTGGCGTGATTTTGCACGGCACCTTGCGGGGGCTTGGTGGATGATGGCCTACTTCGTGCTTCTGGCCGCGCTATCCTTCGTCGGCAGCCGGGAATTTGGCGGACGAGGCTACTTGAGCTACGGTTGGGACCAAGCATGCGTTGCCGTGATGGCACTCCTGTTTTATTACTGGGGACGCCGCAGCGGCTGGCACACGCCGGCGCTTGCGGCGCTGGAAGCATCCCGAGCGAGGTAGCCCGTTGAACCTCGGACGTTTTGCCCGCATTCGGCTGGCACATCTACCCACGCCGCTCGAATATCTGCCGCGGCTGACCCGTGCGCTGGGTGGTCCCGAAGTGTGGATCAAGCGCGACGATTGCACCGGTCTCTCGAGCGGCGGCAACAAGACTCGCAAGCTGGAATTTCTGCTCGCGCAAGCGCGCGAGCGCGATGCCGACATCGTGCTGACCCAGGGCGCCACGCAGTCGAATCACGCGCGTCAGACGGCCGCAGGTGCAGCCAAGCTCGGACTCGCGTGTCATCTGTTGCTCGAGGACCGCACGGGGAACACCGAGCGCTTCTACACCGAGAGCGGCAACGTGCTCCTGGATCACTTGCACGGCGCCACCGTCGAGCATTGCGGGCCGAACCCCGACATGAACGGTGAGCTGGAAAAAACCGCGGCGCGCATGCGCGCTCAGGGGCGCCGCCCCTACGTGATTCCGGGCGGCGGCTCCAATGCGACCGGCGCGCTCGGCTATGTGAATGCGGCACTTGAGCTCATCACCCAGGCGAACGACCTCGGACTCAAGATCGATCATGTGGTGCACGCAACGGGCAGTGCGGGAACGCAGGCCGGCATGATCGTCGGATTGGCGGGCAGCCGCTCCGGCGTGCCGCTGTTGGGGATCGGCGTCAGAGCGCCGCGCGAACGGCAGGAAAAGAGCGTCTTCGATCTTGCCTGTGCCACCGCCGATCTGTGCGGAATCGCAGGTGCGGTCGCGCGCGATGACGTGGTTGCCGATTGCGACTATGTCGGGCCCGGCTATGGCGTCTCCACTCCCGGCTCGATCGAGGCCATCGAGACGCTGGCTCGCCTCGAGGGAATTCTGCTCGATCCCGTGTATTCGGGCAAAGCGATGGCCGGACTCATCGATCTCGCGCGCAAGGGACGCTTTAAAAAAGGCGACAACGTCGTCTTCATCCACACCGGCGGCAGCGTCGGCTTGTTCGGCTACGTGGCAGATTTCCGCTATCCGACCCGGCCACCCGTGTGAGCCAGCATCGTGTGGTGGGGATCATCGGCGGCATGGGGCCCGAGGCGACGGTCGAGCTGATGCGGCGGGTGACCGCGCGCACTCGCGCCGAAGACGACGCGGACCACGTGCATCTGCTCGTCGAGAGCAATCCGAAAATCCCCTCGCGTATCGCGCATCTGATCGAAGCTACGGGGGACGATCCGTTGCCGGAAATCCTGCGTATCGCGCGCAACCTGCAGAGCGCGGGTGCGGAGGCGCTGGCGATGCCCTGCAACACCGCGCATCACTATGCCGAGCAGATCCAAGCGGCTGTGTCGATTCCGCTGCTGCAGATGGTGAAGCTCTCGGTCACACGGATTGCAGAGGCGGGTACCGCGGCGCGCGTCGGCCTGTTGGCGTCCAGCGCCGTGCTCCGCGTCGGAGTCTATGCGCGCGAGCTCGCCGCGCGGGGCCTCGAGGGCGTATTTCCTCGTCGGCAAGATGAGCTGATGGCGTTGATACGCGGCGTCAAGCGCGGTGAGACCGACGCGACGGCGGCACGCCGGCTCGCCGAAATCGGCGCCGAGCTTGCGGACGAATGCGATATCTCGCTCATTGCCTGCAGCGAGCTCTCGTTGATCTCTCTGCAACTCGCGAGCCAGGCCCGCGTTCTCGATTCGCTCGACGTCCTGGCGGATGCCGTGGTTGAGTTCGCCGGCGCGCGAACTCGCTAAACTCGCTCACATGACGACGCTTGCCTGCCGCAAAGGCGCCTCAACGTATTATTGCCGACGCTCGGCAGTGCCGGCGACGTGCACCCGTTCATCGGCTTGGGGCTGGCGCTCAAAGCCCGCGGACACCGCGCAACCCTGCTCACCAATCCCTATTTTCAATCCGCGATCGAGGCGCAGGGGTTGGGGTTCTTGCCGGTGGGCAGTCTTGCGGACGTCGAAAGCGCGCTCGCCGATCCGGATCTATGGCACGCGCGCCGGGGATTCGCAGTGGTCGCGCGTCGCGTGATCCTGCCCTCGATCGAGACGGTGTATCGGCATATCGAGGCGCACGCGGATGCCGATACGGTGGTCGCGGCGTCGGGAATCTCCTTGGGCGCACGCGTCGCGCAGGAGCGGCTGCGCGTGCCCACCGCCACGATCCATCTGCAGCCGACCGTCATTCGCAGCCTCATCGACAGCGGGATGTTCGGCAATGTGCGCATCTCGGCGGCTCACCCGCTGTGGTTCAAGCGAGCCCTGTTTCGTTTCATCGATTGGGCGGCCATCGATCGGCTCCTCGAACGGCCGCTGAATGAGTTCCGTGCGTCGGTCGGCCTCGCTCCCGTGCGGCGTGTGCTTGCCCGTTGGATCCACTCGCCCCACAGCGTCATCGGCTTCTTCCCGGACTGGTTCGCGCCGCCGCAGGCGGATTGGCCGCCGCACACGCATCTCGTCGGTTTTCCTCTGTGGGATGGCGGCGGTGTGGGCGCGGCCCCGAGCGGCGTGCACGAATTCCTGCGGGCCGGTCCGCCCCCCATCGTGATCACTCCCGGCTCCGCGGCCGCGCAATCACAGCGTTTTTTCGCCGAGTCGATCGCGGCGGTGCGCTCTTTAAACGCGCGCGCCATGCTGGTGACGAATTTCCCGCAGCAGTTGCCGCAACGCCTGCCGGCGGGAGTGCAGGCCTTCGGTTACGTGCCGTTCAGCGACGCCCTGCCGCGCGCTGCGGCGCTCGTGTATCACGGCGGCATCGGCACGCTCGCGCAGGGGATCAAGGCCGGCATCCCCCACCTCGTGGTCCCGAACGCGCATGATCAGTTCGATAACGGCTGGCGGATCGAGCAGCTCGGCCTCGGCAGAAGTATCGCGCAGCAGCGATATCGCGCGGCGGGCGCCGTTGCGGCGCTGGCGGCGCTGCTGGATGACTCGGACCTGCACCATCGTTGCCGCGCCTATGCGGGGCGCATGGACGCGGACGGCGCCGTGCGCCGCGCCTGCGAGCTGATCGAGGCCCTGGCTGCCTGAACGCGAGGTCAGGGCGCCGAATTTGCCGATTTTGTGACCGGTTCCCGCCCGGGTTCGGTCATCCGACACGGCACTACCCCGTTTTCTCACCTACCGTCCGCCACAAGATCAGGTAGGAGCCATGCCAAAGCAGCAAATCCGACATCCGCGTCGTGGACCGGGCGCTCGCTTGGGCGCGCTCGGCATCGGCGGCGTCCTCGCACTCGCGGCGACGGCCGGGTCGAGTGCAGGCCGGCCGCTCGATCCGATCCACATCGTGCAGACGTTGCGAGAGGGCGGGTGCGGCGGAATTCTTCCGCCCGCGCGCAGGCTCGAGCAAGATGCGCTCCTCGATCGCGCGGCACGCGAGTGGGCCGGCGGGCGCACGCTCGGCGACGCCACCGAGAGCAGCGGCTATCAGTCCGAGAAAGTGGCAGGCCTGCACATCACGGGCAGCGACTCGGCGATGCTGCAGCAACTGCGCAGCTCGAGCTGCCTGACGGTGACCAACCGCGACATGCGCGACGTCGGCATGTACCGTCGCGGCACCGACAGCTGGCTCGTGCTCGGATACAAGTATCTGGTCCCGTCGAGCCAGGAAGCGCCGCGTCTCGCCGCGCGCACCCTCGAGCTGGTGAACGAGGCGCGGTCGCAGCCGAGGCACTGCGGCAACCGCGCATTCGCCCCCGCGCCGCCGTTGACGCTCGACCGCACGCTCGACAGCGTGGCGTACGGGCATGCCACCGACATGGCCGAGCACAACTACTTCGAACACGAGGACCTGGCCGGGCACTCACCCGCGGACCGCGTGCGCGCCGTGGGCTATCGCGAGAAGCTCGTCGGCGAGAACATCGCGTTCGGGCCGCGCACCGCGGACGAGGTGGTACAAGGATGGCTGGACAGTCCCGGACACTGCGAGAACATCATGGATCCGCGTTTCGCGCAGATGGGTATTGCCTATGCCGCGGGACACACCAAGCGGGGCCTGTTCTGGGTCCAATTGTTCGCGCAGCCCAAAGCCTGAGGCGGCACCAACGGCGCGCCGGCGCAGTGCGAATCAACCGCCGCCGCCGGCCGCCTCGCAAGTCGAGTCCAACAGAATTTCACCCGTGGGACCGGTTCCCGTGAGGAGGATGAAACCGGGACCGGACACGAACTGCGCGCCCGCGGCGATGAGCGTGTAGTCACGTAGACGCTGCGCGACACCGGGCTTCAGTGCGGCCAGCGACTCGTACAAGTTCGCTCCGTCGAGCGAGTCGCTCGCGATGCGCATGGCTTGAAAGGTCGTTCCCCCGACCGTCAGCGGCGCCCAGGTATCGGTGATTTTCGACGAGTCCGCCCGTAGTGCGTCGGCGACATCCTGCCTCAGGCACTCGATGTGAATGTGGAATTGATCGTAGGCGCGCGTTCGTTCCGTGTTGACGACGAGGCCGATGTCCGTGCGCGGCACCGTATGACCTATGGCCTTCGCAAGCAGATCGTGCGCCCGCCACGCTTCGGCGAAGTAATTCGGCGCATCGCGATCGAGGAGCTCGCCGCTTTCGAGACCGGTCATCGTTTGAGTCGGCACCAGAAGATAATGCGCGCCTCCGCCCGGAGCCTGCAGTACCGCATAGCCGACATCGCTTCCGTTCGGATCGTACAGCGATACACGCTCGCAGGGCGCCGGATTGTGACGCTGCTTCCAGCCGAGCACGCACTGCGTCTGCACGATCTGGCGCAGAGCGCCGCGACCGGTGAGAAGTGAGTCCTCGCCCCCGGATGAGGACGTGGTCTTCGGCAGGTGAGCGCCGGCGGCGAGGGCCCACGGCACGAGCAAGAGCGCAGCGCCGGCCACGCCGCAGAGTAGCTCACGCAAGATCGCTTTCAAGTAGATGAGTCCGTCACTGAACCCCTATCATGGCAAATCGCGTATGCTTTCGCACCCACGATTCTCTGCGCGCAATGTGCCGGGGGTCACGTCATCCGATCGATCGCCTGTGCGTTAATTAGAATACCCATATTAAGTGTGGAGCGATCATGAGTTCAGTTCGAGGTTTCAAGGCCGGCATGGGCTGCCTATTGCTTGTCGGCGCACTGGTCGGCGGCTGCGTGGTGACACCTGCGCCCGGTTATTACGCTGGCGGCGTGGTCACTGTCGCGCCCCCCGCTCCGCAAGTCGAGGTCTACGGCGCTCCGCCTGCGCCCGGTTATGTGTGGTTGGGCGGCTACTGGGACTGGGTCGGCGGCCGGTATGCTTGGCATGCGGGCTCTTGGGGCCCGGGCCGACCTGGCTACCACTGGGTCGCGCACGGTTGGGTCCGCTCAGGCGGCGGCTGGCGCATGGCTCCGGGACACTGGGCACGCTGAATCGCTACACCGAGTCCGGCTTAGCGACCCCGCCGGCCAGAGGCACTTCCGCTTTCGACGCCGAGCGCGTCCCCGCCTTCGGCGCATTGCTCAGCCCGTGATAGGTGTAGACGAGCGAGAGCTTCACGGCATCGCTGCTGTTTTGCCCCGCCGAGTGCAAGACATTGGAATGGAAGAACACGGCATCGCCCGGCGCCAACCGCGGTGACCAGCCCTCGCGCACGATGTCGGCATTGCCCGCGCGATCGAGACGGAAGAATTTTGCCGCATCGAACTGCCCTTCGCCGAAGGTCATCGCGTGCGAGCGCGGCACGAACCACAGCCCGCCGTTGTCGCTCGTCTCCTCGCCGAGCGCCATCCACACCGAGACGAGGTCCTCTCGCTCGAACGACCAATAACGGATATCGCGATGCCAGCCAGTCATGCTGCCGTAGCGCGGATGCTTGGTCATGAGGCAATTGTGATGGGCCCGCGACAGCAACACGTCCTCGCCGAAATACGCGCGCATCCAATCACCCACGCCGGGTGCAACACCCCAGCGCGCGAACAGCGGATCGCGGCCATAGGCATCGAGCAACCGCCGCACCGTCTGACCTCCCGCGGCTTCCTGCGACGGCGGCGCGCCCGGGTACTTGAGATCGGCCTCGAGCTCGAGCGGCGGCACGCGCGCCGCGAGCTGACCCAGCGCAACGCCTCGCAGAGCCTCGAGCGCATCGCCGGGTAAGAAGCTCGGCACGACAACGAAGCCGTCCCTTCGCAGCGTAGCGATTTGTATCTGGTGGGCCGACTGCACTTGAGGAAGAGCATGCGCCGGGCGCACCGCGCTCGCAAGCCGGTGCCGCGCCGGCAGGCGCCCGCCGGGTACGCGACGCGCGCCCACGCGAGGCGCAATCAAAAAGGGTTTAACATGCCCGAGGTCGCAACGGAGCTGGGGTTCAGGTCGGAGACGTTCAGCATGCCGAATCAGACGGATTGGGTCGCGTTCGGGTCGAAGAGTCTGCGCGCCCGCGTGGACCCGCTCGGCGCGCAGCTCTCGGAGCTCACGGACGCCGAAGGGCGGCCTCTCTTGTGGAGCGGCGACCCGACCGTGTGGAGCGGGCGAGCGCCGCTGCTGTTCCCCATCGTCGGCGCGCTCGCGGGCGGCCGGTACCGGCTCGGCTCGCAGCAGTATGCGTTGCCGCGCCATGGATTCGCCCGCACGACACTGTTCGAGCAAATCGAGAGGACGCCTGCCTCGGCGACTTTTCGGTTGCGGTCCGATGAGAACACGCGACAGGTCTATCCCTTTCGGTTCGAGCTGCAGGTGCATTTCGAGATCGTGGATGCGACGCTTTCGGTACTGAGCCTCGTGCACAACGCAGGCGTCGAGGACATGGCCGCCAGCTTCGGCTATCACCCGGCCTTTCGCTGGCCGCTGCCTTACGGGCAGCCGCGCGAGGCACATTTCATCGAGTTCGAGACCGATGAGCCCGCACCGATCCGGCGGCTGAATGCGGACGGATTATTGACCGCGGCGCGTCTGGCGACACCGGTATCGGACCGGCGTCTGCTGCTCGACGATGCGCTGTTTCGCGAGGATGCCCTCATTTTCGACGAGCTCGCGAGCCGGTCGGTGACCTACGGCGCCGCGGGCGCACCGCGCCTGCGGATGCGGTTCCCGGACACGCCTTACTTCGGAGCCTGGACCAAGCCGCGGCGTGCCGGCTTCATTTGCCTCGAGCCGTGGCACGGCGTTGCCGATCCCGAAGGATTCTCCGGAGACTTTCGCGAGAAGCCGGGTATTTCCATCATCCCCGTCGGCGCAGCGAAGCCGATGAAAATGACCATCGAGTTACTCGCCGCCTGAGCGCAAGACGCTCGTCAGGCGGCTTTCGCAAGCTCGCGATCGATCGCCGCCTGAAGTCGGGGATCATCGGGAGCCACGTCGGGTGCGAACCTCGCGGCAACCGAGCCGTCGCGGCCCACCACGAACTTTTCGAAGTTCCAGAGAACCTCATCCGGCGCCCCCGGCTGGATACCATACTCGGTGAGACGCTTGCGCATGGGTCCCTCGCCTTCCGCCGCGGGACGCGCGTGCGTGAGTGCATTGTACAGCGGGTGTCGGGCCGCACCCTTCACGCTGATCTTGCTGAACAACGGGAAATGCACGTCGTACTCCGTGGAGCAAAAAGTCGCGATTTCGGGATCGCTTCCCGGTTCCTGCCCCATGAAGTCGTTCGCCGGGAAGCCGAGTATCTCGAGCCCTGCCGCACGCTTCGCTTGATAGAGCGACTCGAGCTGTTTGTATTGCGGCGTGAGCCCGCATTTCGACGCGACGTTGACGATCAGCAAGACGCGGCCGCGGTACTGATCCAGAGTCGTTGGCCGGCCATCGATGGTCTTCACGGGTATTTCGAGCACGGAATCGTTCATGGGTCACCTCGGTGAGAGATCATAGCTTAAGCACCCGGCGCGCGGGCCATGCCGAGCGCGCCCCGCTATCCTTCGGCCCGTGGAGGCGGGCTGGCAGCCATCGCCGCCAAAGCTTGCTCGGCGGCCGAGCTGAGCTCCTCGAGGATCTCTCCCCGAGACACCTGCACACCGTCCGGCGGATCGAACCACAATCTCACGCGATTGCCGCGAATCGCTTTGACGGTAATCGTCACACCACCGACCGTAAAGGATTGACCTATTCTTCGTGTCAAAAGACGCATGGTATCCCCTCCCATGGTGCTAAAGATCACTTGACGCGCCAGCCGCAGCCTTGGCCATTGAGCGCAGTCTGGGTACGAGACAATCGATTTCAAGACCCTGCTCCGCGGCCGCTCCGCCAGCGATTTGTGCATTGCAGCTAACGCTCCTGGCACTCCGTCGCTTCGCTGCCGCGGCGCGCGGCCAGCGCGCGCGGGCTTGCGGGGTTTCGCCTATAGTTCCCAGTTTGTGCACTTCCAGGGGGAATTTCATGCTCGTGCGCGCCGCCGCCAGGGTTGCTTTTGCGCTGCTCATGCTCACACCGCTCATCGCTGCAACGACGCCGGTGACCGTCCGCGACCTCTTGCGCATTGTCCGCCTCACGGACCCGCATTTTTCCCCGGATGGCAAGACGATCGCCTTGGTCGAGACTCGAGCCCGCGTCGACGCCACCGACGAGTACCAATCCGAAATCATCCTCGTCGACGTCGCCAGCCATCAGGTGCGTCCTCTGACCCGGGAGCGCCATCATGCCGCCGCGCCCCGCTGGTCCCCCGCCGGTGATGCCATCGCGTTCCTCGCGCCAGATGCCAATAAGGTGTTGCAGCTCTTCACCATGCCGCTTGCCGGCGGCGATGCGCTGCAGCTGACGCACACGAAGGACGCCGTCGAGCAATTCGCCTGGAGTCCGGATGCCTCGACGATCGCGATCGCCGTGGCAGATCCCAAGCCGGAATTGAAGGGAGAGGACAAGTTTCGCACGGCCTTCAAGGTGGGCAACGACGACATGACCGTGAGCGAAGCCGTCCGGCCGGTGCACCTGTATCTGCTTCCGGCACAAGGCGGCGAACCGAAACGTCTGACCAGCGGCACGTGGTCATTGCCCTCCAGCCTGCCGCCTGGGCCGCCTTCCTCGCCCATCGCCTGGTCGAAGGACGGCAAGTCGATCATTTTGGTTCGACAAGAAACCCCGTCGACGGGCGACCAGTTCCTCGCCCGCATTCAAGTGCTCGATATCGCCAGCGGCAGCATCCGCTCTCTGACGGGTGATACCTTGCTCGAAGGCTATCCCACGCTTTCTCCGGACGGCGCGAGCGTGGCGTACTGGCGCAATCGCGACGCTCACCCGTGGAATGTCCAGGACGTTTGGCTGGCACCGTTCGCGGGCGGCGCGGGCCGCGACATCAGTCTCACGCTCGACAAGAACGTCTACACGACGCGCTGGTCGCCGCAGGGCGATTGGTTGCTGGTCGGCGGCAACGTCGATACGAGCGTCGGACTATGGCGCCTTACGGCCGCCGGCGCCGTGACCCCGTTGAACCTCGGCAGCGTCATACCGACCAACAGCTTCTGGCTCGAGACCGATATTGCCGCCAACGGCGCGATCGCGTTCGTCGGCCAGACCAAGACCGATCCGTACGAGCTTTACCTGTTGCCCGCCGGCAGCGACAGCGCGCCGCTCGCCCTCACGCAAGTGAATGCCGGCCTCGCGGACCTCACGCTCGCGCGCTCGGAAACGATCCGCTGGAAAGGTCCCGGTGGCCGCACGCTCGATGGTGTCATCACCTATCCCATCAACTACACCGCAGGCCACGCCTACCCGCTGGTGCTCTACATCCACGGCGGACCGAATTCCTCGTCTCGGGAGCGTTTCAATCTCATGCCGCAGATCCTCGCCACGCATGATTGGATCGTCTTCGAGCCCAACTACCGCGGCAGCGACAACCACGGCAACGCGTTCTTTGCCGCCATCTACAAAGACGCGGGACAAGGCCCGGGCGAGGACGTCATGTCGGGTGTCGCGTATCTCAAGAGCCGCGGACTCATCGATGCTGCCCGCATGGCCGTCACCGGCTGGTCCTATGGCGGATTCATGACCACTTGGCTCGCCGGTCACTATCCCGAGTGGAAGGCGGCGGTGGCGGGCGCTCCCGTCACCGACTGGGTCGAGATGTATGATCTTTCGGACGGTAACGTGACCCAATGGGCGGCCACGGGCGCCTCGCCCTATGTGGGGGACGGCATGGCGATCAACCGCCGCCAGTCACCCTCGAGCACGGTCACCAAAATCACCGCGCCCACGCTCGTCATGTGCGACACGGGCGACTTCCGTGTGCCGATCCCACAATCCTTCGGCCTGTACCGCGCCCTCAAGGACAATCACGTCACCACCGAATTCTATGCCATACCGACCGGCGGTCACTTCCCGGGCGATCCCATCATGCAGATGGATGTGGATCAACGCTGGGTCGACTGGCTCGTGACTTACTTGAAGTGAGCCACGCGCCTAGACATCAGAAATCATATTTGACATCGACGCCGATGGTGCGCGGTTGATTCGTCACCACGCGCTGCACTGAAGGAATCGTCCAGGAGAAGCCCGTGGTGTTGATGCCGAGCTCGGCATGTTTATTCGTCACATTGTCGGCGAACAAATATCCCGACAGCTGGTGTCCCACGAGCCCTAAGCGCAATCCGACGAGATCGTAGGCCGGGAGCGTCGCGTAGGTGTATTCGATGTCCGTCGATTCACCCACGTAGGAGTTATTGGCTCGCGCCACGAACTTGATGGCATCCGAAATCGGCGTCGTGTACGTGAGCGAGGTCGTTTCGGTGTACTTCGGAATATTCAGAATGGGCAGCCCGCTGGACAACGAGGGATCGACGGCCGTTACGCTCGGATTGACGGACGTGAGCGTCGAATGGGTGTACGTCCCGCTGAAGGTCAAGGTGAGCGCCGGGGTGAGGAGCGCGGTGAGCTCGATCTCCGGTCCGTAGGACGCCGCATCTCCCGCGTTCACGGTGAGCGGATAGCCGCACGCTTGATTCACGACCTGCTGCACCTGCGTCCAGCGGATGTAGTACACGTCGGCGTTCAAGACCAGCCGGCTGTCGAGCATCCTCGCCTTCTCGCCGACCTCATAATTCCAAGTCGTGTCGGGCCCATAAGTTTCCGGGCTGATGGTGCAGATGCTGCTCGGGATTTGCTGGTTGATGCCGCCGGGCCTGAAGCCCCGGGCAATGGTCCCGTAGACGGTGAGGTCATGATTCTGCTCGTACGACAGCGTGACTTTGGGGTTCGCGCCGCTGTTGTCCTGGGTGAATGAGTTGAGCGTGACGCCCGCGTTCCCTGAGTTGGTCGCGAAACCCGAGGTCTCCTCATCGGCGCGGCTGTCGAACTTGTAATAGCGCACACCGGCCGTCAGCTTGAGCTCGTCCGTGAACGCATACGAGCTTTCGCCGAACACCGCGTATTGCTTCATATGATAGGGATTGTGCGCCTGATAGATGATGCCATCCGGATTCGCCGCGGCGCCGCCCACCGAGATGAAGGCGAGCGGCTCCGAAGCGTTGTATTCCGTGAAGATCGATTCGAACTTGCTGAAGAACAATCCGCCGATCCACTGCCAGCGACCGGTGCCCGTCGAAGCCAGGCGAACCTCCTCGCTGAATTGCCGGGTGGAATCGGTCTCGTTGAACGGAATCTGATAGTACTGCGGGATGCTCACGCCAAAGAGGCCCACGACGCTGTATAGCGCCTCCGATACATCGGAGGTCTGGTTCTCTTCGCGCGAATAGTAAGCGCTCGCCGAGGTGAGCTGCGCAAAGCCCATGTCGTAGGTGATGGTGAGGCCATAGAGGCGGAACTCATCGTAAAAGGGCTCATAATTATTGAACGGCTGGAAGTGCTCGTCGGGCAGCCCGGGCGGGGAATCATATTCGTCGTAGTCACCCATGCTGATTTTCTGATACATCAACGTGGCATCGATCTTCAAGCCATCCGCCGGTTGCGCCAGGAACTGGGCCCGGCCGCCTTGCAGGCGTTCCCAGTTGACTCGCGGCACCACCGCCTCGGGCGTCACCGCGGTGACATCGCCCCGCGTGCAGCCGGGCCAACCCGCTCCGCAAGGGCCGGGATTGGTGGGCACCGGGAAGTTCTGGCCCAACACCACCCGTTTGATCCAGCCGTCGGTGTATTTGTCGGTCAGCACGACGCGCATCGCGAGGATGTCGTCGATCAAGGGGATGTTCAACATCAAGTTACCGCCGCGATTGAACCCGCCGCCGGTCGTGCCGGAGCCGATGCCTTCCACGGAACCCTCGAATGCATTCAATTTCGGCTCGTTGGTCACGAGCTTGATGGTGCCGCCCATGGAGCCGGAGCCGTAGAGGGTGCCCTGCGGTCCGCGCAGCACTTCCACGCGGTTAACGTCGAACAGGTCGGGATCGATGACCACTTTACCGTTCAGGGCGGCGGCGGGTGGCGAGAGAGGATAGTCGTCCAGATAGAACCCCACGGTCGGCGCCGCGCCGCCCGAGGAGGACAAGCCGCGCATTTCCAATTCCGTCTGTCCCGAGCCCGCCGTGCGCTGAGAAATGCCGGGCACCGCCTGGATGATTCCGCTGATACCCTTGATGCCCTCTTGCTGCATGAGATCGCCCGACAGCGCCGTCATGCTGATCGGCGTGTCTTGCACGGTCGATGAGCGCTTCTCGGCGGTCACGACGATCTCCTCGAGCTGGTCGTTGCGTCCGGGGGCGGCACGGCTGCCTACGCCGGTGTCTGCAGGGTCAGCGGCGGCAACCCCCGCGGCGATGGAAAGCAGCGACGCGACGAGGAGCGATACTCGCTTCAGTGTGTTCACGATCATCCCCTGTTTGTAATTCGTATTCGGCGCAAGACGCGCATTTTGTATCAGTTAGCTTGCTGCTTCGCAAACCCCGTGTAGGCGCGATTCAACGTGGTGCGCCGTAGAGTCCGCGCCGCACGCATGTTGTGCAGGGGCGTCAGGGCGTAAGGTAGCGGCCGAACCAGTCCGGCAAGCGCCGCCGCAAATCCTCGATGTGCGCGGTTTGCTGGATCAAGTGGCCTTCGCCGGCATAGACGTGCAAATCCGTAGTCACATTCTCATCGCGCAGCGCATGCCAAAACTCGAAGGACTGCTCGGCCGGCACTTCGACGTCATACTCGCCGGTGTACAGCAAGGTCGGAGTCTGCACGCTTTTGATCGACTCGAGCGGTGAGAGCGCGCGGTACGCGGCGGGGTCGTCGTACATGGAGGCGCCGAAGTAAGGCAGCATCCAGGTGTCAACTCCGTTGAGGCCGTAATAGCTGATCCAATCGGAGATCCCGGCGCCGGCGATGGCGGTGCGGAAGCGGTGGGTGTGCGTGACGGCCCACATCACCATGAAGCCGCCGTAGCTGTGGCCGTGAATTCCGAGCCGGCGATCGTCGATCGGAGCGGCCTTCTCGGCGGCATCCACGCCGCTCATGATGTCGCGAAAGTCTCCCCCGCCGAAATCGCGGATGTTGGCGCGTGCGAACGCATCGCCCTGCCCGAAGCTGCCGCGAGGGTTCGGCATGAGCACGAAATAGCCGAGACTCACCCATTCGTGCACCGTCGTGTACAGCGAGTAATCCGTGCCGAACAGCGGCAGAACGGCCGCAGCGGGGCCACCGTGAACGTGCACGATCATGGGGTATGCCTTGCCGGGCGACCGGTTGGCCGGTCCGATGAGCCAGCCCTGCACGTTGAAACCGTCACTCTTCCACTTAAGGCTCTGCACGTCGAGATCGACGCCGAGCGCATCGTTCTCGTGAGTGATCGTCGTCATCTTCGCGACCGGACCCGCGACGATGCGCGGGGCATGTCCGAAATCTTCGACCACTGCGGCGCCGGTGCGGCCGTCGGCACTCAAGGTCACGGCACTCTCCGCGGCGCTCGCAGAAACGGCGTCGCTCCAGAGCGTGCGCGTCGCATGCGCAGCGGGGTCGACGGCGAGCAGCGCCGCGCGATCCACGACGACGGCCGTCGCATACAACTGCGCGCCGCGCCACAAGAGGGCATTGAACGAGCCGCGAAAGCCGGGCGTCACGCTGAGCGGTGTGCCGCCGGCGAACGGAACTTGATAGATCTCGCCCCCGAGCGGCCCGAAATCGCTCATGATGCCGCCGACGAACACCACGCTCTTGCCGTCCGGCGACATCCGCGGCATCGACATCTGGTATTTCGCCCACTGCGCACCCGCGATCCGCCGCGGCGCGCTCTTGCCGAGATCGAAGGCATCGAGATCGGCAAGCCACCAGTTGTTGTCGCCATCGCCCTTGGCGGCGGTGCCGACGAAGCCCTTGCCATCGGGCGTCCAGTCATACTCGTACACGAACGTGTCGTCGGGCGTGATGAAGGTGAGCTCGCCGCCGCTGATGGCCAGCACCGCGATGCGCTGCTCGTCGGGCGCAGCGCCGATATCGCCCACCTGTTCCACACCCGCTTCCAGTGCCCCGATTTTTTTCTTGGCCGCGGCTGTGGCCAGCACCGCGATCGATTGTCCGTCCGGCGAGAACCGCGGCGTATTGGCAACACCTTGCAAGGTCGTGAGCGTCTTGGCCTGGCCGCTGCGGGCCAGGATCACCTGCGCGTTGCCCGCCGCCGGGTCCGTCGCAATGAAAACGAGCGACTGCCCGTCGGACGACCACGCGAGACCGGCGTAATTGCAGGCGCGGCAGGGATCGAGGGACTCGAGCACGCGGCCGTCGCGCACCGATCGAACCACGACCGGGCCGTGCACCTGTTCCGCGCTGGTGAGCGACTGCTGATTCTCGATGCTCGCGACCCGATCGCCGTGCGGGGAGATCGCGAGCGACGCGAAGGTATGAATCGAGGCCGATGATGCTGGGGAAGAGGCATGGGCGAAGGTGGCGTGCGCAGCGGCGTGCGCAGCGGCGTGCGCCGCGGTGAGCGCGACGGCGAGCAGATAGGCGGTTATTTTCATCGGCGATCCCTGATTGACAATTTTTTTAGAGAAATGTGGGCAAAGGCCCACGCATGTTAATGGAGTCGTGGACGCGTGAAACGATTTACTGGGTCGGCGGCCGCGGCTGAGCCGCGCCAGCACCGGCTGGCGCACCATCCGGTGCGCCTTTGCTGTCGCCAAGGCAGATCGTCGTAGGGGGATCCGCCTCCTCAGGCCTGCCCGGATGCCAGTGCGCCACCTGGTAGCAATCGGAATCGATCCACACGATCCAGTCGCCGTTCTCGGTTCGCAATCGCTCTCCGGCGTGGTGCGGTTGCCGCGCCAGCCAGCTGTCCCACAAGGTTATGCCGAGCGTCGAGTGGGTCACCTGCTGATCCCTTCGAATCTCGAAGGCCTTCACTGCGCGACGCGCTTCCGCGGCCCAATTCACGCCGGGGGTACCGCCATCGGACCCACCCGCGGACGCGCTCTGCCACGAGGAGTCGACGGACGGCGGCGCGAGCGACATTCCGACATCGACCTTCAAGTGCCGCAGATGAGCCCCATCGGCGCGTGCAGTCGGCATTTTCGGCGGCGGCAGGATCATGACCTCGATAGCGGGAGCAGCGGTCGGGAATCCCGCCGGCGGACGGCTCCCCATCAACAAGAGTGCAACAACGGTCAGGTGCAGCGCCAACACCGCCAGGACGGCGCTCCACCGCGAAACCTTCCAGCCGCTTGATTTCCTCTCTACGGGCACGTTCTTACACATCGAGGGGGTGGGAGTTTTGACCCCCTGCCCGGATTCGGGTTCCCCGGCGACGCTCACTGCATCTCACCACGTGCTTGCATCCTACATATTGAAGGTCGAAACTGAACGACGGCGCTGGGAATCTCACACGATCGTCTTCGCTCTCTGCAGTGAAAGGGGACAGTATGGCCCGATCAGTGGCGGATCAATTCGTCCAGACGTTGGTGGCGGCCGGCGTCAAGCGCGTCTTTGGCATCGTCGGTGACAGTCTCAACGGTATCACCGATGCGATTCGCCGCGAGGGGACGATCGAATGGATTCATGTGCGCCACGAAGAGGTCGCCGCCTTCGCAGCAGGGGCTGAGGCGCATCTCACCGGTACCCTGGCGGTCTGCGCGGGAAGCTGCGGGCCCGGAAACCTGCATCTCATCAACGGCTTGTTCGAGTGCCATCGGTCGCGCGTACCGGTCCTCGGCATCGCTGCGCACATCCCTTCTTCGGAAATCGGCTCGGGCTATTTTCAGGAGACGCATCCGCAGACGCTGTTCAAGGAATGCAGCCATTATTGCGAGCTCATTTCTTCCGCCAATCAGATGCCGCGCACGCTCGAGATCGCAATCCGCGAGGCGGTCGGCAACCGCGGCGTATCGGTCGTCGTGATCCCCGGGGATGTCGCGCTGCAGGCGGCATCCGAGGCACCCGTACCCAACCCGGCCGGCCTCCTGCCGGCTCAGCCCATCGTCACACCGGCGCGTGAAGATCTCGAACGGCTGGCGGCACTTCTCAACGGCGACGGTCGCGTGACGCTGTTGTGCGGCTCGGGATGCCAGGGCGCGCACCAGGAGCTTCTCGCCGTCGGCGAACGGCTGCAGGCGCCGATGGTGCATGCGCTGCGCGGCAAGGAGCACGTCGAGTGGGAGAATCCGTACGACGTGGGCATGACGGGCTTGATCGGCTTCTCCTCGGGCTATTACGCCATGCGCGACTGCGACACTTTGCTGATGCTCGGAACCGACTTTCCCTACCGCCAGTTCTATCCCGAGGAGCCCGGGGTGCGCATCGCGCAGATCGATCTGCGCGCGGGACAGATCGGACGGCGCGCGAAAGTCGATCTCGGCATTGTGGGTGATGTGCGCGCGACGCTTAAGGCGCTCCTCCCCTTGCTGAAGAAGAAAAGCAGCGGCGCGCATCTGGAGCAAGCACAGCGCCACTATGCGAAAGCGCGCAAGCAGCTCGACGAGCTCGCCGTCGGATCGAAGGGCAAGCGCCCCATCCACCCACAGCAAGTCACCAAGGCGATCAGCGATCGGGCAGCGCCGGACGCCATTTTCACGGCCGACGTCGGCTTGCCGACGGTATGGGCGGCGCGTTACCTCGCGATGAACGGCAAGCGGCGCCTCATCGCCTCGGCGTTTCACGGATCCATGGCGAACGCGATGGCGCAAGCGATCGGGGCCCAAGCAACTTGCCGCGACCGGCAAGTGATCTCACTCTCGGGTGACGGCGGCTTTACGATGCTGATGGGCGATTTTCTCAGCCTGGTGCAGCTCGAGCTCCCCGTGAAGGTCGTCGTCTTCAACAACGGCGCGCTCGGATTCATCGAGCTCGAGCAGAAGTCGACCGGCTTCCTCGACTTCGGCACCGACTTCAAGAACCCGAATTTCGCGGCCATGGCTGCCGCGGTGGGCATCAAAGGCATCCGGCTGGAGGATCCGGGCGATGTGGAAGACGGCATTGCCGAGGCGCTCGCCCACCCGGGCCCGGTGCTGGTCGACGCCGTGGTTGCCCGCACCGAGCTTGCGATGCCGCCCTCCATTACGGTGGAGATGGCGAAGGGATTCTCGCTGTATATGGTCAAAGCCGTCATGAGCGGGCGCCTCGACGAAATCATAGATCTCGCAAAAACGAATCTGTGGCGTTAGGCGCGCTGCTCGCGTCAGCTCGGCAGATCGAACACCAGAACCTCCGCCTCCCGACCCTCCGCAACGGTCAGCGAAGACACGTCTGACACTTGCAGACCATCGCCTGCAGCGAGTGCGATTCCGTTCACGTGCAAGCTACCGCGCGCAAGATGCACATAGGCGCGACGCTGCGCTGGCAGCGTGAGCTCGGCGCGCTCCGCTCCGTCGAACAATCCGGCATAAATTCGCACGTCCTGGTGAATCCGGACCGACCCCTCTGCGCCATCCTCGGCAGCGACCAATCGCAACACGCCCCGCTTCTCCTCGGCGGTGAAATGCTTCTGTTCGTAGCTCGGGGCTATTCCCGCAGCGCTCGGACGAATCCAGATCTGCAGAAAATGCACGGGCTCGCTCGACGATGGATTCTTTTCGCTATGCAGGACCCCGGTTCCCGCGCTCATGCGCTGCACATCACCCGGCACGATCACCGAGCCGTTACCCATCGAGTCACGGTGTCCGAGCTGCCCCTCGAGCACGTAGCTCACGATCTCCATGTCCCGGTGCCCGTGGGTGCCGAATCCTTCCTCCGGGGCGACGCGGTCTTCGTTGATGACCCGCAGGACGCCGAACTCGACGTGCTTGGGGTCGTAGTAGTCCCCGAACGAGAACGTGTGGCGCGATTTGAGCCATCCGTGATCGGCCTGTCCCCTCTCCTCACTTTTTCGCAGATTCAACATGGTTTGCCTCCAAATTTCTGATGTGGCTATGCTATGTTCTGAAAAATGAAAGATAAAGGCATAAAATCAGCTGATACCGTTCGACAAATTCGAACGATTACCGAGGCGTCGCCGAAGACGACACCGGATCAATGGGTTGCGCTGGCGAAGGTGGTCGATCTCGGCGGATATGCGGCGGCGGCCGAGGCACTCGACCGCAGCCAATCGGCCGTGAGTTATCAGGTCACACGGCTGCAAGAAGCCCTCGGCTGCCGCTTGCTCGAGATTCAGGGCCGCCGCGCGGTATTGACGCCGCAAGGCGAGGCTTTGCTCACTCGAGCCCGGGGATTGCTCGGGGAATGGCGAGCGCTCGAGGAGTTCGCGCACAGTCTCGAGCGAGGCTTCGAGGCCGCGCTCAAGGTTGTCGTCGATGCGGCCTATCCGCGAGCCCGGCTTCTCAGCGCGTTACTCGAGCTCAGACAACGCTGCCCATCAACGCAAGTCGACCTTACCGAGGCCGTGCTCTCCGGTGCCGAGGAGGCGATCGTCATGGGCGCCGTGGATCGCTCCGCCGACGTCGTTGTCACGACCCGCGTGCCTTCCGGTTTCCTCGGAGATTGGCTGTACGAGACGACGTTCATCGCCTGCGCAAGTCCATCGCACCCGCTGTTCGCGCTCGATCGAAAGATCTCGCTCCACGATCTAGAGCAATACCAGCAGGTGGTGCTGCGTGATTCGGGCACGCGCGCCCCCAGAGACGAAGGATATTTGGGCGCGCTGCTGCGTTGGACCGTCGGCAGCCTCGATACGTCGATCGCAGTCGTCGAGCGCGGGCTCGCCTATGCCTGGCTGCCGCAGCACACCGTCGCGACCTCACTCGCAGCGGGGCGGCTGAAGGCGCTACCGCTGGAAGCCGGAGCCTCTCGCAAGGTCCCTCTTTATCTGGTGCTGGTGCGTCCGAGCGAGGCCGGACCCGCGGCACGCACCGCGGCGGAGCTGCTGCACAAGTTCGCGCTGGGCGATGAGCAGCCGGCGCCGTGATAGGCTAAGAGGGGTAATCCGGGAGGGACGATGACGACATTCAGCTTGGCCCCGCCGACCGACTCCCAACGTCTCGAGATCACTCAAGGGCTCAGTAACGAAGAGCGGCACGTGCTCTTGCAACACGGCACTGAAGCGGCGTTTTGCGGCGTGTTCCTCGACAACAAGAAAGACGGCATCTACACCTGCCGTTTTTGCGGCCTCCCGCTGTTTCGCTCGAGCGCCAAGTTCGATTCGGGCACGGGCTGGCCGAGCTTCTTCAAGCCATTCGACGAAGCGCACATCAAACGCATCCGCGATAGCAGCTACGGCATGGTGCGCGTGGAAGAGGTCTGCGCGCGTTGCGGCAGTCACCTCGGGCATGTATTTCCCGATGGACCGCCGCCGACCGGCGAGCGTCACTGTCTGAACTCAGTGTCGCTATCCTTCACAGAGAAGGGACGGGCATTGCCCGACGTCTTGCATCGCGGCGCTCCGGAAGGCGCCGTGGATTCAGCCGGCTAGCGCAGCGGATGCGACCCTGGCCCGGTACCAATTCCCAAACCAGACCACGAAGTCCTCATCGAGTGCGTACGGCCCGGGCACGTAGCCCATCCCGTTTACGCCCCGCTGATTGTTTTCGGCAAGCTCGCGGTCCTGCAAGTTGGTCTTGGTCCAGGTCTCCGTAAGGCTCTCGATCGCATAGTCGACTCCTTCGACCGCGTCCTTGTGGACCAGCCACTTGGACTCGACGCGTGTCTCTTGCGGACCCACGGGAATAGCCGAGAACATAAAGGCATAGTCGGACAGCGCATGGCAGAAGCTGTGTGGCTGTATCGCCCACCAAAGCCCGCCGATCTCCTTTTCCTCGAGTCCGATGAGCCGACGGCCGACGACCGGCCTGCCGTCCATCGAGATGCTCTCCATCCCCGGATTGAGGGGATAGCGCTCGACGTGCCACCAGCTGCCGGAAGCCTCTGCGGTCGATAAACCCAACCGCTCCACGCGCTCCGCCAGTCGCTGGTTGTAATCGAGCCTATCCTTACCGACTGCGGCGCCGTAGCTGATCGGATAGGCGAGCTTGAGTTCCGGATGCGACGCGGCGCAGTGATAGCACTCGCGCGCATTTTCCATCACGAGCTTCCAGTTGGCCTTCTCGTTCAGGGTGCTATGGAACGCCACCTTGGCATCCGTCAACCGGTAGACCCCCAGACGCGACTCGAGCGCGATCCGGAAAGGCGCGAAATCCGGTGCGCCGCTCCTGAGCGCCACATAGATGCAACCCGCCGCCAGCTCCACCTGCACCGGCAGCAGCCCATGATCGGCGGCTTTGAAATCGGCGGGCATTCTGGCAGCGCCGACCAGCCGACCATCGAGCTCGTAGGTCCACTTGTGGTAGGGGCAGATCAATTTGGCACTCTTGCCATGGCCCTCGGCACAGAGCTGCGAGCCGCGATGCCGGCAGCTGTTGTGAAAGCCGCGTATGACGGCGTCGCGGCCGCGCACGAGCAGGACCGAGCTTTGGCCGATCGCGACCGCCATGTATGAGCCGGGGCCGGGCAGCTCCGACTCGAAACCGACCATCAGCCACGATCGGCCAAATACTTCGGCCATGTCGAAGGCAAACAGATCGGGATCGGTATAAAACGGCTGCGGCAGCGTATATCCGGGCTCCGAGCCGGAGAGCAATTCCAATGCTTTACGTGGGTCGTACATAGGGGTAATCATCGGGCGGTCGCTGCAGTGGGCCCGGCGGCAGCGTAGCGCCGAAAAAAACTGTCCGGCTTCCACGCCGGCCGGCCGGGATCGTTGGCGACCGTGATGATGAGCGCGCGGATGACTTCCTCGTAGCCTGCCGCGGTCGCGAGGTTCACCGGCTGGTTCACATCGTCGGAAGGGGCATGGTAGCGGTTGGCTCGCCATTCCTTCAACGTCTGCGTGTCGGCCGCGTCCGTGGCAGCTACATCGATCATCACGGCGGGGACGCCGTGGCGGACGAAGTTGTACTGATCGCTGCGGATGAAGACATTGTGCAGCGGCGCCGGGTCGGGTTGCACACGCAGGCCCTGGTCGGCGGCTATCTGGGCTACGCGGTCGCCGAGATCGGACTCTGCGAGCCCGTAGACGGTCAGCGCCTTGAGCGGAATGATCGGCAGAAACATGTCCGTATTGATGTCGGCGATCATCGATTTGCGCGCCACCGTCGGATGAGCCGCAAAGAACTTGGATCCGAGCAAGCCTTTCTCCTCTGCCGTGACCCAGATGAAGAGCACCGACCGCTTGAGAGGCTCGCGCGCGTGTTTGAGCGAACGCGCGACATCGAGCAACAACGCGCTACCCGATCCGTTGTCCATGGCGCCGTTGTAAATCCGGTCGCCGTCGATCGGCGCGCCCACCCCCAAGTGATCGATATGCGCCGACAGCACGACGTATTCGCTCTTGAGCTTCGGGTCTCGTCCCGGTATGCGGGCGATCACGTTCGCGGACTCCACCTCATGCGAGGTCGTATGGATGACGGCGCTTACTGAAACTCCCAGCGGGAAGTGCGGCAAGGCCTTGCGGTCTTTGCCTAAGGCTGCAATCTCGGCAAAGGTGTGACCGGTCCCCTCGAAAAGCAGATCGGCGTATGCCGGATTCCATGTGACCGCGAGCTGCGAGCCGGCAGTCTCGTCGAACTCGGATCCGACCAGGTCCATGCTGGGAAGATTGCGGTTGAGCGCCATGCGCGACCACGACATCTCCATGGAGGCGGGATTGGGGATACTGATCACGCCGATCGCGCCCGCAGCCTTCAGCACCTTCCAGCGTTCAGCACGCGACTGATAATGAGCGCTCAACGCCGATGGAATCTCGGCCGGCGATCCCGTCAAAAGGACCGCAACTTTGCCCTTGAGATCGAGGCCTGCCAAATCATCGTAGCCTTGCTCCGGGATCTTCAGCCCGTAACCGACGAACAGCAAAGGCGCATCGACCTGCGGCGCGAGCGCATAGCGCGTGCTGAAGTACGCTTGCTCGCCGAGACTGAGTGCTTGGGAGTGGCCGTTGCGTACCAGCGCCAGGCTCGACGAGGCTTCCTGAATCTCCGTCGTCCGCAGTTTGACTCTTTGATAATAGCCGTCGGACCCGGCCGGCTCGATGCCGCTCGCCTTCAATTGCCGCACGATATAGGCTTGCGCCTGCCGCTCACCGGTACTTCCGGTCTCCCGTCCCTCGAACTTGTCGTCCGCGAGTATTTTCACGGTGGACCACCAACTCTGACCATCGAAGTTCGCCGCGGCGTGCGCCGCGCACCCCATGACGGTCAATGTGAGTCCCAAGAGAGTCCGTAACATTCTGCCTCCCGTTGTCGTTGGTCGCTGCGTCGCGCGGGCAGGCGGCAAGTATATGCACGGTGAGGCGTTTTGCCTGCGCTTTTCCGCTTCGCGGCCGATCTATGATAATTTCCCGGCAAAGATTACCGATCGCCGGCTTGGGGGAATGCCATGCGCCGTTCGTCATTCGCGCGTCTGGAATAGGCGATGCGCGGCGCCGCGTTTCACCCTGACCTGTATCCGGTCGTCCGCTTTCTTCCCCGATCCGTCCATCCGGAACTGATCGTTCGCTGCTTGCGGCTGCGACAGGGATTCAGACGCTCGGCGTCGGCTCCACGAGTGCCCCAGGTCGATGGCGTGATCATCCACGACGTTCTCGTGCCAAGCGTGGATGACTGGCAGTCGATACGCGTCCGAATCTACCGCCCCGAGGCGCTGCAGAGTCCTGTGCCCGCGATGCTGTGGATCCACGGCGGCGGCTTTGTCATGGGCGACCCTGAAATAGACCAGGACAGTAATATTGCCCTGGTCCGCGAGGCCGGCATCGCGGTGGCTGCGGTCAATTACCGTTTGGCGCCCGCGCATCCCTATCCCGCACCATTCGACGATTGCTACGCCGCTTTACGCTGGCTGCACGCCGAGGCAGAAACGCTGGGCGTGCAGCCCGACCGTATCGCCGTCGGGGGCGCTAGCGCCGGCGCAGGTCTCGCGGCGGGTCTCGCGCTAATGGCGCACGACCGCAACACTCCTCCGGTCGCGTTCCAGTTACTCATCTATCCGATGCTCGATGACCGGACGGCGCTACGCACCGACATGGATATGGCGGGCGTGCGACTGTGGAACAACGAGTGCAATCGATACGGCTGGAGCTCCTACCTGCAGAAGCCGCCCGGTGGCGCCGATGTCGCTGCGTATGCGGCCCCCGGGCGGCGCGAAAATCTGTCAGGCCTGCCATCCGCCTGGATCGGCGTGGGCACTTTCGACCTGTTTCACGACGAAGACCTGCTGTATGCAAAGCGCCTTGCCGAAGCCGGCGTGCCCTGCGAGCTTCGCGTTGTCGCAGGCGCCTATCACGGATTCGATCTTTTCAGCCCCAAAGCCCACGTCGTCAGACAGTTCCGCCAAAGCTACGTGAGTGCGATGAAACGCGCGCTGTTCGAGCGTTGACCGCCCGCTCGCAACCCATTCCGGTCGGCCGCAAGTAGAAGGTGTATTGCGCCAGGCAGGCGCCTAGGAAGCTGCGCCCACTGTGCCCGGCACCGCGCAATACGGAACGGTGCGTCAGCCAGACCACGGCCGCGGTGCCCGCAAAAAACAGGAGATGAGCCGAGCGCGTCATGGCCCGCGACGCAGCGCCACGGCCGGCTCGTAGCGCCAGCAGCAATTGCGACTCGAACCCGACATGGGCGAGCTCATCGGCGACGAGCGTGCGACACAGAACCTGTAAGCGCCGGCAATTCGTGGCCGATTCAAGTGCGCGATAATAGACGGTTCCGATGAGCTCGGCACTGATGAGCACGGTGAGATACAACTGCAGTCCCGCAAGCCGACGTGTGCGACGAAAAACCCGATCCGTCCAGTGCGTTCTTCGCAACCGTATCCGGTGATCTTGCATGAAGGCCCGCAACAGCGACGCATGGCGCCTTTCTTCTCGAATCAGCAAGTCGATGATCCGCACCAAGTGAGGCGTTTCATTGGTCCGCGCGAAGCGCGCCGCCGCTCGCAGGAGTGTCCGCCCATCAGACTGTTCCCCGAGCTGGAACGTTGCGAGGGAACTCGCGATAAGCCGCAATTCGTCGGGCGTCAGAATATCGGGAAGGCCGTGCGGCACCCGGCGGGGACGCAAAGCGTGATGTTCGAAGTGATTTAACCAGATCTCGAGATTTCCAGGACTCATGCCGCCACCCTCCCGATTGCTCTACCCTTGAGTGTGGGAGTCCATTCGGGTATTCCTGTGAGGGAATTCGGGCAGATTGTGGCGGCGGGTTATTCGGCCGAGCCCGCCCAGGGCAGATCCAGGCTCACGGACAGGCCGCCATTTTCGCGATTGGCGAGCTGAATGCGGCCGCCATGCGCCTCCGCGATTTCTCGAGCCAGCGCAAGGCCGATGCCGGTGCCACTGCGCTTGGTCGAATAGAACGGCAACAACGCCTGCGCGAGCACGGTTTGACTCATGCCGGCGCCGCGGTCGCGAACCTCGATGCGCTGATCGGCGCCGTTGCAGACGATGCAGAAGCTCGACCGCATCGGCCGGTCCGCCGGCTTCGTGCGCGTTCTTCAATAAATTGATGATCGCCTGCTCCATCTGCACCCGATCGAACCATCCGGTGGTCGCGGGCACGCCCGCCGCCAGGGAGAATGTGTACTGCTGCGCAAGATCGGCGATGAATCCATCCCACTCGATCCGTTCGGGCCGCGGCGCCGGCAGCTTGGCGAACGCGGCATAGCCGCCGACGAAGTCGCGCAGGTGCTTCGACGCGTTCGGCGATCGCCGCGAACACGCTCGGCAGCGTTGCGTAATCGCCGCGGCGCGCGATTTCGGCGCCGGAGTGCGCGAGCGAGCGATAAAGGGCCCAAGGAGTTGTTGAGCTCGTGGCTCAGCACTCGGATCAGCTTCTTCCACGTCGCGACTTCCTGTCGCGAGAGCTCGCGAGTCAGTCGCCTGAACAGGTACAGGCTGAAGCTGCTGCCCTTGCAGCATGAAGGCGCGCTGCGAGAGGTGGAAGGTCTCCTCGACGCCGTCGATCTCCGCGGTGAACAAGGCATCACCGTCGCGCTGCGCCGCGTCGCGCAATGCCGCCGGCGGATTGCGCGAGCGCATCGGCGAACATCAGCCCGTTGAGGCTGCGGCCCGCGCCCAAGAGCTGCCGCGCGGCGATGTTCGCGAACGCGACGCGCCCGTGCGCATCGACCAGCACCATCGCCACCGGGGAGTTCTGCATGACCGTATCGAGCAGCAGCTCGCGCTGCACCAGGTGCGCGCGCTGGGTGCGCAGCGCGGCGGCGAGCTCGTTGTGCGCGGTCAGCAACTCGCCGAGCTCATCGTTGCGGTCCGCGGCCAGCGACATGCTGAAGTCGCCGTCGCGATAGCTCGCCACCATGCCGGTCAGGGCGCGAAGGACCTGCCGGACCGGCCGCGTCAGGCGCGCCGCCAACCAGAGCACCACGGGCGCCGCGACGATCGCCGCCCCGAGCCATCCCGCGCAACGGGCTGTGCAGCGCCTGCGCGAGCCATGCGCCGGCCGCCGCCGCGGCCACCGCCACCGCGAGCAAGAACAGCGTCAACCGAGTCCGCAGGCTCACATAGCGCTCTTCGGCTCAAGGCCGCAGAGTTGAATCGCTCCATACGGCGATACAGAGCCTGGCGCGAGAGACCCAGGCTTTGCGCCGCGCGGCTGATGTTGCCGCCGGCTTCCCGCAGGCTGGCCTCGATCAGCTCACGGCTCGGCTGCTCGACGTCGCGATCGACTCTCCGGCTCGGCGCCGCGCCGGTTCGTATCGCCGTGGGTCGCGCCGCGATGCGCCGCGGGCAGATTGAGATCCGCGGCCGTGACGCCGCTCTCGCGCGCCAGCAGCTTGCGCGCTCGATGGAATTGCGCAGCTCGCGCACGTTGCCCGGCCAGTCGTGCGCGAGCAGCGCCGCCTCGGCGTCCTCGCTCAAGCGCCACGACGATCCCAGAAAGTGCCGCGCCAGCGGCAGGATGTCGTCGCGGCGCTCGGCCAGCGGCGGCAACGCGATCTCGATGACGTTGAGCCGGTAGTAGAGGTCCTCGCGGAAGCGGCCGTCGCGGATCAGCGCGCGAGATCGGCGTTGGTCGCGCTGACCACGCGCACCGCGTGGTACGCGTCTTGCTCGAGCCGAGCGCTCGAACTCGCCCGTCTCGAGCACGCGCAACAGCTTCATCTGTCCGGCCAGCGGCAGGTTGCCGATCTCGTCCAGGAACAGCGTGCCGCCGTTCGCGAGCTCGAAGCGCCCGACGCGTGCGCGAGTGGCGCCGGTATAGGCGCCGGCCTCGGCGCCGAACAGCTCGGCCTCGATCAGCTCGGCCGGAATCGCGCCGCAGTTGATCGCGACGAACGGACCTTTGCCGACTGCGGAGTTGGCATGCACGATCTCGGCGATGCGCTCCTTGCCGGCGCCGTTCGGGCCGGTGATCAGCACCGGCATCCGAGCGCGCGACACGGCAGGCGAGCTCGACCGCACGCTCCATCGCATCGGATGCGAACACGATGCCGCGCAGGTCGTACTGCTGTGCCAGGCGTTCGCGCCGCTTGCGCTGCTCCTCCTGCAACAGCGGCGCTCGCGCGTCGCTTCGGACAGCTCCAGCAGGTTCTCGACGGTCGCCAGCAGCTTGTCGTTGTCCCAGGGCTTGGCCAGATAGTCGGCCGCGCCGGCCTTGACGAGCTGCACGGCGGACTCGAGGTGCGTCCAGGCGGTCAGCAGGATCACGGGCAGGTCGGGCTGCGCGGCGCGCAGCTGCTCGGAATAGCGCCGCGCCTTCGTCGCCCGACGTGGTGTCGGCGCTGAAATTCATGTCGGCGATGACGAGGTCGACCTGCTCGCGCGCCAGCAGCGCCAAGCCCTGCTCGGGCGTCGCGGCGGCGAGCGTGCGGATGTCGTGCAGGCGGAACAGCAGCCCCAGCGCCTGGGCGACGGCCGGGTTGTCATCGATGACGAGTACGCTGCGCATAGGATGCAATGTTATCGGGTGTGGAGCGGCTGTCATACACCGCGCGTGGCGAGTGCCGGCGGGATCGAGGCGGCGCGCAACGCCGGCCAGAGCACGGCGAGCTGTCCGAGGCCCAAAACCGCGAGCGCGCCCACGAAGGCATACACGCGGATTGAGCCGTTGCATTTCGAAGCTGCTCACCATCCACAGATTGGCGGCGATGGCGAGCGCGATGCCGAGCGACCGTTCCGGACGCGGCGATGAGCAGGTTCTCCGTCTGGAAATAGCGCACGATGGCCCGCCTGCTCGCGCCGAGCGCGCGGCGAATGCCGATCTGGCGGCGGCGCTGCGCGACCCAGTAGCTGGTCAGCCCGACGATGCCGAACCCCGTGACCAGCAGGAGCGCCACGCACACGGTGCCCAGGATCACCGCCAAGCCGTGATCGTCCTTGTAGGATTCCGACTCGAGCGACGCTCAGCGGCTTGATTTTCGATATGACGCGCTCGCGGTCCAGATCGACCAAGGTCTTCTGCGCCGTCTTCATGACCGCCGCCAGTTGGCCGGGTTTTGTACGAACGACGTAGTTCGAATACAGCACCGACATGCGGTACGGGACAAGCATCGAGTTGTAGAAAAACTGGCTGCCCCAGCCCCGGTGCTTGCTCCACGGCACCTGCAGGCGATCGATGACGCCCACCACGGGAGCGGAGTGCTTATCGAACGAGATGTAGATGCGGCTTGCCGAGGGGACTCTCATGCGGAAACAGCCTTTCCGCCAGGGCGCGCGTGATGATCACCGCGCTGGGCCGTACTTGCTGGGTGTAGCCATCCAGGTCGCCGACCTCATCCGGCCGGAAATTGCGCCCGGCAATGAGCTTGACGCCCAAGCGTCGCGAGGGCGTGCTCGTCGGCGAAGTACATCGCCGTCAGCGCCGTGTCCTCGACCTGGTCCGGATCGCGGCCGATGCCTTCGCTGTCGCCGCCGTTGCTGAGCGGAGCCGAATTACTCGCGTATGCATCGACGACACCCGCCAAGCCGCGCAGCGCGTCCAGATCCGCTGCGTACGCGCGCCTGCAAGATCTTTCGGATTGCCGACCCATTGATTCCTGAGCACAGAAAATGTTCGCCTCGTCGACGCCCGAGGGACGCCGCCCGGCCTCCAGACGCTGCTGAATGATGAACAGCGCGTTGCACAGGATGCCCAGCGTGACGGCGATTTGCACGGCGATGACGATTGCGCCGATCTTGTTTCGGCGCAGGGACTTCAAGATGATGTTCACTTCCATGGGCTGACCCTCATTGAGCTTTTAGTTGCCAGGCGGGCTGAACATGAGCCGCGCGCCACGTGGGATAGAGCCCCGCCAACAGTGGTGGCGAGCACCGCAAGGATGAGCGCAATGCCGATATCCATTGGACTCAGATGCGTGAGGCGGCCGGTGCTCGGCGAGAAGATCAGGCGCACGCCGGCGAGACCGAGCGCCGTAAGCGCAAGACCCAGGAGGCCGCCCGCAAGACCGACGACGCCGGCCTCCATCAGGCACTGACCGAAGATCGGTGCCGCGATTCGCGCCGAGGGCGCGCCGCACGCCGATGTCGGCGGCGCGATTCATGATCTTGGCGAGCATCAACCCCATGGCGTTCAGGAGGCAGACGAAGAGGAAACTGAACGCGACGAGCACGAGAATTTTCACCTCGTCGGTGACGGCATGCCAATGAATCAGCCACTCCTTTCACGTCGCGCAGCCGCGTGCGCGGAGCCCAATTGAAACGTCCGGACCGTTGTTGATCGGCGGCATAGTTGTTGAGGAAAGCGCGGTAGCGGGCGGCATCGGCCGAAGTCGGCAGCTCCGCCCAGAACTGGATCCACACGCACTCGGAATGCAGGTAGCCGTCCCACCCCGGCTCGCCCGTATCGCCGGCGCAGTTGCTCGATTCCCCACTCTCCATGTGGTTCTCGATGGCGCGCGAAAAGGGGATGAACAGCTTCTCGCTTTCGCCGTACTTGCTGGAGGTGAGGTCGTAGAATCTGGGCAACGGCTCCCAGCGGTTCACCACACCGACCACGCGATAGTCGTGATTGTCGAGCTTCAACGTCTGACCCACGCTATTCGTGCCGCCGAACACACGATCGTTCAAATCGCGCGAAATGACGACGACATACGCACGGTCCGCATCGTCCGATGCGCTCCAGGGGCCGCCGTATAGAAACGGCACCTGGAACATCGGAAAGAAGTCCCGGTAAGTTGCACGCGCCTGCTCCTGAAACGGCAGAAGGTCCCGGTTGGGCGGAGTCACCGGCAATGCCGCCACGTACATCGCCGCCTGACGAGTCGCCGCGTGTGCGTTCATGAGATTGATGGCGTCGGTATAGGTGATCTGATTTTGCAAGTGCTCCTCATCGCCCGCGACCACTTTCTTGTTGGTGGGCCCACAGTTGTCGATCTGCGGCGCGAACAACTGACCTGACTTCTCAGGTATTGGATCCCCGTCCATGGCGCGAAATATGGTCACCGTGGTCATCGAGGCGCCGATGCCGACGCCGATGGCAGCGATCATGAGCACGGTGAGCACCACATTGCGCCTGAGGCTGCGCAATGCGAGCTTGAAGTAGTAGATGAACATGGGCGCTCCTTATGCTTGCGCGCCGACGCCGACGGCGCGGCGCGACGGCGCCGCGAGATCGACGACTTGGCCATCGACGATGTGCACCTCGCGTTGCGCGCGCACGGCGAGCTCCGGATCGTGCGTTACCATGACGATGGTGGCCCCGTCGCGGTGCAGCTCCTCGAGCAATTCCATGACACCGCGCGCCATCTGCGTGTCCAGATTACCGGTGGGCTCGTCCGCCAGCAGGAGCCGGGGTGAGCCGGCAAGAGCGCGCGCAATCGCGACGCGCTGTTGCTGACCACCGGAGAGCTCCGCCGGATAGTGGCGTGCGCGCGCCGACAGGCCCACGCGCTGCAGGGATTCCTGGATGCGCCGCTTGCGCTCGCCCGCATCGAGGCCGCGATAGCGCAGCGGCACCTCGATGTTGTCGTAAACGTTCAGGTCCGGAATCAGATTGAACGCCTGAAATATGAAGCCGATTTTCTCGTTGCGCAGCTTCGAGCGCTGATTGTCGTTGAGACCGCGCACGTCGGCGCCGTCCAGCATGATATTCGCCGCCGGTGAATTCCTCGAGCAGGCCCGCGATGGTCAGAAACGTCGTCTTGCCGGATCCTGAAGGACCGGTGACGGCGACGAACTCGCCTTCGCGCACATTGATGGAGAAGTCGCGCAACGCGTAGGTCTCGACGACTTCGGTGCGGTACGCCTTCGACAGATGGGTCATTTTCAGCATGATGCGGCCTCGTGCAGCGGTTCGGTCAATTCTATTGGATTACGCATTTCCATCTCAGCGGCTCAGAATCACGCGTTCCGCGCCGTTGAAGGCATCGGTGCCGGCGACGACGATTTGATCGCCTACCGCCAGACCGTCGAGAATCTCGACCTTGGTGACACTGGCGGCCCCCAAGCGCACCGGATGTCGCGCGGCGACGTTGCCTTGCACGAGGTAGGCAAAACCGCCGCCCTCTTGATCCATGAAGGAGCCGCGATCGACCATGAGCACGTTGTCGCGCCGGTCGATGAAAATACGCACCGACATGCGCTGGCTTTGCCGCAGCCCCGAGGGCTTCTCGCCCACGAAGCGCAAGCGTGCCGTCACCTGGCCGGCGATGACCTCGGGCGATACCCCGCTCACGACGGCCTTGAAGTGACCCCCGCCGCCTTCCAGGTCGGCGCTCATGCCCGACCGAAGATCGCGTGCGAAACTCTCGATCACCTTGATCTCCACTTCGAGGGCGGACAGGTCGATCACCGTGAGCAGCGGGGCGTCCTTGGGGACGCTGGCGCGATCGGCCACCTCGACCTGTCCGACCTGGCCGTCAACCGGTGAGCGTACATTGAGTCCTTCGACTTGGCGGCGCAAATCCGCCATCAGCACTTGCTGGCGGTCGTAGAGCGCCTTCTTGCTGTCGACATCGAATCGATTCTGCTTCGGCTGCGATTCGTAATTCAGCTTCGCTTGTGTGTAGCCGAACTGCGCCTTTTCCAAGGCATCCTGCGCCTTGAGCGCCTGCAGCTCGGTGTAGGAGCCGAGCTCATAAGCTTTGCGACTGCGATCGAGCTCGCGCTGCGCGGTCTTTTGGTCGACCTCGGCTTGCTCGAAGGCGTCCTTGAGCTGCGCAGAGCGTGCGCTCGGCGTCGAGAGTCGCCCGTTGCCAATCGATGCGCAGGCTGACGCCGGTGGCCTCCTCCTGAGCAAGTTTGGCCGTCAAGTCGGGGCTATCGACGACTGCGAGCACCTGCCCCTTCGCGACGCTGTCGCCGGCATGCACTTTGAGCGAGACGGTGCCGAGCGCGTCCGCATAGAGCGTTGGGCTTACCGCCGCCACCACCTGTCCATCGGCGACGATGTCGCGCACGAAGCTGCCGCGCTCCACCCTGGCAATGGTCAGTCGCGAGCGGTCGACGGAGGCGCCCGCGCCGGAATATCGCAGCCAAACCCCCAGCAGCACGCACAGGCCCACCACGGCGACAGCCGCCGCCGCTGCGAGCTTGCCGTGCCGGCGCCACAGGCCCGGACGCTCGATCGATCGGTCCTGGGCCGCGGTGTCGCGAAGCATGACGGGCTCCTCGCGGATGGGCCGGATACTCATGAGCTTTTCTCGATGAGCAGATCGTCGATGGCGACCAGATCCTGCTCGGTGAGGCGGCCTGCCTGTTGTTTTAGAGTAAGGACGCTGGTCAGATAGTCATAGCGCGTCTGGCTATAGGCGCGGCGCGTGGCGAAGTAGTTGTTCTGGGCATCGAGCAGCTCGAATTCGGTGCCGGTTCCGAACTCGACGTTTCGGCGGCTCGCTTCCACGGCCTGGGCGCCGGAATCGACTGCACGCCGCGCGGCTTCGATTCGGTGAATGCCGTTCACGGTATTGCGGAACGCGGCCCGCGTCTGCCGCTCTGCGTCGCGCTGCGCCGAGTCGTAGACCGCTTGCGCTTGGGCGTACAGCGCGCGCGATTGGCGAACCGCCGAGGCAACGGCGCCGCCCTGAAATATGGGCCAGCTGAACGAGACTCCGACCGTGTCCAAGGTTTCGTTGCCGCCGAGCACTTCGTCCTGGGTGATTTTGGAGCTCGAGCCGGTCAACGCGAACGTGGGCAGGCCGCGGCCGCGCTGCGCCGAGATGTCGCGCTCCGCCGCTTGCGCTTTCAGCGCGGCGGAGCGCACGTCGAAGTTATCTTGCCGCGCGGATATCACCCACGCATCGGCCGAATCCGGCTCGGGCGAGGTCAACGGGATATCGGCGCGTAATGGCGCCGCGCCGGGAATCGGCTCCCCGACAATTTCGCTGAGTGCAAGGTTCGCATCGTCGAGCGCGTTTTGGGCATCGATCACACCCTGCACGGTGGCGTCGTAAAACGCCTGCGCCTGTTCGACATCGCTGCGCGGACCGACACCGGTCTTTTCCCGTGTTTGGGCTTGATTCAATAGCTGGGCGAAGGCTTCGCGCTCGCTGCGGTTGGTCGCGAGCTGGTCCGCAGCGGATAAAATGGCGAAATAGGCCTGCGCCACTCGCAACAGGAGATTCTGCCGCGCCCCCTGATAGGCGGCCTCTGCCGCCGCGGCTGCAAAATTGGCTTCCTTCAGTTGGCTGAACGCTTGGAAGCTCCATAAGGTCTGCGACAGATTTAGGCCGAGGCTGTGCACGGTGCCGTAGCAATGCTGCGTGCCGGCCGCCGCCGTCAACGCACAGTCCGCCGCTTCCGCGTTGCCCAGCTGGCCGCTGTCGAACCCTTGCCGCTCTCGGGCCGCCGCAGCGTTCGCCGAGACCTGCGGCAACCATTGAGCCAGCGCTTGGGGTCGACTTTCGATCGCGGCATCGCGTTGAAATCCCGCGGCCTGCAGCGAGGCATCGCGCGTCAGCGCAAGCTCGTAGAACTCCTTCAGATCGTTCGCGTCAGCCGCCATGGCGGCCAACGTCGTCGCGATGAATGCCGGAAGGTAGCGCAATATGGTCAAGCGACGGCCCTTGAAATGATCCCAAGCTCAGAAAAGCAAACTTCATGCCAGCCCATGACGGCGGATTAACTTGTTGTTTTTGACCAAGTTATTTCCGGCGGCGCGAGTGCACGCTGTCCGCGGACAGTGTCCGCGCAGTGACGCGGACACTCGCGCCGAAATTGCGATCATGGGTTCCCGCCGTCCTGCGCGGACGGGGGCGTCACAGGAGCAAGCGCCGCGCTGAGCGAAGACTGCGGTATGTGACCGGCGAGCAAATACGCCACACCGCCCATGATCAAACTGCTCATCGTCAGGGCAGCGGCGAAGGCAGCGAGTTTTGACGAGATCTGAGTTTCCATGAGTCTCTCCTTGGTTAGTGATGCCATTGGCTCATGTCGAGCCGTGCATCAAGGAGAGAGCAAGAGCCGTGCCAGGCCGATGCGCCGCCAAATCGCTTGTTTTTAAGGCTTTATTTTTGCGCTCGGCGCGCCCACTTGCCCGCGGACAATGTCCGCGGACGACTGCGGACACCGGAACGCGGCGGCGCGATGTTACTTGGACGAGCCTTTGCCGAAGAAGATCTCGCTGAAGTCACCCATCGAACGACCGGAGTAGCGCTCATGGCTGAAAGGCAGGCCCATTACGCCTTGCGACCAATCGATTGACCGTCCCCAGTCCTGGTACCAGTCATAGAGCATCGCGCGCGCACTGATTCTCCATTCGCCGTCACGCCTCTCCAAGCGGTCCAGATAACGGCCGCCGACACAGGTGTCGCGCTCCTCCTCGCCCATGGCCAACCGATGGTACGAAATCACATGGGTTTCTGCGCGAGCATCCTCGCCGTCGATCTCGAATCACACTCTGGCCGAGAACGTGCTGCGTGTTCTTGATGACGTCCGATCCCGGCACTACCCACGCCAGATAATCGGAGAAAGTGCCTTGGAACACGCCGTAGTCGGTCGTTGCATCCGGCCAATAAGAGGCGCTGATCATCTGCGCGTTGCGGCGATCCTCGCCCCGGGCAAGCCCGGTTATACATTCGCGAATCTGCTCCCGTGCGAGCAGGGCCTGCAATTGCACCGATATAGCGTCCATTGGAGAACCTCCGTAGCACGACCGTACCGGCATTGTAATGGAGTGGAGCTGCTTTTACGGGCCTACCGGATCAGATTAAATTAGTGAGCATCGGCGGAGCCGCGTCGCGGGAATAGCGACCGGCCCATTGCGTCCAGAAGCCGGCGCCACGCTCGCGAGCAACGCACCATGATGTCGTCCACCTGATAACTGCGATGTTCACCGCGAACGCACCATTCACAGAAATGCTCGCAGTTATTCGTGAGCACGTTGTAGCGATTCTCGCCAAGTCGCATGCGGGCGCGACGCACCACCTCGTCCCGGTCGAACCAAAGTGATTCCGCGGGCCGGTGCCAGATCGGCCGACCCTGTGCAAATTGCGACAGAGTAACTTCCTCAACCGGTCCTCTGCGCAGTCCTAGAGACAACCCGCCGTATTGCACGACGCGTCCTTGGCCGACGTAGATGCCATGATGAGCGTATCCCCTGCGCGGCGTCACCATATGCGCGCCAAGGGGCGGCTCGCACTGCGGCGAGAGGGCGAGGTCACTGGCTCTCAAGCCGTTACTTGAACGGATGGTTCCGCCAAACATTCGGGTTTCGCACTGCACAGCACCCTCGATTCCATCGTCTTCCACTAGTCCCGTCTGAGGGCCATCAGATCAGATACTGGAGCGCGGCGGCCATAACACGATGGTGTCGATCAGTACTTTGGTATACGCCTCATGCCGCGACGAAGCCGCGAATCAGTGCAGCGATTTCCACTGCGGCCGTATCCAATGCGAAATGACCCGCATCGAGAACGTGAACCTCTGCATCGGGCACGTCGCGGCGATAGGCCGCCGTTTCGGAGAGCTCGAAGGATGGATCGTACTTGCCCCAGAGAACGAGAAGGCGCGGTTGTGTCTCACGCAGCCAGGTCTGCCATTTAGGGTAAGAATCGACGTTGCTGCGGTAGTCGTAGAACAGGTCGCTTTGAATGTCCGCCTGCGCGGGTTGATTGAGGAAGGCAAACTCATCGGTCCAAAGGTCCGGGTTGTACAGTTCCGGATTGGGATCGGCCCCGACATGGCGCGTCCGCGTCGTCGCCAGCGACAACAGGTTGGCGCGAAGTGCGGCTTCGTTTGCGGCACGATCGTCCCAGAATGCCCGCCGCACCTTCCAAAGCGGGCCGAGGCCCTCACTATGTGCGACGGCGTTCTGGACGATGAGCGACTCTACTCGCTCAGGATGGGCCAAGGCCATGCGAAAACCCACGGGGCCGCCGTAATCCTGCATGTACAGCGTATAACGCGAGAGTCCCAGCCGTTCGCCGAAGCGAACCAAGAGCTCGGCGCAATGATCGAACGTATAGGCGAATGACTTGGGGTCCGGCCAATCGCTGTGCCCGAAGCCCGGATAATCGGGCGCGATCAAGTGATAGCGATCGCACAGCCGGGTGAGCAGAGGCTCGAACATTCTCGACGAAGAAGGCAATCCGTGTAGCAAAAGGATTGTCGCAGCATCCCGTGACCCGGCCTCGCGATAGAAAATCGAGCATCCGCCGACATCGATGGTGCGATAAAGGACACGCTCTGACATGGAGTGATACCCCCTCGGATTGACACGAGCCCAGCCTGGCCGGCAGCTTTTACTTAGGCTGCTTGAGCCTCACCCGCAGACCGTTGACCTGCAGGTTAACGCGCCACGCGGCATCGGTCGCGGTCAGCCTCATCACCACTCCGCGTTCATTCTCGAGATAGGTCACCGACTCCCCGTCGGTGCCTGCCGGCTCGACGAGCGACGGCGAATAGCTGCCGCTGAAGTCCGCCAACCTGCGCAGATGCAGAACGGTCCCGTCCGCACAAACGCTGGCTGCGCCGAGATCCGCGATGGACAAACCCGATACCTTAAAGGCGTGGTTGCGGCCTTGATAGCTTATCTCGCCATTGCCCCACACGAACCCTGCCCCTGCGCACGTTATTCCGCCTTCCAGCCACAGCGCGGCAGTCGCCTGCTCGGGCTCCGCACGCGAGTCATCCGCGACCGCATCAGACGCAGCTGCGAATTCCGAGGGGGTTAAGGCGAATAACTGATTGAGCTTATCCATGAGCGCAGGCCCTCGTTGCTACAGGCGACGATTGATCCACGAACTATCGTAGGTGCGCTTGCGTCGGGGAGATTGGAGGATCCGGTCCAATTTGGATTTGGGTGCCTAAAAATTGATCGCAAGCTTCAATCCGGCGATCACGTCGTCGGTGTTTTCGTCGATGCCTCCGGGATGGCGGACATACTGGATGTTCGGGCGCAGATCCAGCCAGGGCCGTGCACGTTGTAATAGATCTCGGTGACCCACTCCGAGTTTTGAACGCCGACCGGACCGAGCCCGAGATTGTTCTGCGACGTCTCGACATTGGTGACGCGGCTATTGACGTGGGTGCGCCCGAGGGCAAATCCAATCTCTTCCTCCGGGCGGAGGGAAAAGGGACCGGTATAAAAGAGTCCCGCGGCAAACTGGTTGTCGAGCGTGGCGGTGCGGCGGTCCGCATAGGTTGCGTTGAAGAAGACACTCAGACCCTGCTTGGGGCTGTGGCCCACGGGTGAGGTCAGCCGCTGCTGGAAATTCACATAGGCCCCATAGGCGCCGTGGCGCATGAGTGGCTGCCCGCCCGCGATCGCGAGGGGAAGACCCGCGGTGTTGTCGACGACATCGGGCTCTTTCGAGGAGTTGTACCAGCCGCCGAATTTGTAGCTCCCGTCGAGACGCGAGAAGAAGGTGGGCAACCAGCCCACCTCGAAGGGAACCAATACCCCGGTCGCGCCCGGAGGGTTGCCGATATCCAGTGCGTAGCGCGTAAGGAGATAGCTCGGATTCACCTCGAAAGCGCCCACCTGGACATAGCCGAATTTCTGCACCGAGACTTTGACCCGGGTGGCCCATTGGCTGACAGGCCAGTTGTACCAGTAGTTGCCGACGAGATTCCCGGGCGGTGCACCGCAGAAGGTCAGGTTCTGAAACTGGCAGGAGAATGCTGCGAAGTCCTCGCCCTCGGTCAGCCGACCGATCTTCCAGTCAACCATGCCATCGAGGTATTTTTGATCGTAGAAAAATTGAGTCCAACGCCAGGTCTGGCCGCGACCATAGACTTCCTGTACGAGCTGTAACGTATCGAGCTTGTCGCTGAGATTCTGTCCGTTCCGATCGGTGACCGTGATCTTGAATTGCGCCTGATTCAGACCGAATATCTTCTGCAGATCGAAGCTCGCCGCGAACGTCCATTGATCGGTGTACCGCCAGAGCTCTTTCGGTCCGCCCTGAACATTCGTTGCCGTTTCCGAAACGTAGCCGAGGCGGAAATCGATTCCCTTGTCGTAAAGGTCGGAACGGATTCCGTCCCAGTCGAGAAAGAGATCGTCGCTGAAAGGTTGTGGCGCGCCCGCGCGCGCATTGCCGCACCAGACGATGCATACCGCCGATAAGATTGCTAATCTGCTGCTCAGGCTCATCTTGCTCCACATCCCGCGTTCAACTCTTAGCCAATGACGATGCTCTTCTGGGCGTCATCCTACTTGGCATGCGGGGGGCAAGAATTGGACCGCCGAATCGCGGCGGCACTCGGATTCAACGATTCGTAACGGCGCGAGTGCGCACTCCCAGATGGCCCGCGTCTCGTCCGCTCGCTTACATTCTTCGGCAGAGCGCAGCTACGAGCTCGGCGGCCGGCAGCTCGCGTGCAAGCGGCGCGCCCTGCCCGGCCCACTGCGCACCGTATCCCGATTCGTGTGCGGCCTTTGCCGCGCTGTTGAGCGCCTTGCCCGCATCGTAGGCGATCGGGTAAGACGGGATCTGGCGGGGCGCAACGACCCGCGCCCAAGCCCGTGAAGCGATTGTCGAGGCAGCGAGCAGGCCGCCCGGAAATGGCTCGCGTCATGATCGTGTGGTATGCCGCGTTACTCGCGAGTGCTCGGCGATATCCCGCGTCGGCATCCGACTCCGGGCACGCGATGAAGGCCGTTCCGAGTTGGGCCGCGCTTGCGCCGAGGCGCAGCGCCGCAGCGATACCCGCGCCGTCCATAATACCGCCCGCGGCGATGACCGGAACCTCGAGTTCCTGCACCAAAAGACGCGTCAGGGCCATGGTTCCGATACAGTCGTCTTCGGCATTGGTATCGAATACACCTCGATGGCCGCCCGCCTCAAACCCTTGTGCCACGACCGCCTGCACGCCGGCGTCCGCGGCTGCGCGGCCTTCAGCGACACTGGTCGCCGAAGCGAGCAATACGATGCCCGCCTCTCGAAGTGCACGAATCCGTTCGGCGGACGGCAAGCCGAAATGGAAGCTCACGACGCGAGGCTTGTCAGCCAGCAGTGCGGTCAGCATTGCATCATCGTCCACGAAACTGCGGTAGATCTCCTTCAGATGCGAAGGGGGTTTTGCGCCAAACTGCTCGAAGTGAGGTCGAAGATACTCGAGCCAGGCCGCCTCGACGACATGGTCGACCTTCGCCGGCTGGTGACAGAAGACATTCACGTTGAGAGAGCGATTGGAGCGCTCGCGGACCGCCGCAATCATTCTGCGGGCGCCGTGCGCATCGCACGCCCCGACACCGATCGAGCCCAGTGCGCCGGCGTTCGCCACCGCCGCAGCCAGTGCGGGCGAGGACACTCCAGCCATGGGCGCTTGGATAATCGGTAGATCGATGGCCAGTGTTTCGAGAAATGTCATTACAGGACTCCGACTGGCGACAATACCATCGTCCTATGGATTCATCTCCTCATCTCCGATTAAAAATATCGCAACGGCAAAGGCCATAGGAGTATGGGGAATGAGCGAGGCAGTCGTATCGCGAGTGATGTCGTCACCTTCCGAGCGCGTCGGGCATCTCGTCGCGCGAGCGATGACGTTTTTCGATAGCAATCGAAGCGGGCCCTTGCCTACATAGAGGCCAATCTTGGAGCGAAGTTGCCATTGAAGAGATGGCCAGTGCGGTGGCGTTGAGCAAAAGCCATTTCTCGCGAGCGTTCAAGTGCTCTCTTGGATCGAGTCCTATGGTTTACGTCGCGGCACGGCGCGTGGAGCGCGCCAAGCTGATGATGACATCCACGCGGGAGCGGCTCACCGACATTGCGCTCGCCTGTGGATTCGCGGATCAATCGCACTTGAACCGCTATTTTCGCCGCGTCGTCGGCACGAGCCCAGGGCTATGGCGTCGCATGTCGGTAAGTTAGTTGGCCAACGCGGCCCGGCCCGCGTACCACGTGCCGGAACCGAGGTTCACCTCTTCGGAAACTCGGTGAAAACGTAGTCCTGCTTCTTCACGACCGTGTGACAGGCGGCACCGCATTTGGCGTCGTTTGCCTGGGGCGGCTGATCGGTCAGTGTGCCGGGTCTGAATGTATCGGTGGCAGAATCATACTCGAATTCTCCATATCCCCATCCGCCGGCGTCCGCGAACCTCTTGCTATCCTTTACCATGAAATCAATGTCATGCAGGGTATTGGGCACCAGCGGCTGACCGGGGTACGCCACGTTGGTTTTCGGGTTCCAATGAATCTTCGCCATTTTTGCGCCGTCGGGGAACGGTTTGCCGTTGCCCGGAATACCCTCCTTGTACGCGTCGATCATTGCAGGATTGCCGAGGATTACTGCCATTAGCGCTCCGTTATGGCTGATGGAAATAACCTGCCACTGTTCGTATCCCTTGAACTCGGAAAAGGCGAGCCCATTTGGCACTTTGAGGGTGTACCTGTCCTGCGCGGAAATTGCAGCCCCGCTAGCGAGGACGGCGAGCGCCGCCGTAACACCGACACCGATCAGTATGTTCTTGCTTTTCATCGTCACCACTCCTTTATCAAGTCGACGAACCCTCGAGGGAATCAGACCATGAGTATCGACTTCTATCCATAGCACCAAGGTATCGCTGCACCCTCGGCGGGCCGTCAGCGAGCGTTCGGCACGCACCGCCTATGTTAGATACCGCACAGACACGAACTGCCCGGCCTTGTAAGTTTCAGAGGCAGCGCCTCGCGCGCCTACACCCCGCAAGCTTGCGTCGCGACTTCATTATCATCACGCATACGCTACGGAGGCAACGGTGAACCACAGAGGTGACGGCGCTCAGGACATCGTCGAGCCGATAGCGGTCATCGGCCGCATCGATGCCGTCCCGACGCTCCTCAACGTTTTATGCGAAATGACCGGTATGAGAGCCGCCGTGGTCGCACGGGTCACGGATAAGCTCTGGACCGCATGCGCCGTCAAGGACGACATTCAGTTGGGGTTAGAGCCGGGAGCGCAATTTCCGGTCGATGCGACTTGCGAGGCGCTTGCGTCTCCGCTGCCGCTCGTCATCGAGCATGCGAGCGCCGATCCGCTCCACTGCCGTCTTCGGGTGCCGACCCTTCATCCGATAGAGAGCTACATTTCAGCACCGATCATCCTCGCCAACGGCCGCCATTTCGGCAACCTTTCGGCACTCGACTCGAACCCCACGAAGATTGGCGAGCCACGCATCGTCTCGATGTTCGAGCAATTTGCCGCACTCATTGCCACGCAGATTGACAATCAACTGCTCCACGATCAGGAGCACCATGCATTGCTCGATGAACGCGCCGCGGGAGAGCTGCGGGAGCAATTCATCGCTATTTTGGGTCATGACCTGCGTAATCCTCTGCATGCCATGTACGCCAGCAGCGATCTGCTGGAGCGCCGCCTTACCGATCCGGCGCTATTGACATTCGCGGCCCGGATAAAAAGCAACGCGCGGCGCATGTCGGGCCTGATCGACGACATACTCGACTTCGCGCGCGGACGCTTGGGCGGTGGGATCGGCGTCGAACTGACCGAGATCGAGAATCTCAATGCCGGCCTGCTGGCCGTGGTGCAAGAACTGCAGGACGGCCAGCCGGACTGCCAAATCATCGCCGACATCGGTGTTAGCTGCTCGGTCCGCTGCGATTTGGGAAGACTCCAGCAGATCGCCTCCAATCTTCTGGCCAACGCCCTGACCCATGGCCAGCCGCAGACCCCGGTCAAGATCAGCGCGAAAGCCGACGCCAATGATTTCGTACTGGAAGTGTGGAACGCCGGCGACCCCATACCCGCGGAGAGCTTGGATATGATTTTCGAGCCGTTTTGGCGACATTCGGTTTCCGCCAATCGCAATGGGTTGGGCCTGGGTCTGCACATTTGCTCGCAAATTGTTCGCGCCCATCAGGGTGGAATCTCCGTGACGTCCACCCGGGAAGGTGGCACTCGATTTACGGCGCGTTTGCCGCTGGGCGGTCATGTCACCGAGCCCAGGCGCGCGCAGGCGATGTTGCAATAGGAACGCACCGCCGGGCGGCGCATGAGTCGCTCCGTGTTCGTTAACGAACAGATAGCCCTCGATAATTCAAGCATGATGCGGCACCTATACGCCGGTGAGCATCCTTGCCTAATAATCGCCTGATAGAGTCGCTTCCGAGCGGTTCGCGCTCGCGCCTGCTTGCAATTTGCGAGCCGGTAAAGCTCGCCTTGGGCGAGATCCTTAGCGAAGTCGGCACGCCGACGCAGCATGTCTACTTTCCGATCGTCGGCTTCATCTCGCTGGTCACCACCGCAAAGGGCCAGCCGACGCTGGAGGTCGGCATGGTAGGCCGCGAGGGGATGGTAGGAACGCAATTGGTGTTGGGTGTCGAGGCGGCTCCGCTGCATGCCGTGGTCCAAGGCGCGGGAACGGCTTGGCGCGTCGGCGCTCCCGGCTTCTCGAAAGAGCTGGCGCGTAGTTCGGCGCTGCAGCGCGGGCTCAATCGATACGTATACGTAACGATGATGCAGCTCGCGTCGTCCGCATTTTGTCTGCGCTATCATCAAATCGGCCAGCGCTTGGCCCGCTGGCTTTTGATGACTCAAGACAGGGCCCATTCGGACAGCTTTCGCATCACCCACGAATTCCTGGCATATATGCTGGGCGTTCGCCGCGTCGGCATCACCACGGCGGCCTCCGTGCTGCAGCGTGAAGGGCTCATAAGATATCGCCGCGGAGAGATACAGGTATTAAGCCGCCGCGGACTGAAGGCGGCCGCCTGCAGTTGTTACGCCGACGATCGAGAGGCCTACGTAAAGGTCTTCGGTTAAGAAATATCTTTCGATGCAACCCGGCACGCGGCCGTTATACAACCTATACTCCGGTACCTCAGCTGCACGCGAGCCAAGCTGGCTTGCTATTCTTGCGGCTACACCGTCAAGGTCGTTGTCTATGGAACTAAAGCGTTGGACGCCGTGATCCTTGCCGAGCAATTGGCAATTGCCGGCCGCCGCCGCCTGACGATGGATTTTCGCCGATTTCGACGCATCGGAAAGACTGCGCCGGACCTGCCCAGCATTCTCAGCTAGATGCGTGCTGGCGTCCGGAAGGACGCACGGGTATCCGATGGGTCGTGGTAGGCTGTGTGCGCCATCGGACATAGGCGCCCCCATGATTCCGTGAACCCGGAAGCCCGGCCTTCGAGAGTGGCGCACTCGGTCACACCTAGCTTTCCTCCCTGGGCCCACTACTCGTGCAGACATACGACGATCTCAGAGAAAATCGCCTCCTGGCAGCGCTGCCGCCCGAGGAATGGTGCCGTTGGGCGCCCATGCTCGAACGCGTCGACATGCCGCTTGGGGAAGTGATATACGAATCGGGCGTCGCGCTCAATTACGTCTATTTTCCGATCACCGCCATCGTCTCCTTGCTATACGTCATGGAAAATGGCGCCTCCGCGGAGATCGCCGTCGTCGGCAACGAAGGCATCGTTGGCGTATCGATTTTCATGGGCGGCGAATCAACGCCGAGCCGGGCGGTTGTGCAGAGCGCGGGGCTCGGCTGCCGATTGAAGGCCGCGCTCATGAAGACAGAATTCGATAAGGCCGGGGCGGTGCTTCACTTGCTGCTGCGATATACCCAGGCGCTCATCACGCAGATGGCGCAAACTGCCGTCTGCAATCGGCACCATTCCCTCGATCAACAACTGTGCCGCTGGCTTCTTTTGAGCCTCGATCGACTGCAGGGCCTCGAACTGGTGATGACACAAGAACTCATCGCCAACATGCTCGGCGTCCGCCGGGAAGGCGTGACCGAGGGGGCGCTCAAGCTGCAAAAGGCGGGTCTCATCCAGTATGCGAGGGGACGGATCACGGTCCTCGATCGAAAGGGTCTCGAAGCTCGCACGTGCGAGTGCTACGCCGTCGTCAAACGCGAATACGACCGGTTGTTGCCGGCTTCAAATTAGCTTCATGTGTCCGCCGGGCCGGAGCGAGTTGCGGCCGACAGCTCCTCGACCATCGCGATGACGCTTGACAGCACTCGCCCGCCACGCGCAGGTGACAACCTTCGATTTGCTTGCGATCGAACGAGATTCCGACAGCTTTGCCCTTCGCGTGAATCTCGACTCTTGCGCCACGCGAGATATCGTCCGGATCATCGATCACTCGTGATCGTTCCAAAGAGGCCTTGTAGACCAGCCGGCTCTTGATTTCATGCCTGATTTTCTTGAGCCCGGTGTCGAATTCCTCATGCAATTGCTCGCTCTCCATGCACATCTACACGAATTGCGTGCGGGGCGGCCAGTAGCCGATGGAGACTTGCGCGCGAGTTTTGCCGTTCTCGCCTTAATTTGGTCGGCCCTCAATATTCGAGCCTGATTACGCAGCTCGAGACTTTCCCATGAAGAATCTGTCTGCGGCGCCTTCCGACCCTTCGAGGATTTTCAACGCCTCGTCATCGCGTGATTTTGCTCTCGATTCGAGCGAGCGTATTTGGGACCAAAGCTCAGGCTTTGACTCCTCGCTCGCGCCTCCAATGAGGAAGCCGTTGCCGTCCACCTCCGTGTGATCGACGATGCGCCGCGACCGCATGACGACTTCGCCCCTATCCTCGATCGTTTCAAGGGTTGCGCGTCGCTTGGACAGCAGCTCTTCGTCACCAGGACCCCCGTGGCGCAAGAAGTAATAGACGGCAGACATCGGTCATCAGAATCCTCTCTCGGTCATCCTGCGCCGATTGTAGGCGACGAGCGGGCGTCCCGTCGGTGCGTTGGCGAACATGATCGCTGTGAGCTAAGTGCGGTAACGCACCGACAAGTCCGTCGTGCCCCGGTATCCTGGCAAATTCTCGACGGGACGGCGGCAATGTTAATACAAGGATCGTCCGTCTCTCCTTGGGACAGCGACGAGATTGTCCGCGCCGAACTCTTCAGCAGCGAGCGTCTCGAGCAGCATGCCGCGAGTCTTGCGGCCGCCCAGCAGGTTACCGCGGCGGCGCTCGGCACGCCGCTCCCTCGTTGCTCGATTAAAAGACAACGAGTCCGCTCTGCTTGCCGCCTATCGCGCGATCGGAGCGGCGGTCGGCGAAGGCCGGTCGATAACGCCCGCCGCCGAATGGCTGCTGGACAATTATCATCTCGTCGAGGAGCAGATCCGCGAGATACGGGCGGATCTACCTCCCGGGTTCTATCGGCAGTTGCCGAAGCTCGTCGATGGCCCGTTTGCCGGCCTTCCCTCGAGTGTTCGGACTGGCATGGGCATGCATCGCCCATAGCGACAGCCGATTCGATCCTGACTCGCTGCGCCTGTTCGTGCGTGCCTATCAACGCGTTCAGCCGCTGACCATCGGCGAGCTCTGGGCAGTCGCCATCACGCTGCGCATCGTGCTGGTCGAGAACCTGCGCCGTGCTGCCGCGCGCATCGTCAGCAGCCGTGCGGCGCGCCAGGACGCGGATACCGTGGCCGATCGGTTGCTGGGGGTGAACGGCTATGCGCCGGAACCCGACGCGCTGTCGCGCCGAGGCGTCGACGGGCGCCGCATTTCCGCCGGCGTTTGTCGTTCAGCTGGTGCTGCGGCTGCGCGATCAGGATCCCGACACGACACCGGCGCGGCAGTGGCTGGATGAGCGCCTGAACTCGCAGGGAACCACGGCCGACGAGATCGTCCAGGAGGAGCATCAGCGGCAGGGCACATCGAACGTAACCGTGCGCAACATCATCACCAGCATGAGATTGCTCTCGGATGTCGACTGGCCGGAGTTTTTCGAGAGCGTGAGTCTCGTCGACGAATTGCTGCGCTCCAAGAGCGGATTCGCGGCAATGGATTTCGCGAGCCGCGATCTGTACCGCCGCGCGATAGAGCAACTGGCGCGCGGATCAGGCAAACCGAGCTCGCCATTGCGGGCGCGGCGCTTGTCGGCCGGCGAGACGAGCGAAGCGATCGATGCCAAGGACTCGGCGCGAAGGCGTGATCCGGGTTACCACCTGATCGGCGCCGGCCGGCGTGTGTTCGAAAGGACCGTCGGCTATCGAGCTTCCAGGTGGAGCTCGGCGGCCCGTTTCACCGCCCGTGGGGCCGGTGAATATATCGCCGCCGTCGCCGTCGTCGCCGCCGTCGTCCTACTTCTGCCACTCATTGAAATGCGCAAATGGGGGATCGGCAACTCCTGGCTCGGGTTGTTGGCGCTGCTCGGAATGGTTCCGGCGATCGATGCGGCAATCGCTCTCGTCAACCGCGCCATCACCCGAGGGCGGGGTGCGACGATCCTTCCCGGCCTGTCTCTGCGCGAAGGCATCCCCCCGCATCTGCGGACGATGGTCGTGATGCCCACATTGCTGACGATCGCGCGCGGCGATCGAGCAGCACATCGAGCGCCTCGAGATCCACTATCTCGCATCTGCGGACGGTGAGCTGCACTTCGCGTTGCTCTCCGACTGGACCGACGCGCCCACGGAGCACATCGCCGGCGACAGCGCGCTGCTGGACATCGCCATCGAGGGTATCGCGCACCTGAATCGTCGGCATGGGCCCGGGCTCGCAGGCGACCGCTTCGTGCTGCTTCATCGGCGGCGAGTCTGGAGCGAGGGGCAAAAGCAGTGGATGGGCTGGGAGCGCAAGCGCGGCAAGCTGCACGAATTGAACCAGCTGCTGCGCGGCGCGCCGAACACGACTTTCATCGATGTCGGGGGCCGGCCGCCAGTCATTCCACCCCATGTACGCTACGTCGTCACGCTGGATGCCGATACCCGCCTGCCGCGGGATACCGTGCGACGCCTGGTCGGCAAGATGGCTCATCCGTTGAATCGGCCGAGGTTCGACGCCGCCAGCGGTCAAGTCGTCGAAGGCTACGCGGTGCTGCAGCCGCGGGTCGCGCCGTCTCTGCCGATGGGCTGCGAAGGCTCGCTATTCCAGCGCGTGTTCTCGAGCGCGGGTGGAATCGACCCCTATGCGGCCGCGGCCTCGGATGTGTACCAGGATCTTTTCGGCCTGGGTTCCTACGCGGGCAAGGGAATTTATGATGTCGACGCCTTCGAGGCGGCGCTCGCCGATCGCGTGCCCGAGGGGACTCTGCTCAGCCACGACCTCTTCGAGGGCACCTTTGCCCGGGCCGGGCTGGTCTCCGACATCGAAGTGGTGGAGGAATTCCCGTCGCGCTACGACGTCGCCGCCGCACGTCAACACCGCTGGTCCCGCGGAGATTGGCAGCTGCTGCCCTGGATACTGGGCCGCGGCGATGCCGCGGGCGAGAATCGGGGCAGCGGCACACTGCCGCTCATCGGCCTGTGGAAAATGCTGGACAACCTGCGGCGCACGCTGTCGGCCCCGGCTGCGGTCGCCGCCCTTCTGGCGGGCTGGCTGCTTCCGTCGAGCTCCGCTCTGTTATGGAGCGCCTTCATCGGCGCGACCATCGCATTGCCGGCGCTGCTGCCGGTCTTCGACGCGATCTTACCGAGCCGTGCCGGCGTCACGCTTCGCAGTCATCTGCGCGCGCTGCGCAAGGATGTCGGGCTCGCCGCCTTGCAGACAGCTTTCATCGTGACCTTTCTGGCCCACCAGGCAACCTTGATGGTGGATGCGATCGGTCGGACACTGTTTCGCCTGTTCGTCAGCCAGCGGAATCTTCTTCAATGGGTGACTGCGGCGCAAGCGAGGCTCAGTTTGCGCCTCACGCTGCCGAGCGCCTATCGCCGCATGGCCGGCGCCGTCGCGATCGCGGCACTCGGCGCCGTGATCGTCGGCCACTTGCGACCCGGTAACGGCTGGCTTGCGGCGCCTTTCTTGATTCTTTGGGCGGCGTCCCCTGCGGTCGCGGTCTGGATCAGCATATCTCCGCTCGTGGCGGGCCGTCTTGCCATGTCCGTAGCGGATGCAAGCGCGCTGAGATTGGTTGCGCGCCGAACCTGGCGATATTTCGAGACCTTCGTAACGGCGGCCGATCAAATGCTGCCGCCGGATAACTTTCAGGAAGATCCTCATCCTGTGGTGGCCCACCGCACCTCTCCCACCAACATGGGCCTCTACCTGCTATCGGCGGTCAGCGCCCGCGACTTTGGCTGGTCGGGAACCCTCGACTTCGTCGAGCGCGTCGAAGCGACCTTCCTCACCCTGAATCGCCTCGAGAGATTTCGAGGACATTTCTACAACTGGTATGACACGCGGGATTTGCGCCCCCTGGATCCGCGCTATGTCTCTACCGTTGACAGCGGCAATCTCGCGGGCCATCTGATCGCGCTGGCGAACGCGTGCCGCGATTGCAGCGATCGGCCACTCGCCCCTGCCATGGTTTTTTCGGGCATACGCGACTCGTTGAATCTCGCTCGCGAGGCTCGACTCGCGCTGCCTAACGACCGCAGGATGCTCACCACTTCGCGTGATCAAATCGATGCAGCCATCGACGCTCTCGCGGCAACGCTTGACGCCGCGGCAGCCGATCATGCGGAGATGGCGCCGCGGTTGGCCGCCCTCATCCCGCTCGTCGTGACGCTGGTCGATATCGTCCGGACACTTGCCGGCGAGTGGGGTGATGGCGCCGCCGCAGAGCTGCTTTTCTGGAGCGAGGCGACGCAACGCTCGATGGAGAGTTGCCGGCGGGATGTCATGCAGACGAAGGACTCGTCGGACGATATGGCAAAGCGCCTGACTTCGATTGCAGCGGCCGCACGCACCATGGCCGAAGGAATGCAGTTCGATTTCCTGTTGGATCCGCAGCGGCGGCTCCTCTCGATCGGCTGCACGGCGGAGGGGACACTCGACTCGAATTGCTACGACTTGCTCGCCTCCGAAGCTCGACTGGCGAGCTACATCGCCATCGCAAAAAACGACATTCCGGCCCGCCATTGGTTTCGTCTCGGTCGGTCGGTCACCCCGATCGGCAGGGGGGCGGCTCTCATCTCCTGGTCGGGCTCGATGTTCGAATACCTCATGCCCTCGCTCGTCATGCGCGCACCGGCCGGCAGCTTGCTCGAGCAGACGAGTCGCCTGATCGTGGAGCGGCAGATTCGCTACGGCGCCGAACTCGGTGTGCCGTGGGGCATTTCGGAATCCGCCTACAATGCACGCGACCTCGAGCTTACCTATCAGTACTCGAATTTCGGCGTGCCTGGCTTGGGACTCAAACGCGGCCTGCGCGAAAACACCGTCATCGCGCCCTACGCCACGGCGCTTGCTGCCATGGTCGACCCGCAACGAGCGGTGCGCAATTTCGAGAGACTCACCGGCATCGGCGCGCGTGGCCGATACGGCTTCTATGAAGCGCTCGACTACACACGCTCACGTGTCCCGGACGGTGCCGAGGTCGCCATTGTTCAGGCGTACATGGCCCATCATCAGGGCATGACGATCGTGGCCATCGCGAATGTTCTGCTGGACGGTGAGATGCGGGCGCGATTTCATGCCGAGCCGAGCATGCAGGCGACGGAGTTGCTTTTGCAGGAACGCGCGCCACGTGATGTATCGGTCGTTCGGCCCAGAGCACAGGAGGTGGCCGCGGCAACGCCACTTGCGAATACGTCTCTGCCCGAAGTGCGGCGCCTCGGCAGCGCCCACAGTGCCACGCCGCAAACTCATTTGCTCTCCAACGGCCGTTACTCGGTAATGCTCACGGGCGCCGGTTCCGGCTACAGCCGCTGGCGGGATATGGCAGTAACGCGCTGGCGGGAGGACGTCACGCGTGATGACTCAGGCAGCTATCTTTTTCTGCGAGATGTCGCGAGCGGCTTGATCTGGTCGGCAGGATTTCAGCCGAGCGGGGTGGAGCCCGAGGCTTACCAAGTCACTTTTACCGAGGACCGCGCGGAATTCATTCGCACGGACGGCGCAATCACGACAACGCTGGAAATCGTCGTGTCGCCCGAGGACGACGCCGAAGTGCGGCGATTATCGATCGCCAACGGCGGTCATCGCGACCGGGAGATCGAGGTCACCTCCTATTTGGAGCTCGTGCTGGCGCCGCCCGCCGCGGATGCCGCGCATCAAACATTCTCGAAGCTGTTCGTTCAAACGGAGTACGTCGCGAAGCGCAATACGCTCCTGGCGACGCGCCGCAAGCGCGCGCCCGAGGAGCCTGATGTCTGGGCGGCACATCACGCGGTGCTCGAAGGCACCGCGTCGGGCGATCCGGAGGTTGAAACGGATCGAGCCCGTTTTCTAGGTCGCGGGCGCGACATCAGGTCACCCCTTGCCGTGGTGGATGGCCGGCGGTTATCGGGTACCGTGGGAACGGTGTTGGACCCCGTGTTCGCACTTCGTTACCGAATTAAAGTGGCCGCCGGCACGACTTCACGCATTGCCTTTTGGACGGCGGTTGCCGCATCGCGCGAAGACGCGCTCGACCTGCTCGATAAGCACCACGAGGCGAACTCGTTCACACGCGCGGCCACCCTCGCCTGGACACAGGCTCAGGTGCAGCTGCGTCATCTTGGCATCGACTCCGCCGAGGCGGGTCTATTTCAGCGCCTGGCAGGCCATCTGCTCTATGCCGACGCATCATTGCGGCCGCCGTCCAATGTGATACGCGACGGGGGAGGCCCACCGTCGGGGCTATGGAGCCAGAGCATCTCCGGCGACCTGCCCATCCTGCTCCTGCGAATCGACGACATTGAAGATATCGCCATTGCCCGCCAATTGCTGCAGGCGCATGAGTATTGGCAAATGAAGGGTCTCGCGGCGGATCTGGTGTTGCTGAACGACCGCGCGGCATCCTACGTGCAGGATCTGCAGAACGCGCTCGAGACCCTGGCACGCATGAGCCAATCGCGACCGCGGCCAGGGACGCACAGTGTGCGGGGTTCCGTATTCGTGCTTCGCGCCGATCTAATCTCCGATCAGACGCGCCGGCTCCTGTCGTCCGTCGCGCGCGTCGTCCTGGTTGCGCGGCACGGGGGGCTCGCAGATCAACTGGATCGCGTTCGCAAGCCCGTTGGACTCGCTCCGCTGCCCGTGCAGAGCATGCCGACCGACGAGACCGCCGCGGTCGCCAACTTGGGTCACGATCTCGAATTTTTCAATGGCCTGGGAGGGTTCGCCGCCCAAGGCCACGAGTACGTGATTCATCTGGGACCGGGACAGTCGACCCCTGCGCCATGGATCAACGTTATCGCCAATCCCCACTTTGGCTTTCAAGTTGCGGCTGACGGCAGCGGTTTCACCTGGGCGCTCAACAGCCGAGAACATCAGATCACCCCGTGGTCCAACGATCCCGTCGCGGATCGTCCTGGCGAGGCGTTGTATCTGCGCGATGAGGAAACCGGCGAGGTGTGGGGTCCGACGGCCGCGCCCATCCGCGACCCAGGTGCGACTTATACTGCGCGGCACGGACAGGGATACAGCCGGTTCGAGCTTGCCGCGCGCGACATCGAGCTGGATCTGTGCATGTTCGTGCCCATACGCGATCCGATCAAGATTTCCCGCTTGAGGATTCGCAACACCGCGTCTCACCCGCGACGGCTTTCAATCACGGCATACGCGGAATGGGTGCTCGGCACGTCTCGCGGCTCGTCGGCGCCGTTTATTCTGACTGAGCTCGATGCGGACACCGGCGCCTTGTTCGCCCGCAATCCATGGGATGCCACCTTCGGCTCTCGCGTTGCCTTCGCGGATCTCGCCGGGCGGCAATCGCAGTGGACGGCAGATCGAGGAGAATTCCTCGGCCGCCACGGCACTCTCGAAATGCCCGCTGCCCTGACCGGACGTACGCCCCTGGCCAAACGCGCCGGTGCGGGTCTGGATCCGTGCTGCGCGCTGCGCACATTCGTGGAACTCGGGGCCGGCGAGACGACGGACGTCGTTCTCTTCCTCGGCGAAGCCGACGACACGGCCGCATCGCGGTCGTTGCTCACTCGTTACCGTAACACCGACCTCGACGCCGTCTTCCGTGAGGTCACCGAGCATTGGGATCAGGTTCTCGGCGCGGTCCAAGTGAAAACGCCTGACAGGTCCCTGGATATCGTCCTCAATCGCTGGATGCTGTATCAGACCCTGGCCTGCCGCGTTTGGGCGCGCACAGCTTTTTATCAGGCCAGCGGCGCTTACGGGTTTCGCGATCAGCTTCAGGACGGCATGGCGCTCGCCGTCGTGCGGCCGGACCTGACGCGCGAACATCTGCTGCGTGCCGGCGGGCGGCAATTCAGCGAAGGAGATGTGCAGCACTGGTGGTTGCCCCCGGTCACCTTCGGTGCGACCGGTCAGGGCGTGCGCACTCGCATCAGCGATGACGTGGTCTGGCTCGCCTACTGCACCGTCCAATACGTCGAAACAACCGGCGACGCTGCCATACTCGACGAAAAGATCCCATTTCTCGAAGGCCGTGCGCTGCGCCCCGAGGAGCACGACGCATTCTTCATGCCTCAAATCTCGGAGGAGACCGAGACGCTTTTCGAACATTGTGCCCGAGCACTCGACCATGCCTTGCAAGTCGGAGAGCACGGCCTGCCGTTGTTCGGAACCGGCGATTGGAACGACGGGATGAACCGCGTCGGTGAGAAGGGAAAAGGCGAGAGCGTCTGGCTCGGATGGTTTCTGCAGACGACACTGACATCGTTCGCGCCCGTGGCCGCGGCGCGCGGTGAGCATAACCGCGCAACCGGATGGCTGGCCCACGCGGCTGCCCTGCAAAAGTCCCTCGAACAGGCATGGGACGGCGACTGGTACCGGCGCGGCTACTTCGACGACGGCACGCCACTCGGGTCCGCCGCGAGCAGCGAGTGCCAAATCGACTCGATCGCCCAGTCATGGAGCGTTATCTCCGGAGCCGCAGATCCCAGTCGCGCAGCGCTCGCCATGGAGAAGGTGGAAAATCGACTCGTTCAGCCCGACGCTGGTCTCGTGCTGCTCTTCACACCGCCCTTCGACCGCACGTCGCACGATCCCGGTTATATCAAGGGCTACCCGCCGGGCATTCGAGAGAACGGCGGGCAATACACGCACGCCGCCACCTGGGCCGTGATCGCACAGGCCATACTCGGGCACGGCGCTCGAGCGGCGCAGCTATTTTCGTTCCTCAATCCAATCAGCCACACGAGTAGCCGTGCCGATATGCAGCGCTACAAGGTGGAGCCCTACGTGGTGGCGGCGGACATTTATTCCGTGGCGCCGCACGCAGGGCGTGGAGGTTGGACGTGGTACACGGGCTCGGCCAGCTGGATGTACCGTGCCGGTCTCGAGTGGATCCTGGGATTTCGGGTGCGCGCGGGAAGGCTTCTACTGACGCCGAACATCCCCCCCGACTGGCCCAACTTCGAAATCTTTTTCAGGCATGCGTCCACGCGCTACGAGATCCTCGTGGAGAACCCCCATCGGGTCGGCCACGGCGTCGCTCGACTCGAGTTGGATGGCATAAAGCTCCCGGCCGGCGTAAGTCATATCGCATTGGTGGACGATGCCCGCACGCACAAGATACACGTGACACTGGGGGAGCCGTCGGATACCTCGGACGATCGCATCGAATCCCCCAAACCTCGCGTCACCCCACCTTCTTGATGTCATCCGGCTTCCAGGTTTGGTCGAAGAAGGGCTTCTTCGGGCCGTAGAGCCGGAACAGAGTGAACCATCCTTTGCCGGGCAGCGTCGCGAGCCAATTCTTTCCGGCACCCGGCGAGTTCGGGCCGAAATAGATGTCGGTCGACCCATCGACGTCTTGAACCGGTTTGTCCATGGTGTTAAGCGAAGGAAACGGCTGCCCATTATCCAGGCCCGAGCCGGTGATGGGATCGTAAACCGTCACCGACCAGAAGATGGCGGCGGGAATGTTCGGCGGCAGGTGCAGCACGTATTCCTGCTCGCCCCGCAGGAAATCTCCGTCGCCGTCCATGAAGGCCGCCGGGTACTTGGCGCCTACATTTTCCATGTTGATGGCCATGCCGGGACTGGTTGAATAGGCGTAGACGAAAAAGCCGATGCGCGAGTCGATGATGTTGTAAGAGTCGGCCGTGAACAGCGCATTACCTGGGAAAGCGTTCAGCCACTTGCGGTCGGGATAGTAGATGCCATTCGGCGTCATGGCCGAAGGCTGGTAGGCGATGATGTGACCGATACGGGCGGCGGTGCGGGCCGCTTTGTCGAGCAATTCGCGGGTCTCGGCGTTCGGTGCGAATGGCTTGCCTTTGATGATGCCGAGGCCCGCCAACATGCCGCGCATCTCCATGTCGATCGGGCTCACGTATTCATGCTGAATGAAACGCGACAGCATGTCGAAGGCCGAGCCGTCCTGGGGATAGAGCATGTTGCAAGGCCTTGCGGAGGCATCGGGAAACTCCATCGGCTTCGCCGTAGACGCCTTTCCCAGGGGGTATATCTTCGTCTGCTCCAGCACTTTGACAGGACCGGCGAGCTCGCGAGGATCTTTGAAGAAGCCGCGCCAGAAGACGAATACCCCATAGGTCGATGACCGGTAGGTGAAATATCCGCTCGGGGACTCTCCCGTAAAGTCGGGCGGCACGATCAGGTATTTGCCGCCTTTGCCGTGGTCGGGACCGGGCAGCCCTACATCCCCTGCCCACTGCCGCCCTTCGATAATCCCCTGTGAGCGAATCGGGCGTTGCCAGAAATCATCGATGATTCCCTGCAGACCCGGCGGAACCTCGATAACCAGCGGACCGTCCTCCTTGAGATCGAGATATCCGAGCGCGTAGATCACATCCGAGTTCGGCGTCGTGATGAGCGTCTTGGCGTTCAAGCGCTGCTTGAAAATCGGTAGGATGTTGTATCCCCGGCCGAAGGTCCTTTCTGAGCCTTCCTTCATGCCATACATGTTCAGCGCCGGGACCGCCCACAAATAGGCTTGGACGGCGCGTTGGAAGAGCAGCTCCTGTTTGAGGGTGCCGATATCCTCCTTCGAGAAGTAGCTCTCCCGGTAGGGCAACGTTGCCAGCCGGTCGTAGTGCGCCTGCTCGAAACTCACCTTGGTCATGGACGAATGCCTCTCAAGTAACTCGGGTGACTGCCGGCGGAGTCCAGGTGCCGTCGAGGATCTGCGGCTGCGGCCAATACGATCTGAGGTAAAGCACGAAGTTTTCTTTCGGAGCCGGCAGCCAGTTGGCACGCTGCTCTGCCGCGGGCGCAGCGGATTGGACATAAATGGTCAGCGAGCCGTCGGCTGCGGTGACGAGAGTCTTGTTTTTTGTGCCGACGGAGTAGCGCTTCAGCTCGTTGGGCGAGAAGAAGTGATGCTGGTTGTACAGTGTCAGTGACCAAAATCCGCGCACCGGGGGCAGCTGCCCCTTGGCGAAGGTCACGGTGTAGCGGTGATTGCCGTTGAGCTGCGTGCCGCCGCTGTCGAAGTCCTGATAGAAATACTTGGTCTCGTTCGGCGCGTTGACAAAGATGTTGGATTTGGCGACCGCGGCGCGGGTGAAGTAGTCGGTGCCGAATTCCGCGCCGTTGTTCTGGGTCGTCCAGTTGTGCGCCAGCGGAATCCCGTAATTGTGGAACTGGAATAACGGCGCTACGATCTTTTTATCGGCTTCGACGGCTGCGGCGACCAGGGCTGCGTGCAGCTTCGGCTCGCGCTTGGCAGCGTCCAGAATGCTCCGCACATTCGCGTACCAGCCCTCCTCGCCGGCAAGCGGGGGAACTTCCTGCAGAACCGTGCCGAGCTCATCGAAAAAAGATTCCGGAATCACCCACTTGGTCTCCTCCTCGCCGGCAGCTGGCGACGGAAACACCGGGATCTTCGACCAATCCTTGCTCTGGTTCCTGCCGGTAAACTTGCTGAGCGGGTAGATGACAATACCGGTAATTGCTGACTGGATGGCCACGCGGTCGGCCGCAGTGTCGTCCATGAACACCCGTGGAATGATCACACCCAACTTGGTCTTGCAGCGGAAAACTTTTGCGATGCCGGCCGGTGGAGTGCCGGCCCAGTCCGGACCGGTGAGGAGATAGTAGCCGGGCTTCGTGCCGTACAATTTTCCAAGCTGGGCAAAGGAATCGGTGCGTTGGTCGACGACTTGATAAACCCAGAATCGCTCTCCGAAATCGGGCACCTGCACCACAACCGGTTCCTGCTCGAGAGTGAGCAGTCCGAAACCATAGACGACGTCCTGATTAGGACAGGCCACCAGACGCTCGCCCGGATCGATGTAGTCGCGGAGCATCGACAGCTGATTGAGTGGCGCGACCGGGACGATGCCGCCCATGAGACCGGGCGCAGGCAGTTTCTCCAGAATCACCCGACGATTGTGCACATTGACCATGGGCCACCCCCACGGATAAGCCAGCGTTCCGACAGCGCGGACGTAATCCTCAGTGAGACGGCTTCCCGGAACCGGACCCGGAACTGCGTTGCTCAAAAGCGCACCCGAAATCGAACGCCGGCAATGGTGGCGGTATCCACGTTCATAAGTGCGGTCCCCGAGGGGTTAAGAGTCTTTTTCAGACCCGGATTGACGACCTGCAGATCCGGCGTAACGCTGAGCCACCCGGTCAGCGCCAGGTTGTAGTACAGCTCGAATGCATCCTCGTGATCGAGTCCGAGACCGAGACGCTCGCGCAGGAAGGGCACGAAGGCACTGCTGAACTGAGTACGCGCAAAGCCCATTCCGTAACTGTCATCCAAGCGTCCCGGCACGCCCTTGCCGCCCATTCCCGCGAGGAACGCATACTTGATGGGGTTCGGATTACCGTCGGAGGCGCCGAATGAGAAGAAGACCCCGACACCGTGCTTGGGGTCGCCTTCGGGCTGCCAGAGGTATTGATCGAACGCGTAGCCCACACCCCAGCTGCTGCTTTCTTTGTTGGGCGGCGCTGCGGGAATGATCAGATTCGGAAAATAGCGTGCGAGGATATCCTCCAAGATAGGTCCGGGATTGTCCAACCGGGGATAGCGACTCTGCAAAAGTAACGCGACAAGGTTCGACGGGTCTTGCTCGAGCGAAAAGCGATCCTGGCTGCTCCACAAGAAGCTGACATTCTGATGGCCGACGAGTCCGTACGGCCTGATCGTCAATGCGCCGCTCCCCACGACCATCGTGCCCTTGCTGAAGGCGTCGCCTATGTCATTGTTGCTCGGCGTGTTGTCCGACCCGAGTGCCAGTATCGACAGGGAGAGGTCGCGCGTCGGCAGGGCAATCGCGCCGCCGCCGAATGCGGAGAACGGTACGAATGCGGTCGTCATGGGAAAATTGAACGCGGTATTCAAGAATTGCGTTTTGTAGTCACCATAGAACTCTTGCTCGGCCGCATCCAGCATATTGATCTTACCGAGCAACACGCCGAATTTCGTACTCAAGAACTGCATGAAAGTTGCGTTCATGAGCGTCGTGGCTCGATCGTTCGGCGCGGGAATCAGCGTGGCCGCATTGACCGGAATAATGGCGCCGGAATTATTGACCGCCGTGCCGAAGCTCGTGTCCACCGATACCTTGAAAAAGCCGCCGGGCCAGAGCCCGAGCTTCTGCGTGTCCACGTTGAGCGTGTAATCCACGTTGCCCCAGGCATTGCCCCCGGTGCTTTTACCTCCGCTCAAAACGTCCATGGGCGTCGCGAGCACGTCCACGTCGAGCACGACACCTTTGGCACCGAGCTCATCCCGCAATCCGCCCCAATCTCCGGTGAGCCTCGGTCGCGACCAGAAATCTCCGCCCCAGGTGGGCGGCACGGCGTACGGCTGCGCGCCGGCCCGCGTCGGCGAGAGGGTGAAGGCCAGCCCGCATAGTGTGGCAGCCGCCATGAAGGCGTTGGCTCTGCGGGCCGAACCGATGTTAAGCAAAAGCCCGCCCCGTGATGCTCGTCTGCACAATCACCTCCGTCACTCGATCGTCCAAGCGATGCGCATCCCATGATCCGCGTCCCTCACTGCCCGGCCATGTCACCTTCGTCCAATTTACTCGGCGGATTGGGTCTCGTGCCAAGCAGCTCTTCCACTGCCGTATTCGAAATGCTGCGCAAGTGCAGATCACGCTGCGGCAATGGAACCTCGATGCCTGCCTCGGCCAATCCGTCGCGGACTCGCACGTTCAAGAGACTGCGCACGCCCACCCAATCGGCCTTATCCAGGGTCCATGCCATGAGATTGAACTCCAATGCGCCGGTGGCGAGCCCCGTCAGTATCGCGACCGGTGGGGGAGCGGCTGCGATGCCTTCGACCTTGGCGGCAATGCGGACGAGCAGCTCGAGAGTTTGCTGAGCATTGGCGCCATAGCCGGTAACGACATTGATGCTGATCCGGCGACTGCTGCTGCGCAGTGTCCAATTGGTCAACTTATCGGCGAGCAGCATGCCGTTGGGCACCACCACGTCGGCCCCGTCGGCAGTCGTCAGAATGGTTGCACGCATGCCGATGTCGCGTACGGTGCCGGACACGCCTGCCACATCCACGACATCGCCAGGCTGGATCGGTCGTTCGAACATCAGGATCAGCCCGGAAACGAAATTCTTGACGATGTCCTGCAAGCCGAAGCCGATGCCGACGCCCAGCGCGCCAAAGACGATCGCCAGTTCGCCAATGTGGAATCCGGCAATCGCCAGCGCGACCAGCAGGCCGAGAAAAAGGATCGCGTAATAGGTCAGCGTCGAAATGGTGTTGCCGAGACCCCGAGGCAACGAGACTTTGGGCAGGACATCCTCGGAGAGCACCAGACGAATGGTCTTGGCCAAGTAACTCGCCACCCACACGGCGAGCACGAAACCGGCGGTGCTGCCGAGACTGATGGTCAGAACCCCGACTTGAATACGATAGGAGAACACCGCGATAACCCAGTCAAGCAGAGGTCGATAAATCCGGAAAAACTGCAGCATCAACACCAGCCAGACGGTGACCAGCAAGGTGCGTCCGAGACGGACCGCCACTTGCACGAGCGAGCCGGCGTTCTGCATTGCCAGTCTTGAGACTGCCGGCCTGAGTAGCGTCAGGTGCAGTAATGCGGCCAGTACCGTGGCGCCCGCGTAAAGGACTAAGGCCACGTAGCTGCTGTCCAAAACTGCCCCGGTGAGCATCGTCGCCAATGAGACAGCGCCCAGCACGTTGGAGCCAATCGACACCACCAACACGACGGCGGCGGCGGCGAGCAGAAACTCGCGGGCCGGGCGCTTACGTGGCGCGGATCCGGCTGCACCCGCCGCCTCAGCCAGACAAAGCTGCCGAGCGCCAGCACATCGATAAACAGCAGCAAAATGCGATACCACAGCGGGTCGGCCACCAGGAGCGATGCGCCTGCATTCAGTCAAATAACCCGCGGCGCTCATATACGCCCACGGCCTGATGAGCATCAGCATTGCCGGAGGTAGCAGCCGCAGCACCGGAATCCACGCAAGCGCAATCGCCACCTCCTGACGAATGATCGGGCCGCGCGAAGCCGAAGAGCACCTCGTCGAGCGCAACCAGCACCAGCCAGGCAGCCCAGGGACGCAGCAGCGCATGCATCGACACTTCAGTCGCTTGTCGCGCGTCGATCGCGCGGCGCGCCCGAGAGCGCAGCCAAAGCAGCAAGGGCAACAACAAGGCTCCGCCGGCAATCGACACCCGCAGCGCATTGATGTGCGCGGCATCGTAGTCGCGCCCGAATGCCGCATCGATTTCCAGCGTCTCGCGTATTCCAACAGCTATTCGGGATTCGCCGCTACCCGTCGCCTGCCACAACGGCGGCGAGTCCATCGTCAGCAACCGCCGATCTCGGTCGGCAATACTGGCAAGCACGTCGGCTTTCTCGCTGTCCACCTGAGCCAGCAATGCGTTACCCCGTCGCTCGAGATCGAGTGACTTCGACACGGTCGCGGATACCGCCGTCGTCGCTCGGTCGATGTCGTCAAGGGTCTCGTCCACTCGCTGCAACAAGCCCGGGGCAGCGTCGGCAATAGCCAGCCGAGTGGCCTGCCATGCGGCGCGGCGGCTGGCCAGGCTGGCGCTATCCTCCAAGCCTGCCTTCGTGGCTCGATGCAGATCGAAGCGCCAGCGTAAGATCGACCGTTCGTAGAATTGCCAATGCCGCTCAAGACTCGCGAGTGTGCGCCGCGAAACGGTCGGTGCCGCGGTGGCATTCGATTGCCCGGCGAGTTGCTGCACCCCCGCGGATAAAGTCACGAGGGTCTGTTCGAAGCGGCCGTCCCGGGCGGCCGCTTCGGAGCGGCGCACAGCCGCCTGAATGAATTGCTCGTCTGCGTCGGCGCGGCTCGGGATGTCCGCCGCCGAAATGACTTCGACCTTTTGCTCTACGGGCGGGGTGGCAGCGGCGGCCGCTGAGGCCGGCCGGGGCCCGCTCAGGGACATCACAGCGCACGCCAGAGCCCATGCGACGCATAGCCCCGCGGCGCGCGGCTTAGTTCTCGATTGCAGGGTGCCCTCGCCCGCCACTGTCTGAAATCAGCCCAGCGGCCCGGCGCCGGTGATCATGGCGACGATTGCGCTCACGCCGATGCCGAATAGCAGGATCGCGATCATCAGCGTAAATGAGGGCGGGAATTTGCTTTCGGCATGCAGCAGCCCCAGCCGTCTCAACATGACGCGCTCGCGCCGCAGGTCGAGCATGAAAAGAACGTGATACACGATGCCGACGACCAGCATCGCCAAGCCCAGGTAGACGAGCGTCTCGCCAAAATTCCGCGCCGTGCCGCTGCCCTTTACGACCTGCGCCTCGTTCAATTTCTTGAACACCTGAAAAATCGTGAACCCGAAACCGATCAGCGACAGCGCCGTGCGGATTACCGACATCAGCGTGCGGTCGGCGCTCATTCGGGTCCGTTGGAACGACATGCCGGTGCGGCGCGAGGAGAGCTCGATCGATATCGAGTCCGCATCCGAATTGGCATCGACTGGTTTGGCTCGGGTCTGATTGCACGTTCCGATCTCCTGATGCGAAGGAGCTATTGCGAGGGCGCCGCGGTTCTGCCGCGGTGCTGCAAATTGCGCGTGTCTTCGACTTCGCGATCCAGGAAGAAGCTGAGGAACGTGCGGATCGCGGCGATCGTCGCGAGACGCCCCAATTCGTCCCACGTCGGCTCGAACGAGGTATTGACGACATCGGCTGCCATCTGAAATGTGAGCCCGGCAACCAGCCACCGCGCGAACATCAACCAGACCGTGCGGCGATCTTGGTTCGTCGCGCCGGGCTGCAGCGCGACGCGCGCAATGCCGGCGAGTGCCTCGACGGCGCCGGCTGCGATCATGGCGATCGCGATCACCTCGATACAGAGCGCCACGTAGTGGGCGACGGTGTGCAGCAGTTGTTCCATTTGCCGGCCCCGTCGCGATCAGCGTTGCGCCGGCGCGTGTGACACGCAGCGGAACCCGAGGTGGCAGGTGGATGTATCAATCGGCTGCGCCATCCGTGCGGCCGGCCGGTAGCGCTGACAATAATTCGGAGCGCACAGAAAGGATCCTCCTTTCATGACTTTGCGCGGAATGCGCACATCGGGGCAGCGGGGGTCGTAGCTCGTCTCGAGCGGCCCTCCACGTGGATTATTGATCGTGCAACAGGCCTTCTGAATCTTGTCGTGATCCTGAAACCAATCGGTCGTCCATTCCCAGACATTGCCGGTCATCTCGTAGAGACCAAACCCATTGGGTGGAAATGCGCCCACCGGCGCCGTCCACTCGTATCCGTCGAGCATGAGATTTTGCCACGGGAATTCGCCCTCCCAGGTATTCGCCATCGGCTCTCCGCCCGGCGTCATGTCCTCGCCCCAGGCGTACGCGGCGCCGTCCAGGCCCCCGCGGGCGGCGAACTCCCACTCCGCTTCGGTCGGCAGCGCCTTGCCCGCCCAGGATGCGTAGGCGTCGGCGTCCTCGAACGCAACGTGCACGACCGGATGTTTGGATAGGCCTTGCAGCGAGCTCTCAGGCCCTCGCGGATGACGCCAGTCGGCGCCCGGCAAGTAGGTCCACCAATTGTAGCGATCGCGCAAATCGACGGGTCCATTCGACTTCTTGAACATCACCGAGCTCGGCGCGAGAAGTTCCGGCTTCGCTCCTGGATAATCCGCGGGATTCGCCGGACGCTCGGCGAGGGTCACGTATCCGGTCGAGTCGACGAAGCGGGCAAAGTCGTCATTAGTCACCGCATAGCGGTCGATCCAGAAACCGTTCACGCGGACGTTGTGCGCCGGTGCCTCCTCCGCGTAGTGGCGGTCCGAGCCCATCCGAAACGTCCCTCCAGGGATCCGGGCCATCTCCGTGAGGTCAGGGGCCTTTGCGGTCTCTGTGTCCACGCGCACCACGTCCTAATGGCTCGCTTCGATGTACGGCGCCGCGCCGACTGCGGGTCTGCGCCACTTTTGATAGGGAAGGGAAATGATGGTCGCGACCACCAGATAGAGCAGGATGACGGCGAGTGCCGGTTTTGGCTCAATCACGGTGCCGGACGTTGCGACGGCCAGCGCCACCGCGGGATGCCGTGATGCGGTGGACATGGCGAGCGCGGTCCGATCTCCGGGGCGCGGTCCGCCGAAGAGGTGCCCCACCGCAAGTCCAATGGTGGCAAGCGCCGCGAGCATGGCGACGACGCCGTTGCCGATATACAGCCGGGTGATCGGCCACAAACCGTACAACAGCAGCGCGGTCGCGACGATCAGCAGAATGCCTGCAATGGCGATGATGGCGCCTGAAGCCTTCTCCGCGGCGGGCACCCAATGCCGGATCAGCAGGCCCACCAGGAGGGGCGCCAGCACCGTCAACAACATGATTTTCGCGACGCTCGCCGGTGTTATCTGTGCGGACCGACCCAAGACCTCATCAAGAATCATCACGGTGAGCGGCACGAGCACAATCGCGAGCAGCGACATTGCCACCAGCAATCCGACCACGTATTCCTGTCGGCCGCCGGCGCTGATCTGCTTCTTCTGGATGATGGGCGGCACCGGCGATACCGCGAGCGCCACGAGTGCCGCCTTGACCTCCAACGGCAGCGCAAATGTCGTTGCCATCAGGGCGGCGATGATCGGCATCGCGATGTTCATCGATAGGACTGCGCGCGCAAGCAACTTCGGGCGCCGCAGCAAGTAGGTCGCGTCTTGCTGCGTGGCCGTCAGCCCGAGTCCCAGCACCGTCAGTATGATGCTGGTTTGAAGAGCGAGTCCTAGCCATTGGGCAGCGGTCATGTAGGCTCCTCGCCCGCGAATCTACCGGCGATATCACGCCAGCATTCGCCCCAAACCGTGTCGCGGACATTAGACCTAAGTCCGATTTAACGATCGGGGTGGTAACGTCCCAATGGTCCGGCTGGAAGACCAGCTGAGCGCCAATAATGAGCGGACCCGAGCCAAGTCAGCACCGCAGATTCCTGATCACTGACGGCGGGCCTTCGCATCGGCTGGAAGTGCGTCTGGGACTCATTCGGACGGGTCCGACCGGAATTGTCCGAAGATCGTTCGTCTGCATCCTCGCCACCTGGGTCCCTCTGCTCGTGCTTTCCGCATTGCAAGGAAACGCGATCGGGCACCCGGTGACCCTGCCGTTTCTGGGTGATTTCGCGGCACATGCAAGATTTCTGCTGGCGCTCCCGCTGCTGCTGGCAGGCGCCGTCCTAGGCCCCTGGCTTGCCGATGCCGCCAGCCACTTTGTCGACTCGGGGCTGGTGACGGCCAAGGATTGCAAGCAATTCGACGCCGCCGTCGACCTTGGACTCAAGTGGCGGGACTCGGGGGCGGTGGAGCTCGTTCTCGTTCTGTTGGCCTACGCACTCTCCGCCGCCAACTTGATATCGATGGCCGTCCACGTCTCCACCTGGTATGCGGTAAGGACGGGCGCGGGCATAACCGTGACTTGGGCAGGCTGGTGGCTCGTGCTTTTTTGCGTTCCGCTGATGCAGTTTCTGATCCTGCGCTGGCTATGGCGCTCATTCCTGTGGGCTCAGTTTCTATGGCGTATGAACCGGCTCAAGCTGCAACTTGTGCCGACGCACCCCGATCAAGCCGCAGGCTTGGCCTTCGTGGGTGAGGTGCAACAATATTTCGCGATTGTTCTGTTTGCGCTCTCGATCGCGGTTGCCGGCGTCCTGGCCAATGACATCATCTACGATGGCATACCGCTCGCGCATTTTACGCCGGTCATAGTCATTTACGTGATCGTGGCGGTCGCCGTGTTCTTGACGCCCGTTTGCGTGTTTTCAGCGACCCTTTGGCGGACCAAACGGGTCGGCTTGCTGCTGTACGCAACGCTCGGCAACGAATACACGGCGACGTTTCACCGCAAGTGGATCTTGAGCCGGGGTGAGACGAAGGAAGCACTGCTCGGGACGGCAGACATCCAGTCGCTTGCCGATCTGGGCAATAGCTATTCTTTCGTGAGAAAGATGAATCTGGTCCCCATGCAACTTTATACCCCGGTTTATCTGATCGTCGCGTGTCTGGTTCCCATGGCGCCCCTGGCTCTTACGATGATGCCACTTCAATCGATTTTGAAGATGCTGCTCAAGGTGATCCTGTGATAACTCCGCGGCATCAAGGCCGCGCGCTCCGCACAGCCGCCTCGGCTCCAATCTTCAGATATGATTTCGCATCCATTTGGCCATGCGCGTTGATCAGCCGCGCAATCAGCCCGGTCCAACCGGTTTGATGACTCGCGCCGAGTCCGGCGCCGTTGTCGCCATGGAAATATTCGTAGAAGAGTATGTGATCGCGCCAATGCGGATCGGTTTGGAATTTCTCGGTGCCTCCGTAAACCGGTCGTCTGCCTGCATCGTCCTTAAGAAAAGTCGATATGATTCGCCCGTTTATTTCCCGGCTGACTTCATAGAGATTCATCATCCTTCCCGATCCGGTCGGGCACTCCACCTGGAAGTTGTCGCCATAGTAAAGGTAGTATCTCGTAAGCGCCCGTATGATAAGAATGTTGATCGGCATCCAAACCGGGCCCCGCCAATTCGAATTTCCACCGAACATTCCGGTGTTGGATTCGGCCGGCAGATAGTCGACGCGATATTCCTGACCCTGCAAATTGAAGATGTATGGGTGGTCATGGTGATATCGCGACACCGATCGAATTCCATGGGGACCCAAGAATTCGTTCTCATCGAGCATATAGCCGAGTACACGTCGAAGCCGCTCCGGACCCATGAGCGCCAGGACACCGCGCTCATCCACTCCGTAATGGTCAGGCCCCGTCGGATGAATGCTGGCGGCGACGTCCGGCATGCTCTTGAGTCTCGCCGCCAGGTGTCGCACGAGAGGCTGCAGCTTGTCCCGGTGAGCCTTCTCGATAATTGCAATGGCACAGAGCGGCAGCAGCCCGACCACGGAGCGCACCTTCATCCGCGATGCACGACCGTCCGGCAGGCGCAGCGTGTCATAGTAGAATCCGTCCTCCTCGTCCCATAAGCCGTCGTGCCCCGCCTTGTTGATCGCGGCGGCGATCCACAAAAAGTGCTCCGCGAATTTGATGACCATCGGCTCGAAGGCCGAGTCGGCCATGGCCAGTTCCGCGGCGATCTCCAGCATGTTCAGGGAAAAGAACGCCATCCATGCGGTGCCGTCCGCCTGTTCCAGGTAACCCCCTTGCGGCAGCGGCGCACTGCGATCGAAGACACCGATATTGTCCAGGCCGAGAAAGCCGCCTTCGAAGACGTTCTTGCCGTCGCGGTCTTTGCGATTGACCCACCACGTGAAATTCAAGGCGAGTTTGTTGAAAATACTCTTGAGGAAGGTGATATCGCCCTGGCCGCGTGCGGCGCGCTCGAGGGTATAGGCGTAGAAGGCCGCCCAGGCATGCACGGGAGGATTTACGTCGCTGAAATTCCATTCGTAGGCGGGAATTTGGCCGCTGGGATGCAAATACACCGCGTCGGTCATCAGCTCGAGTTGCTGTTTGGCGAAATCGATATCGACCAGCGATAGCGCCAACGTATGAAACGCCAGGTCCCACGCGGCATACCAGGGATATTCCCACTTGTCCGGCATGGAAATGACGTTCTCGTTCACCATGTGACGCCAATCGGCGTTGCGTGATGCCGGCGTGGCATGCTCGCCCAGCCAGACCCGCAGATCGTAGCCGTAATACTGTTTCGTCCACAGCATGCCGGCCAGCGCCTGACGCATCACGTTGCCCTCGTCGGCAGACAGACTCGTCGGCGTGATCGATCGATAGAACTCGTCCGCCTCCTCGCGGCGTTGGGTGAAAATCGCGTCCGGTAGAGCACCCGGATTTCGATTGGCGCGGACCGCCGCGCAAAGGCGGAGGCTGATCGACCATGCGCCTCCGGACGGCACGACGCGGGTATACAGCGCGGCTGCCTTTGTCCCCACCTGCGCCGGATTCACAGCATCCGCTCTTCCGTGAATCAGATAGTCGTGGAAAGCATCCTTGACGTAGCGGGACGCGTTGGGCCTGCCGAACAGCCGTTCCATGTTCGACTCGTTGTCGGTAAATAGCAGCTTGCTGGGTGCGTCGAAGTACAAACAATGGTTGCCAATCAGCGCATCGGTCGCCTCGATTACGCTTGCGCTCGCAGCGCTCCGCAACGACGACGGCGGTGCACGGCTGGCAAATCCCTGGCGAAACCAGAGCGTGGGCAGAAGATGCAGCGTTGCAGGGTCAGGCCCCCGATTGGTGGCGCTGATACGGATGGCAATGTCGTCGGCAGACTCCTTTGCGTATTCGACGACAACGTCGAAGTATCGATTCTGATCGAAGATTCTCGTATCGATGAGCTCGTATTCCATTCCCTCGCGGCTGCGTCGCCGGTTCGTGAGCACCAAGTCCTCGTAGGGATAGGCGGCATGGGGGTATTTGTACAAATACCTCATGTAGGAATGCGTGGGCGTATTGTCCGAATAGAAATAATATTCCTTTACGTCCTCGCCATGGTTGCCCTCGCTGTTCGTGAGCCCGAACATGCGCTCTTTGAGGATGGGATCTTTGCCGTTCCACAGCGCCAACGCGAAGCAAAGGGTCTGCTTGTCGTCGGAGATCCCGGCGATGCCGTCCTCTCCCCAGCTATAAGCACGTGAGCGCGCTTGATCGTGCGTGAAGTAGTTCCAGGCATCCCCGGAGTCGCTATAGTCTTCACGCACCGTTCCCCACTGGCGTTCGCTCAAATACGGACCCCATTTACGCCAGGCCTGCGCTCCGTCACGTGCTTCCTGCAGCCGAATCGCCTCTCGCGTCAGCCCCACGACCGGCTACTTGTGGCAGCCGGTCCGGTGCAGAACCACACGGCGGTTGTGAGCACGTCCTTCAGGCGTCTTGTTGTCCGCGACGGGATTATTCTCACCGTACCCCTGGACCAACAATCGCCCTCCGGAAATTCCCTGAGCCGTCAGGTAATCCGCGACCGCTGCCGCGCGCCGCTCCGATAGCTTCTGGTTATACGCGGCGCTGCCGGTCGAATCAGTGTAGCCATCGATCTCGCCGTCCACGAAGTGCAGGCGCTTGAGCGTCACAACCAACTTATCGAGTTGCGCCTTGTCCTGATCCGTCAAGACCGACGAATTTGTCGCGAAGTGCACTTCCTGTGTCATATCGCATGGGCAGCCGTACTGGTCGACCGCTACGTTCGGCGCAGTGCCCGGGCACACAGGCGGCGGCGGTGGGGGCGGCGGTGGGCGGGGGAGGAGGAGGCGGCGGCGGTGGTGGCGGAGGCGGCGGCGGGGGCGCCGGCTGCGGGGACGGCTCCGATCGGCCCCCGAAGGCATAGTGGAAGCCCACCCGGAACATATTCATGGTGAAGCTGTTATGGATGTTATCGAGCGAAAAATTGGCGTAATTGTTGCAAATAGGCGGCACGGTGCCATGCGCGGTGGAGCAGGCGAAGGTGGAGTTGGTCCCCTTGCCCAGGTTCACATAGTTGTATTCGGCCGTGAGCGACCACGGCCCGCTCACTTCGTAGTCGAATCCCGCACCCACATTCCAGCCGCTGGACTTGAAGTTCTTTCCGCCGCTGATGCTATTGGTCGGCGTCGTGTCGCCCACGGGCGTGTAAGAGAGTGTCGCCGTATGCTGTCCGCTCGCGAAGGCGCCACCGAACCGAAAGTAAGGCAGGAATTGATCGAAAGAGTAGCCGACCCGGGGGCCCAGAAGGAAAATCCCGTTCGGGCTCAGCTTGCCGGAGGCGCTGTAGGTGCCGCTTGGAATGGGATCTGTCGGCGATACCGCAGTGTAGCTGTACGAGCGCGTGTTGCTCTTGCTCTCGACGGCGTCGTAATCGGCCTTGAAGCCCCAAACCCACTGCCCGTATTGAAAGTTGTACCCTAAATCGATACCGCCGATAAAGTTGCCATTGTTGGGACAATTGCGATTGTAGAATCTATCGGCAAGGGCCGGATTACCCGTTATGAGGGGGCCCGGCTCCCAACTGTTGCAGGTGTGATTCCACGCTCCGCCGATGTTGCCGCCGGCATAGAAGCCGCGCCAATCGGTTGTCGCAGTGGTGATGATGTCTTGTGCGTGCACCGTACCGAGTGCCGTCCACATGACCAACAAGACGGGAAAGATTCGACGTTTCATAGTTTCGTCCCCATGGCATGTCAATTGCTTCTTGGCCGTTGCCAATCTTCCGCCCGCCATGTCGTCCTGCAATTGGACTTTAGAGCCATCGCCACCGCCGCATCGAAAGGCCGAATATGCCTCTGGAATTGGGGATAAGCCGCGAGGGGCCCGAGATGCAGCCGCATAAAAGACTTGCCAAAGCCGTCGCGCGCGCCGCATTGGCGGTTGTCATGGCGGGAATGTTTCCTTGGACCGCCGGCGTCTGTGCCCCGGCAAAAAGCGCACCGCAAGCCGACTCGAAGGACACCGCTGCCGTTGATCCGGCTGCGATGGAGGCGCTCAACAAGATGGGCGTTTACCTACGCACCCTGAAGTCGTTCCAAGTAACCGCCGCGGTCACGACCGACCGCGTGATGGACGATGGACAGACCATCCAATTCAGCTCGGCGGTCGATCTGGTCGCCGTGCGGCCTGACCACTTCCGGGCTGAGGTCAACGGCGACGACGGGCATCGTTTCTTCTTCTACGATGGGAAAAACTTCACCCTTTTCGGCGAGATCGCGAATTACTACGCGACAGTTCCGGCGCCGGCGACCATCGCCAAGTTGGCCGAGGATCTTAACGACAAATACGGCATCGAAATCCCCTTGATCGATCTTTTCCAATGGGGCACCGTCGAATCGAACATTCAGAAGATCAATGCCGCTGCCGATATCGGTCCAAGCACCGTCGAGGGCATCACCTGCGAGCAGTATGCCTTCCGTCAGGAGGGCGTCGATTGGCAGATCTGGATACAGTTGGGCGCGTTTCCTCTGCCGCGCAAGCTCGCCATCCGCACCCTCACTGACAACGCAAAACCTCAGCACATCGAAACTCTGAGCTGGAACTTGGCTCCCTCCTACAGCGACAATGCCTTCACCTTCGACCCGCCGCCCAATGCCCAGCGCATTGCCATCGCGCAAGTCAAGAGGAACCCATGAAACACACCGTTTCGATCCTCGTGGTCGCCGCAAGTCTGGCGTTCGCCCCGGCGCTGTTCGCGCAGCGTCATGGCGGCGGGGGTAATTTCCGCAGCAGTGCGCAGACCAACGTGAATCGCAACTACAATGTCAATCGGAACACCAACATCAACGTAAATCGCAATGTCAACGTCAATAACAACTACTATCACGGCGGCGGCGGCTACTACAACAACGGGTGCTGCTACCATCCGGTCGCGACCGCTGCCGCGGTCACCGCCGCGGCGGTGGTGACCGCGGCAGTTGTCGGCTCGATGGTTCAATCCATTCCACCGTCCTGTACATCCGTCATCGTCAACGGGCTCGCCTACCAGCGCTGCGGCAGCACGTGGTATCAGCCTCAGTTCTATGGCACGACAACGACCTATCTCGTAGTCAACGCGCCCCAATGACCGTGACCGCGGCCACACACGAGAGTGTCTGGCACACCGTCACACTTCGCCCATCAAGGATTAACGCTCATGAAAGTGTCGCCCCGCTTGCTCAACTTCACCGCCCTCCTGTTGCTTGCCGTGGGCACCGCGCGTGCGGACAGTTATAGCGACACCGTACAACTGTTTCAGAATGCGGGCCAGAGCGCCGCTTTCTTCAGCAAGAGTTACGCATACGCGGTTTTTCCCACCATCGGCGAAGCCGGCTTCATCGTGGGCGGTGCAGGCGGAAAAGGCCGCGTTTTCGTGCGCGGCAAGTACGCGGGTGACACGACCGTCGGACAAGTAAGCGTAGGCTTCCAGCTCGGCGGCAAAGCTTACAGTGAAATCATCTTTTTTGAGGACAAACGAGCGCTCGATGAATTCCAGACCGGCACTTTCGAGTTCTCCGCAGGCGTCAGTGCCATCGCCATCACCGCAGGCGCATCCGCCAGCGCCGGCACGAATGGTGCCACCTCCGGCGCGAGTGGCGGGAAGAAAGATGCCGTCACCGCGAGCGGCGGATTCCGCAAGGGCATGATGGTATTCACCATTGCCAAGGGCGGACTCATGTATACGGCGACAGTCGCCGGGCAGAAATTCAGCTATACGCCGCTGGCGGCAAACTAGCGCCCGGGCGGATCGCCGCTCACTGCATGGGCACGATGTTCGTCACGCCCATGTCCTTCTGCAATCGCTGGAATTCAGGCGACTCCACGATGATCTGTCCTGCGGCCGCGCGCAATCGGTCGACCGCTTCGCCCGGCAACGCAAATGACGTCGGCTGTTTATTGAGGTACTTCCTCTCCTCTGCGTCTTTCAGTTGCGAGAACGATACGTCGATGGCGTAGATCTCGGCGTCCGGCACGCGTAATAGCGTATCTGCCGCAGGATCGCGGTTGGGCACGAAGGCCGTCGAGTCGCGCAGTTGTCGCAGGGCCCGCCATCGCGCCGCGATGTCCTTCAATAGCTCGGTCGCTTCGTAGGAATAGTGATCGATGGGGACACCCGTCGCCTGGAGAAGCACCTGCACCGTGCCGGGAGAGCGCTCGTGTTTGTCCCAATCGGTCGGCGGCGATGAGAGCGAATTCACGACGAACACGACGATTCGCCGCGCTGTATCGAGAGGCGTCGGCATGCCAAGGTCATGCAGCGTCTCGAGCACCTCGAGGGAGTCAAGGACCCCGCGCATGCCGAGATTATCCGATACGCCGCCGTCGACCAAATGAATGTAGGGGCGTCGCACACTGTCGGTGTATATCGCTGATTCCGATAACTCATGTATGGCGCGCGCCGCGGAGCGCGGCGGGTCTGTCGATCCCAAGAATGGCTTGATCCAATCCGGCGGAGTGTAATCGCAGGTGCCGCCATAGTTGTTGAGCGTGACGGGGGACAGGGCCACCGGAACCGCGGAGGACGCCGCCGCCGCACGAGAGAGGGATACGGCGCCGAGGTTTGAGCACAGATAATCGAACACCCCCTGGGTGAACGAGACACGCGACCCATTGGTGATGTCGGTGGCAGACACGGAAATGAACGGCTCGCTGCCACGGTTCAAATCCGCAAACGTGGCGCCGTCGAACAGCACCTTGTCGTACAGCTTTGCCGCAAGTTCCGAGCGGCCCCAGGTGCGCGACCACAACCCGGGCCAGTTCAACGGGTTCAAGACGCTCGCAATGATTTCGCCCTGCACGTTGCGCTTGAGAAAGCGCTTCTCGTAGTCGTCGAACAATCGCTCGCCATACAGACCGTACGCCAACGCCGTAAAGCTGCCGCCCGACACCCCGGTGATGACATCGACTTGATCCAGTAACCGCGTCCGATTGCCCTTCGGGCCTACCACCTCGGTGCGCCGCAGGAACTCCAAGACGCCATAGGAGAACGCCGCCGCGCGCGTCCCTCCTCCTGAAAAGGCAAGAATGACCAGCGTGTCCTTGTCTTTCTCATGTTGCGGTCGCGTCTCGAACCGATAGCCGGCGCGCGGGTCGACCCGAGTGATTCTCGGATTGACGGGGCGCACCGCACAGGCGGTGAGCACGAGAATCGCCAGAGCGGCTGCGAGCAGTCGGAAGTCGGATGGGCGCATGATGCGTTTATAGGAGGCCGGTGGCCCCGTGCCGGCCGTCCTTCAGAACTGCAGAGGCGCGGCTACAACTATTTGACCGAGTAATTCCGTGACTCCAGGCAGGCAGTCATCGCGCGCTTGAAGGTATTCATCTGTGCTTGTTGGTTGGCAACCGTTTGTTGGGCCGCCTGTTGTTGTGCCTGCTCATTCGATCTTTGCTGGGAGCGCAGGCCATGAAGCAATCCGACCGTCGCCCCGATGGCCGCGCCCTTACCCGCGTCGCCCGCAATGGCACCGATGGCCGCGCCTCCGGCCGCGCCGCCTACCGTGCCCCGGACGCCCCCACCCGTCGATTGGGCGGCTTGTACGGTGGTGTTCTGCAGATGAGCGGGATCGATGCCCGACGCCTGTTTCGAGGCGGAATAACAAGATATCTCATCCTGCTGCTGAACTGCCGCCGTCTGATCCTTCTGCGGGAACACGAACAAGCCCACGCTCTGCGCAGGGGTCGTCAGCCCGTTGCTGGATGGGATGGGCGCTTGAGCATCCGCGTTCCCGATAGCGCAAAGCAGCACGGGAACTGACAGGCAAGCACTTAATGGTTTGGATGTTTTCATGCGCCAAGCTCCTCGACACGAATCGTGTCCCGAAAGAATCGTCACTGGATCAGCGGAATTCGCGCGGCGAGCTCCGCATCGACCACGACATCAAGTTTGTTGTCGATCTGAAAGAATCGCGCGACGGTTCGCGCGGACAGCACCTTGGACATTTTCGCCACGTAGTCTTGTTTGACATTAATTCGTGAGCTCTCGATCGCGAGAGCCTCCTTGGTGAGCTTTTCCGCCTGCTCCTCGCTCATCGAGTCTCGGTTAGCGATGAAGTCGCTGATCAGGCGCACCCTGCGATCACCCAGCTTGCGCTCATCGGCCCGGTATTGATCGTAGAGGGGCCAAAACGTCTGGCCCTCCGACGGCGTCAGCATCATGGCGGCCGCCACGATGTCGCGCCGGTCCTGACCGACCTCGGTGCGCAACATCTTGATGGCGGGTGCGAGGTTGGTAAATTTTTCATTCACGATGGGTGGCGCATCGTCCGCGAGGCTGACCCGCTGACTCATCAGCGAAAGGGCCGCGACTGCCCCGAGCAGCCCCATGGAACGCATGGACGCGTTGGCTGCGGGCCTCGGGCGTCGACGATTGGGCATTGGAAGGTCTCCTTGTGTCGTATCCCTCCATCGAACCGATTGTCGCCGCGGATGTATATACGACAAAAGGCACATTTACTTCCCGACCTCCCGTCGAACTAAATAGAGAATGGACCGTGGCGTGCAGTCTTCGCGCCATTAGAACGGCTAGCTGCATCAGCGAGCCGGCAAGGAAATCTGAACCACATCCGATGAGGTCGTAAGGAGACTTGCTATGCCCACTGCGAAGAAACCCAACATCCTGGTGATTTGGGGCGATGATATCGGTATCTCCAATCTGAGCTGCTACAGCCGCGGTCTGATGGGTTATCAGACGCCCAACATCGATCGCATCGCCAAGGAAGGCATCATGTTCACGGATTCCTACGGCGAGCAAAGCTGTACGGCGGGTCGATCATCGTTCATCACCGGCCAGAGCGTCTATCGTACGGGCTTGTCGAAAGTCGGCATCCCCGGAGCCCCGGTCGGTATGACGGATAAGGCGGTGACCATTGCCGCGTGCCTTAAAAATCAGGGCTACGCTACGGGCCAGTTCGGCAAGAATCACCTGGGCGACCTCAACCACATGTTGCCCACCAATCATGGTTTCGATGAGTTCTTCGGCAATCTCTATCACTTGAATGCCGAAGAAGAGCCCGAAATGTATGATTACCCGGACCCAAAGGATTTCCCGAATTTTCGCGCAAATTTCGGGCCGCGCGGAGTCCTCCGTTCGTGGGCAACCGACAAGGACGATCCCACCGATCAGCCGCGATGGGGCAAAGTCGGCAAGCAGAAAATCGAAGACACCGGGCCATTGACCACGAAGCGAATGGAAACCTGCGACGACGAGTTCGCAGCCGCCGCTCAAGACTTCATCAAACGCCAGCATGATGCGGACAAGCCGTTCTTCGTCTGGCTCAACTTCACCCACATGCATCTTTACACGCACACGAAAAAGGAGAGCTTGGGTCAGGCCGGCCGCTGGCAATCGCCTTATCACGACACGATGATCGACCATGACAAGAATGTCGGGCAGATGCTCGACTTCCTGGACAAGCTCGGCATCGCCGACAACACGTTCGTCATGTACTCGACCGACAATGGACCGCATCGCAATTCGTGGCCGGATGGCGGCACCACACCATTTCGCAGCGAAAAGGACACCAACTGGGAGGGTGCATTTCGCATTCCGCTGCTGGCGAAGTGGCCCGGCCATATCAAACCGGGCACGGTTTCCAACGAGATCGTGCAGCACCACGATTGGCTGCCGACATTTCTCGCCATGGCGGGCGATTCCGATGTCTCGGACAAACTCAAAAAAGGCTATCAGGCCATCGGCCGCACCTACAAGAATCACATCGATGGTTACAACTTCGTGCCGTATCTGACGGGAAAGGAGAAGAAGGGACCGCGCCAACTGTTCATTTATCTATCCGATGATGGCGATGTACTCGGCCTGCGGTTCGACCATTGGAAGTGCGTCTTCATCGAGCAGCGCTGTAGAGGCACGTTGGCGATCTGGGGTGAGCCTTTCACGAAACTCCGTCTGCCCAAGTTGTTCAACTTACGAACCGATCCCTACGAATACGCCGACGTCACCTCGAACACCTACTATGAATGGTTTATCCGTCATTGCTTCATTGTCTACCCCGCGCTGGCGATTGCGGGTAAATGGGCGGCGACGTTCAAAGACTTTCCGCCGATTCAGAAGCCCAATACCTTCACCCTGGACGATGCGCTGAAGGCGATGAGCAATGCTGCAAGCGGCGGATAGTTGCCTGGAAGGTCGGCCGGCGAATGCCGGCCGACCGCTCACCGGTGCAGTCAACTCGGATGACAATTCAACGCCACCGGCTCGGAAAAGGTAATTGGCAGTCGCTCGGCCGGCTGGCGCTTTTTTTGTGCGTTCTGTGGGCCGATGCCGCCAGCGGCGCGGAAAGAGCCAAGACCGACATCGTCATGCTGCAGAACGGAGACCGTGTCACCTGCAGGATTCTGTACTTGAAATTCGGTCTTCTGCAGGTCAATTCCGCGCAGACCGGCAGCCTGTCGATCGAATGGCCGAACGTGCGCTCCATCCAGAGCAATTATTCGTTCCGAGTGGAGAAGTTCGGGGGCCAGCATTTCGCCGGAGTGATCAGCACCGATCCGGACGGCAAAAACCTGCGCGTCGGTACGGGCGCGGACGCCGTGACAATCCCGATGCGGGAGGTCACGCGGGTGCTGCCGTACGAGTCGGATTTCTGGCAGAGGATCAACGGCTCGGTCGCCTTGGGCTACAACTTCACGAGATCCAGCGACGTTTCACAACTGAGCTTTCAATTCGACGAGCAATACAGCGATGAATCTCGCGAAGCGCAACTGACCGCACAGTTTGCGTCAACCAGCTCCTCGTCAGGCGACGATTCCACTCAGACCGAGATCGCCTCGAACCTCTTCTTCCTGCGCCCGGGCCCCAACTTTTGGGGACTATTGAACGCGCTGCAACGTGACCAGAACCTCGGAATCGACGGGCGCGTGGTCGTCGGATCCGTGCTGGGACGGCACCTTTACCAGACAGGCGATACCCGGCTCCTCGGTGTTGCCGGACTCGCAGTCGATCAGGAATGGGCCAGCGACGGCGGCAAAAGTCATAGCAGCCTCGAGTCCGTGTTCGGGGGTCAATGGCGGGTGTTCAAGTTCAGCTACCCGAAAATCAATCTCAACACTTCGCTGCTGTTGTTTCCGAGCATTACGGACTCACCACGAGTGCGAGCAAGCCTCAACGTCACACTGACGTTCAAGCTGACCGATCGTTTCTCCCTGAAGTTGAACGACTTTGGAAACTACGACAGCCGGCCGCCCAGCGCCGAGGCAGTGACACTGGACTATGGAGTGAATACGTCCATTGCATATGAGTTTGGCAGCGTCGTACCCTGAAACCGGCGGTCAGCGCGCATCAATGGAGTAACCAGCCGATGAGCACGTCCCCGTGGGTCCGATATCCCACCCTGTATGAAATCAATACCTGGGTCTGGCTGACCGAACTCGGGCGATCGGCCGGGAAGCCGATTGACTTGAGCTGCGTGCCCGCGGGTGAGTGGGACCGTATCGCCGAGTACGGGTTCCATGCCGTCTGGCTGATGGGCGTTTGGGAGCGAAGCCCTGCGGGCATCGCGATTGCCAATCAGAACAAGAATCTGCTTGATGAGTTCCGGCGAGTTCTGCCCGATTTTGGGCCGCAAGACAATGTCGGCTCGCCCTATTGCATTCGACGCTACAGCGTGGACAACCACCTTGGCGGTCCCGCGGGTCTGGCCGTCGCCCGACGCGAGCTTGCAAGCCGGGGCATGAAGCTGCTCTTGGATTTCGTGCCCAACCACGTGGCGCCGGATCACCCGTGGGTCGGCGGGCACCCGGACTACTTCATCCAAGGACAGGCCGAGGACGCGAGGAACGACCCCGCATCCTTCATGGACGTGCAAGGAAGGGTCTTCGCTTGCGGGCGCGATCCCTTTTTTCCTGCATGGCGAGACGTTCTGCAGCTGAACGCGTTTGCGCCAGGCCTTCGCAAAGCCGTAATCGATACCGTATCCGGTATCGCCGCACAGTGTGATGGCGTTCGTTGCGACATGGCCATGCTTCTCTTGAACAACATCTTCGAGCGCACCTGGAGCGCGCGGGCCGGGCAACGACCGCGGACCGAGTACTGGGCCGAGGTCATCCCGGCCACCAAGAGGGCGAATCCGAACTTCCTCTTTATTGCTGAAGCTTATTGGGACCTGGAGTGGCAACTGCAGCAACTCGGGTTCGACTTTTGCTACGACAAGCGGCTTTATGACCGTCTGGAACACGAGAAGGCCGAGAGCGTGCGGCTTCACCTGTGCGCCGATTTGAATTACCAGAAAAAGCTCCTCCGATTCCTCGAGAACCATGACGAGCCTCGCGCCGCGGCCACTTTTTCTCCGCCGAAGGAACGGGCAGCGGCAGTCGCGATTTCCTCCCTACCAGGGGCCAGGCTCTTCCATGAGGGCCAGCTCGAAGGCCGAAAGGTCAAGCTACCGGTCTTTCTTGGCAGACGCCCCGCCGAGCCGGCGGACCCGGCAATCCAGATGTTCTATACCCGGCTGCTATTGGCCCTCGGGGCGCCGATATTCAGCGATGGCGACTGGAAGCTCTGCGAGCGAAGTGGCTGGTCCGATAATTCAAGTTTCGAGAATTTGGTTGCCTGGAGCTGGGGCAAGGGCACCGATCGACGTCTTATCGTGGTCAATCTCAGCGACAAGAGTGCCCAGGCACAGGTGTGCGTGCCTTGGGAGGAAGTGCGGGGAACTACGGTGCGTCTGGTGGATGCCTTGTCACACGCAACCTACGATCGCGCCGGGAGCGAGATCCTCTCGCCGGGGATGTATGTGGAGCTGGCGCCGTGGGGCTGCCACTTCCTTAAATGCGACCTAATGCTCCCATGAGAATACGCGCTTCCAGTCGTTCTTCATGCTGATGACAACCCACCCCCTCTGGCTCGCCTCGGTCATGAGCGCGTCCGAGAAGGTGCCGACCTGCGACTCTGGCCCGTACGCATATTCGCGCGCCGCATCGTCATGATGCACCAGCATCATCAGCCGCGCGCCCTCCCCGGCCTGCGTGTACTCCAGCATCTGTTGATCTCCGTCGGAATTGCCAAAGGCGGCCACCGGGCGCCGGCCGATCATCAAATGAATGCCGATGGGTTTGCCTGTTTTGTCGTCGACTCGTAGTCCCTCGGGGACTTTGGTGAGAACGGCTTTGCCGCTCTTGTCGTAACCGAAGGTCACATCGGCGGTCGAGCCGACGACTTCCTCGGGAGGAATTCCGTAGACACGTTCGGAATAGGCGCGCACGAAATCCTGCCCGCCGCCTGTGACGATAAAAGTCTTGTAGCCGTTGGCGCGCAGATACTGCATCACTTCCAGCATGGGTTGGTACACCAGGTCTGTATATAGATGTTTGAAATGAGGGTCTTGCGCCGTCGCGATCCAATCCGTGACCATCGCCTGAAATTCTTCGACCGTCATGCCGGTGTGAGTCACGGCCACGATCTGCTCCAACGCCGGCAAGGGCAACTTCGCAATGGCCGCTCGATCGCCCGAGAGCACGGTTTTGAACGGCTCTTTTTCCTTGAGTTGCGGATCTTTAACGGCCATCACGCCAACCCGGTAGAAGGCGAACATGAGCTGCGAGTAGACGGGTTGCTCCACCCAGGTCGTGCCGTCCTGATCGAAGGTGGCGATCCGCGCCGCGGGGTCCACGAACTTCTTGCTGCCCCGAGTCGTGGTGTCCTTCACTAAATTCAGGATTGCTTGTTTGGCGGGGCCATCGCTCCAGGAAGGCAGCGGATCGGATTGAGCCCATAGTTGCGTACTGAGCGCAATTCCGGCAAACAACACGAAGCCCTGGATGGACCGCAGGATTGAACTGGACTCCATGGCGATCTCCTCTCTCAAGTCACTGTCCGAATCTCCTATTTAGCCGAGAGGGATCGAGGCCGGGCCATTGGACCTAAGTGTCACGTGACATCGCTGCCGAACCGACGTTTCAGTCGCTCACCGACCGTGTTTGGCTCACGCGGCATCGGCCGTCGGCCGCGCCTCCGGATCGTAGCCGAGATTCGGTGCGAGCCAGCGCTGCATCTCCTCGAGACCGACGCCCTTGCGTTCTGCGTAGCTCGCCACTTGCTCGCGGTCGATTTGGCCCACGCCGAAGTAATGGGATTCGGGGTGCGAGAAATACCAGCCGCTCACGGCCGCCGTGGGAAACATGGCGTAAGACTCGGTCAAGCGTATGCCGGTGGTGCGATTGGCGTCGAGGAGCCGCCACAGCGCGGCCTTCTCGCTATGATCAGGACACGCGGGGTATCCGGGAGCTGGTCGAATACCCTTGTACTCCTCGCGAATCAGCGCATGGCCGTCCAGCGACTCTTCTGCCGCATAGCCCCAGAATTCGCGCCGCACGCGCTCGTGCATGCGCTCCGCAAGCGCCTCGGCCAGCCGATCGGCGAGCGACTTGATCATGATGCTGCTGTAGTCGTCATGCGCCGCCTCGAAGCGCGCAATGTGCGCTTCGATCCCGATACCCGTGGTCACCGCGAACGCGCCGATGTAGTCCGCGCGCCCACTCGAGGCGGGGGCGACAAAGTCCGACAGGCAGAGCTGCGCCTGCTCGGCCGACTTGGCCTTCTGCTGCCTGAGCTGATGCAGCTTCAGAACCGCCGCTGTGCGCGATTCATCCGCGTACACCTGGATGTCATCATCGCCCACGGTGTTCGCCGGAAAGAGCCCCACGACCGCGCGCGCCTTGAGCCAGCGCTCGCGGACCAACCGGTCGAGCATCTGGGTCGCATCCGCGTACAGGTTGCTTGCGGCCTCGCCCACCACGGCGTCTGTCAACACTTCCGGGAACTTGCCGGCGAACTCCCAGGCATTGAAGAAAGGCATCCAATCGATGTAAGGAACGAGCTCCTCGAGCGGGTAGTCCTCGAAGATCTTGAGGCCCAAAGAGCAGGGCACAGGCGGGACATAGCGCGCCCAATCGATCTTGAGCTTGCGCGCCCGCGCCTGCGCGAGCGAGAGCTGCGGTGCCTTGGCACCCTTGTTGCGATGCTGCTCACGCCGCCGAGCATGCTCGGCCTTGATCGTCGCGACATAGGCATCGCACGTCTCCGGGGTCACGAGTTGCTGGCAGACGCCGACCGAACGGGACGCGTCCTTGACGTACACGACGGGTCCTGCGTATTGCGGATCGATCTTGACGGCCGTGTGCGCCGGAGAGGTCGTCGCGCCGCCGATCAGGAGCGGCACGCTAAGACCCAGCCGCTGCATCTCTTTCGCGACGTGCACCATCTCGTCGAGCGAGGGCGTGATGAGGCCGGACAATCCGATGAGGCTCGCCCCTTCGCGCTTGGCGGTCTCGAGGATCTTATCGCAAGGGACCATCACCCCCAGATCGATGACCTCGAAGTTATTACACTGCAGCACCACACCGACGATATTCTTACCGATATCGTGGACGTCGCCTTTCACGGTGGCCATCACCACCTTGCCGTTCGAGCGCGCACCGCCCATTTTGTCGCGCTCGATATAGGGCACGAGCACGGAGACCGCCTTTTTCATGACACGCGCCGACTTGACCACTTGCGGGAGAAACATCTTGCCCGCGCCGAACAGGTCACCCACCACGTTCATCCCGTCCATGAGGGGGCCCTCGATCACATCGAGCGGCCGCGCGGTCTCGAGCCGCGCCTCCTCAGTGTCCTCGAGGACGAACTGATCGACCCCCTTGATGAGCGCGTGCTTGAGGCGCTCGGTGACGGGGAGCTTGCGCCACTCGAGGTCGTCCACGCGCTTCATCGCGCCTCCGCCTTTGAAGCGCTCCGCAATCTCGAGCAGGCGGTCGGTGGCGTCGGCGCGCCGCGCCAGAATCACATCTTCGACGCGCTCGCGCAGGTCCGGTTGAATGTCCTCGTAGAGCGCGAGCTGACCCGCGTTCACGATGCCCATGGTGAGCCCCGCGCGGATCGCGTGATAAAGAAACACTGAATGCATCGCCTCGCGCACCGGATCGTTGCCGCGGAACGAGAAAGAGACGTTGCTCACTCCGCCGCTCACGTGCACGGCGGGCATGCGCGCCTTGATCGCAGCGGTCGCCTCGATGAAGTCGAGGCTGTAGCGGTTGTGCTCCTCGATGCCGGTGGCAACCGCGAAGATGTTGGGGTCGAAAATGATGTCCTCGGGCGCCATTCCCACCGACTCGGTGAGCAGCTTATAGGCCCGCTCGCAGATCCCGATCTTGCGCTCGACGGTGTCCGCCTGCCCCTTCTCGTCGAAGGCCATGACCACGACGGCCGCGCCATAGTTCAAGACCTTGCGGGCGTGCTCCAGGAACACGTCCTCCCCTTCCTTCAAGCTGATCGAGTTCACGATCGACTTGCCCTGCACGCACTTAAGGCCCGCCTCGATCACCGACCATTTGGAGGAATCGATCATCACAGGCACGCGCGCGACGTCGGGCTCGCCGGCGATCAGCCGCAGAAATTTCTCCATGGCGGCCTGCGAGTCGAGCATGCCCTCGTCCATGTTGACGTCGATGACTTGCGCGCCGCTCGCCACCTGCTGCCGCGCGATGTCGACCGCCGCTGCGTAATCGCCCGCCTCGATCAGCTTGCGGAACTTCGCAGAGCCGGTGACGTTAGTACGCTCGCCGACGTTGACGAACAGGCTCCCCGCATCGATCGTGAGCGGCTCGAGTCCGCTCAGACGGCACGCGGGCGGAATCATCGGCAGGGCGCGCGGCGCGATGTCCGCCACCGCTTTTGCGACGGCACGAATGTGCTCGGGCGTGGTGCCGCAGCATCCGCCCACCATGTTGACGAAGCCGCTAGTGGCGAAGTCGGTGAGGATTTCCGCGGTCTCGCGCGCGGACTCATCGTATTCGCCGAAGGCGTTCGGCAGGCCCGCGTTCGGGTAGGCGCACACGTGAGTGTCGGCGATGCGCGCGAGCTCCTCGATGTACGGACGCAGCTGCTTGCCGCCGAGCGCGCAGTTGAGCCCCACTGCCGCGGGGCGCACGTGACGGACGGAGTTCCAGAATGCCTCGGTGGTCTGGCCGGACAGCGTGCGCCCCGAGGCATCGGTGATCGTTCCCGACACGATGATGGGCAGATCGACCCCGAGCTCATCGAGCGTCTCGCGGACGGCGAACAGCCCGGCCTTGGCATTCAGCGTATCGAATATCGTCTCGATCAGAATCACATCCACGCCACCTTCGATGAGCGCGCGCGTGGCGCCGGCGTAGCCTCGAGCGAGCTCATCGAAGTCGACGTTGCGGAACGACGGGTCGTTGACGTCCGGGGAGATGGACGCGGTGCGGCTGGTGGGGCCGAGGGCGCCGGCCACGAAGCGTTGCCGACCCGTGCGTTCGGTCACCTCGTCGGCCGTCCTGCGGGCGACACGCGCGGCGGCGAGGTTAAGCTCGTAAGCGAGCTCCTGCATGCCGTAGTCCGCCTGCGATACGGGACTCGAGTTGAACGTATTGGTCGTAATGACATCGGCGCCCGCGTCGAGATATGCACGGTGAATCGACTCGATCACCTGCGGCTGGGTGAGCGACAAAAGATCGTTGTTGCCGCGCAGGTCGCGGGACCAGTCGGCGAACCGGCTGCCGCGGAAATCGGCCTCGGCGAGCTTGTGGCGCTGGATCATGGTGCCCATCGCGCCGTCGAGAATGACGAGTCGTGACCCGAGCAACTCGAGAAAGGCGGCTGCCCGTTCGCGCTGCGACTGCGCCGCGCTCGTGCCCGCAGTTCCGTTGGCGGCCATCAGGCCACCTGGGTTTGCTGGAGGGTTTGCTTGAATGTCTGCGGGCGCAGCCCGAGCGCGTGGCAAATCGCGTAGGTGAGCTCCGCGCGGTTCAACGTGTAGAAGTGAAACTCATCGACGCCGTGCTCACGCAGGCGTTGCACCTGCTCGATCGCGACGTGCGCCGCGATCATCCGGCGGGTTTCGGGATCGTCGTCCAATCCATCGAAGCGCCGGCGCAACCACTGTGGCACGCTCGCGCCGCATCGCTCCGCGAAACGCACCAGCTGAGGAAAGCGTGTGATCGGCAGAATACCCGGCACGATGCAGGCGCGGATGTCGGCGGCCGCGCACCTATCCCGGTAGCGCAGGAAGGTGTCGGTGTCGAAGAAGAATTGTGTGATCGCGCGGTTCGCGCCCGCATCGATCTTGCGCTTCAGATTATCGAGATCCGCTTCCACCGTACCGGATTCCGGATGGCCTTCCGGATACGCGGCCACCGAGATCTCGAAAGGTGCAGCCGCACGGACACCCGCGACGAGGTCCGAAGCGTATGCAAAGCCGCCCGGATGGGGTTGGTAGCGGCGCGGCGCATCGAGTGCGGCGGCCGTCGGGTCACCGCGCAGCGCCACCATGTGCCGTACGCCGCTGCGCCAGTAATCCTCCGCGACGGCGATGATGTCCTCGCGCGGAGCGCCGACGCAGGTGAGATGCGGCGCCACCACGAGATCCGTCTCGCGCAGAATGCGGAGCACACAGTCGTGGGTACGCGAGCGCGTCGAGCCGTCGGCGCCGTAGGTGACCGAGACGAATTTCGGTCGCAGCGGCGCGAGGCGCTCCACTGCAGCCCAGAGGCTCGCGGCCGCGGCGTCATCGTTAGGCGGGAAGAATTCGAAGGAAACAACAACTGGATTCGCCATGGCCGCTGACCTCGCCGAAGAGTTGACCTCCTCAAGGTCACAATGCGAGCCGCGGGTTTATGATTCAATCTCATTATCTTCATGGCCAGGATGAAAGCGGCTCATGGACATAATCTCCATGGAATTCAGCCACCTAGGTTGGCCGAGCGCGGCGGCCAGGTCTGCTAGGTCTCCCTGACGACCTTGCGCGGATCTTTATCGAATCTCAACGCCACGAACTTCGTGTGTCGCAGCTTGTCGGCTCCCGTCCACTCGGCGAAATCGATGCGAACAACGACTTCCGGCTTGACCCAGAGACAAGACTTCATCTTCTCGGCCGTCAGGCCTTGGCCCCATCGACCCGGCTCTTTCTCCGGTAGATTCACGAACGGACATCTGGCGATCTTTATCCCTTTGAGCTTGGCGAATACCTCGCGACGAGTGGCGGGAACAAATCCGGCGCGGATGCGGCCGGCAAACAAAAACTCCTGGCCTCGATGGAACCCGACAATCAGAGCATCGAATGGATTGCCCGGCGTATAGCCACCGATGACGAACTCCTGGCCGAGATTGACCCGATACTTGCTCCACAGTCCACTACGCTTTCCGGGCTCGTAGCGGCTATCGGCGCGCTTGGCAATGACGCCCTCGAGCCCGTGCTCCTTCACGAAGGTCAGTATCTGACTCGCCGAACGGCCGACCGCCGACAGGCTGATGTGATCGTTCCGCGGCAGTATGCCCGCGAGGATCTCGCGCCGCTCCGCCAGCGGGCGCTCCACAAGCAGCTTGCCTTTGTGCATCAGCAAGTCGAACGCGTAGTAGTGAATGCTAGATTCCGCCGACTTGAAGTTCTGCAACAGGTTGAAGTTGGCATGGCCGTCCTCGTCCATCGCGGCGAGCTCACCATCCAATACCGTCTCGTCCGGCAGCTCCTCGAGTGCATCGGCGATGTATCCGAACTTTCGGTTCAGGATGTTGCGACGGCGGGAATAGAGCGTCACCTTGCCCCGGGTCTTTACGGCCTCGAGGCGATAGCCGTCGAGTTTGAGCTCGTACGTCCACGCTGGGCCTTCCGGTAGCGTTGCTACCGGAAGGCAGTCCATGGTGTCGAGGAAACGCGCCACCGCCTTCGATGTTGCCTTCTTAGCTGCCATGGCCGGGCCTCATCTCACTCGGAGTAGTTATACAGCTGTCCCTTGCGCAGAATACTGTACGAGTTATCCCGTAGATACTCACAGCCGATAGGCGCTAACGTGCGCGGGATGCGCCGCGGATTCAAGGTCGAAAAGCTCTCCGACGAGTTCGGTCAATACGAGCTGATCTTGAAATGTGCGGGCTGCGGGCATGAACGGCGAATACTCCCCAAGTCGCTCGCCAACGTTTGCGGTTGGGACGCGAAGCTCGAGGACGTGACGCGCCGGTTACGCTGCAGTAAATGCGGCGAGCGGCGTTGCACGGCTCGTGCTCTGCCGCCCGTCGCGCCGCGGGGCTACAAAAGCCATTGAGCCGGATGAGCTCGTGCTAACCGGTGGCGGCCGCCGCGATCGCCAGGTCATTGCGGTTCCACCAGCCCCCGCCCAGCGCCTGGAACAACGTCACGGTGTCGGTGAACCGGCTCGATAAGGCGCGCACATAAGCGATGCGCGCCTGTTGATAGGCCTGTTGCGCGGTCAAGAGCGTCACGTAGTTGACTGCGCCGGCCTCATATTGACGCTGGATCAGCTCGATGCTGGCGTTGGCGGAGCTCACCGCATCGTTTTGCGCCTTGAGCGCCTGTGCATCATTGTCGAGCGCGGTGAGCGTGTCGGCGACATTTTGAAATGCGTTCAGCACCACCAGCCGATACTGCGCGCCGGCCTGATCATAGAGATCTACCGCCGCACGGCGCTTGGCGCGCAGCGTCCCGCCTTGGAAGATGGGCTGAGTCACGCCGCTCGCGATGCTCCACACGCTCGAGCCGCTCTGGAGGAGGCTCCCCCATACGCAGACTCTCGTCACCGACTGAGCCGGTCAGCGTCAGCTGCGGCAGCATGTTCGCCGTGGCCACGCCGATGGCCGCGCTGGCCTGATGCATCAGCGCGGCCTGCGCTTGGATATCGGGACGCTGTGCGACCAAGGCCGAGGGCAGGCTGACCGGGATCTCTTCGGGTAATTTCAGGTCCGACAGCTGCAGCGCGACCGGGACAGCATCGTGTGGAAACTGGCCGGTCAGCACCGCGAGCGCATGCTCGTAGCTCGCCAGCTGCTGCTGCAGCGCCGGCAGGGTCGCGCGCACCGAGGCTACGTTCGACTGCTGCTGGAATACATCGGCCCGCGTGCGCACACCCGACTCGTACTGGCGCTCGATCATGTGCAGCTGCTGCTCTTCGACCGCGACGATCTGCTGAGTGACCTCGATCTGCTCTCGTGTGGCGGCCAGGCCGATCGCGCTGATGCGACGTTGGAGGTCAACGTCAGCACGCTCGCCTCCAGTTGATAGGTTTGATTGTCCGCCTGCGCGCGCAGCCCTTCGAGCGTGCGACGCTCGCCGCCGAACACGTCGAAGGTATAGGAAACGTTGACATTGGCTTGATACAGACTGGTGATGAAACTCGGAAATCCGGGCGAAATCGACGCGCCGCTGATTTTCGCGCGCTGCTGGTTCGCCGCGCCCTGCACCTGGGGTGCAAACACGCCCTCTGCAGCGCGCACATTCTCGCGCGCCGCACGCAGTGCCGCCTGCTGCGCGGTGATGTCCGGATACTGCTTCAGAGCCCGCTCGATCAGCCCATTGAGCTCTTGAGATTTGAACAGCGTCCACCATTGTCCCGGCAAATCGCCGCCGACCGCAAAGCGCTGCGCCTCGCCCCCGCTGACGGCAGTGGCTTCGGTAGCGCGGGGCAAGGCGTCCGCGGTAAACCCTTGCGTCTGCGGCGCCGCCGGCGCGTGATAGTCGGGACCCACCGCGCAGCCTCCCAATAGCGCGACGGATAGGGCCGACCCCACGGCCGCGGCGATTGCCACGATGCGCGGCGCGGCACTCCTCATCTCGCGGCGTCCGGCAGGGGCTCGCCCGGCAGATCCCGTGCGCGCTCGATGGCCGCCTGCACCGTCGCCGTCGCTTCCGGTGCGCTCGCGTCAGCGGCGACACTCGTGCTGTTGATCCAGCGATGACCCATCTTGCGGCTGACCCAGCGCTCCAGATCATCGATCCAAGTGAACGTCGCCGGCACCATGACCAGCGTGAGCCCGGTCGAGGTCACCAGTCCGCCGATGACCGCGATCGCCATCTGCGCCTGGAACGAGGCACTCGAGACCAGCGCCACCGGCAGCATGCCCGCGATCATCGCCACCGAGGTCATGACGATCGGCCGCGCGCGCTTGTGTCCCGCTTCGAGCAACGCCGTCAGACGGTCCTTACCGCTGCGCATTTCCTCGATCGCAAAGTCCACCAGCAAGATGGAGTTCTTCGCGACGATTCCCATCAACATCAAAATGCCGAGCACCGTGGACAGCGAGAAGGGGCTGTGCGTCACGACCAGTCCCAGCACCGCGCCGCCAATGGACAGCGGCAGCGCCGAAAGAATCGTGATGGGCTGGAACAGACGCACGAATAGCAGCACCAGCACCGCGAACACCAGCATGACTCCGGCGACCATCGCCAGCACGAAGCTGGTGAACAGCTCCTGCATGTACTGCGCCGTGCCGATCTCGACGATCTGCACGCCGGTGGGCAGGTGCTTGTACACCGGCAACGCCCGGATCTTATCCAGCGCCGTGCCGAGCTGCGCATTGTTCAAGTCGGCTTCGAGCGAGACGCGTCGGTTCTGGTTGTAGCGACGCACCTTCGACGGTCCCTGGCCAAAGCCGATATCCGCGACCGCCTTGAGCGGCACCGTGGCGCCGCTGCTCGTGCGCACCGGCAGATTCTCGATCGTCGCCAGATTGGAGCGCGCCGACTCGATGAGGCTGACGCGAATCGGGATTTGCCGGTCGGGCAGCGAGAACTTGGCGTTGTTCTGCGGCAAATCACCCAAGGTCGCGAGGCGCACGGTCTCGGAGATACTCGCCACCGTGACGCCCAGCTGCGCGGCTTTGTCGAGATGCGGCCGCACCTCCAGTTCCGGCCGCGCCATGTCGCCATTGATGCGCGGATCGCGCAGCTCCTTGAAGTCCGCGCATCTGCTCGATGGCTTCGCGCGCGGTTTGCTCGACCAGCTGCGGATTGCTGCCGACCACGTACAGGGTCAAATCACGGCCCTCGCCATCCGACTGGCTCTGGAAGGTGATGCGCGCATCCGGAATGCTGCGCAGCTCCTTGATCACCTGCGCCTCCCACTGCTTCTGCGTGAGCTTGCGCTGCGACGGCGGCACCAGCTGGATGTAGAGATTGCCGGAGCGAACTTCGCCGTCCTCGCTCTCGCCGAGCGACTCGACGACATTGGTGACCTCGGGATAGCGCTGCAGGATCTGATACGCCTGGGCGGAGGCCGCGGCAGTCTGCGACAGCAGCACGCCCGGCGGCAGCTCGATCCGCAGCGTGGAGGAGGCAAAATCCGCCTCGGGGGTGAAGGTCTTCGGGATCAGCGCCAAGCCCGCCACCGACACCACGAAGATCGCCAATCCCGCCAGCAAGGTCTTGACCCGGTGCTGGACCGACCAACGCAGCGCGCGCAGATACCAATCCATGATCTTGCCGTCGGCGCTGCGCAGCTCCGCGTGCGGCTTGAGCGTGTACGCCGCCATCAGCGGACTGATCAGGCGCGCCACCAGCAACGACATGAATACCGCCACCGCGACGGTGAATCCGAACTGGATGAAGAACTGGCCGACCAGGCCGCCCAGAAAGCTGACCGGCAGGAATACCGCGATGATGGCGCCCGAGCACGCCACGACCGCGAGGCCGATCTCATCGGCCGCGTCCATCGCGGCGCGATAGGCGCTCTTGCCCATCTTCATGTGGCGCGTGATGTTCTCGACTTCGACGATCGCATCGTCCACCAGCACGCCGGTGATCAGCGACAGCGCGAGCAGCGTCATCTGATTGAGCGTGAAGCCGAACCATTGCATGAAGGCGAAGGTCGGCAACGCCGCCAGCGGAATCGCCAGCGCCGCGATGACCGTGGCGCGCCAGTCGCGCAGGAACAGCATCACGATCACGACCGCGAGCAGTGCGCCTTCGACCAGCGCCTCGATCGAGGATTTGTATTGCTGCTGCGTGAAGTCCACCGTCGTGAAGACCTGCTTGAGCGTGATGCTCGGCGCTTCCCTGCTGATCTTGGCCAGCTCCTCCTGCACCCGATGCAGGGTGGTGACATCCGAGGCGCCCTTGGCCTTGAACACGGCAAAGGTGGTCGCGGGCCGGCCGTTCAAGCGCGAGATGCTGCGCACCTCCTCGATGCCATCGCGCACGTCGGCAATATCGCTGAGCCGCGCGACTCGGCCGTCGGGCATGGTCAGACGCACCTCACCGAGCTGCGAGCGCGCTGTGCGCACCGCCGAGCACCCGGATCGACTGCTCGGAGCCGCCCACCTGGGCGCGCCCGCCCGCGGCATCGACATTCACCAGCCGCAGCTGCTGATTGACTTCGCCGGCCGTGATGCCGTAGGACTCCATGCGCGCCGGATCGAGATCGACCCGAATCTCGCGACTCACGCCGCCGGAGCGGCTGACCTGCGCGACGCCGGAGATCGCCAGCAGCCGCTTGCTGATCGTGTCATCCACGAACCAGGACAGCTGCTCCTCGCTCATGCCCGTGGTGCTGATGGCGAAATACACGATCGGGCCGCCGTCCACGTCCACGCGCTGCACCTGCGGCTCGAGGATTCCCTGGGGCAGATCGGCGCGCACGCGGGCGACGGCATCGCGCACATCGGTGGTGGCGCGATCCACCGGCGTGCCGATCTGGAATTCGATGACCGTCTGCGCCGACCCTTCCGTCGCCGTGGACGTGATGTTCTTGACGTTGCCGATGTTGGCGACCGCACCCTCGACCTTCTGCAGGATCTGCGTCTCGAGTTCCGCCGGCGCCGCGCCCGGCTCACTGATCGTGACCTGCACGAAGGGAGCGGAGATATCCGGATTGAGCGTGATCGGCAGGCGGATGAACGCCACGATGCCGAACACGGACAGCACCGCGAACATCACCAGCGGGAACACCGGATGCGTGATGGCCCAGGCGGACATGCGTTTCACGGTCAGCTCGCTTTGCCGGCGATGGCTACGGTCTCGCCGGTGCGCAGGAAGGCGCCGGCAATCGCGACCACGCGCTCGCTGCCGTTGAGGCCATGGCTCACCAGCAGGCCCTCGGAACGCGCGCCGCCCACGGTCACTGCGCGCCGCTCGAGCTTGTTGTCGCTGCCGACGATCAGCACGTAGTTGCCGTGCTCATCGCTGAGCACCGCGGTCTGCGGCAGCAACACCCCCGTGGTACTGCCCACCTCGATATCGGCGCGCGCAAAGGAGCCCGGCCGCAGATTCTGATCCGCCGGCAGGACGATACGCACGGTGCCCTGCCGCGTGCCGGCATCGATGATCGCGCCAATCTGCCAGATCGTGCCGGTGAAGCTCTTGGCCACGCCGTCCAAGCCGCACCGTGGCGGTCTGCCCAAGCGCCAATCGCGGCACATCCTGCTCGGCCACCTGCCCGCGCATCTCGATCTCGCCATCGCGCGCGAGATGAAACAGCACCGTGGAGCCCGGCACGGCAATTTGGCCCACTTCGGCGGTGCGCGTGAGCACGATGCCGTCGGTGGGCGCCAGGATGATGGTTTGCGCCAGCTTGTTGCGCGCATCCCTGACCTGCGCCTCGGCGGCTTTGACCTTTGCCTGCGCGGTCAGCGCGGTGGTGCGGCGTCGCTCGTTTTCCTCCTTGGAAAAGATATCGTCGCCCTGCTGTGCCCGTGCCCATTCGCTCTGCGCCACGGCCGCGTTCGCCCGCACTTCATCGAGCGATGCCTCGGCGCTGTCGAGCTGTGACTGCGCGGTGATCGGGTTCAAGCGTGCCAGTACCTGCCCCTTGCGGACCCGATCGCCGGCCTCGACCAGCACTTCGGCAATGCGGCCGGCATCGCCCTCGTTGCCGATCGGCATGTCGTTGCGGGCACTGATCAGCCCGGTCAGGGAGACCTTCGAGGTGACGGCGCCCAGCGCGGGCACCACCACCGTCACCAGCGGCGGCACTGCCGCGTCCTTATCGGAGGCGGGGGCGCCCGCATGCGGCCGCACCAGCATCCACGCCACCGCCGCCAGCGCGAGCACGGCGCCGCCGCCGGCAAAACGCCACCGCCATCCTGACCGGGTATCCGGACGCAACCGATTGATTCATAGCAGTAAAAATCCCCAATCCGCCGCAAGTTCGGCGGCGAGTGGCCAAAACCATTTGGCGCGTACCCCGACGTGCGCCGTACTCCCATCGCATCTACTGGCCTAAGAACACGCAGTGCGCCCAAGGTTGCAACTATTTCGGGATAGCACGATAACCCACCAGCGCAGAGCCTCGACGCGACCCTGTCGAGCGGTGATTTGCGGTCGATGAGCGGTCGAATCCGGATGATTACTTCGATGCGTCGAGATCTGGCAGGAGCTTACCCGGATTCAGTATATGTTTCGGATCGAGCGATGCTTTGAGCGCATGCAGGGCATGCAGCCCGGCAGGAGATTCGCAACCGCGATTTTCTTCCACCGCAACTTCGCCGATCAGAACCAGATGATCCATTTTCTCAAGAATGTCATGATCGCCGGCGGGCTGCTGCAGATCGTCTACTTTGGCGCTGGACCGATGAGCATTGACGCCGCGCGCAAGCAATCGCAGGCTCGAAGGAGCGACAACGCACCAGTCTCGCGCGACAATACAAGAATATCGACATTCCGCGGGAGTAGAGAATGAGCCAGATTCTATTGATTACCTCGAGCCCGCGAGTGGAATCCCACTCGACGCGCGTGGGCCGCCAACTTGCCCAAAAACTCGCCAGCCAGCCCGGCGCCCACCTGACTGTGCGCGACCTCGCGCGTCACCCGTTGCCGCACATCGACGACAGCTTCGCGGTCGCCCGGAATACACCCGCGGACCTTTTGACAAGCGCGCAACAGTCCGCCTTGTCGCTGTCCGACAAACTGGTGGCGGAACTCTTTGCCGCAGACTCGGTGATCATCGCGGCCGCCATGATCAATTTCGGCATTCCCTCGAGTCTCAAGGCGTACATCGACTATATCGTGCGTCCGGGCGTGACCTTCCGCTATGGAAGCAGCGGTCCGGAGGGCCTGGTCCGAGGGAAGAAGGCGTACCTCGTGGTCGCGCGGGGTGGGAACTATTCCCAGCATCCGATGCAGGGCCTGAACTTCCAGGACACTTATTTGAAGGCAGCTCTCGGATTCATCGGCATCACCGACATCGAGGTCATCGCCGTGGAGGGCATCGCATTCGGACCGGAGGTCGCCGAGAAGGCCGTCAGCAGTGCACTCGCCAGAGTGAATTCCATTGAGCCATGAGGTGAACTTCGGGATACGAGCGCGTCGACTGCCGCCTATCTGGGTCCTGGGTATGGCGGGCCTAAGCTTCGGATTCGTGGGCGGCTACGTGGCCTTTGCGCTACCTCAAGCGCTGGCGGCCCGCCATGTCCCGGAGCCCGCGATCGCGACGGCATCCGCCATCGCATTGTCACCGAGCATTTACGCGTTTCTTTTGAGTCCGATTCTCGATGTTTGGTGGAATCGGCGAACATACGCGCTACTGCTTTGGGTGCTCGCCGCGGTTCTAACGGCCGCGAGCACTCTGCTCCTTGACCATTTGCAGGCACTCCAGATCGTCGCCGCGCTCGGTTATGCCGCGAACCAGCTCGCCTACGCCGCGCTTGGCGGTTGGCTCTCGACGATTTGCGGCCGCAGCCAGGAGAACTCGCTGTCGGCGTGGCTGACCGTATCCAACATCGCGGGCTTCGGAGTGTTCGCAATCGCCGGAGGCGAGTTGCTGCGGAACCTCGCGTCGGCCCCGGCCGCCGTGCTGATCGCGCTCCTCATCCTGGCGCCGCTCGTCATCTTGCCGTGGATCCCGGCGCCGGCGCCCGGCCGCCGGCTCGTCGGCGAGAGCTTTCGCCGGTTCCTGGCCGATTTGTGGACGCTCATCCGCCGTCGCGAAGTACTGATTGCAATCGCCCTGTTCGTCGCCCCGTGCGCCACGTTCTCGCTGACCAACATGGTGGGCGGATTCGGTGCAGACTTTTCGGTCTCGCCGCGCACGGTGAGTCTCCTCGGGGGCGCCGGGGTCACGGTGGCAGGTGTCTTCGGCAGCCTGATGTTGCCGCTGCTCGCGCGGCGGATGGCGCTGCGCACCCTCTATCTCTCGATCGGAATCGGGGGAGGCATCTTCACGATGCTGTTGCTCCTGCTGCCGCACGTTCCATCGACGTTCGTTCTCCTCATCCTCGGCGAGAACACGGTGCAGGCCTGCGCAATCGCTTGCTCGCTGGGCATCACCTTCGAGACGATTGGCAAGCAAAACCCGCTGGCCGCGACGAATTACGCGGTTCTGAATGCAGCTTACAACGTCCCGATCACCTACATGTTGCTGGTCGACGGCTCGGGGTACGAGCGCTGGGGCGTCGCCGGCGCCCTCGCAGTCGATTCCGTGGTCGGGCTCGTCGCCTGCCTCGCGCTCGGTGTGCTCATCGCCGCCCTCGCGCCGCGCCGAGTGCCGCAGATTCTCCCGGCCGACTGACTAACGCCCGACCGGTCCCGCGTTCTGTGCGTGACGCGGCGCGCTCGGCGGCTCCCCCATCGCATCGAAAAGCGCAGCGCTATCGGCTAGGCGTGCCGCGCGTGCGCGCGCGTCTTGCACGGCGGCATTCTGGTATTGCTCGCGCGCCGACAGCACCGCAAAGAGCGGCAGCGGAGCCGAGCGATACCTGGATTCACTGTCCCGTTCGCAGCGCCTGTGCCGCATCGGCGGCGCGGCGCGTCTCGGCGACCGTATGTGCATCCTCCTCGAGCGATACCAACGTGTCGGCGACCGTGCGAAACGCCGAGATCACCGTCTGCTTGTATTGCGACACCGCCGCCTCATAGTTCGCCTGATATTGGCGCCGCCGCGCCATCAATGCTCCGCCGTGAAACAACGGCTGCGTGAGCTGCGCACCCACGCTCCAGATCGCGCCCGCCGGAGAGGTGAAGGTCGACCAGTCGAAGCCGCCGCGGCCATAGGAGGCGGAGAGCGACAACGATGGAAACATCGAGGCCGTGGCTGCGCCCGCCTCGTCCGCCGCCGCGCGCACCGCGGCCTCTGCCGCAAGGATGTCCGGCCGCTGATGCAGGAGCTCGGACGGCACCGACACGGGCAGCGTCTCCGGCAGATGCAGCGACGCCAAGGGCAGCGGCGCGGGCGCCTGGTCGGGCGTGCGCCCCAGCAGCACGGCCTGCGCGTGGCGGACCGCCGAGCAGCTGCGCGCGCAGCGGCGGCAAGGCGGCGGCTGCATTGGCCGCGTCCTCTTCGGCGCGCAGCATGTCATCGCGCGACGGCGCTGCCCAGCCTTGTAGCGCGCCGCGGTCTGCCGGGCGCGTTCCTCGCTCGCGGCGACTAAGCGCCGACACGGCATCGAGCTGTGCTTGGAGCGACGCCGCGTTGATCGTCGCCACCACGACATTGGTCGCGAGCGCCCGGCGGGTCGACTCGAACTGCAGCGCCTGCTCTTGAACTTGTCGCGCGAGCGCCCGGTCGGCGAGCACCGCGGCGCCGAAGAAATCGAAGGTATAGGACGCCTGCACCTGGGCGACGAAAATGTTCTCGATGAAGGTCTCCTGCGGCAAGAACCGGAATGCCGAGCGCGCGCTCGCGGTTCGGGCTCAACCCGAGATCGACGCTCGGTACAGCGAGTTGCCGATCTGCGACGTAGCGCCTCGCGCGCGGCCTTCAGATTGCTTTGCGCCGCGGCGAGCGAGGGGCTGTTGGCGAGCGCCTCCTCGACCAGGGCATCGAGCGCCTCCGACTGATACTCCTTCCACCATTCGCGGGACCGGCGGCGCACTGTACTGCAACCGCTGCGCGACACCGTCGGCCGCGGGCAGCTGCGTGGGCTGCGGCCGCGACGGAATAATTCGCGCGATGCGGCGATGTGCGGCGGATCGCGCGGCGGTCCGAACGCCCCGCATCCGGCGAGGGCCCAAGCCGCAGAGAGGCTCTGTGACATGTCAGTCTCGATTGTCATGAGCGTCGCCTCCTTCGGGCCGCCGCGTCGCGCCGGACGCGGAACCACAATGCGTACAGCGCCGGCAGGAAGAACACCGTCAATATCGTGGCGACCGTGATGCCGCCCATCAGCGCCGTCGCCATCGGACCGAAGAAGTTACTGCGCAGCAGCGGGATGAGCGCGAGCACGGCCGCCGCCGCGGTGAGCGTGATGGGACGGAAGCGCCGCACCGTCGCGCCGACCACGGCATCGAAGGGGCTATGCCCGACGCGGATGTCCTGCTCGATCTGGTCGACCAGGATCACGGAGTTGCGCATGATGATGCCGAACATCGCGATCGTGCCGAGCATCGCGACGAATCCGAACGGCATGCGGAAGATCAGCAGCGCCGCAACCACGCCGATGAGCCCAAGGGCGCGGTGAGCACGACCATCAGCACGCGGCTGAAGCTCTGCAGCTGAATCATCAGGAACACGAGCACCGCGATGATGAGCACCGGCATCTGCGCATTGATGGACGCCTGGGCCTTGCGCGTTCTCCTCGACCGAGCCGCCGATCTCGATGCGGTAGCCGCTCGGCAATTGTCGCGCGCAGCTTCGCGAGCGCCTTGTCGATGCTGGGTCGTGACATCGATGCCTTGCGCATTGTGCTGCACGTCGGATTGCACGTTGATCGTGGGCTGACGATCCCGCTCCCACACCACGCCGTATTCGAGCCCATAGCTGAAGGTCCCGAGCGAGGCCAGCGGCACCGCGGTGCCGTTCGGCGTGGGGATGGCGAGCCGCTCGACCTGCGGAGGGATCGATGCGGTCGCGCTCGGCGGCGCACGCAAGTCGACGCCGATGAGCTTGTCGCGCTCGCGCAGCGGCGTGAGCGTGTAGCCCGTCAAGGACATCTGCAGATAGTTCGCGATGTCCTGGGAGGAGATGTTGAGTTGCCGCGCCTTGGTCTGATCGACCGCGAAGTGCACCGATCGCTCGGCGGGCTCGTCCCAGTCGAACTGCACGTTGTAGGTGTCGGGATCCGCGCGCATGACGGCGGCGACTTGGTCGGCGAGCTGCCGCACCGTCGCGATCTCGGGACCGCTCACGCGAAATTGCACCGGAAAGCCGACCGGCGGCCCATTGTCGAGCCGCGAGATCCGGGTTCGCAGCGAGGAATACTTCGTGTCGAGAAGCGGCGCGAGGTCCCGGGCCAGCTGCTCACGCTCCTTGACCTCTTTGGCGGTGATCACGAACTGCGCGAAGTTCGGGCGTCGTGAGCTGCTGATCGAGCGGCAGGAAGAAGCGCGGCGCACCCGCGCCGACGAAGTCGACGACATGGTCGATTTGCGGACGGCCCTTCAAGTCGGATTCGAAGCGCTGCGCCTCCCGCAAGCGTCGCGGCGAACGAGGCGCCGTCGCGCAGCCGCAGGTCGACCAAAAGCTCCGGGCGCTCCGAGCTCGGAAAGAACTGCCGCGGCACCAGTGAGAATGCCGCGAGAGACAACAAGGAACGCGAGGACGGTCACGCCCAGCACGAGAATGCGATGATCGATGCACCAGGCGATCCAGCCGCGCAGACGCCGATAGAATCGGCCGTCATAAACGTCGTGTTGCTGGTGCGCCGCGCCCTTTGCCGTCTCCGCATCCGGGTGACCCAACGCCGCGCCGGGTCGGATGCTCGGACAGAATCCGATACCCAAGCAGCGGAATGACGACCACCGCCGCGAGCCACGACAGGATGAGCGCAATGGCGGAGACTTCGAATATGGAGCGGGTGTATTCGCCCGTTCCCGATTTCGCAAGCGCAATGGGCAAAAAGCCCGATACGGTGACCAGCGTGCCCGTGAGCATGGGAAAGGCCGTGCTCGTGTAGGCGAACGCCGCGGCCTTCACCCGATCGTAGCCCTGCTCGAGCTTCACGGCCATGGTCTCGACGGCGATGATCGCATCGTCCACCAGGAGGCCGAGCGCCAGCACCAGCGTCCCAAGCGAAACCTTGTGCAGACCGATATGAAAGAGGTACATGCAGAGCGAGGTCGAGGCGAGCACCAGCGGAATCGAGATCGCGACCACCATGCCGGTGCGAAAGCCCAGGCTGATGAGGCTCACGATCAGCACGATCGCGATCGCCTCGGCGACGGCCTCGACGAAGTCGTCGACCGAGTGCGCCACGGCATGCGGCATGCTCGAGACTTCGACGAGCTCGAGGCCCGCCGGGAGCGAGCGGCGCAGCTCCGCCGCCTTGCGATCGAGCGCCTTGCCGAGCGCGATGACATCCCCGAGGGCGCCATGGTCACGCCGATGCCGAGCACGTTCTGTCCCTCGAAGCGCATGTACTCGGTGGGCGGATCGGTATAGCCGCGACGGACGACCGCGATATCGCCGAGCCTGAACGTGCGCCCGTTTACGCGGATCAGGGTCTCGCGAAGCGCCTCGACGTCCTTGAGCTGCCCGCTCGGTGCGCACGTACACCCGATCGTCGGCGGTATTGTAGACGCCCGCACCCGGCCACCGCGTTTTGCGCGCCGACGGCGTCCGCGATCTGCTGCGGCGTGAGACCGAGCTTCGCGAGCTGCGCATTCGCGATCTCGATGTAGACGCGCTGCTCCTGGTCGGCGATGAAATCGACCTTGTTCACATCGGCTACGCGCAAGAGCTCGGCACGCAGCCGCTCGCCATAGTCATAGAGCTGCGCGGGCTCGAAGCCGTCGCCCTTGAGCGCGTAAATATTGGTGTAGACATCGCCGAACTCGTCGTTGAAGTAGGGACCCTGGACGCCGGACGGCAACGTGTAGGTGATGTCGCTCACTTTCTTGCGAACCTGATACCAGGTGTCCGGCACCTCGCCCGGCGGCGCGGTGTCCTTGATGGTGAAGAACAGCTGCGACTCGCCGGGCCGGGAGTAAGAGCGCAAGAAATCCACGTCGGGGGTCTCTTGGAGCTTGCGGGCGATGCGGTCGGTCACCTCTTCTTGGACTTGGCGGGCGGTGGCGCCCGGCCAGAGTGTCCGGACCACCATCACCTTGAAGGTGAACGGCGGATCCTCGGACTGCGCAAGGCGGCCGTAGGAGGCGATGCCGAAGAGCGTCAGCAACGCGAGAATGAAAATCACCAGCGGCTGATGGCGAAGCGCCCAGGCCGACAAATTGAACCGATGCGACTCGCCCGCCGTGAACGGCCCCATGGGCAGCGCATCGGTCGAGACATCCGGACTCATGGCGCGATGCCCGCGGTGCGCGGCAGGGCCGCGGTCTGCTGTGCCTCGCCGCCCGGATCGTCAGCGGCGAACAAAGGCTTCACGGGCGTGACGTGCTCGCCCGCGTAGACGGTATGTACTCCCGCCGCAACGATGCGCTCGCCTTCACCTAGGCCGCGATCGATATACGCCGTGCGCTCTCCGTAACCGAGCACATTGACCGGGCGAAGGTCGAGCGTCGAGTCCTTCGAGCGGATCGTCCAGACGGCGGCATGCTCTCGCCTTGGTGAAACACGGCGGTGGCCGGAATCTCGAACACGCCGGGCGTCGCCATGCTGCGCGGCGCGCTGGCACCGCTCGGCGACGATGCTGCGGGCGAGCGTGGCCTCGCCCGTCATGCCGAGGCGCACATCGGGGCCTGGGTCGGCCAGCGTCAGCTTCACCCGATAGGTGCGGCTCTGCGGATCCGCCGCCGGCGAAATTTCGCGCACGCGCGCCTCGAAGCGCCGCTCAGGGAGAGCTGGGAAAGTGACCGCGGCGGCCCGGCCCAGCGTCAATAGCGGCAGATCGCTGGGTGCGGCATCGAGAATGACGTCGGTCTCGTCGGACCAAGCGAGCCCGTAGACGGCTTGACCTGCCGACACCACCTGTCCCGTATCCGCATTTTCGCTGGTGATAACGCCGTCGTGCTCGGCGACGAGCGAGTTGTAGCGAAGCGTGTTCATGCGCGAGCACCAGCTGGTCCGCTGCTTGAGCTCGTGCCGCCAGCGCAGCGCTGTACGCATCTTGGGTTTGCTCGAGTTGGCTCTGCGCAATGAGGTCTTGCGATGCCTTGCGCCCGATCGCGATCGATCTGTTGCTTCGCGAACGTGAGCCGAGACTCGGCGGCCTCAAGGGCGGCGCGCGCACTCGTCGCCTGCTTCTCGGCGTCGGCCGAGTCGAGGCGCGCAACCACCTCGCCTTTGCGCACGACATCGCCCAAGCGCACACGCCGCTCGATCAACTGGCCGCCGACACGGAACGACATGGCATTCGAGTAGCGCGCCGCGACTTCCACCGGATAGCGCAGGAGCGCGCCCGCCTCGCCCGAGGGACTCGTATGCACGGCGATCGACTACCACCGATACGGGCAGTTGCGCCGGCGCTTGGCCCCGGTGACACCCCCCGAGGAAGCGCGCGAGGAACAAGCGCCGCAGCCGGCCGAGGTGAAGGCCGGCGGCTGCGGTATGGCACTTGAGTCTCTGCACCTGCATTTCCTCTAGTCATCTGTTATCCCTTAGACACATCGTCAGATTCAGGACAAAAAAAGTCAGACCGGCCGATATTGCTGCATCGCGTCGTTCAACAGCTTGAACGCATAATTGCTGAAATCGGGTATCGCGATTCCGTGTCGCGCGAGATCCGCGCTCTTGGCCATGACCAATTGGTGATGCCGTGGGTGAAGGCCCACAAACTGAGGGCGAGCATGAGCGGATCACCGATGTCCTTGCGCATGCTGCCGTCGCGGATTCCTGCCTCGATGACCGCGACTACCGTGCCTATCACCTCATCGCCCGCGAAGTGGCACGCCGTCTCGTTGGCGCTCGGCTCCGATCCCATGGCGTGTGCCTGAAAACGCGAGCAAACATCGAAATAATGCGGGAAATTCCAGCGCGTATCCCATGTACGCCCGGCCGATGGCCTCGACGTGTTGCAAACCCGTGCCGGGACCCGCGGCCGCGGCCTCGAAGCGGGTCTTTAGCAGTTGCATGGCCCGATCGCCGATGGCGAACAAGAGGTCTTCCTTGTCCTGAAAATAGACGTAGACCAGCGCACGCGACAGGCGCGCGCTACGTGCCACTTGATCCATGGTGACGGCGTCCCAGCCTTGCTTGGCATAGAGCGCCTCAGCAGCAGCCAGAATCTCCGACCGGCGTCGCTCCTTCTCCTCTTCTCGGCGCTCTGCGATGTACGACATTTTCATACACTAGTCAGTTATTGACATGGTGTCAATGACCAGTCGAAGTGCGGGGTGCCCTGACACCGTGCGGCCGCACTACGCCTTTTCGCTTTCTTCGGTGGCGGCAGGCCACTCGATGACTCCCATCGGATGCTCGTCGAGATCGGCAATCTCCGTGGTTTGCTCGAGTTCGGCGGGCCGTGCAACAGGATTGAAGCCGCCCGACTGCCTGCGCCACAGCTCGGCGTAGAGACCGCCCTGCCGCAGAAGCTCGCCGTGCGATCCGTCGGCGACGATCGATCCGCGGTCCAACACGATGAGCCGGTCCATGTCCATGACGGTGCTCAGACGATGCGCGATGGCGATCACCGTCTTGCCGGCCATCGCTTCGCGCATGGCGGCTTGAATGATGTGCTCGCTGTGACTGTCGAGCGCACTGGTTGCTTCATCCAGCAGCAGAATCGGCGCATCCTTGAGAATCGCCCGCGCGATCGCGATGCGCTGCCGCTGTCCACCGGATAGCTTGATGCCGCGCTCGCCCACCAGGGTCTTGTAGCCGTGATCGAGCTCCGCGATGAACTCGTGCGCATGCGCCCGCCGAGCCGCCAACTCGACTTCCTCATCGGTCGCACCCGGTCTGCCGTAGCGGATGTTCTCGAGCAGACTCGATGAAACAGGCTCGTGTCTTGCGGGATGAGCGCGATGGATCGTCGCAGGCTCTCCTGCGTGACTTCACGAATGTCCTGGTCATCGATGCGGATGGCCCCTTCGACCACATCGTGCATGCGCAGCAGCAGGCCCATGAGGGTGGTCTTGCCGGCGCCGCTCGGTCCCACGAGGCCGACGCGCTGCCCTGCCGGGATGGTCAGCTCAAAGGCTTTGACGACATTGCGAGCATGCCTGGCCTTGTCTTTGGAGGGCGCGTCGTACGAAAACGCAACGCGCTCGAAATGAATGGTGCCCCGCGTCACCGTCAGCTCGGGCGCACCGGGCCTGTCCACGATCGTCGCGGGCACGATCAGCGTCTCGATGCTCTCGCGGGCCGAGCCCAGCTGGTCATAGAACTCGGGGATTCGCTGCCCGATGTTGTACGCCGTCTGCAGAAGGGAGCTCGTGAGTGCGGTGATCATCACGAAATCGCCCGCGCCGATCAGGCGGTGCACCCAGGCATAGAGGGCGCCACCGACGAAGACTGATCCACATCGCAATATCCATGACGTATTGGACGGAGCGCAGCCGGACGACCGCGCGATAGGAGGCGCGCCGGCGGTCGCGCTCTTCGCCCGTATAGCGCTTGAGCTCCTGGTCTTCGAGCGGTTGGTTGGCGAAGAAGAAGACGTTGCGGATGTTGGTAAGGACATCGACCACCCGGCCGGTGACGGCCGCCCGCGCCTCGTTGTTTGCGATGGCGCGCCGGGTGCATTCGCGACCGACGAACAGGCTCACGGTGAAGTACACGACGATCGCCGCAACGGCTACGGCGCAGAACAGAGGACTCGCAACATAAAAATAGGCCGCGACAAACACGAAGAAGCACGCGCCGGGGACGAAGTCGAACACCGTCATGTCGAACAGCGCGAGCACCTGGTCGGGCAGGAGCACCGCGCGGTGCGCAATCTTTCCAGAAAGGGTGTTTTCGAAATAGGCGCTCGAGAGGCGTTGCGCGTAGGCGAAGACCTCCTCCTTGATCCGAACGAGCATGGGCGAGCGGGTGTGGTAGGAGCTGAACCACATGGCGCTGTCCATCACGAAGCGGGCGACGACGAGAGCGACGAACAGCATGAAGGGAGCGAACAGCGCGCCCGCTTCGGCAGCCGGGTTGTGCATTGCCAGTACGGTGTCCGTCAGGCGTTTCGTGGCATAGGCGATGGAGGCGAACACCGCGCGGCCGAGCACTGGGAAGATAAGGAGTCCCAGACAGCCCCAGAGGAACTGTCGGAAGAAGTGCAGCGCGAACGGCAACAGCCGATTGGGTAAGGTCGGGGGATTCATGAGATAACGTTGACAGCAGCGTACAACACGCAGTTCCCTGTGGCTGTTGAGGTTAGCCTATTCCTGAGGAGAAGATCACGGACACGAGCAAGCGACGCCAAGGCGGCCGTGCGAGGCGGCTCGATACGAGCCATCTGGCGCAGCTCGCGTGGGGGGACGTTCGCAATCCCTACCTGCCGATGGAAGTGCTCTCGGCGGATCAGCTGGAGGCGATTCACTTGACCTCGCTGCGCATCCTCGAGGAGTTGGGAATGGAAGTGATGTCGGCGCGCGCCCTTGCCCGGCTGCGAGCAGGCGGGGCCGACGTCGACTCCGGGCAGAGAATGGCCCGTCTCGATCGCGGACTCGTTGAGACGGCGTTGAGACAGGCCCGTTCGTCGTTCGACCTCACGCCGCGCAATCCCGCCAGACGTCTGCGCTTCGGCGGCAATCACATCAACTTCGGCTTGGTTGCGGGACCGCCCAATGTGCACGATTGCGAAGGCGGCCGGCGCGCAGGGAATTATCAGGATTACTGCAACTTCACCCGGCTCGCGCAATACTTCAACACCATTCATCTCATGGGCAACCAAGTCTGCGCACCCACTGAATTGCCTGCGAACTCCCGGCATCTGGATACTTATAGAGCCAATCTGCTGTATTCGGACAAGGTATTTCACGTCAGCGCGATCGGGGCGGGACGCGCACTCGACGGCATACGCATGATGGCGATTGCGCGCGGTATCGAGCTCACGGAGATCGCTGAAAATCCGGGTGTACTGACGATCATCTCGGTCAACAGCCCGCGGCGCTTCGACGAAGCCATGAGCGACGGACTGATGGCGATGGCCGAGCATGGCCAGGCCGTCGTCATCACACCGTTCACCCTGATGGGAGCCATGGCACCTGTTTCGCTCGCGGCCGCTCTCGCGCAGCAAAATGCCGAGGCTCTGTTCGGCATTGTCCTCGCCCAGCTGGTGCGCCCCGGCTGTCCGGTGGTCTATGGCGCATTCACTTCGAATGTGGACATGCGCTCCGGAGCGCCGGCATTCGGCACGCCCGAGAATGCCAAGGCCAATATCGCCAGCGGACAACTGGCTCGCCGCTACGGGCTTCCCTACCGAACTTCCAATGCCAGTGCCTCCAATGCGGCCGATGCGCAGGGTGCCTATGAAACGGAAATGTCGTTGTGGGGCGCGATCCTCGGACACGGCAATCTCGTCTATCACGGCGCCGGGTGGCAGGAAGGCGGCCTGACAGCGTCTTACGAGAAGCTCATTTTAGACATCGAGATGCTGCAGATGATGATCGAGTTCCTGAAGCCCATCGTGGTCACCGAGCCGGAGCTCGGCTTCGAGGCGATCAAAGGGGTGGCGACCGGCGGACACTTCTTTGGCGAGCCCCATACACTCGAGCGCTACGAGCACGCCTTCTACCGCCCGCTCGTCTCCAACTGGCAGAACTACGAGAGCTGGCAGCTCGCCGGCGGCAAAGACGCGACCCAGCGAGCCACGGATTTGTGGAAGCAAGCGCTCAAGGATTACGAAGAGCCGCCGATAGATCCTGCTATTCGCGACGCACTCGATGCCTATGTCGCGCAGCGGCGAACCGAAATCGGCGCGGGTGATCCGTGAGATTCGGACCACTTATGCGCGAACCAAGGAGGGTGCTGGGGTAGCGGATCGCCTCTTTTCGGGCTCTCATCAAGGGCGCGGATGTGAGTTCTGTCATCTAACCGATCGAGTTCGCGATCTATGCTCGAGGCCACCCAGAACCCGGATACGCCCGGAGGCAATCCATGAGTACCCCGCTACAACCCCGACCGGCCGCCCCGGACCCCGCCTTCGATCAGACCGATCCGGCAATGGCAAGGCGGCTCGAGCGGCTCGGGTTGGCGCATCACGAGGAGCAGTGGACCGAGCGGTACCTGCTTTGTCAGCACCTTGCCGATCCCGCGCTCGCGACTCCGCGAGAGGAATTCGAGGCCACCAGCCGATTCATCCGCGATCTGGTCGCGCACCGCTGGGTGTCCACCCGTCAGGCACGTGAGCACGCGGCCACCAAGCGCATCCACTACCTTTCCATGGAGTATCTGCTCGGCCGCACGCTGCGCAACAACATGATGAATCTCGCCGCGGAGCCGTTGGTTCAACGTGCCCTGCAGAAGCAGGGATGGAATCTCGATGCGGTGATCGAGGAAGAGCCCGATGCGGGACTCGGCAACGGCGGCTTGGGCCGGCTCGCGGCCTGCTTCATCGACTCGCTCGCAACGCTCCAGTACCCGGCCATCGGCTACGGCCTGCGCTACGAGTACGGAATTTTCCGGCAGGTGATCCGCGACGGTGCGCAGATCGAGCGCCCCGACAACTGGTTGCGCGCCATCGATCCCTGGGAAATCGCGCGACCGGCGAGACGCTACACCGTCCCGCTGCATGCCAAGTTCGCGTTGCGCGGCTCGGAGCTCGAGCTCACGCCCAACCGACCCGCGAGCCTGATCGGGATGGCCTACGACCGGCCCGTCGTGGGCTACGGCGCCAAGTGCATCAACACGCTGCGGCTGTGGGCCGCGGCCGCACCGGAGTCGTTCGATTTCGCGGAGTTCTCTCACGGCGACTTCGCCGGCGCGGTAATCGACAACGTGGCCGCCGAATCGGTGACTCGGGTGCTTTACCCGGACGACTCGACCGAGGCCGGCCGGACGCTGCGTTTCCTGCAGCAGTATTTTCTCGTGAGCTGCTCGCTGCAGGACATCGTGGCCCGGTTCATGCGCCAGACTTCGGACTGGTCGACGCTGCCGGAACGCGTCGCCGTGCAGATGAACGACACGCACCCGGCGCTCTCCGTGGCGGAGCTCATGCGGATTCTCTTGGATCAGGCGGGTCTCGGATGGGATAAGGCGTGGAACATCACGCTGCATACTCTCGCCTACACGAACCACACCTTGCTGCCGGAAGCGCTGGAGAAATGGCCCGTGCCGCTGTTCGAGACCCTCATCCCGCGGCAGCTCGAAATCATCTACGAGATCAATCGCCGCTTCCTGGACGATGTGCGCCGGCATTTTCCCGGCGATGACGCTCGCGTGGCGCGCGTCAGCCTGATCGAAGAGGCGCCGGCGCGCCGCGTACGCATGGCGCACCTCGCAGTGGTCGGTTCGCACAGCACCAACGGCGTCGCTGCCATCCATTCGGATCTGCTGCGCACCAGCGTGCTGCGGGACTTCGCCGAAGTGTTTCCGGAGCGGTTCAACAACAAGACCAACGGGGTGACGCCGCGCCGCTGGCTGCAACAGGCGAATCCTGCGCTCTCCAAGGTCATTACCGAGACCATCGGCGATAAATGGATCCTCGACCTGTCGGAACTGCGAAGGCTTTTGCCACTCGCTGCGGATGCCGCGTTCCGCGAGCGCTTCGCCGCCGCGAAGCGAGAGTCGAAAGCACGGTTTACCGATTGGCTCAGATTGACGCAGGGGGCGATCGTCGATCCGCAGTCGATCTTCGACAGCCAGATCAAGCGCATTCACGAGTACAAGCGCCAGCTACTCAACGTACTGCACATCCTGGTGCTCTACAACCGCCTGCATCAGAACCCAAACGCCGAGACCGTCCCGCACACGTTCTTCTTCGCAGGCAAGGCGGCGCCCGCCTACCGCTTCGCGAAGCTGATCATCACGCTCATCAATCGCGTCGCGAGCACGCTCGACAAGGATCCTCGCACCCATGGACGGCTCAAGGTACTGTTCCTGCCGGAATACAACGTAAGTCTCGCCGAGCGGCTCATTCCCGCGAGCGATGTGTCGGAGCAGATCTCCACCGCGGGCTACGAGGCGAGCGGTACCGGCAATATGAAGTTCATGATGAACGGCGCGCTGACGATCGGCACGCGTGACGGTGCGACGATCGAGATGGCGGCCGAGGCCGGCGAAGAGAACTTCTTCCTGTTCGGCCTCAACGCGCAGCAAGTGGCCGAGAGCGCCGGATGGTACAACCCGCGCTGGCACTACACACGGGATCCCGAGATCAGAGAGGCCGTGGATCTCATCACGTCCGATCTTTTGACGCAGCATGAGCCGGGTGTCTTCGACCCGATCCGCCACGCACTGCTCGATGGCGGTGACTTCTATCGACACCTCGCCGACCTCAAGGACTACGCTCGCGCGCACCAGGAACTCGACAGCTGCTACGCGAATCGCGCGGAGTGGGACGCTAAGGCCATTCGCAATATCGCGAGTTCCGGGAAGTTCTCGAGCGATCGCACCATCCGGGAATATGCCGACGAGATCTGGAATCTGAAGGTTTCGCCGGTTTCGGGTTCCTGAGGGGCTGGGCCGAGAGCCATCGGCGCGGGCGCCGCAGCCTATGTCCGTCGGCGCCGCGGACCTGCGGAATTTGTCGTAGCGGTTGTTAGATTCGCATAGACGACAGTTTCGGCGCGAAAAGTGCACCCACCTCGATTTCGCTGGATCACACTCCGAGCTTATTGAGAAGGTGTGACAGCCACTCCACGGCGCGAAGAGATGCGGACGCGGGACCCTCTTTGTCGATCCTGGGGCCCACCAACTCAAGATCAAAGAGGCCTTCATAGCCGGCGTTGAGCAGATCACCTATGAGGCGCTCCAATGGCACCGCTCCATCGCCCGGGACGGCCCGGCAGGGGGCGACCCGATCTCCCATGACGTAGTCGCTGACCTGAACCAGCTTCGTGATAGGCATGGCGCGCCGGAAGAGCCGCGCCAGGCCCGCTTCGCCCCAGCAGGGCTGGAGGTCGATGCACACTCCGATTTCTGCCATTTCGGCTAGGAGGATGGTATCTGCCAGCGTGTGGGCAATGTGTATGTCGATATTGAAAGGCGACGCATTCTCGATCATCAGATCGACGGCCTTTTCGCGGGCGATGTTTTTGCAGGGAGCGAGCAGTTCCATGAACCGGTCGGCGGCCTGTTCCCAGTCGAGCTTTCCCCGGCCACCCGTCTGCATGTAGATCGCGCCTGCGCCCAGCGACGCGGTGACATCGATCGCCTCCAATAGCTTTTGCTTAGCCCGTCCGCTGTCCTCTTCGAGGTTGGGGAGGGTGGCGAAGGGATGATTGACGGTAGTGGCCTTCGGACCCCCGCCAGCGGCAGACGCTTTTAGGATCTGGATATCATCCGGTCCCGTCAACAACAAGCTCGCGACTGTCATGTTGGGCACAGCATTCTTGCGGCAAAAATCGACGAATGCCGGCGTGCCGTCACGGGCAAAGGCGACCTGGTGGAGCGATATTCGAGGATGGACTTTCACAGTTGGGCCGAGCAAGCGCTCATCAAGCGATCGGATCGCGCCTCGCTAGGCGCCGACGACTGCATGGCGACATAGTCGTCGGTGTGGAGCTGCGCGTAGGTGTCCCAGTCCTTCTGGTCCACGGCGGGATCCCGGCGGCCTTTGAGACGGTAGATCGTCTGAAGCTCGACCAACCGCTCGATGTCGCACATTTCGTCGCCTGTGCTCATGTCAGCTCTCCTTCATTTGCCGGATGGCAGGCTCGGCGCCTGGGCTGACATACTGCTTGATATTGAACTTGCCCTCGACGAGTCGGCGCGACTGCGGAATCGATTCAATTACCCAGTCGGTCTTCATGTGTGCCGCATGCGCGCTCGCGTCCCGATAGACCTCGATCACCATATAGGTATCCGGCTCGTCGACACTTTTGCCGAAATCATAGTAGGCGACGCCGGGCTCGTATTGGCGCGTCATGTCGCGCACGTGCGTCATCAGCGCCTCGAAGGAGCGCCCGTTTTCGGGCCGTACTTTGAGGTGGGCGATGAAAGTGATCATTTGCGTGAGGGCGCGCCGAGCACATGATGCGCATTGGGTAAGCGCTGATCGGCGGCCTCTATGATCCGACGGATGCCCTCGCGGACCGACACTTTGCTCGGGCCAAGCAGCCTTTCCATCTTCGTGGTATCGGCCCAGATCGGCCAAGATTTGCCGTTCTCGACAAAGATCGGCTTCTTGCCGAGGATCTCGCCCGCCATTTCGCAGTATTCCTGGGTCGTAACCGCCTCTGACCCGCCGACGTTGATGATCTCCACACCGATCTTGGCGATGCCCGCCGCGGCGATTGTCTTCTCCACATAATCGTCTTCGTAGAGCGGTGTGTGGACGTTGCGCACGCCGGGATAGACGCTGACCGGCTCGCCGCGCGCCACCTGGTCGACACGCTGCGTCACGCCGCCACCACGCGGCCCGTAAAAGGAGAAGATGCGCACCATCGTCACCGGCAGCTGATAGTCGGTGCTCAGATGCTTCAGCAGATATTCTGCCGCGATCTTGCTGGCCGCGTAATTTTCACCTGCACTGTGCAGGCCGTAGGGATCGTCCTCGCGTAGCGGGCGCTCGCCTTGATATTCGTAGAGCGAGCCCGTACTGCCCTGGACGAAGGCCTCGCAATCGCGATAGCGCCGCGCCAGCCGGCCGGTCGCGCCGGTGTTCACGTCGTAAGCGCGGTTCTTATGGGACGGCGGCAGGACCGCATAGTTGATCACCACATCGACTGATTTCGGCAGCGGCGAAAGATCTTCCTCGGCGATGTCGAAGGCAATCGCGCGTGCGCCGGCTGCCTCGATCAGCCGTTTCTGCTTGGGGTCCGAATAGCGCGCCACCGCATAGACGTCGTTTTCCTTTGCGAGCGCTACCGCAACGGGAAACGCCACCAGCCCGCTTGCTCCGGTAACCAGCACACGCTTGCCTGAAAGTCCCGCCATAACTCGTCTCTCCTTTTCGCCGGAAATGCGTCCGCCCTCAGCCCAGCCGGGCAATGACCTGCGGCAGGTCGATGATCGTCTGGAAGCCCGGCGGCGCCTCGCATACGTATGGGATCACGTTCACGGGCCGATGGGCCGTAAGCCCCGGCGTCATGTCGGCATAGTTTTCCGGTTCGACGGGAAAAGTGATCCCGATGTCGAGTGGGCAATCACCCTCGAGCAGCACACGCCAGCCCGATGTGCGGAAGTCCCATACCTGCCCGTCCGTCGTAGCGACGTCGCTCGAGACGTACCAGTTTGCAATCATCTGCATGACTGACTTGCCGCCGCGGATTCCGGCGATTGTCGTGCGCATGGCTGCAACGGTGCCGGAGGGCACAACGCCCGCAGCGATGTGTATGTCGCGTCGCGCGATGCCGAGTGCGCCGGTAACCTCTATGCTATCGACCGGGAGCCCGAAGGCCTTGGTCATAAGGTCAATCGTGCCGCTGAACGACATTCGCAGATGTCCGAGAATGCCCGCGTTGGGACCGTCCTCGGGGCGCGCGCCGAATCCCATCATGCCGAACAGCATCTCGGGCGAATTCCGCGAGGAGCAATCCGCGAACTCGAAGATGCTGAGGCAGTCGAGTCGTCGCTGAATGGATGCGAGCACGATCGGCAGGGCCTCCGTGATGAAGCCCGGGCTGGCGCCCGTCGCATGCACGGAGGAATTGCCCGACTTGCAGGCCTCCTCGATGCGCGCGCGATCGTTCGGATCGAGCATGTCCGGATTGTGCAGCTCCATGCGTGTCGAGACGACGTTCGCGCCGGAAGCGAGGATCCGGCAAAGCTGCGGAACGTCGAAGACGTGAGGCATGTAGAGCACGCAATCGGCGCCGAGCGCGAGGATATCCTCGACGCTGTTGGTGGCGGCAATCCCAACTGCCGCAATGCCGGCCAGATCGCCGGCGTCGCGTCCAACCTTGTCGAAGCTGTGCACGTAGACGCCCACGAGCTCGAGATCAGGATGCTCGATCGTGCGACGCAAGGCGCGTGCTCCGACATTGCCCGTGGCCCACTGGACCACGCGGTAGCGCTTTGCCGGACCTATAGTCTTCTTCACCCCAGCTCCATCCAACATTAGAACCGCTCGTGGCAGATCCCAATCATCGGGCTCCCCGCGAATGCAATTGATGATTTTAAACAATCGCTTAATTTCAAACGAGCGTTTAACATGGGGTTATCGGCGTGTCAACGAAAATACCCAACCTTCATGATAAAAGCGCACATGTTGCAAGCTGACCGCGAACCAGATCCTGATGAGAACGGTACTGCTTAGAGAGGAATTACGATGAGGTCGGCGCGAGAGGACAGCGAAAAGAGTGCGAAAGTTAGGGCCGCGATCCTGGACGCCACCGAGGAGATTATGAAGGAGGCGGGCTACGCCGCCGTCAGTTCGAGAAAAGTGGAGCGTCGAGCGGGATTGAATTCGCAGCTTGTTCACTACTATTTTCGAACTATGGACGAGCTTTTTGCGGCTGTATGGCAGCGCTATGATGAGCGGTTTCTCGAAAATCAAGCGCGCGTTTTGGCGTCGGACCGTCCCCTCAGAGCGCTGTGGGAACGCAGCGTTGATCCCGAAACGACAACGCTAAGGCACGAGTTTATTGCGCTCGCCAACCATCGACAGACGATCCGGCAATTGGTAGCTCGTTCCACAAAGCGGATCCTTGATATGCAGGTCGCGGCCATAAACGAGCTCTTTGAACGGCATGAGATTAGGCCAAAGGACTTTTCGCCAGTGGTCCTCGTTCAGCTCTTCAGCTTTGTTTCTCGCTCGTTGATCACTCAGAGGAATCTGGGCGTCTCTGAGGACCATGCAGAGATCATCAAATTCATCGATCAGACTATCGCGAGGATAGAAGCCACGATTCACCGGAAACGGCGGTCGGAGCGCAAAGAGCAAATCGACGGCCGCTAAACGGCCGCCTGCCAGGCGGCGCGCTACTGCGCGGACTCGAGATTTGGAGTCTGAAAATTTCGCCGGTTTCGGGTTCCTGAGGGACTGGGCCGAGAGCTGTCGGCGCGAGTGCCGCAGCCTATGTCCGTCGGAACAGACTGGCGAGACAATGACTCGCGAAAGCGTCGCGAGAACCCCTGCTCTTCAAGGGAAAGAACTTTGCCAGGACGGATTTAAGCGCCGCCCGGTAGTTGCAGGAGGCTACTATCAGAGATAGCTCATCTTCTGGAGCGCTCGCTACTTTCGCGCGAAGACACGCTCTGCCGCCAGTCTATGTCAAAGGTCGAGCGAAATTGGCTGGCGGAGAATCGATCGCCATGTGCTAGGCGATGGAACCTGTTGACCGGCCTCGCCCCTGAAAAATTAAATTATGCCGCACGAACCGCCTCGTTCTCCAGGCAACGTCCGAGCCGGTCATCCTCCACGAGATCCTTTCGGGCTGGCTTGATTGATCTCGCCATTCTCGCGGACGTTACTACGAAGAACTGCGCCCCTATTTGTTGGGAAACCTCGACTGGCACGACAAGACGTCGAGCCTGTGGCTTGGTATCGCGAAGTCGGCAGGGGTCTCAACGCCTGGTGACAAATGACTGTCCCGCGTAAGCCCCGCATCGGTCTGCTCTACCCGTTGTAAGTAGTACGACCGCTTGTTGATTCTGTAATAGTGCATCGGATACGACTCACCTCGACCTTGGCATTGCCACCGCCAAGGTTGGGCGCTCCGAATTCGAGACGCACGTTGCCCGCGATATAAAATGACACACTGTCTTGGCGTGTCATTAATTGAATCGGCGCGCAATACCGAGTAGACTCCAATACACATACGATGTGTATTGGAGTACGGTATGAGGCAGATCCGCAAACCGAGCGCTGCACGCACGAATATTGTTCTCGACTCGAAACTCGTCGAGCAGGTCAAGCGACTCGCCAAGGTTAAAACGACCCGCGATGCCGTCCACGTTGCGCTCGAGCACTACGTTCGCAGTCGCGACTATTCGCAGGTTCTAGCATTGCGCGGCACCGGTGGCGTTTCCGAGGGCTACGATCCGAAGGCGGCAAGCCCCCCGCGGTGACGCGAGATGCTAGTCGACTCTTCCGTGTGGATCGCATACCTGCGCGGAAACAATCTGATCGAAGTCGAGTTGCTCGCCAAAGCTCTTGAACACGGAGAGTCTATCTGGCTTGCGCCACCAATCCTGCAGGACGTATTGCAGGGAGCGGATGGCCCTGCTCGGTTCAATCGATGGGACCGAGTGCTTGGCGAATTGCCGATGGTCGTCGCACCAGACCCCCGAGAGGCTGCGCGCTGCGCGGCCTACTTGTATGCGCGATGTCGATGGGCGGGCGTCTCGCCACGTTCTGCGAATGACTGCTTGATAGCTACTTACGCCATTTCCGCCGGCGTACCGCTACTGCATCATGAACGAGACTTTAAACTGATCGCCGGTGTCGAGCCGAAGCTAATCCTTGTGGCCGTATGAGGCTAAATGTAATCGGCTCCGACGCATCATTCCCGCGTTCATCACGCGTTAGGCGGCGGGTACAGAACAGGTCTTTGAAGGCCGCCACAAGCCCACTGTTGCCGACCCCTGTTGCAATCTGTCCACCACCCGGCGAATATCGGTCGCCACACCCATTCTTTTGCGCGGCTGCTGGGATGATCCGCAGTGAGATTGCCGCAGTGACCGTTGTCAATTCTAATACGTACATTACCGAGCTGACTTGTAGGGCAGCGTCGGGCGGAGTAACTATAATGACTGCAATCCCGAAAATTACGCGCCCGGCAGGCACAATGGAATGGGTCGAGGAGCACCGCAAGCTCTATCTGCTTACGGGTGGCGCCCAGGGCCACATCATGGACATTACCGGCGCCGGCGGCTATTCGTTCGGTACGCACTGCCTGATCCGCTGCAAGGGTCGCAAGAGCGGGCGGAACATGATCAATGCGCTCTGCTACGGTGTCATTGGCGGTGAGGTCGTCATCTGCGCGTCCAAGGGCGGTGCGGAAAACAGTCCACAGTGGTATCACAACATCCTCGCCAGCCCTATAGTGGATTTCCAAATCGCGACGCAGGCATTCAGCGCACGTTGGCGCGAGCCCACTGGAAGCGAGCGCGAAAAGGTGTGGGTCTATATGGTGAACTGCTACCCCTTTTACGCGGTCTATCAAACCCGTACCACGCGCGTCATTCCGCTCGTCATGATGAAGGCAATCGAGCCAATCTCGGTGTTCACCGAGGACGACCTGACCGACCTGTGAAACGGAGAGCGTCGACGGCATACAAAATACTTTTCAAGAGGTAGTACGAGGGGGCATTCTTAGAGCAGAGGGCATGCCGCGTTTCGATGAACTCACGGGGATGACGTGGAATCCGTGCGAAGGTACATTCGGACGGAAGCCCGCCGCGCGTACGACGGACAACTATCGAAGCTTCGCTCCAGCGGAAACTAATACACGTGTTCACGGGATTTCCGTCATGTCAATTGGGCACTGAACCGCCCATGTTCAGGTTTGAAACGGCGAATACCGCATCGCCGATATCGCGTACTGAGGCCGGGTTTGGCCCCACCGCGAGCGGTGGCTCCGCCAGGCGCAGCACCGATGAGCGTTCAGTACGAAGGAGGTGCCTGTGACCGAAACACCGGCGATTACCGTTTATGGCGTGATGAGTCCCAATGTGTTGAAGGTGGTGATTCTGCTGGAGGAACTCGAGCTTCCTTACCGGTTACACTACGTCGACCTCTTCAAAGGAGAGCAGTTTTCGCCAGACTTCCTGCGCCTCAATCCGCTCGGTAAGGTGCCCGTGTTGCTGGATGCGCGGCGCAACCAGCCGCTGTCGGAGTCCGGTGCTATCTTGATTTGGTTAGCAGAGCAAGCGGGGAGATATCTGCCGCTGTCGGGAGACGCCCGCTATGAAGTGTTGCAATGGCTGATGGTGCAGATGTCTGCCATCGGTCCCATGCTCGGTCAGTTCACACATTTCTCACTATTACCCGCAGGCAGCGAGCCCTACGCACACGGACGCTATGAAGTGTTGGCGAAACGCCTGTATGGACAGATCAATGACCGCGTCGCGAATCACGGTTGGCTGGCCGGTGACGACTATTCGATCGCCGACATCGCAACCTTTCCGTGGGGCGAGTACATCGATCGGCATGGCTTCGATCAAAGCGACTATCCAGCGCTCATGAGCTGGCGCGGCCGCATTAGCAAGCGTCCAGCGGTTCAAAGAGCCAGAGCGGCCGTCATCGAAGCCTTCAGAGCTCCTTCGGCCCAGTCACGAGGCAGCGCCACGACCGAAGACCTGGACCGATTCTTCGGGCGAAGCAAAGACATGCCGCAGCAGGATTTCTCCGCGGTCACTAAGCTAAAGTGATATGCGCGCGTGTAGCGAGTCGCACGTCCTAGCCGCATCGCTACTCCACCGCGACCCATCACAATCTGCGGCAGAGACTGCGCAAGTCCGCAAAGCATCGACGCGATGGTGAAAGCCCGCAACGGAGAAGAGAAATACCTGCTTGCGGCCGATCCGCCCCGCGAGCCAACCACTCAGAGAAAGGGGCGCGTAGATAATCTCCGGAAAGGCCAGCCAGGTCCCCAGTCGCACGCGGCCAGGCACTTGTCGCCTCAAGCCAAGAAACTGTCGCTACCGGCGCGGTAGTCTCGTGACCATGGTCAGCATTTGCATGAGAGGCGCGCAGATAATGGGCATGTGGGATAGCTCCGGAACTCGACATAAGCCGGCGATCCGACTGTACCGTCGTCGAACTTGTCGCCATTGCGAGAGATGAGAATACTAGAGAGATGAGGTTAAAGCGGGGGAGTGGACATGCAAAAAATCGAGGTTCTGGAGCCTAGTAGAGTCGGCCGGATGCTGAAGCCCGAACTACCGTACAAGGAGCCGCGGCCAGTTCTGGCTCGAGCAGAGGCCTTGAGAGGGTTCGTCCACCTTGTCGATCGGCTGGGTGGCGAGGGAAAGAGGTTACTGCAGTGGTTCGATATCGATCCCGCAGTGATGGACGATGCGAACGGTCAGATCCCGTACCGCACCATGGTACAGCTACTCGAACAGGCAGCCCTGGATCTTAACTGCCCGGACTTCGGGTTGAAGCTCGCGGCGATCCAGGGCTCGGTCAAGGTCGTCGGACCTCTAGGCGTCGCCGTGCGCAACTCCCGGACCATGGGGGAAGGTCTGCGCTACTGCGCGGAACACGTAAACGTCTTCAGCAAGGCCGTAGGCATGAGCCTCGAGAAGAGAGCGGGCAAGCTCTGGTTCCTGCGCCTCGAGATCTTGCTCGACGGATTGCCTAATACCACCCAAGCGGTCGAGCACGCACTGGCCTTGATTCATCATTCGATCCCCATTATGAGCAGCGACCAAGTGCACACCCGCGAGATCTGGTTCGCGCACGCGCCCTGCGCCCGAAAGTCAGATTATCGGAACTATCTGGGCACCGACCTCCGCTTCGCGCAGCCGATGAGCGGGCTAGTGTTCCATGAGGAGGACTTGGAGATACGGCTGGTCAATCCGGACCGCCAGCTCCATGCTCTCGCCACCAGCTATATCGATCACAGCTTTCCGCCAACCTACCAACGAATCAGCGAGCGTGTGCGAACCTTGATCACGAATCTACTGCGCGAAGGCGAATGCACGCAGGAGCGCGTGTCTGCCGAGCTATGCTTGCATCCCAGAACCCTGCAGCGCCGGCTCAAGGAGGAAGACAACTCATTCGAATCCATCAAGGATTCGGTGCGGCGCGACGCGGCGCTTTACTACCTGAGTCAGAGTCAGATGCCGCTGGTCCAGGTCGCCGCGGCTTTGGGCTACCTGGAGGTGTCGACGCTCTCGCGCAGTTGCTACCGCTGGTTCTCGATCTCACCGCGACGACTGCGCAAGGCGCTGCGCAACGGCGAGGCCATCTTGTCGATGCCCGACAATCGACACTAGTCTCGCGGTATATGTGCGGCGAGACTGCGCAGCTCACGGCGCATCACCTTACCCGTGACTGTCATCGGGAGCTCCGCGATGAAGCGTACGACACGCGGATACTGATGGCCGCCCAGACGTGAGCGGACATGCTCCTGCAGCGCCCTCTCGAGATCGCGAGTGGGCTCGAACCCCGGGCGCAGCACGACGAAGGCGGTGACAATCTCGGTCCGCATCGGATCGGGCGTACCGACAACGCCTGCTGAGCCGACCGCCGGGTGCTGGGTGAGACAGTCTTCGATCTCGCCGGGGCCGATTCGGTAGCCCGCGCTGGTGATGACGTCGTCGGATCGACCCACGAAGGTGATGAAGCCGTTCTCATCGACTTTGCCGCGGTCGCCGGTGAGCAGCCACGGACCGCGAAACTTGTCGTGCGTCGCCGCCGAATTTCTCCAATAGCCGAGGAACATCACCGGGTCGGGTGCGCGTACAGCAATGTCACCTTCCTGACCCGGCAGGCACGCTTCGCCCTCCTCATCGATTACCGCGACATCGTGCCCGGGCACCGGTCTTCCGATCGCGCCCGGCCGAGGAGTGAACCAGGAATCGCACGACGAAACCACCATGTTGCATTCGGTCTGGCCGTAGAACTCATTGATTTGCACGCCGAGCGCCTCTTGTCCCCAGGACAGGAGCTCGCCACCCAGCGATTCGCCGCCGCTCGCGACCGAACGGAGCCCCAGCTTCCAGCGCTCGCGAGGATGGCGCTCCTGCCGCAGCATCTTGAGCGAAGTCGGGGGTAGAAAAACGTTCCGCACCTTAAGGTCCTGCATGAGTTGGAACGCCGCGTCGGCCGTGAATTTGCCGAAGCGACACGCAACGACCGACACGCCGTGATGCAGCGCCGGGAACAGCACGTCGAGCAGCCCGCCGATCCACGCCCAGTCCGCCGGGGTCCAGATGCGATCGCCCGGCTGGGGAAAGCCGCCGTGCGACATCTCAACCCCGGGCAGATGTCCCAGCAGCACTCGATGGGCATGCAAGGCTCCCTTCGAGGACCCCGTGGTTCCCGACGTGTAGATGATCAGCGCCGGATCGTCGGCCGCTGTTCGCACAGGCTCGAACTGCTCGCTGTGCCGCTCGAGCCGTGAAGACCAGTCATCGTCGTCGAGACAAAGGATGTGCGCGAGGTTCGGCAACTGATCGCGAATTTGCGCGACCTTCGCCGCGCCCTCGGCGTCGCAGATGAGGAAGCGCGCACCGGAATCCGCGAGCCGGTGCCGGAGCGCATCGAGACCGAAAAGAACGAACAGCGGGACGGCGATGCTACCGCTCTTATAGATGGCGACGTGTGCGAGCACCGTCTCGAGCCGCTGCGAGGCTAGGACGCCGACTCGATCACCCGGCTGCAGGCCGCTGGCGCGCAATAGGTTAGCGAGTCGATTGGACTGCCGCGACAGCTGCTCGAAGGTAGTGGCGACGACAGCGCCCCGCGTAACATCGAGGATCGCGACCCGCTCCGGGTCACGGCTCGCCCACACGTCCGCGATGTCGACACCGATGTTGAACACATCGGGGATTTGCCATCGAAAGGACTCGCGCGCCTCGCGGTAACCTGTCACGAAACCGGCTCAGCGGCCTCCGCCTTGTGCCGATTGATATTGGCCAGAACGCGCGGAATCTCGCTCGAGGCAAAGAACGGCAGGAAACGGGTGATCTGGCCTTCCGCGTTCACTTCGATGTGATCTACGGCCGAGAGCGTGAAGTCGGTGTTCGGCTCATTGGTCTTGTGACCGAACTCGAGCAGACACCCGTTCTCTCCGATGGGCACGGCGTGCTCGAGCTTGAACTTCCACGGTTTGCCCATGTTCTTGAAGCCGCGGTCATAGCCGGCGACGATCTCGTCGGGATCGCTGAGCTTCGCGCCGCTGGGGCCGGTGTAATTCGAAGCCGCCGGGAATAAATCGCGCAGACCCGCGACATCTTGGGCCTTCACGTACTGCAGATACAGCTTGGAGATGCGGCACGCCAGTGTCTCGCTCGACTTTGCCTTGGCCACCGCCATGCGTGCCGCTGTGGCGCGGGCGGCTGCGCCCTTCTGCAACGAAACGCCAAAGTCCGGCCCCTTGTCGATCACGATACTCCAGAGGGTCCGAACATACTTGCCGGGCGTGCCACTGGCAGCATGCAACGAGCGCCAGTTGTCCCAGATCAACGCGTCACCGAGCTTGTATTTGTGCCAGTACTGGTACTTGGGCTGTAGCACATGCGCCTTGAGGGTCTCGAGGAGAGCCTCACCGTCCGGTCCCGGCATCTCCAAAATGCCCGAATCGTACAACGGGATGACGTTGAGAATCTTCTTCCCCGTGATTGGGTGCGGATACACGAGCGGATAGATCTGGTCCAGAAATTTGCCGACGACCATTTCCTTGTCACCGCCGATCCGGTAGCCCTTGTTGCGATTGAGGTACGCCTCGGCTCGATCCCAGCTTTGGATGACGTGCAATCCCTCGATCTGCTCCCTGAGATCGTCGGAGAGCTCCTCATAAGTCAGTTGGTTATCGATGAAACCCGTCATGCCGCCCTCTTCGGGAACAGCGACCGAGTAAAGAATCTTTCCGCGGTTCGGCGCCGGCACATAGCCCTGATCTGTGTGCCATTCCAGATCGCCCACCAGCTCGTTCGGATCCTTCGGCACCACGTCCCCGGTGGTGCCTCGCGTGCTGATCACGACGATACCGGGCACCTCGGGATCCCGGACGGTCGCCGGCGGATCGATCATGGTGCCGCCGAATGCGGCACCCGTATCGACGAGTTGCTGCTTACTCAGCTTCTGACCACTGAACACCACGAGGCCATGCTCGTCGTAGAGCTTCTTGACGGCCGCATTTTGCTGTGGCGTGGGCCTCGACAAATCAACGCCCTCGACCTCGACTCCACCCGCGTCCGACAGGCGACGAATTTGCATGTGATTTTCCTCCGTTCTTCGTTCAGTTGCCGGCAGCCGCGATAGCTCTCGCCTGGGCCGCTTCGGCGTGAAAGGCCTGACGAGAACCTATCAATGTCACCGGAGGCCTTCTTGGCAGCGGACGACAAATAGGACCGGCCTGGCGACATTGCAGTGCACCATGGGCTTTCAGCTGTTGGGTCCTACCGGCGAATCGAACTCCTCGACGCTCATGACCGGGTTGCTGTGCGTGGCGAAGACCTTTTTCTCGTCCTCCATCAGCGCGGGCAGGATCTCCGGGTTACGCAGATGCGCCATCGAGTCCTCAAAATCCTTGCGCGAGTTCCACCAGATTTCCATGATGCAGTCGTAACCGGTCTCAATGATCTCGCCGGTCACGGGGTTTTTCTCCGGCGTGATGTAGCGGCGCACGTAGCGCTGCGCCGTGGGCATGAACGGCTTGCCGTCACCCACCTTCTTGTGCAGTTTCGAGTGCTGATTCTCGTAGTAGTTCTTGAACTCCTCGAACGAAAGACCCGGTCGACGCTTCAGAAACACCACTTGCTTGAACATGCCAGGGCTCCTCGTTGAATATTGATGGCGCCTTAAACCGCGTCAGCGGCCGCTGCCGCGAACTCGCGCGGATTTCGCTGGAAGTACGCCTCTGCGAATGAGCGCGGTGCGTCCGGTTCGCCGATCATTCGCGCGAACTTCTGCGCTTCGAAGGTCGCGTGCGCGAACATTCTCGCGGCCAGTGCATCGCCGATGGTAAAGAGCTGCAACCCCTTATCCTCGAGCTCCGCCTCGAGCGTATTCACGGGCGCTCGCGAAGTGGCAAGAACCACGCCGTCGACCGCGTCGATGACCTTTTCCTGATCGGTATAGACGTTGTACGCGGTGACCGAATGATCGCCGATGGACCGCAGATAGGTTGTCGGTACCAGCGTGACCTTGGCCGCGTGCAGCCGCTGCATGATGAACGTATGATCCTGATTCGCGATCAGACGCGGCGACATCGGCGCGAAGCTCGGGGTCAGCAAGTGCACATCGGCACCCCCGCGGCCCAGCGCTTCCGCCAGACCGAGTCCGGTATGCAGGCCTTCCGCATCGAGAATGATCACCTTGCCCGCGAGGGTCGCTCGCCCGAGCAGGACGTCCTCGGGACGGTAAACGAAGCTCCTGTCATAGCCTGGGATATCGCGCTCGAGCAAGGCGCTGCGTCCGCCCACGCTGTAGCGCGAGCCGGTGGCGAGGATCACGGCATCGGGCCGCTCGGCAAGCACATCCGACGATGTCGCCTCGACCCCGAGCTTGACAGTGACTTCGAGCTGCCGGAGCTCGCGAGTCCACCATTCGATGCTCTTGCGGAAGAACTCGCGCCCCGGAAGACTGGCCCACAGCGCGAGGGCGCCGCCGAGTTGCTCGCGTGCCTCGTATAAAGTCACTCGATGACCTCGGAGCGCGCAAACCCTCGCCGCCTCCATGCCGCCGGGACCGCCGCCGATGACCGCCACACGGGACGGCCTGTCCGCGGGCGCGAACTCCCCATAACCCCACAGCCGTTCTCGATAGCTCGCGGGGTTGACGGTACAACCCTGCGCACCGCCCTCTTGGCCGGCCATGAGGCACCAGTTACAGGAGATGCAAGTGCGGCTGCGATGCTCTCGACCGTAGTAAGCGTTCTTGACGAGCTCCGGCTCCGCAATGAGGGCGCGCGTCGCACCGATCATGTCGACGACCCCCGACGCGAGGGCCGCCTCGGCCTCCGCAATCGAAGTCACGCGGCCGAGTACGCTGAGCACGGGAATCGATCCTGCGGCGCCGCGGGTCTTTTCCACGAAGGGACGGTAGACCTGCGGCGACACGAACACCGGTGGCATGCCGTAGTGCAGCTGGTTCGGCTCGATTGCGACGTCGAGATCGACAAAATCGATCAGTCCTTCGCGAACCACATGACCGAGGATCTCGCGCGCACCTTCGGTGCCGTAGCCCCCGGGCAGTAGTTCGTCGCAGTTGAGCCGCATGCCGATCGCCAGTTTGCCCGCCGCGCCCTTGGCGCAGCCTGCAGTGACTCCACCAGGAATCGGATGCGGTTTTCGAATCCGCCTCCATACTCATCCGTGCGGTGATTGAAATACGACGATGCAAACTGCTCGATCATGCCGCCATGCGAGGCGTGCAGCAGCACGCCGTCGAATCCCGCCTCGCGCAGTGCGCAGTCGAGCGCGTCATCGCCTCTGCCATACCACGAATCTCGGCCTTGCCCATCGAACGGGTGGACACTTGACGGTCGGCATAGTTGAACTGAGTGACCGATGACGACAGCGCCGGCGCGGGCGGACCGAAAGGCTGCCAGGAGCCAGTGGTTCCCCACCAGTACCAGATCTGCCCGAAGATCCGCCCGCCGGCCTCGTGCACCGCATCCGCCAGCGCGCGAAAGGCAGAGATGTTCTCGTCGAGGTAGACCGAGGGCTCGGAACACGGGCGCGATCGGTCACCGTCATGCTGCACACCACCAGACCGCAGCCGTGATCCTTGACCCGCGCGACCTTGTAGTGAAGATAGTCCTGCGACGGTTTGCCGCCCCCGACGGTGAAGTGAACGCCGTGCGGCGAGAAATAGAACCGATTGGGTATCTCGATGGGCCCGAGCTTAATCGGGCTGAACAGGCGGGGATAAGTGGGGTGCATTGTCGCCTCGTTGTCGTTGTTGGAGCTCAGGCCTTGGCGGCGAGCTGTTCGATGAAAGCGAGCGCTTCGAACGGGTCATAGTGCTCCAGCGCCTCGACGATGAGCCCGTCACGCACGATGAAGCGAATGAGGTAGTGATTCGAATAGCCCGCGCCGCTGGGGCTGCGACCCTTGACCCGAGCCTCGACGAATACCGTGTCGCCGTTCTTGGCCCACGACAGCACCTCGAAGGTGAAAGATTCGAAGGTCGGGAGCGATGCCCTCAGCCCCTCGATGAACTGTGTTCTCGGCTGCGGTCCGCCAAACGGGAAGCGATCCTTGCGACCCACGATGCTCCACACCGCCTCGGGCGCCAATTGATCGGCGATCCGCTGCACATCACGGGCATCGATCGCGCGGCACAGCTCGGCGACCGGTCGGGAGGCTTCGAGGAACAAGGCGGCTTGCTGATTGTTCATGACGCTCCAGAGCTAGACAACGCCCGCGCGGCGCGCCGATGAGTCAAACATCCAGCTCGAGACCTCGCCCCCCCCGGCGGCGTGGTGAAAATCGAGAGGATAATCCGCCGAGGAACCTGCTGATCGCGGCTTGCGCGATCGGCTCCTCGAGGGTCGGCGTATGACCGCGGTTCGGGACCTCGACGACCTCGAACCCCGGCAACGCCGCCTGCATGCGCTCCGTGGTCGCGCGCGAGTATGTCGGAGAGACTTCCGCGGATGACCAGCACGGGAATGTCCTGCAGACGGCGGAGGAACGGCCATTGATCGGGGGTCGTCGCGGGGCTCGAGAAAGTCTTCGCGATCGCCAGATCATAATCGAGTCTGACCTTACCATCGGCCTCTTCGACGTAGCGCCGCCGCGCCGTTCGCATCCAGTCATCGGCCTCGTAGTCCGGGTACACGACCCAGTGAGTCGCTCCACCGCGAGCGCCGCATGGCCCACGTGATGACCGGCTGTGCCTTGCCCACATAGCTGCCGATACGCTTCAACCCTTCGGGGTCGATCTCCGGCCCGACGTCGTTCAACACGAGGCCGCGCACCTTGTGCGGATACACGGCGGAGAACAGCGTGCCCACCATGCCGCCCAAGAGGTTCCGATCAATGCCACGGGACCGCATTGCAGATCGCGCAACAAGGTTGCGAGATCGCGCACGTAGCTGCGCGGCGTATAAGTCAAAGGGTCGGGCGCGTAGCCGCTCCGGCCTCGACCGCGGAAATCCGGACAGAGAACGCGATCTCTGTGGCCAGGTACTGCGCCAGGCGCTCGAAATCGCGCGCATTGCGGGTGAGTCCTGGCAGGCAGATCACCGGAAAGCGCGCGGTGGAGCTCGCTGCGTAATCGCGATAGTGCAGGCTCAAACCGTCCTTCGTCCGGAAGTGACGGGATTCGAAAGCGTTGTCATTCGCCGCGCCGTTCATCCGCCACCCCGCGGCTCAGTCGAGTTCCGCCAGCATGGCCGGCGAATAAGGTTTCACGTCCGTCAGCGA
>CAVWME010000019.1:0-92719 GCA_963755935.1 uncultured Gammaproteobacteria bacterium
CATTTCTGGTGACATGGGTTCAGGACTTGTGGCCGGAAATTATCGCAGTCGCCGGCTTCGTGAGTAACCGCTGGCTGCTGGCGCGCGTCGGTTCCCTCGTTCGCTGGATCTATCGGCGGTGCGACCTGCTGCTGGTGCAATCTCAGGCCTTCATGCCCACAGTGGCGTCGATGGCAGGCGGAGTGCCGGTCCGCTACCAGCCAAACCCCGGCGAATTGACTTCCGGAATTTCACCGGCGGTTGCGGATGCGACAATCACTCTGGAACCCGGATTCAATGTCGTGTTGCGGCAATTTCGGCACCGTTCAGGCTCTGGACACGGTGCTCGATGCCGCTGAGCGCTTGCTCTCCCATCCCGACGTTCATATCGTCCTGGTGGGTAGCGGCAGCCGGCACAGTTGGCTGGTGGAGCAGGTGGCCTCCCGCAAGCTCACCAATATTCGGTGCGTCGCGCGCCTGCCGCCAGAAGCGATGCCGGGGGTATTCTTGCAAGCCTCGGCACTGCTCGTGACCTTGGTGCGGAGCCCGGTCATGAGCCAGACGATCCGAGTAAGGTCCAGGCCTAGCTCGCTGGGGACGACCGATCATTGCCAGTCTGGACGGGGAAGGAGCGCGAGTCGTCGCGGAGGCAGGCGCGGGTTTGACGTGCGCCGCGCAGGATTCCGCGGCATTGGCTGATCGGATACTGCGGCTGCGGGCGATGCCCCAAGGAGAGCTGCACCGGATGGGCGAAGCCGGCCGCGCGTATTACCGTAGCCATTTGGATCCGGGTGTGCTAACGCAGAAGCTGCTCGCGCACTTTGGGGTCTCGTGAAGGGCCGCCCATGAGCCTTGTGAGCGTAAAGGCTCGCGCGCTCTGGTGACCGGCGCGCTGGCTTTGTCGGCACACTATCTGCCCCACGCTGGCGCGGCACGGCAGGCACGTGGCTGCCAGCTGAAGTCCTGGAGGGGCGCCCGCACCGAGGGATTGCAAGGGGTGGTCTTGCCTTTGTCGTTGCAGGATGTCCTCTGGCAAACGCGCTGCAGTCGGCGCGTTGTGTCGTCCATCTGGCGGCACACGTTCATCAGATGCATGACGCTCCGCGGTCCGCGGATGTCTATCGCGAAGTGAACGTCGCGGGCTCGCAATTTGTGGCCGAGCAAGCCGCGCGCGCGGGGGTGCGCCGGTTCGTCTACTTGAGCAGCATCAAGGTCAACGGCGAGGGCGGCGGTCCCGCGCCCTACCGTGCTGAGGATGCACCGCATCCACTCGATGATTACGGCCGGTCGAAGCGGCAAGCAGAGATCGGCCTTCGCGACCTATGCGCTCGTTCAGGGATAGAACTGGTAATCATCCGCCCACCCTTGGTTTACGGCCCCGGAGTGCGTGCCAACTTCAAGCGATTGTTGCATTTGGCAGCCATGGGATTGCCGTTGCCTCTGGGCTCGATCGACAACCGGCGCAGCCTCGTCAATGTATGGAACCTCGCGGATTTCATCGAGACCTGCATGACCCATCCACAGGCTCCGGGGAACACCTTCCTGATTTCGGATGGCGAGGATCTGTCGACGCCGCAGCTTTTGCGCAAGCTGGCGCACTTGATGCACCGTCCGTCACGCCTATTCCGCTTTCCGCCGCGGGCCCTAAATCGCCTCGCCCAATGGGTCCGTTTGGGCCCGGAAATGAGGCGACTTTGCGAGTCGCTGCAAGTCGACTCCACACCGGCTCGCGAGAGGCTCGATTGGCGGCCGCTCGTGAGCGTCGACGAGGGACTGGACCGTACCGTGGCTGCATATCTGGAAACTCGACAAGCGACCTGACCGACGACGGCGCGCTGGTTCGCGGTCCCTGCTGATGCGCTCTCTGAATCGAAATCATAGTGGATTACAATCGACTCACGTGCGATTGCAGCGTTTCAACCGCATCCACAGAAATGTCGGCCGTGTTGTCACGCTGCGATCAGGTTCGTGTCAAACTCCACATTGAGCTTGTGATTGATTCGCCGGAGAGCAAATGACAAAGACAGCCTTGATCACTGGCATAACCGGACAAGACGGGGCATATCTCGCCGAGCTGCTGTTGTCGAAGGGCTATGAGGTGCACGGCGTCAAGCGCCGCGCTTCTTCGTTCAATACCGATCGGATCGATCATCTGTATCAGGATCCCCACGAGAGAGATGTGCGCCTCAAGCTCCACTACGGAGACCTCACGGACTCGACCAATCTCATCCGCATCATCCAGGAAGTCCAGCCCGACGAGATCTACAATCTGGCGGCGCAGAGTCACGTGGCCGTTTCATTCGAGACGCCGGAGTACACCGCGAATGCGGACGCACTCGGCACGCTGCGTCTGCTCGAGGCGATCCGGATACTGGGCCTGGAGAAGAAGACCCGCTTCTATCAGGCGTCGACATCGGAGATGTTCGGCAAAGTGCAGGAGATTCCGCAGCGTGAGACGACTCCTTTCTACCCGCGTTCTCCGTACGGCGTGGCCAAGGTGTACGCGTATTGGATCACCGTCAATTACCGCGAGGCTTACGGGATGTTCGCCTGCAACGGGATACTCTTCAATCACGAGTCTCCCGTGCGAGGCGAGACGTTCGTGTCGCGCAAGATCACTCGCGCACTGACACGCATTCACGTGGGGCTGCAGGAAAGCTCCATCTGGGCAATCTCGATTCGCGCCGCGACTGGGGCCACGCCAGGGATTACGTGCAGGCGCAGTGGCTCATGCTGCAGCAAGAGGAGCCCGAGGATTTCGTGATTGCGACGGGCAAGCAGTACTCGGTGCGCGACTTCGTGAATGCCGCCGGACTCTGCTCGGCATGAAGATCGAATGGCGCGGCGAGGGCGTTGAGGAAGTGGGGATCGACTCGGCAACGGGCGAACATCTGGTTCGCGTGGATCCGCGATATTTTCGTCCCACGGAGGTGGATACGTTGCTGGGTGATCCCACCAAGGCGCGCCAGAAGCTCGGCTGGAGCGCGGAGATCGGTTTCTCGGATCTGGTTGCGGAGATGGTGAGCGAGGATCTGGAGCAGGCGAAACGCGACGCCATGGTCGCAAAAGAGGGCTAAAGATCTATAGCCGGCACGAGTAGCGCGATGTCGCTCGGCAAGGATCCGAGATCTACGTGGCGGGGCATCGGGGCCTCGTTGGCTCCGCGGTCGTGCGCGCGCTCAGTCGCGCGGCTACGAGAATCTGCTGCTGCGGACCCGCGCAGGAGCTCGATCTGACGGAACAATCCGCAGTGCGCGCTTTTTCGAGCAGGAGCGGCCCGATGCGGTGATTCTTGCTGCGGCCCGCGTCGGCGGGATTCACGCCAACAACTCGCGTCCGGCGCGAATTTATTCGCGACAATCTGCTGATCCAAGACAACGTCATCGATGCCGCCTACCGCGCGCGGCGTCGAAAAGTTCGTGTTCTTGGGCTCGAGCTGCATCTACCCGAAACTCGCTCCGCAGCCCATCAAGGAGGAGTACCTGCTCACCGGGCCGCTCGAGCCGACCAACGAGTGGTATGCGATAGCGAAGATCGCGGGTGTGAAGATGTGTCAAGCGTTGCGCCGAGAGTACGGTTTCAAGGCCATATCGCTGATGCCGACGAACCTGTATGGTCCCGGCGACAATTTCGATCTGCAGCAAGCTCCACGTGCTGCCGGCGCTCATCCGCCGCGATCCACGAAGCGAAGCTGCGCGGCGATCCGAGCGTGACCGTCTGGGGCACCGGCACGCCGCGCCGCGAGTTCTTGCACGTCGATGATCTGGCCGATGCGGTGCTGTATCTTTTGCACGCTTACGATGACGAGCCTATAGTCAATATCGGGTGGGGAAAGGACGTCACCATCCGGGAGCTTGCGGAGCTTATCGTGTCGGTGGTTGACTACAAAGGACACCTGGTTTTCGACAGTAGTAAGCCTGACGGAACGCCTCGTAAGCTCCTGGACGTCGGGCGTGACCGGGCTTGGATGGCGGCCGAAAATCCGCTCAGAGAAGGCATCGAGAGCACCTATGCATGGTTCGCGGAACATTTCGGCGAGGCTAGACTCTAGTAGATAAGGCGGGTCAACCGTGCGGCGTGGCGCGTTGACGCATTAACTCAAAGTAAATATTTGTTCGGCTAATTTCGGTACACTGGGCCGAAGCGCAGTTCATCGCTCAGTGTCCAACGAATGTACAGACCGAGTGGGAGGCGAGTGCATGACATGGAGGCTCGCGTTGAGGTCGAACGATGTAACCGGCAGCTGACGAGCTGCTTGCGGCGAACGGCCGAGCTTGCCGCGTCCGACAAAGCGCGTCATCGCGATCTGCACCGATGCGCTGATGATGCCGCTCGCGCTCTGGGCGGCGATGACCCTCAAGGCGGGCACCCGGTCATTCTATCGCCGGCCGACTGGCCCGCATATCTCGCGGTCAATCGCGGTCAGCATTCCGATCTTCGTGCGTTTCGGTCTGTACCGCGCGGTGATCCGCTACATCGGCCACAAGGCCGTGTTCGCCGTCGCGTTCGCGGTCGTGCTGAGCGGCATCGTGCTGGCGTCTTCTTGGGTATTTGGTTCCATCTGCCCGGCGCTCTCGTGGAGCGTGGTGGCGATCTATTCCTGCCTGGCGCTGCTCTACATCGCCGGCTCGCGCTTCCTGGTGCGCTACTACTTCTTGACCCGCCATATTCAGCCCACCGAAGCCCGCGTCGCGATCTACGGCGCCGGCGAGGCCGGCGCGAGATTGTCGACGGTGCTGTCCACCACGCGCGCCTTCGATCCCCTGGTGTTCATCGACGATAACCGAAGCCTGCACGGCCGCATGGTCAATGGGATCAAGGTCTATCCGCCCGAGGAGCTGCCGGCCCTCATCAAGGAGCGGAACATCGACCGCATCCTGCTGGCGCTGCCCTCGCTTACCCGGCGGCGCCGGCGCGAGATCCTGAGCTCGCTCGAGCCCTTGGGCGTGCATGTGCAGACGGTGCCCGGAATTCGAGCAGATCGTCACCGGCAAGGCGAACGTCGAGGACATTCGCGAAGTGGATGTATGCGACCTTCTCGGGCGCGATTCCGTGCCCCCGAAGGCGGGCCTGTTCGACGCATGCATCCGCGATCATGTGGTGATGGTGACGGGCGCAGGAGGCTCCATCGGCTCGGAGCTGTGCCGGCAGATCATCGGCTTGGGTCCGAAGCGGCTGGTGCTCTTCGAGATGTCCGAGCTTGCCCTCTACAACATCGAGCGCGAGCTGCGCGACTTTCGCGGAACAGAATGCCTTGCACGTGGAGCTCGTCGGCCTGATCGGCAACGGTCACCAGAAGCAGCGCATGCGCGAGATCTTCCAGGCCTACCGGGTCCAGACGGTCTATCACGCGGCCGCGTACAAGCACGTGCCGATCGTCGAGCAGAACGTGATCGAGGGCATTTACAACAATGTGATCTCGACCTGGAACACGGCCGAGGCTGCGCACGAGACCGAGGTCGAGACCTTCGTGCTCGTCTCGACCGACAAGGCGGTCAATCCGACCAACGTGATGGGCGCGACCAAGCGCTTCGCCGAGATGGTGCTGCAAGGCTTGCATCGTCGCGGCACGAAGACGCGCTTCTGCATGGTGCGATTCGGCAACGTGCTCGCCTCCTCGGGCTCCGTGGTCCCCCTGTTCAACGAGCAGATCAAGGCGGGAGGGCCGGTGACCGTCACTCACCCGGAGGTGATCCGCTATTTCATGACCATCCCCGAGGCGGCTCAGCTCGTCATCCAGGCCGGCTCCATGGCCGATGGGGGCGAGGTCTTCGTGCTCGACATGGGCAAGCCCGTGCGTATCTGCGATCTGGCGAGGCGCATGATTCACCTGATGGGCATGACGGTGCGCGATGAGCAGCATCCGGACGGCGATATCGAGATCGCGTATACGGGGTTGCGTCCGGCGGAGAAGCTCTACGAGGAGCTCTTGATCGGCAATAACGTCACCGGCACCGAGCACCCGATGATCCTGCGCGCCATCGAGCATTCCCTGCCGTGGGAGCGAATTCAGAGCGATGCTCGACGAAATCCTTTCCGCGATGGGGCGGCTCGATTGTCCGCGGGCTCTACAGCTCTTGAGCGAAGTCGTCGTCGAGTACAAGCCGGCGCCGGAGTCCCACGACCTCGTCTGGGCGCGGCAAGCGGCGCTCCCGGCGGACGATCGCAAGGTCACGAGCCTCAAAGTGCGGCGAGTCGTGCGCAACAGCGGCCCAGGTACCACCGGACCCACCGACACCGCTCGGCCTTAGCCGCCGAGGCGCGCCGCCTTGTCCAACCCCACCATCCTGGTCACCGGCGGTGCCGGCTACATCGGCAGCCACGTCGTGCGCCAGCTGCTCGAGCGGGGCGAGCGCGTCCTCGTCTTGGACAACCTCGGCAAGGGCTTCCGCCAGGCCGTTATGGGTGCCGACCTGGTGGTGGGCGAGGTCGGCGATCAGGCGCTGGTGTCACGCTTGATGGCCGAGCACCAGGTGGACACGGTGATGCACTTTGCGGCCCACACCATCGTGCCCGAGTCCGTGGCGCTGCCGCTCAAGTACTACGGGAATAACACCTGCTCGACGCGCTCCTTGCTGCAGGCGTCGATCGATCACGGGGTCGCGCACTTCGTATTTTCGTCGACCGCCGCGGTCTACGGGATGCCCGAGGATGGCTATGCCGGGGAGGATTCGCCGACCCGGCCGATCAACGCCTACGGTACCTCGAAGCTCATGAGCGAGTGGATGCTGCGCGACGTCGCTGCGGTGAATCCGCTGCGCTACGTGGCGTTGCGGTATTTCAACGTGGCCGGCTCCGACCCGGGCGGCCGCATCGGCCAAGCGACCCCCGGCGCGACTTTGCTAACCAAAGTGGCCTGCGAGGCCATGGTGGGCAAGCGCAGTCACGTATCCATCTTCGGCACCGACTACCCCACCCCCGATGGAACGGGCGTACGCGACTACCTGCACGTCGAGGACCTGGCCGCTGCCCACCTGCGGGCCCTCGATTATCTGCGCTCCAGCGGCCGCTCCGTGACATTGAACGTGGGCTACGGGCATGGGTACTCGGTGCGCGAGGTGCTCGCCATGGTGGAGAGCGTCGGTGGCAAGCGACTCGTGATTCGCGAGGAGCCGCGCCGGCCCGGCGATCCGGCCTATCTCGTGGCGCGCGCGGACCGGATCCGGACCGAGCTCGGCTGGCAGCCGCGCTACGATGATCTGCGCGCCATCGTCTCGAGCTCCCTTGCCTGGGAGCACAAGCTTAAGCGCGACCCCTGGGTCTAGAGAGATTTGCGGCCTCGGGATCAGCGGCGCATCGGCCGCCGGCCCGTGCGCCAACTTTACTTGACCCCCTGAAAACGCTACCCTGTACGCCCGCTTTTCTCTGCTAAATCAGACTATTACGAATGCGAATTACCATCTTCGGCTCCGGCTACGTGGGCCTGGTGACGGGCGCTTGCCTGGCTGATGCCGGCAATGACGTCGTGTGCGTCGATGTCGATCGGCGCAAAGTCGAGATGCTATCGGCCGGCGAGATCCCCATCCACGAGCCCGGTCTCGACATCATCGTCAAACACAACTTCGCGGCCGGCCGGCTGCGCTTCACCACCGACGCAGAAGAAGGCGTGGAGCATGGTCTGTTCCAGCTGATCGCGGTCGGCACCCCCCCGGACGAAGACGGCTCGGCGGACCTGCGATCGGTGCTCTCGGTTGCGCGCACGATCGGCCAGCACATGAGCGAGTACAAGGTGGTGATCACCAAATCCACGGTGCCGGTGGGCACGGCCGACAAGGTGCGCGAGGCGGTGGGCGCCGCACTCGCCGGGCGCGGCTCGGCGCTCGAGTTCGACACGGTATCGAATCCCGAATTCTTGAAGGAGGGCGCCGCGGTCGAGGATTTCATGAAACCCGACCGGGTGGTCATCGGCACCTCGAGCCCCCGGGCGACGGAGTGGCTACGGGCGCTGTACGAGCCGTTTACCCGCAACCGCGACCGCATGATCGTCATGGATGTGCGCTCGGCCGAGCTCACCAAGTACGCGGCCAATGCCATGCTCGCGACCAAGATCAGCTTCATGAACGAGCTCGCGAACCTCGCCGAAGCGTGCGGCGCCGACATCGAGGCGGTGCGCATCGGGATCGGCTCCGACCCGCGCATCGGTCACGCGTTCATCTACCCGGGAGTGGGCTACGGCGGGTCCTGTTTTCCCAAGGACGTCAAGGCGCTGCGGCACTCCGCGGCCGAGGTGGGCTACGCGGAAAGCATTCTCGCCGCCGTGGAGAGCGTGAACGAGCGCCAGAAGACGGTTCTCTTTCAGAAAATCAAGCGCCATTTCGGCTCCCTCCGCGGCAAGACCATCGCGCTCTGGGGACTTGCGTTCAAACCCAACACCGACGATATGCGCGAGGCGCCAAGCCGCGTGCTCATGGAAGCGCTCTGGCAGGAGGGCGCAGCGGTGCGGGCCTACGATCCGGTGGCGATGCCGGAATGCGCCCGTATCTACGGCGCCCGAGCCGACCTCACCCTATGCAAGTCGAGCGTGGAGACGCTCACCGGGGCGGACGGCCTCGCCATCGTCACCGAGTGGCGGGAGTTCCGCAGCCCGGATTTCGACTCCATCAAATCCACCCTCAAGACCCCCGTGATCTTCGATGGGCGCAACCTCTACGATCCGGCCCATCTGGCGCGGGACGGCATCAGCTATTATGCGATCGGCCGCGGCAAGCGGTCTGGATGAGCCCATGGAAACGACGTTGATACCCGTGATCTTGTCCGGCGGCGCGGGCACACGCCTGTGGCCGCTGTCGCGGGAGCTGTATCCGAAACAGCTGTTGGCGCTCACCGGCCGGCAAACCATGCTGCAGGAAACGGCTGCGCGCCTCGCCGGCATCGAGGGCGCCCGCCCCCCCATCGTCGTGTGCAACGAGGCTCACCGCTTCACGGTGGCCGAGCAACTGCGGACCGCAGGGCTGCCCGCGGGCGCCATCCTGCTCGAGCCGGTCGGCCGCAACACCGCCCCGGCGGTTGCGCTGGCGGCTCTTCAGGCGCTGAGCCTCGAGCCCGACGCGATTTTGGTGGTGGCGCCCGCCGATCATGTGGTGCGAGATGTCCACCCGTTTCACCAGGCTGCGGCCACGGCCGCCGCGCTCGCCGCCGCCGGCAAGCTCGTGACCTTCGGCATCGTCGCGCATGCGCCCGAGACGGGCTATGGCTACATCCGCCGCGGCGAGGGGCCGGGACCCGCTTATCCCGTGGCCCAGTTCACCGAAAAACCCGCCCTGGATGTGGCGCGTCAGTTCGTCGCGAGCGGCGATTATTACTGGAACAGCGGCATGTTCGTGTTCAAGGCGCGCGACTACTTGGGCGAGCTGCAAAAGTTTGCGCCCGATATCCTGGAGGCGAGCAAAGCCGCCTTCGAGGCCGCCAAGACGGATCTGGACTTCGTGCGCATCGACAAGGCCGCCTTCGAGCGCTGCCGCGAGCGACTCGATCGACTACGCGGTCATGGAGAAGACCCGCGCCGCCGTGGTGCTGCCCCTCGAGGCAGGCTGGAGCGATGTCGGGTCGTGGGCTTCGCTATTCGATGCCCTGCCGGCGGACGAGGACGGCAATGTGCTCAAGGGCGACGTGCTGGTGCACGATACGAACGATTGCTACGTGCACTCGACCAGCCGTCTGGTCGCCGCCGTCGGGATGGACGATCATGTGATCGTCGAGACCAAGGACGCGGTGCTGGTCGCTCCGAAGGAGCGAGTCCAAGACGTCAAGGAGCTCGTGGCCAAGCTCAAGAAGTCCGGCCGCAGCGAGTCCTCCCTGCACCGCGAGGTGTTCAGGCCCTGGGGCAGCTACGACAGCCTCGATGCCGGCGAGCGCTTTCAGGTCAAGCGCCTGTCGGTCAAGCCGGGCGGCCAGCTGTCCTCGCAAATGCACCATCACCGCGCCGAGCATTGGATCGTGGTGCAGGGCACCGCGCGCATCACCTGCGACGACAAGACGTTCCTGTTGTCCGAAAATGAGTCGACCTACATCCCTATCGGCGCGAAGCATCGCATCGAGAATCCCGGTAAGGTCCCTCTGCATATCGTCGAGGTGCAGTCCGGCTCCTATCTCGGCGAGGACGACATCGTGCGCTTCGATGACATTTACGGGCGCCAAGGAACCAGCACTTGAGCTCGATCCGCTGCTTCAAGGCCTATGACCTGCGCGGCCGAATTCCCGATGAGCTGAACGAGGACGTCGCCTATCGCGTGGGACGCGGCTACGCGGAGTTCGTGGCGCCGAAGCGCGTGGTGGTCGGGCGCGACATCCGGCTCTCGAGTCCAGGTCTCGCCGATGCGCTGTGCCGGGGTCTCATGGACTCAGGTGTCGACGTCGACGACATCGGCGTGTGCGGTACCGAGGGCGTCTATTTCGCCACGTTCAACGGCGGCTACGACGGCGGCATCATGGTCACCGCCAGTCACAATCCGCCGGACTACAACGGCATGAAATTCGTGCGCGAGCAATCGAAGCCCATCAGCGCGGACACCGGCCTCAAGGAGATTAAGGCCAGCGCCGAGCGCGGCGCGTTTCGCGATGCGCCGAAGCGCGGCGTGCGCCGCAGTATCGACATCAACGCCGCGTACATCGAGCACTTGCTCTCCTACGTCGATGTGAGGAAATTGCAGCGCTTGAAGATCGTGGTGAACGCCGGCAACGGCGCGGCCGGCCCGGTTCTGGATCGCCTCGAGCCGCACTTGCCGTTCGAGCTCATCAAGCTCCATCACGAGCCGGACGGCCATTTTCCGAATGGCGTGCCGAACCCCATGCTCGAGGACAATCGTGCGCCCAGCGTCGCGGCGATTCGCGCGCACGGCGCCGATCTCGGGCTCGCCTGGGACGGGGATTTCGACCGCTGCTTTTTCTTCGATGAGCTTGGGCGTTTCGTCGAGGGTTACTACATCGTCGGGCTCCTGGCATCGGTCCTGTTGCGCACCGAGCCGCCCGGCGGCCGCATCGTGCACGACCCACGCCTCACCTGGAACACACAGGAGATCGTCGCGGCCCACGGCGGGGAGAGCGTGCTGTCGAAATCCGGCCATGCCTTCATCAAACAGCGCATGCGCGAGGTCGACGGGCTGTATGGCGGGGAGATGAGCGCGCACCATTATTTCCGGCGTTTCGCTTATTGCGACAGCGGCATGATTCCATGGCTGTTGATCGCCCAGATCATCAGTGAATCCCGAAAGCCCCTCTCGAAGCTGGTGGGCGAGCGCATCGCGAAGTTTCCGGTGAGCGGCGAGCTCAATTACCGGGTGCCGGATGCGGCCGCAGCGATGGCGGCGGTCGAGGCGCGCTACGCGCGCGAGGCGCGCGCGAGCGATCGCACCGACGGTCTATCCCTCGAGTTTGCCGACTGGCGCTTCAATCTGCGCTCCTCGAACACCGAGCCCCTGATTCGCCTCAACGTCGAGGCTCGAGGCTCGCAAGATCTCATGCGCTCGAGGACCCAGGAGCTGCTCGGCGTGCTGCAGTCGCAGGGCGCTGTAGCAGCCGACACTTGAGATGAGCGCGCTCGATATGCCCGCCGCGATTCCCAAGTTGAGCGTCGTCATTCCCGTGTACAACGAGGAGCAGGTGCTGCCCACGCTATTCGCGCGGCTCTATCCGGCGCTCGACGCGCTCGGCATCGGCTACGAGTGCGTATTCATCAATGACGGCAGCAAGGATCGTTCCGCGGCGCTCCTGCGCCAGCAGTTTCAACAGCGGCCGCGCGAGACGCGTGTGGTGCTCTTCCACGCGAACTTCGGGCAACACTCGGCGGTGATGGCGGGGCTCGCCTACGCGCGCGGCGAGTACGTCGTCACGCTCGATGCGGATCTGCAGAACCCGCCCGAGGAGATCCACAAGCTGGTGGAGAAGCTCGACCAAGGCTACGACTATGTCGGCACCATCCGCCAGCAACGCCAGGATCGTCTCTGGCGCCGCTCGCTGTCGAAGGGAGTCAACAAGCTGCGTGAGTGGATCACGCCGGTGCGCATCACCGATCAGGGGTGCATGATGCGCGGCTATTCGCGGTTCGTGGTGCAAGCGCTCAACCAGACGCGCGAGGTCAACACCTTCATACCGGCGCTCGCCTCGCTCTATGCGATGAACCCCATCGAGGTGCCGATCGCCCACGAGGAGCGCCATGCGGGCCAGTCGAAATACTCCTTGTACAGCCTGATACGCTTGAACTTCGATTTGATCACCGGCTTCTCGGTGGTGCCGTTGCAGCTTTTCTCCATGGTGGGCATGGCGGTGTCTTTCCTGTCCGCGGCACTGATGATCGTGCTGCTCGCGCGCCGCCTCATCCTCGGCTCCGAGGCTGAAGGGTTATTCACCCTGTTCGCGATCATGTTCTTCTTCATTGGGCTCGCGCTGTTCGGCATTGGCCTGCTGGGCGAGTACGTCGGGCGCATTTACACGCAAGTGCGCGAGCGGCCGCGCTACGTGGTCGAGGCCGTGCTCGAGGACATCGAGTGACGCGTGCCGTGGTATTCGCCTACAGCGAGGTGGGCGTGCGCTGCTTGCGCGAGCTCCTCGATCAAGAGATTCGGGTGCCGCTGGTTTTTACGCACCCGGATGACCCGGGCGAGAGCCACTGGTTCGCAAGCGTCAAGGAGCTTGCCGACAGGCACAGCCTCAAGGTCGTCATGCCCGAAGATCCCAACTCGGTCGAATGGCTCGCCGAGGGGCGGCGCGCGCGGCCGGATTTCGTGTTCTCGTTCTACTACCGGCATCTGTTGAATGCAGCGTGGCTCACCTTGCCGAAACGCGGCGCGCTCAACATGCATGGCTCGTTGCTGCCGAAGTACCGCGGACGCGCTCCCGTGCACTGGGCGATCATTCGCGGCGAGACGGTCACGGGCGCAAGTCTGCACTACATGCTGGAGAAGCCCGACGCGGGCGCTCTGGTGGATCAGCAGCCCGTGCCCATCGGCGAAAACGACACGGCGCTCGAGGTCTCGCAGCGGGTGGCCGAGGCGGCGCAAACGGTGCTACGACGGAGCCTGCCGAAGTTGATCGCGGGCAGTGCCGCGGCGCGGCCGCTGGATCTTGCGCAAGGCTCTTATTGCGGTCGCCGCCGTCCCGAGGATGGCCGTATCGATTGGCGCGCCGGGTCGCGCGCCATCCACGATCTGGTGCGCGCGGTGGCGCCGCCGTTTCCGGGCGCATTCACCGAAGTGAGCGGGCAGCGCCTCGAAGTGTGGGAGACCCGCATCGATGGTGCGGCGCCGCGCCACCCCGGGCAGGCGCCGTGCCTGTACACGGAGGAGGGGCGCTGGTATGCCGATTGCACCGACGGCAAACGTCTGGAGATCACCAAGCTCGCCATCGGCGAGAGCACGGTCCTCCCGGCCGAGGCGCCCGCTGCGCTGCGCGGCGCGCCGCTGGCGTTGAGTTGATTTTCGGGGCGCCGCCGGCGTTTACTTATTTTTGAAGGAATCATCGTGAAAAACGTCCTCATTCTCGGCGTCAACGGCTTCATCGGCCATCACCTGAGCAAGTACATCCTGGCGCACACGGACTGGCATATCTACGGCATGGATCTGCAATCCGAGCGGGTGAGCGGCATGCTCTCGCACGAGCGCTTCCACTTCGTGGAGGGCGACATCACCATCAACAAGGAGTGGGTCGAGTACCACGTGCGCAAGTGCGACGTGATCCTGCCGCTCGTGGCCATTGCCACGCCCGCGACTTATGTGCGCGAGCCGTTGCGGGTGTTCGAGCTCGACTTCGAGGCGAATTTGCCGATCATCCGCCACTGCGTCAAGTACAAGAAGCGCGTGGTGTTTCCCTCGACCTCCGAGGTCTACGGCGCGTCCCGCGACCGCGAATTCGATCCCGAGACCTCTGAGCTCGTGCTCGGACCGATCCACAAACAGCGCTGGATCTATTCCTGTGTGAAGCAGCTCCTCGACCGCATCATCTGGGCCTACGGACAACAGGGACTGCAGTTCACGCTGTTCCGGCCTTTCAACTGGGTGGGCTCGGGCCTCGACAGCATGGACGATCCGAAGGAAGGCAGCTCACGCGTGCTCACGCAGTTTCTCGGCCACATTGTGCGTGGCGAGCCGATCAAGCTGGTCGATGGCGGCAGTCAGACCCGCGCGTTCACCTTCATCGACGATGCCGTGGATTGCCTGACCCGCATCATCGACAATCCCGGCGGCATTGCCGATGGCAAGATCTACAACATCGGCAATCCGGCGAACCTCTACTCGATCCGCCAGCTTGCCGAGATGATGCTCGAGATCGCACTCTCGCGGCCCGAGTATGCGCCGACCGCGCGCAATACCCGCCTGGTCGATATCTCGGCACTGGAGTACTACGGCAAGGGCTACGCCGACATCCCGGCGCGCCTGCCGTCCATCAAGAATACAACGGCGGAACTTAACTGGAGACCCAGCACCGACATGCGCTCGGCGTTGATGGCAATCTTCGACTCCTACGCCCACAGTCTTCCGGCGGCGTCCGCGCTCTTGTCGAGTCATGCTTGACGGCGCGAGCATCGGCCTCAAGGTCGATGTCGACACGTTGCGGGGCACGCGCGAGGGCGTTCCACGGCTCGCCGCGCTATTCAAGAAGCACGGTGTGGCGGCGACCTTCTATTTCTCGGTGGGCCCCGACCATACCGGGCGGGCGATGCGCCGCGTGTTTCGCAAGGGATTTGCCCAAAAAGTCGCGCGCACCTCGGTCCTCAAGCATTACGGGCTGAAGACCCTGATGTACGGGGTGCTGCTGCCCGGGCCCGACATCGGCAAGCACGCGCGCGAGGCGATGCGCCGCGTGCACGATGCCGGTTTCGAGGTCGGTTTGCATACCTACGATCACGTGCGCTGGCAGGACCATGTGGCCGGCGCCGATGCTCCCTGGACGCGCACCGAGTTCGAGCGCGGCGTCGAGGCATTCGAGCGAGTGTTCGGCTTTCCGCCGCAATCGCACGCCGCAGCCGGCTGGCAGATCAATCAGCACGCCCTCGAGCTCGAGCGGGAATTCGGCTTGAAGTATGCGAGCGATACGCGCGGCCCCGAGGCGTTCTTGCCGTTGCTTGCGGCGGGTCCAAGCCCCTGTCCACAAATTCCGACGACGTTGCCGACTTTCGATGAGCTGCTCGGCCGCGAGGGGACGCTGGAGTCGAATATCGCGGATGCCGTTTTTCGGCTCTCGGCGGCGAGGCGAGACCGGCGCAATCCAAGTGTTCACGCTGCATGCCGAGCTCGAGGGCGGAAAGCTGCACGCCGCATTCGAGTCTTTGCTCGTCAAATGGCGCGATGCCGGCGCAGAGCTCGCGTGCATGGCCGACATTCATTCGCGCCTGCAGCAGGGCTCGCTCCCCACCCGTGCCGTGGTCATGGGTGAGATTCCCGGTCGCTCGGGAACGCTGGCTGTGGCGGCGTCCGGCGAGGCGCTTTGAGCGAGGCGGAGACGCCGCCTCGTTCGGACCGGCTCGCCTACTGCGCGCTCGCGCTGTTCGCGGTGGTGCTGTGGTTCGCCACGTTGTCGTTGCGACCTCTGTTCAATCCCGATGAGGGCCGCTATGCGGAAATTCCCCGCGAGATGCTGGCAAGCGGCGACTGGGCGATTCCGCATCTCAACGGGCTCCTGTACATCGAGAAGCCGCCGCTGCAGTACTGGGCGACCGCGGTGAGCCTCTCCATCTTCGGGCAGAACGAGCTGGGGGCGCGGTTTTATACGGCACTCTGCGCGCTCGGCACCGTCCTGGCCGCGGCGCTCGCGGCGCGGCGCTTGTGGGGGACGAGGGCGGCGATCAGAGTCGCTGCGCTCCTGTCGAGCATGCTGCTCTTTTTGATCATGGGACAGCTGCTCACGCTGGACATGAGCTTGACCGCCTACATGACGGTCGCGCTCACGGCGTTTCTCGCTGCGCAATCGGCGGGCCCACGACGCGAGCGGCTCCTCATGCTCTTAGCCTGGGCGGCGACCGCGCTGGGCGTGGTCACCAAGGGACCGGTTGCCGTGGCGCTCCCCGGCGCCGTGCTCGTGCTGTATAGCCTCTGGTCGCGCGATTTCTCACCCTGGCGGCGGCTGCATCCGGCCGCCGGCATCGGGTTGTTTGTCGCGATCACTCTTCCCTGGTTCGTGGTTGCTGCGCATCGAGTGCCCGGCTTTCTCGAGTTCTTTTTCATTCACGAGCACATCGCGCGCTACTTGACGCCGAGCGCAGATCGCGAAGAAGTCTGGTGGTTCTTCGTGCCCGTGCTGCTGCTCGGGAGCCTCCCTTGGACGTTGCCCCTGTTGCGCGCAATGGGCAGCGGCTGGCGCCGCCGGGCGGAAGGCTTCGATGCGCCGCTCTTCCTGCGCCTGTGGGTGCTGTTCGCGCTGGTGTTTTTCTCGCTCTCGGACTCGAAGCTCATTCCGTACGTCCTGCCCGCGTTGCCGGCGCTTGCGCTGCTTACGGCCGCTCTGCCCGAGGAGACTCTCGAGCGCGATGTGGCGCGCACCGCGCTCCTGACTTTGGGCGTCGCGATCGTGCTCGGTATAGGCTGTTTGCTAGCGCCCAGGCATATCGCGCCGTCCGAGCGTAGCGCCTACTTCCTGGCGCTCACCAAGCCGCTCGCAGAGGTCGCTGCGCTCCTCGCGGCATCCGGACTGTATGCGCTCGCGCAGCGCCGGCGCGGCGTCACGCGCTCGGTGGTGTTCTTGAGCGTCGGCTGGTGTTTGGCGGGGTTGTTGCTTTTGCAGGCGGCCGCCGCGGTCGCGCCGGTCTATTCCGGGGTCGAGCTCTATCGTGCACTGCCGAAGGTCCCTGCAGGTGCGCCGATCTACAGCATTGCCACGTACGATCAGACCTTGCCGTTCTACTGGCGGCGCACGCTCAAGCTCGTGGCTTATCGCGGCGAGCTCGATTTCGGCTTGCAGCAGGATCCCGGGGCGGAAGAACCAAACATCGACCGCTTCGTCGATCGTTGGAGCGGCGAGCCGGAGGCCTATGCAGTCATGGACCGCAAGACCTTCGCCCTGCTGGCTGCTCGGGGCGTGCCGATGCGCGAGATTGCGCGTGATATCAATCGCGTCCTGGTGTCGCGCCGCTGAGTTGCTGCGACTTGGGGGCTGCGTGTGCCGCATGCTGCGCGAGGTGCTAGGATACCTGCCCCCAAGCCGCTCAAGCTCAAGGACAAAGAACATGGCCAGCAAATGCGTGACTGCTCTTGTGCTCGCGACTTGTGTGATATCGGCGCCGCTCTACGCAGCCCTCGAGCCCGGCGCCAAAGCACCGGACTTCACCACGCAGGCGACGCTCGCCGGCAAGCCCTTCACGTTCTCGCTCGCTGCCGCGCTCAAGCAGGGCCCGGTGGTGCTGTATTTCTATCCGGCGGCATTCACGCCCGGCTGTACGGTAGAGGCGCATGAGTTCGCCGAGGCGACCGACAAATTCAAGGCCATGGGTGCAACCGTCATCGGGGTGTCGCACGATCCCATCGACAAGCTCAACAAATTCTCGGTGAGCGAGTGCCGCAACAAGTTTGCCGTCGCCTCCGATGCGGACCAGAGCATCACCAAGGCCTACGACGCCGTGCTCGCGGCGAAGCCCGAGTATGCGAACCGGACCTCCTACGTCATTGCGCCGACCGGCATCATCATCTACGAATACACTGCGATGAGTCCCGACAAGCACGTCGAGAACACCATGGCTGCCGTGCAGAAGTGGCAGGCGGAGCACAAGAGCGGCGCCTGAGCGAGGCGGCAATGGATGTCGAGAAATACGGTCCTTGGGCGCTCGTCATTGGCGGTTCGGAAGGCGTAGGCGCCGCATTTGCTCGCCAGCTGGCGGCTGACGGTTTCAAACTGGTGTTGATTGCCAGAAAGCCCGCACCGCTCGATGCAGTGGCGGCGGAGCTGCGCGCAAGCGGCGCCGAAGTTCGCGTGCTGTCGGTCGATTTGGTGCAACCCGACGCATTGGAGCGCGCGCGGACGGTCACCGACGACATCGAAGTTGGTCTGCTTATTTATAATGCCGGTGCGAACAACACACGCGGCGTATTCGTCGAATTGCCGCAAGCGGTGACGCAAGCCGTCATTGCGATCAACGTTCTCGGCCAGGCGGATTTTGCCCGGCACTACGGCGCACTCATGTGCCAGCGCGGCCGCGGCGGGATGATCTTGGCCGGCTCCTTGAGCGGCTACCTGGGATCGCCCACACTCGCCGCCTATACCGCCTCGAAGGCGTTCGCCCGAATTTTCGCCGAGGCGCTGTGGGCGGAATGCAAGCCATTGGGCGTGGATGTGCTGCACCTGAACATCGGCTTCACGGCAACGCCCGCGATGGCGCGGCTGGGAATCGACATCAGTGTGGCCGAGGCGCCCGCGAAGGTCGCACAGGAAGGCTTGGACAACATCGCGAACGGTCCTTTGTGGATCGTGAGCACGAAAGGCAATATCGAACGTGCTCGGAAACTTTCGGTCGTCGATGGCCGCGCCGAGCTCGTACGCTCCTTTGCAATTCCATCGCGCGAGCAGATGGCGGATTTGCAAAGACGTCTACTCGAGTCGTCTGAGTAGAGCGGGCATCGCCCGAGGGGCGCTCACGCCGCATCGTGAAAGATGATGCCGAGCGCCTGTCGATGACCGCTGCAGATGCGGCTCACGCCATGCCGTAGCTTGACGCGATAGTCGCCGCGCGTGCCCGCGACGGGCCGCTCGTGCACCGCGAACACCACCGCATCGCGCCGGTCGAGCGACACCACTTCAACGCGCGATTGCATGCGCGGGCGCTGCTCGGTGAGCACGAACTCGCCACCCTCGAAGTCCTTGCCGGGCTTGGCCAAGAGCACGGTCAGCTGCAGCGGGAAGACATGCGCGCCGTACAGATCCTGGTGCAGGCAATTGAAATCGTCCGCACCGTACTGCAAGAGGAGGGGCGTGGGACGCGTCTGTCCCGCCTGATGGCAGCGCTCGATGAAGGCCGCGTGCTCGGCGGGAAAGCGCACGTCGAGCCCGAGCCGCTCGTACCAGCGATTCGCGACTTGCGCGAGGGGCGGATACAGCGAGTCGCGCAACTCTTGCACGAGTTCAGGCAGCGGATAGTTGAAATAGCGGTATTCGCCGCGTCCGAAGCCGTGATGCGCCATGACAATGCGGCTGCGAAAGAACTGGTCTTGGGTGTAGAGCCGCGACAGCGCGGCGCACTCACGTGCGGTGAGCAAGTGCGGGAGCCGTGCGCAGCCGCGTGCGTCGAGCTCGGCATACACGCGCGGCCAATCGCTCGCGCGTATACGCCCGATGGGCTTTATATGTGTTCGTCGCGCAGCCGGCCACCCAGCGCCGCCGAGACGCTTGCAATGAACGCGCCGACCAGAAGGGCGAGAGCCGTGAAGATCGAAGCTTCCGCAGCGGCCTTGCGCGCCGCATCGACCGCGGCGCGCGCCTTGTTCTCGGCGTTGATCGTGGCAGTCACAAAATCGTCGACTCGTTTCTGCGCTTCCGCAGGCGTGACGCCCGTCTGAGCCTGCACCAACTGCGCGAGGTAGGCGCGGTCATCATCCGACACGCCCTGGCCGGGGTTGGCGGCCGCATGAAACGCGATGTAGACCGCCTCGACGCGCGGATCGCTGCTCATGTCCATACCGGGCGCCGGCGAACCCGCGTTGCTCGAGGCAGAGCCCGCGCTGGCTCCGGCAACTCCTGATGCTGCGCCACCCGAGCCCGAGCGGAACAGCTTGTCGATGTCGTAGGTCATCGCCGCCGAGGGCCCGCCGCCGGGCATCCCCGGAGCGCCTGCCGCCGCACCCGCTGCCGCGCCCTGAAGGCCGGCCGAAGCCGCACCGCCGACCGCATGCAAGGCTCCACCCACGCCGGAAGTGACCGAGCCCGCGAGCAGGGCCGCCACGGCGACCGTGGCCACCGACCAGGTCACGAGGCCATGAGCGGTGTCGCGAAAGAACACCTCATGGGTATGCGTGCCGACCCACTTGGTGCGCAGCCGTCCGGCGATATAGCCGCCGAGCGCAGCCGACAGCCACTGCGACACGATGAGCCAGATAGCCGCATTTACGGTAAATCCGGTCGCAGACACGCCGCGTCCCGGCCACGGCGACACCATGGCGAAACCGAGGCCTGAGCCGAACGCGAGCAGGATGATGGATGTCGCTATGGCTACGAATGCGCCGGCGAGTATCGCGGGCCAGGACGCCGCCGATTTACTCCAACCCGATGCGCCGGAGCCGGCCGCGAGCGGATCGAGAGGATCTGCGACTCGCGAGCCCAGCGGGGAGCCGATGACTTGTTGCACGGATGCCCCCTACCGGTGAGAGCACATGGCAAGCAACAGGATGATCGGGAGAGGAACGCCTAACAACCAGAGGAGAATGCCGCGGCCCATGGGAAACCTCTATCTCGTTATTTTGAAAGTCGAGAAGCTAACAACAGCGCTGCGTCGAGACTATCCGCTTTTTAAATCGAGTCCCTGTCAGATCTTGTCTGACGAAGCCAGCGCGGCGGCCGTCGCGCTACCATGCGGGCGATGAGGCTTACATCTGGCTTTCGACTCGCGGTCATGGTCGTCGCGGCGGCAGGGTGCGCGCACGAGCCCGCGCCACGAGCACCCGCGCCGCGTCCTCCGGGACCGGCGCTCATCGAGCCCTCGATTCCGCGCGGCGTGCCCGACCGCGCGGGCTGGAGTCTGGACATAAATGCGGCGTTCGTCGCGCTCGGGCTGACGCCCACCCCGGAAGGTGTCTGCGCGGTCGTCGCCGTTATCGAGCAAGAATCGGGGTTTCACGTCGATCCGATCATTCCGGATCTTGGGGCGATCGCCTGGCGCGAAATCGAGCGGCGCGCCGAGCACGATGCGATCCCTGTTAGCCTCGTGCACCAAGTGCTCGAGCTCAAATCGCCGACCGGCCAGAGCTATGCCGCGCGCATCGATCATGCCCGTACCGAAAAGGAGTTGAGCGACATATTCGAGGATTTCACGGGCGCGATTCCGCTCGGCCGTTCACTGTTCGCGAGCTGGAACCCGATCCGGACCCGCGGGCCGATGCAGGTCAACGTCGCGTTCGCCGAGGAGTTCGCAGCCGCGCACCCCTACCCGTATCCCGTCAAACAGAGTATTGCCGATGAGGTGTTTACTCGCCGCGGGAGCCTGTATTTCGGAGTCGCGCACTTGCTCGACTACCAGGCGCCGTACGACCGCTATCTCTACCGGTTCGCCGATTTCAACGCCGGCCAGTACGCGAGCCGGAACGCCGCTTTCCAGCGCGCCGTCAGCGTCGCCTCCGGCCTGCCTTTGGACGCAGACGGCGCGCTCCTGCCGCACGCGGGCGCTGGCGGGACGGGACACACGGAGCTCGCCGTGCGCGCGCTCAGCGGGCGCCTGCATCTCGACGAGGCGGCGATTCACGCCGCGCTGGAGCAAGGCAAGACGGAGGGATTCGAGCGCACTGCGCTCTATCAAGCGGTGTTCGCGCTCGCCGCACACGCGGAGGGCAGACCTTTGCCGCGTGCCGTGGTGCCGCAAATCCGCCTGGAGGGACCGAAGATCAGCCGCAATCTCACCACCGCCTGGTATGCGCGCCGCGTCGACGAGCGGTTCCGGAGCTGCCTGAAGCGATGACGAGCGCGCTTCAGCGCGGTCGATAGTGCTTGCGCTTGAACACGATGTATTTCAATGCGACGAAATTCACCACCGTGGCCGCGCCAATGCCGCCGAGCGAGGCGAGTTGTGGGACGAGCCCAGGCAGCCGAGCAAGCAAACACAGCGCGATCGTGTAATTGACCAACGAGCCGAAGGACACCGAGAGGAGATAGCCCAGGAACTGTTTGGGCATGTGGCCGCTGCGCGAGTGCGAGAAGGTGAAACGACGGTTCAAGTAGAAGTTGGTGCAGATGGACGCGGCGATGCCGCCGGCGATCCCGACGGGAGCCGTCACGCCGGTGCGCAGCAGCGCCGTGACGACGCCGAGATTGACCAGCACGCCGCTCGCGCCGACGACGATGAATTGCATCACTTCGCTCGAGGTGCCGTAGCGGTACATGAACAAACGTCGCAGGTGCCTCAAGTAGCGGAGCTGTTCACGCAAGCTGAGCTTGCTCTCGCCATGCAAGCGATCGGCGAATGCGATGGGCACCTCGGCGACCCGGCTGCAGCGGCACTTGACCAGGAGCTCGAGCCCGATTTTGTAACCGATCGGGTTGAGCGCGTCGGCGCGCGCAAACGTCTCGCGCCGCAAAGCGAAGAAACCGCTCATCGGGTCCTTGATGGACGTGAACGGTCGCGCGAGGAAAGTGGCAAAGCGGCTGTTGAGCCAGCGCAGCAGTCCCCAGTCATCGTGAGTCACGCCGCCCTCGACATAGCGTGACCCGACCACGAAGTCACAGCCATTGCCGAGCTCCTCGAGCATGCGCGGAATGGCCTCGGGCGGATGGCTCAAGTCGGCATCCATGACTACGATGAGCTCGCCCGTGGTGCGTTCGATGCCCTCGAGCACCGCGGCGCTCAGTCCGCGAGCGGCGGTGCGCACGATGAGCCGTACCCAGGGCAGCGCGAGGCCTGCGACGGCCTCGACCGTGCCATCGCGGCTGTCGTCATCGACGAGAGTCAGCTGCAGGGGCACAGAATATGAGCCTCGCAGCACCGCGAGCCGTTCGATCAGAAGCGGTATGTTGGCGGCTTCTTTGAAGGTCGGAACGATGACATCGATCGTATGGGGCACGCGTGCGCAGTCTATCTCACCGCCCGGTAGAGCACGACCGCCGCGACGGCGACGGTGCACATGACGCCCGTCATGGCACTCGCCGTGCCATCGTAGAGCGCGCCCACCGCCGCGCCGGCCGCTCCGGCGAACAAGAACTGCAAGGTCCCGAACAGCGCCGAGGCTGTGCCGGCGGCGTTGCCGAAGTGGGCGAGCGCGAGCGCGAAGCCATTGGAGAAGTTGAACCCGAGCATGGCGACGAACAGCGCCTGCAGAATCGCCATGCCCCAGAAGCCGCCGAAGCCGGTAAGCGCCACGGCGAACAGCAAGACACCGAGCCCCGCGGTCACGAGCATCGCACGCCGGAAGATCAATTCGGGGCCGAGCCGGCCGACGATGTGCGCATTGATGCGTCCCGCGATCATGAGACCTAGGGCATTGAAGCCGAACATCAAGGCGAATTGCAGCGGGCTCAACTTGAAGTGATCGATGTACACGAACGAGGCGCCGGCGATGTAGGCAAAGACGCTCGATTGCATGAGGTTGGCCGCAAGCGCATAACGGACATAACGCCGATCGGTCAAGAGGTGCAGCCAGAGCCGCGGGCCCATGACGCTCGAGCGCTGCGCCGGAATCGACTCGCGCAACATCGTGTGAGCGATGCAAAGACACGCGAGGCCGAGGGCACTGAGCAGCCAAAATTCCGTGCGCCAGCCCGCCACGAGCAGGATCGCGCCGCCGAATTGTGGCGCGAGGATAGGGCCGAAGCCGGTGATGAGGCCGAGCAAGGAGAGCGCCCGCGCGGTGTGAGCGACATCAAAGCGGTCGCGAATCACCGCGCGCGGAATGACGCTCGCGCTGCCCACTCCGAGTGCCTGCACCGTGCGCCACACGGTGAGCGTGTGAACTCCCCCGCTCAACGCACATCCCGTCGAGCCGACCACCGCCAGGGCGAGGCCGCACAGGAGCGGCGGGCGTCGGCCGAGATGATCTGCGAGGGTGCCGAACAGCAGCTGGCTTAACGCAAGGCCGGCAAAGAACGCCGGCAAGGTCAGCTGCACGGCGCCGGCGCTCGCCTGCAAGTCGGCGGCAATGGCCGGCAGGGCCGGCAGGTACATATCGAGCGAGAAGGGGGTCAGAATCGAGATTGCGCCAAGCAGCAACAGCAATTTCGAGAATCCGGGCGATTTCTGCATGTCTTCGGTAGAATAGCGGTTTGCCCAGACGCGTGGTGATGGATGGTTTTGCGAGACGGCGGCGGAAAGGCCGCGTTGATCTGCGGGTCGGTCGCGTACGACACGATCTTGCTGTTTCCCGACCGGTTCAAACAGCACATCCTTCCCGACAAGCTTCACCTGTTGAATGTCTGTTTCTTCGTGCCCGAGATGCGGCGCGAATTTGGCGGCTGCGCGGCCAACATCGCCTACAACCTGCACTTGCTCGGCGATACGGCCTTGCCCATGGCCGCCGCCGGCCATGACTTCGGTCCGTACCGCGAGCGGCTCGTGGCGCGCGGCATGAGCGTCGAGCACATTAAGATCATCGCCGAGGCCTTTACGGCGCAGGCATTCATCACGACCGATCTCGACGACAATCAGATCACCGCGTTCCATCCCGGCGCCATGCAATACGCGCACTTGAACCGCGTGGCTGACGCCGGCGGCAAGGTGGCGCTCGGGATCGTGGCGCCGGACGGGCGGCAGGCCATGATCGAGCACGCGGAACAGTTCGCTGCGGCGGGCATTCCGTTCATTTTCGATCCCGGCCAGGGGCTCCCCATGTTCTCGGGCGCCGAGCTCGAGAAGTTCATCGAACAAGCGAGCTGGGTGGCGGTCAATGACTATGAGTGGGGCATGCTGGCGCAGAAAACCGGCCTGACGATGGCGGACGTGGCCGGCCGGGTCGAGGCGCTCATCGTGACTAAGGGCGGCGAGGGCTCGGTCATCCATGCCGGTGGGCGCGTCTGGGAGATCCCCTGCGCCAAGCCGCGAACCTTGGTCGACCCGACGGGTTGCGGAGATGCCTACCGCGCTGGTTTAATTCACGGCCTGCTGCACGCCCTGGATTGGCAAACTAGCGGCCGTCTGGCGTCGCTCCTGGGGGCCATCAAGATCGAGTCGCGCGGCCCGCAGAACCACGCCTTCACGCGTGCGGAGTTGTTGCGGCGCTACAGCGAGAATTTCGGCCAAGCACCTGAAGGGATTTGACATTATGGGCAATAGCTTCTCCTTTACCTCCGAATCCGTGTCCGAGGGCCATCCCGACAAAGTGGCGGACCAGATTTCGGATGCCGTGCTCGATGCGATCATCGTCGCCGACCCGCGCGGCCGAGTCGCCTGCGAGACCCTGGTCAAGACCGGCGTCGTCATCGTCGCGGGTGAGATCACGACGAGTGCCTGGGTGGACGTCGAGGCGCTGGTGCGCAAGACCGTGCTCGACATCGGCTACGACCATTCGGACATGGGCTTCGACGGCGCGAGCTGCGGCGTCATCAACATCATCGGCAAGCAATCCGTGGATATCGCGCAGGGCGTCGATCGCAAGGACGAGCGCAAGCAAGGTGCCGGCGACCAAGGTTTGATGTTCGGCTATGCGACCAACGAGACCGACGTGCTCATGCCGGCCGCGATCACCCTCGCGCACCGTCTGGTCAAGCGCCAGGCGCAAGTGAGAAAGAGCGGCAAGCTCCCCTGGCTGCGGCCCGATGCGAAGAGTCAGGTGACGTTGCGCTACGAGGACGATGCGCCGGTCGGTGTCGAGGCGGTCGTGCTGTCGACGCAGCACTCGGACGATGTCTCCACCAAGAATCTGCGCGAGGCCGTCATGGAGGAGATCCTGAAGCCGGTCCTGCCGGCGAAATGGATCGACAAGCGCACCAAGTACCACATCAATCCCACCGGCCGCTTTGTCATCGGCGGACCGGTCGGCGACTGCGGCCTCACGGGTCGCAAGATCATCGTCGACACCTACGGTGGCTTCGCCCGCCACGGCGGCGGTGCCTTCTCGGGCAAGGACCCGTCCAAGGTGGACCGCTCGGCGGCCTACGCGGCGCGCTACGTAGCCAAGAACATCGTCGCCGCGGGGTTGGCTGCCCGCTGCGAAGTCCAGGTTTCCTACGCGATCGGCGTCGCCGAGCCGACTTCGATCATGATTCAGACCTTCGGCACCGGCAAATTGCCCGATGACCGCCTGACCCAGATCGTGCGCGCGCACTTCGATCTCACGCCGTACGGACTGCGTGAAATGCTCGATCTTGCGCGTCCCATCTACCAGAAGACGGCGTCTTACGGACATTTCGGACGTAAAGAAGAGGAGTTCACCTGGGAGCGTACCGACAAGGCCAACGCGCTCGCGGCCGAGCTCAAAGCGACGCGCGCCGCGTGAAGCGCGCCCAAGGAGTCAAGCGATGAATGCAGCCATGAAAGTCACCACCGAGTCGCGCATCAAGGACTTAGGGTTGGCCGACTGGGGCCGCAAGGAGATCCAGATCGCGGAGACCGAGATGCCCGGGCTTATGGCAATCCGTCGCGAGTTCGCCGCGGCGCGGCCACTCTCCGGTGCGCGCATCGCGGGATCGCTGCACATGACCATTCAAACCGCCGTATTGATCGAGACCTTGAACGCGCTCGGCGCGGAGGTGCGCTGGGCCTCGTGCAACATCTACTCGACTCAGGATCATGCTGCCGCCGCCATCGCCGCGGGCGGCACACCGGTGTTCGCCGTCAAGGGCGAGACGCTCGCCGAGTACTGGGATTACACGCACCGCATTTTCGAGTGGCCGGACGGCACCCACGCCAACATGATCCTGGATGACGGCGGCGATGCGACGCTTTTGCTGCATCTCGGCGCGCGCGCCGAGCAGGACGCCTCGCTTCTGAACTCGCCCACGAACGAGGAAGAGCAGCACCTGTATGCGGCCATCAAGGCCAAGCTGAAAGCGGATCCGAAGTGGTACTCGACGCGTCTTGCCAAAATCAAGGGCGTGACAGAGGAGACCACCACGGGCGTCAAGCGGCTGTACCAGATGGCGCAAGAGGGGAAGCTCGCCTTTCCCGCCTTCAACGTGAATGATTCGGTCACGAAATCGAAGTTCGACAATCTGTATGGTTGCCGAGAGTCCCTGGTCGATGCCATCAAGCGCGCCACCGACGTCATGATCGCGGGCAAGATAGCCGTCGTGGCAGGTTACGGCGATGTCGGTAAAGGCTCTGCGCAGGCGCTGCGGGCGCTGTCGGCGCAGGTCTGGATCACCGAGATCGATCCGATTTGCGCGCTGCAAGCGGCCATGGAAGGCTATCGTGTGGTCAGCATGGATTATGCCGCCGACAAGGGCGACATTTTCGTGAGCGCGACCGGCAACTTTCATGTCATCACGCACGAGCACATGAAGCGCATGAAGGATCAGGCGATCGTGTGCAATATCGGCCACTTCGACAGCGAGATCGAGGTCGCCGCGCTGCGCCGGTACACCTGGGACAACATCAAGCCGCAGGTCGATCACATCGTGTTTCCCGACGGCAAACGCATCATCCTGCTCGCTGAGGGCCGCCTGGTGAATCTGGGTTGCGGCACGGGGCATCCGTCCTATGTCATGAGCTCCTCGTTCGCGAACCAGGTCCTCGCGCAGATCGAGCTCTATACGCAGATCGAGAAATACCCGATCGGCGTATACGTGCTGCCGAAGCATCTGGATGAGAAGGTGGCGCGGCTGCAGCTCTCGAAGCTTGGTGCCCAGCTCACCGAGCTCACCGATGCGCAGGCGAAATACATCGGTGTCTCGAAGGCGGGACCGTACAAGCCGGAGCATTACCGCTATTAGCGAGAGGCGGCCGTCGCGACGGGGCGCTAGGGGAGACAGTAGATGACGAAGTCGGCGAGCACAAAGGTATATCCGGACGCGCAGAGCGCGCTCGCGGGCGTGGTCAAGGATGGCATGATGCTCATGTGCGGCGGCTTCGGCCTGTGCGGCATTCCCGAGCGCTTGATCGCCGCGCTTCACGATTCGGGTGTCAAGGACCTGACCGTGGTGTCGAATAACGCCGGCGTCGACGGAGCGGGGCTCGGCTTGCTGCTGAAGAGCCGCCAGATCCGCAAGATGATTTCCTCGTACGTGGGCGAGAACAAGGAGTTCGAGCGCCAATACCTCGCGCACGAGCTGGAGCTCGAGTTCAACCCCCAGGGCACCATGGCCGAGCGCATCCGCGCCGGCGGCGCGGGCATTTACGGCTTCTATACCAAGACGGGCGCGGGCACGGTCGTGGCCGAGGGCAAGGAGCAGCGCGTGGTCAACGGCGAGACCTATATCCTCGAAACCGGCCTCGTGGCCGATGTCTCGCTGGTGAAGGCGTGGAAGGGCGATACCGAGGGCAATCTGATCTACCGCAAGACTGCGCGCAATTTCAACCCGAACATGGCGACTGCGGGACGCGTCACGGTGGCGGAGGTCGAGATTCTGGTCGAGGCGGGCGAGCTCGATCCGGACCAGATCCACACGCCCGGCATCTTCGTCAAGCGCCTCATCAACGGCAGTCCGTACAAGAAGCTCATCGAGAAGCGCACGGTGCGCAAGCGCACGGAGGGTTCCCATGCCGTGGTCGCGTGAAGATCTGGCAGCGCGCGCGGCGCGCGAGCTCCAAGACGGTTTCTACGTCAATCTCGGCATCGGCATTCCGACGCTGGTCGCGAATTACATCGCGCCGGGGCTCAAGGTGGTGCTGCAGTCCGAGAACGGCATGCTCGGCATCGGCCCCTTCCCCTATGAGGGCGAGGAGGATCCCGATCTCATCAATGCCGGCAAACAGACCGTCACGGCGTTGCCCATGAGCTCGTATTTCTCCTCCGCCGACAGCTTCGCCATGATCCGCGGCGGCCACATCGATATGGCCGTGCTCGGCGCCATGGAAGTCGCGCAGAACGGCGATCTTGCCAACTGGATGGTGCCGGGCAAGGTGGTCAAAGGCATGGGCGGGGCCATGGATCTGGTCGCGGGCGTGCGCCGCATCGTCGTCGTCATGGAGCACACCTCCAAGGACGGCGAGTCCAAGTTCAAGCCGCGCTGCGATCTGCCGCTGACGGGCGTCAACGTGGTCGACATGCTGATCACCGATCTGGCGGTATTCAGCCGGGCGACGCGCCAGGAGCGCTTCAGCCTGATCGAGACGGCGCCGGGCGTGAGCCGCGAGCAGGTTCGCCGGAGCACCACGGCCGAGTATCTGGACTGAGCGGACGCCGCGGCGGCGCCGTTTTCCTCACCAGGGGATCTTTAGGGCTGCGCGCTGCGCATTCGGCCAACGCCGAATGTAGTCGGCTTGCTCGGCGGTTTGCGGCACCTTGCGGCCATTGTGCCGAGCGGGCGCTCTGCTTCCACAGCCGGTTCAGTCGTTTGACCGCGGATTTGCCGCTCGGCTCCTCCTCTGCCAGAAAGCAGCCGATGATGACCCCGGTGCGACCGATACCGGCCCGGCAATGCACGATAGATACCGCGGCCGCGGCCGAGCGCCATCCGCAGCCCGAGCAGCAAATCCATAGTGCGCGACACCTGGTAGGGAACGCCCATGTCAGGGATTTCGAACCGCAGGTACTCGTCGTCCTGGGGCCTCAGCAGGTGGCTGTATTCAGGCTGTTCGCCCGCTTCTGTCAGATCTATGAAGCAGTCGATGCCCGCTTGGCGCAAGGCCGCCAAGCGGGCGCTCGTTTCGGCCTCATCCGGGCCTGCAGGGTGTTCACCGGCGAGCAGGGAGCCCGGGATCACCCAATAGGAATTGGGCAGCGGTCGGTCGAGGCTCGGGCTCAAGGGGTCCTGCGTGCTCACCGCCGGATGTTAGCAGTGAACCGCCGACGGCGCGCCGCTCCCCATCGCTCACGATGTTATGTCTGCACTCACGATGTTCGAGCGGTCGCTCTGGGTGCCCTGGGCGTTGTAAGTCGTCATCGCGAAGTAGTAGGTTCCCGGTGCCAAACCCTGGATCACGTACTCCGTGGTACCGCCCCCGAAGACCAGCACGGAGTTTGACAGGTCACCGCTGCTAGTTCCGTAGTAGATGTAATAGCCGGCGAGCAGGCTGAGCGGGCCATCGGCAGTGTCGGCAGGCGGACTCCATGATAAGGCGATCGAGCCATTTCCCGACACCTGCGCGACGATGATCGTGAAAGGACCTATCGAGGCTGTGCCTTTACCGTTGCTCGCCGAAATGGTGACACTGGCGCTCGTACCGGCCATGCTCTCGGCGGGCGTGCCGCTGAGCTCGCCCGTGGTGCTATTGAAGGTGGCCCAGGTCGGTTGTCCGCTGATGGAGAAAGTCACTTGACCGGCGGCTTGCGACACGCTCGGCTGGAATTGATACTTCATGCCCGGGACGGCTGAGAGAGCGGGGGTGCCGGTCAACGCCAATTTCGTAGTGCTGCTGGTAGCGCTGCCGGAGGAGTCGGTGCTACCTGAAGAACTAGCGGCTGAAGAGCTATTGGTTGAAGAGCCTGAGTCTGTCGAGTCCGAGCAACCGCCCGTGAGCGAAGTAACCAGAATCAGAAATGCGCCGAAGAATGCCGTCGATGGCTGACTTAAGTAAAGCATGAGCGCAATTTAAATATAGCGAGGAAGCACCCGACAACGTGTCGGCTTTTAGGGACGACCGTGTCGGCGGATACTGACGCGCGGGAACATAATCCTTCTGCCCGACGAGCTTATAGCGTGATTTAACTCACATTTTTTTCTGCAAGGCGATGACTAGCGATGTAAGATAAAATCGTGCCCGTGAAAAAAATATCGAATCTGGAACGTATCCGCCCGATTACTCGCCTCAATGCTGGGATGCTTGTCTCTCTTGCCTTTCGTTGCATCTGCCGCCAATACGCCGCCGCCGACCCACGCAGCCGAGCGCCCCGCCGGTGTCACCCGACTATCGGATCGGTCCGGGAGACACGTTGCATGTGTTCGTTTTCGAGAACGAACAACTCTCGGTCACGATACCCGTGCGCCCCGACGGGAAGATTTCCACACCGCTGGTCGAGGATATGGTTGCCGTTGGCAAGACCCCGTCTCAACTGGCGCGCGACATCGAAACCGCACTCAGCAAGTACGTCAAATCTCCCAAGGTGAATGTGGTGGTCGTGACGGCGCTCAGCGTCTACAGCGAAGTCAAGGTCATCGGTCAGGTCAAGGAGCCTCAAGCATTGCCGTTCCATGAGGGCATGACGGTGCTGGACGCGCTGCTCAGCTGTAAGGGCTTGAGCCAGTTTGCCGCGGGAAATCGTGCGCGCGTGGTGCGCAAGGTCAACGGGCGAGATCAAGAACTCAAGGTGAAGCTGGATGCGCTGGTCAATTCCGGCGATCTATCGCAAAACATTCGTTCTGCAGCCGGGAGACGTATTGGTCGTCCCTGAAACCCGCTTCTGAATGCCAACGACGTGACACCTGATTGAACGAATATCTTCGATATAGCGCGTGGTATCTGGCGTTTCCGCTGGCTCGCGCTTGCGACGACATTCGCCGTGGCCTTCGTCGGCTGGGCAGTTGTGTTCGCCCTTCCCGACCGCTACGCAGCCGATGCCCGCGTGTTCGTCGATACCCGCACCGCGCTCAAACCGGCTCTGCAGGGACTGACGACCGACCAAAATGTCGACGCACAGATCAACTTCGTGCATCAGTCGTTGCTGGAGGGACCCCAGCTGGAGCAGATTGCGGTTCAGAGCGGAGTGCTGCCACCCACCGTTACCGATGCGCGCACGCGCACCGAGACACTGACTACCTTCAGCAACCGAATCGTGCTCACCGTGACCAATGGGGGAAATCAGGGCGATGAGCGCGCGTCCGCCGGCACCATCTATGGGTTTCATTATACGGACGTCGATCGGGGGCGCGCCCTGTCGGTCGTAAAGACGTTGCTGAATACCTTCGTGGAGGAGACTCTGGGGGGCAAGCGTCAAGGCTCGGCGGAAGCCCAGAAATTTCTCGAAGCGCAGATCAAGGACTACGAGCAACGGTTGAGCGTCGCCGAGGACAAGCTGGCGAATTTCAAGAAAAGAAATGTGGGCTTGATGCCCAGTGAGCAAGGCGGCTACTTCGTTCAGTTGCAGACCGAAACAGATGCCGAGAAGAAGGCCGAGATCGACTTGTCGATTGCCTTAAGTCGCCGCGACGAACTGATCAAGCAGTTGCATGGCGACGAGGCCGTATCCTCGGCCGGCGGCACGTCCTCGTCCATCGCGGGTGCCCGCGGGGTCGTGGGCGGGAGCGACACGTTTAGCCGGATCCAGGAGACACAGGCGAAGCTGGATGAGCTTTTGCTCAAATATACGGAGCAACATCCCGACGTCATTGCCACCCGGGCAACGCTCGAGGACTTGAAGAAGCGCCGGGCGTTGGAACTTGAAAGTCTGCGCCGCGGCGACGCTGCGGCGGTTGCGGCGAGCGGCGCCGCCAACAATCCGGTCTATCAGAGCATGCAGCTCGAGCTTAACAAGGCGGACGTCGATATAGCGGCCCTGCGCCGGCAGTTGGCGCAACATCAATCCACCGTCGCCGATCTGCGGGAGCGATTGAATAGCGCGCCGCAAGTCGAAGCGGAATATCAACAGCTCAACCGTGACTACGATGTGAACAAGGCCCAGTACACGGCGCTCCTCGAGAACTACCAAAAAGCGCGATTGGGCGAGCGGGCGGACAATGCCGGCTCGGTGCGTTTCGAGATCGTGCTGCCGCCGACTGCACCGGTAATTCCCGCGTGGCCGAAGCGTACGGAGTGGCTTACCGTGGTGTGGTTCTTGGCCATGGCGGCCGGCGCCGGCTTGGCTTACGGGGTGCATACCCTGCGGCCCGTGGTGTGCTCCGTGCGTGATGTCAACGCGGTGACGGCGTTCCCCGTGCTCGGGGTCGTGAGCCCCGCCTTTCCCACGCTGCATCAGGCGCAAGCGCAGTTCAACATGCTGCGCTTTACAGCCGCCGCTCTGTGCTTGCTGGCCGCCTTTGCGGCGGTTTTGGCGTTAAACTGGTCCGGGGCCCGGATCAGCATTCACGCGATTCACCAACTGGTGACCACATGAGCTTAGTCGAGCAGACCATCGCACGGCTCAAGAAGCAACAGGCGAAAGAGGCTGCCACGCCCGAACCGATCGACCTCTCGCCCCACGTTCACGCACCGGGTGTCGCGGTCGAGCGCTTGGAGGATACGGCGAGTCTCGCGAAGCACATCAACGTCGACAATGCGGTGCTGCGTGCGACGGGGTATTTTCCGGAACAAAGGAAAGACCGGCAGTTCGCTGACCAATATCGCCGGATCAAGCGGCCGCTGATCGAGAAGGCCATGCTGGAGGCGTCGACCCGCATCGAGTCGCGCGCCATCATGGTGACCAGCGCGCTGCCGGGAGACGGGAAGACTTTTACCAGCATCAATCTTGCCCTCAGCATGGCGCTCGAGCGCGATATGGCAGTTCTGCTGATCGATGCAGATGTCGCAAAGAGGCATGTGAGCGCGATTTTCGGCCTGGCTGAGCAACCCGGCCTCCTGGATGCGCTGGTCAACGAGGAGATGGAGCCGGAATCTGCCATCGTTCATACCACCACTCGAGGCTTCTCGATTTTGCCCGCCGGAACCCCTGTCGCGGGGACCGAAGAGCTCCTGAGCAGCAATCGAATGCGCAAGCTCATGACTAACATCTGTACGCGCAATCCGAGGCGCATCGTGCTGCTCGACTCGCCGCCATTGCTAGTCTCCAATGAGGGGCGTGCCTTGCTCAAAGTCGCGGGTCAGGTGGTGTTGGTCGTACGCGCGGACATGACTCCCAAAGGCGCGATCCAGGCTGCGATCGGCCTGCTCGACGAGCGCCAGGCCGGAGGGGTGGTGCTTAATCAGGTCCAGTCAAAGTCGGCCGAGCAATACTACGATTACGGAACCTACGGCGCCGATGAAGCGACCTAGCGTTGCGCGCAAGCAGCTCTTTGTTGTCATGAGCTTTGCGCTGGGCCCGGTAGCCCACGCGCAGACTGGCCCGAACGGCTTCGATACGGGCATAGGCTCGTTCGGCAACTCCATCTCGATGACGGGTTTGCCTGCCGGTCAAACACCGTTTCTCAGGTACGGGGCCGATGTCGGCATCGGCGAGACGGACAACGTGAATTTGGTTCCGACCAACAAGACCACCCAGACGATCGCCCTCGCCGACGTCGATTTCGGCCTGAATCAACAGACTCGGCTCTTGGAGGTGCGCGCAGCGGGTGCCTTCAGCGATATGAATTACCTGGAGGGGGCTTATGGAAACCAGCTCATCGGCAGGTTCGACGGGGCGGGTCAGTTCGCCATCATTCCAGACCGGTTGGTATGGGTATTGCGTGATGATTTCGGTCAAACGACCCTCGATCCATTTACGCCGATAACGCCAAACAATCTTCAAGACGCCAACTACGTAGCCACCGGGCCGAATTTGTATCTGCGGCTGGGGGGCACGGGTTTCCTCAACGCGACCGCTCGATACGCCAACGCTTACTACCAAACCAGCCCCTACGACAGCAACCGCCTGCTTGCGACACTCGCGCTGGGGCTGCAACTCTCGGCCCGATCGACCGTCTCGCTCAATGGGGGCGCCGAGCGCGTGCTGTTCCAGAACACGACGGTCAATAACGACTTCGACCGTTATAGCGTCTACGCGCGCTACGAGGTGCATGGTGCTCGCACCGATTTTGCGCTGGACCTGGGCGGTACCCGGGTCGATCAAAAGGGTGACGCCACGGGGATCTCGACGGTCACGCTACCCGGCGGCACGAGCCCACCAATCATCGAACCGCCGCAGACCGGCACTCCCACCAACATTACGACCGGGCCGCGTGACACCACCACCACGGAGCCGCTCGCCAAATTGGAGCTCGGACGGACCCTGTCGCCGGCCTCGAAGTTGACGTTCACGGCGGGACGGGAATTGACCGATGGCAGCAGCAGCTTCAGTACGCAACAGGGCGGCATCATCGGCACCATCAACTACGCGCCCACGCCGTTGACATCGGACAGCTATACCGCGACCTATGCCAGTGCGGGGTGGAGTTACGTGCGCAATCGGACCAAGGTGGCAGTCACCGCTCGATGGGAAAAGGATCGTTACCCGGGAGAGCCGGAGTTCGACCTCACCATGACCGGCGCTCAGTTCAACATCCAGCGGCGATTGACCCGCGCTTTTACGGCCGAGTTAATCGGCCAATACAATAAACAGGATTATACCAATGCGATCCTTCCCCCCGGGGTCGGCAGTTCCGAAAGCTCGACCCAGACGGTCGGGGGCTCGCTCGCCTGGCGGCATGGCCGGGCGTTGGAGGTTCGCGTGCTGTATGACCATTACTCCTATTCAGTGCCCGTTGGCGATACCGGATATCACGAGAATCGAATATTCGTGACGGTGGGGTACCGTCCGTTCTCGTCAGATGCCATGACAGAGCTTGCCGAGCCGCAAGTGACGAACTAAGCCCGAGTCACCCCAGATCCGCCGACTGCTTGATCTTGGGCGTCATGAAGATGTCCTGCCGACTCAGAAGATTCACCCCGCCCACCATCCCTGGAGGCTGGCTCTCCGCATAGTCAAGCCTGAGCCGCGGGGCGATGATCATCAAATGCATCTGCATCTCGATGCGCGCGAAAAACTCGCCGATGCAATTCCGAGGTCCGGCCGAGAACGGGAGCATGGCCAGGGCATGTCGGCGTTTGCAAAGCTCCGGCGCAAACCTGTCCGGATCGAAACAGTCTGGATCGTCCCACAACGCCGGATGCCGCTGGATCAAAAAGGGTGAAATGTAGAGCTCGGTCCCTGCAGGCACGAAATATTCGCCGAGGTAGTCATCGCGGAGCGCTTTACGCGTCATGAGCCAACCCGGCGGATATAGCCGCATGACTTCCTCGAGGACCTGGCGCGTGTACGCGAACTTCGGCAAGTCATCCATGGAAGGGATGGAAGGGGTCTTTTGGCTGCGCAGAGGCTGAAGCTCGTCGCTCAGTTTTTGCTCAACCTGCGGGTGTTGCGAGAGAAGGTACCAGGTCCAATTCAGCACGCTGGCAGTCGTCTCGTGTCCGGCGACCACCAGCGTCATGATTTCCTTGGCCAACTGGCGATCCGGCATCGGAGAGCCGCTCCCTCTATCGCGCGCCTCCATGAGCATTCCCAAGAAATCATGGCCGAACCGGCCCGCATGGCGTCTTTTGGCGGCCAACTGAATGACGGTCTCCGCCAAAGGCCTGAAGGCGTCGGCGAATTCCAGGCTGCGCTCGGCGTGCTCCGTGAGAACCTCGAAAGGTGGGGCCATATCGGAGTAGTCGTCGCCAAAGATGGAGCACAACACAACCTGCAAGATGGTACGGCTGAGGTCACGTGTGACATTCACAGGCGAGTGGGTCTGCGCAGCCTGCGTCCAGGACTTGAGCAATGTATCGTTGCCCGACGCAATTATCGTCGTCAGGCCGGCGATGACGTTGCGGTGAAAAGCGGGCTGAATCATTCGCCGCTGACTTACCCAGAAATCGCCCTCGCTGACCATCAATCCCTTGCCGAGCAGCAGCGCTACCCGCTTGATCGCGTGGCCTTTGACGTAATTCTGCCAATTCTTGAGCAGTACATGCTCGACGTGAACGGGATCGCTGATGACATAAGCCGTGGTGCCGTAAACGGAGGCGCGGTAGATGTCGCCAAATTGAGCGAATTGCTCGCGCAACCACTCCAACAGCGCACGGTCCGTGGGATACGGCTCGGATGGCCCAGGTGGAATGCACTTCGGGATCACGGAATGGGAGCTTAGCATTGTCGCGCGGCTTTTTCCGCGGTGCACTTCTCCTCGGCTCGCGATTGGCCCGCTCTTGTACAATGGCATGCATGTGCGACGCGCCAATTCCCTTGGATCCATAATCGATGATCGCGATCGAGGCAATTCTCTGTTTGGTGGCGCTCTTGCTGTGGCTCCCGGCCGCCTTGCTGTGCGCCGAGGTTTTGCTTGCGGCGACACGCCGGCCTGGCGCCGCGAAGGAGTCAGCCGAGCGCGGGCGTCTCGCAATTGTCGTGCCTGCGCACGATGAGGCGTTCGTCATTACGTCTACAATCCGTGCTGTTCTCCCGCAACTCGAGCGCTGCGATCGGGTGGTGGTCGTCGCGGACAACTGCACGGATGACACGGCCACGCTCGCCTCGATGGCAGGCGCCGAAGTGATCGTCAGAAAGGATCCGGATCGGCGCGGTAAGGGATATGCGCTCGATTTTGGCGTGCGTCACTTGGCATCGGATGCGCCCGATACCGTCATGGTCATTGATGCCGATTGCGAGGTCGGCGACGGGGCGATCGACACGCTGGCTCGCGCATGCAACCGCACCCGAGGGCCCGTGCAGGCGCTATATTTGTTGCGGGCGCCGAAGTACGCCAACCCGAAGAGCCGGATCGCCGAATTTGCCTTGATGGTGAAAAACCAAGTGCGGCCCTCCGGGTTGCATCGGCTCGGACTGCCGTGCCAATTGATGGGGACGGGCATGGCATTCCCTTGGGCGTGTATTCGTGCGGCGAAGCTTGCGAGCGGCCACATCGCCGAGGATCTGAAGTTGGGGGTCGATCTGGCACGCGCGGGAATGCCGCCGGTATTCTGTCCAGACGCTCTGGTCACGAGCACGTTTCCGGAGTCGAGCGAAGGCACGCAGACACAACGCACGCGCTGGGAGCACGGACACCTCAGCGTCATTCTCGTGGAGGCGCCGCGCCTCGCGTTGCATGCGATTTCGCGGATGGATTTGAAGCTCCTCATGCTGGCCCTTGATCTCGCCGTCCCGCCATTGGCGCTTCTGTCGCTGCTACTCTCGGCAGTTTGGCTCCTGACCGTCTTGTTCTGGGTGCTCACGAAGGCACAGATTCCTCTGGCGATAGCGACCTCGGCCCTGGGTCTAGTGCTGATCGCGGTGATGCTGTCATGGTATCGGTTCGGCAGGCGTATCCTCTCATTCGCCGATTTGTCGCATGCGTTCCTCTATGCACTTGCGAAACTGCCCGTATACGCGAGATTTGTCATGGCACGTCAAATCGATTGGGTGCGCTCGAAGCGCGACGGGTAAGTACGATGAAGAAATTTCGCATCTTAGTGCCGAGCTCCAGCGGCGGCCACCTTGCGGAGGTCTTCCAACTCAAAGAGTTGTTGGACGCGACCGACCATCTGTTCGTCACCGAGGATCTGCCGCTGACTAGGCAATTGATGCGCGACCGTCCCTGTCGCTTCGTGCGCCCGAATGGTCGCAACCGCGACTGGGTGTTCTGGAGGAACTTCCTGATGAATTGGCTGTTGGCGGTGCCGATTCTGCTGAAGTTCCGCCCGCACGCTATCGTAACCACGGGAAGTCATACCGCGATTCCGTTCTGCTACCTCGGCAAGCTGTTCGGGTGCAAGATCGTCTTTATCCTGTCGTTTTGCCGAATCGATTCCAAAGCGGCGGCGGCGAGCGCCGTATATCCGATTTCCAACCTGTTTTTCGTTCAGTGGGAGCAGATGAAGGAGCTCTATCCCAAGGGACGCTATTTCGGTCCCCTATTTTGATCGCCGTTCCCGGTTGCGAGTCGCCCCCATGATTTTCGTTGTGCTCGGCACGTGGGAAATGCCTTTCACTCGCCCGTTGATCGAGATCGATGCAGCAATCAGGGATGGGCTTCTGCCCGAGCCTGTCATCGTGCAGAGCGGCAAGACACTGTATTCGTCAGAACGTATGCAGCTCACACCATTTTTCGACAAGCTTGAATTGGAGCGGATGTACGAGCAGGCGTCCCTGATCATTTGTCAAGCGGGAGTCGGGTCCATCATGCTCGGGCTGAGACAGAAAAAAAAGGTGATCTCGATTGCCCGCCTCGCGAAGTTCGACGAGCACATCGACGACCATCAGCTTGAAATTCTCGACGTCTTCTCGAAGTCCGGGGCCGTGCTGGCGTGGCGAGGGGAGGGGGACCTGCGGGACGTGTTGACGCGAGCCCAAGCGTTCGTATCTGCAGGATATCCCTTCGCCAAGGAAAGGGTATCGCTCGAGATCTTGCGTTACCTCGAGGCGAGTGTGAAGCCGCGCTAGCGGCGCGGCCGGTCGCTCGGTCAGCCGGCGGATTCCCGCATCGACGGAGCGAGCCAATGCGTCATTGCGCCCGCAATGATCTCGTCGATGTGGGATTGGTGCAGTTTCGCGGCGGCTGCGAGGCGGGCATTGCGAGATAGCCGAGCGCGAAGCGTGTCGTCGCGCAGCAGTGCGACACATTGCTCCGCAAAGGCTTCGTCCGAGTCGGCGACCAGCAAGTCACGTCCTGGCTGTAAAATTCCGTCGAAGCCCCGTGCGGCAAAGGAGGTCGCGACGATCGCCTGACCGTAGGATGCGGCCTCGGCCAACTTGACCAACGCTCCAGCACCCGTGCGAATTGGGCAGATGAATATCTTGGCCTGGCGATACTCGCTTGTCAGGTCGGGCACGAAGTTCTCAGCCGAAACACCGGGAGGGCCTGCGGCGCGGCTCCCTCCGGGCCCCACGACCCGCAATTCCGCGTCTGCGATCCGCGCCCGGATCAAAGGCAGGGATTTCTCAATGAAACGCAGGATCCCTTCGCGGTTGGGCGGATAGTTGGTTCCACCGACGAAAAGCATCCGGTTATCGGGCTTCCCGTACGAAATGAGCCCGCTATGTTCTGGGCGGGTCGATATGCAGGGCAGAACCCGCACGTCAGCATGTCGTATCTTGGAGATGTCCGCGTGTTTGATCACGAAGACAGTCTTGATCGGCGCCAACGCTCGCTGAAAAACCGAGCGCCGCAAACGGTTGACGCAGGGAATCCTGGACGACCAGCGATCGGTCGGCACGTCATCGACGTCGATGAGGGTCGGGCCAAGTTCGGCGCAACGACCGAGAATCGGCAGATGATATCGCCCGAAGAAAGCCGCGTAGCGATTCTGCCGATGCAGCCGTCGAACCATGGCCGCCACCTGCGGGTCCGGTCGCAGGTCTTTCAGCAAATAGTTGCGCCTTATCCAATACCAGCGAGTCGCCATGCTCGGATTGTCGAGCAATTTCACGATATGTTCGCCCTCGCGTGCGGAAATATCCGCGTTGGGGGAGGGCACGAGAAGAATATCCACCTGAGCCAGCTTCGTCAGCGCCTGATGGATCGAGAGCGTGCGTTCTCCGGACCCGTAGCCAGGTTCGGGGTGACAGTCTGCCATCAGGAGAATTCGGCTCATCTATCCCTTGCCTCAACTTATGCAGCTCACGCTATTTTTCGACAAGCTCGAATTGGAGCGGATGTACGAGCAGGCGTCCCTGATTATTTGTCAGGCCGGAGTCGGGTCCATCATGCTCGGGCCGAGACAGAAAAAGAAGGTGATATCGATTGCCCGTCTCGCGAAGTTCGACGAGCACATCGACGGCCATCAGCTTGAAATTCTCGACGTCTTCTCGAAGTCGGGGGCCGCTCTGGCGTGGCGAGGAGACGGGGACCCGGGATGTACTGATGCGGGCCCAGGCATTCGTATGCGCGGGATATCCTTTCGCCGAAGAAAGGATATCGGGGGAGGTCTTGCGTTACCTCGAGGCGAGTGTGACGCTGCGATAGGGCCGCTGCCCGCCGCGGTGCTCCTATGGTCGAGCCCGGCGCCGTGCAGAGATTCCTCACGCGGCTTCGGGACGCCGATAAAGTGCGGTGCAGCATCGGAGGCGATTCGGTCGGTTGAAGTCGTTCGGGGAGTGGGGGCAATGATGTCCTTTTGGCCAATATAGCGCGCACACAGGCCGCACGTATGCGAATACCCTTCGGTTTCGATTCCTGCAACGATGTCTTGCTGCAGCGGGCGTCTGCGCGCTACGCGGACGCGCACGATAATGCTGCGGCTCTGGTTGCGAGCATGCTCGAGAGCGCGCGGCGCTACGATGTTATGGGTATGGAGCAGATACTGGCGATATGTTTCTGGGGTAGAAGCGGCTCGTTTCTGCTTGCAAGCTATCTAGATGGTCATGAACACACAGTGGTCCTACCGGGACTGACAAGCGAGGCGATCTATTGGTTTTTCGAAGAGTACACCTCGCTGTCGATATGGCAGAGGCTGCTCGCCTACCCGGAATACTCTGAGGCCAGGCATGGCGCTGACGGTAAGTTTTTCGATGGGGAATTCCCGATAGAAGCGATGCGCTATTATGCGGCCGTCCACGCGTTAAGTGAGATTCATGCCGAAAAGGCTCTGACTTGGCCGAATGCACGCGCCGGGTTTTTTCGACTGCTGTATGTTGCCTACGCGGTGGCTCGAGGGGACCGGGGAGACAGTGCCCGGCCTCTTATGGTTTATGCACAACATGCCGGGAACGATATCAAGGCGGCGCGCCTGGCCGAGGATTTTCCCGCGGTTCGCTTTATTCATACCATCCGGGACCCGATTTCAGCCCTTGATTCGTGGTTCGACCGCGTACTGAAGTTGCGGACTCAGTACTGCAATCCTTCCGCGCCCGAATCGCCTCTTATGTCTCCGGCGCTCGATGCAGTGAGCGATATTCTTTCTTGGGATCGCCCACATCGGCAGATGCAGGGCCGCACATTTGCGATCCGCTTTGAGGATCTGCACCGAGTCCCAGAAGCGACCATGCGTCGCTTGGCTGGATGGCTGGGCATCCCCTATCTCTCATGCTTGATCGAAAGTACGTGGAACGGCAGTCCTTGGATCGTTTGGATCCGTGGCCAGCGGCTTTGCGGCGCGAATCCCGATAATGCACGCCGCCGCTCGGAATACATGAATCGCACCGACCGCCTGATGATTTTCGCATTGCTCAATGACAACTTCGTTGAGTGGAATTACCCCAGTCCTCCGATCATACGAAAGCGCTTTGTGCGCTGGTGCTTAATTGCGGGGCTGGCGCTAATCCCCATGAAGATGGAATGGACGACGGCGAAGTGGGTGTTGCGACTGCAGGTCATTCCAAGCCTACGCCGGGGCAGCTGGATTCGGGCACTCAGAGCGCCAGGTTTTCTGCTGAAGCGGCGGTGGCGCATGATTGCGCTGATCGCCGTGCAGGCCCGTGCGCGAATAACGCGGAGCGGAAGCTTGCTGAGGGTGCTCTAAGGTGCGCCTCAAAGAAGGTCCTTTGGAGCCAGCCGGTTGTTATCCCTTGCCTCGATGCAGCCATCCGCCCGGCATGAGCGCTAGAAGCACATGGCTCGCTGCCAGGCTCACCATGAAAACGGTCATGGCGAGCCCAAGCCGCGTGAACTCATTGGCAAGATTCAGCAAATTATGTTTCCTCTGAACAACATACAGATAGATCATCAAGATGATGTTGGCGGCCAAGTTGAACCATAAGAACCCGTAGAGCCCAAAAAAGTAGCAGCCGATGAGAGTGGCAGGGATGATGCTGAAGAATCTAACGACATTCGCAATCAGCGTGGTGTGCGTAAGACCGGCAGCCAGGAGAAGATTCTCGGAAGCGTTCTGGAACGCGATAATTAAGGCGCTAAGAGAGAGAATCATAAGAATGGGACCCGCCATGGCATATCGGCTGTCGTACAGAACTGAGACGATCGACTGGGAAAATCCGGCGAGTAAAGCTGGAAGCAGGACGCCCACAAGCAATAAGCGATGGTTCTCGCGATAGTACCGGGCAGCGGCAGTTTGCCTGTCTGATCTGAAGTATTCAGAGCAGCGAGCATAAAGGACCACTCTTGCGTTATGGGAAACGACGCCAGTTATCGGACCGAGCATATTCTGCGCGACACCGTATATGCCGAGCACGGTAAAGTTGAAGAACTTGAGAAGCGCAACCTTGTCGTACTGGGAAAGCACGATCGTCAATATGCTCGAGGGCAGGACGAATCGAGCGAATTGAAACTGCTCGCGTACTACCTCGCGGTCAAGGGCGATTCCGACCCCGACGTCGCGATAGAAGAAGTAACTTGCGAGAGTCATCAGCAGGCGCTGTATCAGGGAGCCGTAAATCAGGGCGTAATGATTTCTCAGCAAGGTCGCCAACCAGATGACTATGATCGTGCTTACGGCGTTGGTAATCATTTCGGCGTAGTTGAAAATCCGGGCGCGTTGGTAGCGCTGTGCAAGAAGGAAAGACATCGATTCGGCTCCGGCTATCAAAAACCAAAAGCTTAGAGTCCGAAACGCGCCGGTAAGCACGGGGGTGCGGTACAAGTACGCGATGAGGGGGGCGCCAAAAAAAACCAGGCTGAAATTTATGATGCATCGAATGAGACGGATCGTCCACACGGTGTGGACGAATCTCGTCTCGCCGCCGCGGGGGTGACGGACCAGCAAGCCCGCGGTCCCGACGTCGGACATGAGCTCGATCATGAATAGAAACGAGAACAAAATCCCGAAAATACCGTAGGCCTGGGGGTTGAGAATTCTCGTGATAATCAGGCTGCTGATCAGCCTGATGAAGGCGCTTATACCGAAGGTGACCGTGGATGAGAACAGCTCGCCTTTCGGATTTATGAGGCTTAACAAAGGTCGCACTATTCGGCCTGGCTCTTCTCGGAAGGGCGATTAAGAGGGGGTATTGTAAGCTTATTATCGCTTACGTCCTGGTCGTAAACACGGCAGGAAGTCCAGGGGCCGCGGTCTGCTGCCCCTGGAAGAATTGCTATGAGTCGGTTTCTTCGTTGCGTGTGCGGCTAATGCGTAGTCACTGCAGGTGCCATCGGGGCTGGCGTGGACGCGCCAATGCTACCTGTGCAGCTCGCCCACCAGCACGGATTCGCAGATATGAAATTCTGTATAGCCTGCCACTTCGGCGGGGCATTGCTCAGTGGGTTCACAGAATCCAATACGGACTCGAGCGCTCCCCATTCGCCATACTGATTGGGTGCATAGATATCTGCGTAGATCACGACCGTCTCGCCGCCGTTCGCCTTCCACTGATTCAAGAAGTTTGTATAAACGGTGGCCATTCTCGGATCACGATTGGCCGCGATATATAGATTCACCATCGCAGATCCGTCGTGATAGGTTGGAAAGCCCTCCAAAGTTTGACCGGCTTCGTACGCGATGAACGGGAGGTGATAGGGAGCAAGCGCGGTTTTATAAGCCGTCTCCATGTTGGCGATCGTGGGCAGTGCACCGCCGGTCATGCTCGAGAACATGCTCGACAGTCCGCTCTGGGTGGATGCGGTCAGGGCGTTGGCGGTCTGGATGTGGAAATAAGGAGCAATGGCGACAGCTCCGATCCCATGATTCGCGCACGGGGCATTCCCAGCTCCCGTCCACAATGGGCAGTTCAGCGCCTGCGTCGCAAAGTCTGGGATGTCAACGAAGGCACCCATCACGCACACGACACGTCCCGCGTCGGCTCCCCACGCCGACTTCCAGATATCGCAGGTCTGCGCGACGCGCATGCCATACCAACTGCTCCATCCATTACTACTCGTGGGCCACATCGCTTGAGCCTGCGATGCCGCATATCCGTGTTGCGGATATGCGGTATTCCAAACCTCGTTGCTGTACTCGATGTACACTTTTTGACTGGCACCCAGATTTGCGTGCGCGAGTGTCGCCATCTGCGTGATGTAGTCATCAGATGCCGTATGCGGCACATTTACCCAGCAATCGGCCCCGACCGCATTGCAGAGCTGCACCACCACCTCGAGAGGGACGCCGTTGCCTCCACCCCAGCCACCGTCGGTCGGAAGAGGACGTTGGCTCCAGTTTACCAACAGCCCTCCGGCGTCATCTATCTCGAGCCATTGCATCGCGCGGAGCAATCGGAAGTTTTGCAGCAGACCGAGGAACGTCGGATTGAAGACATTGCCGGCCAGCAGGAGATTCTCTTGTTCGGCCTTTACGATTCGCATGTTGTGAATGTAGTTCCCGGTGCGGTTTGGGTCGGTTGAAGTGATGTACACGGCAAAGCCTGCTGCCGATGGTGTGGGCACATTGAACACATAATGCCCAGGTGATGCACTCACGAGCTTCGCATCCAAATCGAACGCCAATGTTCCTTGTCCATCGTAATCTACGACGTACAGACCGGCGGGATAAGGCAGGCTCTTTCCGGCGTTGGAGGGCGCCAGATTGCGCATGAGAAGCACGCCCACAGAATCGAACTGTTGGGGAGAGTGTGGATCAGCGGATGTCGCTGTCAGGGTTGTCGGATAACCGTTGGCATCGACCTGCAGGTACGCCGATTCGTTCGTGTTCCAAGTGAAGGTCTTGGTACTGTGAGTGAAGAAGCCGCCGGTCGAGCCGTTTAGGTTCGACTGGGATACTGCAGACGTCTTAAAGAGATTAAGGAACGGTTGCTCCGAGGTAAAATAGTTAACGTTCACGAGGTTCATGCCCAGCGGCGAATTCGCGTTGGCCGACGTCGCGGCGTGTACGGGGCCTGCGCCGGCGAAAACAAGCACCAAAGCGACAGCTGCGACCGCGCCCGCGACTCCGGGGCAAAAACAGTCGACGAACAGCGATCGAGCGAAATCCAAAAATACAGCTCTGTCAGAACACATGCAAAATTCCTCTCAGCGATATCACAGATTGAACGCTAGATCCGCGACACTATCGAGTCCCGGTGATGCGGCGGTCGAAGCGGTGGCGCCATACAAGCGGCCAGGTTAAACGCATCGCTCTCTAGCGATCTTACATATCAAGCATATTCGATTGTAGACGCGCGCCATTGCAACGTGTCGGTTTATGACGACCCCATGGCCCTGCCTCACGGATTTTTACGCAACGCAATACCGAGCGCGTCCGATGGCGACGCGCAGTTTATGTCAAAGAACGATCGTCCTCAGGCTCTTTAGGCCGAAAGACGAGGACTCGAAGTCAAGCGCTCGACCAATTGCTTGGTATGAGCGATGTTGCGGCGGCTGGAAGCGCCGAAAACTATTGCCTCGATCTGAGGGTGTCCGCATACATACTCCAGCGCCTCTTCGGGCGGCAGAGCACCGCTGGCAAACACCGACATGGCAATCAGTCTCGCTTCTCTGCTGGCGATCAATTGTTCATATGCCTGTATCCCGCCGCACATCCGGAATCCGATCTTGTTGATGTTCGCGCATATAATGGGATTTACAATGCCGAGCTTCGAGAGCCTGCGGACCAGCAAGGGGGCGTTCATCGTGATGAAGCCCGCCTCAGCGTTATAGCGTTTACGGATACACTCGTCGAACATCCTGAACGCCTCGTCGAACCCGAGCCCCAACAGAAAATCCGTCGCGACATTTTGCAAGAAAATGATCGGAGTATTAAGGCCCGCGAACATTTTCATCTCAGCCTCGATCAGCAAGTGGGCGAGGCCTTCAATGTCCTTGCGCGCCAAAGACATGCCTCCCTTGAAAAAAGCGCCGATCGGGTTGTCCTCCGGCAGAAAGCCTCTTATGGCTCCTACCACTCCACGCTCCGCGGCGGCGTTGGCGTATTTGTGTGCGTACGGCAGGCAGGGGTAAAACTTGAAATCCGGGAATCTGTCGCGGTTGGCGCGGAAGAAATCGCAAACTTCGCCGATACGCTCATGGGTCGTGCACATAAAGGTGCGGATGCCCTCGGCGTAGGAATCGCCGAGTACTTCGGTCACGGCCGCGATGTCCTGGAAGCGCATTGCCTGCACGCGTGCCTTTTCTTCGGACATGTGGTTCACGCCGAAAAACTGATTGTCGCCGAATAACAATCTATCCATGGGTTGCTGGCCTACGTTGAATTCGAAGACGAATGAAGATATCTAGCCGACATTGAACAACCGATGCAGCCATGAGCGAACCAAGGTTGGCCGGTGCTGGACAAGGCTCCCACTGCGCGGGCTATGACTCGACGCGGGAACCACCGCGGTACCTGATTCGGCGGCATTCGCCCGGATCATCGCCGCGACCAAGGATGTGTCGCTGGCGCTGCGAAAATTACTGACGGTGGCGCTGCCGCTCTTCACGCACTCCACGAAGTGATCTATTTGCGCGGAATACTCTTCGCCGCGCATGTAGAACCAGACCGGATGGGTCAATTCAGTCGTGTATCGAACGTTCCATCCTTGGGAAAACTCCGGGACTTCCGCCAGCGGAGAGCGAACGTAAACCTGTACCTCCTGTCGATCTATATTCATTCGGCCATTTGTGCCCCAGATGCTCACCTTCACGGACATCTTGCGGAAGCTTTCATCGCTCCAGTTCGTGGCCAGTTGTCCGTAGAGGCCGTTGGGGAAATGAAGAGTGGAATAGATTTCATCGTCGACGTCGTTGGAAAAGATGCTATTCAGTATAGAGCCGCTGACGGATGTCGGTCGTCCTACCAGATAATTGAGCAGGTCGATGGCGTGGCAGGAATAATCGAACAGGCAACCGCCGCCTTCACTTTTTTGCGATCGCCAGGTGGAACCTTTGGGCCTCAAAACCACGGGCCCATAAGCTTCCGCACGAATGTGATGCAGGTCGCCGATCAGCTTACGATCAAGAAGACGCTTCGCTTCGTTGAATGCGGCGACAAATCGATAGTGATAGCCGACTTGATTGGTCGACTTCTTTTGATCGGCCAGATCCGCAAGCCTATAGCCGTCCGCCGCATCGAGGCCGAACGGCTTCTCGCAGAAGACATGTAGATTCCGCTCGATCGCGGCGGTCACGACTTCGACGTGATAGCTGAGACGGCGTTGCCACAAATACGCAGTCCAGTTCCGCTTCTGCGAGCATTTTCTTGTAATCGGAATATGTCTTAACGCCCGTGTATTTGGACAGGACGTCAAGAACATAATTCGACGTATCGCACACAGACGTTAATTGGATAGCCGGGTGTGTATTGGCTATCGACTGATGCGACAGGCCCATTTTCCCGAGCCCGATGATTCCAGCTCTTAGCATGAGGTTCTCAGTTGGCGGCGGCGGTCTAGGGTGTAGGGCGCCGCACGATTGGCTAAATAGGCAATACAATCTTCAGCTCGCGGGGCCGTCAAAAAAGCCGATTCGCAAGGATACCGTGGTTTGCGTGGTCCCGCCACATGCCGCCCCCTTCGGCCGCGACTCGAAGCTGCCCTCGTAGGCGGCGTTGCCGTCCTATGCTAATGTCACAAGCACGCGGCAAGTGCGTTCGGTGCGTAATGCTATCCCTCAAGGGCTTGACGCATTGATGCCTTCCTTCCGCTCGTTCGAATGCACGAGCTCGCTGTTGCGGCGCGGACCTCATACTGAATGCAGAGCCTTTTCCGCATATCGTCTTTGACAATTTCTTCGATCCGGATGTGCTAGATCTCGTGCTCGAGGAATTCCCGCAGCCCGGACGAGATACGCTGGCAGAAATTCGACAATGGCCAGGAGATCAAGCTGGCATCGGCGACCGAAGCCTCGTTCGGGCCGGCCACAAGGCTGCTTCTGTATCATTTGAACTCCGCCACATTTTTGGAATTTTTGACTGAGGTAACCGGGATCAAGAATCTGATCGCGGATCCGCATTTTGACGGGGGGGCCTACACCAAATAGTGCGAGGCGGGAAACTGGGCGTTCACGCAGACTTCAACAAGCACAGGAATTCGGGCTCGACCGCCGCCTCAATCTCTTGGTGTACCTCAATAAGGAGTGGCGGAAGAATACGGCGGTCATTTGCAGCTGTGGGATCGCGATATGAACGGCTGCAAAGCCAAGGTATTGCCGCTGTTCAATCGAGTGATGGTTTTCGGCACCACGGATTTCACCTATCACGGGCATCCGGATCCGTTGCAATGCCCTGAAAACATGACCCGTAAATCTCTGGCGCTTTACTACTTCAGCAATGGCCGTCCGGCGGAGGAGATCAGCGGCGCACATTCAACTATATTTCGCGCCCGAGATGAAGAGGAATTCAAGTTGACTCTCAAGCAGCGCTTTCGCATCTTGTAAAGGACTTATTGCCGCCGATTGTGGCGCGGCGCTGCATCGAGAGCGCTAGTCGCGAGTTGCCAATCGGCAGTCAAGCCGGAAGCGGCTCATCCTGTTTTCTCAGCCGCAACGCGAGCAAGCTTGCGGTGTCTCGGCTTGATCACCGCCGGCACCCCGACGGCGAGCGAATTATCGGGTACATCGCAAATCACGACGGCGTTGGCGCCTATCAGCACATTATTGCCGATTTTAATCGGGCCCAGCACCTTTGCCCCGACTCCGATGTCCACGTTGTCGCCGATGATCGGCGCGCAGGGCTCGGACACTCTCTGCAAACCGACGACCACTCCGGAACGCAATCGACAATTGTTGCCGAATTTTGCATATCCGCTGATGACGATGCCGCCAAAATGGTCCATGACGAAGTTGTCGCCGATCTGCTACCTCGCAAGGCAGGTCGATGCCCGTCATGATCTGCACCATCTTGTACCAAATCCTATAAATCAAGGAGAAGAACTTGCGTAGGAGCGTCGGGCGGACGTATAACGCCAGCGACCGAAGCGGTACACGACAAGCACCCAGAATCCTTGTGCGCCCCAGTCGCTGCCATGCGCTCTGTAGTCTCTGCGTATGTTGTCGAACATAGATCGTACCCGTAAGCTTAAGATTAAGATGGCCAGCGCATCAGCGCGCCCAACTTGGCCACCTCGGCATCGATCGCATGCCGTAAGATAACACGGTCATGACCCGCATCGCCCATAGTTTGCAAGTTTTCCGGCGATCTCGCTAGACACTCTTGCATTGCCGCGGCCAGATCGTCGACCGATCCGGCGGGGAACAGCCAGCCATTCTCGCCGGCGCGCACAAGCTCGGGGATTCCCGCAATATACGTTGTAAGCACGGGTCTTCGCAGCGCAAAAGCTTCCATGATCACGACCGGCAGTCCCTCGGCAAAACTCGGCAAGACGAGCGCGCGTGCCTCCAGGATTTCGTCGCGGACCGCATCACTGCTGATCCAGCCGGTAATTCGCACGCGATCGGCAAGATCAAGCGTGGTGATGAGACTCTCAAGCTCCTTACGCATCGGGCCGTCGCCGGCGAGAACGACCTCGAAATGGATTCCTTTGGCTGCGAGCCGCGACGCGGCCTCCAGCAGGAGGATTTGTCCCTTCGCTTCACACAAGTCGCCCACACAAACCAAGCGTCTGCGCCTCGGCCGCAGGCGCCGGATTGTTCTCGTAGAAAGATTTTCGAGTCCACAATGCACGACTTTGATCTTGTGCCAATCCGCGTAGCGGATGCGCATATAGATCTGACTTCGGCCAAAATTGCTGATGGCGACCACGAAGTCGGCCCGCAGGACCTTATCACGGAGGCCCATCGGCCGCAGGAACTCATCGGGACCGTGGACCGTGAAGCTATAAGGCGGGCCGCCGAGTTCTCGCGCGAGCATGACGACTTCCGCGGAATTGGTGCCAAAGTGCGCATGAATATGCTGGCTGCCAATGAAGCAACCCAAGCAAGTACTCGGCAGGCCTCGGCGAGATAAATGAGATGATAGGGTAGCGGGCGATCCGAATCGCGCGCCATCCTGACCGCAAGTGTCATCGCCCGGAAAAACCGCGCCGGTGCGCGCACCAGCGCTGCCAGCGTGGGGATCAATAGCGACCAAGGGCCCGATTTCAGAACATAGACGTTCGGTCCCGTTCCTCACGGTCCGCCGCGTCGGGGAGCGGCCCGTTCCATCCCCGCAGGGCGATGCGCTGGATGAAGAATCCCTGTGCCTCCAAGGCGAGGATTTCTCGCCTGATAAAGCTATGGCTGACCTTGGGGTACTCGTTGACGAAATAGGCAATCTTCAAGAGCATCCACTTATTGGCTGGCGAACTAGGCCCAGAGTATAGAGAAGGCCGACGGCGCATCGCACAAATCCATCTGTGACGATTTCCATGACATATTGCCGGGGACGTTTTATCGTGGCACTATTGATTGATGACCTTCGAACTCGCAGCGACGACTGTGGCATTACGCCGCAATGCAACAATTGTAAATTTTGCCAGGAAGAATGCACTATAACGGCCGGAGGGGCGAGAGACTGGCTGCGCTGGAATTCCCATTAAAGTCGATATCGGCCGTACGGCCCGAATAAAGACGAAATCACGATCTCGTGCTGCCGGACGATTCTGTCGGTCGACGCATTTTGAACGGGAGGTGCGGTCGTTCACGCACTAGACGAGCCGCGTTCCAATAAAATGATGACATTGCGATCACGCCGCCGAAGGCGCTGTGGTCGAGGACACTTATATGGATCAGTTTCAGCTCGACAACAACAACTCGGAGCCGCGGTGAGCGCTAGCCCGGTCATCGATTCCCAATTCACCCGCGCAGATTTCGCAGAAGCGCTGTATTTCGATTCCGGCAGTCATCAACTGTTTGGATGGATGCATCGATCTGCGGCTCACGCCTCGGTCGGATACGGGGCTCGTCATCTGCAACCCGTTTGGCTATGAAGCCATCTGCTCGCATCGCAGTGTGCGCGCCTTCGCCGAAGCGGCCGCCGTCATGCGGCGTCCCTGTCCTCAGATTCGATTATTTGGGCACAGGAGATTCCGCCGAAATCGATCCTAAAGCGGACCAGCTGCAAGTGTGGTCGGCCGACGTGGTGGCCGCGGTCATGGAGTTGCAGCGCCGGACGGGCGTCGAGCATGTATGTGTGCTGGGCATCCGCTTGGGTGGCCTGCTGGCGGCGCTTGCCGCCCAAAAGTGTGCGGCCGTGACTTCCCTCGCGCTCATCGGTCCGGTGGTCGATGGGAAGCGCTATCTGCGGGAGTTGAGGACGACGCGCCTGGCCGCATTGATCGGCGCCGAGCCTTTGTTGGTGAGCCGGGGGGAGATCCCGACCGATGCTCGAGCCCGGCTCGATGCAAGTGAGTGGGTTCACGTTGTCGTCGGCGACTTTGGCGGCGCTTGCGCGCATCCGTCTCGACGCGTCCAGTCTCCCAGCGTCAGTCACGGAAATGCTGGTAATAGACGGGTCGAAGATGCCTGCCGCTCGCAGTGGGCGGAGTCGCTCGTACATCCCGGAGTGCGAATCAAATACTTGGATCTTCCGGGCCTGGTCGAGATGACGATGACGTCCCCGCAGCTCGCCGGTGTGCCGCAGGAGATGATCGCTGCGATGAAGGGTTGGCTGCCAACCACCTTGACGGCGCCCTCGGCAATCAGGAATGGACAGTCTACCAAGCCCGGTGATTGCACCGAGAAGACATGCCTGACCCTGCCAGGCGATGCATCCGGAGAGCCCGGAATGCTTACCGAGTATCCGATCTTCTTTGCGAACGAGGCGGTATTGTTTGGAATCATCACTGAGCCGCAACAGGGTGAGCGAAGGAGGCGGGCTGCGATTCTTATAAACGCGGGCGCCGACTACCATATCGGTGCCAGCGGGATTTACGTGGAGCTCGCGCGTAGCTGGGCGCGGCGCGGCTACGTGGTGATGAGGATGGATCTGGCGGGGCTCGGCGACAGCGCAACGCGTGTGGGACAGCGCGACGATGAGGTGTTTCCACAGGCAGCCCTGGAGGATATCCGGGCCGCCGTTGATTTGATGCGCGCCCGGTTCGGTGCCTGCGACATCACGCTGGCCGGATTTTGTTCAGGCGCATATCACACACTTCGCGCCGCCGTGGCGGCGGTGCCCGTGAATCGCATATTGATGGTCAACCCGCAGAACTACTTCTGGAAGAAAGGCACGTCGATCAACGATATGCAAGAAGCTGAGCTGGTGAGTAAGCCGCGTCTTTACCAGTCTCGCGTGTTTTCGGCCTCGACCTGGTGGCGCTTGGTGAGGGGCAAGGTCCATGTGAGCTACATTTTGAAGATTTATGCGCATCGATTGCTATTGACACTCGAGTCGACGCTGCGTGATTGGGCCCGCTTCTTGCGTATTCGCTTGCCGCGCGATTTGGGCTCGGAACTTGAGCACTTGGCCGCCCGGGGCGTGCGCATCGTGTTCGTGTTCGCGCGCGGCGAGCCCGGAATAGATCTGCTGGGTCTGCAAGGCGGCTCGGCGATCAAGCGCCTCGGGAAATCATGCCGCATCCATATCGTCGAAAGCGCCGACCACGTCTTCAGCGAAAGCGGTCCGCGGCTTGTGTTGCGTCGTATTCTTAGCGATGAGCTCTTTGCGAGTACGAATTGGACCACCACTATCATCGGCGACGAAGCGCCGACTGCGTCATAGTAATCTCGCCTTGATTTCCGCAACCGAGCCGGACTGGTCACGCGAGTCGAAGTCGTCCTTCACCTGGGTACCGAGCCGATCGCTGCTCGCCTCCATTCGGCAATATCAAAAATGGATTGGTCGACCCGGCCCGGTGGCCATTGTGATGCGCTTTACGGCAAACCTGCGGCATCGCTTTTGGAGCATCGTGACCGCATCGGAAATCTCCTTGCGAGCGCGAATCGCAGGAGGCCTCTCCATGCCCCACCCGACGGGGATCGTGATTCACCCCGGGGCGGTCGTGGGCCCGAACTGTCTGATCCATCAACAGGTCACGATTGGCATTGAGAAAGATGGCGTACCGAGAATTGGCGGTCACGTCGATATCGGCGCCGGTGCCAAGATTCTCGGTAGTGTGACTATTGGAGATCACGCGAAAATCGGTGCGAATGCCGTGGTATTGCGCGACGTCCCGGCGCATGCAACCGCTGTCGGAGTGCCGGCGCGCAACATTTTGCGGCCCTGAGCCCGCTGCGCCGCAGAGCCCTGCTCGGGGCGTGCGATTACTCGATCCGCGGCGCGTCGGCTGGTTGGCTGGCCGATCTTGGCACCGCACATCGGGCAACGGGAGTCTTTCGGTTCCGCGGCCATAGAACGCTGCTATTGATCAAATCCCGTATGTAATGCGGTACCGCCTGGTGAGTCCGGCGCATAAGGCTGCGCTTCAGGCCGCCGACGCTGTGCGCCAAAATGGCGACAACGTCGATTATCATCGTCCGGCCTAAGCCGAAGGTCAGGAGGAAATAACGGCGGCGGGAGTCGAACCAATATGTCGGCAAGCGCTCCAAGGGCCGTTTGGGGTCCGTGACCTTGGTGCTCTGGCCCATAATGTGCATGACTCTGCTCTCGGGCACGTACCAGGTGGAGAAACCTGCCCGCAATGATCGCCGACAGAAATCCGTCTCCTCGAAATAGAGGAAATAATTCTCGTCAAGGCCCCCTACGGCCGCGAATACGGCCTGTCGGATCATCATGGAGGCGCCGCAGATCCAGTCGACGGGTTGAGTAATGGGCTCCATTTTTCGCGCAATCGTCCAGCGCGCGAGCAGCCATGTCGCGGGGCGTAGGCGCAATCCGGATTCCAGTTCGCTCAATAGCGACGGGAATCGAAATGCGATGGGCCAATCGGATCCGTCTGGATTCTCAAAGCTGCTACCGGCGATGCCGACCGCGGGATGAGCCTCGAGGAAATCTATCAACCTGCTGAGCGCGCCGCGTCGCACTTGGGCATCGGGATTCAACAAGTAAATGTAATCCGGAATCCCATCGATATACGCTCGATCGACGCCCACGTTGTTGCCGTACGCAAACCCGCCGTTACTGTGCGCCGTGACCAAACTCACCCAGGAGCCCCAGCGATTTGCCTCTATGGCTGCTGCGACGATCGGTGAATCACCGGACGCGTTATCGACCACGACGACGCGAACGTTGAGCCGCGGCTCGCGTGCGCGTTCTACCGCCACCGAGCGCAAGCTCTCCACGGCGAGCACCGCAGTTTTATAGGTGACTATGATGATCGCGACGTCGTAGCGTGCCACGCTCGTCGGATTGTCGGCCGGTGCGGACGCGAGCAAATTACTTGACGGGTCGGAAGGGTGCATGGGCAGGGACGGCCATCGCGCGTTGTCGTGTATCGCTGGCAGGACGCAATTCGCCGGAATTGAGCATGGTGACATAACCCGACGCCAACCCGCCCAGAATGTAGTACATGATTGGAATGCCGAGAATGAAGCTCGAATTGGCGAGCATGAAAAGGACGCCGAGGATGGTCGCGACCAAGCTGGCACCGAGTAAGGCCAATTCCGGTTCAGTTGCGGCGGCGCGGCGCATCGCCCGGTAGGTCCTCCGGAGCGCGATCAATATGAATGCAATGAAAATGGCTACTCCCAACAGGCCGTAGAAAAGCGCCGTCTCCGCATAGGTATTGACGAGATCGATGATACCCTCGCCTTGCCGAAGATCTTGCATCTGCTGCAGTACCAACGGATCACCGAGTAACGGATGCTGCTGGATCAACTCCCAGGAACGCTCTGCGAGTCGATCGCGATAAATGGTCGAGCTGTCCTCGGTGGTGCCGAGCAACGGCAGTGAATCGATGACCTTTTGACCGGCGGTCGTCAGGCTCATTGCAGCCACGAACAGCGACAGCACTGCGGCAGCCTTGATGATCCGGGAGAACGCGGCTTGTCGACCCAGCGCCGCGAAAGAAAAATATATCAAGATCGCTCCAGCCCATGGACCGCGCGAGCCGGTCGCTGCGAGGCCGGCGCATAACACGAGCGTGCCGGCCAGCCGTATCGATCGAGACTGTAACGCGGATCGAACATAAAGCCAGAACCCGAGCGCGATGGCGAGCAGATATCCAAGGGCGATCGGATGGCCGGCAGAGGTCTGAGCGCGGATGAACCCGGCCCGCATGTAGGAGTAGCCTGAAACGACTTGCTGTCCCCACTGCGCGATCATGTCGTTATACAGCAACCAGTGGCGTACGGACTCGAACACGCCGATCAGGGCCATGATCGCGCCCGATAGGCAGAAGGCCGCCATCACCTCGATGATGACTTTGCGGCTGGTGCAGCTGCGGCTGACGACGTAGTAGAGCACGTAGATGTCGATGAAGAAGAGCAACGACCGGCGCAGCACGTTGGTCGCCGAGTCCTGCAGCGGCGGTCCCGGAAGGTCGGGTGGAACGTAGTGCAATAGCTGCAATAGGCCGAACGCAAACACCAGGTAATCCATTGCCGTCAGGCGCGACGTGGCTTCTTTGGCACGCGCTTTCCTGATGCGCCATGCCAGCGGTATCAGCACGCAGAATGAGAGTAGGCGGTAGTTGTCGAGTCCAAATAATTGCTTGATCGCGATCGTAGGAATCTCGACCGGAACGTCCGGTATCGCGTGCATCACCAGCACATACAAAGCGATCGGATTTGCGTCTTTTCGGCCCGCCCAGTAGAGGAGCGGCGCTCCAATCAGCACGTAGATCCAGAAGCTCGGGCTTAAAAAACCGACGATAGTCAGGATAAACCAGACATTTCGTCTTCGCACAAAGTCGGCCGCGGCACTGAATTGCAAAGCCGGTGCCTTCGCCAGGCGAAAAACCAGCGCGGCAATCACGCAGACGACGATCAATTCCTTAATGATGACGGTCATGCTTGGCCAGTGAGGTCAACGACGGAGTCTTGTCAAATGGTCAGGCGGCGGGCGCCGCAGCTTCTGTTAAAGGCGTCCCGCCCCGACATGGTGCGAATTAGGTTGAGAGGCAGGTGTCGCCGGAAAACAGCGAAAGTCTGCCATACCGCTTTTGCCCGCACAATCGGCAGCGATACTCGATCTGTGGTTGCATAGTCTTACGCGAAATGCGACCTGCCAGCGACGCCCCAGCGGTCCGCCGTCCGCGACTTTTCCCATGAAAAACAGTACAATCATTCACCACACTCAATCAGAGTCCAATCGGATGACAGTACGATCCAGGGTAATAACGGAGTTCGAGCAAGTTGCGCGCGAGCAAAAGAGAAAGCTGGCCGGGTTGTCCGATGATCTCAGGCTCCTCGATTCCGGACTTGACTCACTCAGTTTCGCGCTCATCGTGATGCGACTCGAGGAGGCCTTGGGCTTCGACCCCTTCAATGACAACGATGACGTCAGGTTTCCGGTCACTTTCGGCGACTTCGTGACCTTATATGAAAATCGATCGGTGAAATGAGCGCCGCCGCGCACGAATCGGGTTTGTCGAAGACAGGACTGGTAGTGATCGGCCGAAATGAAGGGGAGCGCCTTGCGCGCTGTCTCCAATCCGTGCGCTCCATGGCTAATCGAGTGTACGTCGATTCCGGCTCGACGGATGGCAGCGTTTCGCTCGCACGCGCCGAGGGTGTCGAGGTCGTCGAGTTGGCGATTCCGCCGAACTTCACAGCCGCGCGGGCAAGAAACGCGGGACTCGCCCATTTGTTGGCGATGAGGCCTGATCTGGAATTTGTCCAAATGGTCGATGGCGATTGCGAGGTGCAGCCCGGTTGGATCGACGCGGCGCTCGCAGCGCTGCGCGCTGAATCCGACCTTGCACTGGTGTTCGGTCGGCGTCGCGAGCGCTACCCGGAGCGTTCGATCTACAATGCGTTATGCGACGATGAATGGAATGCTCCGGTCGGCGAGTCGCCGGGATGCGGCGGGGACGCGCTCTTTCGGGTCGAAGCACTTCGTCAAGTGGATTTTTACAATCCCACGATGATCGCGGGAGAAGACACGGAACTGTCGATGCGCTTGCGTAAGCAGGGATGGCGGCTCAGCCGAATTGCGGCGGAGATGACCCTGCATGACGCCGCGATCATTCGCTTCGGGCAATGGTGGCGACGCACCCAACGATCCGGTCACGGCTATGGTGAGATGGCGCACTTCCATCCGGACGCGCGCAATCCAAATTGGCCTCGCACCGTTCGCAGTATTACATTTTGGGGCGGCGTCGTGCCCCTGTCGCTGATTGCGGTCGTCTTCTTGGCATTGACGTTGAGTCCCGCTTGGTGGGGCATTGCAGCGCTGCTATTGCTTGCGTGGCCGATTCGAATGGCGCAGCTCGCACGGCGGCAATGGCGCCGTGGACTCAGTCCGAGGATTGCCTGCGCTTCGGGCATTCTGCTGATGGTCGGCAAGTTGCCGCAATTCTTCGGGCTAATCGTTTATCATCGAAATCGTCTCTCGCGCCGCTCGTCGCGATTGATCGAGTACAAGGGTCCGAAGACCGCATGACGGCTGTTCCGGCCGCGGTGCCGGCACCGGTTGTTGCGCGCGAGTTCAAGCGTGACGCGCCGCGACGCCTCCAATTGAAAGGGATGAACGTTTGAGCACCCCCACCAAAGTCGGTCTGTTGGGAGCCGGCTACATTCTTGAGGCCCATGCGACGGCGCTCGCGGCCCTCCCGGGTGTAACGCTGCATGCGGTATGCGACGTATCGCGCGGCCGGGCGGTCAGCGCTGCCACCAAGTTCGAAATTCCGCACGTGCTCACATCGATCGCTGATTTGTCGGCTTCGGAATGCCAAGTCGTACACATCCTGCTGCCTCCCGCGATGCATGTCGATGCAGCATTCGCGATGGTGGATGCCGGGAAATCGGTATTTATCGAGAAACCGATGGGTCTGGATAGCGAGGCGTGCTCGGCGTTATGTATGCGCGCCGCCGAAAAAAATGTGGCGGTTGCCGTCAATCACAACTTCCTCTTCGCACCGAGATATGAAGCTTTGCGGGAAGGGTTGCTGCGGGGCGAACTCGGACGCATCGACCATGTGTCCGCGAGTTGGCACTTCGCGGCACCGATATTAAAATTCGGGCCATTCGATGGCTGGATGCTCGCCGCGCCGTCGAACATGCTTTTTGAGGTTGGTTCGCATGTCGCGGCGTTCATCGTCGATCTGATCGGCGTACCAGAGATTGTTGCCGCAGTCGCTGCGAATCCCATTGAATTGCCCGCCGCTCAGACGGTATTCCGTCAATGGACCGCGGTTGGACGAACCGCCTCGGCGACCGCATCGATATCGATCTCACTCACCGCCGGCCATGCTGATCGCATCTTGCGGATTCGCGGATTGAGCGGCAGCGCACAGGTCGATTTCGGCCGAGACATAGGTTGGCGCGATTCCGCGGTGTCGGACAATCCGATCTTCGATTCGTATGCGACCGCCGCCACAGCGGGGCATATGTTGACCGGACAGGCGGCGAGGGATCGCCGCCGGCGTTTGCGAGCGGCGCTGCTGCAGCGCCCTGACGCCAATCCTTTCGAAGAGTCTGTTTTCCGCAGCATCAGAGCCTTCTACGACGGGGGGAAGCTCGGCGCCGACCCGCGTCATAACCCGCGGTTAGGCGGCGATGTAGTGCGCTTATGCGAGAACATCGCGGCAGCGGCAAACACCGGCACGCCAAGCCGCGAGTCAGTTTCCATTCCTGCCCCGACCGCCCGGGTTAAGCCGACTGTCTTGATCGTCGGGGGGACCGGCTTCATCGGGCGGCGGCTCGTTGCAAAACTCGTGCAGCGCGGTCACGGCGTGCGGGTCATGACCCGCAATGCGCGTGCGGCCGCAATTGAGCTGCATGGTCTCCCCATCGAGCTGTTCGCAGGCTCGCACGGTGATGCGGAGTGCGTGAGTCGGGCGCTCGACGGCATCAAATCGGTCTACCACCTTGCTAAATGTGAGGGCAAGCGCTGGCACGACTATCTTGAGGGCGATGTGCGACCGACTCAGGTCTTGGGGGAGGCCGCTCTGGCGGCGAGAGTCGAGCGGTTCATCTACACAGGCACGATTGCCTCTTACGCATCGGGCGATCGGGGCGCAGTGATCGACAATCGCACACCGGTCGATCCCCACATCGTACGCCGCGGCCATTATGCAAGGTCCAAGGCTGCGTGCGAGGCTGTGCTGCAGTCTCTGCAGCGGACTCAAGGCTTGCCATTGGTTATTCTAAGACCCGGTATCGTCATCGGTCCCGGCAGTCCACCCGCTCATCCCGGCGTCGGCCGGTTCCTCACTGAAACGCGCGTCGATTATTGGGGCGACGGCACCAACGCGCTTCCGCTGGTGCTGGTCGACGATGTCGCTGAAGCGTTGGCGCTTGCGCTGGATGCGCCGGGCCTCGAGGGTCAGACGCTACTGCTTACTAGCCCCCCGTTGATGACGGCACGGCAGTACGTGGCAGCGGTCGCGAAGCACACGCATACATTGATCGACGCGCGTCCGCGCTCGGCGTGGGCGAACTGGACGGCGGACATGATCAAGGAGGGCGCAAAACAAATCGTGCGCCACCCGAACCGCCGCTGGCCGAGCCTGCACGATTGGCAGTCCCGCTCCAATCGCTCTCGCTTCGATGGCAGCATGAGCGAGCGGGTGCTGGGCTGGACGCCGATCAACGACTGCGAAACAATGGTGTCGCGCGGAATCAATGCGACGATAGACTGGTTTCTTCGTTAACTCGTGTGAGAGGCACGACAAGGATTCGATGAATGCCGGTTAAAAGTGTGGTCGGGACGGAGGTCGCGAAGCTGGCTCTGAATCCTTGTCCGATTGCTCCGGGCTGGATACTTGAGGGCAATCCCGTCGCGCGCAATGCGGTCGTCTCCTACAGCGTCGACGGCAACTCAAGCACGCTGATATGGGACTGCACCGCGGGCCGATTCAATTGGTTCTACGACGTGGATGAGACCCTCTACGTGATTGAAGGCGGTATGACCATCAAGGATTCCGGCGGGACACGTCGCTTGAGTGCCGGCGACATCATTTTCTTTCCCAAAGGGGCGACTGCCGAATGGACGGTCGAGAGCTACATCCGCAAAGTGGCGTTCGTCCGCACTCCGCTACCGTGGCCGATGGCTTTTACCAAAAGGGCGATTCGCTCCCTCAAGCGCAGGCTCGGTATCGGCAGTGGCAAGAGCGGTGCGCCGACAATGTTCCAGGGAGGGTGATCGGCTCATTTGCGCCGCGCGAGCCACGCGCGCGTAAGAAAGGTGGTCTCGATATCGCGTAAATTTGCGGTCCGCTCCTTCACGAAGTCGAGAAACTTGGCGAACAGTTCCGGTCCCAACTGAACTTGAAGGTCGTTCACCGAGCGCCATGCTCCGAGGTATTCGGCCGGCGTTTGGCGCGCGACGTGGCGGCCTTCCAGATAAAGCACATTGGTAAACTGCGGTTTCGCGCTCAGCAGGTCGGTCAACCGCTCGGTCAGGCCGGAACGCCCGGAGGAGACCCGGCGAATGTCCGGTTTGAGCTTGGTAATTTGCTCTTCAATCTCGACGAGCAAGGGATTGACTTCGATCAGGCGAGGATTCCAGAGCGCCCCAAATATGCCCTCGGGTCGCAGCACCCGGTGGAATTCCGCACACGCCTTGTCGAAATCGGCCCAATGAAACGAAGACGCCATGGTCAGCAGGTCGACGGAGGCATCCGCCAATCCGGTTTGTTCGGCGGAGCCTTTACGCCACACGACCGGCGTGCCGCGCGAAGTCTCTATGCCTTGATTTCGCATATCGTCATTGGGCTCGACCGCCGTCACGGACCGCAGTCCGCGCGCCGCCAGCATTCGTGTCCATATTCCCGTGCCGGCACCGACATCGGCGGCATCGAGACGGCTCGGCTCCCGTCCCAAGCAGCCGAGTATCGCCGTCGTGACTTGGGGCGCATAGGCGGGCCGAAACTTCGCATAATCGGTCGCCAAACCAGTGAAATCGCCGTGTTTCATCATCATTAGCGCACGCTCCTTGAATTGCTGAACATGTTACGCCATGGCTGAGCGTTACTCGTGCCGCTTATGACATAAACGATTGGCTAACCTGCCAAATGGCGCCCCAGTCGTTTGGCCGTATAGTCAGCGCCGAAGGCGAAGCGCAGTAAGGGCCCAAAGCTGTTCGCCGCCGCGACGCCCACGAAATACAGCCCCCGCACCGACGACTCGAACCAACGATCCAGGATTGGCGAGCCCTCGGCGCTACGGATTCGCAGTCGCAAGGAATCTTGCAGAAAAGCAAGGCGCGACAAATCGACTTTGAAACCCGTCGCGGCGATCAGGTGGTCGACGTCGATGGTCTTGCTGGCTCCTTGCTCGGAAAAGGCCACCCTGAGTCCTTTCTCAGTCGCCTGCGCCCCCTCGAGGATTGCGCCCAAATGCATGGTCACTTTGCCGACTACCGCATCGCGCACGAACCAGCACGGCGCAGGTCCCAAGTGCCGGGCGACCGCGCGAATCCGCAGCGATTGAGGCAGGGTATGAAACACTAGCGGAATATCGCAGGAAAGGCGGGACCGCCAGCCCGTTCCGAGGCCGGAGCGCGGCTCCCTGATCCTTTCGAGGAGCGGACGGGACTTGCGCGGTGGATCGTGGAACTTGAGGCTATCCGTGCGAGCGATAAGGTCGACGCTTGCTCCGGCCTGGACCAATAGCGCGGCCAGGTCGAGGGCGGAAGCTCCGGCCCCCAGCACAGCGACCTTGCGGCCGCCGAACGGCGTTAGATCGGCATGTGCGGCGCTGTGACTCACCAGTTGTTCCGGCAGGCCCTCGAGTTCGCGGGGCAAGCGCGCGAAACTCCCGATTCCGGTTGCGACGATGACGCGACGCGATCGCACGACCTCACCTGCGGCAGTGGTCAAAGCGAACTCATCCGCCGTGGTGGTCTCTAAGCGCGTCACGTTCACCTGCTCGAGTTGCGGCACGTAGCGGCGTTGAAACTCACGTCCATACTCGATGAACGTCTCGAGGGCCACGGGAAGGCCAATGTGCGCATATTCGATATGCTGTTCCCGGCAGAAAGCCTCCAATGTGAATTCTGCGGACGGCTCTGAGAGGTTCGACGCAAAACCCTCGGACTTCAGGCGCATCCCGCGGGGCATGTGCCGGCTCCAAAACCTCATCGGTTCACCAAAGATACGGTAGGAGCATCGTGGCTTCGCGAGGTGGGCGGCCAGCGACAGGCCGTAAGGTCCAGCTCCAACAATGGCAATATCGGTTACCGCGCTCTGCAAGATCTCTCCGGTTTGGGCTGTTGACAGGACCGCCTAAACCGGTCACTGGGCTGCCGTGTGACCGGTTTGGCTGCAATCTGGCCAAGGCGTTGCATACTGAAGCATCTCTCCCCATGGCGGAAGGCGGCCCCTCCATAATGCGAACTGGGTCAAGATTATGGTAAATCAACTTGACGAGGGTTCGGGGCTTCAGTCTACTGCGCGCTGTGCTGGCGCACCCGAGGCGGGAGGGGGTGTATTGACCCCATCGATCTTGATCATTGCCGCGAAATGGTGGGCTCTATCGGCGCGCCTCGCGGCTGACTTCGTCAGACATGACTGCCGGGTCAGCGTGTTGTGTCCGGTGGGCCATCCGCTGAGGCATGTGCGCGGTCTCGATCGAATCGAACGCTACACGGGCATCCGATCGCTGGCTTGTCTGTCCCGTGCGATCAGGTCGGTACGTCCCGATATCATCATTCCGTGCGATGACGGCGTTGTTGCCCAACTCCACGCCCTGCACGCGCTAGAGCCTTCGCTGCGCACTCTCATCGAGTTCTCGCTCGGAAGCCCCGCGAGCTTTCCCATCGTCCGGAGCCGGCGTCAGCTGCTGGCCGCGGCGATGCAATTGGATATCGCCGTCCCCGAAACTCGGCGCGTTACTTCGGCCGAGGACGTTACTGCGTGGTGCCGCGAAACCCGCGATGTCTGCGTATTGAAGCGCGACGGGGAGTCCGGTGGCAACGGCGTGCGCGTTTGTCAGTCATTGGTCGATGTATTGGCCGGCTGGAAAGAGCTGCATGCGCCGCAACGCTTGGCGACCGCATTGAAGCGGCTGACCATCGACCGGGATCCTCTCGCACTGTGGCTCAGTCGGCATTGCCGCCAGCCGGATATCACCATACAGCGATTCGTTCAAGGACGTCCCGCGAACACCATGGTGGCGTGCCTCGACGGAGAAGTGCTATCGGAAGCGTCTGTCGTGGTTCTCTCCGCAGACGGTCCTACAGGCGCAGCGACCGTCATTCGACGCGTACAGGAGCCCCGCATGGCCCAAGCCGCTCGTCTCTTGGCGCGGCGCTTCAATTTAAGCGGGTTCTTCGGTCTCGATTTCATGATCGAGGCCCGCACGGATGTGCCCTATCTCATCGAGATGAATCCGCGCTCCACCCAACTGGGCCACCTGGAGTTCCTGGACCAAGGTAGCCTTGCAGGCGCTTTAAGTGCGAGATTGCGTGGCAAGGCGGCACCTGCCGCCGAAAAGCCGATCCTGCTGGAGACGGTCGCGCTCTTTCCGCAAGCGCTACGGACTTTACCGAACGGAAGCCGCCGTCTGCAGGGCGCATACCTCGACATGCCCGTCGACCAACCCGCGCTGTTGGCGGAACTCAAGCGTGATCCTTGGCCGCAGCGCCGCTGGGCGGCCCGGCTTTATCACAAAGCGCGCCCGATGGAGCGAATCTCCTCGGTTGAATACGAATTCGTTGCTGCGCCCCGCAGCGCTCCGCAATCGAGCCCCGTGCTGGTGGGTGCCGCCCGCGAAGCAGCATCGTCGCGGTAGCGATACCAATGGCGTCCCCACGGGGATTCGAACCCCGGTTACATCCGTGAAAGGGATGTGTCCTCGGCCTCTAGACGATGGGGACGATGTCGGACAAAACACACTCTAATGGTGGAGCCAGGCGGGATCGAACCGCCGACCTCTTGCATGCCATGCAAGCGCTCTCCCAGCTGAGCTATGGCCCCACATACTTCAAATTGCAACGCTTTGCGACACAAGTCCATGAAATTTAAGAGTTAAATTCCAAGCCATCACAACGCAAAGTGTCTTGCTCCGATGCACGATGTTACACTCTTTTGGGACCACAGTGGGACCACCGAACATCGACGCAGACCCAGAGCACGTTGCATGGCTCAACTTCACCCTCGAAATCAAGCAGCCGGCGTACCGCAAAGCGGGCGGCATAATAGCAAACCCGAGGGCAGTCGGCTCACCACGAACGCAATTACCGGGCTGAAGGCCCGCCGCGCCCGCTACGACGTCACGGACCCCGGGAGCGCCGGTGTCCAGCTGCGGGTGATGCCGAGCGGGGCAAAGCGCTGGTATTTTCGGTTTTACTGGCGCAACAAGCGACAACGGCTCGGCCTCGGACAATGGCCGGGTGTCGGCCTCGCGCAGGCTCGCGCTCGCGCGCAAAAGGCTCGAGAGGTGCTCGATGAGGGCATCGACCCGCGCAAAGCCGGGATCGTCAAGCGAACCAACGCACGCACGGAGTCGCCGGTAGAGGCTGCGCCTGGGTCCGTCTCGCGGGCGGTGTCGACTCCGCCCATCGGCGCTCCTATTCGCGCGATTCCGAATGTCCTGAGGCGCCGTACGGATTTGTCGGACGATCCGGATAACGTCCCCAAGGATTCACATTCGGTACTTTTTCTTGCGCACGAGTTCTATCACCGACACGTGGTCAAGGAGCGCAAGCGAAGACGCCCGGCGTACGTGAAGCGCGTGCTCAATGCCGACGTGCTGCCCCAATGGAGCGAGCGCGACGCGAGAACCATCAACTCGCGCGAAGTGATCGAATTGCTCGACAAGATCGTCGACCGGGGCTCACCCGTCATGGCCAATCGCACCGCGAATATCTTGAGCCAGATGTTCATGTACGGCATTCACCGCGCAACGGTTCCCGATTCGCCGGTCAAGCTCATGTACCGCCCGGGAGGTACCGAGACGCCCGCCGAGCGCGCGCTCAGCGAAACTGAGCTCAAAGTGTTTCTGTTGAACTGTAAGACCGTCTGCCGGACTCGGCGAAGCGGGCACATTCTGGTGACACTCCTTCTAACCATGCAGCGGCGCCAGGAGCTTGCACTCGCGAAGAAGACGGAATTCGATCTCGAGAATCGCACCTGGTCGATCCCGGATGAACATGCGAAAAAAGGGCGAGGCCACGTGCTACCGCTGTCCGATTGGGCGGTCGAGGAAATCGAATCCCTCATGGGTATTTCCGGTGCCTCGCCGTACCTGTTGCCCAGGAAGGATGGCCTCAAGCCAATCAATCCCATGTTGATTACCCGCAGTGTGGAAAGACTCTGTCATCGATTCCAAGCGGTCGGCATTGAACCCTTCACCCCGCATGATCTACGTCGGACGGGTCGTACGGGCCTCGCCTCGCTTGGCATCGACGACGAAGTCGCAGAGCGTGTTCTTAACCACCAAAAAAAGGGAATGAAACGGGTCTATGACCGCTTTGCGTATTCCCCCCAGAAGCGGGACGCGATCGAAAAATGGGCGAGGTACCTAAGTGATCTGCTCGCTCAAGCCCAACGAGAAGCGGCCTCTGCCGGCGGATGACCGGATCAAGGTTTGCCGCCCTGCCGAATCGATTTGCCTGATCATCGGGTCCTCGCTTCCGGCTCGATCCTTCGCGTTGTGTCACGCAAACGAATCTCTTGGAGGAGCACTTCACTACCGGTTCGCGGCCTCGGCATGTCATCCACAAACCGCTGGACTCGTTCAGCAAGTACCTGATCTCCCGTCGCCGCCAGCATCAAGCTGACCTCTCTCCAGCCACGATCGATGGTTCGGCGGGTCGCGCGGAGCCTTTCACCGCCCGGATCCGGCGTCAGGCCACCATTGCGTCGCAGATCGCCGTAGATTGTCTCCACGCGCTCCTGCAGGTAGGTCGATTCCCGTTTGGGATCCTGATTCACGCGATAGATGGCATCGGGGAGGAAGGTCTTGGATTGGCCGCGAACGGCGCGCTCCGTCGCATTCGCAGCAACGCCAAGCTCGCGCAGATGCTCGGCGAACTGGGTCCGCCAAGCGCGTAGCGTCGCCTTTCGGATGTTGAGCCGCTTGCCCTGCTCGCTCATCGCTTTGACGACGACATGGACGTGAGGATGGGGCTCATTCGTGTGCAACACCATGGCATATCGGTGCTTGAGCGCCCACTCATTCGTTGCGAACCGACGAGCCGCCTGCAGCATCTTGGTCGCCGGCGTACCCGGCGGCATGGAAAAGATGAGGTTATGGACTAGCTTGGGGGAGCGGCGCGGGATCTTGACCGACCGCTCCGACTGATGCCAATAAGCCTCAAGGTCCAGATCCCAATCCTCCATCAGCGCCTTCTCGAACCCCTCTTCTTGGAGGCGTTCGGCCATGTCGGTTTCCAAAACGAAGTCGTCTCGGCTGATGTAAGCGAGATGCTTACCCACGCCGGTCAGGGTTCGGGCACCGCCCGATACTTTGACCATGACCTCCGGGACTCGATTTACGGTGCGGGCAATCAGCTCGCGTTGCCTTGGTGTGAAGACTTGGAAAGCGGCACGCCCGTAGCTGTCAATGTCCAAAATTGGGATTTGGTCACCGTCGAGGTCAATCGGATGTTTTTTCATACCCATTGCTCCAACTGGCGAGGTTGACCCGAATCAATGCCTTCACTTGATCCCGAAGGACGTAAAGTGCTCGGAGGATGCCCTGCAGCTGGGCAAGGCTTGGACCCGTCAAGGTCTCGCCTCGATTCACGGCCCGGCGATTTGATTGATGTTTCGACCGATGGCGCCGAGTTCCGCTACAGCACTCTTCAATGCGGCCAGTTCCGCAACTGGAAGCGGTGTCAGGGAGCGTAGGTGCGCTCGTAATAGGAACGACACGTAAGTGCTGGCGGCCATCTCACGAGCTGCGGAGCGTTCACGCAACAGCAACATATCGTCCGCTTGAAGTCGCACGCACACCCGGGCATCGCGACCAACCGGCTCGATGGGGTCGGGAACGCGCGACGGGAGCGCACCGGCAAACGACAATGCGGTGTCGACACAGCGCTTTAAAAGAGCCGATTCAGACAGGCCTTGCTGACGAGCGACAGCCGCAAAGCGCTGTTTCGTATCGGCGGTAACGCGTGCGGCAATGAGAGCATTGGCGATCATCGTCACGTAGTGTTAAACAACAATCGCCGATAGGCTATCCGGCATAACGACCGAATCCACCAGTGAATGCAGCACCGCCGCGCCACCTCGGACGCGTATTGATCATCGGATTCTGTCCCATGACTGCCGAACACGAGTAACTTTGATAGGGATCTAGGAACATCATCCGGCCCCTGTCACATTCTTAGAGCATCCCGACTCGTCGAATCAATCGCCCACCTCAGAACTATCAGAACTGCAAAAGGTAAACTGCAACTGCTGACCGGGCGCTGGGATCCCTTCAGATCAGAATACGCAGCGCGTTATTTCCCCCAGGCCACTTGGAAGACTCCCGTTGTGCATTGCGCCACAAGTGCACACACACTCTCCAACAATGGCGCCTGTCGCTTAGGTGTTGTGATCGCCTTTAGCGTTGGATAGCTCGAAGGCTCGTCTGATAGGCACCGTCGCCGTCTGTGAGGTACATCAAGCACTCGGGATTCAGTTGCTCGCGGCGTTCGCCCACGCTCGGCGGAAATCGGTACCAACGAGTCCCTCTGCCGGTGAGGTGCTGAGGACTGGCGCTACTGGCCAATGAGTCATTCGACCCGCCAGAAATGCACGCCTGGAAGCTGTCATTGACGGCGCGCGGTAAACCGACCGGATGCAGGACCAAGGCGGCCTGCCACGATCATGGGGCCTGATCTTCAGAATGCCGGGGCCGCGTTGGTGGCGGGTAAGCGGCCGCCGAAGGCACCTTTCAGGTCTGGCTGCTCTGATGCAAGGATGCGCTTAACTTAAGAGATAGGCGTGTACGTGAGTGCTATGGGACAAGTCATCGAAACCGGCCGGCGGCGACGAAGACGCCATAGCGCGGAATCCAAGGCCGAAGCGGTAGGCGCCTGCCAACAGCCAGGCGTGTCAATCGCAGCGGTGGCGCTCGCGCGCGGACTCAATGCGAGTGTTCTGCATCGGTGGGTGAAGGAAGCCGAGCTCTACGGTGTGTTGCCCAGACGCTTACGGTGGCAGTGCGAAACCGCGAGTTTGGCGTGTGCTTATTGACGCCGGCAAGTTGACAGGAGATAACTCGGCTGTGATCGAGCGCCGAGACGGCCGCAAAGGCAAAAAAAGAACGGCGGTGCGGGATCGTCCCTCCGGCGTCAGGATTTGGCTGAAACGAGAGAAAATTGCCATTGCACAATCTCAGATCCCGGATCGTTATTCTTCTATCAGTGCTGATCGCATTATGGGCACCGCTCAGCGTTACGGCGCCGGCAGCCAAGCACGTGTTGCTCTTGCATTCGTTCGGGCGCGAAATTGCACCGTATGACGCGGTCGCGGCAGCGTTTCGCGCAGAACTGAAGAAGGGCTCGAGCGAGCCTATCGCGCTCTACGACGCCTCGCTCGACGCAGGACAGGCGTCCGGGTCGAATGATCCGCAACCACTCGTCGAACTTCTGCGCCAGCGATTCGCTGGCTCACCGCCGGATCTGGTAGTCACGTTTGGTCCGCCGGCTGCCCAATTCTACCTCCAGAATCGGGACGCGGTGTTCCGCCTCGCGGTGCCCTTAGTGCTTACCGCATGGACGTGCGGTTCGTCCCCAAGTCAGCCATGCGCGCTGGCGACGCTTTGGTAGGCATTCACCAAGATTTGACCCGGATATGTTACCAACATATTGCACTCCTACCCGACACGCAAAGGATTGCAGTGGTAATTGGGGATTCAGCGCATGGAACGATTTTGGGTCGGTCAACTACAGCAGGTGTTTGCGAGGTTTTCAAACCGGGTCAGTTTCGAGTGGCTCAACGAGCTTTCGTTGGAAGAGGTACGCCAGCGGGTTGCCGCACTTCCCGCACATTCCGCGGTTCTTTACACAATGATGATTGCAGATGCTGCCGGTGTGCCGCATGAAGGGCGGGCTGCGCTTGCCAGCATTGTCGAGGTATCGGCGGGTGCCGGTATTCAGTCATCTACGGTAGCGAACTTGGACAAGGTGTCGTCGGCGGCCCCTACCACTTCGGAGCAACACGAGGCGGCGCAGGCGGCAGCGCTGGCTTTGCGGGCATTGAGCGGTCAAATTCCCACGGATCCCACAATTCAAGTCGTTGACTACGACCCTCCGGTCGTATGACTGGCGCGAGCTGAAGCGCTGGAATATCAACGTCGCGCGTCTGCCTGCAGGGAGTGAAATTCGCTTTCGGCCGCCGTCGCTCTGGGACGAACATCGTGACTTCATCTTGACGGCCGCCACTATCATTGTGTTGCTGGCTGCGCTATCGATCGGACTCGCGTGGGAGCGTATCCGTCGCCGCTACGCCGAGAGAGAAGCCCAGGCCTTGAGCGGACGTCTGATCACCGCGCATGAAGACGAGCGCAGTTGGCTCGCACGCGAGCTGCATGATGACATTACGCAGCGACTCGCCGGCATTGGCAATCGCCGCCGCCAAGCCTCAGGGAAACGACGTGCCGCCCACAGAGGTTGACGCGCCTGATTCCGTTTGCGGGGAACTGATACGACTGAGCGAGGACGTGCACGACCTTTCATACCGATTACACCCCTCCGTGCTCGACGATCTCGGCCTGGTCGAGGCGCTAAGGCCGAGTGTGAGCGCGTGGCGCGCTCCGAGTCGGTGCGTGTGGGTGTAGAGGCAGACACACTTCCGACACTGCCCGAAGGAGGTGGCGCTGGGTATTTATCGAATTGCGCAGGAAGCTTTGCGCAATATTGGCCGTCATGCCAAAGCCAGCACCGTGCAATTATCGCTTGCTTTGAAAGAAGGGGGTCGTGCGGCTCGCGGTCAGCGACAATGGCAGCGGATTTGAGCCTGGCCTGCAACCTCAGCGCCCGAGCTTAGGTCACGCCAGCATGCGGGAGCGGATTCGCTTGTTGGGCGGCCAACTCGATATCCAAAGCACGCCTGGCAGAGGCACAACCGTCGTCGCGTGGGTGCCGATCCCGAAGGCGGCTTCATGAGCCGCGTGCGCGTCTTGCTTGCCGACGATCACACGATGGTCGCGGAGGGGCTAAAGGGCCTGCTTACTCCCGAATTCGATCTCATCGGCATGGTAGAGGACGGTCGCGCCATGGTCGAGGCGGCCAAGGTGCTCAAGCCCGACGTGATCGTCGCCGACATTACGATGCCGCATCTCAATGGCATCGAGGCACTCGAGGAGATCGAAAAATTTGATCCCGATGTGCGTGTCGTCTTCCTCACCATGCACCGTGACATCTCCTATGCGCGGCGTGCCCTACAGGCGGGCGCCGCCGGGTACGTCCTCAAGCATTCTGCATCGAAGGAACTCGTGCTCGCGGTACACGCGGCCGCGCAAGGGCGCACGTTCATTACCTCCAAGATCGAGAGCGAGGTACTGCAGGCGCTCAGACAGGATGCTCCCGTAACACTCGATCCGGTCGCGGGATTGACTCTACGCAAGCGCGAAATTCTCCGGTTGCTAGTCGATGGACTGAGCGCGAAGCAAATCGCGTTCCGCCTCAGCATCTCGCCGCGGACGGTCGAGTTCCACAAGTATCAAATGCAGGAGTCGCTCGGAATCAAAGGTAACGCCGAGCTGATTCACTTCGCCATAAAGCATGGCCTTGTTGGTCCGTGATTGGCGGCTCCCCTAAAATTCGCACCCAGTACCCCCCGTAATTTTACGAGGTCCCAACTGGACTGACCGCGGTTAGCCTAACCGTATTGCTTCTCGCCATCGGTTGGGCGCTCCATGACTGCCATCTCGGCAACCTGTGTACTCATAGCAGACCAGCATCATGGCCTGTTCCAGGGAATACTCACGAGCGCCGCGAGACGACTGTGACAATGACGCCACCAAGGAATCGATTTATACGGCTATCGTCCAATATCCGGTCCGGATGCCGGTCGTTTTCAATCCCCATCCTATTTGTTCTTTTGACCTCTCCTTCGCTGCCGTTGATTGCGCAGCCCTGGAAGGTAGTTCACGAAGCCTAACTCTCGAAGAGGAGCACACGATATGTATTTCACCGATGATTCGCTATTCCCCGAGAACATGCAGCCGCTCATCATCACCGTGGCGCCCTACGGCCCGCAGTGGCTTCCTGGCGATTGCGGGGACCTCCCCCTGTCGTGGGACGAGCAGGTGCAGACGGCGGTCGATTGCTACAACGCCGGCGCGACGGTGCTGCACTTTCACGTCCGCGATCCCAAGACTGGCCAGGGCTCAAGCAACTTCCAGCAGTACTGCGACCTCCTCGGCAAGGTCAGGGCGGCCGTGCCGAAGATGATCATCCAGGTCGGCGGTTCGATTTCGTTCGCGCCGCATACGGATGATGCCAAAGCCAAGTGGCTCGACTATGACACCCGTCATATGCTCACGGAGCTCGAGCCGAAACCCGAGTTCGTGACCGTGACGACCGGCAGCGGACTGTGGGACGTCACGATGGCCATGACCGCGGACGATATCAAGGGAACCCATCTCGACAACCCGAAGGTACTCGCTGCCTGGAGAGGCATGGTCGTCGATTCGACGCCCGCCTTCTATGAAGAGCATCTGAAGCGGCTGCGGGCGCACGGCATCCAGCCCTACTTCGTCCCCGGGCACGTCCACCAGCTCGAGATCATCGAGCGCCTGATACGCACTGGAATCTACATGGGCCCGCTGAACCTCGCGCTGTGCTGGCTACGGCGGCGGCACCCTGGGCCGCAATCCGTTTGACTGGATGGAGATGGTTCGCCGTACCCCGCATGGTGCCTCCAGCGTGACCTTCTGGAGCAGCATGCGCGGCAACATCGCGATCCAGAACTTGTCGCTCATCCTCGGCTGCCACATCCGCGTGGGCAACGAGGACAATCTCTGGGATATGAACAAGAAGCCCTGGACGAGCGTCAAGCAGGTCGAGTGGGCCGTCAAGCTGGCCCAGCAGCACGGTCGAAAAGTGGCCACGGCGGATGAGGCCCGCAAGATCATGAAGGTAGGTGTCTGGTACGACAGCGTCGAGGACACGCTCTTCAATCTCGGTCTGCCGCCCAACCGTGCCCCGGGCAAACAGGGATTCCTGGCGTACGATCAGCCCGACGGCAAGCTCCCCAAGGAGGGCGAGGCGCGCACCAGCTCCGTGAGCATTCTCTAGCGGCGCATCGAGACTGCCTGCCGGAACGAGCGAAGCGTTCCGGCAGGCGGCTCACCTCACCGCGGGTCGTCGGATGCCGCAGATCATGGAGATCGAATGCCGTGGTGCAGGGCGCGCGCAGAGAACGAGCGAAACACCGAGGGGATAGGCTCATGACGGAATTTATCGAGGTGGCCCGACTGGACCAGGTTCCGCCGGGCAGCGGCACGAGCTTCACCGTCAATGATAAACAAATAGCGATCTTCAATGTCGACGGCACCGTATATGCGATGGACGATTCGTGCCTGCACAAGGGAGCATCACTCGGAGGCGGTCAGCTTGCCGGGAAAGTGGTCACCTGTCGGGCACACGGCTGGCGCTACGATGTCACGACTGGAAGCACCATGAATTCTCCAGGATACGGGGTCACCGCCTACCCTGCGAAGGTCGTGGACGGAAAGATCCTCGTCGCCGTGGCGTGACGCGCCCTACCTGACCCGCAACCAGACTCCTTACTTTCATACACGAGGAGAAGCTCAATGACCATGAAGGACAATGCTTCCTCTGTCGCGTCCACTAGCAAGACCTCTGCACCGGGTCCCTGGGACACGTCCGCATTGGCACAATTGCGCGAATGGGAACCGACCTGGGCGGAAGCGGCCGTGCGCGTGACATCGAACCCCTGGAAGCACGACGTTCTCCCGCGCAAGACGGTGGAATTGGTCGTGTCTGGCCGTCAACGCCGCCTGCACGAATCTCAATCCTGAAGGCACCCGACGGCATATCCGCGCAGCGCTCGATGCCGGGGCTAGCCGCGAGGAGATTTTGACGGTTCTCAAGATGGCCTCATTTCTGGGCATCCACACGTGCAGCTTGGGTGCTCCGATCCTCCTCGAGGAAGCCAAGGCGGCGGATGTACGGCCGAAGGAGCATTCGAAAGCCGTCTACGCCGATTTGCGACAAACTACGCGCGAGCGGCGGCTGGAACGAGGCATGGACACCGTTTTACAACCTCGACCCGGAATGGACAGAGCAATTCATGGCGGCCGGCATTCCCATTTATAGCGGCGCCGTCTTGTCCCCGAAACTCGCCGAACTCTTGAGCATCGCCTTCGATGCCTCATACACGCACATGTACCCGCCTGGCACGCGTCGTCACATCAAGGCGGCGCTCAAATTGGGCGCGACGATGGAAGAAATCATGGAGGTGCTGAAGCTCTGCGTCATCCAAGGCGTGCAGGCCTGCAATCTGGGAATCCCGATACTGGCCGAAGAGCTTGCGAAGCGTTCGGACACGAAGTAGGCAGCGGACATGGACACAAACGCTCCGCAACGATCTTTGCATCAACTGAAGTGCTTTCGTGGAGGGAACATGATTGCACGTCTCTACTGTCTCCTGCGTCTTAGTTGCGTAGCCGGCGTTCTTGTATCGAGCTTCGCCGCTGCGGCAGCAGCGCAGGATTCTGCTGCTCGGGCCGCGAATGAATGGATCACGGCCAACAAGGACTATTCCAGCCAACGATATGTGGACCTTGATCAGATCAACCCGTCAAATGTGCGAGACCTGAAGGAGGTGTGCGAAGCTCAGCTCAACGAGGCGAGCTGGTACAACAGCGACCTCCTCATGATCGGTCGTACCATTTACACAGCGACCTTGCGTGCCACCTATGCCATCGATGCCGCGACCTGTGAGCTCCGTTGGCGCAGCGTGATCAAGCTTGCGGGGCTCGCAAACATCTCCACGCGCGGGCCCGGCTATCTGGACGGCGCGCTCTTTCGCGGCACGGCTGACGGGCGCGTGATCGCGCTCGACGCCAAAACCGGCGCAGTGCTGTGGGACCAGCAACTCGCAGACCCGAAGCAGAATGAGTCCTTCGTTGCCGCTCCCATCGCATGGCAGGGCAAGGTGTTCATCGGCATCGCGATCAGCGATCTGAGCATCCGCGGACGTCTCATTGCGCTCGATGCCAAGACCGGCAAGGAGTTGTGGCGCTTCTACACGGTACCCGAAAAGTCCGTGGGCAAAACGGCCGGGGGCGGCTTCTGGACCTCGTTCTCGCTCAACCCGGCAACCGGTGAGGTGCTCGGCTCGGCCGCGAACCCGGCGCCGGACTTCGATCTCACCGTGCGGCCCGGTGAGAGCCTCTACAGCAACTCCGTGGTGGCTGTTGATGCAGCAACGGGGAAGCTCAAGTGGTACTACCAGGAGCTTCCCGTTGACGATCACGACTGGGACCTCGGCTCTACGCCGACGCTGTATCGCACGCGCACCGGCAAGGACCGTATTGTTGCCGCGGGAAAGGACGGGTGGGTGATCTCGCTCGATGGCGCGAGCAAGAAACCCGTGTTCAAGACCCCCGGGACGACCATTCAGACGATCACGTTCGATGGTCGTCTGCCCGAGACACTGACCTTGGTTTGTCCGGGACTCGGCGGTGGCTCGGAATACAACGGCGCTGCCTACGATCCGGGGACCGGTGCGCTCTACACCGGCGAAGTCGACTGGTGTTCCTATTTCCAGAAGCCGAAACCCAAACCGCCGACGCCAACCAGTGCTTCGGCCGCTGAATCGGCACTCAATTACAGCCACGACGACGCAGTCTTCGCCGACTACACGACGCCATCCAAGGGACAGATCACGGCGATTGATGGGGAAAACGGCCGCATACTCTGGGTGTATCACACGGACGCGCCGATGATGGCGGGTCTCACGCCGACCAAAGGGGGAGTGCTATTTGCAGGAGACGTACGTGGAAATCTGTACGCCTTCGATGCGAAAACCGGCGCAGTGCTGAATCACCTGGATGTCGGCGGTGCGCTGAACAACGGCCTGATCAGCTACGCCGTGGACGGCACGCAGTATGTGGCCGGCGCAGTCGGCGGCGTCACCTTGCTCGCCCGTGGTGTCGGCGGCGCGCTCAAGGTGAAGGTCCTGAGCCTACAGGGGAGCGACACACCCAAGACTACAAGCTTCGATCGCCTCCCGACCCAGATGACCGGCCCCGAGAGCGCATTCGAGCTATATGCGCGGGTATGCGCGCCCTGTCACGGGGGTAATGGGAAGGGGCGAGGCTACCCCGCTATCAACCGTATGACCCCAGTGGGCGATCCGGAGGTGCTGAAGCGCTACCTAGCGAATGTACCTCCGCCGATGCCCGTCCTATACCCGGGACTCCTGACCGATGATGAGGTCGCTCAGATCGCAGGATTTCTGAAGGCGAAGATACTCGATCCGAGCGGTTCGGCTGCGGGCTTGTTTGGGGCAAAGTCCGGCGGATCACCGGAATGGAAGACCATCTACTCAGTCATGACCTCGCCCCGATGCATGAACTGCCATAGCTCTGCTGCGTTCCCGCGTCAGACGGATGATCGCTATCCACATGTGTTCGGTGTCGAACGGGGGCAGGACGACCGGGGCGTACCGATACTGCGATGCGAGTCGTGCCACGGCATGCGCAACAATCCCGATACGGGCGCTCCGGGCCGCATCGACTGGCATCAGGCACCTCTCCCGATGAGCACGGAGGCAAGCCCCGGAGTGCCCAAGAGCGGAGCGCAGATGTGCGCCGATGTGAAGGATAAGACCAAGAACGGCAATCGTGATCTTGCGGCAGTCCTGGCCTTCATCGAATACGATCAGTTCATCACTTGGGCATGGGACCCGGGCACGCGCGCAAGCGGGCAACGCCGCACGACGCCCCCGCTCAACACGCACGATGACTTCGTCAAGGTTGTCGAACGGTGGATAGCTGCGGGTGCTCCCTGTCCTAGTAGTTGAGTCGCGGCACAATACGGAAGAGGTGGTCTCACTCTTTTGGTGTAGATGGTCCGGCTTCCCAGCTAGGCGGGCAGTTCAGGTGCTGCGCGAAATAGGCACGAAGGGGGCGAAGATTTACGGTCGTCTCAGGCCGCCTCGATGCGTAGACTAAGAGGTGACACATGGCTACGAATCTTTCGCTCGACCCGAAGCTCATCGAGGAAGCCCTGTGAGCGGTGAGCGCACCAAGAAGGCCGCAGTGACGCGCGCGCTAGAGGAATTCATCGCCCGCCGAAAGCAGAAACATTTGCTCGATTTGATGGGCAAGCTCGAGTGGGATACCGACTTCGACCACAAGGCCGAGCGTTCACGTCAATGACCAGGCTGGTCGACACCGGCGTCTGGGCGCTCGTCGCGCGGCATTGCTGTTGCGTGTCTGGAGTCCCCCGCGCTCGCGAGCAAAATGGGACCACGGGCGATTTAAGGTGATCTGTAAATTGTTGATCTGCTTCGCGAAATTTGCGCGCGGACGGGATGCATGCCATGCAAGCGCGCGACAGCCGAAAAGCTCCCCGCCGGTACCGACATTACTCGGATGCAGCTGGAAGCCTTTAAATACTATTACGCACCCGGACCTGGTGTTGGAGTGGCGGGCATCGTCGCGCGGCCGACGCCGCCACTGCTGAAGTTGCAACAGTCATTGATTGCCGCCGTCGCTCCATTGACGGTGGAGACTGGACCAATCGGTGCGTTCACCGCCCCGCACGACGATCCGGCGAACGATGGGTTGCTGATCAAGTACGTGTCGACGTTCGTTCCGCAGCAAACCGGCGAGCGCTTCAGCCCGCACGTAAATACCGGCGTCGCCCCGCTGGCTTACCTCGACAAGATGCTCGCCGAACCCTTCGCGACCTTTACGTTCTCGCCAGCGGGCGCGGCGGTTTACCAGCTGGGGCCGTTCGGCACCGCTGCAAAAAAACTCAAGGCATGGAACGTGAAATCGGGCTAACGCGCCGAAGGCATCACCCGCGATACAGCCTTCACCAGAGTACGAACATCGAGGGGCTTGCACAGATACTCAACAGCGCCGGCGCCCATGCATTCCTCTCGCAGACTCGGCGAGTCGTGCGCGGTGATGATGACAATCGGAAAAGTCGCGCCGGCCGTCCTCAGTGACTGCTGCACCTCTGTCCCCGACAAGCCCGGCATCTGCAGGTCGAGGATCAGGCAATCGGGACGGGCAAAATGCCAAGACTCTAGAAATTCCGTCCCAGAGGCGAAAGCGCGGGCTGCAAAGCCCGCGGCTTGCAGAACACGGACCACGGCCTTGCGCACCGATTCTTCGTCGTCGACTACGGCAATCACGGCCCCTCCTTTGCTTGGAGACACCGCGTCGCGGGCTCATCCGAACCGCTCTGACGTTGGACATTGCGACTGCCGCCAGCACAGAGCGGTTGCCCCGTTACCCAGAGCAGGCTCGATTTCCATACCCACTCGTGCGCCGAGCTGAACCAGTTCAGGGACAGAGCGTACGGCCATCTTCGCCATCATGCGTGCGCGGTGCACTTTCACAGTTTTTTCACCCGTGCCCAAGTCCGCGGCAATTTGCTTGTTCAAACGGCCACGAACCACCTGCTCCATCACCTGCCGCTCGCGGGGTGTCAGTGATTCGAGGCGATGGTGAATCACGCGACGAATCTCGACCTGCGCGCGTTGCTCCTGGTCGCGCTGCAGCGCTTGCTCGACTGCGGCAAACAAGCGGACGTTATCGATCGGCTTGGTCAGAAAATCGACGGCACCTTCCTTCATGGCTCCCACGCCGGTTTTTATGTCGCCGTTGCCCGTCAAAAACACGATGGGGCGTGGGAGCGGCGAACGAACGAGCTCGCGCTGCAACTCGATGCCGCTTAATCCCGGCAGAAAAACATCCAGCAGCAGACAGCCCGGTTCCCCCTCGTCCTGTTCGTCGAGAAAGTCTTCCGCCGATTTGAACGATCTGACGCTGTACCCGGCAACGTGCAACATGCGGGTCAGCGCGACACGAACCTCAAGGACATCCTCAACAATGAACACTGTCTTCTCGATGCCGTTCACAGACTCCTCCCTTACACTCCCAGTCTGAACGGGGCTCTTCACCCGTCTCCCTTGATCTCTTGTATGCCTCATCCGTTCGCCCAGAGGGCGCGGCAACGTTATGGGAAACACCCTACCTAAGGCGCGGGCGAGCTTGAACTCGTAAAAATACGGGTGTTACCTATGCGAACACGCTCCGGACATCGTATCGGCACCCGGCCGGCTCGCTCGCCAGCCGCTGGTGGTCGCTTTGATCGACAACTGGGGAAAATGAAGCGCCTACGTTGACCAAAGCTTGAGAGCCCGGGCCAGACGCTCCAGGGATTCGCACTTCCCCAATATCGCCAAGGTCGCATCGATCGGCGGGGATATAGTGCCACCGCAGATCGCCAACCGAATCGGTTGTGCCAACTTGCCGAGTGAGACGCTCTTGTCGCGAGCCATACTCTCCAGCACCCCGTGGATGTTCGTGGCGGACCATTCGACCCGGGCCAAGGCGCTCTCAGCCTCCTGGAGCAGAGGAACAAGCTCAGGGTTGACGTGCTTGCGCACCGCTTTTTCATCGTACGCAAGCGGTGCTCTGAAGAAGAACAGGCTGTTCTGGGCCATTTCCCGCATCGTCTTCACCCGCTCGCGCTGCGCCAGCACGATTTGCGCGAGTCGAGCATCATCGTCGGTGTGAATGTCCTCGCGGCTCAGATGCCAGCGCAACACCGGAACCAGGCGCGCAGGAGCCGCGCGCATCATGTGCTGTTGATTGAGCCACGCAAGCTTTTCCGCATTGAAAGCCGATGCCGACTTGTTGACATCGTCGATGTCGAACAGTCGCACCATGTCCTCGAGGGTAAAAAACTCTTGATCGCCGTGCGACCAGCCGAGGCGAACGAGGTAATTGAGCAACGCCTCCGGCAGAAACCCTTCGTCTCGATACTGCAGCACGCTGACCGCGCCATGCCGTTTCGACAGCTTCGTGCCGTCCGCGCCCAGTATCATTGGTAGATGCGCATAGACCGGCGGGGTTTGCTTCAGCGCTCTCAGCATGTTCATTTGCCGAGGGGTGTTGTTCAAGTGATCGTCGCCGCGAATGACGTGGGTGATTCGCATGTCCATGTCGTCGACGACGACGCAAAAGTTATAAGTTGGCGATCCGTCGGACCGCGCGATGATCAAATCGTCCAGCTCGGCGTTTTCGAAGACCACACGTCCGTGCACGACATCGTCGACGATAACCTGCCCGGAGACCGGGTTCTTGAAACGCACGACGTGCGCAACGCCCGGGCGCGAATCCGTTCGATCGCGCCACGTTCCGGCATACCGCGGCTTCTCTCCACGCGCCGTCTGCTCCGCACGCATCTGCGCAAGCTCCTCCTTGGTGCAGTAGCAACGATACGCGTCCCCCGTGGCAAGCAGCTGCTCGATCACCTCTCTGTACCGATCGAAGCGCTTGGTCTGATAGTAGGGACCCTCGTCATGCCGGAGTCCGGCCCACTCGAGACCGTCCAAAATTTGCTGAATTGCCTCGGGCGTGGAGCGCTCGAGATCCGTATCCTCGATCCTGAGTACGAACGAGCCTGCATGGTGTCTGGCATACAGCCAGCAGAACAATGCGGTTCGCAATCCGCCGATGTGTAGGAAGCCGGTGGGACTCGGCGCAAATCGCGTGCGGACAGTCATCAGTAAGCCTGAAAAAAAGCGTTCTGTAATTGTAGCAGAGCCGCGCGCGTTGCTCGGCACATCTCCGGCGGCCTGCGCGTTTGTCTTGAGCCGATATAGATGCCATAATTCCATTGATTTCGGGGCGGTTAGCTCAGCGGTAGAGCACTGCTTTCACACGGCAGGGGTCACAGGTTCAATCCCTGTACCGCCCACCACCCGAAAAAGTTCCAGCGTCGTTTGCCTCCTCGTTACGATGCGACGATGTGCGAACCTGTTCGCCTTCGAGCGAACAGGCACGGCCTCGATGCTGATTCCAAGGCTTCATTCAGTCGCATTCCGTAGCCGCTTGGCGACGCAGTAGATGTCAAGCGGGTGTGCAGAGGCGGATCAATAGTGTCTTAGACGGTGTAGCATGCGGCGGCGCGACATTAGGGCTGGCAACCCATCCTACGGTAATATGTAAGAAGCGTCTTACCTTGGAGCATTCCAGCCGTCGACTACCCTGGGGTATTCCGTGCGAGGACACTTCCGATGCGAGGACACGTCGCAACCCGCCTCTGTGCCAGCGGGCGCCATGAGCAATTCCGCGCCGTATTGGCGAGCGTAACCTTCAAACCCATGCGGAAGATATCGTGAATACGCTGGCATATTTGGTCTATGGCTCGCGCCGCGAATTTCAGCTGGAGCTCACGTACAGCATCTTATCCGCCGTTCACCGTCGAAAAGTCGATGACGTCGATTTTCGTATTGCGCTGGTGGCCGACGCGAGCAACCAGCGGCCCGATCTGCCGGTTGAGCACCTGGTTTTCAGTCCGGCGGAGCTGGCCGAGTGGACGCGCGGCGGTCAATACCATCATGAAGCCAAGATTCATGCCTTGAAAAAAGCATTGGATGTCTTCGGGGGCAAGGTTGCACTCATCGACACGGACACGTTCTTCAATTTCAGCCCAGCGACACTGTTCGAGCGGATCGGCCCGCAGCGCAGCCTGATGCATGCTTGCGAGGGCACCTTGGGCAACGATCGTTTACTCGGCCCCATTCTCGAGCGACTTGCAAGCGTATCGCTGCGCTATCAGCTGTCGCCGGCAACGCGCTTGTTCAACTCCGGCGTCATCGGCCTCGATTACGGGGACCGGCCCTTGCTCGAGGACGCACTCCTGCTGCTCAACCAGCTTTATCCCGTGTATCCGGCGTTCAACATTGAGCAGTTCGCGCTCAGCATCGTGTTGGATCGGCAAACATCGCTTCGCGATTGCCAGGATCTGGTGACGCATTACTACGGATATTCGCGAGGATTCATTCGAGCGCAGGTGGCGGATCTGTTTCCCGAGTTTAGCCCTGAAAGATTCTGGCAGCACGCGGGCGTGCTGCCGAAAATCGAGAGCTACCCCGGAACACGCAAACTGGATCTTGTGAAGGCGCGCATTCGCTCGATGCTGCGGCGTCAACCGTCAGATTATCGCTTTGCGTATCTTGCGTGCTTGAGCACACGCTCGAGCGCGGCGGATTCCCCGGCCTACGCAAATGTCTGGGCGCGCGTGGCCGTCGACATCCTCAGACAAAACGAATTCGGCATCGAAGATGTCGAGCACGATTTTGCCGCGATGAAGCGGCTTATGGCCTCAGCTTGGGCGGATGAGGAAACAAGAGAGGCTTGGCAGTCTTTCTGGGGCGAGGTCGCAGAAGCCCGACGGCGGGGTCAGACCAGAACCACCGCCACCGCCTGGATGGTATCGGAAATGCAAGCGAGCGATACCATACCGGCCGTTCGCGTGGCGCCGTGACCCATTAGCCCAGTGTGAAACGGAGAGCCCGTGTACCTGCAACCGCTCAAGCACAAGGTGTTTTCACTGATCGGCCTCGAGCACCACGAATTGCAGGACGCCAGTGTCAGGAGTTGGGTGATTGCGCCCGCAGAGCAGGGGAAGGCTCCGCCGGCGATCTATGACGTCGAAGATCTTGAACGGGTGATCGCCTCGCCGTCGGCGACGACACCGCTCCTGGAAATCAGCCGCTTGCAGGCGGAAAACTGTCAGCATTACTCGACCAGGGCGTTTTTGCTGAAGGACGTGGACGTCGTCGATGGCTATTTGTATGGCGCCCGATGGAAAACGCGGGTTCTTCCCGCGAAGGCCCCTTTATTGCAAGCCAAGCCGGAGATGAGGGTCGCACAGGGCACGATGGCGTGTACCTGGAATGGCAATCAATACTTCGGCCATTGGCTGACCGACGACCTGTCGCTTCATCTGGCAGGCGAGAGCATAGGCAGTCCGTTTATTCTTGAGCGCAAACCCTTCATGCACGAGCCCGGCTACCGGCATCTACTCGGAATTCCTGCTCGTGCCTACGGGCGTGCGCATTTTGACGAGCTCACCATCATCGAAGACATCGGACAGAACAATTACAAGCGGCAGCGGTACGAGGAGCTGCGCCGACGGATCGCGGCGGGAGTCCCTGCCACCGGCGCGAAGCGGGTATTTATCGCCCGCGGAGTCACGGGCGAGAAGCGCGTTCTGGTAAACGAGCCCGCTCTGGAAGCTTATCTGGAGGCGCAAGGGTTTCTGGTGCTGCATCCTGAAAAACTCACTCCGGCGCAGATCGTCAGGCAGACCATGGGAGCCGAGCTGGTCATCGGCGTTGAGGGGAGCCATCTCTTTCACGTGTTCCTTACCATGGCCCCGGGTGCGGTCATTTGCTGCATTCAGCCGCCCTTTCGTTTCGTGACCAGCATTCGTGACTACGCCTCCTGTCTCGACATGCACTACGCGATCACGGTGGGTCACATGGCTCCGGGTGGTTTCAGCGTCCCCATCGACGGGCTTAAGCGGCTCCTCGATAAAATCGATGCCTCCCTGACTCGTCATTAGCCCGTCGGCAAAATTGAAAACCATTACCGCCGGATAACGAGCAGAGCCTGCCCGAAGGTCCGTGAGCCAGGTCGATCTCACATATTGAGAAATGCGCGTATGTGGGGTAAGTGCATGATTTATGTGATAGATTTAACCATTTAGCGAAAGAGGAATGCCGCAAAAGATGACCGCCGGGATAGCAGAGGAATTCGGGAGGTTTTGGTCAAGGCTCTCATCGGGACAGATAAGTTCCTCCTTGCACACCTGGGGTCCTTACCCCGATCAAGACGTCATGCTCGAGCGAGCGCGTGCCTTTTCGCTTGCACAAAAAACCGATGATTGGCAGGCGCGTGTGGCTGCCCAAGCGGCGAGCCTTAGACACTTCGAGATCGAGGCAATCGACAAAGTCGTGGCGATTTGCGCCGCGGGCAGAAGCGGGTCGGTGTTGCTCGCCAGCTACTTCGACGGCCACGAGGACGTCATCCTGATGCCCAATCTGCTGAGCCAGAAGATTTACCCGTTCTTCGAGCGTTATGCCTCGCTGTCGATGCGCGATAAATTGATCGCATTTCCATTTTTTCAAACGCACGAGGTGGATAATTTTCTGGATTTCTTCGGCGGAGATTTCCCGATCGGCGCGCCGGACTATTACGCGGCGGTCGATGCGCTCATTGATCTCTATGCTGACAGGCCTCTCGAGGCTCTGGAGTCGCGCCGCTCGTTTTTCCTGTTCTTGCACGTACTCTACAGTGTTGCCCAAGGACGGTTGCCGGCAGGTTCCCGCCCGTTGATCGTTTACGCGCAACATATGTTGGATGCCGAGTTGGCGGCTCGCTTTATGCAAGATTTCCCCAAGGGATTTTTCATACAGACTGTGCGTGATCCGATCACGAACAGCCGCCGTCTTTTCGAGCAGAACGCTCGCCAGCGTGGCGTGCTGGCGCCCTGGTTCGTCCTGTCCTATCTGTCATTCGCGGGCGCTCCGCATCCAGGGACAGAGGCACGCACCCGCATAATTCGCTTCGAGGATCTGCATCTGCAGTTGAGTGAAATCATGTGCGGCTTGGCGGATTGGCTGGGGTTGCGTCATGATCCCGCTCTTTTAAGTAGTACGTTTCATGATCGCCCTTACGTCTGGAAAAGCGGCAAGAATGTCTGGTCGGGGCAGAGGCCCGAGGCGACGGTGCGTGACTGCAGCAACACGACTTTGACTGATAGATGGCTGTTCTTTGCATTGCTCAACGAGGATTTCGTCGCGTGGGGCTACCCTTGCCCGAGAATCTTCCATCACCCGTTGATTCGCATCCTGGCGTGTTGTTTGATTGTTTGGATTCCCACAAAGATGGAAATGCTGAGCGCGCGTAACCTGCTGAAACAATCTTCCGCCAAGAGTCTGGGCAAATTGGCAAAAGGCGCGGCGCGCCTGCTATTTTGCCGCCTGGGCGTGATCGCTCTTACGGCGAGCGAGCTCATTCGCCGCGTCGCATTCGGAAAAAAAGTGCTCCAGGCGACGACCGCCGGCACCACCTTGGTGCCTCGATGTCAATAGCTATGGTGCACCTCAATGGCGCCCGCATAGACGGCGGCATGTTCAAGGTCGACCGAAAATTCCATGTCGGAATGTCCAGGTATGCCCAAGGGATTCGGACGCCGTTGCTGGCTATTAATCCCGAGGCGCAAGACGAGGCGACGATGGACCTCATCGCGGTGCCTGTCTCCGAGCTCGCTTATCGCGTGATGACTTTTAAGGTCGATGAGATGCGGCGGCCTCTTCCCGCAGAGATTTCACGCCTGCGTGAGGAAATATTGAAAAGCCGGTTGATGTACGGCGATGGTTTCGGTTGTGCGCAGATTGCGAGGAGCGTCGGCGTTCCCTACATCTTGCTACTGGAATACGACCTGCAGACGCAAATCACGGTGATAAATTCCGACGTCAAGAGTGCAGCGCGCCGCGCGTTTCGGGCACTGCGATGCGTATGGGATTATCGAACCACGCAGATTGCCGACATGCGCCAGGCGCATTCACTGCATTGCAATGGATTCCCGATCTTCGATGCGACACGAGACTACAATTCCAAAAGATTGCTGTATCTCGACTCGCGCATGTCGCAGGATTTGATCATGGAGCGCGAAGAGCTGTTGGCGCGATTGGCGTCCCGCGACGCCCGGCCCTTGAGACTGCTTTTCTCGGGAAGATACGAGCCGATGAAGGGGAGCGCGGACGCGGTGCGCGTGGGCGTCGAGTGCTTGCGGCGCGGTCTTGATGTCGAGATGCATTTTTATGGGCAGGGTGGATTGCGGTCGCAAATGGAACAGATCGCCAGACAAGCGCCTGCCGGCAAGATTCATGTTCATGACGCAGTGCCGTACCCGGAACTCGTCGAGATCTCCAGGACGTTCGATTTGTTCGTCTGCTGCCACATTCAAAGCGACCCATCTTGCACCTACCTGGAATCCTTTGGCGCAGGCTTGCCGATCGTTGGCTACGCCAATCGCATGTGGAAGCGGCTGTGTGAGGTATCGGGCGGGGGACTGGCGACGCCCATGGGTCGACCCGATAAAGTCGCAGACGCGGTACAGCGCCTGTCCGCTGATCAAGCTCTATTGTCCAGGATGTCGGAGAAAGCGCTCGAATTCGTCCGTGCGCACAGCTACGAGCGAGAGTTCGCAAAGCGAATCGACGCGCTGAACGCGGCCCTATAACACCTGCAGGATTGGGCGCCTGCGGCTAAGCCGCAGCGTCGATTCCTTCGCGATCAGCAGCATCATCCGTAGCCGCCGCTGCAGCAGGAACAGCATCGCGCCGGCTGCGAAACCGACTCGGTGGTTCCGCAGACTCGGCAATGCCTGGCTCGCGAGGATCATCCGCGCGTTCTTAATCTCGATCTTCAACGGCACTATCATGATCAGCACGAGGACGCACAGCTGTATCCAGCGGCGATGCATCGGACTTGGCGCCGGATAGCGCCATTCGACGAAGTTCGTATCGAAAAGCGCAAACACCAGCAAGCGGTCGATCGGCGCGAGGTTCTCGAAGCGCCGTTCCGCATTGGATACTCGCGGCCCACAACAGGGTACGCCGCGAACGTTGACGACATACGGATTGCCATTCCAGGTGCTGTCGAGAAGGCAGGGAAGATAAGGTATCGCGAGCCATGCCGCCAGGCGTCTCATGACCGCCTCCGGCGCCAAATGCATGTCCTCGAACCTGATGGCTCGCGTGCGCGCCCCCATGCCCCGGTGCGGCCGGTCCCAGGAGAGCAGATCAAGCATCGTGGCGACAGCGTTGTCGCAATAATCCGCCGTGACTGAATAAGAAGCGTCTTTGCTATCCAGCGCGGCCTTTTGCATTTTCCAGCTGAACCACGAATCGATGCACGTGATGGGATCGCGGATCGTGTGGATGAACTGCGCGGCGGGGAAGTCCCGCAGAAAGTGTTCGGCGAGCTCTTGGTTCATCCAATGCTGGGAGCAGATCAATAGGGGCTGCCGAGTCGTCCTGCGCCTCGCGATCGCCAGATCGTACGCGACGTGAATGAATTGCACGAATCGGAAGCTCGAGTTCAACCATTCAGGGGGCCGGGCGCGGTAGGTGTCGAATAACGCCTGCACCCCGGCGTAATAATCGGCTGCGCCAATGGCGAAATGGCCGTTCGGGTTGTCGCGCAAGAAAAAATCGCCGAACGTGCCTGTCTTTGCTTCCGAGTAAAGCGGATAAGCAATAAGCTTTTCCCACACGGATAAGGACCGGTACTTCAGGTAGAAAGGGTACACGGACTCGCCATTGCCCGCGGGCAGGGACAGGAGATCCGGATGACCGTCGAGATAGCTCGACAGAAGAAATGAGCCACTGCGTCCCCAGTGACAGATAGTGACGGCTCGATTCATGCCCTCGAGGTCGTACTGCGCCACGAAGTCCAGCTTGGCCGGAGTCTGCACTTCCACGCGGCACCACTCATTCAAATAGGACGTGCGCGCGCGTTGCAGTAGAGGATCGGAATTCTCTGCGAATTCGATCGGTTGGCTGATCGCAACCGGTAGTCTCATTTTTCTCTCCCTTCGCCTCTTCAGGGCGATCTATTCGATTTCGCTCCGTGACTTGCGTGCCGTTCCAGCTGGCGCGCGCAATGACTGATCAAGCACCGCCGCTTAGCGGAGATTCCAGCACGAGTTCCCCCTGACTCACCATGTGCCGATAGAGCTCGACATCTCCCGGATTATCGATCTCGCCCCACTGGCCGTCGGTCGCGTGTGTGCCGATGCGCAGTGCGTTCGCGGCGAGGAGCCTGCGCAGAAGGCCGGTCATATCGAGTCGATCCCGCACCGTTGTATCGAGGCCGGCGAGCAGAGCTTCCACCGCATGCCACGCAGCCGGCGTAAATTTCAGCAGCCCCATGTACTGGCCTTGAATCTCCTCGATGCGATTGGTTTTCCCGCCAATCTCGAGCAGCGCGCCGTCCGCATCGGTGCGGAACGTTTCGGCATCGGATAGCGGATCGACGAACCGCCGCGACCAAAGTTGATGCCAGGAGCGATCGTAAGTGATCACCAGAGCCTCGGGCGCTTGTGCAAGCCCTCTCACCAACTCGCTCCGATAGAAGATGTCGGCGTAGCTCACGATGGTGGGCGCCGAGCGCAGCCATTCCGCGGCGGCCGCCAACGACATCACCATGTTGGTCTCGGCCCACCGCGTGATTGTCGAAAAATCTGATGCCCGGCGCGCTCAGCATGTCCGGCGCGATATCCACGCACGATGCCGATGTCGGTGGCGCCGCCGCCGCGCAGCGCGGCAATCTGTCGCTCGAGCAATGGGTGGCCCTCGAGCTCAACCAGGCACTTAGGGCGATCGTCCCCGAGGGCACCCATGCGGCTCCCGCGTCCCGCGGCAAGGATCAAGTGCACGCATCAGCTCACTCGAAAGATGTCGCGGAACAGCGCGATGTCGGCAGTTGCAAACGGTGACATGCGCTCGGGATGCCACATGATGCCGATGGCGGGGTAATCCGAGCGTCGAACCGCCTTGATCACACCGTCGTCGGCCACCGCCCACACCTCGAGAGGCGAGAGCGTCTCGGTCGCGCCATAATTGTGATAGCTATTCACCAGGGCCGGCTCGCCGAAGATCCGGATGGCTTGTCGCGGGCTGACGTGCCCGGCCACTCGCCGCAGTGCGACGCCGCAACGTTGTTGCAACAGCTGCATACCGCGACACACGCCAATGATCGGCAGCGAGTTGGATTCGGCCATCTCGACGAGCGCGTTCTCGGTGGCGTCGCGCTCGGGTGCATCCCCACCGACGCTCACCAAATCATTCCCGCCGGTCAGCACCACGCCGATGACTTCGGAGGAATTGCACAGCTCAAGCGCGACATCGGGGACGTTGGGAACGATGATCGGCAGCAATCCACATGCGGACAGGAATCGCGACCATGCCTGATCCAAGCAATCGCGCCGCTCGCCGTGCTGCTCCTCCCGGGCGACGCGCTGCGTGATCGCGACTCTCTTCAAGCGAGCGCCGTGACTTTTTGGTTGCTGCAGTCCAGGCAAAGTTTCTTCGCGGTCCGCCACTTGTCGAATAAGCACTCGCCGGCGCCTATGACCGCAGGAATTCCAAGTTCGCCGGCGCGGATGGCCATGTGCGAGTTCGCGCCACCGAACTGCGTAATGAAGCCGGTGATTCCTCGGGTGAATATCCAGTCGAACCCAGGGTCGGCACTCGGCACGAACAGGATTCGTCCCGCAAATTGCTCCGGCGGATCGGTGATCGAGGCCACCGGCGCCGATACGCTCTTGCGGGTAATGAAATTCGGCTGACTCGGCGGCAAGATGGAATGCAAAGACGTCCTCCGGCGAATCGATGATGGGAGGAAGCACGAGATTGCGCGTGAGGGCGTGACGCTCGCGGCCGCGCGCCACACTCTCGAGGAGCCGCGTGCGCACGGATCCGCTCTCGCTGTACAGCGCACGGATGGCATCGTAGTCCAGATAAGCGCAATCCTCGGTGCTGAGTCCGTATTCCGCTCCGAGTTGGCCGATGAGCCGCAGGGCATCGCTCAGGCTTCGCGTAAAGACAAACTTGGCAAACTCGCGCCCCTCGATGCCGGCCTTGATGAACTCGAGCAGGCTCAGAACGTCAATCTCGAGCTCATGCTGCTTGATCAGAAGCTCGATGCGCCGCAACTGTTCGATGGCCAGCGTAAAGCGCCCTTGCGGGGGGGCCGTCGCGCCGGCGCTCGACCAGTCGAAATAGAACTCGGGCGCCTCGTCGTAACGCGGCGAAAGGATGTCGTAGGTGCCGGGGCGCAGATGGCCGTAGCGCGCCAAAAACTCCGCCTTGGGCAGGGCCGCGAAATCGTGACCGATGCGCGAGCCGACCGTGTCGACGCTGGACATGAAAGCGGCGTGCTCCTCGGCGCTCAGCACCCCCGCGGCGACGAAGGATTGCAATAATTGTACGGCGATGAATCCGGCGCGAGCCAGGCCCGCGAACGGCAGTGTCCCGTAGCGCTTGCAGTCCTCCAGCAGCCAATAGATGCGGCTGACCTTGTCGATCTTGGCTCCGCAGATGGTGGGCAGACGTTGAGCCAGCAAGTCGACTTTGGCGCGGTCGCGGCGCCACAATGCGGAGTCACCGTGCATGATCCTGTTGGTCAGGCGGCGCAGAGCCCCCGAAAGCTCCGACAGATCGGAGTCTGAAAAGCCGGCTTCCTTCAAACGGCCCAGGCGCTCCGGCAGGTCGAGCGTATAACAGGAGAAGATGATCTCGAACTCGACCTTGTCATGCAGTTGCGGTTCGGCGAGCAGCCGATCGATGTAATAGTTGACCAGCCGGCCCGCGAGATCGTTGGGCACATCGCGTGGCACGAAAGAGTTGAAGCTGACCCGCACGTCGATGTAAGGCAAGCCATGAAAACTGACGAGCAGCGGGAAACTGCGCAGATTCTTGTAGCCGTAGTTGTCGCGCTGATAAGCCCATATCGCGTCGGTGATCAGCTCTCGATAAAGACTGAGCGAGAGTGGCAGCGGGCGCAGGCCGATGATCTCGGCCGGATTCCAGTCGGGCATGACACCGAAGATCGCGCGGCTGCCATGCAAATACGGGTGCGGGCGGCTCAGCAACTCCACCTTGCAGGCAATGTCTGCAAGCGCAGCGTCAACCTGACCGTCCGCCGCCGCCTGACTTCGATCGACTGCTAGGGGACGCACCTGCATTAGATACAGCTGCCCAGCCTCTGAAACGGCGAATTCGACATCGATCGAATCGCAGCCAAGCAATGTCTCGAGCTCTGCCATCAGAGAAAGCACCGGCGCCAGCCGGGCTGGGCAAGTGTCCGTCCGGGACTTGAGGCAAAGGAACGTCTCGAGATTGCCCGTGACGCCGCCGGTCACCGTGTCGGTTTGACCGGTGCAATCGTAGTTGACGATGTAGTAGGGGCCGCCGCCGCTGGGACGCCGCGAGAAAGCGACTCCCGCCATCGATACCTCGGCCAGCAGCGGTTGCATGAAAACCTGGTCGTTCGCGCGACCGCCGTTGTCGAACGAGGCGATGACTTGGTCGATTGCCTGCGCCGCCGCGCTGCGTCCGACCACGTTGAGCACGGACTCATACTTTCCGGCCTGGGATGCAAGCGGGCCGTCCTCGCCGCGCGCACTGCTGCGGACGATCAAAGCGGACTTGCCCCACGGTACAGCGCCGATTCGGTCGAGAACCGCCTCACGTTCGGTGCGCCAGTTCCCGACCGAAAATCTGACCTGAGGCAGAATACGTGCCTTGGACACCCGCAACATGAGCGCGTCCAACGTCTCTGCCTTGCTGCCAAAACGGACGGCCGGGGCAGCACGCTTTGGCGTGGGGCCCTTCAGAACACATTCGGACCAGATACGATCGACGGCCGTATTCGCTTTGAGGTCTCCGTGATTGTCCAGCATCAGGTCCGGGGCTTCGGGGAGCTCTGCGGGTACATCCAGCCCCACCACATCGCGCATATCTCCCCGGCTCGCGGCGGCATAGATTCCCTTGACGTCGCGGCGTCTCAGCTCTTGCATGGGGACGCGTAAGTAAATTTCGCAATAGCCTGGAATATGCTCACGATTCCAGCGCTGCACCTCGTGGAACAGGGAGATCGTCGGGCACACGACATCCTCGCCTTGGGCCGCCAACATGCGGCACAAGCGTGCGTTGCGCATCGCGGATTTTCGGCGGCTGTCGCTGCTGTGGCCGAGATCCTCGGCAATCACTTCGCGGAGGATGTCACCGTCCAGGAAAACCGCCGATCGACCCGCTTCGCGCAGGCGCTGCCACAGGGCTCGACCGATCGTCGTTTTTCCAGCGCTCGACAGCCCGGTGATCCAGTAAACCCGCCCGTGGCTCGAGGCCGATGGGCCCGATTTTGGCCGGTCAAGAAGGCTGTTCACAGTATTCACTTGTCCTGCCCCCATGACATGTGATGGTTCCCCAACTGTAACAAAAATGCTATGAGTTATTAACATAACTGTAATATTGGGCAGGGTGCACCCCGTGGGAACTGCCGGCCGCCGCCCGTGTTACCTTGCTCACCCATGACCGTAGCCGAGCAGGCCGACGCCAAGCTTGCGCGCGAGGCCTGGATTCGGGCTCTCGAGCGCACCGCCGCCATCGAAGCCGACCCGTATCTGACCTTGCCGGTGCTCATCGAACGGCAGGCGCGATCCTTTCGGGAGTCTCCGGCGCTTGCCTCGCGCGAAGGCTCGTTCAGCTATGCCGAGCTCGCAGCGCGCACTAATCAGTATGCGCACTGGGGTCTCTCGCGAGGCCTACGGAGCGGACAGGTCGCGGCGTTGTTCATGCCCAACTGCGCCGAGTACGTGGCCATTTGGCTGGGTCTCACCCGCATCGGGGTGACCGTCGCACTCATCAACACCCACCTGTCAGGCGATGCGCTCGCGCACGCGATCGCGGTCGCGGCCCCCCGGGTGGTATTGAGCGATGCCGAGCTTGCCTCGCGGCTGTCTGCGATCCGCCTTGAGGCGGGCTGCGAGGTCTGGGTCTACGGCGATGCCGCGCTCGACGCGTTCCCGGGCGAGACGCCCGCTGCGGGGGCCTATACGGCGCCGACGCTCGACTCTACGGCGCTCTATATCTACACCTCCGGCACCACGGGGTTGCCCAAGGCGGCGCACGTCAGCCACTACCGGCTGATGCGCTGGAGCCAGTGGTTCGCCGGCTTGATGGATACCCGGCCGGAGGATCGGATGTACGACTGTTTGCCGCTCTATCACAGCGTCGGCGGGGTGGTTGCGGTCGGCGCGCTGCTTGCGAGCGGCGGATCGGTCGTGATCCGCCCGAGATTCTCGGCCTCGGATTTTTGGCGCGACGTCAAGGACGAGCGCTGCACGCTGTTTCAGTACATTGGCGAGCTGTGCCGTTACCTGGTGAACGCGCCGGCGCAACCGGTCGAGACCCTGCATTCGCTGCGCCTCGCTTGCGGCAATGGCCTGCGCCCGGAGGTCTGGAACGCCTTCAAGACGCGGTTCCGCATTCCGCGCATTCTCGAGTATTACGCCTCGACCGAGGGCACGTTCTCCATCTACAACTGCGAAGGCAAGCCGGGCTCGATCGGGCGTATCCCGTCGTTTCTCTCGCATCGGCTGCCGGTTGCGCTGCTGCGTGTGACGCCTGACACCGGCGAGCTGCTGCGCGGCGCCGACGGCTTTTGCGAGCCTTGCGCCGCCGACGAGGTGGGCGAGGCGGTCGGACTCATCCCGGCCGAGGGGGGTGCACGCGCCGGGCGGTTCGAGGGCTATGCGGATACGTCGGCCTCGGAGCGAAAGGTGCTGCGCAATGTCTTCAAGGCCGGGGACGCCTGGTATCGCACGGGCGATCTCATGCGGCGCGATGCCGCCGGCTTTTACTACTTCGTGGACCGCCTTGGCGAGACCTTTCGCTGGAAGGGCGAGAATGTCTCGACGGCGGAGGTCCTCGGCGCATTGACGGGGGCGCCGCACGTACTCGACGGCGTCGTCTTCGGGATTGCCGTACCGGGCACCGAAGGTCGAGCCGGCATGGCCGCACTGGTCGTCGACGAGCTTTTCGATCTCGGGCTATTCCGCGCGCATATCGCCGCGCAGCTGCCGGTCTACGCACGACCGGTGTTTGTGCGACTCGTGCCGGCGCTCGATCTCACGGGAACGTTCAAGCCGCGCAAGCTCGAGCTGGTGCGCGAGGGCTACGATCCGGCCAAG